>NZ_FQXC01000002.1 GCF_900129875.1 Marivita hallyeonensis | reverse complement strand
AGTCCAGACGCTCCGCCTGCTCGGCCCAGAACCCCTCACTGTCACTCACCGACCGCGCATACATCTCCTCATAACGCGCCGCATCAACATGGGCGCGCGATACCAATTCCGAAGATGGCGGGTACACCGTGTCGCCCGCGTCGGTTGTAGGTAGGTCTTTCATAATCTGGGTCTCCCTCGCATCACCCGGTCCCATCGGGCGGAAAATAGCGATCACAGATGCGTTATCGCCGCTCGACCACGATCATAGAGGGCTGTGAAAACAAATAAATAAGTAAATATAAATCATGAGGTTAGCTGTAAAATATTTTCAGACTATTCCGCAAAGCTGAAAACAAAATTACAGGACGCAACGTAACTTCTTCAAAAGCCACAAATCTTCAATTGCTCAATTTTCGGGCGAATCGCGCAAATGCGACAGGTCGCCCCAGTGGCATGTACCAAATAGTGGGTGTGACAAATTGATCCGGTATGCCGTTGTATGCCGACTAAATCCGGAAACGCTCACGCCGCAGGCCTGTGCCCGTCTTCTAAGCGACTCACCCCGCGAAGAAACGGGATGCGTCGTTTCCTGCTTTGGCGATCTTTCATGTTTTCGCTAACGTGATCCTCGAAGAGACGCACCTGAAAGACAAGGACACCCCCGTGGCAGACATGACCAAACTTGAACGCCGTATCGCGGTCGCCCGTGGTGACATGCCCGCCGATCTGGTTCTGAAGGGTGGACAGGTTCTTGACCTCGTCACGGGCGATCTGATGGACGGAGACGTCGCCCTGTGTGACGGGGTCATCGCAGGCACATCCGGCACCTACGCGGGCACACAAGAGATCGATGTGTCTGGCCACATCCTCGTGCCCGGCTTCATCGACACGCATCTGCACATCGAAAGCTCTCTGGTTACGCCGTTCGAATTTGATCGATGCGTTGCGCCGCACGGGGTGACCACCGCGATTTGCGACCCGCATGAGATTGCCAATGTCATCGGGGCCGAGGGCATCCGGTATTTTCAGGAGGCCAGCCGACATACTTTGATGGACATTCGCGTGCAGCTGTCGTCCTGCGTGCCGTCGACCCATATGGAGACCGCTGGCGCTACCCTGTCGGCCGAGGATCTGGCGCTGCTCATGCATCATCCGTCCGGTATCGGACTGGCTGAATTCATGAATTACCCCGGCGTGATCTTTCGCGACCCCGAGGTGATGCGGAAGCTGGCGCTCTTCGACGGCGGCCATATCGACGGCCATTGCCCGCAGTTGAGCGGGCAGGATCTGAATGCCTACATCGCCGCCGGGATATCGACCGAGCATGAAGCGACCACGGCGGAGGAGGCGCGGGAAAAACTGCAGAAGGGGATGCGGGTTCTGATCCGCGAAGGGTCTGTGTCGAAGGACCTGACCGCGTTGCAGCCTTTGCTGACCGAACGGACCGCGCCGTACATGTGTCTGTGCACCGATGACCGCAACCCGCTCGATATCGCGGAGGAGGGGCATCTGGATCACATGATCCGCACCCTGATCGCCAAAGGCACCGCGCCGCTCGCGGCCTATCGGGCGGCGTCGTTGTCAGGGGCAGAAGCCTTTGGGCTCAAGGATCGCGGTCTGATCGCGCCTGGCAAGCGGGCGGATATCGTTGTCCTGCGGTCACTTGAAGCATGCGACGTGCAACGTGTGTTCTGCGCCGGTGTCGAGGCCACTATGGACGCCTTTGCACGCCGCAAGACGACTGACCCTGTCGCGCGACACTCGGTCAAGGCGCCAAAAGTGACCCCCGCAGATTTCCGCGCCAAAGCCAACCGCGAGACGACGGACGTGATCGGCATTCTGGAGGGCAAGATCCTCACCGAGCATCTGCACGAAACCATCGCGGTAGAAGATGGCGACAAAAGGCCGGACGCCGCCCGTGACCTTGTCCGCATCGCGGTTGTCGAACGGCACGGCAAGAATGGCAACATCGCCACCGGTTTCGTCAAAGGCTTTGGCCTGCAGGGCGGGGCCATCGCCTCAACGGTATGCCATGACCATCACAATATTGCATGCGTCGGTGTAGACTACGACGACATGGCCTTGGCCGCCAATCGCCTGACCGAGATCGAGGGTGGGTTCGTGGTGGCGAAGGGTGGGCAAGTCCTCGCAGAACTGGCCCTTCCGGTGGCTGGCTTGATGAGCCTTGAGCCGTTTGAAACCGTCCGCGACAAACTCATCGATCTGCGGGCGGCCGCAAAAAGCCTTGGCGTTACCTTGCAGGAACCCTTTTTGCAGCTGGCCTTCCTTGCCTTGCCTGTCATTCCCGCGCTCAAGATCACCGATCGGGGTATGGTGGACGTCACGAAGTTCGAGATCATTTCCTAGGTGTTTGAGACATCCAGCAATTCCGCCAGAAGCGGGTTCGGGTAACGGCGGTTCAGCGTGACGGCGTAGAACAGCTCGTGCAGGTCCAGCATCGCCGCCTGTTTCAGCTCACCCCGTTTCAGTTCGTCCTGCACGACAATCGGCGGTACAACGGCCAGACCGGTGCCTTGCCGCGCGAGAAGACGGATCATTGCCATGTCGTCGATCTCGGCTGCGATCCGGGGCGTGGCCCGGACACGGCGCAGGAGGGCGTCAAAGCCGGCGCGGATTTGCGTCTCGCGCGTAGGCAGGATGAGGGGGTGCTCTGCGATCAACTGTTCCAGCGGCTGGTTGCCCGACACGCGGTCCTTCGTCCCGAAGAGACCCACGGTCTGGTCTGCCAGCTTCTGCGTCACATAAGACGTCAGCGCGTCCTGGGCGGGCGGGGTATTGGTGAGGAGCACGTCAAGGTTCAGGCTATCCAGAGCGGCGTAGAGCTCGGGCGCGCTGCCCGACCGCAAAATGACCTCCACGTCAGGACGCCCCAGAACAGGCTTCAGGAACGATAGCTGAAAGTTGCGAGACAGCGTCGACAGGGCACCGACGCGCAAGGCGCGGGCGGGGCGTGCGCTTTCACGCAGCGTGTCGAGCAATTCCTCGCCCGTGGCAAAGATGGTGTCTGCATGGTCCAGCGCGATCCGACCGGCCTCCGTGAGATGCAGCGCGCGGCCACGACGTTCGAACAGAGCCTGACCCAAACGGCCTTCGAGCTGTTTGATCTGCGCCGAAAGGGCCGATTGCGAGAGGTTCATGCGTTCCGCTGTGCGAGTGAGGTTGCCGTCATGCGCAACGGCCCAGAAATACCGCAGGTGATGATAGTTGAGATCGCTCATTCGTTCACATTAATAGAACGAAAATCATCAAACAATGTATTTTTATTAATACACCTCCTGCGCTACTTGCCCTTTACGACATGAGCAACGAGAGGGGTCTCGCACCATGATCACTGCACTTCCACTGCTGGCACCGGCGATCTTTGCCTTGGTTGGCCTGATCTACATGCGCACCGATATGGCGCGCGGCTCTGCGCAGTTGCGCATCGGCGAATATGCGGGCCTTGGGGCACTTGCAGTCTCGGTCATTTCCCTGGTCGTCTTGCTCACATCGGGTCCGGCAACCAGCGCATTGCTTGGCGCTTCGGATATGGGGCTGTCCGCCCGGATCGATGCCGTCAGCGTCACGATGCTCATGCTGGTAAGCTTCATCGGCTGGATCGTGATGCGGTTCGCAATCACCTATACCGATGGCGAGGCACAGCAGACCCGGTTTCTGGGGTGGCTGAGCCTTGGTCTGGCCTCGGTTTTGCTTCTGGTCACCTCGGGCAATCTCATCCAGCTCATTATCGGTTGGGGTGCGGTTGGCATCTGTGTCAACCGGTTGCTCCTGACATATCCCGAACGTGCAGCGGCGCAGCGGGCCGCGCGGAAAAAGGCGATCTGTTCGGCGGCGTCTGACGTCGGTCTGATTGCGGGCGCTTTCGCGCTGGCATCGGCCTATGGCACGGCGGATATCGCGACGATCCTCGATGCGGCACGTGCCGGTGAGGGCGGAACAGCGGCGATTGTCGCCGTGGCGCTTCTGGCGATCTCTGCCCTGTTCAAGTCGGCGCAAATCCCGACGCACGGATGGCTGACCGAAGTGATGGAAGCCCCGACGCCGGTGTCTGCGCTTTTGCACGCGGGTGTTGTGAATGCCGGTGGGTTCCTGCTGATGCGGTTCGCAGATGTGTTGCTGCTCGCGCCCGGTATTTTGTCTATCCTTGTGATGATCGGTGGTGTGTCAGCGCTCTTTGGCGGTCTCGTGATGCTGACCCAGCCTTCGGTGAAGACGTCGCTCGCGTGGTCCACCGTGGCTCAGATGGGCTTCATGATCATGCAGTGTGGTCTGGCACTTTTCCCGCTCGCGCTTCTGCACATCGTTGCGCACTCGCTTTACAAGGCGCACGCCTTCCTTGCTTCGGGCGGTGCTGTGGCACAGGTCAACTCAATCCGGCGTCCCGGTCCGGTCGCTATCCCGAACGGCAAAGCTGTGTTGAAGGCGTTTGCGATCGCACTGGCGATTTACGGGACAATCGGCCTGCTCTTGGGCATCGACGGGAAGTCGGCCCAGGCCATCGCCCTTGGCGCGGTTTTGGTCATGGGTGTGGCCTATCTGCTGGCGCAAGGTCTGGCCGATGCCGCCCCCGAGGTTCTGACGCGGCGTATGGCGCTTTACTCGGTCGCGACCACACTCAGCTACTTTGCGCTGCAGTCCATGGCGATCTGGGTGACCGCGGGGGCCCTGCCGGCGACACCGGCACCCGGCCCGCTGGAATGGGCGCTCATGGTACTGACGATCCTGAGCTTTGGTGCCGTCGCACTGGCGCAGGCCACCTTCCCGAATTGGGCGACACATCCGTCCGCGCAGGGCCTTCGCGTGCATCTGTCGAACGGGTTCTACCTCAACGCGGTGTTTGACCGGGTGACCGGCGGCTGGGCCGCGCGGTCCCGGTAATCCAGAGAACAGGAGTATTTGATATGCTGACGATGGTTGAACGGTTCTCTGGCCCCGCGCTCGAGATCATGGCGGGCGCGAAAACCGCCGCCTCCCACATCCCGCCGCTTTGGGCGCTCGACGCCACGGTCGCGGTGAACCCCTACGTGGGACAGGCGGGTGAACCCCTGCAAATGGCCGCCGCGCGTCTGGCGCGGGTGGCGGGTGTCCGTACGGTGCCGGAACGGGCGCATTTCAAGGCCAAGCTGGACGCCCATGACCTGAGCATCGGTGACCTTGAAGCCGGTCTCGCCGAGGTGCCGGAACTGCAAGCGTCGGTCGAAGACCTCATCGCGGCCATGTCGCAAGAGCCCGCCGCGCCCAAGACGCTGCCGACGATTGCGGACCTCGCGGAAGAGGTGTCCGACATCAACTGGCCGGATTTCGTGGCCGAGCGGATCGGGCACTGGGCCTCGGGCCATTACGACGTCGGTCAGGCCCTGTGGCCCGCGCCGAAAACGCGGGTGTGGCTGTCCTGGCGGTCCTTCGCGCAGCGCGACCTGACGCCCGAAATCTTTGGTCTGACCGGGTTTGCAAGCCGCGTCGCGTCCATGTCCATGTCCGCGCGGGGGGCTTTGACCAAATGCGCCGAGGACATGGGGATCACGGCCGCCGCGTCCGAAAGCTACTTCCACACGCTGCTGATGCGGCTGGGGGGCTGGGCGCAGTTGGCCTCGGGTGAGGCGTTCCGCGCGAACCTCAAAGGCGAAGGCAACAACGACATCACCGACCTTCTGACAGCCAAGCTCGTATTCGAAGCCGCGCTTCTGGCGAGCTACGAGGACAAGATCGGTGAGAAGTGGAAAGAGGTGCTTTCCGCCCATGCCGAACCTTTCGCGCCGTCGCAGGACGATCTGATCGACGCGGCGCTTCAGGCGGCTGCGGATCATGCCGCCGCCCGGAAACTGGACGAGACACTGGCGCAGCCCGCTGCAGAGAAAGTCGAGACACCGAAGGTGCAGGCGGCGTTCTGTATCGACGTGCGGTCCGAAGTGTACCGTCGCGCGCTCGAAGCGACAGGCAACGGGATCGAGACGATCGGCTTTGCCGGCTTCTTTGGGATCGCAGCGTCGCACAACGCCTTCGCCTCTGACGTGGAAGAGGTGCGCGGACCAGTGCTGATCAATCCGGGCGCGCAGAGCGCCGCGACCGATCCCGACGCAACCGACACGCTCACGCGGGTTGCGCGGCGGGTGACGCGGGCATGGGGTCGGTTCCGGCTGGCCGCCGTGTCGAGCTTTGCCTTCGTCGAAGCCACCGGGCCGCTATACGTGGGCAAACTCGTACGAGACGCGTTGGGCCAGAAAGGTCCGAATCTGGGCAAAGACCCGGCCCCGGCTTTGTCGGATCGTATCGGCACTGAAGACCGCGTCGGTATGGCGGGTGCAATCCTGTCGGGCATGTCACTCAAGTCCGGCTTTGCAAAACTGATCCTGCTCGCCGGTCACGGCGCAGGGGTCGTGAACAACCCGCATTCCAGCGCGTTGCAGTGCGGGGCCTGTGGCGGTCACGCTGGGGATGTGAACGCGCGGTTGGTGGCGCTGTTGTTGAATGATCCGGAGGTGCGCAAGGGCCTCGTAGAGAAGGGCATCGAGGTGCCGGAAGACACGCTCTTTATCGCCGGCCTGCACGATACGGTCACCGACGAGGTGATGCTGTTCGAACAGGATCTGCCAGCGGGTCACGCCCACGATGCGGACCTTGCCAACCTCAAGTCGGCGCTCAAGCTTGCAGCCAAAGCCACCCGGACCGAGCGTGCCGGACGGTTGCCGCGTGCTGAAACGCAGGCGTCCATCCTCGGCCGGGCCAGCGACTGGTCGGAAACACGGCCCGAATGGGGTCTGGCTGGCTGTTCCGCCTTCATCGCGGCTCCGCGTGGCCGGACGGCAGGGCGCAGCCTTGAGGGGCGGTCGTTCCTGCACAGCTACAACTGGCAAGAGGATGAGGGCTTCAAGGTTCTGGAGCTCATCCTCACGGCGCCCGTGGTCGTCGCAAGCTGGATCAGCCTGCAGTACTACGGTTCCTCCGTTGCTCCGGATGCGTTCGGTGCGGGCAACAAGCTATTGCACAACGTCACCGGCGGCATCGGTGTGATCGAGGGCAACGGCGGCGTGCTGCGCGGAGGCTTGCCGTGGCAATCGGTGCATGACGGCGACAAGTTCATGCATGATCCGCTGCGCCTGAGCGTTGCTGTTGAAGCCCCGCGCGAGGCGATCACCGAGATTTTGAACCGGCACGACGGTGTGGCCGCGCTGTTCGACAACGGCTGGCTAAAGCTCTTCGCAATGGACGAAGAAGGGCGGCTTGGCTGGCGGTACAAGGGACATGGCCAGTGGGACAGCCTGCGTGGTGGGCCCGAACAGGCGATTGCCGCTGAATGATCCGCGTCAGGGCTGGGTGATGTCGACCGACACGCCCAGCCCGCGCAGCACGTCCCAGTAGCTTGGGAAGGTCTTGTTCACGCAGTACGGGTCTTCGATCCGCACGCCGTGGACCATCAGTGCAGCCAAGGCAAAGCTCATGGCGATCCGGTGGTCGGCGTAGCTGTCGATCAGACAGTCGCTGATCTGTCCCGCCAAAGACGGATCACCTTGCACGACCAGATCGTCGCCCTCGACCGTAGCAAGATCGGCGCGAATTGCCGTCAGACCGGCGTGCACCGCTTCGATCCGGTCACATTCCTTCACGCGTAGGTTCTCGATCCCCGTGAAGCGCACGGGCGTTTCGTTGAACGCGGCAAGTACCGCAAGAGTCGGAATGGCGTCCTGCATTTGCGAGCCGTTGATGACGGACGGCATATGCGGGAAGGCCGTGATCATGTCGTAAGCCTTCGCGTCTGGCTGGTTCATACCGTCGGGCGCGATGCCGATATCTATGTTGCCGCCTGTCAGCTTTTCCATCGCCCAAAGATAGGTTGCGGCACTCGCATCCGGTTCAACCGGGTAGGCGGTGGCAGTGTACCCGCCGGGCTGAACCACGATGGTATTCGCGGTTGGAAACTCGACCGTCGCGCCGAACGCCCGCATGACCGCGGCCGTGATGTGCAAATAGCCAACCGCGCCGATCTGGCCTCCGCCGATGGTGATGCAGGTCTCGCCATCCCCCATCGCGGCAAGCATCATGATGGCCGAGATGTACTGGCTAGACAGTTTGCCGCTGACCTCGATATCGCCGCTGTGAAACGCACCGGTGCCCCGGACGATGACCGGGGGGCAGCCTGTCTCTGAGGTCGCGTCCACACCCATCGCGCGCAGGGTGTCCAGTAATGGCTCGATTGGGCGTTTCTGCATGTGTTCGTCGCCCGTAACGATGGTCTCGCCGTTCACCAAGGCGACCGCCGCTGTAAGGAAGCGGGTCGCGGTTCCCGCGTTGCCGAGGAAGAGCGGCTCAGCCGCGGGCGAAAGCGTTCCTGTCCCGTGCACCTCGACCGTGGTGTCGTCCACCTCGGTGATCTTGACCCCCATCGCACGGAGCGCGGCCATCATGTACTTGGTGTCGTCGCTGCGCAGGATGCCCGTGAGACGGCTTGTCCCACGTGCCAGGCCCGCCACGAGAAGCGCACGGTTCGTCACGGATTTTGACCCCGGCAGCGTCACACGCCCCGTCAAAGGCGCGGTCACGGGGGTTACTGTGGCAATCGGCAGGGGCATCGGACAGTCTCCGGCAGAGCGAACACAGGCGGGTTTACGCAATTTGGCCCGCGCCGCAATCGGAAAAGGTGGGTGTATCCGGTAGGGTTTCCGCTCATCTGTTACAAAACTGTGATGCGTGGCATGCTAACTGCGCGCAACTCTCAGATAACGGCGGATGCTCATGACCACCTACGCGCTAAACGGCCTTGGCCGCATCGGCAAACTGGCCTTGAAACCCTTGCTGGAGCGTGGGGCGCCGATTGCATGGATCAATGATGCTGTCGGCGACCCGGCGATGCACGCACATCTGTTCGAGTTCGACACGGTCCATGGCCGTTGGGATGCCACGTTCGCACATGATGCCGACAGCGTGACGATCGATGGCACACGCTTGCCGTTCATCGGTACGTCCGACCTGAGTGCGCTGCCCTTGGACGGGGTGGACGTGGTGATCGACTGCACCGGGATTTTCAAATCAGAGGCGAAAATCGTACCGTATTTTCAAGCACGCGTAAAGAAAGTTGTCGTGTCCGCACCGGTCAAGGACGGACCTACGGCGAATATCGTTTTCGGCGTGAATCATGACATCTACGATCCGGCCAAACACCACATCGTTACCGCGGCAAGCTGCACCACCAATTGCCTCGCGCCCGTCGTGAAGGTTTTGCATGAGAATATTGGCATAAAGCACGGAAGCATAACAACTATCCACGACGTAACAAACACGCAAACCATCGTGGATCGCCCCGCCAAGGACCTGCGTCGCGCACGGTCGGCCTTGAATTCCCTGATCCCCACAACCACCGGCAGCGCAACCGCGATCACGCTGATCTATCCCGAGCTTCAGGGGCGTTTGAATGGTCACGCGGTGCGGGTGCCGCTGTTGAACGCGTCGTTGACTGATTGTGTGTTTGAGATGGAGCGCGCCACGACCGAGGCGGAGGTCAACGCCTTGTTCGAGGCAGCGGCGGAAGGCGACCTGAAGGGCATCCTAGGCTACGAGACGCGCCCGCTGGTGTCGACCGATTACACCAATGACACGCGGTCGAGCATCGTGGACGCCCCCTCTACGATGGTGGTCAACGGCACACAGGTGAAGGTCTACGCGTGGTATGACAACGAGATGGGTTATGCACACCGCCTCGTCGATGTCGCGCTGATGGTTGGGAACAACCTGTGAACCGACCCGAGGGCCTTTCTGCCTATATCGCCGTGACGGCGGCCTATTGGGCGTTCATGCTGACCGACGGCGCGCTGCGCATGCTCGTGCTTTTGCATTTCCATACGCTGGGTTTTTCGCCGATCCAGTTGGCGTATCTGTTTGTCCTTTACGAGATTGCTGGCATGATAACCAACCTGTCCGCGGGCTGGATCGCCGCGCGGTTTGGGTTGACGTCTACCCTTTATGCGGGCCTCGGCATTCAGGTGCTGGCGCTTCTGGCGCTTGCACAACTGGATCCGACCTGGGCGGTGGGCGCGTCGGTCGTGTGCGTTATGGCGGTGCAGGGTGCGTCGGGCGTGGCCAAGGATTTGGCCAAAATGTCGTCCAAATCCGCGGTAAAGCTGTTGGCCCCGACCGAGGGCGGTGGTCTGTTCCGCTGGGTGGCGATCCTGACGGGATCTAAAAACGCGGTGAAGGGCCTTGGCTTCCTCCTCGGCGCGGCGATGCTCGCTCTTTTTGGCTTTGTCCCGGCGACCTACGCGATGGCGACGGTGCTGGCCGTGATCCTGATCGCCATCGTTCTGTTCATGCCGTCCGGGCTGCCCAAAGGACGCAAGGGCGCGAAGTTCTCCGAGGTGTTCTCGAAATCGTCCAACGTGAACTGGCTCTCGGTTGCGCGGGTATTCCTGTTCGGTGCGCGGGATGTCTGGTTCGTCGTCGGCATCCCGATCTACTTCTACGCAGTTCTGTCGGATGGAACGGAGGCAGGCAATCGCGCGGCGTTCTTTCTGATCGGGACGTTTATGGCCGGGTGGATCATCCTTTATGGCATCGTGCAGGCCAACACGCCGAAACTGTTGCGGGCCGCGCACCGCGACGCGGGTGCGCTTGTGCGGGACGCGCGGGTCTGGGCGCTTCGGTTGCTGGTGGTGCCCTGCGCCCTGACCTTGGCGGCGATACTGTCGCCCGAGCCACAAACTTGGCTTACGGTGAGTTTGGTGATTGGGCTGCTGGTCTTCGGCGCCCTCTTTGCCGTGAATTCAGCGCTGCATTCCTATCTTATCCTCGATTTCACGCACAACGAGCGGGTCACGATGGATGTCGGCTTCTACTACATGGCGAACGCGGGCGGGCGGTTGATCGGCACAGTGCTGTCCGGTCTGAGTTACCAGATCGGCGGCCTGGCGCTGGTGCTTGGCACCGCGTCCGTCATGGTCGCCTTGTCCGCGCTGGCGGCGACGCAGCTTCGGGCCGACGCGGAAATGGGTGTCGCAGGTTAAGCCAGAGCGGCGGCGGGTTCGGCGGCTGAGGTGACGTTCCCCGAATTGGCACTCGGCCAGGTCACGAGGATCATCGCGCAGCCGATAATGCGCTTCGACGCCAGAGTGTCGGCGAAGGTGGCGGCTGTTGCGGTGTATCGCCGTTCCGTGCGCTTTGACGCATCCACGACGATGTGCACCGGCGCGTCCTGTGGCAATCCACGCGCCAGAAGGGCCGCGCTGATCCGTGCGGACTGGCGCACCGACATATAAAGCGCCGTCGTCGTTCCAGGGCCGGCGAACCGCGCGCTTTGGGGCAGGGGATCGCCCTCACGGCTCATCCCCGTCGTAAGGATCAGAGTGTCGGCAATGCCACGTTCCGTCAGGCTTTGCCCCAAAGACGCGGCTGCGGCAGAGGCCGATGTGACGCCGGGCACGATTTCGACAGGGATGCCTTCGGCGCGGGCCGCTGCCAGTTCTTCGCCAGCGCGCCCGAATATGCCGGGATCACCGGATTTCAGACGCACCACGCGGCGACCTTTCAGCGCTTCCGATACGATCACCGCGTTGATGCGGTCCTGCGGCCACGCATGCGCGCCCACATGTTTGCCGACAAACACACATTCGGCGTCCTTGCGCGCCAAAGCAATGACGTCTTGACCGACGAGCCGGTCATAGAAGACGACATCCGCCTGCTGGATACGTTCGACAGCGCGGAGCGTAAGCAGGTCCTTCGCTCCGGGTCCCGCGCCGACCAATGCGATATGCGCCCGATGAGGCACGCCGCTCGTTGGTGCTACGGTCTTATCGTTGGAGAAAACGGGCGTCTCTGACTGCCCGAACACGCGCCGCAGGATGTTCGGCAACCGGATCGGGCCTCCGCGCGCAATCGGGGCGGATAGGGGGAAACGCATCATTCGGCTGCCTCCAATTTCGTATGAGCAGACAGAAGGGCTGCCAGTTCGGGGCGGCAGGAACCGCAGTTCGTTCCGGCCTGCAGCGCGGCGCCGATGGCATCGACATCCATGAGCCCTTGGGTTTCGATCGCGGTCACGATGGTGTTGATCCCCACGCCGAAACAGGAACACAGCGTCGGACCCGGATCGGGGCGATCCGCCGGGGACCGACCGGTCAGCACATCGGGCGCGACTTCACCGGGCAGGGTTGTGAGATAGTCCCGCATGACCGCGACAGGTCGCGGCGACACGAAGAGCGCAGCGATCAACCTGCCGTCCTCCTCGAACGCGACACGCGCGATGCTGCGGGCGGTGTCGGCGACGAGCGACATACTGGCGTCCGGCAGGCCGAAGAGGGTTCGGGCGGCGGTTTCCCAGTCTGCGACGGGCGACAGGCCTGCCAGCTCTGCGCGGGTGCCTTTGGAAGTGGCGGCCACAGCCCAGTATTCGGTGTCGAGCGCCATCTCGCGCGAGGAGACGGCGAAGCCGTACCAGGCGGCGTTGAATTTGGTAACGGAAACCGTGCTGGCTTTGCTTTCGGGCTGGCCGGACACCGGGTCGACATTGGCAGCGACGACCGCGTCGATCCGGCCCGTTGGTGCAGTTTCACCGGTCCAATGGATGGGGGCGAAAAGCTGACCCTTTGCGACCGCATCCGTGATGCGGACCCGGAGGGTTGCGCTGCCGGTTTCGCTTTTGACAAGGGCAAGGTCGGCAGCCTCCAGTCCGAGCGATACTGCATCCTGCGGGTGAATATCGACGAAGGGTTCGGCATAGTGTGATGACAAGCGGGCCGACAGCGCCGTCCGGGTCATCGTGTGCCAATGGTCGCGGACACGACCGGTGTTCAGGACGAAGGGAAACGCATCGGAGGGCACCGAGGCCGGCGCTTTATTCTGCACCGGCAGAAGCTGCGCCTTGCCGTCCGGATGGAAGAATCTGCCGTCCGCAAAGAAGCGACCGCCCGATCGGGTTTTTGTGACAGGCCAACGGGTTGGTTCGAATAGCTCATACTCTGCATCATGTAGCTGGCTGAGGGCAGAGATATCGAAGTCGCGCCCGAAACGACCGGCGATCCCGGACAATGCGGCATGCTCGCGGAAGATCTCTGCGGGGGTCTGGTAATCGAAGGCCTTGGCAAACCCCATGCGACGCCCGACGTCCGCGAGTATGTCCCAATCCGCGCGCGCGGCACCCGGTGCGGGCAGCACCGCGCGCTGGCGGCTGATGGTGCGGTCGGAATTGGTGACGGTCCCGTCCTTTTCGGCCCAGGCCGTGGCAGGGAGCAGCACGTCACAAAGTCGCGCCGTGTCGGTTTTGGCGGTGATGTCGCTGACGACCGTGAAGGGGCACTGCGCGATGGCGTCCCGCACTCCGTCCGCGTCCGGCAAGGACACTGCAGGATTGGTGTGAATGACCCAGAGCGCCTTGATCCGCCCGTCCTTCACCGCGTCGAACATATCGATGGCTTTCAGGCCTGGAGCGGTGGGCATCTTGGGGGCCGACCAGAAATCCCGCACCGCCGCGCGGTGATCGGCGTTTTCAAGGTCGAGGTGGCAGGCCAGCATATTCGCCAAGCCGCCGACTTCGCGGCCTCCCATGGCGTTCGGTTGACCGGTGACCGAGAAGGGGCCCATCCCGGGTTTGCCGATCCGGCCCGTCGCAAGATGGCAATTCAGGATGGCGTTGACCTTGTCCGCGCCGCTGGTGGATTGGTTGACGCCTTGGCTGAACACGGTGACGACACGTTCGGTGTTGAGCCAAAGCCGACAGAACGCATTCAGCTCTCCTTCGCTCAACCCTGTGGCGGCGACGTTGTCGCTGTAGGCTGACGTCAGCGTGGTGTCGAAGCCATTGGTATGCTTCAGAAAGTCCCTGTCAAACGCACCGCCTTCGTAGATCTTTGTGAAAAGGTGATTGAACAGCGCCACATCACTGCCTGGCTTGAGCGCGAGGTGCATCTCGGCGCCATCACAGCTTGCCGTGCGGCGTGGATCGATCACGACGATCTTGGTACCACGCTCTTTTTTCGCCGCGATGATGCGTTGATAGAGCACCGGATGGCACCAGGCGAGGTTGGAACCGACGAGCACGATGAGATCGGCTTCTTCGAGGTCTTCATAGGTGCCCGGTACCGTATCCGTGCCAAAAGCCCGCTTGTGCCCCGCCACAGTGGACGCCATGCACAGCCGCGAGTTCGTATCGATATTGGCGGAGCCGATGAAGCCTTTCATCAGCTTGTTGGCGACGTAATAGTCTTCGGTCAGCAACTGGCCCGAAACGTAGAAGGCAACGCTGTCTGGACCGTGCTCCGCAATCGTGTTTGAGAAGCGATCGGCAACGTGCTGTAGCGCTGTGTCCCAAGTGATTTCCGCACCATCCACGATGGGCGCGAGAAGACGGTGTGCCAAGCCGACCGTATCGCCAAGTGCCGATCCCTTTGAGCAGAGTCGTCCTTTGTTTGCCGGATGCTCCGGATCGCCCCGGACCGCCAGGCCACCGTGCCCGTCCGGGCGCAGCAGCACGCCGCAGCCGACCCCGCAATAGGGGCAGGTGGAGCGTGTTTCAGGAAGACCGGAGCCGTCCATCACGCGGCGCTCCGCTGTTCCACGGCGTCTCCGTCGATAAGGATACGGTTGTTTTCAAGACGCACGGGGTAGGTGGCGATGCGACCTTCATCGGCCCCTTGGGCTTCGCCCGTGTTCAGGTCGAACACCCAGTTGTGCAGCGGGCAGGTCACTTTCTGGCCATGCACGATGCCTTCGGCCAAGGGACCGCCCTTGTGGGGGCAGGCGTTCGATGCTGCGAACACTTCGGCCTCAGCCGTGCGGAACACCGCGATACATCCGATCCGCGTTTTGAGAAGGCGCGCGCCGAGGACGGGGATGTCCTCGACATGTCCGATATCGATCCAGTTCATTCTGCAGCCTCCAGTGTCAAATCCGCCAGAGGCGCGTAGGTGTCGGCCTTTTCTTTCGCGTGTTCTGCCCACGGGTCCTTGCGGTAGATGGTTTGCGAAAGCTCGAACCGGTCGACGAGCGTCTTGCGGTTTGCGAGATCGTCCACCACGGTTTCCTTGACCCAATCGAGGCCCACCTTGGCGACCCATTTGTAGATGCGGTCGAGATACTTGGCGTTTTCGCGGTAGGCCTGGGTGACGGCGAGGACGATCTCAATGCACTCCTCCTCGGTCGGGACCTGGCAAAGGAGTTGCGTCTCCTTGACGTCCATGCCAGCCGCGCCGCCGATGCCGATCTGGTACCCGCTGTCGACACAGACCACGCCGATATCCTTGCACGTCGCCTCGGCGCAGTTGCGCGGGCAGCCCGAGACGCCGAGCTTGACCTTGTGCGGTGTCCACGACCCCCAGAGCAGCTTTTCGAGCTTGATCCCAAGCCCCGTGCTGTCCTGCGTGCCAAAGCGGCAGTGATCCGTACCGACACAGGTTTTGACCGTGCGAAGGCCCTTGGAATAAGCGTGGCCCGAAACCAGCCCCGCCTTGTTCAAATCGGCCCAGATCGCGGGCAGGTCTTCGCCTTTGACGCCCAGAAGATCGATGCGCTGGCCGCCGGTGACCTTCACGGTCGGCACGTTGTACTTGTCCGCCGCATCGGCAATCGCGCGTAGTTCGGTCGGGTTGGTGATCCCGCCCCACATCCGGGGAACGACGCTGAACGTTCCATCCTTCTGGATATTCGCATGTTTGCGTTCGTTGACGAACCGGCTTTGGGGGTCGTCCTGATATTCGATCGGCCAATCCGCGATGAGATAGAAATTCACGGCTGGGCGACAGACATGGCAACCGTTCGGTGTGGTCCAGCCAAGCTCCTGCCAGACCGCCGCCTGGCTTTTGAGTTCCTGACTCTTGATCAGGCGCCGCACGTCTTCATGGGCCAGATCGGTGCAGCCGCACATCGGTTGCGCCTGCGGCATCTGGAAGTCGTCGCCCAGCGTGACTTGCAAGAGCTGTTCGACCAGACCGGTACAGGTCCCGCAGGATGCGCTCGCCTTGGTTTTGGCGCGCACGGACCCGAGATCGGTCGCTCCGCCTGAGATGGTGTCGGTGATGGTGGATTTGCAAATGCCGTTGCAACCACAGATTTCCGCGTCAGGCGGCAACGCTGCAACGGCTGAGAGAGGGTCCACGGCGGCACCCCCTTGATAGGCGGGGCCGAAGATCAGCGTCTCGCGCATCTCATCGATGCTTTCTCCGCTTCTGATCTTGTCGAAGAACCAGTTGCCGTCAGCCGTGTCACCGTACATGACGCACCCAACAAGCCTTTCGCCTTCGATCACCAGACGCTTGTAGACCCCGCGTCCCGGATCGCGGAAGACGATGTTTTCCCGCGTATCACCGTCCGCAAAATCGCCCGCGCTGAACAGATCACAACCAGTGACCTTGAGCTTTGTCGACAGCGATTTCTGTTTGAATGCGGCCTGCTCACCCAGAAGCGTCTGCGCGAGTACCTTCGCCTGATCGTAAAGCGGCGCAACAAGTCCAAACAGCGCGCCGTCATGCTCTACACATTCGCCGACGGCAAACACGTTCTCGTCAGAGGTGAGCATCTGGTCATCCACATGGATGCCGCGACCCACTGCCAGTCCGGCCCCTTTCGCTAGCGCGACGCACGGCCGGATACCTACGGCCATGACCAGCAGGTCGCATGGCAGTTCGGTGCCGTCTTCCAAGAGCAGCGCCTTGACCTTTCCGTCTTCGCCAAGGATTTCTTTGGAATTGGCCTGCAGGCAAATCTTGATGCCTTTGCTTTCCAGAGACTTCTTCAGCAGATACCCCGCTGCTTCGTCCAACTGGCGCTCCATCAGGTGGCCCATGATGTGCACGACGGTGACGTCCACACCGCGCGCCGCCATGCCCGCTGCCGCCTCAAGGCCAAGCAAACCACCGCCGATAACCACAACCTTGTTGTCCGGACCAAGCGACATCATTCGCTCGGTATCCTCAAGATCGCGGTACGCTATGACACCGTCCAGATCGTGCCCGGGCAGGGGGATCATGAAGGGATCAGACCCTGTGCCAAGGATCAGCTTGTCGTAAGGGACGTGACCGTTCTCGCCTTCGACCACCTTCAATTCGCGGTCGATCTTCAACACTTTCTCGCCGAAGCGGCAGGATACGTTGTGATCCGCATAGAATGCGTCGTCGTGTGTGACGATCTCTTCGTACGTCTTCTCGCCCGACAGAACCGGGGACAGCATGATCCGGTTGTAGTTGCCGCGCGGTTCGGCGTTGAAGAGGGTGATGTCGTAGGCATCCGGTGCGGCTTCGACCAGGTGTTCGATGACCCGGCCTGTCGCCATACCCGCGCCAATGATGACCAGTTTCTGTTTGCTCATGGCTTTTACTCCGCTGCCATCGGCGCAGGGGCCGGAGCTTTGGGTTTCGGTTTCGCGCCGTGCTCGTATTCCTCAAGGAAATCGAGTACTTCTTGGCGGTAGTTGTAGTAATCCGGGTGTTCGAGAAGCGCCTTGCGAGTCCGGGGGCGTGGCAGGTCGACCGACGTGATCTTGCCGATCGTGGCCTGCGGGCCGTTGGTCATCATGACCACGCGGTCGGCCAACAGGATGGCCTCGTCCACGTCATGAGTCACGCAGATGGCCGTCACCTTGGTGCGCGACCAGACTTCCATGAGAACCTCCTGAAGCTCCCAGCGGGTCAGGCTGTCGAGCATGCCGAAAGGTTCATCCAGCAGCAGGAGCTTTGGCGACAGGGCGAACGCCCGGGCGATGCCGACACGCTGCTTCATGCCGTTCGACAAGTCAGCCGCGGATTTGTCCATCGCGTCGCCGAGCCCCACGCGTTCGAGGTAGTATTCGACCACGTCCTGCCGTTCGGCCTGGCTGGCCTTCGGGTAGACCTTGTCCACGCCAATCGCCACGTTCTCTTTTGCGGTGAGCCACGGAAAGAGGTTCGGCGACTGGAAAACGACCGCGCGTTCCGGGTCGGCGCCCTCGACGTGGCGACCGTCCAGCTTGATCGCACCTTCCGAGATTTCATTCAGTCCGGCGGCCATGGTCAGGACCGTGGATTTCCCACAGCCGGAGTGGCCGATCAGCGAGATGAACTCGCCGCGGTCGATCTTGAGGTCGAAATTCTCGACCACGGTAAGCGGACCTTTCGGTGTCGGGTAGACCTTGTGAAGCTGGCTGAAGTCGAGGAACCGGTTCTCGATCATACCTTCCTGCGCCTTTGCCACCGCAGTCGGGACGCCGTGGATGGGTGTCACGTTCGGGAGGATCTTGCTGCCTTCGACCCGCGCTTCGATCCCAACATCCATCAGATACTTGGTCACATCCTTGCGCAGGGCCTTGAACGTCTCGTTCGTGTTCATCGCGATGCGATCGCGCGGGCGGGGGATGGTGACCTTGAATTCATCACCCAAGGTGCCGTCCGGGTTCAGCGCGATGATGCGGTCGGCGAGGATAATGGCCTCGTCCACATCGTTGGTGATGAGGACACAGGTCTTTTTGTCCTCTTCCCAGATTTGCTCGATCTCGTCCGCGAGGTTGGCACGCGTGAGGGCGTCGAGTGCCGACAGCGGCTCGTCAAGAAGCAGTACTTCTGGGTTCATCGCCAGGGCACGAGCGACGTTCACCCGTTGGCGCATGCCGCCGGACAGCTCTGCCGGGCGACGTGTGGTGGCGTGGCTGAGACCCACCATCTTGACATAGTGGTCGACCTTCGCGCTGCGCTCGGCAGCGCTGAGGCCGGGAAAGATCGCATCAACGGCAAGGCCGACATTTCCGTTCACGGTCAGCCACGGCATGAGCGAATAGCTCTGGAAAATCACGCCGCGTTCGGGACCGGGTTCCGTGACAGGCGCGCCCTTGAAGGTGACCTCCCCGGTGGTCGGGGTATCAAGGCCGGCCATCAGGTTGATCAGCGTGGTCTTGCCGGTGCCGGAGAAGCCGAGGAGGACAAGGAACTCGCCCTCTTCGACATCGAGATTGATGTCTTTCAGAACCTGCGTCTGACTGGTGCCGACGCCGTAACTTTTCGAGACATTTTTGAAGGACAGAATGCTCATCTGAGATCACCGATTGTTCGAGAAGGTGAAGAGCGACTGCAGGGCGTACATCACGCGGTCCAAGAGGAAGCCGATGATGCCGATGGTGAGCACAGCCACCATGATCTTGGCGAGTGAGGAAGACGATCCGTTCTGAAACTCGTCCCACACAAACTTGCCGAGGCCCGGGTTCTGCGCGAGCATCTCTGCCGCGATGAGCACCATCCAGCCAACGCCCAACGACAGGCGCAAACCGGTGAAGATGAGCGGCAGCGCCGACGGAAGGACCAGCTTCGTGATCTTGGTATAGGTGTTCATTTTCAACACCTTGGAGACGTTGATCAGGTCCTTGTCGATGGAAGCCACGCCAAGCGCGGTGTTGATCAGCGTCGGCCAGAGCGAGCAGAGCGTCACAGTGACCGCGGAGATGACAAAGCTTTTGGCAAATAATCCGCCTTCGGCTGCTGCCAGGGCCGAGACGACCATCGTCACAATCGGCAGCCATGCAAGTGGTGAGACCGGTTTGAAGATTTGGATCAACGGGTTGAGCGCTGCGTTGGCGGTCGGTGACAGACCGGCGGCGATGCCCAGCGGCACGGCGACAACCGTCGCGATCAGGAAGCCGAAGAACACGGTTTGGATCGACGTCCAAATCTGCTGGTAGTAGGTCGGCGCGCCTGTATAGGCGCGTTCGCGCGGTTCCTGCCCGTTGGCGATGCGGCGTTCGTTCAGTTCTGCGACCTTCGCTTCGAAATCGGCCTTCTTCGCCGCTTTGTCGAGCGCGTCTTCATGCAGGTTTACCGCTTCTTCCCAGACCTGCGCTGGTCCGGGGACCGCGCCGAGCGAGGTTTGCACTTTCGGTGCGAGGGTGGCCCAAAGCATGAGGAAGGCGCAGATGGCGAGGATCGGAACGATCAGCAGGCGCCAGATTTCCTTGACCTGCGCTTGCGGGTTGTCCCCGGCGGCGGCTTTCAGGATGGGGGTGAGCCAACTCAGACCCAGAACCTGGAACCATTTGTCGGCAGCATTGATGCGTGTGAACAGACGGGCTTTGCGCGCTTCGCGGTCTGCAACGTCAGAGAAATTCGGATCGACGGTTGTCATCGGGTCGCGTCCTTAATGGATGGGCTGGCGCGCTCATCGCTCGTGATCGAGCTCTTTGCGAAGAGAGCCGAAAGGCTCGATGAGCGCGCGGCCGTGTCAGCCTTGGATTTCGTTTCCAACGACGATCTGCTCACCTTTCAGACCAATCGGCAGGCTTTCGAGGTAGGCGTTCGGGGACCGGCCGTCGTAGGGAATCCCGTCGATGATGTCCTCTGCGGGCGTGGCGGCTTTGTAACCGTCGCTGTCCCACGGGAAGTCTGCTTCGTTTGCCAGTCCCTCGTCGACCAGGGCGCGTGCGGCGTCCAGGTAGATGTCCGGCTTGTAGACCGACTTCGCGATCTCGTCGTACCAGCTATCCGGCTTGGGCTCTGCGATCTGACCCCAGCGGCGCATCTGGGTCAGGTACCAGACGGCGTCCGAATAGAACGGGTAGGTCGCGTTGTAGCGGAAGAAAACGTTGAAGTCGGGGATATCGCGTTTGTCGCCCTTTTCGAACTCGAAAAAGCCCGTCATGGAGTTGGCGATGACGTCGTAATCGGCGCCCACATATTCGGGGCGGGACAGGATCTCCACCGCTTCGGGGCGGTTGGCGTTGTCGTTTTCATCGAGCCACATCGCTGCGCGGATCAGCGCCTTGACGACGGCCTTTGTGGTGTTCGGATTTTCATCCGCGAATTCTTTGGTAATTCCAAAGACTTTCTCGGGATTGTTCTTCCAAAGTTGATAATCGGTGATGACCGGCACGCCGATGCCCTTAAACACGGCCTGCTGGTTCCACGGTTCACCGACGCAGTAGCCGTGGATGGTTCCGGCTTCGAGTGTCGCAGGCATCTGTGGCGGCGGGGTTACGGAGAGGAACACGTCCGCACCGATCTGGCCGGAGATGTTCTCGGGCGAGTAATAACCCGGCTCCAGACCACCGGCGGCCAGCCAGTAGCGCAGTTCGTAGTTGTGGGTGGACACCGGAAACACCATGCCCATGTTGAACGGCTCGCCGCGCGCCTGGAAATCTTCGACCACCGGCTTCAGAGCGGCTGCGCTGATCGGGTGTTGCGGACGACCGTCTTCCATCGAGGGGATATGCGGGCGCATCTGTTCCCAGATTTCGTTCGACACGGTGATGCCGTTGCCGTTCAGATCCATCGAGAAGGGCGTGATAATGTGGGCTTCCGTCCCGTAGCCAATGGTCGCCGCAAGCGGTTGTCCCGCAAGCATGTGAGCACCGTCAAGCTGCCCGCCGATCACACCGTCCAGAAGCACCTTCCAGTTCGCCTGTGCCTCAAGCGTGACGAACAGGCCTTCGTCAAGGAAGTAGCCCTGTTCATAAGCAACGGCCAAAGGCGCCATATCGGTCAGTTTGATGAAGCCGAAGGTCAGCTCGTCCTTTTCGAGATCCTGCGCAAGCAGCGGGGAAGAGAGCGCGGTGGTGGCAGCAAGAGCCGCGATCAAGCGTATCATGGGAGATGTCTCCTACGTGTGGTGGCCGGGGAGGGCCGGAAAAACAAAAAAGCCGCTGACACACCCTGTCGATCAGACAGAGGGTCGAGCGGCTTTGCTCAGGATGTTCCCGTTCAGTGGGAAAATTCGGATCGGAGACGCCATTGCCTTCGATGAGGGAGATGTATCCAACGGCTCTGCGCTGCGGCAATGAAAATCTGATGAATTACGACCATCGTGCTGCGTTGCAGCATGGGTAGACGTGAAAGTGATTATTTTTTGGTCAGCTTTTCGCGGACGGATCAAAAATGCGTCCGTCGAAGAAGCGGTCGGGATGCAGAATCAACCGTCCGGTTTCCGACGCCACCGCTGTCGCGTGAGCCAGAGAGCCCTCCAGCTTCTCCGACGCGCCGGGCATGTCAGATGTCGTTTGGCTCAATTCCTGCCGGTATAGATCAGACCTGAAGACCGAGCCCGCCGCGCGCATTGCTTCACCCACGTCGAACCCGCTGCGCTGAGCCATACGCGCGCCGATCCATTTCGCCTGACTGCGCCACGGGAAATTGGCGGCACCCGCATTGAACTCCAGCAGATCGTCAACCTGGCGCTGGTCTCCGTTGCTGGAAATGGTCAATCGCCCAGACAAAGCCCTGTCGATCAGCTCGGACGATACGTCGAGATATTCCTTTCGGGACAACAATGTCGCTGCAGCGGTGCGGCTTTCCGGCAAGGACAACCAGCGCCCGGCTTTGAAGGTGGCGCGCATCAGGCGACCGAGGAGATGCGGTTCGGTCTCGGCCCAATCCGACCGCACGGCCAGCACCTTTTCCGGTGCAAAGGCCCAAATGGACTTCGCAGGCAAGAGGAGTGCCCCGGCACCGGACTCCACGGTGACCGAGCCCCATGGTTCGCCCACGCAGAAAGCGTCGATCTCACCGGCAGCCATCGCCTGTGCCATCAGTGGCGGAGGTACCACGCGGATGGTGACGTCCAATCCGGCAAGTGGCGTATTCTCGAACCAGTAGTGCAACAGCTCGACATGCATGGAGAACGGGAACGGGACGCCGACGGTCAGTCTGTCGTCGATCACAGAGGCCAAGGCGGCCCCTGCATGGGCGGCGTCATCGAAGCTGAAGTCGTGCCCCGCGCTGCGCAGTTTGTCTTCGAGTGGGCGACCGACCCCGATGACGTTGCCGTTCACAGATGTGACCGACACGGCGGACAGGGCCGTCCGGACACCGCCCAGCCCTAGCGCCATCGCCACCGGGACGGGGGACAGCATGTGGGCTGCATCGACGCGGCCGAAAGCGAGCATGTCACGAACGGATGACCATGACGGTGCCGCGATCAGATCGAGCGACAACCCCTCCGCTTCGGCAAATCCCAGGTCTTGCGCCACGATCAACGGCGCGGCATCGACCAAAGGCATGTAGGCGACAGGGAGAGTGACGGTCTTCACGACAGTAACCCAGAGGCCGTGACCAAAGCCTCGGCCACATCGGCCACCTTGCGCCCCTGGTCCATCGCGGTTTTGCGCAGCATGGCATAGGCTTCTTCCTCGCCCACGCCGCGCGCTTTCATCAAAACGCCTTTGGCGCGGTCGATCACCTTGCGTTCTTCCAGCGCGCGTCGCGTCTCGGCCAGTTCGGTGCGCATCTGGCGCACCATCTGGAAGCGCGCGATGGCGGCGTCCATGATCGGTTTCAGGCGTTCGGCCTTCAGCCCGTCAACGACATAGGCGGACACACCCGCCTCAATCGCGGCGGTCGCCAATCCACCTGCCGCGCCAGAGACGAACATCGCGACGGGGCGCTCCAACGGTCCGGATGCCAGTGTCAGCTCTTCGAGCATGTCACGGGTCGGATTGTCGATGTCGATCAGAACCACATCCGGTTCATGCGCCGCGATCTGGCGCGCAAGACCCGACACGTTGCCGATGACGAAAACGTCGCAGTCCTCGGATGCCTTGAGCGCATCGACAATCGCAATCGCGCGATCCCGATCCTCTTCCACCACCACAACTGTAAGCCGGTCTGCCATGCCGCGCAGTTTTGCGACGGTGTTTTGTGCGCGGCAAGGCAAACTGGCTCAGTGCGACAGTGTTTCAGTCGCAGGATGACCGAGAGCGGCCAATTGCCTGTTTTTGCATCACTTCCGATGCTTTAGAAGATCACGCCCTTGCGCAGGATGAAGCAGCCGAAGGGGCGGTCCTCGGAGCACTGCACCACGGCAAAGCTGTGGCCCGCACGGCGATAGAAAGCCTGCCGTTCAAGGCTTGCGAGGATGCCGCCCTCGGGCAGTCGCGGACCCAGAAGCTCCCACACGGCAGTATGGGCATCCGACAGGGTGTCGGGTTCGCCGTCGATCTCCATCCGCAGCACGGAATGGGTGTGAAAGGTATCAAGCGGCATAAGCGTCGTGATGAGGTCGGCGACGTGCACTGCGTCATGGCCGGGATACTGGATCACCTGCGTCTCGATGCAGCCAGCGGCGGACCATGTCGCCGGGTAGTTGCGGTCGGCAATGACGATCTCGTCGCCATGCCCCATCAGGGCCAGGGTCGAGAGAAGCTCGGGGGTGACGCGCGGGTCAATTCCGATCAGCATATGCGGTCTCCGTCAGGCGGTGCCCGATCCCGCATGGGCGGAACCGGGCGGTGTAAGGTCAGCGCGGCGGCAGCGGCATCCAGTCGGCCATCGCCACATCGGCATGCTGGAACTGGGGCATCTTCGAACCGAGGTCCTCCATGTTGCGGATGTCCTCATCATTCAGGAAAGCCTGCGTGATGAGCGTCGGCGGCACGATCACCGACGCGCCGGGGTCTTCGCCCGCCAGCATCAGCGCGAGCGCGCGGACCGAGACCTCCCCGACCACGGCCGGGTTGGTGGCGACGGTGGCTTTCCATCCACTTCCGGCCTCGCGCATGAGCGCAATGTCGGCTGTCGAGATGTCGGCGGAATAGATGCTCAGATCGCCGCCGATGCCGAGCTCGTCTGCCGCGATCTTTACGCCCTTGGCGAACTCATTATAGGGCGCGAAGAAGACGCTGATATTCGGGTTCGCTTGCAGCGCCGCGCGTGCCTGATTGGCGTTCGAGTTGGCAATCGGATTGTCGAGCGTGCCGATACGGGCCGCTTCGGTGATGCCCGGGTTGGCCTCTTTCACCTCTTCCCACGCGACGTGGCGACGGTCGAGCGGCGCGATGCCCGGAACGTAGACATAGCCAGCCGCGAAGCTGTCGCCGTTGTCTTCTATCGCCTGTTCAAGCGCGAGTTTGCCGAGCAAGTAGTCGGACTGTTCGATCTGCGGGATGGCCTCGTTTTCGACATTCACGTCAAAGGCGACGACCTTGATGCCCGCATCGACGGCGCGTTGGGCAGCTTCGCGCATCGACTCGGTCAGACCGTGCTGGATGACGATCCCGTCCACGCCCAAGGCGATGGCCTGATCGACCATGTCGGCCTGCAGCGCGGCATCCTGTCGGCTGTCGAAGACCCGCAGGTTCACACCAAGCGCCGCGGCCTGATTTTCGACCCCGGACAGGTAGGCCTGAAAGAAGTCGCCCGTGGACAGGTATCGCACCAGCGCGATGGTCACGTCGCCGGGATTGTCGAGCGGGGCAGGGGCCTCTTGCGCCGCCGCCGCGCCTGCGCCAAGCGCGAGGCTTGTCGCGCTGGCCAGGGCCATGAAGTGACGTCTCAGCATGTTGATATCCTCCCTATCGCTGATTGTCAGTGTCCCGCGCCCGTGCGGCGCGAGGACAGGTAGAAGGTGAAGACAAGGGCGGCGACAAGCACCGCGCCCTTGACGAAATCCTGAGTGTAGTAGGGCGCGTTCATCATCGTCATGCCTTGCAGAAGGATGCCGACGAAGAGCGCACCGATGGCGGTGCCGAAGGCATTGGGTCGTGCGGCACCAAGCACCGCAAAGCCGATTAGCGCGGCGGCGACGCTGTCGAGAAGAAGGTTGTTCCCGCTGGCAATGTCGCCCCGTCCAAGGCGCGCGGCCAGCAGGATACCCCCGATGGATGCGGTGACACCCGAAATCATGTAGGCCGCGATCTTGTAGGCGTTGACGGGTGTGCCCACGAGGCTTGCCGCTCGTGCATTCGATCCGATGGCGTACATCAGCCGACCGTGCCGGGTGAAGCCGAGGAAGAGCCAGATCAGGACCGCGATGCCGATGAAGATCACAACCGGCATCGGTAGGAGGCGTTCGATGAAAAGATCAAACCGGTGGCGACCCAACCACAGGAAAGCGGCAGAGAATGTGCCCTCGGCCACTGTGCCGTCGTTCAGCGTCATGCCAGTAGCAATGGAATTGCCCTGGGTCGGGATGCGTTGCAGACCGATAAGCAGGAACATCATGCCCAGCGTGGCCAGCAGGTCCGGCACCCTGAACTTCACGATCAGCAGCCCGTTGATGAAGCCCACAAGCGCCCCCATGCCGAGGCAGAGCGCTACGGCAACGATTGCGGAGTGTTCGAGGATCACCATGGAATAGGCCGACAGCATCAGCGCAGATGTGGCCACGGCTCCGATGGACAGGTCGAAGCCGCCAACCACGAGCGTGCAGGTCACACCAAGCGCGAGGATGCCGGTGATGGCCACCGATTGCAGGACAAAAGCGGCGGAAAGCGGCCCGAAGAACCCGGGCGCGGCGAGGCTGAAATAGACGATCAGACCGACGAGCAGGATGAGAAATCCATAGCGAATGGCGAAGTCGAGAAGGCGGTCGTTCATGGTTGTGCGCCCGTCGTCGGGATGTCGGACCCCGAGATGTCGGCGACCAGCGCCGCAAGGTCGATATTCTGGTTCCGGTGCTCCCCGACGATGGCGTTTTCGTGCAGCACGACGATACGGTCCGCGATCTCCAGCGCCTCATCGATCTCGGCGAGGAAGACCAGAGTCGCCCGTCCTTGGGCCGTGGCCCGGATGTGGCGTCCGATATCGCGGCGCGCGCCGATATCGACGCCCTGAAACGGCTCGTCGAGCAAGAGCACCTTGGCCTGCTCCAGCAGCCAACGGGCGATCATGACCTTCTGCTGGTTGCCGCCGGACAGCGTGCCGATGCTGTCTGTCACCGTCTGGCAGACGATGCCAAGCTGGTCGACCATCGCTTGAGTGCGGCCGCGTTGTCGGCGCGCGTCGAGAAAGGACCCGACGCTGAGGCTTTTGAGGAAGGGCAGGGTCATGTTGTCGGCGATGCCGAAATCGGGGACCACGGCGTTGGTGCCGCGATCCTTTGGCGACAGGAACACACCTTGCGCGATGGCGTCCTCTACCGATCTTGGCGAATATGCAGCGCCGCTGATGCGCATGGTCCCCGCCGCGGGGCCGGCCATGCCGAACAGGATTTCCGCCAGACGGCTCTTGCCGCTGCCGAGAAGGCCCACAAGAGCGACGACCTCACCATCGCGCGCCTCCAGGTTGATGGGCGCAGCGCCGCTGTGTAGCCGCAGGTCCGACAGTTCCAGCACCGGCGTTGTTCCGTCTTGCACGGTAACGTCCACCTCTGTCATCCGGTGGCCCAACATGGCGGTCACTGCGGCTTCGTAATCGAGAGGCGCGGTCTCGAACAGGCCCGATATCGCGCCATCGCGCATCACGACGATCCGGTCGGCAAGACGGCGGATGTCCGACATGCGATGCGAAATATAGAGGATCGCCACGCCCTGGTCGCGCAACCGGTCTATCAGCGCGAAGAGCCGGTCGGCTTCGGTAGCGGACAAAGACGAAGTTGGCTCATCGAGGATCAGGACCTTCGGCGCACGCGCCATGGCCCGGGCAATGGCGATCATCTGCCGGTCGGCGACCGCGAGGTCCGACACGCGCGCCTTGAGGTTCACGTCGATGCCCATGGCTGCGGCGACCTTGGCAGCTTCTTCGCGAAGCTGCGTTTCCCGGACAAAGAGCCCGTGGCCGCGTTCGACCAACCGGTCGAGCATCAGGTTATTGGCAACGTCCAGATCCGGGATCACACCGTCATCAATCGACTGATGCACGGTAACGACGCCTTTTCGGATGGCATCGGCGGCGTCATGTGGTGTGAAGCGGTCTCCGGCCAGCGTCATCGTGCCGCCATCCGCCGGGTGGTGGCCGCAGATCACTTTTACAAGCGTGGATTTTCCGGCGCCGTTCGCCCCCATGAGAACGGTCACCGACCCCGGTGTCAAAGACAGGTCGATGCCGCGCAGAACGTGATTCTTGCCGAACGATTTCTGCAAATCGCGTACGGAAAGCGCGTCGCCAGCCACCCCTGTCCTCCCTCTTGGTGACGATCACGGTAGGCGTGTCTGAATACATTTGTCAAATGGTTTGACATAAGTATAATTTGCCAGCTACCCATGCGTAAGAGGGAGATGATTGCAGAAGGGGGAGGCCGCCAATGGACGCACGTTCCGCGTATGAGGCGCTGACTGTTGAGACACTTCCAAACCGGCTGAGCAGCGTCGAGGTTCTGGCCGGAAAGGTCGGGCCGGACCCATCGGTATGGCAGGTGCAGGAGGTTGGTGACGGCAACCTCAATCTGGTTTTCATCGTCAGCGGACCAAACGGCGCGGCCATCGTGAAACAGGCCTTGCCCTATGTGCGGTTGGTCGGGGACAGCTGGCCATTGCCACTGTACCGCGCGTTCTATGAGTACCACGCGCTTACACGTCAGGCGGCGCGGGATCCGGGGTCCGTGCCGGAGCTCTACTATTTCGACGAGACGCAGGCGCTCATCGTGATGGAGTACCTCTCCCCGCATGTCATTCTGCGCCGCAAGCTTATCGCGGGGGAACGCGTGGGCGGGCTGGCCGAATTCCTCGGTCGCTACTGCGCCCGAACCGCGTTTCGCGGGTCCGAGTTGTCGATGGCCAGTCCCGACAAGAAAGCGGATGTGGCGCTGTTTGCGGGAAACGTGGAAATCCCGGCAATCACCGAATCGCTTGTGTTCACCGACCCGTATTACGACGCCGAGATGAACAACCACACCGACGGGCTTGACCCGGTGGTGGCCAAGCTGCGCGCGGATGTCGGTTTGAAGGTCAAGGCGCAGCAGGCGTTGCAGCGGTTCGTGTCGAACACCGAAACCATGGTGCATGGGGATTTGCATTCCGGGTCGATCATGTCGACGGGCAGCGACAGCCGGGTGATCGATCCCGAGTTCGCACAATACGGGCCTATGGGTTTTGACATCGGCATGCTCTGCGCGAACTTCCTCATGGCGTATTTTAGTCAACCGGCGCATCGCGGCGATGATCTGGCGGCCTATCAGGAGTGGATCCTCGGGGTCATCACGCAGGTGTGCGCCGTGTTTGAGAGCGAGTTTCGGCACCTTTGGAAAACCGAACGGACCGGGATCCTCTACCCGGCGGCCCTTTTCGAAGATCAGGGACACGACAGTTCTCCGGCCTGCGATGCGGTGCTTGCGGGCGTCTGGCGGGACGCCTGGGCGGTTTGCGGGATCGAGATGCACCGGCGGTGTCTGTCGCTTGCCCATAACGCGGATTTCGAAGAGATCGCCGATACGACGGTCCGCGCTCCTTTGGAGGCACGCAATCTGATGATGGGCGCTGCACTGATCCATGCGGCAGACACGCTCGCCGGTGCGGAAGACGTCTGTAACATGGCGCGCGAATTCAACGGAAAGGACGTTCTATGAAGATCGATGGCACACACTACCGATCCCTCTGGTGGAACGCCGAAAAGGACGTTCTGGAGATCATCGACCAGCGTTGGTTGCCGCACGATTTTCGTGTCGTGCCAGTGGCGACGATGCAGGACTTCGCCGATGCGATCTACCAGATGCGGGTGCGTGGTGCACCGCTGATCGGCGCCACGGCGGCCTATGGCATGGCGCTGGCGATGGCCGAAAACTCGTCAGACGCCAACATGGATGCGGCCTGGACCTTTCTTGAAAAGACCCGGCCCACCGCCATCAATCTGCGCTGGGCGCTGGATCGGTGTCGCGCGGCGCTGCGACCCTTGCCCGAGAGCGATCGCGCGGCAGCGGCCCTGCAGCTCGCGCACGAGATTGCCGACGAGGATGTCGAGATCAACCGCCGGATCGGTGAACATGGGTTGGCCCTGATCCGCGATATCGCCGCCAAGAAGCCCGCCGGCGAACCGGTGCGCTTGCTCACCCACTGCAACGCGGGTTGGCTGGCGACAGTGGACTGGGGCACCGCGACCAGCCCGATGTACCAGGCGCATGATGCGGGCATCGCCTTGCACGTCTGGGTCGATGAAACGCGCCCGCGCAATCAAGGCGCGCTGACCTCGTGGGAGCTTGGCAAACACGGCGTTCCGCACACCTATATCACCGACAATGCGGGCGGGCATCTGATGCAGCATGGGATGGTCGACATGGTCATCACCGGCACCGACCGCACGACCCGGCGGGGCGACGTGTGCAACAAGATCGGCACGTACCTCAAAGCGCTGGCGGCGCATGACAATGGCGTGCCGTTCTACGTCGCCCTTCCATCGCCGACCATCGATTGGACGGTGAGCGGCGGGGTAGCAGAGATCCCCATCGAGGAGCGCGATGCGCAAGAGATAACGCATATTCAGGGCGTGACGGAGGCCGGTGAGATCGGCACCGTTCGCGTCACGCCCGAAGGCACGCCCGGTGGCAATCCGGCTTTTGACGTGACCCCCAACCGTCTGGTGACCGGGCTGATCACCGAACGAGGTGTTTGTGCAGCGTCGGAAGAGGGGCTTGCCGCGCTGTTCCCGGATTTCGCTCAGGCGGCCGAGTAGGGCATGGCGGCCCCGGCACCTTCATTGGCCAAACCACGCGGTGTCGTCGACGCGACCCGTTTGCCCGTTCGTGACGACACGCCCTTCATCGAGGCAGCCTGGCTCTATTACCACGACGGGCTGAACCAGAACGACATCGCCGCCCGTATGCGGATCAGTCGGGCGTCGGTGGTGAATTACCTGAACGAGGCCCGCGCACGCGGCTGGGTGCGGGTGCATCTGGACAGCGATGTGTTCCGGGGACACCGGCTGGCGGCAGAGCTCTGCACCACCTACGGGCTGACCGAGGCATTGGTCGTGCCCGACAACCCCGAGGATCCCGACGGCGCCGGTCGCGTCACGCGCGCGGCGGCGGATTGGTTGCCACGGTTGCTGGAACCGGGGGATCGGCTGGGCGTGTCCTGGGGAGCGACGGTCTACCAGATGGCGCAACAGGTGCCGCAGCATCTCGTGCCCGATCTAACGGTGATCCAACTGCTCGGCTCGCGCCCGGCCGCGCTTGGGTTCGCGGCAGAGGCCTGCACGGCGATGCTGGCGCAAAAACTGGGTGGGCAATGCATCAACCTGCACGTGCCGCTGATCCTGTCGAACAAAGAACTGCGCGACGCGCTGTGCGAGGAACCGGTCGTCAAGGCACAGCTTGAAGCTTTGGCGACCTGCAACAAGACCGTATTGGCCTGTGGGACCTGTGATGCTGACGCGCACGTCGTTCGTAGCGGTATTCTCAGCCCGGACGACATTGCGGCGTATCGCGAGAAAGGCGCGGAAGGTGTGATCTGCGCGCGGCTGATCGATGGCGCCGGGCAACCTGTCGTGGCCGAGGTGGAAGAGCGGATGATCGGCGTGTCGCTCGACCAGATGAAAGGCAAGGATATGGCGCTTCTCGTGGCGGCGGGTCCCGGGCGCGCCCGGTCAGCCCGAGCCGCACTGCTTGGCGGGTTTGTGACGCATCTCGCGACCAGCACCAGTGTCGCCGAAGATTTGATGGACTTGGCGGCATGACGCCCGCCGCCCCTTTGCCGGACAATACCGAAACGCGTCAGACCCTGATTGACGCGTGCCTGTGGATGAACGATCGGCATCTCAATCAGGGCACTTCCGGCAATATTTCGGCCCGGATCGACAGGGGCATCCTGATCACCCCGTCAGGCGTGCCGTATGAAGAATTGACGCCCGCGTCACTGGTGACGATCCCACTCGACGAACCGCCATCGGAGACTGGACCCAAGCCGTCGACCGAGTGGCCGTTTCACCAGGGCATGCACCGCGCGCGCCCCGACATGCCCGTGGTTCTGCACGCACACCCGCCCTATTGCAGCGTCCTGGCAGTGCAACGGCGCAAGATCCCGGCGTGCCATTACATGATCGCGGCGTTTGGCGGGAATGATGTGCCCCTTGCGGACTATGCGCTCTTTGGCAGTCCCGAACTTTGTGCAAACATGGCCGAGATCATGCAGGATCGGCACGGCTGTCTGATGGCCAATCACGGGGCCACGGTGCTGGGCGAGACTGTCGAGAAGGCGCGGTGGCGTCTTGAGGAATTGGAGACGCTGGCACGCACCTATCTTTTCAGCAGCATCGGCGGCGCGCCGCACATCCTGAGTGATGACGAGATTGCAGAGGTGATGGACGCGTTTCAGTCTTACGGGCCGCGTCACACCGGCGAGACCACGGACTAGGGGGGAGATCATGGAATATCGCACTTTGGGTCGCACCGGGCTGAAGATCTCGGTCATCACCATGGGCACGTTCACCTTTGGCGGACGCGGGGCGTTCGGGCGCACCGCCAGTCAGGGAGTGGACGAGGCGCGGCGGCTGGTGGACACCTGCATCGACCATGGCGTGAACATGTTCGACACCGCCAACATGTACTCCACCGGCTTGTCGGAAGAGATCCTCGGCGAAGTGCTGGAAGGCCGGTATGACGACATCATGGTGACGTCGAAGGCGCGCATGCCGATCGGGGAGGGGCCAAATGACGAGGGCGTGTCGCGCTGGCATCTGATCCGCGAATGTGAGCGATCGCTCAAGCGGCTGCGCACTGACCACATTGACCTCTATTACATGCACGAATGGGATGGTCTGACTCCGGTCGAGGAGAAACTGGCGGCGCTCGATACGCTGATCCAGCAGGGCAAGGTGCGCTATGTTGGGTGTTCCAACTACTCGGCGTGGCAGATCATGAAGTCCCTCGCCGCCGCGCCCAGCCATGCGAGCCGTTTCGTTTCGCAGCAGATCCATTACACCATCGAGGCACGCGAGGCGGAATACGAATTGCTGCCACTTTCCGTTGATCAAGGGCTGGGCGTGCAGGTCTGGTCCCCGCTGGCCGCGGGATTACTCTCCGGCAAACACCGGCGCGACTCCGGTCCGGCCGAAGGGTCGCGGCAAGCGGCGGGATGGGACGAACCGCCGATCCGCGACATGGATCGGTTGTGGGATATCGTGGATGTTTTGGTCGAAATCGGTGAAGCGCATGACGTCGAAGCGGCGCAGGTCGCCTTGGCATGGTTGTTGACGCGACCGGCGGTGGCCTCCCTGGTGGTCGGCGGTCGCGTTCCGGACCAGTTCGAGCGCAATTTCCGAGCGGTCGATCTGAAACTCTCGGACGAGGAACTGACCCGCCTGAACGATGTCAGCCGCCTGCCGTTGATCTATCCTTACTGGCACCAGCACAATTTCGCCCGACCGCGGTTTTCCGAAGCGGATCAGGCACTGCATGCGGATTACCCGGATCGGCATTACGGTGGTGAGGACCCATTGGTATAGAGAACTGAAGCGCGGCACGATTGGGACACTCGTCTGCGACCTTGGTCATGGTGACCCGTGAAAGGCGCGCTGGTAGAGTAGCCGTGCGGAGGCACCGATATGACCAACCTTTTTGTAGCTATGTCAGTCACTATGATCGCCAGCGTAGCCTTTGCGGATCCTCCCGCCACGGTTGAAGACGACCTCGGGATCCTGAACCCGCAAGACACTGGGCGCGAGATGCTCACGCGCAAGATCGAGATGGGTGTGATTGACTCCATCACCTGTTCGCTTGGGATCAACGTCACGAAGAATGACAACTTCGAACTGGCCCGAGAGTTGACACAACGTTGCGCAGAAGCGGGGTACACAAAGGCGATGACCTGGATGAGCCAGCTTGAGAACAACGGCTTGGGCGGCGAATACAATCCTGATGCGTCAGCAGAATGGGACCGCCGGGCGGCTGAGGCGGGCGATCCCGTCGGCAAGTTCAACTACGGTCTGGACCTCATGCGTGGTCATGGCGTTGCGCAGGACGAAACGCTTGGGCGCGAATATGTCGATCAGGCTGCCAAAGACGGGCTGGAGATCGCAAAGCGGCTGCAGGGCGCGGATTACGATCTTGATGCGGTGACACCGGACGCCGACAACTGGAAGTACGGACCGCTGTTCTGAAGACTGGCTTTGTCGGCTGTTCTTCTCGTGATGGAACGCATCTACCTGTCCACCGCTGCCTTGACCACGCGCTGCATCGCCAACATCCCCGGATCGTCCATTCCGACGCTTTTCTCACCGAAGATTCGCGCGCGGCCGACGGTGGCGGGTTTGTCGCGGAAGTCATCGAGTGCCTTGTCCACGGCGTCGGCTGCGGCGGTGGACATGTCGTCGGCTCCTTCTGTGGCTTTCGCAACGTAGTCGAGACTGTCCAGCACGGTTTTGCCGCCAAGTTCGGCCTTACCGCGCTCTTTCATCTTGTCCCGCGCGCCTGCAATGAGATCTGGTACGGCGGCGTGATCAATTGCCTCTTGGCCCCGCAAGGTTTTGGCGGCGCTCATCAGCCCAGTCGCCATTAGCGTCCCGTAGGAGGACCCGGACGATTTGGTGAACGCCTGCGCACATTGGAACAGCGCCATGCCGACATCGTCGGGAAGATCGTCCTTCATCGCCAGGATAGCGCGCATACCACGGGTCATGGTGACACCGAGATCGCCATCTCCAAGCGCGCCGTCGGCGGCGTTGAGCATGTCGAAGTCGCGCTCCATGGCCGCCGCGATGCGGTCGATGGCGGCTAGAAGCGTGTCGCGGGTGATGGTCATCCGACCCTCCAGAAAGCGCAATCGCACGGCGCGTTCAGCAGCTTCTCCAACTCGTCATCCAGCTTGCACAGCGTAAAGGACACGCCCGCCATTTCCATGGAGGTGGCATAGCGGCCCACAAGTGGCATAACGATGGTCGCGCCCGCGTCTTCGAGCCGGGTTTTGACGATGCGGTAGAGGATGTAGAGCTCTTCCGGTGGGGTCGCACCCAGCGAGTTGACCATGACAGACACGCGGTCACCGCTTGCCAAAGGCATGTCGGCCAGCAGGCGATCCATCATCTCTCCCGCGATCTCATCCGCCGTCTGCAGCGTTCCGCGCCAGACGCCGGGTTCGCCATGGATGCCCATGCCCATTTCCATCTCGTCTTCGGCGATCTCGAAGGTCGGTTTGCCTGCTTGCGGCACCGTGCAGGGCGAGAGCGCCGCGCCGATGGAGCGGCAGGCGTCAGCGGCTTTCTGGGCGACGGTGGTCACGCCCTCAAGGTCGCGGCCTTCTTCGGCGGCAGCGCCTGCCATCTTGAACGCGTAGACCATACCCGCAACGCCCCGGCGCTTCTCGGCTTCCTCCGGCGGGGCGGAGGCGACATCGTCGGCCAGAAGCACCGTGGTGCAGGTGATATCCTCGAACTCGACCAGTTCTCCGGCCATGTCGAAGTTCATCACGTCGCCGCCGTAATTGCCGTAAAGCCGCAACACGCCTGCACCGCTGTCGGCGGCGCGAATGGCGTCTGCCATCTGTTCGGCAGAAGGGGAGGCGAACACGTCACCGATAGCGCAGGCATCAAGAAGCCCTTCGCCCACGTAGCCGGTGAACACGGGTAGATGGCCTGATCCGCCGCCGGTCACGATCCCGACCTTACCGTCTTTGCCGGTCTTGGCCCGCGCCACGACCTTGCCGCTGTCGCCGTGCAGACGGTAGTATTCAGGATGCGCGGCAGTCAGCCCCGCGAGCATCTCATCCACGTAGTCTTCGGGTTTGTTGAGTATCTTCTTCATCTTGTCCTCCCCTCGATCAGGATGCGGTCTTCATTTCGGTGTTTTCGCAAAACTGCCGCGCAGGGCGGTGACGGCGTGGGTGTTGATCACCATGACAAGGATGAGCAATGCTCCCCAGATCAGCTCTCGCGCGAAGTTGGACACCTGCAGCATGTTTAGGCCGCTCGACAGGAACTGCATCGACAGCACCGCGAGCACCACGCCGATCACCCGCCCGTAGCCGCCATAGGGATTCACGCCACCCAGAACGGCAATCAACACGGCGAGCAGCAGATAGGATGATCCGTAATCGGCCTTGGCAGAGTTCGCGCGGCTCATGATGATCAGCCCGGCAACGGACGAGAACAGCCCTGCGATGACGTAAACCTTGATCAGCATCCGGTTGATGTCGATGGCCGCGTAAAGCGCAGCAAGCGGGTTCGCCCCGAACATGGTGACCCGCAGGCCAAAAGCGGTCCGCGTCAGGATCAGGTGCAGCACAATGGCCAGAAGCGCGAAGAGGATGAGCGGCACCGGGATGCCGAGAACCTGCGCATTGCCGATCACCGCCACCGTATCCGGGAACCCCATCACGGCGCTGCCGCCGGTCATGGCGATGGCGAAACCTGTAAAGACCAGGCCCGAACCGAGTGTGGCCAGGATTGGTGGCAAGCCGAAGAACGCGACAAGGCAGCCGTTCACCAACCCGGCCAATGCCCCGATGCAAAGCGCCGCGGCAATGGCGAAGCTCAGCCAGATCACCGATTGCGACGCTGGCATCGCGGGGTCGGCGAATTGGGTCAGGATGATCGCGGCCACCACGGCGGACAGGTTCGCCACACCAACGACCGAAAGGTCGATCCCGCCGGTTAACATGGTGATGGTCATGGCCAGCGCGAGGATGGCGAATTCCGGGAACTGAAACGCCATGGAGGTCAGGTTCTGCGCCGACAGGAACCGGTCAGGCGACAGCACTGACATCAGGCCGAAGACAAAGACGGCGATGATGAGCAAGCGGAATTCCGGTGCTGAGGTGATGGTTTTTGTGGAGGCGTGGTCTGTCATGTGTGTCTTACCCCGCGCGCGCCGCGGCCCGCTTGGCCCGGTAGGCCGGAACGCCCGTGCCCAAGAGGATCAGGATGCCGATAGTCACCGATTGCCATGTGGTGGGAATCCCAACGACGATCAGGCTGTTTTGGACGATCACAATAAGTGCCACGCCCAGAAGTGTGCCGGTCAGCGTACCGTACCCTCCGATCAGGCGTGCGCCACCCAGAACGACGGCGGCGATCACCGACAGTTCCAACCCGACAAGCGAAAACGGGTCCGCCATGCGCCCGACCGAACCATGGATGATGCCTGCGAGACCAGCCAAGGCGCCGACATAGACGTAGACAAAGAACTGGGTCCATTTGACATTGATCCCGATCCGCCGCGCGCTTTCGACCGAGCCCCCGATGGCATAGATCGACCGGCCCAGCATGGTTTTCTTGAGAATGAACCACGTCAGCACGATCACGAACACAAGCGCCAGAGCGGCCCAGGGGATCGAATAGAAGTTGCCCGCTTCGGTCGTACCCCGCGCCAGCACCCCGCGCGAGAAATCGCGCATGTCGGGCGGCAAGTCCGAGATGCGCTGCGATCCGATGAAGGTGAGCAGGAACCCCCGGAAGATCGACAACGTCCCAAGCGTGACGATGAGGGTAGGCAGACCCAGAAACGCTATGAAAAACCCGTTGAACGCCCCCAGAAACGCGCCGAACGCCACAGACACCGCAAAGATCAGCGGCCACGGCGCGTCTGGCCAGATCGCGAGAAACAGCACTGTCGAGGAATACATCGCAAAGACGGCAATCGCGGTGAAACTCACGTCTATCCCGCCCGACACCAGCACCAGCATCGCGCCCACGGCCAGAATGCCGATCACGATCGACGCGCGCAGCAGGTCGGATACCGTCGTGATGGTGAAGAAACGCGGGTCAGAGAGCGTTGCAATGATGCAGAAAAGCGCAATGACACCGGCCACCAGTGTCTCGTTGCGGGTCCAGAAATCCTTGGGCAGCCAACCGGTCATGAGGCCAGCCTGTGCGCAAGGTCGTCTTCGGTGACAGAGCGGCCGTCCAGCTCATCTATGATGCGTCCGTCGCGCATGACGAGAATGCGATGACAGGTGGCCAGCAATTCCGGCAAGTCATCCGAGATCACGATGATCCCGATACCCTGCGATGCAAGATCGCGGATGATATCGTGAATGTCGGCCTTGGACCCCACGTCAACGCCGACGCTGGGGCCGTTCAGCACGAGCACGCGGGGCGCACGCGACAGCCACCGGGCCAATGCCACGCGTTGCTGATTGCCGCCGGACAGGGACTGGACGGGAGCCTCAACATCCGGCGCCTTCACCTTGAGTCGCTTCAACCAATCGGATGCCTCGTCCACAAGACCAGCCATATTCAGGAAACCGCCGCTTGTATGCGCGTCGAGCCGTCCAATCGCCACGTTTCGCAGGATGGACTGGCTGAGGAACAGGCCCTCGGTCAGACGATCTTCGGGTACGTAGCCGATCCGCGCCATAGAGGCCGCTTGCGGGTCACCGGTCGGCACGGGCTTGCCTTCGACGGTGATGCTGCCCGCATCTGGCGCGACCAAGCCGAACAGCGCCTTGGCAACGGATGTGCGCCCGCTCCCCAGAAGACCGGTGATGCCAAGGACCTCGCCGGTTTTCAGATCGAAACTTATGTCCGCGAACGACCCTTCCTTCGTGAGACTTTCGACATGCATCAGCGTTTCGGCGCCAGCCATGACCTCGCTTGGTGGAACCTCCGGCACATCACGGCCAGTCATGTGGTAGGTCAGCGATTGCGTATCGAAATCGGTCGCCGGACCCTCGGCCACCTTCTTGCCGTTGCGCAGAACGACCACTTTTTCAGAAACTTCAAGCACTTCAGCGAGCTTGTGGCTGACAAAGATCACCGCCACGCCTTCGTCCTTGAGCATGCGGATAATGCCCTGCAGGCGGCGCACTTCTTTTTCGGTCAACGCGGTGGTGGGTTCGTCCATGATGATGAGCTGCGCCTGCGAGGCCAGCGCGCGGCAGATCGCGACCAACTGTTTCTGCGCGACGGGAAGCGTCTCGACCCGGGCGTCGAGATCAATCTCGACGCCGATCCGGTCCAGCGCCTTGCGCGCGATCTCGCGCGTGGCGCGCGATTTGAAGAACCGTTCATGGGTCGACAACTGCGTCGCAAAGGCGATGTTCTCGGCCACGCTCAGGTTCGGGAAGAGTGAAAAATCCTGAAAGATCACCATGACCCCGGCGGCAGCAGAGATGCGCGGGTTCAAATAGGGGCGCTCTTTCCCCGCGATGCGCACGGTGCCCTCGGTGGCGGGCTCCACACCCGAGATGATCTTGATGAGGGTCGATTTCCCGGATCCGTTTTCGCCCGCAAGGCAGACGGCCTCGCCGGGCTGGACGGTGAAATCGACAGAGTCCAGCGCGGTCACCCCCGCGTACCGTTTGGTGATCGCGCGCAGGTCGATAAACGCGGTGTCATGGTCTGAGGACATGAACAACCAACTTGAATTCAGTGATTTTCGACAAAATGGGGCGGCGTGAAAGCCGCCCCTCTGTGCTGCAACGGATCAGAACGGATAATCGGCCATGTTGTCCGCGTTCACGTTCACCCAGGCTTGGCCATAGATGACCTTGCCATCGAGTGAGATGCTTTCGTAGCCCGGCAGGCCAAGGTCCATACCGTCGGTGACTTCTTCACCGTTCATCACCATGACGGCGAGCTTGTTCATCGCTTCGCCTGCGACCGCTGGATCCCAGAAGCCGATACCGTCGACCGCGCCGGTCTCAAGGTACTGGCCGGCAATCGAGGGCAGGGAGGTGCCGAAGACGCAGGTGGCGTCCTCCATGCCACGCTCTTCGATCGCGCGACCGATGCCGGCGACGTCGGTCGAAGCCGATCCCTGCATGCCCTTGATGTTCGGGAAGGCGCGCAGAACCTCTTGTGCCTTGGTGTAGGCCTGTTCTGCGTCGTCAAAGGTTTCGTTCTTGTCGCCAACCAGCGTCATGTTCGGATAGTTGGCTTCCTGATGGGCAATCGCGCCATCGACCCACTGATTGTGCGTCTGCGACGTCAGCGAGCCGACGAACACGGCGTATTCGCCTTCACCGCCCATACAGGTGGCAAGCTGTTCCATGAGGTTTGCGCCGAAGTCCTCGTTCACGAATGCTTCGAGGTCATAGGCTGTGTTCTGTTGCGCAGCCGCTTCGTGCGTGATGACGGCGATGCCCGCTTCCATGGCGCGACCGAGTACCGGCTCTAGGGCTTCTGGTGACATCGGAACCACGGCCAGAGCATCGACGCCCTGCGCAATCATGTCTTCGATCAGCGCAACCTGCTGCTGCGGATCAGCTTGTGCCGGGCCGACCTGGAACGCGTTCATCCCAGTCTCTTCGGCGAACTTGTTGACGCCTTCTTCCATGCGGTTGAACCACTGGATGCCTGCGATCTTCACGACGGTTGCGATGTTCTTGGAATGCGCTTCGGCCGCGGCTTGCGTGCCAACGAGCGCCGTTGACGCCAGCGCTGCAGCGGTCAGCATTTTGAGCTTGGTCTTCATCAAATCTTCCTCCCTATGCCCGTCTTTGCGGGTCGTTTCCCGGTCTGGCAGAGGTACCGCCACACCGGATGAAATCGTAACGTCGACCGTCGTTTCCGGCCGGTTGAAGCCCAGCCTTGCAGCGGTCTTGTAACACTTGTGCATTGACTGCACGTTTGTGACTATATAATCAGAAAAGCCTCGGTCAAGCCATTTTGTCGCAGGCCGCTGGGAGGAGTTTGTCGCGTCATGCTGATGCAGAAACGTCAGGCTGACAACGATATCGCGCAGGCGGCGTGGCTCTACTACGTGGGCAATCTGAGCCAGCAGGACGTCAGTAAAAGACTGGGTATTTCGCGGTTCAAAGTGCTGCGCATGTTGGCCGATGCGCGTGAACAGGGACTTGTACGGATTGCCGTCGAACACCGTACGGCACGTACGTTGGCCTTGGCAGATCGTCTGGTCAGCCTGTTCGGATTGCAGGAGGTGCAGGTCGCGCCCGTGGGCGATACCGCAGGCGATGACGTTTTGGCCCGCAATGCCGTGGCGATTCTGGCAAGCGGCTATCTTGCGCGCATCGCTGGATCAGATGCGCCGGTGACCGTTGGCGTGGGTTGGGGGCGGACGCTCTCTGCCATGGCCGACAACCTGACGGGCGTCCGCAACAGTGGCCTGACCTTCGTGTCGCTCATGGGGTCGGTGACTTACGCGTCGCACACTGCGCCCGGCGACGTGTGCGTCCGCCTTGCCGCGCAAACCGGCGGGCAGGCCATTCTGCTACCCGCGCCCTTTGTGGCCGACAACGCGGAGGCTTGTGAGAGGATCATGTCACAGCGGCTTGTCCGGGAGGCAATCGGTGTCGCCCGCCGCGCGGATCATGCGTTCATGAGCGTTGGAGAATGCCAGGAAGGTGCAATCCTGTTCGACAGCGACATCTTCAGCGCGGATCAAATCCAGCAACTCCGTGATGCAGACGTGGTCGGGGACTGTTGCGGCGTATTCTATAGGGCCGACGGTACGGTCGCGGATATCGAATTGAACCGGTCCACACCTTGCGTGCAACCATCCGACATGGCCGATATGGATACTGTCCTTCTTGCCGGTGGCTCAGGCAAACTTGCCGCGACATTGGCCGTGCTGCGTGCCGGATACGTGAAAAAACTCCTCGTGGACGAAGGTTTGGCCAATGCATTGCTGGCCGCTGAAGAGAATGGAGGCGCGTGATGGAAGGGTTCGGCGTTCATACCAGCATGTGGACCATGTCGTGGGACAGGGCCGGGTGCGAAACGGCGGTCGCGAAAGCGAAATCCTATGGCATGGATTTCCTGGAAATCGCGCTGCTCGACCCGCCCAGCGTCGATGCCGATCACAGCCGGTCCGTGCTTGAAGCGGCGGAAATGCGGGCCGTGTGCTCGCTTGGTCTGCCGGAAGCAGTCTGGGCCTCGCGCAACCCGGATGGCGCGGTGGAATTTCTGAAAGTTGCGTTGGACAAATGTGCCGCAATCGGAGCCGAGGCACTGTCCGGCGTGGTCTATGGCGGGATCGGCGAACGCTCGGGTCAGCCGCCGTCGCAGGCCGAACTCGACAACGTGGCAGACGCGCTGACACGCGCTGCAAGACACGCAAAATCGCTTGGGCTTTTGTTCGGGATCGAGCCGGTCAACCGGTACGAAACGCATTTGCTCAACACCGGGTGGCAGGCGGTCGACATGATCGAGCGGATCGGCGCGGACAATATGTTTGTCCATCTGGACACCTACCACATGAATATCGAAGAGAAGGGCGTCGCGCAGGGCATCATCGATGCGCGCGACCATCTGCGCTACATCCACCTGTCCGAATCCGACCGGGGCACGCCGGGCGCAGGCACCATTGCCTGGGACGAAATCTTCGGTGCGCTGCGAGCGGTCGGGTTCAAAGGTGGTCTGGCGATGGAAAGTTTCATCAACATGCCGCCAGAGATCGCCGTGGGCCTGTCCGTCTGGCGTCCCGTTGCCTCGGGTGAGGCTGAAGTGATGGAAAACGGACTACCGTTCCTGCGCAACAAGGCCCGGCAATACGGGTTGATCTGACTGGGGTCTTGGAAAACACATGAAAAACTCAACGCTGCCAAAGCTCTATGAAGACATGCGCCGGGTTCGCACGTTCGAAGAACGCGTAGGCGAGCTCTTCGTGCGGGGGCAATCCGCAGGGTCAATGCTGCACTTGTCTATTGGCGAAGAAAGCGCGGCTGTTGGTGTGTGTGCAGCGATGCAGGACGGCGACACGTTCACGACACACCACCGGGGGCATGGAATTTTTCTTGCGCGCGGGGCCGATCCCAACCGGATGATGGCTGAAATCGCAGGCAAGGACTGCGGCTATTGCCACGGCAAGGGCGGGTCCATGCACATCGCCGATATGGGACTTGGCCATCTGGGCGCGAACGCCATCGTTGGTGGTGGAATTCCGGCGGTCGTCGGTGCGGGGCTATCGGCGCGACATCAGAAAAGCGGCGCTGTGTCCGTTGCGTTCTTCGGCGACGGCGCGACCGGGCAGGGCATCCTCTACGAGAGCATGAACATGGCCGCACTGTGGAAGCTGCCGGTGATGTTTGTCTGCATCAACAACCAGTACGGCATGGGCACCCGCATCGATCAGGCGACCGCCAACCCGAACCTGCACGAACGCGCGGAGGCGTTTGGCCTTGCGGCGCGTACGGTCGATGGGCTTGACGTCGAAGACGTGGCCGAAGCGGCAACGGAATTGATGGACGGGGCCCGCGCGGGCACGCCCGCATTCCTGGCCGTGGATTGTTACCGCTTCTATGGCCATGCGCGGAAGGACAAATCCCCTTATCGCGCCGAGGCGGAAGAGGACGAGGGGCGCAAGAAAGACCCGGTCCTGCGCGCCCGCGAAAAGCTGATCGAAGCCGGGTTGATGACTGAGGCTGACCTTGACGCGTTGGACGCGACTGTCGCGAAAGAAATGGATGGCTCGATTGATTTTGCAGTCGCCGGGGAAGAGCCACAGATGGCGTCGATGTTCCGCGATGTCTACGACCCGTCGCAGCCCGAACCCGAACCTGTACGCGTCCGACTGGACCGCGTGCTGGCGCAGGGGTGACCGTCATGGCGATGCAAGAAACCACGTACCGTGATGCGCTGAAGCTGGCCCTGAGCGAGGCGATGACCGCCGACGACAGCGTGATCGTCATGGGAGAAGAGGTGGGCCGGTACGGCGGCGCCTACGGTGTCACGAAGAACCTGATCAGCGAGTTCGGACCGGAGCGTGTCATCGACACACCGATCTCCGAAGCTGCCATCGTTGGGGCGGCGGTCGGGGCCGCGATGACCGGGCTGAGGCCGGTGGCCGAACTGATGTATGTCGATTTCATCGGCATGACGATGGACCAGCTTGCCAATCAGGCGGCCAAGATTCGTTACATGTTCGGCGGTCAGATCGGAGTTCCGATGGTTCTGCGCACGCAAGGCGGCACTGGGCGATCCGCAGGCGCCCAGCACAGTCAGAGCCTTGAAGGGTACGTGATGCACACCCCAGGCCTTCGCCTTGCCATGCCTGCCACGGTGGAGGACGCCTATCACCTGCTGCGCCAGGCGCTGCAGCAACCCGATCCGGTCGTGTTCATCGAGCACAAGGGCCTCTACACCATGAAAGGCGTGCTTGACCCGGATGTCGAGCCTGCCGAATGGGGGCGCGCCAAGGTGCTGCGCGAGGGTAAGGATTTGGTGATCGTCACCTATTCGCGGCAAGTCCATCATGCGCTGGCAGCGGCGGAAGAGATGGCGTCCAAGCACGGGATTGAGGCTGCCGTCGTGGATCTGCGCACTCTGAATCCGCTCGATTTCGACACGATCCGCCCGCTGGTCGAGCAAGCTGGACGCGCGATGGTGGTGTCGGAGGGTGTCATGACGGGTGGCGTCGCCGCGGAGCTGGCGGCGCGGATCACCGAAGAGTGCTTTGATTTCCTTGAGGATCCGGTCGTCCGAGTGGCCGGTGAGGATATCCCGATATCCGTATCACCCCTGTTGGAACAGAACTCCGTCCCGACACCGGATCTGATTGTCGAGACTGCCCGAAAGATGTTTGCATGAGCACGGTGACAAAGCTCACATTGCCGATGCCGCGCCTTGGCGAAACGATGGAGGAGGGCACCATCGCCGAATGGCTGGTCCAACCCGGACAGGCGTTCAAGCGGGGCGATCCGCTTTTGGAAGTGGAAACCGACAAGACCATGGTGGAATATCCGGCCCTTGGCGCAGGTACGCTGGTCGAGACGCTGGTCGCGCCCGGGGATGTGGTGGATGTCGGCACACCGATCGCGGTGATCGAAACAGCCGACGCTTGGGACGGTATCGAAGAGCCGGACACCGCAGGGCCAGAACCGGACGCAGCAGAAGACACACGTCCGTCGCCGGTCGCGCAAGCGGCACGTTCTGACACCTCGCTAACCCGTGCGACGCCTCTGGCGCGCCGGATCGCGGAGCAAAACGAGATCTCGCTGGACACGGTGACCGGCACAGGACGGCGCGGTCGGATCGAGGCGGACGACGTGCGTGCGCTTCTGTCGGACGTACGGACACCGAGGCCGGTCGCCAATGGTGACACGACACGCCCTGTCTATTTCGTGCACGGCTTCGCTGGACTTGGCTCAAACTGGGCGGCACTGCGCGCGCGGCTGCAGCGATCCGGTGTCAAAGCGACGGCACCCGACCTGCCGGGTCACGGCGCGAACACAAATGACGCGACGGATGTGGAATCTCTCGTCGATTGGCTTGTTGCGGAGTTGGCCGCCCAACCGACACCGGTTCACCTTGTCGGTCATTCCCTCGGTGCCCACGTTGCGGTGAAGGCGGCGGTCGCATTGCCATCCAAGGTGGCCCTCTTGACCCTCATCGCGCCGGCCGGATGCGGCCTGGACATGAACGGACGGTTCACAAGCGGCATGACGCACGCGCCCGGGCCGGGGGAACTGGCGCATCTGATGCGCCTTCTCGGTCCGAAAGCGGCGGCTCTTGACTGGCAGGCGCTGTCCGCGATGGCGGAGGAGCTGCAGTCAGGGCGGCTCAAGGCGCTCGCCGATGACATGGTGCGTGACAACACCCAGCGCATCGACACAATCGCACCACTCGCAGCATTGGCGGGACAAGTTCCGGTCAGCGCGATCTTTGGCCTGCATGACACGATCATTCCGCGCGATCACGTGTTCAATCTGCCCCCGCATGTGGCGTGCCATATGGTCGATGCCGGGCATATGCCGCACTGGGATGCGGTCGACGCAGTGGCGGGTATCATCGCAAGACCCTGAGACAACGCGAAACGGAGGAGGGGAGTATGGCGTATTTTCTCACTGCGGACGGCGGCACCGAGAGCCTGCGCGCACGGATTTATGACCTGAGCGGCACGTGCCTGGCCTCGCATGCCGAACCTTATGAGACGACGTTCTCCCCCGGCGCCCGCGCCGAGCAAAACCCGGAGGATTGGTGGGCGTGCCTGTGCAAGGCCACACGTGCCTGTCTGGCCGAAGCCGGGCTGTCCGGGGACCAGATCGAGGCGATGGCCTATGCCACGACCTGCTGCACGGTGGTTGCTCTTGACGCCAACGGGCGACCTCTTCGGCCCGCGATCATGTGGATGGACGTGCGCGCCGATCAGGAAGCCGAGGCCGTCTTGGCGACCGGAGATGCGCGGCTGAAGCTGAACTCAGACGGGGCGGGGCCGGTATCCGCCGAATGGATGATCCCGAAAGCGCTCTGGATCAAACGCAACGAACCCGACGTCTACGATGCAGCGACAACCATCTGCGAATATCAGGACTACCTGACGCTGCGCCTGACCGGGGAACGCTGCGCGTCGCTGAACAACGTCGGCCTTCGCTGGCACTATGCGAACCGCGATGGCGGCTGGGCAGAGAGCCTTGTGTCGGCGCTTGGCATGGGCGATCTGGTCGAAAAATGGCCTTCTCGGGTCGCCGCACCGGGCGAAGTTGTCGGTCCGCTCACAAAAGAGGCCGCCGACGCGCTGGGCCTGACCACTAAGACGAAGCTTGTGCAAGGCGGAGCGGATGCCCTGATTGGCATGATCGGCTTGGGCGTGGCACAGCCGGGGCAGCTTTGCTTGATCACCGGGTCGTCACATCTGCAGTTCGGAGTGACGGAGAAACCGTTCCACGCGCCGGGGATGTGGGGTGCCTATGCCGACATCGTCTACCCCGATCGCTACATCATCGAAGGCGGGCAAACCTCCACCGGGTCGATCATCAACTGGTTGCGGCGCTTCGTGGGCGGCGACTTCGATTTCGACGAGATGAACCGCAGGGCCGCGGCTCTGCCGCCCGGATCGGATGGCCTGATCGTGCAGGACCACTTTCAGGGCAACCGAACGCCCTATACCGACGCGCTGTCCCGCGGGGCCATCACCGGTCTGACGCTGGCGCATGAACCGCATCACGTCTTCCGCGCGATCATGGAGGGGATCTCCATGGGCACCCGCGCCATCCTCGATGCCTTTGCCAAAGGCGGTTACGAAGGCAGCGAAATGATCGCCGGGGGTGGTGCCACCAATTCTGACCTCTTCATGCAGATCCACGCCGACACCGCCGGTATCCCGGTGCGGATTCCGGCTTCGACCGACGGTCCATCACTCGGCTCCGCCATCCTCGCCGCCCACGGGGTTGGCCATTTCGACACCATCGACGACGGTATCGCCGCAATGGTCAAACCGGGCCGCGTGATCGACCCCAATCCGAAAGCGGTCGCGGCCTATGAAGAGATCTACGCGCGCTACACCGCCCTCTATCCGGCTTTGAAGGGCGCGTTGAGTAAGTGAGGCGTTTTCCTCGCTGCAGGCCGCAACTACCCATTACGTGTCCTGCGCCGAACGCATGCGGATCTTTCTGTCAGCGACCTGCTGTTCGCAGTCTGGGTTTCAGAAAGTCGATCATTGCCCGAACCTTGCGGGGCAGGAACTCTCGGCTTGGGTAGAGCGCCCATGCACCTGTGTCGAAGGTGGTCGCGCTGCACTCCCAGTCGGGGAAGAGGTCGACAAGACGCCCTTGTGCGAGGTCGTCTTTCACCAGCCAATCTCCGAGAAGCACCGGGCCAAGGCCATCGCGGGCGGCGCGTCTGAGGCCAAGCGCATTGGAGATGAGCAGGGTGCCCCCGACAGGCACGGCGATGTCGTCTGTCCCGCGACGGAATTTCCACGTGCTGCGAAACTCCGGCAGGGCGAAGCGCAGGCAATCATGGGTCTGAAGATCGGTGGGATGGTCTATCGCGCCGGTGCGGTCGAGGTAATCAGGTGATGCGCAGACGCGGTAGCGTGTGGACATCAGCTTTGTGCTGATCACGTCACCTTCCGGCGCGCTGGCAAGCCGGATGGCGAGGTCGATCTTCTCCGCCAGAATGTCGACAGTGGCGTCGGTCGGCAGCAATTCGACAATGATTTTCGGGTAGAGATCGCGGAACGCAGCCAGGTGCGGAACGATCACCTCGTAGGCAAAGGCCACAGAGGCCGTCATGCGCAGGGTGCCGGACGGAAGCTCGCGCAATTGGCGGGCCTCGTCGGCGGCGTGATCCAGTTCAAGAAGCAGCGGGCCGACGCGCGACAGGTAGGCCGCGCCTTCCTCGGTCAGCGTCAGCGACCGTGCGTTGCGCTGGAAAAGGCGAAGTCCGATCTTGTTTTCGACTGACGCGACTGTGCGCGACACGGTCGAGGCGTCCACATCGATGACCCGCGCCGCGGCCGTGAAACTGCCGTGCTGCGCGACCAATGCCGCTGTTTTCAATGCGTCAACATCCATGCCTGCGATTTGTGCATGCTTATGATGCAAAGTCGATAGTCCTTTTGCGATTCTTGCATCGATATACGTTGGATCCAGTCAGAAAGGATCACCACATGAAAACTCTCGCACCCACTCTCGCCGCACTGGCCGCAATCACAACGATGGCTTCAGCAGAACCGAAGCAATGGACGCTCGATCTGGGGCATGCCTATGTCGGCTGGGAAATCGACCATATGGGGCTAAGCCGGACTGTCGGGCAGTTTCGGTCCTATGACGGCACATTTCTGATCGACGAGGAAGAACCCGCGAACAGCCAGATCACCTTCACAGTTGACCTTGCCTCGGTCGACAGCAACCACATCGGGCGCGACAATCACATTCGCAACGCCGACTATCTGGACGTCGAAAACCACCCCACGGCCACGTTCACGTCGACCGAGGTCGAGATGCTGACGCCCAGCTCGGGAAAGGTGCACGGGGACCTTGACCTGCGCGGGGTCATCGCGCCCATCACGCTGGATTTCCGAATGGTGCGTAATGCGCGGTATCCCGAGTTCATCCCGAACTACGACGAGGTGCGGGTCGTCGGTTTCGAAGCGACGGGCGAAATCCTGCGGCTGGATCACGGGATGGATTTTATCGCTTTTCTTGGTTCGCCCACGGGTCTGTCCATCGATCTCGATCTGCATTTCGATCTCGTCGATTGTGAGGGCGCGGCAGAGACAAACGTTCCCTGCAACTGGGGCCGCGTGGCCGGGTTTAAAGGACCGAATGAGTGAGGCAATGCTCTGATGACAGGGTCCGCGTAGGCGCTGCGCGGACCCGGTAAGGCATTCTGCTGGGCGTGTGCAATGCGTCTGGGACACGGGGCCCTGAACCTTGACCGGGCTCCAGAAATCAATCTTCGATCCAAGAAAGAATCATTTGACGTATTAAAAACCATTTTATATGTAAAATGTGTTTTATGGAGATATGGCATGGGATTTGTCAGATACAGGAACGGGTCGGGCGACCAGATCGGTTGGAAAGATGGCGACGGCATTCACCCGCTGTCGGGTGACCGTTTGGTCGATGCGCTGAACGCGGGCGCGCCAGGGCAGGGTGATCCGGTCACTGCAACCTCGGTCGACCTGCTTCCGGCAATGGACCCCGACGGGAAAATCCTGTGTGTGGCTTTGAACTATGTTGATCACGCCAAAGAGGCCGAACAGCCGGTACCGGAGTCGCCGATCCTCTTCTTCAAGTCACGCGAGGCCATGATCTCGGGTGACGAGGCTATTTCCCTTCCGGATCACATCACACAGCTCGACTACGAGGGCGAGTTGGCGATCATCATCGGCAAGGGCGGCTACCGGATTGCGCCGGAAGATGCGTGGGACCACATCGCGGGGGTCACGGCCTTCAACGATGTCTCTGCCCGCAACCTGTTCAAGGTAAAGGCCGGCGACAAAGAGCATCTGGACTGGTTCTCGGGCAAATGCCTGGAACGGTCGACGCCCATCGGACCCGAAGTCATCCCGATCGGCGATGTCATCGACGACTTGAAGGCCAAGCGCACGCGCATCCGCACGCTGGTCAATGGCGAGGTCAGACAGGACGCGGTCATCGCGGACATGATCTTTGACATCCCCACTCTAGTGGCCTTCGCGTCCAGCAGGGTCAGCCTCTCACCGGGCGACGTGATCGCGACGGGCACGCCGCCGGGTGTTGGCGCGGGGACAGGACGGTTCATCTCGTCTGGTGATGTCGTCCGCGTGGAAATCACCGGCCTGCCAGTGCTCGAGAACCGCGTCGCATGACCCTGTCCGCGCGCCTTCGATGCCTTGGTGCCGCCAGCCTGTTCGAGGCGGCGGGCAAGTCGGGCGCGATGGAGGCCGGAATCAAACCCGTGCGTCTGCCGTCCCGCGTCGTTGGTCGCGCCGTGACGGTCAAAGTCGGTGAGGGCGACAACCTGGCCCTGCACAGGCTTCTTGCCGAAGATCGCAAAGGCGACGTGATCGTTGTCGATGCCGGAGGACGCACGGATATCGCCATTTGGGGCGATGTGTTGTCGGCGGCTGCACGCGGTATCGGGTATCGTGGTCTTGTGGTCGATGGCGCGGTTCGCGATGCCGCGGCTATTGACCCCGATGCGTTCCCCATCTTCGCCCGCGGGACTGCCATTCCCGGACCCGGCAAACGCGATCCGGGGTCGCGCGGACAGCCGATCACATGCGGTGGGGTCATGGTCTGCGACGGCGACTGGATTGTCGGTGACGCGGACGGTGTCGTCGTCTTGCCCATGGAAAAGGCGGAAGACATCGTCATCCAGGCAGAAGCGCGCGAACGGCAGGAAGCCGACATGATCGCACGGCTGCTCGAAAGAAAAACCACGACACTTGAAGAATTGGGGCTCGATACCGAGCCGGCCTGAGACATCACTGGGAGGACCTCATGCACAAACTACTCACGACTGCGGCGGTGACCGCGCTCTGCCTGAGCGCACCGATGGAAAGCGCGGCTGACGAGATTGATGTCACCATCGTCGCGGGCCACCCGCCGATCTTCATCTGGGTCAAGAACCTGACGGAGACCTTCATCCCAACGGTGGATGCAGAGCTTGCCAAGACCGGCAATCATTCCATCGACTGGAACGAAGCCTATGGCGGTGCGCTGGCCAAGGTCGGCGGTGAAAGCGACGCGGTGGGAACCGGTCTGGCCGAGATCGCCTACAACCCGACGCTGTTCAACCCGTCGCTTTACCCGATGCAGAACATCGCCTACGTCGCGCCGTTCAATTCCAAGAACCCGCGTCTGACGACCGAGATCGTTGAGCGGTTGCAGGATCAGATACCAGCCATGAAGGCGGCGTGGGAAGAGCAGAACCAGGTTTATCTGGGCGGTGGGTTTGCGATCGACAGCTACCAGATCTTCACCACCTTCCCGATTTCCACACTTGCCGATCTGGAGGGTCGCAAGATCTGCGCTCCGGGACCTGCGGTGAACTGGGTCAAGGGCACCGGCGCGGTGCCAGTGTCGTCCAGCCTGACGGAATACTACAACTCGATCCAGACAGGCGTGTGTGACGGCGCGATCAACTTTGCCACTGCCGCCGCCCCGGGCGGGTTGGCCGAGGTGGCACCGAACATGACCATCGTCGATTTCGGCGCGCCCTACGCGGCGGCCTTGTCGGCCAACCTAGATTGGTACGAGGGCTTGCCAGAAGAAGTACAGGCGGCGTTGCACGCGGGCGCCGCGGCCTATTCCGATGCGGTCTTCGCCGATCAGGACGCGTTGATCAACGCGGCCTACGAAAAGATCAGGGCGGACGGTGGCACTGTATCGGAGCTGTCGGCCGAGGAACGCGCGGCGTGGGTCAACGCGTTGCCTAACGTCCCCAAGGAATGGGCCGCCGAACAGGACGCAAAGGGTTTGCCGGGCAGCGAGGTTCTGGCAGGTTTCATGCAGGCCCTCCGCGACGCGGGTCAGGAACCACCCCGGGACTGGGATCGGGAGTGATCCCTTCCACACCGCAGCGCGAGGCGAGCCGATGAACCACACAACCGCTGATCGTTGGACGCCCTTGACGGGCGTTGACCGGGCCATCGGTCTCGTGTCGGCGCTGTTGGCCTCGCTTGGTGCGATCTGGACACTTGGCCTGATGGTGCTGATCAATCTTGACGTCTTACTGCGATGGACGATTTCGGCGCCGCTGCCTGCGGTGCCGGAATTCGTTGCGCTGTCCATCACCGGGATTGTCTTCCTCCAGCTGGCAAATGCGCTGCGTGCGGACCGCTTCATCAAATCCGATGCGCTCGCTGTTCTGATTGCGCGCCGTTTCCCGCGTTTTGGACGGCTGACATCGGTTCTGTTTAATGGCATTGGGGCGGCGCTTTTCTTTTGCATCGCTTGGGCAACGGTGCCGATCTTCGAAAAGGCTTGGCGGCAGGGGACGTTCGTCGGCGCGATTGGCGACATCACGTTTCCGGTCTGGCCCATCAACCTTCTTGTCATTGTCGGGGCTTCGCTCGTCGCGCTTGAGTATTTGCTGCACGCGGCCCGTGACGGGAGGCCGGCGCCATGAGCTTTGAACTGGCGGTTGGCCTCGGTTCGGTCTTCGTGATGATCGGCTTCATCTGGATGGGGCTGCATGTGGCAGTCGCTCTGGCAGCGACGTCGTTTCTTGGCGTCTGGGTGATGAAGGGAAACGCGGATATCTCGGCCAAGCTGATCGGGTTGGCGGCGAAGGACTCCATCTCGTCCTACGTGTTCGGCGTGATCCCGCTTTTCGTTCTCATGGGCCTCTTCGTCGAACGCGCAGGCATTGGACGCGATGCCTTCGACGTGGGCGAACAGGCGTTCCGCAAGATCCGCGGCGGATTGGGCGTTGCAACAGTCGGGGCCAACGCCATCTTTGCCGCAATCACCGGTGTCTCCATCGCGTCGGCGGCGGTCTTCACCAAAGTCGCCGTTCCGCAAATGATCGACAGAGGCTACAATCCGCGCTTTGCGGTAGGCGTGGTTGCGGGGTCTTCCGTGCTTGGAATGCTGATCCCGCCGTCGCTTCTGCTCATCATCTACGGAATCCTTGTCGAGGTCTCTATCGGCGATCTGTTCATTGCGGGTGTCATCCCGGGCCTCTTGCTGGCCGTGTGTTATGCCGTGGGTATCCTCGTGATGGCGCGTGTCACGCCAGGCTTTTTGGGCAATCCGAAAGAAGGGGCCGCGGCCGAGGCGCCTCGGCTGTCCTGGCTCGATATCGCGCGCAAGATGGCGCCGGTTGTCGTGCTGATCGGCGCGGTGTTCGGCGGGATTTACGGCGGTGTCTTCACGCCGACCGAGGCCGGGGCCGTAGGCGCCCTTGGAGCGCTGCTCGTTGCGCTGCTCCGTCGCACGCTCGACCTGAAGTCTTTCTGGCGCATCCTTGTGGAAACCGGCCACGTCACGGCCTCGATTTGCATCCTTTTCGTCGCTGCCACCATGTATTCGCGGATGCTCGCGCTCTCCGGTTTCCCGAATGCGATGGGTGACTGGCTGACGGCGGCGGAGTTTGGGTTCTACGGCATCATCATCGCCTATGTGTTGATCGTTCTCGTGCTGGGCTCGATCCTCGACTCCACGTCGATCATGCTGATCATGGTGCCGCTCTTTGCCCCGCCGCTGCTGGCGCTGGGGGCCGATCTGGTCTGGTTCGGCATCGTCACCATCATCGCGGTCGAGATCGGGCTTTTGACGCCGCCCTTGGGTATTTCGGCCTTCGTGGTGAAGGCCAACTTGCAGGACGACCGGATCGGCCTGAAAGACATCTTTCTCGGCGCGGCCCCCTTTGCACTCATCATGGCGATCTGCCTGATCGCGATCATCGCCTTTCCCTGGCTGTCGCTGGGGCTCATCAGATAGGAGGTATTCATGCCGGATGGATCGACCATAACCTACTACGAGGACGTCGAAGCGCTGAAGCGTGAACTGGTTCTGGGCTTTCGCGCGATGGCGTTGAACAATCTGGGCCTTGGGCTCTTGGCGCATCTGACCGCGCGGATGCCCGGCGCCGACACCTACTGGACCTACCAGATCGGTCAATCGGTCGAAGAGGTGCGCCTGAGCGATCTGCGCGAATGCACCTTTGACGCCAAACCGGTGGATGGCAAAAGCCCAATCAACCCGTCGATCGCCTGCCACGGCGATGTCTACCGGGCACGGCCGGATGTGACCTGCATTCTGCACCACCATTCGAAGGCGTCCATCGCGATGGGGGCGATTGGCGCAAACCTGCAGCCCTACGACCGGAATTCGGGCCGCTGGCACGGAGAGATCGGGATCGTAGAGGATTTCGACGCCCCGGAGATTCACAATCAGGGAGGGTCAATGGTCGAAGCAATGGGTCACGGCAAGGCGCTGATCCTCAAGCACCACGGAGTTCTTGTGACAGGGCGCAATGTGCGTGACGCAGTCGTGGCCGCAGCCGAGCTCGACCGCGCGATGGAGGTGCAACTGATGGCGATGGCGGCGGGTGATCTGCACCTGATGCCGCAGGAAGAGATCGACGACTGCAAGAAGTTCCTCGCCTCCGACATGTTCGCCGACGGCACGTGGAACTGGTATATGCGCGTGGCCGAACGACAGGGCCTTCTGGCGGGCGTGGACGACTGATGCCGGAGCATCGGTTTCAGGTAAACGGAAAGCCCGTTGCGGTTGATGTCGATGAGGCGACGCCCCTGCTTTTCGTGCTTCGGAACGATCTGGGGCTCAAGGGCGCAAAACTGGGGTGCGGCAGCGGCCATTGCGGCGCCTGCACAGTAATCGTGGACGGCAATCCGGTGAACGCCTGCACGGCGCCGATGTGGAGCATGAACGGCGTTTCGGTCGAGACGGTCGAAGGGGCGGGCCGTGATGCGGTTTTTGATGCCTTCCTCGACGCACAGGCGGCGCAATGCGGCTACTGTATCCCCGGCATTCTGATGTCGGCCCGCGCGTTGCTGCAGCGCGACCCGCCCGCGTCGGCGGATGAGGTCGTCGCTCATCTGGCCGAACGTCATATATGCCGCTGTGGCACTCACCGGCGCATCCTCGACGCCATAGAGGCGGCAAGGCAGGCGGTATGAAACCCAACCCAAGCCTCACCTCAAATCCCGTTCCGGCCAAGTGGCTGTCCTTCTCCGGGGCGCGCGTGGAATTGCGGACCGGCAAGGTCGAGATCGGTCAAGGTATCGGTATCGCGCTCAAGCAGATCGCCGCCGATGAGCTGTGTGTACCAGTCGATTGTGTCGATCTGGTCGCCGGCGACACGCATCTGACACCTGACGAGCTTTGGACCTCTGCCTCGATCTCGGTCGAAATAGGAGGCGGCGCAGTCCGCACCATTGCCGCTGATGTGCGCGAGCGGTTCAGGGTTGCGGCGGCACGACGGTTGAACACTTCACCGGATGCGGTGGTGATCCGCAACGGTGTCTTCGAAACGGACGGGGTGGGTGGCGTCAGCTATGGCGATCTTGTCGCGGACGTTGATTTGACCGTGCCTGTCGATACCAGCATCGCACCGCTTCCACCCGTGCATCACCGTGCTGTTGGACAGCCCGTTCCCCGCGACGACCTGCCGGCCAAACTCAACGGCGCGGGTTTCATCCACGATATCGCGCTTGATGGGATGCTGCACGCGAGGGTCATTCTGCCGCCGCGACCGGGCTGCACCCTTGAGAATTGCGACGAGGCCTTCTTGCGCGCCCTGCCCGGTGTGCGCGACGTCGTCCGCGACGGCAGCTTTCTGGCGATCACGTCTGAACGCGAGGAATGGGCGATACGCGCTGCAGAAAAAGCCGAAGACCTTGTATCGTGGCAGGGGCCGAAGCTGCCGCTGTTCAGTCCGGTCGCGGACCTCTTGGATCGCTACGACGCCAGCCCCGAGCCGGTGTTGACCGAGGGCGGATCAGACGGCGGGGACGTGGTGCTGCGCTTGACCCGACCATTTCTGGCACATGCTTCGGTTGGCCTTGTCTGCGCGCTTGCAGAGTTCAAGGACGAACGCCTGACGGTCTGGTCTCAGTCACAGGGCGTCTTTCCCTTAGGCGTTGCGATCGCGCGCACATTGGATCTTTCAGCCCACGCCGTGCGAGTCATCCACGCGCCCGGAGCGGGGTGTTATGGTCACAACGGCGCTGATGATGTGGCGCTCGAAGCCGCATTGATCGCCCGCGCCGTGCAACGTCCAGTGCGGCTTGTCTGGACCCGGGCGCAGGAAATCCAGGCCGCGCCAGCGGGTCCCGCCATGCAGGTCACGCTGACGGCGGGAACCGATACAAACGGCCGCATTGATCGCTGGTCACACAAGATCAACGGCTTTACACACCTGACCCGACCCGGCTGGGGCGATGGGGTCAACCTGGCCAGCGCATGGGCGGTCGCATCCCCGCAAGAGCCGTCGCAAACGGCCGATCCGGGGCAGGTGCCGTTCGGCGGGGCAGGGTGCCGCAATGCGCCGCCGATCTACGACGTGCCGGCGCAGGTGGACTACGCGCTGATCAAGGAGCGATCCTTCAGAACATCGGCACTGCGCGCTCTTGGGGCGCACCTGAATGTCTTCGCCATTGAAAGCATGATGGACGAGCTTGCAGAGCGTACGGGGGCCGATCCGCTGGCGTATCGGCTTGACCATCTGACCGACCCGCGCGCCATCGCTGTCCTCAAGCGGGTGGCGGACATGGCTGGCTGGCCGCCTGCGCCCTCCGACGGGACCACCGGACGTGGTCTGGGGTTCGCACGGTACAAGAACAGCGCTGCGTACTGCGCTGTGATCTGCGATCTGGCGCTGGATGAACGCGTGACCGTGACCAGTGCCTGGGCGGCGGTTGACGCAGGGCAGGTGATCAACCCGGACGGCGTCCGCAACCAGATCGAGGGTGGTATCCTGCAGTCGATCAGTTGGACGCTCCATGAAGAGTTGCGCTGGACCGAGTCCGGCTTTGACGCGCCCGATTGGGAGGCCTATCCGGTGTTGGGCTTCGACGAAATCCCGTCGCTTGAGGTCGATCTCATGGACGCGCAGGATGCACCACCGCTGGGCGTCGGGGAATGTGCCACCGGACCCACTGCTGCGGCGCTTGGCAACGCGATCAAGCAAGCGCTGGGTGTCAGGATCGTTGACATGCCCCTGACGCCTGACAAGATCGCACAAGCCTTTGTCTGAAGGATCACCTATGCCACCGGCAACCACAGAAAAAACAACCGCCGCAACCACGATCTATCAGGATATCAAAGCGGATATCCTGCGCGGCGGGTTCCCGGCGGGCATCCGGTTGAATATCAAAGATTTGGCAGAACGCTATGAGAGTTCGATCAACCCGGTGCGGGAAGCGCTGTCGCGTCTCGCAGCGGAGCGCATCGTCGATCAGCGAGAGCAGAAAGGCTTTTCGATCCCGGTGATCGATGCAGCGGGGCTGGAAGAATTGGTGAAAACCCGTTGCTGGCTCGAAGAGATCGCCGTCCGCGAAAGCATCGCGAACATGACCGAGGATTACGAGCTTGATCTCGTCACCACGTTTCACCGCCTCGAACGCACCGAATTCTCGCTGCCCGATGGCAGCTCGAACCCGAAATGGGAAGAGCGCCACCGCGCCTTTCATCTCGCTCTGATCGCAAATTGCGGGTCGTCGTGGCTCTTGTCCTTTTGCGACCACCTGATGTTCCAGGCAACGCGGGCGCGCTACCTCGCCGTGTCGGAAAGCTCGGAGGCCGGACGGCTCAGAAACGAAGAGCATAAGGCGATCATGGACGCCGTGCTGGCCAAGGATGCCGACCGGGCGGTCGACTTGCTCAAAGCACACTACTCCAAAACGCTCGCGCTGGTCCGGGAAGTCTTGGATCAGTAACGCCAGATCACTCTCGCCGCAGCGCTCTGCACTGCTCTGAACACCCGCTGCCTGACATTTCGGTACTCTCTCCGGAGTTGAAACGCGTCCAACCTTTAATGGTTGGCCCCAATATCCCAAATTTGTCGTTCAGATCGGCCTCTACTTCGCGCAGATCACCGTGACCAATCCGCTTTTCATGCGCGCAGTTGTGAAAGTCCTGGCGAAGTTTGCATCCAGCATAGATTGACCGAATTCCATCAATGTGTAGGACATCCGTGATCACGTCAGTTAGTTCCACGGCTCGCCGCATTCCGAGCGATTTGAAAACCAGCGCCCGCGATTGGTGGGCTTATGTGTCCGATCTTGCAGCCCTATTTGCAGTGCCGCTCGGTCGAGACTCATGCTAAGGTCTTGCCGCCCCAGCGCAACCCAGAAGCGAAATATTCGAACGCATCCGACGACAGCATTGCTGAAGAAAGGATGTCGGAGCGGTGTCTTAGGCTGCCGCTCGCGGATGTGAGAGCGGCAATTCATGAAATGCGGTCGAACCTTACTGCAGTGCCCAAAGCGCTCCACCTTCCATTAAAAAATCGATGCCAACTTGGCGCGACGGCGTTGATCACTGATTTTCGAGAGTCAGCCTTTGACCAAATACACTATTGAAGGCCCCTTCGTTTCTTCTCTGCATCATCCCATGCCGTCAGCGGCTGGTAATCGGGAACAAAGCCGAGCCCTTTCTTCGCATCTGAGGATACAGCGCTTTGAGAGGTGATGACGTCGATCACGGCCGGTGCGTTTTCCAGGCCGCGGCGAATTGCTTCTACGAGATCGGCCGGATCCTCCACACGTTCACCGTGCGCGCCAAGCGCCCGCGCCATAGCGGCATAGTCGGAATGCCGCAGTGTCGTCCCGACCACGCGGCCGCTGTAGTTTACTTCCTGATCATAGCGTTCAATGTTCCAGGCGGCGTTGTTCGAGACAACAAAAACAACCTTCGCGTCGTGCCGCACCGCTGTGTCAATTTCCATCGCATTGATGCCGTAAGCACCGTCTCCGTTGACGGAAATTACCTGCCGCCCCGGAAAAGCGAGCGCAGCGGCCACGCCGAAGGGCACCCCGACACCGAGGCAGCCAAACGCGCCCGCATCCAGATAAGTACTGGCCTCCAATCCAACGCGCGCAAAGCTCAGTAGATCTCCGCCATCGGCAATTGCGATATAGTCCGCGTCTGCAACGTCGCGGATCGCGTCAAAGATGGCCATCGGGTGCACTTTCCCATCTGCGCCGGTTTGTGTTCCGGACGAGCCCTTGCCGTGCGCAATTCGCTCGCGGTGTTTCGCGCGCAACCCGCCAAGCCAATCGGCATCCCGTGTTCCTTTGTCGTTGACAAGCGCATCAGTCAGCGCATCAAGGGCTAGAGGGACTGACGCAAACAGTTCCGGCGTGCCGCGACGGTTGTCCACCAATTCTCCTGCGGTATCAGAAATCCGCAGAAACCGGGCTTCGGGAAAGACGGCGGGAGAGCCGAAGCCCAACTGGTAATCAAGTTTGCGCCCGAGCGTGACGACCAAATCCGCCTGCGCCATCGCTGCGGCCCGAACGGCACCGACGACTGCCGGGTGTTCGGCTGGAACCAATCCACGGCTTTCCTGTGTGTCGAGATAGAGGGCGTCAACGGCATCGAGAAAGCGAACGAGAGCAGGACCGGCTTCGCGCGCGCCACGGCCGGATACGACAAGAGGACGCCGTGCCGCGCGGATCGCCGATACAGCCTCGGCAACCAGTGACGGATCCGGTGCCACGCGCCGCTGCGGTTTGGGCATGACCCAATCGTCCGGTATCAGCGTTTCAAGAACTCGCGTGCGCAGAACATCTGTCGGGATCTCAAGGTATGACGGCCCCGGTTCGCCCGCATCGCCGAATGCGCGCGATATCGCTTCGTCAAGTTCGCGGACCGTCTGTTCGGGCACGCGTGCGGTCCGGGCATAGCGGGAAACCGGGCGCAGGATGTCAATATGCGGGATGTCCTGCAAAGGACCCATATTGGCCTGCGGGCGGGACGTGCAACCACCTATTAGCAAGACCGGAACCCTGGCAAGAGAGGCGTTAGCGATGGCGGTGACGCAGTTTGTAACCCCCGGGCCGGCCGTCACCATGGCAACCCCGATTTCGCCCGTCAACTCTGCGTGGGCGTGGGCCATGTGAACCGCAGCGCCCTCGTCGCGAACGTCGACAATGCGGATGCCGCGCTTTGCCGCATGATCCCAAATCGGCTGGATATGGCCACCCTGAAGACCGAAAATTCGGTCGACACCACGTTCAACCAACACATGTGCAATCCACGCGGCGACGTTGTCTTCGTCGCGGTTGAGGTCCTGGACTTCGGTCATGTTCTGTCTCCGGTGTGATGGGAAAGAAGGTCGCGCAGGACGCGGTGGAGTATCTTGCCCGTGGTATTCCTTGGCATTTCATCAGACGCTAGGAATGTAACTTCACGCGGTCGTTTGAACCCCGCGAGATGTCCGCGTGTCCATTCAACGAGCGTTTCCGCCGTGAGGACCGATCCTTCGCGCAGCACCACTGCTGCTGCAACACGCTCGCCCCACTTTTCGTCCGGAAGCCCGACCACGGCCACGTCCTTGATATCGGGATGCTGGCCAAGAACTGCCTCCACCTCGGTTGGATAGACGTTTTCGCCGCCCGAGATGATCATATTTTTTTACGGTCAATCAGGCGGATAAAGCCATTTGCATCTCGCAGCGCCATGTCTCCGACAGAAAGATATGAACCGCGGAATGCCTCTGCTGTTTTCTCTGGCAGGTTCCAGTAGCCCTCGAAGGCGTAGGGCGAAGAAGAAAAAAGCTCTCCTATTTCACCATCCGGGACCTCGTTGCCATTCTCGTCGAGAATCCGAATCGGAGCTGAGCCGACGACCTCCCGCCCGACGGTTCCAAGATGGTCAAACTGTTCATCAGGGTGAAGGAAAGTAACCCACCCCGCCTCGGTCGAACCGTAAAGCTCAAAGAGGCCGGAATTCGGAAACATCTCCATAACGGCGCGTTTGGTTTCGATCCGAGCCGGCGCGGACGAAATCATAAGCTTTTCCACGCGCGCGAAATCTGCAGTGCCGCGTCGCTCTTCAGGTACGTCCAGCATCATCGTGAAGTGCGTGGGCACCAGAGAAGAGAATGTAACATTCATTTCGCCGAAAGCTTTGAGGCAAAGCTCGGGATCGAAAGTCGCTCGTGAAAAGACGGTGACTGTGGCACCGATGTTTAGAAAAGCGGTGAAGAAGTTGAGCGAATTGGCGTGGCACATTGGCATAACCAAGAGCGCATCGTCCTTGCGAGACAGTCCAAGCTCGATCTCCGTCATAAACGCCAGCATCGCCATGCCACGGTGGCTACGGATCGCGCCCTTTGGGTTGCCTGTCGTCCCAGAGGTGTACATCAGACACCACGGATTGTCCGGCGTCACCGCAAGTCTCGGCTCATCGACAGAGGCGGCATTGATGAGTGTCTCATAACTCTGCCACCCCGGCGCGTCGTCTCCGATACGGATGAATTTGGCCTGAACAAGCGTTTCGCGCAGCGACTCAACCGCATCTGAGAGCGCCTCTTCAGCGATGAGAGCTGACACGTCACAGTCTTCGCAAATGAACTGCACCTCGGCGCTCGTCAGCCGGAAATTGATCGGCACTGCAACCAGTCCGATCTTGGCGACGGCAGTGTAAATTTCGGCCCATTCGACCCTATTGTGGGCAAGAACGGCCACGCGGTCGCCTTTAGTCAGCCCGAGTGACAGTAGCCCGTTCGCCAACCGGCACGCGCGATTGTTCCACTCGGAAAAGGTCATCGACCGTTCGAGGTCGCGCGCACCTAGTCGGGTCGGCTGCAGCCGGGCTTGCGTTGCGAGCATCTGACCGGCTGTGAGCAGCACTGTTACGCCGGTTCAGGCGTCCGCCGCCATTGGGCCGGACCGGCTTTGTGAATCGAGTTGCCTCCGGTATCGACGGCGACTGTGACAGGCATGTCTTCGACCTTGAGCTCGTAGATCGCTTCCATGCCGAGGTCTTGAAACGCGATCGGCTTGGCGGCCTTGATGGCCTTGGACACGAGGTACGCTGCGCCGCCGACGGCGATCAGGTAGACCGCCTTGTGACGAGCAATAGCCTCAAGTGCGACCGGTCCGCGTTCGGCCTTGCCGATCATCAGTCTCAGACCTGTCTCGGAAAGGATCCGATCCGTGAACTTGTCCATCCGGGTTGAAGTTGTGGGACCGGCGGGACCGATGGCCTCGTCGCCGACCGCGTCGACAGGACCGACGTAGTAGATTGCACGTCCCTTGAGATCGACGGGTAGGGTCTCACCCTTGTCGAGCATGTCGATCATCCGTTTATGCGCCGCGTCCCGCCCGGTGTAGAGGGTGCCGGAAAGCAGCAGCGTCTGTCCCGGTTCGAGCGAAGCAAGCACGTCATCCGTCAGGTTGTCGAGATCCACGCGCCGGGCATGGGCGCTGGCGTGATCGAGGACAATGTCGGGGTAATCCTTGAGCTCGGGCGGCGTGAAGTCGGCCGCGCCTGAACCGTCGAGTGTGAAATGGACGTGTCGCGTTGCTGCGCAGTTCGGGATCAGTCCGACGGGCAAAGAAGCCGCGTGGGTCGGAAAAGACCGGATCTTGACGTCGAGAACGGTGGTCACGCCACCCAGGCCCTGGGCCCCGATGCCGAGCGCGTTGACCCGCTCGGCGATCTCGAGGCGAAGCTCCTCTGTCTTGTTCGTTGGCCCGCGCCGCTGCAGATCGTGTAGGTCAATTGGATCGCTCAACGCTGCTTTAGCCAGCGCCATGGCCTTGTCGGCATTGCCTCCGACTCCGATGCCGAGGATACCGGGCGGGCACCAGCCCGCGCCAAGTGTCTCGACCGTGTTCACAACCCAGTCGGCGATTGAGCCAGACGGGTTCAGCGTGGTGAATTTCGCCTTGTTTTCCGATCCGCCGCCTTTGGCCGCAACTTCGACCTCAATCTTGTCGCCTGCGACCATCTCGACGGTCAGCATACAGGGCGTGTTGTCACCCGAGTTCTTGCGGTCGCCGAATGGATCGACCACGACCGAGGCGCGCAGCGGGTTGGTGTCCCGAAGATAGCCTTGCCGGGTACCCTCGTCGCAGATGTCCTGCAGGGAGCGTTTGAAATCCGTCTTTGCTTCGACACCATATCTTACATGGATATTGGCTGCGCCGGTGTCCTGACAGATGGGCCGCCGTCCGATGGCACACATGCGGCTGTTGACGAGGATCTGCGCCATCGCCTGCTTGGCTCCGGGATTTTCCTCGCGCTCCCAAGCGGCTGCCATCGCGCGAATGAAATCGGGCGGATGGAAGTATGAGATGTACTGCAGCGCGTCTGCAATTGATGCGATCAGGTGGTCTTCGCGGATTACTGTCATCTTAGGCCTCGTCGATGCGGCGGATTTCGTCGATGACAGTACCATCGCGATATTCCGACACGGCGACAACCGGTCCCTTTGGACGAGGCGGTACCTGTTTATCCGCCGCTTGCGCAGCCATCGCGGCAAGATCATGGACGCTGACCACCGGAAGGCCCGCGCTGACCAGTCGATCGTACAACTCCGCGCGCGCCGGGTTCACGGCCAATCCGGCCTCGGTTACGACCACATCGACAGACTGGCCCGGGGTCGTCAGTGTGGTGACCTTGGGCACGATCTTTGGAAAGCCCGCCGCCGTGAGACGGGTTGTGATGAGCGTCAGCTGCGCGCCTTGCGCCGCGTCGGCATGTCCACCCGATCCGCCGATCAGGACGCCACCGGCACGAGTCGTCACGTTGACGTTGAAATCGACGTCCACTTCCGCTGCGCCCAACACGACAGCAGACAATCGGTCGACCACTGCGCCGCCGACATGTGGTCCGGCGTAGGCCGATGCCGACATCGCCATGTGGTTGGCGTTCCGGCTGTAGGAGGACACCGCGGCAAGGTCAAAACACTGCACATCCATCAGGGCCCGAAAGAGACCGGACTCGAGCATGTCGACGTGAAAACCCGTGATCCCGCCGCAGGCGAAGCTCCCGGTGATGTTGCGCGCGCGCATCTCGCGGCCCACGGCGGCTGCGGTCGCAAGTGAAATGCCACCGGCTCCGGTCTGGAACGAAAAGCCGTCCTCCAGAAGCCCGCTTGCCGCGATGACGGCAGCCGTGTTTTCGGCGATGCCGAGGCTGAGCGCGTCAGTTGCCGGGGTCGTTGCGCCGGATGCGATGCCATCGGGATCACCGATTGACGGGATGACGACCACGAAATCGACCTTGTCCTGCGCGATATCAATGGGCGTGACGGGAAATGGCGCGAGCGTGTCGGTCACCGCCACAACGTAACGCGCGCTTTCCACATCCACCATCGGGTAGCCCAATGTTCCGCAGGGTGCGCGACCTGTGCGGCCGGACAGATTGCCCATCTCGTCGGCGGCCGGCGCCGCCACGAACGCCAAGTCGATGGGCATCTCACCAAGGTCGATGGCACGCGCACGCCCGCCATGGGATCGCAGCGTCACGGGGTCGTCCAGAATTCCTCGGCTGATCGCCTCTCCCACGGGACCGGAGATAAAACTTGCAGAGATGCGCCCGATCACGCCTGACTGGATGTGTTCGATCAGAGGCGCGTGAACCGGAAAGAGCGAGGTCACCGCAAGATGCAGATCGCGAAGTCCGGCCTTTGCCAGCATGGCCACCACGGTATTGATGACCGCGTCCCCGTTGCGCAGATGATGGTGAAACGAGATCGTCGCGCCGTCTTTCAAATCGGTCGCGGCAACAGCGTCGGACAGGCTCGTCAGGCACTTGTCCGGTCTGCGTCCCAACGTGTGAATTGCGCCTTCAGGCATCAAGCTCTCCCGCACGGGCGAGGATACGTCTTGCGGCTTCTTCGACGGGCTTGTCGATCATCTTGCCATCAACCGCTACCGCCCCTGCGGCACCCTGCGCCACAACGTCAAGCACGCGCCGGGCCCAGTCGCGTTCGGCATCGCTTGGGCGGAACGCTTCGGCGGCCGGGCCGACCTGTGCTGGATGGATGAGAAGCTTGCCACCGAACCCCATCTGCCGCGCCGCCCGTGTGTCCTCCCGAAGCCGCGCATCATCCTTCACTGCCGTGGTCACGCTTTCGACCGGTGGCAAGGCGCCTGCGAGTCGTGACAACGCCACCAGCCGAGACCGTGCGTAAAGCAGGGCCTCCCAAACGGGTTCCGCGCCGAGGTCCAATGCGAAGTCGAGATGGCCGAACACGGCACGGCGTGTCGCGGGGTGCGCAAGAAGTTCTGGCGCCGCTTCGAGGCCGCGAACTGTTTCGATCTGCGGGAGTACCTCGATATCACAACCTGCGGCATCACTCACGCGGGTCAGCGTATCGACTGTCTCGGCCTTGGGCAGCATCACGGCCGCAGCTTTCATTTCGGCAAGGAATGAAAAATCCGCATCGAAGTAAGGTGAGGCGGCATCATTGATCCGCACGACCACACGACCCCAATCAAGCGATGCATCGAGGATTGCCCGCCGTGCCTCTGCTTTGGCATCGGGGCGCACGGCGTCTTCAAGGTCCAGGATGACGCGATCCGCCCCTGAGCCGAGCGCTTTTTCAAAACGATCGGGTCGGTCAGCCGGGACAAACAAGTAGGTGATGGGAAACGACATGTCGCCTTTTCCTTGTCACACGGTGCGACCGCCGTCGACTTCGAAGACCGTGCCTGTGATGAATTCGGCCTCGTCAGATGCAAGGTAGAGACAGGCGTTCGCAATGTCCCTTGGCTCTGACATTCGGCCCAACGGAATTGTCGCGACGAATTTCGCGCGGTTCTCTGGCGTGTCGGGGACGCCCATGAAGCTTTCCAGCAGTGCAGTTGCACCTATCACCGGGGCAACGCAGTTCACCCGAATTTTGTCCGGCGCAAGCTCAACGGCCATCGATTTCGACAACAGGTTTACCGCGCCTTTGGTGGAGTTGTACCACGTCAGACCGGGGCGGGGCCGAATGCCTGCCGTCGAACCGATATTCAGGATCACTCCGCCACCCTGTTCGCGCATGACCGGAACACAGGCGCAGGTCATATGAAAGATAGAGCGGACATTGATATCATAGAGGCGCTCATATTCCTCTTCGGTGACGTCGAGCATCGGTTTGTTGCGATGGGTCCAGCCTGCATTGTTCACAACGAGATCAAGCGTCTCGCCGTGCCTGCGCGCTGCCATGACGGCGCCCTCGATATCGGAGGCGTTTGTCACGTCACCCTTAACGGAAACCCCACCGATGCGGTCCGCGACCTCGGCTGCGCCGTCCCCGTTGAGATCGAGTATGGTGACCTTCGCGCCCTCCTGCGCGAAGGTCTCGGCGATGGCTGCTCCGAAGCCCGAGGCTCCTCCCGTCACCAAAGCCGATTTTCCCGTCAGCCGCATTGGATCAGATCATCCCGATCTGCTGCTGCAAGCCCAGATTGTCGATGGCAGGCCATTGCTCGGCGATCATGCCGTCTTCCATACGGAAGAAGTCGAGCACCATGACATCAAACCGCTTGTTGGAAGCCGGATAGTCTCCGAACGGACCGGAATGCACGCCACGGAAACGCAGGTGAACGAGCACCTTGTCGTTCTCGGCGATCACCTCCTGAATATCGAGTTCGACGTCAGAGAAGGCGCCGAGAAGGACGTCGCCAAGTGCGAGCACCCCGTCCGGTCCTTTCACTTCGAAGGGCAGCGTGGTGTCCTGTCGGATGTATGTCGGCGCGACATTAGCTTCGAGCCACTCTTTGTCCTGCGTGGCAAAGGCTTTGAAATAGCCCCGGGCGCGCTGTTTGTTGGCGGCGAGGGTGTCGGTGTCGTTCATGTCTTTCATGTTCCTGTTTCCTGATCAGGCGGCGCTGCGGGCGCTGTTGGATTGTGCGATGGTTTCAAAGCCGGCGCGGGGGAAGTGAACGTGAAGCCGTCCGGCCTCGGGGCTGTCGATGGCGATGACGATTTCTTGCGTGTCCGCGCCGACCAGCGTGCCAGTCACCGGTACGCGGGCATTGTCGTCCGGTGTCACGGTGACGGTTGTTCCGACAGCAATTCCAGACGGATCGTTGTCGCCTAAACCCGGATGGGCAGGCGTCGCGGCTTTGGCAACGGCCAGCGCCTCTTCCGGTGTCATGTCGGTCTTGTTTCCGTGCCCGATGGCTGCGATCCGGTCCATCCAGGCAATGACCTCTGGGGCGAGGCCGAGTTGTGCGTCGATGGCCTCGGCACCGCAATTGGCACGCAATAGCCACAGTGAGTGATAGCAGGTGAGGTCCGCCGCGCTGAGGTGCTTGCCGGTCAAGTAATCGCCGTTCTCACGCAGCATCGACGCCAGCCAGTCGGCGAAGGCCGTCATCTGTTGGACATAGGCGGGCAGCATCGGTGCCATGCCTTCCTTGGACATGTCGTATCCAAGGTAGTTGTCCTTGCGGTCTTTCAGGAATTCTTCGGGCAGGTGCTCACCGATGTAGTCGACCAGCACGCCGATCGCCGGTTTCCAGGTCGATCTGTCCCACCAGAGCGACAGCGCTTTCGATATGCCTTCGCCCGTGGGGTACAGGGTCGGCGCCGGTTTGATCCGCTCGAGCGCGTGGAAGATCACCTCTGTGTCGCAGTAGATATCGGCTCCGACCTGAAGAACAGGAACCCGGCGATATCCTCCGGTCAGTGTGTCGAGGAGTGGTCGCGGGGGAACGGCTTCGACGATAACTGAGTTCCAGTCGAGACCTTTGTAGCCAAGGGTCAACCGGATCTTTTCCGAAAAGGGCGAAAGATCGTAATGGTGAAGGATGATGTCGGACACGCGGGTTTCCTCCCTTGGGTTGTCGTTGGCATCGCTGTCCGAATTCGTAGCATTCCGGCCAGACGCCGCGGTAAGACCGTTTCTTTTCGGCCTCTATAGGCAAATCTTCTAGGCCGTGGCTTTGCGGGCACGGGCGGTCGCGCCGAACTCGGCACGTAATGGAACGTCGTGATCTCCAAGATCGGGCACCGCGCGGTATTTCGTGACCTGACCTCGAACCACGGCGCCTGGCGCCAGCATCTCGATTTCACCAGCACTGGTGGTGACCGAAATCAGCCGGTTCTGCGGATGCGCCAAGAGATCGTCAAGATCGGAAAGCCGCCCGAACGCGATGCGCGCCGTTTGCAGACGCTCGATCATCGCCTCGCGGGTGAAGCGACTGAAGACTGCAGCCACCCGTTCTTCCAGTGCGGGTCGGTTCGCGACGCGCAAACTGTTGGTTATAAACCGTGAATCCACGGCCAAACCTTCGTCTTCAAGCACATCGGTACACAGCCGCTGCCATTCCCGCTCGTTCTGGATCGAGATCAGCACGGCTTTGCCATCAGCACATGCATACGCGCCATACGGCGCGATGGTGGGGTGCTTCAGTCCAACCCGCGCCGGGGGCTTGCCGCCGTAGCGTGTCTGAAGATACGGGACGTTCATCCAGTCGGCCATCGCGTGAAACAGTGACACGTCGATCGCGCGTCCTTGCCCGCTACGCTCGCGCGCAAAAAGCCCCTGAAGGATCGCCTGAAAGGCCGTCATTCCTGCGGCGATATCGCAAACCGACACGCCCACGCGCGCGGCGCCGTGCTCCGTGCCGTTGATGGCGCACAGCCCGCTTTCGGCCTGAATGAGCAGGTCATAGGCCTTTTGATCGCGGTAGGGACCGTCCTCGCCATAGCCCGAGATCGAACAATGGATCAGACGCGGAAAGCGAGCCAGCAACGCGTCCGCACCGAAACCAAGTCGCGCCGCCGCCCCGGGGGCGAGGTTCTGGATGAAGACGTCCGCACTTGCGATCATGCGGTCCAGAAGGGCGTGATCCTCAGGTTTTTTTACATCCAAACGGATCGATTCCTTGCCGCGATTCAACCAAACGAAATACGCGCTTTCGCCATTCACCAGCGCATCGTAACCCCGCGCGAAATCCCCCTCGGAGCGCTCGATCTTGATGACCCGTGCGCCCGCATCGGCGAGCCGGCCCGAGGCATAGGGCGCGGCCACTGCCTGCTCCAGAGCCACAACCGTGATTCCTTCAAGGTCCTGCATGGGATGCGTATCCTTCGTGTTGTCGTCATTGGTATCCCACGGTCGGCGAACTGTTCGGAAATACCCTCTTCCTCCCATAGCTAGAAGATTTTATTATGGGGTAGGGAGGAGCCAGATGTGGACATCAAACAACTCAGATACTTCATCGCTATTGCCGAAGAAGGTTCGCTCTCGGCAGCGGCACAACGGGTGAACGTTGCCCAGCCCTCGCTGTCGCAACACGTTCTGTCGCTCGAACGCGATCTTGGTGTGAAACTTCTCGAACGCAGTCCGCGCGGCGTGTCGCTGACACAGGCGGGGGAAGTTCTGCTCAGCCACGCCCGCGAGATCGCGGGTGCGCTCGAAAACGCGGTCGAAGCGGTCCGCCGTTCGGGATCGGAACCCATGGGCGACGTCAGTTTCGGCTTGCCGAGCTCGGTATCGATGGTCCTGTCGGTGCCTCTGGCCGAGACGGTGCGGTTGGAGCTACCGAAAGTGCGTCTTCGGGCCATCGAAGCGATGAGCGGCTTCATTCAAACCTGGCTCGAGGATCAGTCCATTGACCTTGGCATCCTCTACGACGTCAGCGCAGTTCGGCACCTGACCCACCGCCAGCTCATGACCGAAGACCTGTTTTTCTTCTCGGCGCCCGATGCCTGGCCCTTCGAGACCCGGGCGGGCACCGCCGTCCGACTGTCTGACCTGTCGCCCGTCGAATTGGTGCTTCCGTCAAAGCATCATGGGCTTCGGACCATGATCGACCGTTTCACCCGCAGCCAAGGCGTGCAACTCAGTGTGGCTACCGAGATGGACGCACTCAGCCAGATCAAAACGATGGTATCGCGCGGGTCGGGATACACCATCCTCGCACCTGCTGCGGCCATCGATTTTGTCGAGCGGGGCGAGTTGATCATGGCGCCCATCATCGAGCCGCGAATGACGCGTCCGGTTTATCTGGTGCGCAATCCCGCCAAGCCGGTAACAACGGCAAGCCGAGAGTTGGAGAGGATCACAATCGAAGTCATTCGCGACCTCGTGGCGCGGGGTATCTGGCGGGCCGAGGACCCACCCGAAATGACCGGCACCTAGTCGGAGCTGTGACCGGAATGCTCCGTGGGCAGATGGTCGGAAGCCGCGTCGTCGAATATTTGGGACAGGACGATCCGGTCGCGGCGTGGCGCGCTGACGTCCAGTGTCAGCGTCCAGTCGCCCAGCATTTGCAGGTCAAGGACGGCAACATACGCGCCTGGCCTCTCGGTGATGTCGGCCGGAACGGGTGGGATATTATGCGCCATCGGCATCGACGGCATGTCCGGCTTGATTGTGAATGAGGCGCCTTCAACCGGTACGCCGTTTTGGGTGAGGTTGAACTCACAGTTGAATCGCAGGTCGATCTCGGTTGGTGCACAGTTGGCGTCCGCAATAATCCGGTCGGCCACGGCTGGGGAGGCGAGCGAGATGAGGGCGGCGAGGGTCAAGCGGAACATGCAGTGGGCTCCTGTTTGGATGTCTTGTGGTCAGTTGGGGTGATCGGACGCAGGCGCCGGTCTTCAAGCACGAAGGCGCGGTCAGCAAGCGCAAGAGCGGCGCGACTGTCCTGATCGGTGAGCAGAAGTCCGATCCCGTCGTCGCGCAGACCGTTCATCATAGAAAAAGCGTCCTTCGCCGCCGCCGGGGACAGGCCCAGGGTCGGTTCATCCAGCACAATCAACCTCGGTCGCCCGACAAGCGCGCGTGCGAGGCTCAGCATCTGCGCCTCGCCGCCCGACAGCGTCCCGGCTGGTTGACCGAGGCGCGCCGCGAGGATGGGAAACCGGTGTAGAGTGTTCTGCAAGTCCGCGTGGCGTTTCTTGGCACCTCCGCGTCCCGCGCTGAGAAGCAGGGTTTCTTCAACGGTCAGTGTCGGCGCCAACTGACGGCCCTCGGGCACCAACGCCATGCCGTCCCGCTTGTGGAAAGGTTGCTTGGTCACCTCGCGCCCATGCCACAAAACGCGACCGCGTTTCACGGGCGTGAGACCGATCACCGCCCTAATTAGGCTGGACTTGCCGGATCCGTTCGCGCCGGTGAGAACCACAATCTCACCGGGTTGAACGGAGAAGCTGGCATCGTCGATGACTGACTCCCCGCGCCACGTAACGGTCAGGCCCTTCACCTCAAGCATCGACCGGGTCTCCCATCAGGCAGGCACGAATATCCGGCCGCGCCAGGACCGAGTCCGGTGTTCCGAAGCCGATCTTCCGTCCTGCCTGCAACACGACGAGATCGGTGCAGAGCGCGCGCAGCAAGTCGATCCGATGCTCGACAAGGACAACCGTGCGCCCCGGGATCAGATGTTCGGTCATGGCGCGGCTTAGTTGCCGCGCTTCTTCTGAAGTCGCACCGGCCGCCGGTTCATCGAGGAGCAGCAACCTTGCACCAGTCACGTGCGCCCGCGCCATTTCGAGGAGCCGCAGTTCGAATTGGGTTAGTCTGTCCGGCAATTCATGTGCCACGTGGTCAAGCCCAAAGACGGCCAGTCCGTCGCGCAGATGCGCGTCTTCGCGGCGTCGCGCTGACGGTCCTTGAAACAGGTGTCTGGTCGCGTGCAACGCCGCGCGCATGTTTTCGAGGATGCTCATCCGACGATAGACGCGCGGTGTCTGAAACGTCCTCACGATGCCCAGCCTTGCGCGTTCAGGTGGTGTCAGATGCGCAATCGGGCGTCCTTGGAAACAAACTGATCCTTGTGCTGGATAGTGACCCGTCAGGACATTGATCAGGCTCGACTTGCCCGATCCGATCGGGCCAGCAACACCCATTACGGTGTTCGATGCGACTGACAGATCGACCGCGTCCAGTGCCAACACTCCGCCGAATCGAAGCGTCAGATCGGTGATCTCTAGCGCCGCGCCCACGATCGCACCTTTGTGACAAGAGTTTCGTCGAGAATGCCCCGTGGCCGCAGGATCAGAATGATCGCGACCAGCCCCCCGAAGACAATCATCCGGTAGGCCGCGAGCGACCTGAGCGACTCCAGAAGACCAACGTCGATCAACACGCCCAGAAGCGGGCCAATAGCGGTGCCAAGGCCCCCGATCAGCCCGTAGGCGACCGCGTGAACGCCGGTCATAACACTGAACTGAGCAGGCTCTACATATGTCGCCATGTGCGCGAAGAGGGCGCCGCCCAATCCGGCGACCCCGCCCGCCGCGGCTGCCGCGCCGATCTTCCAGCGCAGGACGCGTATGCCCTGCATGCCCGCAAGGATGGGGTCTTCGCCGACCATGCGCAGTTGCGCCATGACATTCAGCCGCGCCGCCAGCCAGATGAGTACGATCACGAGCAGAAGCAACGTGGCGATAATCGCGAGATACGTCCCCGGCGCGATGCCAGCTTCGTAGACCCAGCGGATATCGCGAAATCCGTTCGCGCCGTCGGGTCCGGTGAGGTAGCCGTCGATGTCTCTCTGGTAGCGAAAAACGTTGAGACTGGCGCGGGTCAGCTCTGCAAAGGCGAGCGTCGCGATGGCGTAGTGCACGCCGGAAAGCCGCGCCGCGGGCCAGGCGACCAAAGCTCCGATGCCAGCGCCAAGCGCGGTGCCCAAAGCCAGTGCGACTGCAAACGGCCACCCCCAGACGGCGCTGGCGATTCCCGAGGCATAGGCGCCAATGGCAAAATATGCCTGCTGGCCAAAGCTGATCTCCCCGCCAATCAGCAAGAGCCACGCGGACAGGGCGAGGAAGGAGAACAGGCCGATGTTGGACAGCACCGATGTCAGGAACGGGTCCATGTCAAAGCTTCCGCTCTGCGCCGGTATCGCGGACGCCTGCAATCCCACCGGGCAATACGATGAGGCAGAGGAAGAGAAGCCCATACACCACGATCTCGCGCGCTGCCGCCCCGAGGTACCATTGTGCTTGGGCTTCGACGATGCCCAGAACCAGCCCGCCCAAAAGCGCCCCGCGAAGCGACCCGAGCCCGCCGATCATCATGGCGATCAGCCCTTTCATGGTGGCCCAAAGACCGAACTTTGGCGTGATCTGACCGTCGGTGGCCGCAATCAGCAGCCCTGCCACTGCACCGACGAGCGCGGCGAGGCAGAACGTCAGAAAAGCGACGCGATTGATGTTGATCCGCGATACGGCAGCGGCCTCGGCGCTGTCCGCCAGCGCACGCATCTCCAACCCGAAATGGCTGTGGTAGATCAACCGGTGCAGCACCAACAGAACCAGCCCGGCCGATAGGAGCACAAGCAAGTCGTCACCGCCAAGGAAGAGGCCAGCGATCTGGATGTCCGGCAACGGCGGGAGCGTGGGAAAGGCTGTCGTGCGCCCTGGGAAGGCCAGGGATACACCTTGTTCCAGCTGCATCCAGAGAGCGAAGCTCGACGCCATCGATGCCAAAGCGGCGTCACCGCGGATCGCAGCAAAGGAGAGCCGCTCGATATAGATGGAGGCCAAAAGTGCACCAATGAAAGTGGCCAAAGCCGCCTCGATCAGGCCAGCTGACCATTGGACGTGGACCCAGGCGCCAAGGAAGATTCCCACCATGATCGACGGCCCAAACGCGATGTTGAGCCGCCGCATGACGCCGAAAATCAGCGTAAAGCCAATGGCGAGGAGGGCGTAAGCCGACCCCGCCGCGATCCCGTCCAAGGTGTTCTGAACGAGATCCAGCATTTCATCAGCTCGCCTTGCGCGCCCCGAGATAGGCGCGCTGGATCACCTCATCATGGTCGACCGCACCCGGCTCGCCGCTGAACGTGACCTTGCCTTGTTCGAGAAGGTAGAAGCGGTTGGCGTATTTCAGCGCCATATGTGCGTTCTGTTCGACAAGAAAGATCGTGCGACCCTCGTCGCGCAATCCCCCGATGATCTCGAAGATTTCCTCCACGATGATCGGGGCCAGACCTGTCGACGGTTCGTCCATCAGCAGGATCTTCGGCTTTGCCATCAACGCGCGCCCGACCGCCAGCATCTGCTGTTCGCCGCCCGAAAGCGTTCCTGCCAATTGCTCGGACCGCTCGCGAAGGCGTGGGAAGCGGGTCAGAACGTCTTCCAGATCGCCCTCGACGCCGCCCTTTTCCTTGCGTCGCGAGAAGGCACCGGCGATCAGGTTGTCGCGTACGCTCATGTCGGGAAAGACCAGCCGGTTCTCGGGCACGGTCACGATCCCCTTGGACACGATCTGGTGCGGTTTCAGGCCAAGAATATTCTCTCCTTCGATCTTCATCGACCCGCCCTGCGCCTTCAGAATGCCGGCAATAGTCCAGATCAGCGTCGTCTTACCCGCTCCGTTGGGGCCAAGCAGACAGGTCAATCCGCCGTCATGAATGTCGAGCGAGACGCCCTTCAGCGCGGCGATCTTGCCGTAAGAGGTCTTGATGTCACGGATCTCAAGCACTGGCTCTCTCCATCTTTTCGTCATGGCCGCTGCCCAGATAGGCGGCACGGACCTGTGGATCGTCCTGAATGTCACTTGGCGTGCCTTCGGCGATCTTCTGTCCAAAGTTGAGCACCGCGAGGCGATCGGTGATGCCCATGACAAGCTCCATCATGTGCTCGATCAGCAAGACCGTGACACCTTGGTCACGCACCGCGCGGATGCGCTCGGCCAGAAGCTCTGCGTCCTCGAGGCTTGCGCCTGCCGCCGGTTCATCCAGCAGAAGAACACGAGGGGCGGAGGCCAGCGCACGCGCCATTTCCAATCGGCGCATCTCGCCAAAGGACAGGTTGCCCGCCAGCACATCACGCTTGGAATAGAGGCGCGAGAACTGCAGCAGCTCGTCGATGTCCGGCCCATGTTCGCCGCCCGGTTTGAACCAGCGCGACAGGAAGTGTTCTCGGCGCTGTTCATGCCCGTTCTGTGCGACCCACAGGTTCTGCGCGACGGTCAGGTTGCCGAAAAGGCGGATGTTCTGGAACGTTCGCGCGACACCACGCGAGGTGCGGCTGTGTTGTGGCAGGGCTGTCAGGTCCCAACCATCGAGGCTGACCGTGCCCGCCGTCGGCGTGTAGAGGCCGGTGATCAGGTTGACAGTCGTCGACTTGCCCGATCCGTTGGGGCCGATCAGGCCAAAGATTTCGCCTTCCTTGATGGTCAGGCTCACGTCATCAACTGCTCGCACGCCGCCGAAATGCTTGGAAAGGTTTTCAAGCGTCAGCATCATTCGGCCTCCTTCAATTCGAGCTTTTCACCGGTGCGGCGTTTGAAGATGCGCGGCATCCGTTCGCCCAGAAGACCCGTGGGTCGGAAATTCATGGCCAGAACGATCAGCGCGCCAAAGAGCAGCGAGCGCCAGTCGCCAAGGAACCGGAGGCCTTCGACCAGAAAGCCCTGGATAAAGATCACCGCGATCAGCGTGCCGAAGACAGACCCCAGGCCGCCAAGGATCGGGTAGGCGATTGCGAAGGTCGCCAGGAGAACCCCAAAGACCAGATGTTCGATGTGGGTCACCGTGTGGGCATAGATGCCGCCGCCCATCCCCGCGATCATGCCGCCAAGGGTCATCGCGCCGACTTTGACGGCGGTCAGGTTCAGCCCGATGGACTGTGCGGCCGTCTCGTCGTGGCCTACAGCCCGAAGAACGGCACCTGCGCGGGTATTGTCGATCCACCAAAGCGCGCCCATCACGACGGCGACCACGATCCAGATGAAGCCGGTGACGTGCCAGATCTCCCAGCCATTTTCCGGGAAGAAGCGGATCGCGCGGAAGCCTTCTGCTCCGTTCGGACCGATCAGTTCTCCGCCGCGCTCCACCTGCCAGGTGAAGTTGAAAAAGAACAGTCGAACCATCTCACCGAAAGCCAGTGTGGCGACGACCAGCATCAACCCCTTCACCCGCAACGCCGGGAAGCCGACGACGCAGGCTACGGCTGCAGTGAGGAACCCGGCGACAAGGATCGCGGGAAGGATGTGGAAACCGAACATCGCTGTGCACATGGCCGCGACATAGGCACCGATGGCGTAGAAGCCCGCCTGCGCCATGCTGACCTGCCCGGTCAGCAGGACGACGTAGGCCGATAGTCCCAAAAGCGTATGAACGCCGATGATCTGGAGAAGGCCGAGGTAGAAATCCATGATAGACGCCTCCTAGTCGCGCGTCTGGGCCGAGCCGAAGAGGCCGCCGGGACGCAGGGTGAGGAAGATGAAGAGCAAGAGCATCACGTAGATGTCGCGCTCGGTGACGCCGCGCAGCAGCAGGAAGATGTTCTCCGCCGCACCGACAAGAAGCCCGCCGATGATCGCGCCGGGGATCGACCCCAACCCGCCGATCACAACGACGATGAGGCCTTTCACGGTCAAGCCCATCGCAATGACGGGGGAAAGAACACCGACGGCGGCAGCGGTCATCGCACCGGCAATCCCGCCAAGGATACCCGCGATGCCGAAGGTCATCATGTTTACACGGGTCACGTCGATCCCGCAGAGCTGTGCGGCGCGTGGCTGTTGACTGACGGCCCGTGTCGCAAGCCCAAGCGGCGTGCGGTACAAAAGCCAGAATAGGATCGCCATCGCAACGACGCACATGAAGAAGACGAAAAGCAGATCGCCCCGGATCCAGATGTCGCCCGCCTCGATGATCGCGTCACGGAAGACGGATGGGTAAGGGTAGGGCAGGCCGTGGCTGGCATGGATCACCACCTCATCGATGAAGAGTAGCATGCCCACGGAGGCCAGCAGCGATGCCATGGGGTAGTGCGTTGGCGTGAAACGAAAGCAGCAAAGATAGACGACGAGTCCGATCGCGCCCGATCCGAGGGCGGAGGCGAGAAAGACAATCGCCGGATGCGCGTCGAATGTCAGAAACAGGACGAGGCCGATATAAGTCCCCGCAAGCGCGGCCGCTCCGTAGGCCAGGTTCAGCTTGCGCATAACCCCGAAGATGAGCGTGAAACCAATACCGATCAGCGCGTAGGTGGTGCCGAAGAGAAGGCCGTCCACTGTTGACTGGATCAGGTCGATGAAAAAGAAATAGTCCATGGGTCAGCCCCTCAGATTCGGCGGAAAGAATTTCCGGACGCGCGGGAGGACGCGCCCGGAGTGATCGGGTCAGCTGCCGGGATTGTGCAGAACTTCCCAGTTGCCACTTTCGGCGTTGACGAAGACATACGGTTTGACGGCTTCGCCATCGGGCATCCGCTTGTTCGCGCCCAGAAGGCCCGGCGCTTCTGTCAGGGTGGCAAGCCCGTCGCGGATCTTGCGGCGGTCTTCCTCAAGGCTCTCGGCAGTTCCTTCGATACCGGCGGCTTCGATCACGTCCTTCAGGATCATGATGTTTTCCCAAGCCGACGCGCTGTGCAGGTCAAGTTGGCCACCCTTGGCTTCGACAGCGGCTGCGGCGGCTTTGGCTTCGTCGTTGACCGGAGCAAATGAGGTCGGGATGATGATGCCTTCGGCCTCATTGGCGCAGCCAGTCAGCGTTTCAAGCGACGAAGATGAGGTCAGCCCAACCAGAACTTTGGGTTCGATCCGCTGGCGATCCATTTCGCGCAGCATCCCGCAAGTCGTGAAGGGGTGTGCGGAAATCGCGACGACATCCGGCTCCGCCCGGCGCATGCCGCGGGCCTGGTTTGAAAAATTGGTGTCGTTCAGCAACCACTGCGCTTCCCCGACAACCTCGAACCCATGGGCTTCGGCCGCGGTCTTCATCACCGAGTACCAAGTGAAGCGGGAATGGGCGAAGTCCTCTTCCACGCCGCCATAGATGGTTTTCGCGTCGGGATGGGTTTCGCGAATCCAGGCGAAAAGGTTGTCGTACATTGTCGCTTCGGACGGCGTGTTGCGGAATACCCATTCCGAGATGCCAGCGAGGCCGCCCTTGATTGCGACATCGGTGAAGACCGGGAATTGCAGACCCGTATCGCCCGCATCATCGACCTTGGCTTGAAGAATACCGAAGAGCGGCTCGGCCACGTTCGAGCAGGTCGGACCAACCGCGACCAGCGCATCGGTTGAGGCAATGCGGCGCAGGACCGAAATGCCCTCTTCGGCATTGCAGCGGTCGTCGTAGAATTCGGTCGCAAGCATCGCTTTGGAGCCATCGGCAAGCGTCACGCCGCCTTCGGCGTTGATCTTTTCCACGGCCGCAGCCATCGCCGCACCCGAGTTTTGGCCGAAGATGCCCACGACGCCAGACGAGGCGCCGAATCCGGCGATATTGATGGTCTTGTCCGCGGCCACGACCGGGGCGGCGGCAAGCGCCAGCACCGATGCGGTCACAAGAGTTGAGAGTTTCATGGCAGTCCTCCAGTTCCGTTTGTTCCGGCGGATGGCGGTGCCTGACACGTGAAGCCCTCCCTGATGCCGGTGGCCGGACATTGCCGCGAGACACAGAGATATTCCAAAGAGGGAATTTCCATGCCGTCTAGAGATTTTTCTTATATCGATGTTTGAGGGTTTTTGCGTGAATGCGTCAAATATCGAGAAATCAAAGAATTATACGAGAGATTTTGGATATTCTTGGCGTTGGGATTGGGCGTTCCCTGCTTCGGTATAGGGTTATCCTATGGATCATAGACAGCATTCGTATTTGTGTAACGGACGCGCCTGCGAGAGTTTGAGCGCGACTGTCGATGGTACGGAAAGGCGGCTCTAACATGGGCGAAAGACTGAAGGATAAGGTGGTTTTCTTCTCTGGCGCGGGCGCAATCGGTCCGGGTTGGGGCAATGGTAAGGCGGCGGCCGTGGCCATGGCGCGCGAGGGTGCAAAAATCTTCGCGCTCGACATAAACAAGGACGCTGTCGAAGAAACCGCCAAGATCATTCGCGAGGAGGGCGGCACCGTTGAGACGGCGGTCTGCGACGTCTCCAAGGCCGATCAGGTCGAAGCCGCAGTGACTGCCTGCATGGAAGCCTTCGGGCGCATCGACGTTCTGGACAACAATGTTGGCATCATTGATCCGGGCGGACCCGAAGAGCTGACGGAAGAGCAATGGGACCGGCTGATGGCGATTAACGTCAAGTCGATCTACCTGACGTGCCGCAACATTCTTCCGATCATGACGAAGCAGGGCGGTGGGTCGATCATCAACATCTCGTCCATCGCCTCGACCCATTCGCTGGGGTATTCCTGCATCAGCTATTCGGCCTCAAAAGGGGCCGTGAACGCCTTCACTCGCGACATCGCCCTGAATTACGGCCCCAAGGGCATTCGGTGTAACTCGATCCTGCCGGGCCTGATGAACACGCCGCTGATTCACGCGGGCAACGTCACCTCGGTTTATGGGTCGACCGAAGCGATGGTGAAAGCACGCGACGCGCTGGTGCCGCTCGGGCAGATGGGCGATGGTTGGGACGTTGCGTGGGCCAGTGTGTTCCTGGCGTCCGATGAGGCCAAGCACATCACAGGCATCGAGCTGGTCGTCGACGGTGGCATCACGCTGAAAGTCAAGTGAGGAAGGGGCGCATGCATCTCTATATCAACACAACGTCACCCTTTGTCCGGCTTGTGCGCCTTGCAATTGAGGAAAAGGGGCTTTCCGACAAGGTCGAGCTGGAAATCGTCGATCCCTGGGCCGACCCGGATACCTTCCTCAAGGCTAACCCGGCCGGTCGCGTTCCGACGCTCACCACAGATGAGGGTCATGTGATCGCTGAAGCGCATCTGATCCTACGCTACCTCGACGAGATCGCGCAGCCTTCGATTTATCCGTCCGAAGACCTGGCGCGCACGCTCGAAATTGCGGCACCTGCGCTTGGCGCAACCGAGGCGTCGACCGCGATCATCATAGGCCGCAAGTCGAGCGCAAACTTCGATACCGACATGGTCGGCTCCAAGCGGTTCCGCAGCATCGCGAGCGGGCTGGCGTGGCTTGACGCCAACCTCCCGCGCGATTTCGCCGACCGGCCCGACATTGCGAATTTCGCAGCCGTCACGTTGATCGACTATGTCGTCTTCCGCTTCACCGATCGTGACTGGCTGGCTGACCTGCCGAATCTTTCCGCATGGCGCGAGCGGCAGAAAGGTCACCCGTCCGTCGAAGCCACAATGCCCTACATCTGAGCCCCCGGGAAGCAGACCATGAACAAACAGATCACGTCACTTGGCAAGCTGGACCATTGGATCGATGGCGCATCGGTCGCGTCCTCCGGTGCCTACATCACGAACATCAACCCGATGACCGGCGGTCCCGGGATTTCTGTGGCGGCCGGGTCGAAGACCGATGTTGAGACCGCAGTCGCCGCTGCCAAGCGCGCGGCAGATGGCTGGCGCCGAGTCAACGCCGCCGAGCGCGGCCGCCTGATGATGGGCCTTGCCGCCAAGATGCGCGAAAGACGCGAAGATCTCGCACAGATGGAGCGCGCCGATACCGGCAAACCCATGCCCATGGCCTATGCCGAGGTCGACGGGTCGATTGCCTATTTCGAATTCTACGGCAGCCTCGTTTATCTGCCGACCGGGGACGTTCTTGACGTGGCTTCCGACCAGCACGTCTTCACCAAGCGCGAGCCCTACGGGATCGTGGGTGTCATAACCCCATGGAACCTGCCCTTGAACCAGGCGGCACGCGCCATCGCCCCCGCGCTTGTTGCGGGGAACGTCATCGTTGCCAAACCCTCTGAAATCACGTCACAGACCACGGTCGAAATGGCGCGTCTGGCGTCTGAGGTCGGGTTCCCCAGCGGGGTCATCAACATCGTGCTTGGAACTGGCAAGGACGTGGGCGAAGCGATCGTCAGCCACCCGGATGTGCGCAAGGTGGCATTCACCGGCTCGGTCGGTGTGGGACGTGCCATCGGCCATATCGCTGCCGACCGGATCATCCCGCTGACACTGGAACTGGGCGGCAAGTCGGCCAATATCGTCTTCGACGACGCCGATCTCGATACCGCCGCAACCGAAGCCGTTAAAGGCTTTACGCTCAACGCAGGTCAGGTCTGCTCTGCAGGTACGCGCGTTCTTGTGCAGCGTTCGGTCTATGAGAGCTTTCTCGACAAGATGAAAAAGGCGGTCGAAGCTATCGTCCCGCGCGACAACCTCGGCCCGATCATCACGCCCGCGCAGTTCCAGCGCGTTCAGGGATACTTCAAGGTCGCCGAAGAGGACGGCGCGCGGTGTCTTCACGGCGGTGCAGTGGCGGATGGGGACGGGTTCTACATCCAGCCGACGGTTTACGCTGACGTCTCGAACGACATGCGGATCGCGCAGGAAGAGATCTTTGGGCCCGTGGGGGTCGTCATTCCCTTCGAGACGGAAGAGGATGCCATCCGGATCGCCAATGACAGCGATTATGGCCTGATCGGCACCGTCTGGAGCCAGAACATCAGCCGCGCCCTGCGCGTGGCCGACCGCATTGACGCCGGGCAGATCTTCGTCAATGTCTGGAACACGATGTCGGTGCAGACCCCTTTCGGCGGCTACAAGAACTCCGGGTATGGGCGCGAGAAAGGGATCGAGGCGATCCATCACTACTCGCATCTGAAAACCGTCACCGTGAAATTCTGATCCTGCGATTGCCCGCAGTATTCGAGAGGACGATGATGACGCCGCAAAAGGTTCCGGACGCAACATTCCACACGCGGGTGCGCAACGACGCGTTGGGGGGTGATAATCCGTTTGAATGGAAGCGCCTGTCGTCTGCTGACGTGTTTGCAGGCAAGCGAGTGGTTTTGTTCGCTTTGCCCGGAGCTTTTACGCCTGCCTGTTCCGACAGTCACCTTCCCGGTTACGAGCGGCACTACGCAGACTTCGTGGCGCTGGGCATCGACAGGGTCGTCTGCCTCGCCATCAACGACGCTTTCGTCATGTTCCAATGGGCAAAATCCCGCAGCATCGAGAACGTGTTCATGCTGCCCGATGGGAATGGGGAGTTCACGCGCAAGATGGGCATGCTGGTCGACCGGTCGACTCAGGGGTTGGGGATGCGCAGCTGGCGATACTCGATGCTGGTTGACGATTGTACCATTCAACGGGTCTTCGCTGAGCCGGGCTTCAAGGATAATCCGGACGGAGTCCCGCTTGAGCGATCAAGCGCAGAGGTCATGCTGGCGTATCTGCAGAAGGCTTGAGGTCCGAACGTCGCGCATCACGTCAGAAACGACCTTGAACCGTTGAACGCTTGGCGTGGCGGCGTGTTCCGCAGACGGTGCACGGCCGTAATTTCGGAGCGATCTAAGAGAACCATCTGGCGTGCGTACACGGTGCTTTCATACGGAAGGCATGTGCGATCCAAACGCAACTGTCACAGCGTAGATCGGACAGCTTCGCGCAATTCTGGGTGGAGTATCCAGTTCCCCGGTTTATCTGCGTTTGACTGCTCGCCGCGGAACGCAAGAAGAGTGGCTCCTCCGAGGTCGTTTGTAGCCTCGCTCGACGGCGTTTCAACGGAAAGATAGTTGGCAACGAGCATCCCGGCGGCTGCGAACGCGCGGTTGGCTGAGGCGTGAGACTTGTAGCCCGCGGCGGTCGCCATGCGCATCTCTGTCAAGCCGCCGTCTTCAGCAAAAGCCAATGCCAAAAGCATTGCGCGTTGCGGGCGCGACAGTGCGACCTGACCAAGCGCTTCGACGTATTCCTCGATACTCGGAACCGCCGAACCACTGTCCTCATCAATTCTGCGGTCTTCGGTTCTTCGGGATTCCCGCGCGTCGATGACGTCGTGCAGGGCCGCGATCGCGGCTTCTTCAGTCGCGCCTCTCGCTTCCGCGATCAAGCCGCGCGCGTTCGTCGGTGGTTTTGGAAATGCCCGGGCGACGTATTCGCCCGAAAGACGACCGGATTTGATCTGGTATCTGCCATGCACGCCCAACTGCACGGCAGTGGGAGTGTCCCGCGCGCGCTCTTCGGTTTTCTTCGGCTTGTCCTTGAAAAGGTCGCGGCCGGTGGCCGTTCGGCCTTCTGTGCTGAAACGCGTCATGAGAATTCACTTCCAGATTGAAATTGGGAAATCAGACAGCCTCGGGCGTCTTCTGATGGTCAGCGCACACGCGTTCAGCGCGAGGCGATCGTACGATCAAAACAGGCTCCCATGAGAAGCCGGGCGTCTGGTGTAGAGTTTTTTCGGTGCGTAATGGCGGATCAACGCGGGTGGTTGAAAAGCGTCTTCCGCAAAAAGGAAAGCCGGGCACCGCAGTGGGTGCCCGGCAGCGCGTTCGTTACGCGAGCGCGATATTGGTCGCGCTTTCGCGGCCGTCACGGCCAGCTTCGACGTCGAAGGTCACCTTCTGAGCATCGGCAAGCCCGGTCAGGCCTGCGCGTTCGACGGACGAGATGTGGACGAAAACGTCCTTGCCGCCCGATTCCGGCTCGATGAAGCCGAAGCCTTTAGTTGAATTGAACCATTTCACGGTGCCATTGGCCATATCCGTGGTCTCCTGTTCTGGATGCTGCCCGCAGGGTGCGGCAGCCCGGCAAAGTCAGACTGAGAGATCGACTGAAGCCGGATGAACGGAAGCAGAGGGTCGCAGAGAAAAACGTTAGCGATAAACACATGGGCCTTTGCGAAGCAGAACACAAGGGCCATTGCAGTCACAGCAGCTTACATTGCGTTTTCCGGCGGTTATTGGCGGTCGCCATTGACAAACGGCGCGCAAATACCCACTTCAGTAGTACGAAACGGCTCTGCCGCGTGAGCAGGCGGTCTACTCACCGCCCCACAGCCGCGACGCTTCTTTTTCCCACATCACGTTTGGGGACCCCGCTCTGGGATGGCCTCGACGCAATAATGTGTCAGGTTCAGTTGCCCCGGATACACCCCAGCCGACCAGGCATTTAAGACAAGTGCTCCGTGGCGGCCGTGGACCTTTGGTCCAGACCAGGACATTCATGAATTATGACTTTCAAGGACTTAGGCGCGATTCCCGCCTCGTAATCCCGGAAATGCCAACACTGGCATCCATTCAATCGCATCACGATGCGCAGGTCGGTAGGGACTGTCATGTCCCGAAAGCAATGCCATCGGGAAGCGCCAGAACTGATGCCTTGGGCATGCCCACTGTCATGGATGTCACATGCAGCGAGGCCGTAACGGGCGTCGTTAATGCCAATCGTGTGATGAACATGCTCGATGGCACAGGAGAACCATCGACGTCGCGCAGGATCGCGCGCCCGCGTCGGGATTTCATCGCAAGCCCGTAGCGGATGGGTGCGATGTCCGTGCTCATTCCAAGCTAAACCAACAAACGCGCTGTGCCGGCAGCTGACTGCGACCCGGACAAACAATCACAGCGAAGCGGCGCTTTCTCCGCAGGAGGATATCTCATGAAAACACCTGAATGGCTCAAACCCGGCATCTCTGGCGCCGCAATAGGCGCCGCGTTTGTCGGCATCATCGGCTTCACATGGGGCGGCTGGGTGACCGGCGGAACAGCCCATGACAGGGCGATGTCGATGTCCCACAACGATGTTGTCGCTGCGATGGTGCCGGTCTGCCTTGACGTTGCCCGGACCGATCCGAACCGTGCGGCGAAGATTGCCGCGATCCGGGAAGCGCCGACATACCAACGTCGAACTGCCCTGATGGAAGCTGGTTGGGCGACGATGCCCGGCGCTGAGGCACCGGACCGCGACATCGCTCAAGCCTGTTTGGCGTCGCTCGATGTCGATGCCATGCCTGAGCTGCCGGAGACCGTGGTGGACGAAGGATGAGCGCTGTCTCCGGTACGATGGAACCGACACCAAGGAAACACCGCTTGATTTGGTCGGCGCTCGCTTTGGCTGGCACGATCGTCTTTCTTGCGTCCCCTGTGCTTGCGCAGGACGGCACCGGCGCAATCCCCGAAAATGCCGTGGCGCAAAACTACGGCGGTGGTTGGGACTGCGCCCTCGGGTACAAGCTTGACGGTGCTGAATGCCTTCCCATCGACATTCCGGAGAACGCCTACGCAACGGGGCGGGCATACGGGGCGGGCTGGGCGTGCAAACGCGGGTATCAGGAAACGGGAACCGCGGCCTGTGAGGCCATCCAGATCCCGGATAATGCCCACCTGCGCTCCTCCGGTTTCGATTGGCAATGCAACCGAGGGTTTCGGTCCGATCGTGACGACTGCGTGGCGATCGCACTGCCTGAAAACGCATATCTCACCGGCGAAATATCCGGCCCTGGCTGGGCATGCATACGCGGCTACACGGCGACGTCGGACGCGTGCGTTCCCATCGCCGTTCCCGCGAATGGCTATCTGACCAACGCGGACTTCGGTGCCGCCTGGGCCTGCGAACGCGGTTTCTTCGAAATGGATGGCCGCTGCGATCCCGTCGACCTTCCCGCCAACGCGTTCCTCGACCCGGAGTCCTATGGACCTGGATGGCGCTGCGAAAGGGGATATGAACAAGTGCGCAACGCCTGCGTCGCCATCGACCTTCCGGAAAACGCCCATCTGGATCGAACCGGAAACCGCTGGCGCTGCGACCGCAGCTTTCAGCTTTCGGACGGGGCGTGCGTTCTTGGACGATAGGATGGCAAGACGCATGCAAGCCGCCGCGCCGGCACGCGCATCGCAGTTGGCAATGTTCGGATACGCGAGAGGCGGAACAGTCGGCATGCTGCGATTAAGGAAACGCTAGGAAAGAAAATGAAGACGAACGTAGCGGAGACAGAGATGGAAATGGTGAGGGCAACAGCCGACATTGCCGCCGAACGCGTGTGCCTCAGGTGCAGCTCGAGGTTCTGGAGCGAAGGCTTCGGGGAACGGGTTTGTGCGCATTGCAAGAAATCATCTGTCTGGCGCTCGGCCATTTCAGAAGGCGACGGACACGGGCAACGCCGCTCCGGCGGCCGGTTTTCGTAAGCCCGGCAGATGCCATCCGTCATCATCACTCACGCCACCCGGTATCGATTCCGAAACGCAGTCACCCTTGGGCCGCACAGGATGATGCTGCGTCCGAGGGAGACGCCCGATCTCAGCCTGACGTCCTTCGACCTTGAGGTCACACCCGAGGCACGCATCGACTGGTCGCATGACGTGGCTGGCAACGCGATTGCGATGGCACAGTTCGATACGATGACCGACGCGCTGTCGATCCGGTCGCGCACGCGTGTAGAGCTTCGCGCCCCGGTGTGGCCGGTCTTCCCGATTGCAGCCTCTGCGGCGTCTTACCCGTTTTTGTATTCCTACGACGATTGGACAGATCTCGGTGCTTTGGCGACACCACAATACCTGGACGACAAGGGGCGGCTTTCGCATTGGGTCGAACAATTCGTTATGGGACGTCCGACCGATACGCTGTCTCTGTTGAAGGATATCAGCAACGGTGTGACCGCGGAGATTTCCTACCAAAGCCGGGAAACGGAAGGCACGCAGGGGCCACTGGAGACCCTAGACCGCGGGTGGGGATCCTGCCGGGACTTCGCAGTTCTCTTCGCCGAAGCCGTCCGAACGCTTGGGTTTGGCGCAAGGCTGGTCTCGGGTTACCTTTACAATCCATCCGGAGACCAGCTGGGCTCTGCGGACGCCGGATCGACACATGCGTGGACCGAGGTTTTCGTCCCCGGCGCGGGCTGGATTCCTTTTGATCCAACCAACAGATCCGTCGGGTCGACCAATCTCGTTCCCGTGGCCGTTGCGCGGAAGATCGAGCAGGTTGCGCCGGTCACAGGCAGCTTTCAGGGCCGTCCCGCCGACGTGTTGTCTATGGAGGTCACGGTCGATGTGAAAGACGACCTGCGCGAATTCTCCGAGACACCGTGATCGCAAATGGGACCCGTTTTGATCACGTCCCGAACCTGGACGTGTCCAGTGGAAACGCCTCTAGGCGTCCATGTCTCCGTCTAGCGGAAAGATCGGCCGAGGAACGTTTTCGTAGGGCAAAAGCCCGTAACGCGTCGTGCAGAGGGCGCCGCTGTCGCAGATGATGATTCGTCCGGCAATGGGTGCGAAAGCGGCCCGAAAGTGCTGCATGGATTTGAGCGCGACCACTGGTTTGGTCGCCGGATCTATGCCGAACGCTCGAAACTGCTGTAGGTCGAGCATCTGATGCGCGATTGAGACGATGAGAACGTCGATGCCAGCGACCCGTAGAACCGCCGTCTGACCAAAGCTGCGCTCCTGTCCGCCAAGGATCGGCCCGTCGCCAACGACGCGGCCTTCACCGCGCCACATCAGCGTGCCCGTCACCACAAGCGGGCCTCCGCCAAACTCGGGCGCAGTCTTGCCGCCGATGGCCAGAGTGCGTTCGTCCCCGATGTCGCCGTCCTGCAGAAGATTTGCTGCCTCTGGGTCGATCAGCGGACCGAAACAGGCATCATCGACGCGCGCGTTCAGAAGCGCCTCCAACAGTGCAGGCGCGTCACCATAGGCCCCGGACCCCGGGTTGTCTGCATAGTCTGCGATGATGAGCGGGCCAGCCCCGCTCCGCCAATCGCGTGCAGCCGCAGCCGCCTCCTGAACCGTAAGATACTGGTTCAGCGCCTCGTGCCTCCGGGTCCAGATGTCTTCCGCCAGCTCTTCGGCCATGGCAGAGAGAGATTCATTCCCGTCCTCTCCTGTAACCAGCACAGTCGGACCCACCTCTGCGATATCGGCACAGGGAAATCCACCATTGATGCTGATCGCATAGACACCCTTTTGCGCCTCGAAGGCGCGTGCCATTGCGTGCCGCTCGACCATCGGTCCGATGTCGGTCCGGCCTCCATTGGCTTCCTCCAGCATGGGCCGGTGCGCGCGGATCGTTCTTGGGTGGATATCGCCCGTCATTGTGCGATGCAGCAACTCTGCGGCGCGCCGACCCGTGGCACGCACGTCGACATGTGGATAGGTCGTGAAGGAGACAAGGATCTGTGCGTGTTCGCACATCGCACGCGACACGTTTGCGTGGGGGTCCAGCGTAACGGCGACCGGCAGGTCAGTACCAACAATCGCGCGCAAGCGCCGCAGGATCTCACCTTCGCCGTCGTCGTGATCCTCCGTCACCATCGCGCCGTGGAGCATGAGGAACACCCCGTCCCATTCACCAGTCCGGGCCATGTCGGTCAGCGGTGAGAGCAGCGTTTCGAACGCCTCCCGTGTGACCCTCCCGCCCGGACCAGCAGCGGCACTAATCACGTGGATGATGTCCCAGCCATGAGCCATGCCGACGTCGAAGAAACCCGCAAGCTCGGTGTTCTTGTCGCCCTTCGCGGCAACTGCTGCGGGACCCTCCAACAGGTAGCGGTCGCGGAATGCCTGCAAGCCGGTGTGTCGAATGTTGAAAGTGTTCGTTTCGTGAGAGATTTCGGCGGAAAGCACGCGATATGCCAAGTCTGGTACCCTTTCCGATCAGAGCGGATGGTGACAGGCCACCGCATGGCCTGTTTTGGACGAGAGTTCGGGTGTCTCCGTGCGGCATAGCGCGCTGGCTTGCGGACAACGGTCGGCGAAAGCGCACCCCGGAGGCAGATCAAAGGGGCTCGGAACCTCACCTTCGAGAGGCGCGATCAGGCGGCGCTTCTTCGGGTCCGGCTCAAAGGTGCTCTCCATCAGGGTCTTCGTGTACGGATGGCGGGCAGGCGCCTTGGTGTCCGGCAAGGCCTCGACCACCCGACCGAGATACATCACGAGGATCTCGTCGCAGAAGTACTTCACGAGGCTCAGGTCGTGCGAGATGAAGAGATAGGTCAAACCCAGATCAGCACGCAGATCTTCCAACAGTCCGATGATTTGCGCCTGAACCGACACGTCAAGCGACGCGGTCGGTTCATCCAGGACCAACAATGAAGGTCGCAGCGCAAGTGCTCGCGCGATGCCGACGCGTTGCTTCTGACCACCCGAAATCTGATGCGGGTAGCTGGTTGAGAGGCCGGGGTTCAGGCCAACCATCTCCAACAGCTCTGCCACCTCGTCAGCCATCGGCCTCGCAGGTTTCACACCTTGCACCTCGAAAGGCTCGGCTACAGCGCGGCTCAGCGTGTAGCGTGGGTCGATGGCGGAGTAGGGATCCTGAAACACCATTTGCATCCGGGCGCGTAACTTGCGCATCTCAGCCGATGTCTTTGCCAGCAAGTCGTCGCCGTCAAAGTTAACCCGGCCACCAGAGGGTTCGATCAGGCGCAGGATCAACCGGGCCAGCGTGGACTTGCCGCAGCCCGACTCTCCGACCACGCCTATCACGCGGCCGGACGCGAGGTCGAAGGACACGCCGTTGACCGCATGCATGGACCGCGCCTTGCGGAACGGGCCGCCGGCAGATGTGAAACGTTTGGACAGGTCGCGGACTTCAAGCAGGTTCGGCATGAGCAACCTCCGCGAAATGGCATGCCGCAGCGCTTTCGCCCACAACAGAGAAATCCGGCGCGTCTGTCGCGCAGATCGCCTCGGCCTTCGGGCATCGGGGGTGAAACGGGCAGCCCTTCGGATAGTTGAGAACCGTCGGCACCGTCCCCGCTATGCCGGTCAGGCGCGTGGCATCATCCAAACCGCGCGGAATGCAGGCGATCAGGGCCTGTGTGTAAGGATGGCGCGGGCGGTCGAAGATTTCCTCGACAGGTCCCTGTTCAACCGCGCGCCCGGCATACATCACCACGATCTTGTCGCATGTCTGCGCCACAACGCTCATGTCATGCGTGATCAGCACCAGCGCGAGGTTACGCTCCTTCACCAGATCGTCGAGCAGACGGATGATCTGCGCCTGCACCGTCACGTCGAGCGCAGTCGTCGGTTCATCCGCGATAAGAAGGTCCGGATCTGCGGCGAGTGCCATGGCGATGACAATCCGTTGCTTCATTCCGCCCGACATCTGGTGTGGATATCGGTCACAGATCAGCGCGGGTTCGGGAATGCGGAGGGTGCCCAGAATGTCGATGGTCCGGGCGCGGGCATCGGCGTTGGACAAGCCAAGATGCAGTTTGGCGACATCGTCGACTTGCGGTCCGATCTTCTTGAGCGGATCGAGCGACGTCATCGGGTTTTGAGTGATGAGCCCGATCTTGCCGCCACGGAGCTTGCGATAGGCGCGTTCGGGCAGCGCCGTGATATCCGCGCCGTCGAATTCGATGGAGCCGTCCGTGATGCGCCCGCCAATTAGGGGCAAAAGACCCATGACACTCATCGCGGTCAGCGACTTGCCCGATCCGCTTTCGCCAACAATGCCAAGAGTTTCGCCCTGGCTCACAGAGAAACTGACACCTGACAGTGGCTGCACGACGCCGAAGGCGACACCCAGATCGCGGACGTTCAGCATGGTCATGCCCCTCTTAGCCGGTCGCGGATATCCAGCGCACGGATCAGTTCGTCACCAAAGAGGTTCACCGCGATGACCGTGATGGCGACGGCCACGCCGGGGAAGATGATGACCCAGGGGCTCAGGAAAAGCTGTGCTGTGCCCGACGACATCATGGCACCCCAGCTTGGGGTGGGGGGCTGCGCGCCCAGGCCGAAAAAGCCGAGCGTCGCCTCAAGGACGATCCCGTCACCGATGGCAAGCATACCCACCACGATCACAGGAGCGATGGCATTGGGCATCAGGTGCCGGAGCAGAATATGCGACGGCTTGGCGCCTAGATTGATTGTGGCTTCGATGAATGTCTCGCGCTTCAGACGGACGATCTGGGCGCGGGTCAGGCGGGTGAACTGCGCCAGATAGGCAATTGCGATTGCGAAAGTTGTCGAGGTCAGACCGGGGCCGATGATGGCGACGAAAATGAGCGCGATCAGGATATCCGGGAAAGACCATGTCAGGTCCACCACGGTCATTACCGCGCGCTCGAAGAACCCGCCGAAATACCCTGCGGCCGCGCCAAGCGTCATGCCCGCTGTCATGGAAATTGCAATGGCCGTGGCGCTCACCGACAGTGAGGTGCGGGCCCCGTGGATCACGCGGCTGAGGACATCGCGTCCGAACTCGTCGGTACCCAGAAGATGCGGCCAGCCTGGGGCAGCGTTCGCGTTCATCAGGTTTTGGGCGGCGTAATCGAAGGGGGCGATCCACGGTGCGAAAATCGCGACCAGAACCAGCAGGATCAGAAACCCTCCGGCCACCAGTCCGACGCCCGAGGCAAAGGCGCGTCCGATGCTCATCCGGGCAAAGGCATCAAGCGAACGGATGGCCATGGCAGAAACTCTCATGATTTTTTCTCACGAATACGGGGGTCCATGGCAGCTTGCGCCACGTCGCCGATCAGGGTGCCCAGCATCACCGCAAGAGCGAGCATCAGAAGGCAGGCTTGCACCACCGGATAGTCGCGCTGCCCGAGCGCCCGGATCAGGAGCGAGCCAAGACCGGGGCGTCCGAAGACAAACTCGACCGTGACCGCACCGCCGAGGATCCAGCCGATCCGCAGGGCGAGGATGGTGACGACCGGGAGCAGGGCATGTGGCATCAGGTGGCGGAACAGGATCGTGCCGGACGACAGGCCCTTGGCATGCAGTAGGGTCACGAAGTCTTCACGCTGGGCATCCAGCAGCGCCACTCGTGTGACGCGCGCCACCAGAGCCACACCGCCGAAGCCGATGGTGAGCACCGGCAGGACCAGTGCATCCCAGCCACCGGCGCCCGACACGGGGAACCAGCCCAGATTGACCGAAAAGAACAGGATCAGCAGGAGGGCCAGCCAGAACCCCGGCACTGTCGACCCCAGCAGGATAAACCCACGCATGAAGCGGTCCAGAACCGGATTGCGGACAATGGCCGAGAGTGTCCCGAGTGTCATGCCGACGACCGAGGAAAAGAGAAAGGCCAGCCCGCCGAGTGTCAGACTGTAAGGCAGGTTCTGGGCCACCAGATCGGCGACCGGTCGGCGCAGCACGATGGCTTGGCCGAACTCGCCCTGAAACATGTTTCCGATCCAGACGAAATACTGAACCACCAGGTTCCGATCCAACCCGTACCGCGCGACCAGTTCGGCCCGGTCTTCGGCCGAGGATCCCACCCTGAGGAGGTTGTCGATGGGATCGCCCGGCAGAAGGTAGACGATCATGAAGATCACCACCGAGATCGAAAACGACACCGGAATGAGCATCAGAAGCCGAAAAAAGGTATATCTGAGGATCATCCCGTTGCCTTTCGATTGCGGCGTTCAGCCGTTATTCGACGACCTGAATGTCCATGAAGGTCTGCCCCCGGAAACGCGATCCGCGCACCGGATCAGGCACGCTGATCGCTTCGGCATTGAACGCGATGTTCTGGGTCGGCTGGTAAATGGGCACGAAGAGGTGCTGGCGCAGGATGTATTCGTGATAGGCCGTGAAGTTGGCGATCCGTTCTGCCGCAGTGGCGCTTTCGGTCATCGCCACATCGTTCAGACGTTGGCCTTCCTCATCTTCCCACATTGATACGTTGGGATAGCCAAGGCGATTGCCGCTAAAGAACCAGTCGAGAATGTCGGAATTGTTCCAATCATACGCGCGCACGGCCAGCTGGTGGGCATTGCGCCGGTACTCGTCGCGGATGGTCGAACTGTCGAAGACGGTTATTGTCGCCTCCATCCCGATCTCCGCAAGTTGCGCCTGCACCACCTGTGTGAGCCGGGTGAACTCTGTGCTGTTGGCAGTGAACAGGTTCACCGAAAGACGCTCTCCATTGCGCATACGCACGCCGTCATCGCCCATAACCCATCCGGCCTCGTCAAGAAGCGCGCCCGCGCGGTCAGGATCGTATTTGACGTTCAAGCTCGGATCGACGTCCGCTTCGGGAAGGGAAGAAATCAGGAAATTCCGCGCCGGGGCGCCGACCCCGCCATAAACCGCGGCCACGATACTGTCCTGATCGATGGCCATCGTCGTGGCTTGCCGAACAAGAATGTCGTCGAAGGGTGGCGCAGTCACGTTGATCGGCATGTAGCTGATCCCGGTTCCGGGCATCTGGATGACCTGGATATTCGCTTCGGCCTCGAGGATCGCGAGGAAATCCGTGGGTACGCCGAGAAGCAGATCGATGCCCCCGGTCCGCAGCTCAAGAAACGCGGTGGATTGGTCCGGGATCTCGCGGAAGGTGAAAGTTTCGATATAGCCGGGGCCCCTGTTTTCCGACAGGTCAGAGCCCCAGGTGTAATCCTCATTGCGCACGAGGACGGTTTCGAGCCCGATCTCGAAGGTCTGCATCTCGTAGGGACCCGTGCCAACCGCAGCTGTCACCCCGAAATCCTCTCCCAATTCGGCATAGGCCGTGGGCGATGGGACACCCATGAAGGCGCTCGCAAGGTTGTAGAGCAGGTTCGGCTCCGGCCGATCCATGTTGAAGCGCACGGTCAGATCGTCGATCACGTCGACCGACCCGATGGCCTCGACCAGATACTCATTCTCGGTCCCCGCATAGCTCGCGATCCACGATTGGACAGCGGCTGCGTTGAACGGTGTGTCGTCATGAAAAGTCACGCCTTCGAGCAGGGTGAAGGTCCATGCCATGCCGTCCGGTGTTTCTTCCCATTCGGTTGCAAGGTGCGGATGGAAGGACTGGTCGGCATCCTGTTCCACCAGCCGGTCGTAGATCAACGACGTCGCCGTATTCAGATTGCTGGCCGCAACCGGGTTGTAGGCCGTCGCGCCAAGTTCGCTGGCGGAAAACGCGATCGTCACATCCTGTGCAACCGCGTTGGTAGAAAACAAAAATCCGGCTGCTACGATAGCCGATCCTGTCAGAAGCTGGGTCTTGGTCGAATATCGCATAGCAGTTTTCCCTGATATCTATGTTTTTGTTGGACTTATGTGGTGCGACGGCCCTCCGTACGCGTGTGCGGCGCATCGCCGACATGGCCCGTGTAACGCCCGTAAAGCTTGGCGAAGGTGTTCATCCGGTCTTCGACGCTTGGCCCCAATTCCAGGAACACGCCATTGACCAGAAGGTTGGCAAGGCTCGCCATCTGCGCGGTCGACTCCCAGAACAGGTTGACCGATGTCGGAACGACGAACATCTCGTCCGACACGGCATGACCCCAGTCGCAATACGGGTCGGTGATCAGCGTAACGGGGAGGCCCGCCGCCTTGGCATCCTCGGCCAGCATCTGGGCGTGGCGCGAATAGCGGCGTGCCTCGAAGATCACGAGAGCGGCATCGGTGTCCTTCAGGGCCAACACTTCGGCGAAGTTGCCGGCGGCGAGGTCTAACAAGTGCACGCCTTCGCGGAGATATTGCAGCTGGTTGACGAAAATCTGCGCCATGCCGCGTTCGGTTTGGAAACCGGCGGCAAAGACGTTCCGGACTGTGGACAGACGCTTGACGGCGCGCTGCCATTCCGGGCTGTGCGCGATCTCGTAGACGGCGATAAGGGCGGCCATTTCAAGTTCCAGACCGCGGGCGAGCTGGTCTTCACCGGCCTTGGTGCGTTCCTGCAGATCGCGTAACCGATCTCCGATCAGCCAGGGCTGATCGCCCATATCATTCTTCAGATGGCGCTTGAGGTCCTTGAACCCATCATAGCCGATCGAGCGGCAGAAGCGCCCCACGGTCGGTTCGCTGACGCCGACCTTCGAGGCGAGGCTGGCTGCGGTCTCGAAGGGCAGCGCCGCCATGTCGGTCAGCATGTAATTCGCCACTGCGCGGTCCGCCTTCGTGGCGGTGTTCAGCGCCTCGGTCAGGCGATCGCGCAATGGCTTTGTCATGAAAGGTTCCAATCGGTTGGCGCAATGAGGCAAGAAAACTTGCAAAAAGTCAAATTATTTAATTTTTCTTGCAAACAGATCAAAACAAGCGCCATTTGTTTCGCTACGGCCCATCAGGTGATCGGCCCAAACAAGGGTCGAGCAGAATGATCCATGATTTCCTCGTGATCGGTGGCGGCATCTCGGGCGCATCCGTTGCCTATGAACTCGCCGAGAGCAGCAAAGTGCTCGTGCTCGAAGCAGAAACCTCGCTCGGCTACCACAGCACGGGCCGGTCGGCTGCGCTCTTTACGCGCAACTATGGAGGACCGGTCGTCCGCCAGATCAATATCGCCAGCGCATCCTTTTTCGGGTCGCCACCAGACGGGTTTTGCGACACGCCGCTTTTGACCAGACGCGGCGCGTTGACAGTGGCCGATGCCGAAAGTTTCGCCGTCACAGAGGACCTGCTTGCGATGTCTGAGCCGGGTGAGGAGGTGGTCGAAATCACCGCCGAAGAGGCCGTGGCACGTGCACCATACCTGAGACCAGACCGGATCGCGCGCGCAGTCCTTGAGGAGAATGTGTCAGATATCGACGTCGCGGGTCTTCACCAGAGGTATATCAAGGCGATCAAACAGCGCGGCGGAACGATCATGACCGGCGCTGCAGTGAAAGACTTGCGGTGGCAGGACGGCGCGTGGGAGGTTTCCACAAAGGGCCAAACGTATCGCGCGAAGACACTTGTTAACGCGGCGGGCGCCTGGGCGGATGACGTCGCGGTCATGGCCGGAATAGACAAGATCGGCCTCGTTCCCATGCGACGCACCGCAATCATCATCGATGCGCCGGAAGGGCTCGACCTTTCCGCCACTCCGGCTGTCGATTTCGCCGCGTCGGGCGCCTACATCAAACCAGAGGCGGGCAAACTCATGGCGTCCCCCGGAGACGCGACACCCACGACGCCACAAGACGTGCGCCCCGAAGAACTCGACATCGCGCATCTGGCTCATTTGATTGAAACCGAAACACTGATCCCCGTCCGCCGGGTTTCGCATTCCTGGGCGGGGTTGAGGAGTTTCGTGGCGGACGAGGCGCCGGTCGTCGGCTTCGCGCCATCCACGCCAAATTTCTTTTGGCTCGCAGCACAGGGCGGCTACGGCATCATGATGGCCCCCGCACTCGCCAGGTTCGCCGCAGACCTGCTGATGCAGCGCCCGCCGGGAGACGTCGGGTTCGATACCGAAGCGATATCACCAACACGGCAGTCGCTCTCGGGTCGCAGCTGAAGTGCTTTCGCAGGCTTCGGATGGGCCTGAAGATGTGGCTTATGGGTTGGAGATCTGCACGGATGAAAAGGGTTAATTTTCAGCAAAAAGCGGTGCGAAGTCTCGAAATTCTCTGACTGCAATTCCTGAAGGTTTTTGACGCCCGTTAATCTCGGCGTGGACAATTCACCATCAGATACAACCAACAAGGGCGGCACGGCACTTCACAGGCCTGCTATGACAGGTCGATGGTCTTATTGTTTTTGTGAGCCCATCCAAGCCATTTTCGAAAATGGCATCGCTGGTATTAGATTCGCTAGGTGAGCGGTAAGTGGCGATACATAGAAGTCTGCGTGGTTGCACGCGCGTTGAAGCTCTGCTCGTGTTTTTGGGGTCACTTCAACGTCTGCGTGCTTTGTCCGGACGTCAATGGATCAAGTGCCGAAGGCTCTATTCCAAGTCTCACGCCGTTTTTGATCCCTTGCCTCATACGCTTCGATTGCATCCGGTAGATCTTCAGGTGACAGATCGCCTCCCTGCTGGGCTATCCGAGTGATCTGCATTGTGTACCAAGCAGTCACCCCACCTTCGGGTGGATTGTCGAAAAGTGGAAACTCGGGATTGTCAGAATTTCCTGTCTGCCACTTTTTTGGCAGCTCCGGATCAAGGATGAGCGCCCGTGCGAGACCGACAAGATCAGCTTGTCCGTCTTCAATGGCTGTCATGGCTTGCTGTGCGGTCTTGAAGCCGCCGGTAACCATGAGTGGAATATCGGTCTTGGTTTTTGCCCGTTTGGCGAACTCCGCAAAGTAGGGGCCGGACCCGGCTCGATCCGAAGAAGACGGCGCTCCTGGAAAGTAGGTGCCACCGCTAATGTCAATGAGATCGGTGCTTGTATCATCCAATGCGGCCACAATCGCCAACGCTTCGTCTTGCCGCAAACCTCCCTTCAGTTGATCCGTTGAATTCAGTTTAATTCCGATTGGGAAGTTTGGCCCGACTGCTTGGCGAACGCAGTCCACGACCTCTAGTAGAAGGCGCATTCTGTTCTTAACGCCACCGCCATAGGCATCCATTCTTTTATTGAATAAAGGAGAGAGAAACTGGCTGAGCAGGAACCCGTGCGCAGCGTGGATTTCGACGCCTCCAAATCCAAATTGCTTCGCCAGCACAGCGGTACGCGCGAATTCCTCTGGTAACCGTCGGATTTCTTCTAGCGAAAATGCGCCGCACACCAATCCGTCAAGGTGCAGTTCACTCGGTCCTTTCGGCCTGCTGATCAAAGAATCCGACATCGCGCCAGCATGACCCAATTGCAGCCATAAATGTGCATTGTTTGTCGATCCCGCGCGAGCCAGAGATTTGAAAGCTTGGGGTGCCGAGTGGTCATTTAGAACCAGATTTCCCGGTTTCTCGGGGAAATGTGGTGTAGCCTGAACTTCGCCAACAACCGACAAGGCGAGACCACCCTGCGCCCAACGTCTATAAAGACGAATTTGATCATCTGTTACAGAACCGTGCCCATCGCCCAACGAGTCCGACATTGCAGATTTGGCAATCCGGTTCTTGAAGATCACACCGCAGGGCAGACGCAAGGGTTGAAACAGCCCGCTTTTGCTTGATGCGTTCATTTTGGCAAAGCTTTCGCATTCCGACGTGGAATATTTGCATAAGGCAATCACATTTATGGTTCCCGCATCAGATGTCAAACTTGGCTGGTTGCGCACCTGCAAGAACCGGCACTAATCGACAAGCACTGGACCACGATAGACGTAATACGCACCCTAGTCCTGCGAACGATCCGCTTCACGAATTGCTCTGTATTAGCCCACAGAATGAGAAATTCGTTTCACTCGCAGTTTTCTTCGGGGCCGACAGGTAGAAAGCGCTTCTTCAGAGTTTCAATCATGTCACGCATAAAAAATGCCCGACGAAAGCCCAATCTGGCGTTGGATAGGGTGGCAGATTCGGTGTTGCAAACGTACCTTTTCACCGTGGGTCCATTTCGAGAAATTGGCGTGCCTCTCGGAGAACAATGAACGCCCTAGAACGCAGCCACTTTGGTCGTCGCGCCGTGCTGCGATCAAGTGGCGGGCGTGGCGCAGGCCCGAGAATAGGGCTTCGTTGAGGCACTCGTCCTGCAGGCCATTGAAGCCTTCTTTGAAGCGCTTTTGAATTGGTTTGTTATGAACGAAGCAGTGCCATTCTACATTCCGGTTCCGCCGCAGTGTCAGGATGGCGTCTGTGCTCAATTCTGTCCCAGTGTCGCTGTCCACCGTGCAGTGACAGCCCCGCAGCTTAGCGATCCGGTCCAGTTTCCGGGCCGCGCGATGGATCGAGATCGACATTTTGGATACCATGGCATTCCATAAGAACGGGCCCCCGACCCGTTACTTGCGGATCGCTCAGCCAGAAAGTTTCTAATATATCGACCACTCGCCTTTTGGCCGGTGAGCCACGCCACCCTGGGAGACCGAATGGGTCTCGAGCCCAGCTAACGATCCGTGTCCCAATGGTCTTTTCGTCCACCGGTAACATGCCGAACTCCTAAACGAGCTGCGCAAAAACATCGCCGGAATTGGCCGACATGGGCAAATTCATTAGCTCTTTTCCTATCGCGTCCGCACCGATCCAGTCCGGGTGGATCAGTTTGTGATCCTCGCCCAGGCTGTAGTTGAACCAATACGGTCCAAGCGAGGACACGTATCGCAGACACTCCAGGGCCGTCTCACGCTGGATCGTCGTGAACTCGAAAGATAGGGCCGGGACGCAGCGGGTGAGGCCCCGCAACGCCGCAAGCTCGTGCCCCTCCACGTCAATCTTGATGAAGTCCGGAGCGCCGTGCCCAGCGATCAGATGATCCAGCGTCGTCACCGGCACCTCGATCCGTTCATCCCAAACCTGGCCCCGCCATTCGCTTGCACCCGCTGCCGCAGCGATGAATTCCGGCGACGCGGTCGACACCGTCGGATTGGCCGTGTTGACATGCAGCTCCAGGGAACCCGGACGTTCGCCAGCAGCAGCACAGACCAACGTCGTCCGGTCGGATCGGCCATGGATCAGGCGCAACGCACGAAACACGCGCGGCTGTGGTTCGAGAGCGACAACCCGAGCACCAAGTCGAAGAAAACTGCCGGTTCGGTCACCCACATGAGCGCCGATATCGAAGGCAAGACTGCCTTCGCGCACGAACTGGGCATTCAGCGCATCCATCCGTGCGTTGCGCGCGTCATCTCGGTAGTAGACGTCAAGCGACCGACCGATGGCGGTTTGCGGGCGGCGCGTCCTATGGATCATTGCGGCAGCTTCCCGTGGCATTGGCAGGCTCATTTGGCGGAACCACCTGATGGCGGCGAAGCACGGCCGCGACCTGCGCGGCGGTGTCGGTCCAGCTTGGCAAGGAAAGGCCGGCGGCCCTTGCGGCGGCGGCACTGGCTCTGCGCAGGTCGGGCTCGGTTAGCATGCGGCGTAGGGCCCGGGCGAAATCCTCGGGCGTATCCGGCGCGGTCAGCAGGCCCGCATCTTGCGGCACCGTGTCGGGGACTGCGCCGGTGGCGCAGGAGACGATAGGAAGGCCATGCGCCAGCGCCTCGTCGAAGACGATCCCGTAACCTTCGTAACGGGTCGCAAGGGCAAAGACGGAGGCCTTTGCATAAAGCCCTTCAAGCGCGCTGCGCTCGATCTGACCGGCAAGCGTCACACGGGCCTCCAACCCCAGTCGGCGGTTGAGCGTGCGAAGTTCTTCGGCGTAGCCCGGGTCGAGCGGAGCACCGGCGATCACCGCACTCCACTCTAGGTCGTCGATATGCGATAGCGCCTTCAAAAGCACATCGTGCCCCTTGCGGGGCAATTGGATGCCGACCGCAAGGATCAAGGGCGGTGTCGCCGGGGCGGCCGTCAATGTGGGCCGGTCGGTCCCGGGGCGCGCGATGCTGATCGCGGCTTGCGGGACATCGTACTTCGCCGTCAACAGGCCTGCTGTGTGCGGGCTGGGAACGAGCACATGGCGGGCATGGCCAAGATTATCGCGTTCGGTTTCGAAAAGGCGCTGGCGGTCGACCTCCGAAATTCCGGTTTCCTCGGCCAGCGGATGGTGGACGAGCGGAAAGAGCGGTGCGCGCAGCTTTGCCACTTCGCCGGTGTCGAGGGCCCCGAACGCCAGACCGTCCACGACCAGCGGGATGTCGGCGGGCACGCTGGACAACAGGTCCAGCGTACGGCGCATATCCGCGGCAGGTGGGTTGGGAAAGCTGCCCGGCAGTTCGATATGCCGGACCTTTATGCCGAGCGCGGGCAGGGCGTCTATCACCCTGCGGTCATAGATGGTACCGCCCGTCAGGTTGGTGATCTTGCCTGGAACGGCGAACGCGATCTCACCTGAAGTCATCGTGCCATCACCATAAGGGTTCCGGGCAATACCGCGAGGAGCAGCGCGACACCGAAGACGATGCTTGCGGCCACGCCATCGGCGGCGGAAAAACCGGCGAGCGGGAACACCAGCGCCGCCGCGCCCTCACGAATACCCCAGCCGCTGATTGTGAACGGGATCAGCATCGCGAACAATATCACGGGAACCAAGGCGGCAACCTCTACGGGCGACATGTGTATGCCCACGGACCGGCCCGCGAATGCGAAAGCGGCCAGATTGCAGAACGTGATCGCCGCCCCCAGAAGCACTTGGGCCGGCAGGACGCGGCCGGAGAACAGGGCCACGCCAAGCGGCCTGAGCCAGCGGACAACTCCGGCCGCCCAAGAAACGCGCATCGCGTTCAGGAAAAACGCAAGAACCGGCAAGGCGGCGCCGCCGAGGATTGCGGCCCCCAAGGCGGCGCTCCACCCCGGCGGCCAATCGAGTCCGCCGTCCGCCAGATATGTCGCAAGAAACGCGACAGTCAGCGTCAGGAACATCGCGATCTGCCCCGCGAGGCGCTCGAAAACAACGGCTTGCGTGGCGACCAGCAAGCCGGTTTGCGCCCGCGCTCGGACCGCCCGCGCGGCATCCCCCATGACAGCGCCGGGAAGGGCCTGATTGAGAGCCTGCGACAGAAAGTACTCCTTCACGGCAAATTTCGCTGGCAGGTCCTGGCCCAGTTGCGCCGCTGTCACCCGCCATCTTTGCGCGGAGAGCGCCGTCTGCACGAGCAGGGCTGCCGCCGCCGCCGCAAGCCACACGGGCGAAACCCCGGCGATGGCCTTGGCAACCGCCGGCCCGTCTACGGCGACCCAGAGCAAGACCAGAATGGCGCAGGTCATCCCGAGGCGCAGACCCAACCACAGGCGCGGTCGGCTGGACATCACGGCGCTCGTCATTGGCCGGACCTTGCGAGCGGGGTCGAGGTGAGCGAACGCACAAGGTGCGCCCGCAATTCCGACATCGGGCGCGGCGCGTCCAGAGCGCGCGGAATGAGCCCGGGTGCAAAGTTCTCGTCAGCCAGAAGATCCACAAGGTGCCGCGGCCCGATCACATGCATCGGCACATGGGGCCGTTCATCCAGCGCGACGAAACCCGCTGCCTGATGATCCCCGATGACAAGGATCAGCGGAGCGTTGTCGGCATGCCGTTCGGCGTGGGAAAAGACCGTCTGCAGAGCATAGTCGACCGCCGCTTTGTACTGCGCCCGCACCCGGTCGTGGTCGCGCCAAACGACGCTTGGCGGGTCGCTGGCCGCGACGACCGGGTCGAAGATCGTCCCGTCTCCCAAAGCGTCCCAGTCCAGGAGTGTCGGGACTGGCACCCAGGGCGCATGGGACGAACCCGTTGCGAGCTGAACGAACATGGGCCGGTCCGAGGGGCGCAAGATGCGGTCCATCGCAGCAAAGGTGAACTGGTCGGGCATGGTGATCCAGTTGAACGCTTCGCCCTTGTAGCCAAGGTCCTCGGCGGCGAGGATCGTTTCGAAACCCATCGTCTGCGACTCGGGCCAGGCCATCGTGATCTGCGGCATGACGGCGGCCGTGTGGAACCCGGCCCCGGCGGCCAGATGAAAGATCGTCTGGCGGCCAGAGCCGAGAACCGCGCGATAGCTCGTCTGGTTGTTGACCCACAGACCGTTGGCAAAACTCGCATGGCTGAGCCAGCTTTGCCCCCCTCGGGTAGGGGCGGTCAGAAAGGTCGAGGCCATGGCAAGGCCTTTGAAGCTCAGCCGGCTTTCGGCACTACGCAAGGTTTCCAGATGAAGGTCCGCGTAAAACGGCGTGTCGAAACTGGTGCGCCCGTAGCTTTCGACGAACACAACGAGGACATCGCGATCCACAAGATCGAAAAGGCCCGTCAGGCCGGCGAACGTATCCTCGCGTGCGGCGGCGCGGAACCGGCGCAGATCGGCCAGCGTGTCGCGGACCATTTCGTAGCGCTCGACAACGACGCGGGCGGTAAAGGCTGCCCCGGGCGGCTCGATCGGCAACGACCACCTGCGCAGGGTGGATCCGATCTCGGCCACGGCAACCGTGCCGGCGAAAACCGCGGCCAGACCGGCCATCGCGGCAATCGGGGTCGGTCGCGCCAGCCGCGCCCAGGTCGCGCAGGCCCACCAAAGCAAAAGGGCCACAGCCAGAACTGCCGCAACTGCCGCAATCACCGCCAGAACTGCTGCTGGCACGCCAAACGCCCCGACGACCAACTGATAGAGCGAAACTATCAAAGGCAGGTCACCCACGGGATTGAACCCGCGGTTAAGCGACATGAACATCCCGAAATCCGCGGCCTTCAATGCCGCGCTTGCGGTCAGGAGTCCGACAAGGGCGATACGAAGGGCAAATCCCGCGCGGCTTTGGCCGAACGCGAGAAGCGCCAGGAGGATTGCGGGCAATTCGAGCGGAAAGAGCATCAGCGCGCGCCACGAGACCGCGTCAGGATGGTTGGGCTGGATCAGAACAAGATGCAGCACAAGCGCTGCAAGCAAGGCCCAGAAGGCCGTGCGGACCCGTTCTTTCAAGACTGCCATGCTCACGTCCGGTTCCGATTAAGCCAGACGATATCGCGTCCGAACGACCACATGAGCGCGCCGATGACCGTGAGGACCATCGCATTCGTCACCGATCCCGGCACGCCCGGCACCAGCAATACTATCAGGACAGCGATCTGCGCCACGCACACCGCCTTGCGGCTGAACCGCTCGGGTAGGGGCGCGTTCAGCCACGGAAAGACGGCCAGCGCGATCCGGAAGGCGTAATAGGGAAGGCCCAGCAGAATGACGTAGGGGCTAGCCACCCCGACACGCGCCGTATAGATCGCCAGAAGCAGCGCGAATGCGGCATCGACCTCGACATCGAACCGGGCGCCGAAAGACGATGCAAGATTTTGCCGTCGGGCCAGCCATCCATCGGCGCCGTCAAGGCACAAGGACAGAACTGCAAGGAGCAGCAGCATCAGATCGGGTGATTTCGCCTCGAGTAGCGCCACGCCCAGAACGCTCACAATCGCGAGCCGGGCAAGCGTGATCAGGTTGCAAAGGCCCAACCGGTCATGGGGATAGGTACGGTGCAGCGTGACCGCGCCGATGCCGACCGCGCCCAAAAATGCGGCAGACACCAGAACAACACTGCTCCAAGCCGCGCCGAGGCCAAGCAGTATATCGCTCGCAAGGAAAATCACGGCCACGCCGACCAGACCGGCAAGGCAGAAAGCTGCCACCGGCCGGCGCAGGCCAAACCGGACAGGACCGTTCGCCTCGATCCGCGCATCCGGGGTCGCGATATCCTTCATCGTCCATTCCCTTTTTTTTTGACGGTTGCGAATTCTGCGCCTTGGACGGAGGCTATATTCGCGTAACTGACAAAATTGGAGTCACCCATGACGGACCAAGCCACGAAATACAATGTTCCTGCCCGTGTCATTCATTGGACGATGGCTCTGATCATCCTGGGCATGATCCCAGTTGGATTTCTGATGCTCAACGAACAAATCAGCCGCGAGGTGCGAAACACAATGTTCATTGCGCACAAGAACCTCGGTGTTCTTATGCTGGTGTTGATCTTTGTCCGGCTGATCTACCGCTGGCGGAACCCGCCCCGTCTTCGCCCGGTCGCGCTTCCGGCCATTCAGGAGTTCGCGGCCCATGCGACCCATGTGGCGCTTTACGTGATGCTGCTGATCATGCCGCTTTCGGGCTATATCCGCGTTCGCGCTGGCGGTTTTCCGATCGAAGCCCTGGATGCGCTCGGCGTGCCTGCGCTTGTCCCTCGGTCCGACGCCTTGGCGGAGGTCGCCAAGACCGTACATTTCTACGCCGCCTATGGGATCCTTATTCTGATCGCGATGCATGTCGGGGCGGCCGCCTTTCACGGGATAATCCGCAAGGATGGCATCTTTTCGCGCATGTGGCCCATTTTTTCGCGGGAATCGAACTAAATTCAGCATATGGCGCCACTTATACCTGTCGGTTGCAGATTTGCGCGCCATGTCGAGGACACGAGCCAGGGAAAATGTGAAGGTGTTAGTCAGTGTCCGTGTCTGAGCAAATCAGGAAGACAGTCTGGGTTCGCCCGGCGCTCGGCGCGCGCGTACCGAGGCCCGCCTTGCTTGTGTTCGTGTCGTTGCTGGCTGTCCTGTCCACGGCGATCGTGGTTGCTTTCGCGCAGGCGGTGGACGAGTGGACCTGGATCGCCTGGGCCGTGCTGCCCCTTATGGCGGTGAATGCCGTGTGGATTTCGGGCGGCGCAGCAACGGCGATCATCGGGGCTTTCGGGCCGCACAAGACACCACCCGAAGCACCGCATCGCTGGCGTGCCCGGAGCAAGACAGCCATTCTGGTGACGCTCTGCGGCGAGGAACCGAAGCCTGTCGCGCGGCATCTGGCCTCTCTGGCGTCTGGCCTCGCACGTCAGGATCTTGCCGATGCGACGGAGATCTTCGTGCTCTCCGACACCGGCGAGGGGGCCGCAACCGCGCGGGAAGACGCCGCGTTTTCGGAGCTGATCGCGGCAGGTTTGCTGAGCTATCGCCGTCGCCCCAACAGAACCAACAGGAAGCCAGGCAACATTGCCGACTGGTTCGTCGCACATGGCGCCTCCTTCGATCACATGATCGTGCTCGACGCCGACAGCCGTATGTCCCCCCACAGCATTCGCCATTTGATCTGGACGATGGAAGTCTCACCTCGGGTGGGGCTTTGTCAGGCAGGCATTTCCCTGGTTCCGGGCCGGACACGCTTTGGACGATATCAAAGGGTGACCTCGCGCCTGCTGTCGCGCACCTTCGGACAGGGCTTCGCGGCCTGGTCCGGCCCCACGGGCAACTACTGGGGCCACAATGCGATCATTCGCACCGAGGCATTCCGCGCCGCAGTGGACTTGCCCCGCCTCTCGGGCCCGCCTCCGTTTGGCGGCGCGATCCTGAGCCACGATTTCATTGAAGCCGCCTGGATCCGCCGCGCTGGCTGGGATGTTGTTCTCTGCCCCAACCTCATGGGAAGCGCCGAAGATGCGCCGCAGACGCTACAGGACTTCTTCAAACGCGACCGGCGCTGGTGCCAGGGCAACTTGCAGCATGTGCGGCTGCTGGCCGAGCCGGGATTACACGGGCTGAGCCGCTTTCACCTGATTTGCGGCATCTTCAGCTACCTTGCCGCGCCGATCTGGCTTGTCCTGCTCGCGCTGCTCAGCTCGGAATTGATCTCGGTCTGGGGATTCCTCCCGGTCCTGTCGATCGCGGCCGTACTGCTGGTGCCCAAGCTCTGTGCGCTGGTCCATGCGCTTCCCCGGGCGCGTACGACGCGCCGCAGGAGCGTCATTCTGCGGGCTTGGCTGGCCGAACTCGCCCTGTCCACCCTGCTGGCCCCGGTGATCATGCTCCGCCAGACGAGCTTTGTCGGCGCGATCCTGACGGGCAGGGACAGCGGCTGGAAGTCTCCGGAAAGACCGGGAATTCAGCTGCCGCAAGGCTGGCCAGAAGCCGCATTGGGCATCGTTGTCCTCGCTCTTACCATCGCCAGCGGAACGACCGGGGCATTCTGGCTCGCACTTGTGATTGTCCCTTTGCTCGCTGCCCCGATCATGATGCGCAAACTCAACGAGGTGCCCTCATGAACAGACGACATTTCGTATCTACCGCGGCAATGCTGCTGGCCTCGACGGCCCTGCCAGGCGGCGTGCGCGCCGGCGCACACCCCTCGTTGTTCGATCTCGCGCAGGCGGCACGAGGCCGCCCCTATGCCCCCAATACGACGCCGCTTGCGCCGCCCTTCGCCGATCTGGACTATGACGCCTTTCGCGGCATTCGCCCGCTGCCGGGCAAGGCCGCGATGATCCCGCATGGTGAACGCTTCGCATTCGACCTGCTGCCGCCGGGGCTCTATTTTCCCGATCCAGTCACCGTTGATCGTGTCACCCCCGACGGCACGCATCAGATCGCATTCAGCCCCTCTCTCTTTTCCTTCGAACCTCGCTATTTCGGCGCGATCCCCGAAACGAGCCCAGGCGCGGGATTCACCGGGCTGCGAATGCGATACCCGGTGAATGCGCCGGACCGCATGGACGAGGTCCTTGTCCTTCAGGGCGCGAGCTATTTCCGCGCCATTGGTCAGGCGATGGTCTATGGCCTCTCAGCGCGCAGCGTGGCGATCGGCACCGGCGGCTCCACGCCCGAGGAGTTTCCGCGCTTCACCCATATCCGGCTACACCCGGCCGAAGGCGACACTGTTCGGCTTGAGGGTATGATCGACAGTCGCTCGCTCACCGCCCATATCGACATGACCATGCGTCCTGGTGTCGAGACCGAGATGGACATCGTCGCGACGGTTTTCCCAAGGGTCGACATTGCCGATATCGGGATCGCACCCCTGACCTCGATGTACCTCAAGGGGCCTATGCTGGCGGCCGTGGCCGACGATTTTCGACCTCGTGTCCACGACAGCGACGTCCTTGCCATCCGCAACGGCGCTGGAGAGGTTCTATGGCGGCCCATCGCCAACCCGCGCGCCGTCGAGACATCCGCCTTTTCCGACGCTTCGCCCCAACGCTTCGGGCTCTACCAGACATCGCGCGGCTACGATGCCTTCCAGGATACCGAAGCGCGCTACCATGATCGGCCCTCGGCCTTTGTGGAGCCTTCGGGCGACTGGGGTCGCGGCGCTGTCATGTTGGTCGAGATACCGACAAGCGACGAGTTCATGGACAACATCGTCGCCTTCTGGCGCCCCGAGGCACCTCTGCGTGCTGGGCAGGACTACAGCTTCGCTTATCGGCTGGTCTGGACGCGCAGGGACCCCGATGTGAACGGACTTGCCCGGATCCACCAAAGCCGCAGCGGCCGGGAACATGACCGCCCCGGCCATCGCCGCTTTGTCATTGATGTGTCCGCTGTCACCGATGATCCCCAGCCGGTGATCTCGGCATCAGACGGCGCCGAGATCATTGCCACGAGCGCTTTTGCCCTGCCGGATGGCGGGGGGACGCGCATCACTTTTCTGCTGGCGCCCGGAGAAATCGACACGGCGGAAATCCGGCTCGGCCTGCGTGGCGCCGACGGCACGCCGCTCAGCCCCGTCTGGTTACATCGCTGGACCCGCGCCCGCGATGGTGGTGTGTAAGCTCATGAAAGCATCCCCTTTAGAAATCGATCTGACCGAAAAGCGGACGGTGATCCGAGGCCATGCGGATGCCCGGCCCGTCAAGAACCTCGGTGTCGGCAACCCGGGCCGGCGGACAGGTCAGAATGCGATCGAGCGGCAGAAACGGCCGGCGGATCGGGAAGGTTGCCTTCGCCGGTCCGCTGAATTTCTGACCAAGAAGCCGGGCCGACAGGGCCATCCCGCCCCAGGAGCGCCATTCGTTCAGATCGCCCACCAGGATCGTCGGCATCCGGGCCTTGCGAAAGATGTGCTGGCTGATCGTGCGCAGCTGCGCCAGCCGCAGGGCCTGGGTCAGCGAGAGGTGGGTTCCGACAATGCGGAACCGGCGACCGCCACGGACCAGTTCGGCCACGACGGCGCCGCGATGGCACCGCCCCGGCAAATCGACCAGCGCCAAAGAGGTTACCGTGATCGCCGGATGCAGGTAGAGCACGGTCCCAAGGAACCCATGGCTGCCGTCCGCCCACCGGTGCGCAGGCGCGCCATGAGCATGGCGCAAACCGGTAGCACGCGCGATCTCGGATGGCTCCATGAGTCCTCCATGAGGCGGACAATCCTCATCCGCCTCCTGAAGGATCAGCGCATCGACACCCGGACGCCACACCTCGTTCTCCAGTACCCGGACCGTGCGCGCCGGATCGACCCGGCCGTCATTGCCGAGGCAGCGGTGAACATTCCAGCTGATGCAGGTAAACGCCGCGTCGTCCATTGTATTGCTCCCTCACGACACGGCGCGGCACCCCCGCGGGAGTGCCAAGGTCACCTGTCAAAACCAAGTCAGACACAGTCAAAGGATGTCCCATGTTCGCCGTAGAAGTACGAGATCACATCATGATTGCCCATTCCCTGCCATCTCCGGTCTTCGGACCGGCCCAAGGCATGCATGGTGCGACCTTTGTCGTCGATGCGGCGTTCTATACCAAGGACCTCGACGAAAACGGCCTCGTTGTCGATATCGGCCTGGCGACCGAGGCGCTGTCGAAGGTACTCGCGCCGCTGAACTATGCCAACCTCGACGAGGTCCCCGCCTTCAAGGGCAAGATCACGACCACCGAGTTCCTGTGCCACCGCATCTGGACGCAACTGCGCGAGACCGTGAAAACCACTGGCCTCGGCGATGGCGGGCGGGTGTGCCGGATCAAGGTTTCGCTTGAGGAAAGCCACGTGGCCCGCGGATGGTACGAGGCCGATGTCTGACCTTGCCTTCGCCCCGGACTGGCTCGACCTGCGCGAACCCGCCGATCACGCGGCGCGTGATGCGACGCTGCTCGCGCAGGCGTCGGGCGGCTTGGACCCGACGTCCATCGTTCTCGATCTGGGGAGCGGCACCGGCTCCACCGCGCGCGCCTTCAGCCGTTTCGGTGCTTGCCCGCGATGGCGGTTCCTGGATGGCGATGCCCGGCTTCTGAGCATCGCCACCGCGCGCCATCCGATTGCGGAGGCGATTGTCGTGGACCTGCGGGACCCGACGACGCTGCCGCTCGACGGGGTCGGCCTGGTGACCTCCTCGGCGCTTCTCGACCTGATGCCGCGCGACTGGATCGAGGCACTGGCGCGTCGGCTGAGCCTCGCAGGAATACCGTTTTACGCCGCGCTCAATTACAACGGGGAAATGTCTTGGACACCCAAGCTGTCCGATGACGCCCGTGTCATCGAGGCATTCAATCGTCACCAACTGGGTGACAAGGGGATCGGACCTGCGACAGGCCCCGGCTCGGCACCCGCAGCACGGGCCGCGTTCGAACGCCACGGCTACCGTATTTCAACCGCGGAAAGCCCCTGGACCCTCGGTCCGGACGATGTCGTTCTGCAGGCCGAACTCCTCAAGGGGATCGCTGCAGCGTCAGGTGAAGCGGGCGAGGCCGGTACCGAGGATTGGCTGTCCGCGCGGCGTTCTGTCCTTGAACACGCGACCGCCCGCATCGGGCATACGGACATTCTGGCTGTGCCGCAGTGATAGGCAAGACGACATCATGCAGGCAACCGACGAGTGAGCAACCCCAAAGCCTAAGAACAGTAAGTGAGTAGAAATGCAGCGAACAAGCGTAACAAAGGCAGTGTGGGAGAGGCTCCTTGCGGTAAAGTCCGGGACGGCATGCCTGTGTTGCGGTGAGTGGTCCCAAGGAGAGCGCGAGGCGCTCGCGCTTTACGGGGCGCTCGCCGCTCCGACGCGAAGCCTGCAGCTGTTCGCGCAGATCGGCCAGTCCCTGGACGGCCGGGTCGCGACCGAGACCGGCGATGCTCGGGACATTTCCGGGGCGGACGGATTGGCGCATCTTCACCGGCTCCGGGCGCTTGCCGACGCTGTCGTGATCGGGGTGAAGACCGCACTGCATGACAGCCCCAGGTTGACAGTGCGCCTGGCAGAGGGCGACCATCCGGCTCGTGTCGTCATCGATCCGGATGGGCGCTTGCCCAACGATGCGGGCCTCTTGCTGGACGACAGCGCGCGGCGGATCGTGATCCAGGCCTGTGACATCCAGCGCCCCGCGGGGGTGGAGGTGATCCGCCTCGATCGCGAGGGTTGGATCGCGGCCCGGGACATCGCCAATGCCCTGAGCGACCTGGGCTTTCGCAAGATCCTGATCGAGGGTGGCTGCATTACCATCGCGCAATTCCTCGAGGCCGGGCTGCTCGACCGTCTCCATATCGCGATTGCGCCTCTCCTGATTGGGTCCGGGCCACAGGGCCTTACCACGACACCGATCCCCTCGCTTGCGCAGGCTCTCCGCCCTGAGACGCATACCTTTAACCTGGGCTCGGACGTCCTGTTTGACTGCATTCTCGCTGAAAACGCCCCCCTTGCCGGGGTGTGCCCGGAGGCTTTGCCATGAAAATAGACACCATTGTGCCCGGTATTTCAGACCCTAATGCCAAGATGAGGGCCACCATGCTCAGCCAAAGCCTCATGCCCAATAGGACCGAGCGCGTGAACCGTGCGCGGGGGGATCTTGCGATGGGCATGCCTTACATCCTTCGCCACGGGTCGGAGCGCACGGTGATGATCGCCATCGAAACGACGACCAGGGAGCGGTTCAACGCATTGGAGCGCGGTCTCGGAGCACCCGAGCTTGTGATTTCCTCCAAACGCGCGCGCTCGGTATTGACTGCGGCGGTGACCGCAAATCTTAGCGAAGGTCCGGTTCGGATACGACCGCCTGCCTCGGCCGATTTCGATTGGTACCAGCGACTTGCCGACCCTCGCCACGATCATGTCTCTGGCCCCGCTGGGCCGCTTCACGTGCTGCGCACAGGCGACGATACCCTGCAGAATGCCGGACTTGGCCTTGTGAAATCCGCTGAACTCATCCCGGCCTTTGCCCTCTTCCCGCTAGGCACCGAGCTGTTAGACCTGAACGACGTGCCTCTGACCCAGCTCGACGCGTCGGAGGCGTTGGCGGAATTGGCTGGCCGACCCGCGCTGTCCGCCGTGGCGGCGGCGTCCTTTCCGCTCGAGGCGCACGACGTGAGCCGGCTGCACGTGTTCCGCGACGCCGATGGGCAACGCGAGCACTACGCCATCGTGATCGGTCAGCCCGATCCCAACCGGCCGGTCCTTGCCCGGTTGCACTCCGCCTGCTTCACAGGCGACGTCCTTGGCAGCCTGAAATGCGATTGTGGCCCCCAGCTTCGTGCGGCCCTGTCGCGCATGGGCGAGGAAGGCGCCGGCGTGCTGATCTATCTCAACCAGGAAGGGCGCGGCATCGGGCTCGCCAACAAGATGCGGGTCTACGATCTGCAAAGCCATGGTCGCGATACGGTCGAGGCGAACCACCAGCTTGGCTTCGAGGATGACGAGCGCGATTTCCGCTTGGCCGCCACAATGCTCAAGCAGATCGGGATCACGGATATACGCCTGCTGACCAACAACCCCGGCAAGGTGGACACCCTTGCGGGCAATGGCATCCGGGTGGTCGAACGTGTGCCCTTGCAGGTCGGACGCACGGCTCACAACCGGAGTTACCTTTCCGTCAAGGCCCTCAAGTCAGGCCACCTTCTATGAGCGACGCACGTCCTTCAGCGCTCTGGATCGCCGCACCCGGCAAGGCCGAGTTGCGGGAGGTCGAGGTCGAGGCGCGTGTTAGCGAGGTCGAGGTCAAGACCCTGTTCTCGGGAATCAGCCGGGGAACCGAGGCCTTGGTACTGGCGGGCGCGGTACCGGAAGGAGAGCACGCGACGATGCGCGCGCCGTTTCAGGACGGTGAGTTCACTTTTCCTGTGAAATACGGCTACGCCGCCGTCGGCGAGGTTCAGAACACCGACCGCGAGGGTCAGATCATCTTTGCGCTCTTTCCCCACCAAACGCGCTTTAGCGTGCCGTCTGCCGCGGCCTTTTCCCTTCCCGCAAACGTGCCGCCCGAACGGGCCGTGCTCGCCGCGAACATGGAAACGGCTTTGAACATCCTCTGGGATGCCGGAGCCGGCCCAGGGGATCGCATTGCGGTGGTCGGCTGCGGCGTCGTCGGCGCGCTGGCCGGATATCTGGCCGCGCGCATCCCGGGCGCCGAGGTGACCCTGATTGACAAGAACCCGGCCCGTGAGGCGCTGGCCAGGCATCTTGGCTGCGGTTTCGCAACGCCAGAAACGCCGCTTGAGGACGCGGACATCGTCGTTCACGCCTCGGCCTCCGAGGCGGGCCTGTCCACCGCGATTGAGTGCGCTGGTCTCGAAGCGACGATTGTCGAGGCAAGCTGGTACGGCACGCGCTCCACGAACGTCCCTCTCGGCGGGCGCTTCCATCAGCGCCGCTTGCGGATCGTCGGGTCCCAGGTCGGGCGCGTTCCGCCGCACCGGGCGCCGCGTTGGGATTTCGGCCGCCGCCTGACAAAGGCGATCAGCCTTCTGGAGGACCCGCGCCTCGATCGCCTGATCTCCTCTGAGTCGGCCTTCGACGCCCTGCCACGGGACTACGCGGCGGTGCTGGCCGATCCCGATACGCTGTGTCACCGGGTCCGCTATGCGCCGTGATACGACCGACTGTCTCGATCCCGATGCCTCGGACAGGCTAAAGATCATGGCCGAGGCCGCTATGCTTGCCGGCGAGGGGTTGATCCGGGCCGCAAGGGACCGGTCGCGCCTCTCCATCACCGAGAAGACCGTCGGCGACTTCGTCAGCGAGGCCGACCACGAGGCGGAGGAGACGATCGCCACCTACCTGAACCAATCCTTCCCCGGCTATGGCTGGCTTGGTGAGGAGAGTGGCGAAAGGCTGAGCCAGGCAGACGGGCTGCGCTGGATCGTTGATCCGCTGGACGGCACGACCAACTTTCTGAAAGGTCTGCCGCATTGGGCGGTATCCATCGCGCTCTACCGGGGCGACGACCCGCTTTGCGCTGTCATCCACGATCCGATCAAGGCCGAGACCTTCTCTGCCGAACGGGGTTGCGGCGCGTATCTCAACGGTCAGCCGATCCATGTCGCACCATCTGCTCCACTGCCAACGATGCTTCTGGCGACCGGCGTTCCGTCTGGCGGACGCATCACCTATCTGCCTCACTGCCTCAGCGATCTCGACGCCCTGATGCCGCAGACTGCCGGAATTCGCCGCTGGGGGGCCGCCGCTCTCGATCTGGCCTATGTCGCCGCCGGACGGCTCGACGCCTATTGGGAGCGCAATCTCGGCCCTTGGGACATCGCTGCGGGCGCCCTGATCGTCGAGGAGGCGGGTGGCCAGATGCTCCCCCTCTGGCCGGATCGAACGCTCCTGCAATCGGGATCGTTTCTTGCGGGTCATCCCGACACGGTCGCGGGCATCCTGCTCTCGCTCGATCGGGGGATGCGATGACGTCGCAGGCCTATCTGCCCCGTCTGCGCCCACCATCTATCGGCAAATCTCGGCGACCGTCGTTCCGGCTCTACGTTCCCAAAAACTCACAATCAGTTCGCACCGCTTTCAGGGGTCAACAGCATTGTTCGCGGGCTTGAAGTTAGCAACGACAGAACCGCATTTGGGCCACGCAATGGCTGGCAACCGGAGCGGTCGTTCCAACAAGATGCCGCGTAGGTCAAACTGGGTTCGTCCTGGCCATTCAATGCGTGTCGTACCTGTTTAGGGGTCTTGGATCTTCCGGGCGAAGACGATGATCCAGCGCTCGCGTTTGACCGGATTGAGGTGTGGGGTGGGGTAGGTGTCAGATCCACCCAATCACCGCTTCCCACCTGTCTTTGCGCGGAGCAGGGTGGCGAATTGGACACCTTATGCGTATGATATGCAGTGCGGCTCCGTTCCAACGGGTCCGGTCCCAAGGAGATCGCTGAATGACCCTGAACGCAGCCAACCAGGCCGCGCGCCTCTCCACTGCGCCCATGATGGATGGTGGCGATTTTGCCATAAATTCATAGGTTTGTGCGGTATCTTGTGCGGCCCATGTTCATGTTCCGATCGCGTGATTTCGCGGTGTGTCGCGCGCGTGTCGTTGATGGACTGAGAACCAACGTTGCGGCGGAAGAATGCATGGGCACCTCTTCGAATTGCGTTTTTTCGATCTGCTCCGCGCTTGAAATCTTTCAAGCAGCACGCTGCTTTGTCTGTGAGACCGGACGCACGTCATCATCACCAAGGTAGAGAGTCTGTGATGGGAACGCGAAACCTATACCGAGATTGTCGACGATTTGCATGACTTCAAACAGCAAGCCCTCCTGTATCTCGAGAAACTCGTTCCAGTCCTTCGCACGCACATAGCCGAAGATCTCGATGTCTAGCGAATAGGCGCCGTAGCCGATGAAACGGACACGCGGTGTTTCCTCGATAAGGCGGGGGTGATTTGACAGCATATCGCGCAGGCCGGAGACCACCGCTTTTAATTGACGAGCGTCCGTTTCGTAGCGCAGTCCGATGGTGTGGCGCAGCAAAAACTGGTCCCGCCTGCTGAAATTCTCGAGATGGAGCGACGAGAATTCACCGTTCGGTACGGTGACGATAGTGCGGTCAAGCGTGCGGATGCGGGTCGACCGAATGCCGATCTCTTCGATCGTGCCGAGAGTCTGGCCGAAGCGGCAAAAATCTCCCACGCGGATCGGTCGATCCGCAATCAGGGACACGGAGCCGACAAGGTTTTCGATCAGCTTCTGTGCGCCCAGGGCAAGGGCGAGGCCGCCCACGCCAAGTGCTGCTAGACCTGCGGTGATGTCGAAGCCGAGGGCACGCAGCGCGAAGGCAGCGGAGACGACGATGAGGAGGGCTTTCAGGATCCGCGTGAAGAATGAGACCGCCGAGAACATGGAGGCTGCGCCGCGGCGGGACATGCTGGCGAGGGCTGCTTCGCCGATTGCATCGATCAGGCGCCAGACGAACCAGATCGCGGCGAGCCATGCAGCCAGCTCGACGATCCAGACGACTTGGAACCGCGCCACCATCGACACGCCGAGATAGGAGATGCCGGCGGTGAAGATCAGCGAGGCGATCAAAAGTTGTAGCGGCGGCTCTGACATTTCGACGAAGCGCGTAAAGCGGGACGATGGGCGATTGCGCCGGATCAGGCGAGAGACCAGGCGGCGGACCCTGAGAAGCGCCCAGGAGGCCATAAGGGAGAGGGCGGCGAAACCCGTTAGGAGGATCGCGTCTCGCGCGGAGATGCCGAGAAAGCTTGGCCCGCTGGGCAGGTTCAACAGGATGTCTTGCATCGTTCCCAGACCGGTGATCGTGGGGCTGCGCCAATCGAGCAAGGCTTCGACGCTTTCGGCGCCGACACGCCAGACCGGCACGTCGTCCAGCGTTACGCGGTGCGCTAGCAAGGGTTGCTGGGTGTCGCCGACGGTCAGCGTGCCGATCCGTTCGCGGTTCGGGGGCAGACCGTCTTGAAGACTGCCCTCTGGCTCGAGGCTCAGCTCGGTGGGCGTGTCGAGGCGGGCCGCTGCATTAAGCGCGGTTTCGATCCGCAGGATGTGGAAGTGGCGGAAACCGAATTCGCCCAGCCGGGCGGGTGTTTCGAGGTAGAGCGCCACCACTTCGTGGTCTTCGTCTGAGATAGCCTGCACCAGCCCGGTAACCATGCCCCGGGGCGTGTCGCGCCCGGCCGTGTCGGGCGGAAGGGCGGCCGCCTCGTCCATGGCCTCTCCCTCTGACACCGGCAGAATCTGGGCGGAGGCGGGTGCGGGCGGAGCCGTAACCCCGAGCAAAAACAGGGCGAGAGCGGCGAGTGCAAGGCGCATGCGCAAAATCCTTTCTCAGAACGAGCCGAAGAGGGTGCCGAGGATCACCACTGCGACGAGGGCGATCAGCGGGATGACGACAGCCACGACGGCGATGTCGCCGTAGCTGTCGCGGTGGGTGAGGCCACAGATGGCCAGAAGCGTGATGACGGCGCCATTGTGTGGCAGGGCATCGAGGCCGCCAGTCGCCAAGGTGGTCACCCTGTGCAAAAGGTCGGGTGAGAGGCCCATTGCCTGGGCCTGCTCCAGATATTGCGCGCCGACGGCTTCAAGCGCGATGCTCATGCCGCCCGAGGCCGATCCAGTGAGGCCCGCAAGCAGCCCGGTTGAGACGGCGAGCGAAACTAGCGGCCCGCCGCCCATCCCCTCAACCGCGCTGGATACGGTTGCGAAGGCGGGCAGGGCGGCGATCACGGCGCCGAAGCCCACAAGGCTTGCGGTGTTGAAGATTGGCAGGACGGAGGCATTGGCGCCTGCGGTCAGGTCGTCCTTGGGCGCTTCAAGCCGTCTGGCGTTCAGTGCCACGAGCAAAAGCGTGGCGACCGTGAGCGACACGGTGATGGCCCAAATTCCGCGCACCTCTGAAATCTCGGTTGCGCCGAAGCGCGGCTGCGCCAGGTACGACGTGTCGAGCGCAGGAAAGATGTGCACGGACAGAAGGTAGTTCAACGCGATCACAACCCCGATGGGCAAGGCGGCGAGGGCGAAGGGGGGGCCGTTGCTGTCGGGGGCGGCGCTGCCCTCGTCCACTGCCGGGCCATAGCCTTCGCGGGCCGTCTGTGCGCTGCGCTGGCGGAAGACAAGCCAGGCCAATCCGCCGACGGCCATGATCAGCGCGGCGATCACGCCAAGGCCCGGGGCGGCGAAGGGTGTGGTACCGAAATAGGGCAAGGGGATCGCGTTCTGGATCGCCGGGGTGCCGGGCAGGGCGGTCATGGTGAAGGTGAACGCGCCCAGGGCAATCGTTGCGGGGATGAGGCGTTTCGGAATGTCGGCTGAGCGAAAGAGAGCAACCGCGATGGGATAAACGGCGAAGGCCACCACGAAGAGCGACACGCCGCCGTAGGTGAGCACGGCGCAAGCCAGCACCACCGCCGGGATCGCCTGCGCGGCGCCGAGGCGGTCGACAATTCCGTTGGCGATCGACGTGGCCGCCCCCGAGCTCTGCATGAAGCGGCCGAAGACAGCGCCCAGAAGGAAGAGAGGAAAATAGGTGATCACGAAGCCGCCCATTGCGGGCATGAAGACCTGCGTATAGGTGGCAAGCCCCGGTTGCAGCGAAAACACCGCCGCGACCAGCGCCATCACCGGGCCCAGCACAAGTACGCTGGCGCCGCGGTAGGCGAGCAGGATCAACAAGCCGAGTGACAGGATGATGCCAAGAAACCCGATCATGCCGCTGCCGTCTTCCCGGGCACGTCGCCCTCTATGATGTCCCGCAGCATGTCGCCCGGATCGTACGTGTCGCGTTGGCCGATGTTGTCCGCGTGACGGTCGAGGAAGCGCGCGGCCTGTCTGTGGCCGCTGTCGAAGAGGTGCTGCAAATAAGCCCACTCCACGTTCAGCTTCGACGACGGTGCGAATTCCGACAGATGGTCATCCCCGTGCACGCGGTGCAGGCGCAGGCTCGAATACTGCCCCGCGGCTCGGGCGTTGGTGAGCGCGCGCAATTCCTTCAGCAGCGCGGAGTTAAAGGTGATTTCGTTCAGCCGGTTGGCGATGTCGCGGGCGCTGCGCGGCACGCCGTCGCGGGTGAAGGGGTTGGTCTGCACGATCAGCAGATCGCCCGGCTTTTCCAGCGCCACAAGCGGGAATAGCGCAGGATTGCCGACATATCCGCCGTCCCAATAGGGCTCTCCCTCGATCTCGACCGCGCGGAAGAGCGTGGGCAGAGCCGCGGAGGCAAGGACCGTCTTCAGAGTCAATGCGGGTTGAGTGAAGACCTTGGGGAGGCCTGTGCGGACATTCGTGGCGGTCAGGTAGACGCGCGGTGCGTCCGGCGTGTTTAGGGCGGCGAAATCGACGTGCCGCAAGAGGATGCCTTCCAGCGGGTGAAAGTTGGGCAGGGTGGTCTGGTACGGGCTGACGGCACGGCTCATCATGTCGAGCCAGTGGTAGGCCGGGCTGTCGTCCAGCGACCAGGTGCCGAGCCATCGCGCCATAGGTGTGCGCTGGATGGGCGAAGTGCGGCCGGCGAGGGAGACGTCTTTCCAGAACGCGCGGAGGGCGTCCTTGGCGTCCTGCCGCGTTCCGGTGGCGAGGGCGGATGCGACCACGACGGCGTTCATCGCCCCTGCGCTGGTGCCGCTGATCGCGGCAATCGGAAAGCGTGTTTCGTCCAGCAGACGGTCGATGACGCCCCAGGCCAGGGCGCCATGCGATCCGCCTCCTTGCAGGGCAAGGCGTATATCGTGTGTCGGTTGTTCTTGCATGATTCTGGTCCGAAATTGAGTCTCGATGGGTTGCGAAAGAGGTGCCGGAGTTGCGGAAGCGCACCCGCGCTGTTTCTAGTCGGCGGTCGCGGTGGATGCGCTGCGAGGCGCAGACGGTGGTTCGACAAAACGCGCGCTTGCTGCTGGCTTCAGGGTGATATCTGTTCCGATGTGAACGGAACCGTCCGGTTGGAAGTTGACAGGCTTGCAGCGAAAACCGGCCATCGGTCCGTAGAGCATATCGACGCAGATCTCGCCCTGGAAAATGCGCCAACTTCCGTCGAAGGTCCCAAGCGGGCTGCGCAATGCGAAACGCCCGCTTCGTCCCAACATGACGTCCATCAAACGCCCGTCGATCTCGGCTTCAAAGAACGTATTGGACAGCTTTTCCTCGAAATACCGGTCGGGCAGGATCTCGGCCGCTGCAGGGTGCGCGCTTGGCAGTGACAGGCAGATAACAGTTGCGATTCCGGAAGCTTTGGCCTTGATCCACGGCGCGGTTGGATTGGTTCGGTTTTGCACTTTGGTCTCCTATCTCAGCAGGTGGTTCATTCGGTCCGAATGGACGGGGCAAGCGGGCCCAGAAGGTCGAGTCCGCGCGGATTTCGGTCAGCAAGGAACATGTCGTTGCGGCGAAATCCGCGCAGCAGGGCGATGGCGTCGGGCGAGGTCACGGCGGTCATATGCCCGCGCGGGTCGCCGCCGCGAAGTTCGGTCAGATCGACGACCGTGATGTCGAGGCTGCGCAGGCGTTCGGTGTCGCTGAGCGATCCAAGCCTTTGCGGACGGCCAGATAGGCGGGCCGACAAGCGCAGCACCCGGTCGTCTTGGGACGTGATTACAACAAAGGGCTTGGGCAACGGTGCGATGCGCTCGACCTGGTTGAGGAAAAGGGTGATGTCGATATCCGGAGAAATCAGCATCACGCCTTCTATGCGGTGATTGATGCGTCGGTTGGCGACGGCCATCTGGCGCAGCGTTTCCATGATCAGCATCGCCCCCATGGAATGTCCGACAAGCAGGATGTCCTTGTCCTGTTCGCGCAGGAGCGTTCCAAGCAGCGCTTCGAAATCGTCGCGGGCGATGGCGATACTGTCGCGGTCGTGGATATAGCCAAGGGGCCGCGCAGCGGAGGCCCAGGCGAAGGTGATCTGTGGAGCCTGCATGTCAAAGTCATGTGCGATCTGGGCGTGGCGATAGACGGCTTCGCCCAGCGTGTAATTGTAGCCGTGCACGAAGATCACGACGTGATCGGTCGGGCCTTGCGCCAGAGCGTCGGCAAGAGCGGTTTCGTCGGCCAGTCGATGCGCGGAGGTCACGGTGAACTGGCGGTTGGGATCGGGCCGGGCGCCGGGGTATCGCACGTCGCCGGCCGCGCGATTGGGCGGGATGCCGATGTCGTAGGCGGCAAAGCTGAGTCTGTCCGCGCGGGATGCCGAAAAGTCCAGCGGTGGGTCGATGGGCACCCGGGCGGTTGCGACGTAAATGCGCTCGGTCTGGACCGGATCGGGCGCTGCAACTAAGGCAAGCTCGGCGCGGGGCGTGCAGGCCGCGAGCGTCAGGGCGGCGGCCACGAGGCTTAAAAGGCGGGAGACGGACGTCATGCCGCCTGCTCCCTGGCCGGTGCGGGCTCTTTCGCCGTCTGGCGGCCGACGAAGAGCAGCGAGTAGAGCACAGGCACGAAGCCCAGAGTCAGCACCGTGCCCACGGCAAGCCCGCCCGCCATGACCACGGCCATGCCGTAGAACAGCGGATCGTTGGACACGATCAGCGGCAAGAGGCCCAGGATGGTCGTGACGGTGGTCATCAGGATCGGGCGCAGGCGGCGCTTCGCGGCCTCGACGATGGCGTCGTTGCCCGTCCGGCCTTCGTTGCGTTCGATGTCGATGCGGTCGATCAGCACGATGGCGTTGTTGAGGATGATGCCCGCCAGGCTGAGAAGCCCCAGGATCGGCATGAAGCCAAATTGCGCATCGAAGAGCCTCAGGCCTAGTCCCGCCCCGAGAACAACCAACGGCACGGTCGCCATAATGATGAAGGGGCGGCGGAACGAGTTGAACTGCGCAATGAGCAGGACCACCACGATGGCCAGACATAAAGGCATGTTCACCAGAAGCGCCGCGCGACCTTCGCCCGACTGCACGAGGATGCCGTCAAATTCGATGGAATGGCCGGGAGGCAGGTCGGCGCGCAGCGCGTCGAGGTCGTCTGCGATCAGGGGCGCCATATCCTCGGCTCCCATGAGTTCGGAGCGGCCCTGCACTGTGACCGTACGCTCGAGTCCTTCGCGTTCGATCCGGGCGTAGCCGTTTTGCAGCGTGACATCGGCCACCTGCATTAGCGGAACGACGGTGCCATTCTGCGCAAAGACCGAAAGGCTACGCACACGGTCGAGGTCGGTGCGTTCGGCGTCCGCGGCGCGGGCGATGATCGGGATCGTGTCGTCGCCGTCGCGGAATTCCGACACGTTGCGCCCCGAAAAATACGCCGAAAGCGAGCGCGCCACGTCGGCAGAGGTCACACCCGCACGGCGGGCGCGGGTCTGGTCGACCTCGACCACCACACGTGGGATGCGGTTTTCCCAGTCCTGTCGGATGTCGCGAGCGCCGGGGACGGCGGCGATGATCTTTTCGATCCGGGTCGCGGTGGCATAGACGTGGTCGCGGTCCGGGCCCTTGACCTGCACTTCAAGGATGGCGCTGTCGGTGGGCCCAAGGAACATGCGCGTCACATGCGCCTGCAGGTGGCTGAAGTCGCGCGCCAGGTGGGAGCGAAGTTCGTCCATGGCGCGGTCGAGGTTTTCGGACGCGTCGACGTTCATTATCATCACCGCGCGGTTGGGTGCGGGATCGACCGGGGTCAGCGACAGAACGAAGCGCGGTCCGCCAGTGCCGACATAGGCGACCTGATCCTCAAGCCAGTCAAACCGGTCGCGCGTGAGCGTGGGCAACAGCGCCCGCATCTCGTCTTCGGTTGCTTCAGTCGTCACGTCGGCGGGCAGATAAATATAGGTGATCAACTGCGCGCGGTCGCTGTCGGGGAAAAAGCTTTGCGGCGAAGTGGCGACTAGGGCGGCGCCGCCGACGAGACCGGCCAGCATGATCCCCACAAAGATCGCGCGGATCCGCAGGATGCCTTCGATCAGGCGGCCATAGCCGCGCACCAGAGGGTCGAACATGCGTTCGTAATAGGGGCGCGTTACGCCGGTGTCGGCGGTGGCGAAGCGGTGCGACAATACGGGCGTGACGGTCATCGCCAGAAGCCAAGAGATCGAGAGCGTGATCGCGATCACGATAGAGATGGAGCGGGTGTATTCGCCCGCCACATGTTCGGCCAGCATGAGCGGCAGAAAGACGAGCACGGTCGTGGCAGTCGAGGACAGAAGCGGCAAGGACAGCTCCTTGCCGGTCTGTTTCAGTGCCTCGTCGTTACTGGCGCCTTGGCTGAGGCGCGCCTTGAAATCCTCGGCAACGACGACGCCGGCATCGACCAGAAGGCCAAGGGCAATGACCAGCGTCGCCAGGCTCATGCGTTCGAGCGGCAGGCCGAGAAACCCCATGACGGCGAGCGTGGACAGCATCACAATAGGCACGATGGCGCCCACGATGAGGCCCGTCCGCAGGCCCAGCAGGAGGACCACGACGGCCAGCACGATGCCCAGCGTTTGCAGAACGTTGATCGTCACGCCATAGACGGCGCGTTCGACCTGATCGGCCTGGAAGGTAATGATGTCGAGCGACATGCCCAGCGGCAGACCGGCCTCGATCCGTTCGAGTTCGGCGGCGATGCGCGGGCCGAATTCGAGCACGTTGTTGCCGTCCTGCATGGCGATGGCGAAGACGATGGCCGGATCGCCCTGGTAAAAGGCCGATTGCGGGGCGGGATCGACCAAAGTGCGCTCGAGCGTGGCGATGTCGCGCAAGGGGATGGTGCTGCCATCGGGGGCGGCGATCAGGGTCTCGCCGATCTGCGCGAGGTCGCGGTAATCGCCCGTCGGCTCAATGATCAGCGCACGGGGGCCGATGTCGATGGTGCCGCCGGGGCGGATGATGTTCTGGTTGGCCAGCGTCGCGGCGATGGCGTCGGGACTGATGGCAAGCTCGGCGAGACGCGCGTTGCGTGTTTCGATATAGATACGTTCGGGCTGCGCGCCGACGATGTCGATGCTTTTCACGCCGGTCTGGCTGTAAAGCCGGTCGCGGATGTGATTGGTCATGTCTCCCAGTTCGGCCAGCGTGTGATCGACGGAGCGCAGGGCAACGGTCACGACGGCCACATCGCCCACATCGTCGGACACGACCGGGGGTCGTGAACCGTCTGGCAGGTCTGCCTGGGCCAGCGCCACTTCGGCGCGCAGATCGTCCCAAATCTGGTCCAGCTCGAAAAACCGGTCATAGACCTCGACATGAATGATGGACGTGCCGGGTAGAGAGGAGGAGCGGATTTCCTCGACCTCGGGCATACGCCGGATGGCACGTTCGAGCGGTTTGGTCACCAGCTGTTCGACCCGTTCCGGCGATAGGCCGGGATAAGAGGTGGTCACGATCGCTTCGCGAATGGTGATCTGCGGGTCCTCCTGCGCGGGCAGGGTGAAGTAGCTGTAGGCCCCGAATCCCATGAGGACGGCGACGATGAAGAAGACCAGCCGCTGGTAGGTGAAGGCAAAGTGCGTCAGCATAATGGGGCCCCTACTGGTCGTAGCGGGCAACGCCGGTGCCGCGCAGGTGTACCGTCATGCCGTCTTCCAGGAAGGGAAGCCCGCGCGTGGCGACGACATCGCCGTCTTCCAACCCGTCCGAGACAAGAGCAACGCCGCCTTCGGTTCCAGCAAGTGTCACGGCCCGTCGCGACAAGGCCCCGGTGTCGGGATTAACGACGTAAACCGCATGACCTTGATCCAAGTCGGACAAAACGGCGCTGACCGGGACGGCAAGCGAAGCATCCGCGGGATCATCGCGACCAAGCAGAAAGGCGATTTCGACGCTCAGACCTGACCGAAGGTCCGTATCGGCCTCTGTCACGCGCAACGTCACGGGAAAGCCTGCCGTACTGACGGCGCGTGAGCCTATGTCTTGCAGTACCGCGCTTAGCGTTGCACCGGTATCATCGAGCGTGCGAATGCTGTGCTCGGAGCCCAGTTCCAGGCGCGTGACAACCGTATCCGGTACTGTTGCCGTGACCTCAAAACCGCCACCATTGCTTTGGATCTCCAAAACCGGCGCGCCAGCCGCAACGGTTTGCGCGGGTTCGACCATACGCAAGGCGACCGTTCCATCGTACGGCGCACGCAGAGTCGCATCCTTGAGGCGATCCTCAGCTGTTTCGATTCCGCGCAAAGCGATCTCGTACCGGCTGCGCGCCGCGTCGAGGGCGGCCGCGACCGTCTCCAGAACGGATTCCGATACCACATTGCGATCGAATAAGGTGCTCTGACGCTGGAATTCCTGTCTGGCTTCACTCAGCCGTGCCTCAGCTTCGATTAGCGCCGCGCGACGCTCTTCAAGAGCGATGTTAAGCAGATGTGTATCGAGCTGGGCCAGCACATCCCCGGCGGCAAAATGCTCGCCAATATCAACCGTCACTGTTGTGACACGACCGTCGACCTCGAATGCGAGGGACGTGCGATCAAGCGCCCGCACTTCGCCGGGAAGCGTGCGAACGGGCGCGTTTGTGAACGGCTCCGCTCTTGCCCAGTCGATGGTTGGCGGAACTTGTGGCGCCGCGCCGACCGTGACTTCGAGTGGCGCGGGAAAAGACAGGGCAGTTTGATCAAGGCCGGTGGCTTGCGCCACCATGAACGTAGGTTGGTAAAGCGCGGCTTGGCGTAAATGTTCTGCCGCCGCGGGTCGGTCCTTGTAGACCGTCGACAAGAGCGTACCGCTGATCACAAACATCGCCGCGATGCCCTGACCTAGTCCAAGAAGCGCGCCATAGGCGCGCGACGCCGTTGAAGCGCCCTTCGCAGGCCAGATGACCGCAAATCCGAACAGAAAAATCGCCCAGATGGATAAGGTGATCAGCGCGATTTGCTCAGTGCCGGTGAGCGCCATCACGGTTACCACGGCAATCGCGACAGCGCCAATCACCGAACCGGCAAACCCTGCCCGCAGGCCGAACGCAGCAGACACAAGGATAATTAGAATGAAAGCGGCATCAAAGGACATAGCGGCCTCAGGCTGATCTCAGATCTTCTGCGGTCGGCGCAAAACCAGAACCGCAGCAGTCAACAAGAGAAGCACCAGCGCCGGCACGATAGAGCCGCCGATGAAGAACAGGTGGGTGATCAAGGCGCCGAAAAGCACGCAACCTGCAATAAGCGCACCGAAGAAGGCCGTTGCCGGGAAGAGCAGCAGACCGGCGGCCAGAACCTCCAGCGTCCCGGTCAGGTACATGAACCAGGATCCATCAGACAGCTGCGCGAAGAGGGCGGCCATCGAGTCCGCGGATACCAGCTTCTGGCCGCCGACGACGGCAAACCCCACGGCAAGAAGCATCTGAGCGACCCATGCGGCGTATGTCTTCCACTTCTGGTTAGTCTTTGGTTCGGAATATGCAGTCATTCTTCATCTCCTTGGTGTTGGAAGTAAGATTGTGGCGCTCCTCCGTCTTGAAAAGCGCGCAAAATAAAACGAAGTGTTCCGAAATCGGAACGATTCAAAGAAGGCGTGGCAATGGCAAAGGCGATCATGGTGAACCTTGAAGACTTGCGGATCGTGTTCTTTCTGTACGAAGCGGGCAGCTTAAGTGCCGCCGCACGCCGGTTTGAAGTGCCAAAGGCAACTTTGTCGCGAAGTCTTGCGCGGCTCGAGGATCAAGCCGGGATTCCGTTGTTCGACCGGCAGTCGACCGGTCTCAAATTGACGCAAGCCGGTGAGATGCTTCTGCCTGCGGCCAAAGCTGCGACCGAAGCGGGTGCGACCGCCGACGACGTGTTGCGGCGCGCATCCGGCGAGCCGGAAGGCGAATTGCGGATAGCCGCCAGCGCGCTGTCCGCGCAACAGATTTTGGGTCCGATAATCGGCGAGTTTTCTCGGCTGTACCCGAAGGTCACAGTGCGCGTGAAGGTAACTGGACACGGCCCGGACCCGCTGGAGGAAGATTTGGACCTTGTCTTGCGGCTTGGTCGACCAGACGAGCCCTATCTCATCACACGACGCGTGATCGCCTCGACTTTCGGTCTCTACGGGCCGCCGGACTGCCAGGACAAGCCGTTCACGAAAGCCGAGATCAAGGAACTGGGGCGCATCGTGATTGACGTTCCAGGTGCGCCTCTTGATTGGGAAATGCAGGACACGAATGGGCGGCGGCTTCGGCTCGATGCGGCACCGATGTGTTTTGTCGGCGATCCAAGCGTCGCGCTTGGCATCCTTGCATCCGGCAAAGGAGTCGCTTTTTTGCCTGCGATCTTCGGGGACCGGAAAGTTCTGTCCGGTGAATTGGCGCGACTGTTTCCAGAGTTTTCCGGTCCGGATATCGAGATCTACGCCGCTTTTCCGCCAAAACGCGCTGAAATTCCCGCTGTCCGTGCATTTCTCGATCTGATGGTCGATATGAGTGAAGAAACACATACACGGTGAATGATCGATCAGAAGCAATTTAATAGCCCTTCCCGTACGAGGTGGAAAACAGCCCAACTTTCAACGTGCGAAGATCAGTGCGGCTGTTCCGGCTTGAGCCAGCGTGAGGCACAGAATGACGATCATGCATTTCATCGCGTTATGGATCTTCGGCGAATAGATCAGGGTCATGCGAGCATCCTTTCGAGTTGACCAAGTCTGCTTCAGTCTTTGCTGCGTGAAGAGTTAGCCAGTTGCGCGATGTGTGGCTTGAAAGGAGCGATCGGATTTTTGAACGGAGCGACTGGATTTGTCGTCGCGGTTTGCCGATTTCGGCTTTTTGCTCTTTTTTGCGCGGCTCGTGCGACGTGCACAAAGCTTGTCCACGGTGTCGAAAGAACGGCCTTAACTTGACCTACGACCAGATGCATTTACCCTGAAGATACGCCTGACCGGAGGCCGACATGGACACGAATGACATATTCGCGAATGCCAAGGGCACCGAGGGGCTCGCGCAAAGCTTTGTTCATAAGGAACAACGTTTGGATCGCGCTGGCATCACGTTGATGGCATTACCTCCCGGGCACGTTTCATTCGAGATCAAGACAAACAAGACCCTTCTCAATGTTCAGCCCTTCGGATCTCGATCTGCGGTCGATTATCAGCGCGTCGAAGGTACGGATTACCAAGGCGCAGTCCTGAATGGATGCGCTTTCGACATGTTCGCAAAAGGTATTTCGCTTGATTTGCAGGCTCGCAACTTCGATTGGGAAATTGTCCTCGAATTCGACGACGGCGTTCTGTCGAAGCTCGATGCCGAGGCGTATGATGGGTTTTGGGAAATGCCTGATATGGCGTATGGGCGGCGTGATGCGTCTGCGGCGCAAATCAGTACGCTAATGATCGAGCATATCCGATTTGGTGATCGCGACCCCGTGTACCTGGAAACCCTCGCTCTTGCGATGGTGCGACGTTGCATGACCGTCGGACGAGCTCCGCAAAGATTGGTATCGGCGCGTGGCAACGGCCCGCGTATTGAACGCGCGATTGCCCATCTGGAAGACAATCTCGCCTCCAAGCCCAGCGTCGCCGAGCTTGCCGACATCGCTGCCATGAGCCCGTCCTGGTTTGCAAAATCCTTTCGCCAAGAGACCGGAAAAGCAGTTCATGCATTCGCACGAGACCTTCGATTGGAGCGTGCAAAAGCGCAATTGATTGCAACCAACAAGCCAATTTCAGAAATCTCAAGGGAGTGCGGATTTTCAGATCAGTCGCATATGACCCGATCATTTCAAAGTGCCTTTGGCACGTCCCCAGCCAAAATCCGAAATGATCGTTAATGCCGAAGAACGACGCCGTGTCCGAGCGCCACGTTTGATGCAATTTCACGTTACAAGGCGTGAATATTTGGCGCGTGTGCTGTTTTCGCCGGATCTGGAGTATAGGAATAAATGCATGGCATAAACACTGGCTTGGCGATTGGGCCGCGCGTATTTGCTTCGTCACTGTGTGCCTCATTCAACCTTCGGCAACCAGACGATATCCAGCGTGCGACTGAAATTCAGGAAGGCTCCTGGAGTCGCCCCTTCGGCCTTCGCAGCACATCGTTCATACTCGTGTTGGACGGCGCTGATGGAGGGCGGTCCAGAAGAACCAGTGATGCTGGCACCGATGTACGCAGATCCTGTAGGGCAACCTCTGAAATGATTGTGAGCGCACCCGACCAAATCGAGGCAATTCTCGATCTGGTCATGATGCTTGTCAGTTTGTTCACGGCTCCAGGAGACGAGCGTTTACCTCCAGTTGCCTGGAGGTCCTCCTCCGATGCAAGGTTAATCTGATAACCGGGCATGGCGTAAGTTAAACCCGGCGCACTTGCGTTCTTCGCGCCAAATATCCTCACCAGACTTGCCGGAAATCTGGCTGCGTCGTGGCTGTTCTACTCTGGGATCCAAGAAGTTCACCAACGCCTTGAAAATTTCGTTTTCGCCTATGCCGTCGAGGGCAAGGCTATCGCCGAGATCTCTGCCCAGGACGAGTCCTTAATGTTCTGTCCAGTGAAAGAAGCAATGGCCATTAGCTTCTGGCGTTCTTCCGGCTAGGTATCGATCGAGAGTCTGGGCGAGGGAGAAGACCAGTCAAGCGCGCCACATATTACAAAATTTGTTGGAATTGAGGGCTACAGTCTTGCACTCGCTTTACTGCAACCCCACCCAAACTCCGCCAACTACCTGTCTTTGCACGGGGTAGGGTAGCGCGCCTCTAGTCTGCGCCTAAACCGGCTTTGGATTGCAGCATTTTCCTACGGACCCTTACGGGATGCACGGTACCGACCGCTGGATCAACGTTGCGCGGTTGCGGCCCGCTGACGGACACGGGCTTTCTGACTGGTGGATATCCAGTCGTTCACCTTCACCATCGCGGTAAAGCTTGGCCTTCGTGGTCGTGGTTTCAGCGAAACGCAGTGTTCGGATCGGGGCGTGGAAGCTTGTCTATAGATGCCTTGCTTGAACGTGATTCCCCAAGCGATCTCGGTGAACTTGTTGGCAACCGCGACTGTTGTCGCCTTACGGGACGTCGCGTCGGTGTTGTCGGACTCCTTTCCTCACGCCCGCCTATGGATTGGACGCTTGGCAATTTGGCGATCGCTCCGAGCACGGGGAACGAACGCAATAGCGCGTTCTTTGTGCCCTTGGACTGTTGGATTCACAGCTGTCCGACCTTCAGGTCCGCGTCTGTTGACCGATGGGCAACCGTTTTGAACGTGGCAAAGCCCCTGATTGGTCGCGTCGTGGCTTTGCACAATGCATCGGCTTGATCGCGCGCTGGCACATAGATACCGCCAGACAGGCGTCATGCATCACGTCAAGGTGTTCAGTCCCGGCCAGGGGATGATCAGATTGAGGGTGAATCAATCTTGACGGGTCTCCGATTCTGATCATCGTCCCTTAATGTAGTCCGACGGGAAGAAGTCATTGCGATGGGCGACGTCAAGGAAAGACGCGGCCCGTGTTCATGGAGACCAAGTTCATGACTTATGCAATCGTTGACACCGCAAAGATGTTTGTTGCGAACAAGGATGACGGGTTGCGGTTCCGAACATTCGCGGGCGGGGCCATGGTCCTCACGTCCGAGATCCTTGCGCAGAGGCCCACAGAGTTCCACTTTCATGCGGACCCCGCCGGAATCCACATCTCGGCGCAATACTTCCTGAGCGGCGAGGCAACGATCCTGATGGGCGATGGCCGCGCGGCGTTCTGGTCAGAGAACGGAATGTCCATCATCCGCTGCGACACGCCCGGGTTTCGCCTGCGCGTCGAAGCGGGGCAGACACTCAAACATGTGTGCGTGGCGATGTACCACCACGACCTGACCGTCCTGCATGCACCCAACGACAACGCACCGATGATGCGGCTGATGGCGATGGGCGACCCAGTGAATATGGCGGTTCCCGTTCCAGCGGGTCCGAAGATGCGCGGCAAGGCGGAGGCTCTGCACGACCTGAGCCGGGAAAACGGCATTGCCGGGTTGAAGGCCGAGGCCATGGCTATGGAGTTTCTAGCCGACGCGCTGGAAAGTTACAGCGCACTGACAAACGGCTCGGACATCGCGGACGACCCGGCGCCGTGGCGAAGCGGCGCGGCAGGTCAGGCAGGCCATCGACGCGGACCCGCTGGCGCCTCTTGGCACCGACGCTCTGCTTGAGCGTTTCGGTTTGGGCGACGGAATGGCGCGGCGGGTCTTCCGGGCCGAGATCGGCCTGACCCTTAAGGCCTATCACCGCCGCGCAAGGCTGATCTGGGCGCGCGACGCACTTGGGCGGGGCGAGACGGTCAAAAGCATAGCCTTTGCCTGCGGATATACCCATCTCGGCAACTTCACCCGCGCGTACCGGCAGGAGTTCGGCGAAAGCCCCACCGAGACACGGCAGCGCACGCGGCAGGGCTGAGGCATCCGCGCCACAGTGGTGGCGTTCCGAGTTATCATTTTTGGAAAGAGTTATCATTTTCTGTCCGTCGGCTTGCCGTAAGCCATTCGCTTTGCAAGAGTTTTCTTGTCTGAGAACCTGCGGCGCGAACAAGGCCACGCCGCTAAGATCCCGACCTCGGGACGATCCGGCGGAGCCTTTCCGCCTCGGCGCAGACGACAGGCCGGTTTGATCCTGCGCAGCGCGTGTCCGGGGTTGGATTGGGCGTCGCTGCTTTCGGTCCCCGAAACAGATGCGCCCGCCACCCCGACATGCTGAGCCCCGCGAAGTGAGGATACAGTTTTGATTTTCTCCGGTATTCGGCGCGCAGGTAACAAACAAATACCCGTTCTTCGCGCTCTTGCCTCATGTTGGAGCGCTTGAGCCGATGAGCAGCTTTACAGCCACTATGAACGACCTATCGACTGTCAATTTCGACCGTGTTGACGTCGTGACCTTCAAGGTGTTTTCGGACGTCACCATTGAAGATGACGGCGGCTCAGGTGTCGACGTTGTGTGGGGTCAGATGACGAGAGACGACTACACAACTCTGGAGCCAGCACTCTACTTTCCGACCTTTCTGGGTCTGGGCCTCATCAATCATAATGGGGTCGCATATCGTCTGATAAACTCAACCACGCCGGACAAGGCGGAAGACGGCGACATCACTCTCGCCGCGACGGGTGAAAAGATCGGGGAAATCTCCTTCGATTCCGGCACGTTTTTTTTCTTGCGGTGACGACCTTTGACGCAGGTCTCGTTGAGTTCCTTCTTGAGAACCTAACCTATAAACATCCGGGCACCGGTGACTATGCCTTTTACTTCAGCGGCTTACTGACCACGCCCTCGTCCGGATCCACGCTGGAGATCACCAATGATGCTCCTCAGCTTGACGCAACAGCTTCTGCCAATCTTCGCCCGACCGGTATTGCCGTAAATGTCTTTGATACCGCCGAACTCTCAGACAATGACCAAACGCTCCTGCTGCAACTCGATATCACGTCCAGCGTTATGGACGACGCCCTGTCGATCGCGGATCGTCTGCCCTGGCGCGACGGCTTTCTGGTCCGTAACGGCGACACGCTTGTCAATGACGCGACCGGCCGCGTAGTCTTCACGATCACCGGAGAGGGCACCGCGAGCCTCAGGTTGACAGGCGTCAGGCAGGACTTCGGGTTTGTCGATGAGATCGACGTCAGGCCCGTGCGCATGGTTCCGACCGACGATGCGGGCTCGGCGGCATTACGTGGCCTGTTGCTGACGCCCGGCAGTGAGGGGGAACGGACCGTGACGGTGACCGCTCGGGATTCCGACAACGTCTCGTCGAGCTTCGATTTCGCTGTCACCGCCACGTCCAACCTCGCCCCCACTCTGACCGGCCTGCCGACGGAACTCTTCGGCCTGACGCAGGTCACGGCACCGCTCGACCTGGCTGCCATCGACATCGAAGGTGACGACGCGACCGAGATCCTGACGCTGACCCTCACCCCGGACCTGGGCTATGCCAGCGCAACGTCGGGCGGTGGGGTCACGGTGGCCAAAAACAGCATGTTGGTCAGAAGCAGCGTGTCGCTCACCGGCACCGCTGACGCGCTCGACGCGTTCCTCGACGCGGGCGGGGTCAGCTTTCAGCCGTTCACGTCGAGCGACACCGATCTCGGTACCATTGCCGTCACCCTCTCGGACGGTGCCTTCATCGTAGACGCAGGCATGATCGCGATCACCGCGTCGGACACACCGCCGGCCTTCTCCAGCCCCAGGAGTTTTGAGGTCCGCGAAGGTGTGTTGACCATCGCGGACCTGTCCGCTGTCGACAACGCGGATACCGAAGGCGCGAGGCTCGTCTACACCATCGACACGGCGACCACCGATGCGGACGTCTTCGACATCGACCCGGTCACGGGGCTCCTGTCCTTCTGTACAGCGCGGGATTTCGAGGCACCCGCGGATTTCGACGGTGACAACCGCTATTTCGTGGGCATCAGGGTTACGGACAGCAGCGGGCTATTCGCGCAACCGCTGTTTTCGATCACCGTGACCGACGACCCGGCCCCGGTGGCCGAGGATGACGCCATAGCGCTGTCCAAATCGGAAACCCGCGAGATCGACGTTCTGGACAACGACAGCGATGGCGAGGGGCCGGTGACCTTTGCCAGCCTCGACCTGACCGGAACGCAAGGCGACGTGACCGATCTGGGCAACGGTCGCGTGCAGTACGACACCGGCACCGCCTTCGCGGGCCTGGCCGATGGCGCGACCGCAACCGACAGCTTTGCCTACACCATCCGCGAAAGCAACGGTGAAACCGCCACGGGCGTTGTGAATGTCACCATCTCCGGCGCGCCGCCGAACCTGCCGCCGACCCTTGCCCTGACGCCGGTCACTCTGTCTCTGCCGAAGACACGGACCTGAGCACGCGCGTCAAGGTGGCGGACGTGGTCGTCACGGATGACGGGATAGGTACGAATGACCTGAGCCTCGGCGGCGCGGATGCAGCCGCGTTCCAGCTGGACGGGATGGAGGTGTTCCTCAGGTCAGGCACGACGCTCGATTTCGAAACCGACCCTGGCCTTTCGGTGACGGTGTCGGTGGACGATCCGGCCATCGGAACCGGCCCGGAGGCCAGCGCGGACCTGAGCCTCGCGGTGACGGACGTGAACGAAGCCCCCGTGCTGTCGCTCGCCAATGTTCTCGGCAACCTCTCGGAGGCCGCCGACACAACCGCCCGCATCAAGATCGCGGACATCGTCGTGACCGATGATGCGCTTGGCACCAACACGCTGGCGCTGGCGGGGGCCGATGCGGGCCGTTTCGAGATCGACGGTGACGTGCTTTATCTCTCGGCAGGGAAGGCGCTCGATTTCGAGACCGATCCGCAGCTTGAGGTCACCGTCACCCTCGACGATCCCGCCTTCACGGGTCTCAAAGGGTCCGAAGGCCTCGTGCTCGCGATCACGGATGCGAACGACCCGCCCCAACTCACGCTCGCGAACGTCGTGAGCCAACTCGCGGAAGACATCGACACCAGCGTCCGGATCAAGATCGCCGACATCGTCATCATGGATGACGCGCTTGGGACGAACATACTGACCCTCTCGGGCCGCGATGCCGGTCTTTTCCAGATTGACGGGTCGCATTTTCTGCGCAAGGGGACCACCTTGGACAGCGCCGTCCCGGCGCAACTCCAAGTCTCGGTTCTGCTGGACGATGTGACGACCGGCGCCACGCCCGACGGCACCGTGACCTTTTCCGTCGGTATCCTTGAGGTCACCATTCCGCCTGTCATGCAGGATGACACGCCCCCGGTTCCGGAGGACGACACGGACACCAACGCTCCGCCGGTCGCACGGGACGACATGGTCTCGAGTGCCGCCTTCACGCCGGTCTTTGCCTTCGACCCAACCGCAAACGATACCGATCCGGACGGCGACCCTCTGTCGGTGGGACCTCTGACTGCAAGCGGACCGGGGTTCAGCTTTGAAACCCCGACTGGAGCCGGGCTCTTGACGAACGCTGGTGGTATCGTCCTGCGAAACAGCGACGGTAGCCTGTCTTATGCCGCACCGGTTGCCTTTACCGGTCTGGACTCATTCGAATACGCCGTGGAAGACCTTAGTGGCGCGACCGATATCGGTACGATTACCATGCGCGTGCTGGAAAGCGATTTGAGCGCAACAGACCTGCAAGCGCGCACGGTCGCCTACCTTTACGATGCTGCCTTCGACCGCTTTCCCGACCTGCCCGGTCTCAACTTCTGGATCGACGCACTCTTCCAGGAACTTCCGGAACAAGCGGACTTGGTCTCGATCGTCGACATCGCGCAATTCTTCCTCGCCAGCGCTGAATTCGAAGGTAGAATTGGCGGCCCCGTAGAAACGCTGTCGGACCAGGCATTCGTTGAGCTGATCTACCGGAATGCTCTAGATCGCGACGGTGACGCCGACGGCATCGCTTTCTGGGTAAACGCGCTCGGAACACCCGAATTCGACCGCGATGATCTGTTGGCGGCATTCGCCGTGAGCCCCGAAAACCAGTTGGGCGCCCCGGAAATCACAAGTCTCGTCGAGCTATCACCAGGTGAATGAAGCTTCGTCTGACGACAGTTGTGGTTTGAAAGCCTCCGACTTCAGTCATTGAGCATCCTCGAAAGGGACCCAGTCAGGAAAGGCGTAAACGCGCTCAATCTCAACTAGGAGTTGCCCGCAATCATTGAGTGAGCGGACCAGATGGCGCAACGGTCGCGCTTTGGGCATTCTGGACGATCCTAAACTGCTTATGATATGCACCGCGGGCAGTTTCCAACAACCGGTGGCCCCTAAGAGACCTTTGTATACCCTTGAACGCAGCCACCGAGGCCGCGCGCCTCTCTTGCGCACCCATGATCGATGGTGACGATTCTGATCAGATATCAGTTAGTTGCGGGGTCTCGCGTGCAGTGCGTGTTCACGTGTAAATCGCACTCTACCGTGTGGCGGAGCGTTCCTTTCGATTCAGGAGACATGCCCCTCTCGCAGTTCAAGAGTGCAGCCGCAGATCCGCATTGGCATGCGCCGGCGCAGGAGGCAAGACAAGGGCGCCCGTCGCCGAGAGACACCCTGCCAGACAACGATCAGTGCCGCCAACCCCGGACCGAAGGTTCTCAGGAGCTTCAGTGCCGACGCAGCATCGGTAAAGACAGCCGCGAAAGCCCAGAACGTCCAGCACAGCGCGAAGGTGGGCTCAAAGAAGCGTACAATCATAGTCGCTGTATCGCAGAGCCGGTCATGTCGCGCATCATCTTGGCGCCAGAAGCGTCTTTTCTCTGATCAGGATCAAGTTTCGCCCTGCGAATTCGGCGGATACATAGGTAGAGCGCATGGGATGACCAGCGCGATCTAACGACGGTTCCAAATTCATGGCACAACATGCCGTGCTCGCCGTTGCGGTGCAGACTGACAGGCCCTCACATGCGTCTTGTTTTCATACTCGTTCTCCTTGTCGTCGTCTTCGCGATTGCCGCTTTGATGGTCTGGCGGCACTCCGATCGGCGTGCCGATCGCGCCGAGATGGATCGACTGATAGCGCTGCAGCCCTCAGATCCTCCGGTCTTTTCGCACGACATGGTCGCCGATCTGCCGGAACCAGCACGACGCTTCTTCACCTTCGCGATTGCCGAGGGCACGCCGCTCTACACCGTCGCGGTGATCGAGATGGAGGGCCAGTTCGGGATGGGCGACAAGGTCGATCCCGGCTACATGCCGATGCGCGCGACCCAGGTGCTCGCTGCACCCGATGGATTTGTCTGGGCCATGTCCAGCAATGGCGCCATGCGCATGAGCGGTTCGGACAGCGGAGCTTGGACGCGCTTTTGGCTGTACGGCATCGCGCCCGTCGCGCGATTCGGGGGTGACCCGGATCACGCGCGCTCGGCCTTCGGTCGCTATGTTGCCGAGGCGGTCTTCTGGTCGCCTGCTGCCGTTCTGCCTGGCCCGAACGTCACTTGGGAGCCCGTTTCCGAGAACGTGGCGCGTTTCACAATGCGGCGGGGCGATCTGCAGCAATCCGTCGATGTGACCGTCGATGCAGAGGGCCGGCCGCTTCATGTCTCCTTCCTGCGCTGGAGCAATGCGAACCCTGAGAAAGTGCATCGTCTGCAGCCTTTCGGCGGGTACCTGTCAGAGTTCCGTAAGTTCGACGGGTTCACACTGCCGACCCATGTGGAGGCGGGCAACATGTTTGAAACGGATGAGTATTTCCCGTTCTTCATCGCCGATATCACCGATGTGAGCTTTCCGCAGCCCGACCGGTGATCGCGGTCGTTTTGCCCCGTGGCCTTCAGCGCGCCGAGGCAGCAATGCTGCGAAGGATTTCCCGTGCACGGTCTGGCTCTTCGAAAAGCGGCGAGTGGGCTGAGTTCTCGAAGACATGGTACTGCCTTTCCGGCGCGTCGAGATGGTCGTACAACTCTCGCGACAACGCTGGCGCCGCAGTGAGGTCATGGGCGCCGATGAAGAAGTGCATCGGGATTTCGAGCCTCTCGACCTGCTCGCCCAGATCGGTGCGCAGGATCTCTTCCCACAGGAGGCCCCGCGACCAAGCTTTGCCACGCCAGAGACCGATCTTTTCGCGCAGCGTGTAGACCGGCAGTCCCATGACTGGCAGGAACACGCCCGTGATGACTGAGGTCATGTCGCGTGTGGTTCCACCGCCCAGCCGGTGGGTCGCGGCGTCCCTCAATCGCAGATATGCGTTGGACATGCCTGTCTCCATCGACACCGACGCGTCTTCAAGGCGCCGGACCATGCCGCTGTCGCCTCGCTGTCGATAGGCCGCGATCATAACCTCTCGTGCCATGATCTCGGACCGAAGCTGATGGGCGACCTGCGCCATGCCGACATAGGAGGTGAATCGATCCGGCGCGCGGGCGGCCACCTGAAGTCCGAGGAAACTCCCCCATGAATGCCCGAGGAGTAAGATGCGATCCTGTCCGAACCGCGCCCGCAGGAAATCGGCCACTTCGATCGTATCGAGGATCAGGCGGTCGATCGTCAGATCGCCCGGATCGAGGTCTGGCGACCACGAAATCCCCGCTCCGCGCTGCTCCCACCAAACGACCGTGAAATCCTGCTCAAGGCCGGTCGGATGCGTGTTCTGAAGGAAGAACTCGGGCATTCCCGGACCACCGTGCAGGAACAAAAGAACCGGATTCGATGGATCGACGCTCTGGATGATCATGCCTTGCGGTACACCGCCGATCTCGACCGTCACGCGCTCGGATATGCTGCCGGGGATTTGCGCGCCGCGCGCATCGCGAAGAGGCGGGATAGTTCCAGGGCTCTTCAACCACAGGAAAGCCGCACCGGTCGCAACCAAAGCAAACAGGAAAAGAAATGCCCATCCCATCATTCGCATCCTATCGTCCGTCAGCGATCAGGTTGGCTTGGATTTTGGCAACTGCGCTGCCATCAAGCACCTGACCGCCGATGATCACGGTGCGCGGGTGCAGCAAGTTCTCCAGGCTGTCGCGAGGGTTGGCATCGAGCAGAAAAAGGTCGGCCCATCGTCCGACGGTGACGGTTCCGTCCTGATCGGGAAGCTCGAAGAAGTTCTGCGGTGAAACGGCGAAGGTGTAAACCGCTTCGCGCGGCGCCAGCCCGAGAGCGGAGTCGATGTGGCCCACCGTGCCGCCTTCGCCATGGAATAGCAGACTCTGTCCGGCCTTCGCCTTCGCGACCCGGTGCAGCATCTGATAGGGCGTAACCACCGGCAGGAACATGACGAGCCCATCCTCGTCCGTTATGCCATCCGGCACGCGGGTCAGGCGATCTGCAGGTAGACCGACATACTCCGAATAAGCACCGATGGTCGTGCGGTCGGCGACCCGGTCGCCGAGCGACCAGCCCTCGACGCGCGGTCCCGTTGCATCAATGAGACCGAGGAGATCGTGGCCGAGGACGAAGGGCAGTTTCTCCCTCACGCCCGGGTTGAGCCGCATGCGGATCTTGACATCTGCAAAGGCAGCGCTGGTGGCGAGGACGTGCGCACGCACCTGGCCGGGACCCGGTTCGGGGAGGCTGGCCACAGTCTTCAGCTCTAGGTTTTCAGGCCTTCCTAAGCTGGTCTGAACGACTTGGCGAAAAGACACGGCAAGGCCTCCTAGGTGGGTGCGGGTTGGATGAACGACATGATCCGGTCGGCGAAATCGTCGTCATGGCCCAGCCAGATGTGCCCGCCGCTCGAATAAACGGTGAGGTCTGCGCGCGGGATACGCCCGGCAAGCAGGCGGGCGGTGGCGGCGGTTCCGAACAGATCGTCCTCGCAGGACAGGATCAATGTGGGCACCGCGATGTCTTCGTACGCCGTGGGCGAGGGCGTGCCCGCCCAGAAGCCGTCGTTCCGCATTCCGTGGGTCTTGCGGCTGATCGGGAATATCTGGTCAAGTATCGTTCGCGCCCGCCGTTGCTCTTGCCTTGACACTGCGTCGAGCAGCGCGGGGGCAGTCGCAAGGAGGGTCCGGATCATCTGCCGTCGTGCCAGACGTGACACCGCCCAGAACGCAAAATCCGATCCGAATACGGCCTCGAGAACGAGCATCTGCATGGCCGTGAATTCCACCGGATCGCGGTTTGTCAGGTTCGCCGCCGGAACAAGCAGACCCAGATGCGAGCATCGGTCGGGATGGCGCAACGCGAACTCGGCCGCGGTCAGCGCACCCGCAGAACCACCCAGCACAGGCAGCCGCTCGATGCCCAGATGGTCTAGCAAATCGACCAGAGCGTCGGCCTGATGCACGGGCGAGGCGTGGTCGGGAAAGGCACTGCCGAGGTATCCGAACCGCGACGGCGCGACGATGCTGAACCCACGCTGACGCAGCTTCGCCGCGAACAGAAGCCCCTGGTCGAAGCCGCCGCCGGTGCCGTGGATCATCATCACGGGTCGGCCGTTCCCGGCCACCGCGTATTCCAAGGCTTCTGCGCGGCTGTCGATGGTTGCCGATTGCGCGAACAGGCGGCTTTCGGCTTGCGTACGTGCCTCGCGGAAAGCGCCGGTGGCATAGGCCGTCCCAGCCAATGCGAGGCTTCCGATCCCGGTAAGTACGGCGCGCCGCGTCGTCATTTCATGAGCCCGGGTGCAAGCGCGTTGGGCCGGGCTTCGATCCGCGGCCAGTCGCGCCGGGTCGATCACGCCGTCGAAGAACGCCTTGTCCGTGGGCGCAAAGATGGTGCTCGCCCGTTCGGTGTACATCTCCGGCCTTGAGTGCGTCGCAGAGGCGGTTTTTCAGATCGACCAACGATGCGGTCCGATTTGAAGCGGGCAAGGTCATACGAGGACCTCGCTGACAGGTCGCCTGAGCGACATTGGCAGCAGGGGAGCACGCCCGAAACGGATCACGAGGTCGGGCCGCGCATTTGGCATGCCAATCCAGACGGCGAATTCGGGACGAATGGTGAGGTCTTCGATCGGCTGGTTGATATGGGCATTGCGTATGCCCAGAGCGGTTGCCTGCAGCGCGAAGCGCTCAAAGCTGCGGCCGACCTTGATCCAGTGCTCGGGATCGTCGCGGTCGCCAACGAACACGGCCACACCGGCGGAGGACCGGATGTGATCGGCATATTTCTGGTTCTCGGCGTCTTTCGTGAAGAAGGTTTTGAACATCCGCGAGCCTATCCAGTCCGGCACGACCGGATTGCCGGAACAGGCCGAGAAGAGACCGTCTCCCATGTCCACCGCGCGGTCCGGAGTGAACCGAAGCCAATCCAGAAGCTCCTGTACGAAGGCGGGGTCATCCATCTGGGCGCTGTTGCCGGCGATGACGAAGTCGGCAACGGTGTCACGGTCCGCAGCGTCGGTGAAGAACAGGACGGACACGCCCTCCTCCTGCGCCGCGGCTTCGAGCAGCGCCATGTCCGCCGCCGATATCTGCTGACCGTCGTAGAGCGAGCGCGTGGATTGGCGAACCGGGATCGCCTCGTAAAGGGGAGCGGGCGCCGCGGTCGATCGGGTCAGGGCGATATCGATCCGGGGCTCGTCGCCCGCTTTGATGGCCACCTCGGCGGCGCGCCCGGTCGCCGCAGCGGCGATCACGAGGTTTTCCGCCGCGCATCCGAGGCTGACATAAAGATGATGGTCGTCCGGATCGACGACCTCAGTCCGCCGCGTGAGGTCCGGAAGAATGCTGACTTGCCCATCCAAAAGCCGGAACTTCCACGGCTGGGTGTTGTGCCCGTTGGCTGCCAACGTGGCCATGCGGACGAGCTCCTGAAGGTCGGGGTTCGCTGCAAGCAATCGGCGCTGCCGCTCGACCTCTTCGCGATAACCGTCCATCCGTGGCCACATGCCGTAGCCAACGGCGCCAAGCGCGGCAACGGACAAACCGCCCGCGATCAGCGCCCTACGCGATACCAATCCCATTTGTCCGCTCCTTATCTTGTTTGAGGTTTGAATTTTTTGCGAAGCTTGCCTGACCAAGGGCACCACTGCGCACACTCATTCCGATCCGTCCGTCCGCGCCAGCTCGATCGCCAGATCGGCAAGCGCCGCTTCAAGCGCGGGCACGAGATCGGTGCTGTCATCTACTATCCCCACATCGGTGTTGATCTGGAAGGCCACGGTCACATCATGATTGGCGTAGTGGCGCAGGCTCGAGACGTAGCCCGGTATCCAGCCGCCATGGCCGTAGACCGGCCCGCGCGGCGTGTCCGCATAGATCGCCACACCCGCGCCATAAAGGATGCCCGGCGCGTCAGGCGACACGGGAATGGCGTCGAGCAGGCGGTCGAGGTAGGGGCTCTCCATTGCGGCCCCGGTGAACAACGCTTGCCCCCAGGCGGCGAGGTCGCCTGAGGTCGAGACCAGCCCGCCGCCGGTCCATTCCATCGACGGATCCCAAAGCAGGGTTCCTTGTGCGTCAATCGTCCGAGGCGGGAGGTTGAAGAGATTGTCCTCGGCCACATACCCCACTGCGAGGCCATGAAGCGTGCGCTGGTTCGAGGGGCGTGTGTCGGCCAGCCCGAGCTGGTCGAGGAAGCGCTCGGTGACAATGTCGTAGTAGGACCGGCCGCTCGCTTGTTCGATGACGAGGCCAAGGAGCAGATACCCGGTGTCGGTGTAAGCCCCACCAGATCCGGCATCGAAGAGCGGCTCTGCGTCGAGGATGAATGCGATCGCTTCTTCGGGCGTGAGGGCAGCGGCACCGGTGACCAAGCGTGCGGCCATCTCGATCTGGAAACTCTCGAGGTGGACATGGTCGGGCAGTCCCGCACCATGGCGCATCAGATCGCCTACCGTCACCGTCGCATGGTTCGGAAGGCGGCCGAACCAGTCGAAGCCGCCGAGGTGTTCCGACACCAGGTCCTTGCGAGACAGGACGCGATCGCTTTCGAGGGACAGCAGAGTTGCCGCGACGAAGCTTTTGCCGATGCTCGCCGCAAGCATCGGCGTGTCGGGCGCCATTGGTCGGTTGGCTTCCATATCTGCAACGCCTGTTGCGGCAGTGACGATTTTACCATCTGGCAGCGCGACCGCGGCGGTCGCGCCCGGAAACCCATAGCGCTTGTGAAACTCGGATAGCAGGTTTTTAAGCGCGCCGTCTTCAGCCATGGCCGCCGTGCAGAAGAGCGACCCAGCGGCAGCAACCAAGGCAAAGCACTCCGCCTGGATCGATCGGCGCATCACAACCGCGTCTCGCCCGGGATGACTTCGGTCACGGCCCCTTCACGCGAGAACATCTGGTCGCGCCAGACCCAGACGACCACTGCGACGACGCCGACAAGGATGACGGTGTCCCAGGGTTGCGCATCGGGCCAGAACGGGTTGATGAGTTGCCAGTGAAACAGCACCGGTAGAAGCAGGCTGCCCCGGGCGGCGTTGAAGATCGGCGTGACGAGGATCGCCAGCGTGATATTGCCGATCAGGAAGGGCAGAAAGCTCCAGTTCTCATAGACGACGCCGGCAAGGTAGAAGGCCGGAAGGTGCCATACCCCCCAGGCCGTGCCGATGATCGCACCGGCCCAGAAGGGCGCCACGTGGCGCTGCAAAAGCGGCTGCGCCACGCCGCGCCAGCCAAGTTCTTCCACCGGGCCGAGAAACAGCATCATAATCATCACGGACAGCAGCGCCCCGGCCCCCTCGGGCGGCAGCGGCGTCAGGAGAGGGCCGCCCTTGATCAGCGATCCGGCTATGAAGACCAACGGGAGGCCCACTAGAATGAAGACCCACCAGACAGGCGGACAGCGCCACATCATCAGGCGTGAGAACAACCCGCGCAGCCCGTCGAGACCGGCGAAAGAGAAAACGACCAGAATCGCCGAGATTGCAGGCGCCCAGGTGGCGAGGAAGTAGAATGGATGACTGCCGCTGATCGCCCCAAAGCGGATGGCCATGGCGTCCGGCCAATAGATGTATGCTCCTATCACGCCCCAGGTGATCGCGAAGGTGATTGCAAGGAAGGCAACAACCTTGCCGAGTGCGCCGGGACGAGTTTGGGATGGAGAAACGTACGTCATGATGACACCTTAGAATCAACGGTGGTATCGCTACGCTTCTACGCTGGCCTTCGTAGGAATGCGCTGATCAGGATCAATTCAAACCGGCTTCAATGAGCGACGCCAGAAGACCACGCCGAGGCGATTCCTGAGAACGGCAGTACTCCAGCCAAATTGATGATCCTACAGATTGGGCATTTGTTTTGGAGGAGGGGAGCATATTGATTTTGCAGCAATCAGCATGGTGTCCGTCTGAACGTGAAATACGCTGGGGTTCGAGCAACTTCGCAGACGTTTTTTGACGGTCGTTTTTTCTTCGGGATCGTCCGATGGAGTAGGGGCAGGTTCACAAACCTACCCAATCACCGCCGTTGACCTGTCTTCACTCTCCGCGGGCTAGACCGGCCCAATCCGCGTGCAGTATGTGTGAAATATGGTCCCAACATTCGGTTCACGGACCATAGGAGACCCAAGAATGCTCAACGAAGCAGCCACCGAAGCCGCTCGACTTTCCATTGCGCCCATGATGGATGGTGGCGATTTAAGATATATTTCAGAGGGTTGAGTGAAGGCGTGTGCAGTGTATGTTCATGTTTCGATCGCGCAATGTCGTGCGGCGTCGTGTTCTCTTCGGTTCGTCGTGTTCGAAACGGCGAAACTCAATTCTCGAATTTCATTTGCCGAAATGTCAGCGAAATGCGCCGCATTCGTTGGGACTTCTGGCCTTCGACAAGATCCGTCTTTCTGGCTGGTATCGCATGGGTCCAGTCATGGCGGGCTTCACCTGCCATAACCAAAAGGCTGTCGGGCTGAAGCAGAAGATCCATGTGCCGGGAAGACCTCAGCGAGGCAAACCGCATCACACAGGCCGAGAGCAAGCTCAGGGATGCTATCGTCTCACCAAAGCAGGGTTGGCAGTCGATATGGGCAGAGATGCCCTGTCCGGGCTGATATTCGTTGATGATGACTTGATCCGGAACGGTTTGAAATTGGCCTTCAGAGGTCAACCGTTCCGCTAGGTGCTGAAACAGGTCTGGCAGTGGCCCAAGATAATCTTCCCGCCGGGCCTGCCGTGCTTTGTAGTCGTAGCGATAGCCGTAATGCTGCACCCGCCGTTTCAGATCGGTGCGCCAGGGGGCTGCGTCGATCTCACGGACGAGCCTTTCGGCCTCGTCTTCCGGGATGTAATTTTTCAGATAGGTCAGCCCGTCCGGCCACTCATCCGGAAAAAACGAAAGTTGCGAAGGCGGTGTGGCCATCGGCGGCGGACTCCTCGTTGGCGGTGTTTTGGTGGGTATATCCTGGGTATTCTCTGGGGTCGAAAGTGTAGATGTCCGGAGCCGCAAAGCCTGCTTTGCGTGCCGCATCGTCCATTTTGAACGCACCCTCATAGAATGGGCTATCCACGGTCGAGACGATCACAAGGCCGCCCGGTTTCAGGTGGTTTCGGGCGCTCTTGAGGAAGCGGGCTACCAGGACATGATTTGGATTTTGTCCGTAGCGTGGATCACGGGAGGCCACGTTTGGAAACTGGAAGATGATTGTTCGGAACTGGCGTTTCCCGATGGTGTCGGAGAGCCGTGTGGCATCCACGCCCGTTTTGACGCTGCATCCGAGTTTCAGAAGCTTGCGTGCATTGTCGTAGGCGGTGTCCGTCAAGTCTTCCTCTGCCTCGTACACTGTCGCCAGGATCGAGGAGGTTGGAACGCGCGGCTTGCCCGATATCGTCAGGGCAAAGCTCAGATTGCCCTCACCGACGAACAGAACGTTTCCCATCCGTAGGCGGGCAGTGAAGTCGAATTTCGCCGCCACCTTGGCCAGCTTCTTTGTTGACAACGCCGGATATCGGAGCGCCTGGTGAACGGCCTCCTGAAGCGTTGCGCCGCGAAATTCGTACATCGTGATCCCCAGCCCGGTATTGCGATACCTTGGCAGGCTGACGTATCGCGGTTAATCCTCGGTTAATCATGCGTTCGGCTGTAATCCGCAGGCCTATCGCTGTATCCGCGACTGTGGCATTGCGTTCGGTACGACATGCCGAAAAAGCGATAGGCTGGCCGTTAGATGCCCCTCTTTTGTCCAGTAAGGACGCACCATTCTGTTTCATGGTCTGAACGAAGCCAGTTCAAATCAGTCATCTTTGATAGCTCGACTCCGCATGGGCAGGGATAACTTGGCTCTGGACCGCAAGCTTTCAGCCTGGCCATTAGATCCGGTCTGCCAGCCTCTGCACGACATCCATTTTCTCGTGTAGGACGGCGATGATGATGGGGCGGTCGATTGCAAGCCAGAAGATGTAGTGACGCTGGCATCTATGGAGGCAGACTTCGTCAGGCATTTGCGGCAATGACCTTGGCGGCGCTCGTCGGCTCCCGATCTCGTCGAGGCAGTCCCCAAGTCGATCAAGGTACGTGTCCGCTTGTTCTGGTCCCCAGGTTTCTAACGTGTACCGCCAGATATCCCGAAGGTCTTCTTCCGCAGCAAGCGTGAGGTCGTAGCTCGCCATGGATCGGGCTAGACTCCTGCGCGCTTGCGCTCTTCGCGCCGGATCTCGTCAAGGGACTTGCCGGAAAGCTCGCCGCGCCGCGCCTGCTCGATCCTCGGTTCCAGGAAGTTGGCCAGTGCCATGAAAGCCTGGTCCTCGCTCATGCCGTCGAGGGCAGGGGCGTCGCCAAGCGCTCGACCCAAGACATAGTCCTTTATGCTCTGCCCCTTGAGAGCAGCGATGGCCTTGAGCTTCTGATGGTCTTCCGACGAGATGTCGATCGAGAGTCTGGGCATGCCAAGAGGGTAGTCGATTCTGGCCAACATTACAACATTTGTTGAAGCGGGAGAGTTCAGCAATGCCCCCTGTTTTGAGGCACCTCTACCCAAACACCGCCGTCTTCCTGTCTTTGTACGGGGTGGGGTAGCAGGACAGACGCCGTGTGCGTATGGTGTGCACAGCGGGTCCGTTCCGGTAGAGGGCGCAGACGAGGAGATCGCTGAATGCCTTTGAACGCAGCCACCGAGGCAGCGCGCTTATCTTCTGCGCCCATGATGGATGGTGGCGATTGAGACGGAAATTCAACAGGTTGTGGAGCGTCGTGTGCAGCTGATGTTCATGTTTCGATCGCGGGATTTCGTAGTCTGTCGCGTATTTGGGTCTTACTGATGGATACAGCGAGGTAAGTCGAACGAGCGTGAAATCGGGTCCCGAAATTCGAGATGAAAACCGAATGCGCTGACACGTGTCTCTCACGCGGCACGCTGCTTCAGGCTTAAAAGGGGACGAATGTCGTCGTTTCCTAGGTACACCGTCTGCGTGGGAAACGCGAAGCCGGTGCCGGTTCCTTCAACGATGTGCATCACGTCGATCAGTAGGGCTTCCTGTATTTCTAGGAATTCGTTCCAGTCACGCGCGCGCACATAGCCGAACATCTCGATGTCGAGAGAATATGCGCCATATCCGATGAACCGGACGCGTGGGGTATCTTCGACGAGGCGTGGATGGGCAACGAGCATATCACGCAGGCCCGATAGGACTGCCTTGATTTGGCGGGCGTCCGTTTCATAGCGCAGGTCGATGGTGTGCCGCAGCAGGAACTGGTCCCGCCTGCTGAAGTTTTCCAGGTGGAGGGACGAGAACTCACCATTCGGCACGGTCACGATCGTGCGGTCGAGGGTGCGGATGCGCGTCGACCGGATTCCGATTTCCTCGATGGTGCCGAGGGTCTGTCCGAAGCGGCAGAAGTCGCCGACGCGGATCGGTCGGTCGGCGATCAGGGATACGGATCCGACGAGGTTCTCTATCAGTTTCTGTGCGCCCAAGGCCAAGGCTAGTCCACCGACGCCAAGAGCTGCCAATCCTGCGGTGATGTCGAAGCCGAGGGCCCGCAGGGCGAACGCGGCGGAGACGACGATCAGGATGGCCTTCAGGATCCGCGTGAAGAACGACACGGCAGAGAACATCGAAGCCGCACCCCGGCGGGACATGCTGGCCAGAACCGCTTCGCCAATGGTGTCGATCAGGCGCCACACGAACCAGATCGCGGCAAGCCAAGCGGCCAGTTCGACGATCCAGACGACCTGGAACCGGGCCACCATCGACACGCCGAGATAAGAAATACCCGCTGTGAAGATCAGCGAAGCGATTAGAAGCTGAAGCGGCGGTTCGGACACTTCGATGAAGCGCGAAAACCGGGTCGACATGCGGCCGCGGCGGACGACGCGAGAGACCAGTCGGCGCACCTTCAGAAGCGCCCACGAAAGACCCAGACTCAGGGCAGCAAAGCCGATCAGAATGATCGCGTCGCGCGCACTGATCCCGAAAACACTTGGCCCACTTGGTAATCCTAATAGAAATTCCTGTACCGTTCCCAAGCCCGTGACCGTCGAGCTGCGCCAGTCCAGAAGGATTTCGACGGTCTCGGCGCTGATCCTCCAGACCGGAATACCGTCGAGCGTGGTGCGGTTCGCCAGAAGCGGTTGCTGCATGTCTGCGACGGTCAGCGTCCCGACGCGTTCGCGCATTGGTGCGAGGCCGTCATCGAGTACACCTTCGGGTGCAATGCTCAGTTCCGCGGGAGTCTCGAAACGGGCCGCTGCATTGAGTGCGGTTTCGATCCGCAGGATATGAAACTGACGAAAACCGAAATCTGCAATTCGGTTTGGTGTCTCGAGATATAGCGCAACTCGCTGATGATCTTCGTCCGACATGGCCTGCACGAGCCCGGTCACCAGCCCGCGCGGCGTCTCGCGTCCTGCCGTGTCGAGTGGGAAAGCCGGTTCGTCGGAGGTGACCGGCTCCTCCGACAGCGGGAGCATCTGGGCCTGGGCGAGTGTTGGATTGCCCACAAAGCCGGTGACGCAGATCAAAAGCCAAACCAATACCAAGCGCATAAGTTGTTTTCCTTCTCAGAAAGAGCCCAAGATCGTGCCGAGCGCGATGACGACCACCAAGGCGATCAGGGGAATACAGACAGCAACGACAGCGATGTCGCCGTAGCTGTCGCGATGCGAGAGGCCGCAAATCGCCAGCAACGTGATCACGGCGCCGTTGTGCGGCAGGGCATCTAGCCCGCCGGTCGCAAGTGTAGTCACCCGATGCAACAGATCCGGGGACAGCCCGAGCGCCTGCGCTTGCGCTAGGTACTGTGCGCCAACGGCCTCAAGCGCGATGCTCATGCCGCCTGAGGCGGACCCGGTTAGACCCGCGAGCAGTCCGGTCGAGACGGCGAGCGACACCAGCGGCCCGCCGCCGATTGTTTCGACGGCCTCCGACACCGTGGCGAAGGCTGGAAGCGCCGCGATCACCGCGCCGAAGCCGACAAGGCTCGCGGTGTTGAAAATGGGCAGCATCGACGCGTTGGCCCCGTTGGTCAGGTCCGTCTGGGGCGTGGCCAGACGCCTGATGTTCAGGGCAATGAGCAGCAACGTTGCGAAGGTGAGCGCGACCATGATGGCCCAGATGCCCCGAAGCTCGGAGATGTCCGTTTCGCCAAAGCGCGGCTCGGCAAGGTAAGATGTGTCGAGGGCAGGGAAGACGTGAACCGAGAGAAGATAGTTCAGCGCAATCACGACCACGATCGGCAGCGCGGCAATGGCGAACGAAGGGCCTTCGCCGTCCGATGTTTCAGGACTCGGGTCGTCCCATGGGCCATAGCCTTCCGACGCCATCTGTGCGCGCCGCTGTCGGAATACCAACCAAGCCAATCCGCCGCCGCCCATCACGATGGCGGCTATCAGGCCAAGCCCGGGCGCGGCGAAGGGTGTGGTTCCGAAATAGGGCATCGGGATCGCGTTCTGGATCGCCGGGGTGCCGGGCAAGGCCGTCATGGTGAAGGTGAACGCACCAAGCGCGATGGTCGCGGGGATCAGGCGTTTCGGGATGTCCGCTGACCGAAAGAGCGCGACGGCGATCGGATAGACTGCGAAGGCCACAACGAAAAGCGACACGCCACCATAGGTCAGGATTGCGCAGGCCAGCACGACGGCCGGAATGGCCTGCGATTTACCCAAGCGGTCGACGATCCCGTTTGCAATCGCCGTGGCGGCGCCTGAGCTTTCCAGGAAGCGGCCGAACACTGCTCCCAGAAGAAAGAGCGGAAAGTAGGTGATCACAAACCCACCCATCGCTGGCATGAACACCTGCGTGTAGGTCGCCAGGCCAGGCTGCAGCGAAAAAACCGCCGCAAGCAGTGCCATTACGGGGCCGAGTACGAGCACGCTGGCACTGCGATACGCAAAGAAGATCAGCAGTCCCAGCGAAAGGATCATGCCAAGGAATCCGATCATGAGGTGGCCTTCTTTCGGGGAATGTCGCCTTCGATGATGTCTGAAAGCATGTCGCTTGGATCGTAACTGTCGCGCTGCCCGATGTCGCCTGCGTGACGGTCAAGAAACCGCGTGGCTTGCGTGCGCCCGTTTTCGAAGAGGTGCTGCAGGTAGGCCCATTCCACGTTGAGTTTGGACGAGGGGGAGAAGTCGGACAGATGGTCATCCCCATGGACCCGGTGCAGGCGCAGATCCGTGTACCGCCCCGCGTCGCGCGCAGTCGTCAGGGCGCGCAGTTCCTTCAGCAGGGCCGAATTAAACGTGATCTCGTTCAACCGGTTCGAAATGTCCCGCGCGCTGCGTGGCACGCTACCGCGGGTGAAGGGATTGGTTTACACGTCCGACTACAACGCCGGTCTATACATTTTGGAATACGAGGGATAACGCGATAGCCCGTGCACGTTGCTACTCAGACAGTCCTGCGCCTGAATGGACAGGTCAGTGACCTCCTTGGCAAACATGCGTTCTAGAAACCTCATGCTGACGATGCCGTCGCAGTCCGCCCCCGAACAGGATCTCTTGTTTCCGGCCAAGAGTGAGAATGCTTCCTTGGCACGCCCTCGCCGTGGCTCTGGTCGCGGCCCCGTGGCGGGCATGTCGCGCAAAGACGTTCGGCAGAGCTTTTTCGTGTAGCATTGAGATCGCATTGTTGGGCCGGTAGCGCGGGTTCGGATGCACCCATGACGGAGACCGAGAAAAGGATGACTTCGCCCTTTGACGCCAGAAAGGGGACGTCATGCCGGTCGGCGCCTCGAAGCCGACCTCTCGGCAAAACCCGGACCCGGATTGCGCTGCGACCTTCTACCGGGCGACTAAGTGGCCTGCTGCCTTGTGATCCTGTCCTCTACCGTGGCGAGGTGACGGCGCAGGGCATCGGCGGCACATTTCTCTTCCCGCAGTTCGATACCACGGCAGATCTCGTCGTGTTCGTCAAAGCTCGCATAGTCGGGTAAGGGCCCGGGGGTGCTGCGTCTGATTTGCCAGGACGAGGTTCTCCGGACCAGATTGAGCGTTTCAAAAAGATGGATAAGGACCTGGTTCCGTGTGGCGCGGGCAATCGCTCGGTGAAAGCTCAGGTCCCAAACCTCGTAGCCCCGCCAGTCCTCTGATTTTCTGCACATTCTGGCGCATCGCTTGATTTCCTTCAGGTCCTGCTGGGTCGCGTAGGTCGCAGCAAGGGCTGCGATGCTCGGCTCTATTGCTATGCGGGCCTGTATGACTTCTCGCGGGGAAGAATGGTCCCCGAGAAAGGCGACATCCGCCAGATTCAGAACAGGCCGTGGACCGATAAATGTGCCCCGGCCGACTTGGCGCCAGATTTTGCCGTCATCTTCGAGAACGCCAAGCACCTTTCGCAGGCGGTCGCGTGAGATCCCGAGATTTGCTGCAAGCGTTCGTTCCACGGGCAGTTGATCGTTCATCCCGAGGCCAAGCTCATCGAGATGCGCAGACACGCGCTCAAGGTCGTCTGCAAGTTTCGCTCTTGGACCCATTCCCGACCAATTCCCTCATTGGTTGCGAAAATCGACTTACTGAAAGTTTTTTATAACAGATAATCGATAAAAGATAACCCGAATCGTTGGGGCTCGGTCAGCCGTGGGAGCGGTGCCGGATCCCGATGAAGATACGAAAGGCCTGCATGCGATGAAGTTGGTTACCTTCGAAGATCGGCAACATGACCATCAGCGCATCGGAGCCCTTATGGATAAGGGCATTCTGGATTTCCGGTGTGCGCTCGAACGCGCAGTTGACTTGGGTCTCGTAGACCAGGGAAGCCAGCTTCCGGGAAGCCTCCTCGAAGTCATTCAGGACTCCGGATCTGCCCTGGCAACCTGCCGGCGGCTTCACGATCTGGCGTCGGCAGGCCGGCTGAACGGATGTCTTGCCAGCGAGGGAGCTGCACTTGTGGCCCCCATCCCGAAGCCGCACAAGAACGTCTTCTGTGTCGGTCGGAACTACGCCGAACACATCGCGGAAGGCGATCGCGCGCAGAACCAGAACGTCGGAGTCACGGAGTACCCGGTTTTCTTTACCAAACCGCCCACCTCGATCGTACCGCCGGACGGGGACACGTTGATCTTCCCGTCCGTCTCAGAGTCGATTGACTACGAGGTCGAACTCGCGGTCGTCATCGGGAAGCCGGGCCGCAATATCCCGAAGGCCGAGGCGATGGATCATGTGTTCGGGTATACGATCGTAAACGACATCTCGGCGCGCGATATTCAGCGCCGGCACGGCGGACAGTACTTCAAGGGCAAGGGCATGGACGGGTCTTGCCCGGTCGGGCCGTGCATCGTGACCGACGACGAAATCGAAGACCCGCACAATCTATCCATCGGTCTGAGCGTCAACGGCGAAACCCGCCAGGACGGGACCACATCACAGATGATCTTCGACATCCCGACGCTGATCGCGTCGCTGTCCGAAGGCATGACCCTGGAGCCCGGCGACATCATCGCGACCGGGACTCCATCGGGCGTCGGCTACGCGATGGAACCGCCCCGGTTCCTCAAGGACGGCGACCTTATCATCTGCAGCATTTCCGGCATCGGCGAACTCCGCAACACGGTGCGCGCCATCTAATCGCCTGCGGTCGCCTGAGCGGACCGCAAGCGTGACAGTTTCAAGGGAGGAGAGACTACCATGATCACCAGGAGAACATTCGCCGCCGCTGCGCTTGCATCCGTTTCGGCACTCGGGCTGCTCGGCGGCGCTGCAACGGCGCAAGATCTGCGCGACATCACCTTCGTTCAGCCGAGCCCTTCGGCTATCAACTCGTTTCCCGTTTTCGTCGCCATCGGCGAAGGATACTTCGAGGAGGAAGGGCTGAACGTCACTGTCGAGGCCATCAACGGCTCCGGCGCGGTGCTTCAGGCGCTCTCCGCCGGTCAGGCGCATTTCGGACGTCCCGGGCCGGGGCCGCTCCTTGCCGCACGGTCGCGCGGTGTCGACGCCGTACACATCTATAACGTCGCAGCACGAAGCAACTTTGGCATCGCGGTTCCGCAAGATTCCGAGATCCAGTCGGTCGAGGAGCTGAAAGGCAAGGTCATCGGCACCGGCACCGCCGATGGTGCCGAAGTGGGCTTCGCACGAAATGTGATGACCGGTGCGAACATGTCCGAAGGAGCGGACTTCGAGTTTCTCACCGTGGGCGACGGCGGTCCGGCAACGGCGGCCTTCATGAATGGTGAAATCGCCGCCTACTCGTCATCGACTGCGGACACAGCGATCCTCAACCAGCGCGGGATGGCCGTAAGGGACATCACCCCGGTAGAGTTCGGCCGCTTCTTCGGCAACGGCATCGCGACAATGGCCGAGACGATCGAGAACGATCGCGACTTGGTCGAGGCATGGAGCCGGGCCTTCGCAAAGGGTCATGCCTTCGCACTGGACGACGCCAATCGCGAGGCGGTCCTCGCACATCTGGCGGCCGGCAACCCGCAGGAGGGGGAGGACAAGGAGTTCCAGTCCGCGCTGTTTGACGCGGTGCGTTCGAAGACAATCCCGACCGACGACTCCAAGCACTTGGGTTGGTATCCCGCCGAAGTTTGGAAGGAATGGGAAGACGCTCTCGTCAAGGGCGGTGAAATCTCCGGTCCCCTCGACGACCTGAGCGCGGCCTGGACCAACGAGTTCGCCGAAATCGGCAACGCGGCTGTCGGCGAATGAAACCGGCCGTCGCCTTAGAATACTCCGGTGCGCCAGTTGGCGCACCGGTCTACGATCTGGCCCATGTCAGCAAGACCTATGCGCGCAACGCTGTGGTGGCGCTTGAAGACGTCAGCCTGACGCTTCGCAAGGGCAGCTTTACCTCTGTCATCGGGTCCAGCGGCTGCGGAAAATCCACTCTGTTGAAGATCATGGCGGGGCTCATTCCGCCCACGAAGGGCCGGGTGGTTCTGCAGGGCGTGCCGGTTACAGGCCCCCGACGCGACATCGGAATGATGTTCCAGCAGGCGACGCTTTTTCCCTGGAAGACGGCAGTCGAAAACATCGTGCTGCCAATCGAGATCCGTGACGGAAAGGCCGCCGCGAAGAAAGCGGTGGAAAAAGCGCACCAACTTCTGGATGTCGTGGGGCTCAAGGGCTTCGAAAACGTCTACCCGAACGAGCTTTCCGGTGGGATGGCACAACGCGCCTCGATCTGCAGGATGCTCATCACCGAACCCGCGGTCCTTCTGCTCGACGAACCTTTCAGCGCGCTGGACGAGCTGTCGCGCGACATGATGAACATGGAGCTTCAGCGCATCTGCCGCGAGCAGAATGCGACGGCTTTTCTGGTCACGCACTCGATTCAGGAAGCCGTAATCCTCTCTGATGAGATCGTCGTGATGAAGCCGCGTCCGGGCCGTATCGCCGAGATTGTCGAGGTCGACCTGCCGCGGCCGCGCACACTCGACATGATGACCACGCCGAAATTTGGCGAGATCGTCGACTATATCCGCGGCCTTCTCGATAAGGGAGAGGACATGTGACCGAGTTTCAGACGAATAGCCCGGGGGATTTCGAAACCGTCCAGGATACGGTTTGGAAACAGGAGATCGCGTTTATCGATGCCGTTCCGCGCTGGCTGGCGATGAGTTTTGTCTTCGTGGTCTTCATCGGCAGCTGGCAGCTTGTCACCGCGCTGGAGCTTGTGTCGCCGATCATCCTTCCAACCCCGATGGAGACCTTGAACGACATGATCTTCGTCGGAAAGAACCTGTTGACCGGCGGGTACATGCTGGGCGCGCTTTGGATCACGATCCAAGAGGTGATTTACGGCTTCGCACTCGCCATCGCGATCGGGTTTTCGCTCGGTGTTCTCGTCGGCGAGACAGCCTTCGGCGAAAAGGCCGTGATGCCCTATCTCGTCGCCATCGATACCATGCCGAAGGTCGCCTTCGCGCCACTCTTTGTGGCCTGGCTGGGATTCGGCATCGAGTCCAAGGTCGCGCTTGCGGCATTCATCGCGACATTTCCCATCGTCGTGGGCACGGCGGCGGGCCTTCATTCCGCCGACGAAAACGCGCGGATGCTCTTCAAGACAATGGGCGCGAGCCGGATGCAGACTCTGATCAAGATGAAGCTGCCGACCGGGTTGCCGCAAGTTTTCACAGGTCTCAAGATCGGCGCCGTGGGTGTCATGGCCGGCGCGATCACCGGCGAGTTTCTCGGCGGCGGCAAGGGCTTCGGCGAACTCATCCGCGTGGCCGCGTCTCAGCTGAACACGCCACGCGTCTTCTCGCTCATCCTCTACCTGAGCCTCGTCGGACTGGCCGTCTTCGCAGCGGTCTCCTGGACGCAGCGCAAGGTTGTGTTCTGGCACAAGGAACGCGTAGGGGCCGGCGATGCCTGAGGCGGTGAACACTTCGCCCGAAGCGCTTCGCGGCTTTGCGTCAAACGTCTTCCGGTCGCTGGGTGTGCCCGATACGGATGCGGCAAAGGTGGCCGGGCTCATGGTAGAGGCGGACGCATATGGCTACGACACGCACGGCGTGTTTCGGCTGCGGCAATACGTTGCCCGGCTGCGAGAAGGCGGCTGCAATCCGACGCCCGACATTCGCGTCGTCGCCGAACGTGACGCCACAGCGCTGATCGACGGCGACGACGGGCTGGGGCATCTTGCGATGATGGCGGCCTGTGACCTGGCGATGAACAAGGCGCGCTCGGCGGGTATCGGTTGGGTCGGGATACGACGTGGCAACCATGCGGGACCCGCGGCGCTTTATGTCCGGCCGCAGACCGAGGTCGGGATGATCGGCCTATGCGCCGCAGTGGGAAGCGCCAATCACGTGCCGCCCTTTGGCGGGACCGAGCTTCTGCTCGGGACAAATCCCATCGCGGTCGGGGCGCCAAGCAGCAGCGTGGATCCATTCATCCTCGACATGGCGACCACTGTCGCGGCCATGGGCAAGATCAAGACACTCGCCCAGCGCGGCGAACAAATGCCGGAGGGATGGATGGTCGGTCGTGATGGTCGCCCGCTCACCGACCCACAGCGCAAGGACGAGGGGTTTCTCCTGCCCATCGGCGGGCCGAAGGGCTTTGGGCTATCCGTGGCGATCGGGCTGCTGGCCGGTACTCTGAACGGCGCCGCATTCGGATCGGATGTGGTGGACTTCACCAAGCATCCTGAAAAGTCCAGCAATACAGGACAGTTCGTGGCCGCAATCGACATATCGGCCTTCGTCGACCCTGACCTGTTCGAGTCATCAGTCGAACGGATTTTCAATCAGATGCGCGATGTCGCGCCTCTGCCGGACCATCCGGCCGTGCGGCTGCCCGGCGACGGAAAATCCGAAAGACGCAAGTCCGTCGAGACCGACGGTATTGCCCTACATCCCAAGCTTCGGGCAGAACTCGACAAAATCGCGTCCGAAGTCGGAGTTCCGCCACCAACCTGACCCGCTATCCAAAGAAAGCGCCGACGTTGTCGGCACACCGACACATGACAGGACAGAAAGCATGAACGCTCACGCCATTCCCACACCCTTCGTCACCACTCTGCCCATTCAAGGATCCGACCAGTTGTTTCCAGTGCGCCGGATCTACTGCATCGGCCGCAACTTTGCCGCTCATGCCGTGGAGATGGGGCACGATCCCGATCGAGAACCTCCCTTCTTTTTCCAGAAGAACCCCGACAACATCGATCTGTCCGGCACCTTTCCCTATCCCCCGAAATCAAACGACGTGCACCATGAGATCGAGCTTGTCGTTGCGCTGGGGCAGGGGGGGAGCGACATACCTCTGGAGGCTGCGCTCGACCATGTCTGGGGCTACGGTGTCGGCCTTGATATGACCCGCAGAGATCTTCAGGGCGAAGCGAAGAAAATGGGGCGTCCCTGGGAGATCGGAAAGGCGTTCGAGCACTCAGCTCCGATGACTCCCATTCGCCCGGCCTCCGAGATCGGGCATCCGTCCGAAGGGGCCATCACCCTGAAAGTCAATGGCGCGTTGCGGCAAAGCGGTGACCTGAACCAGATGATCTGGAAAACGCCCGAGATGATCGCCTACCTCTCGGAACACTTCACGCTCGGCGCAGGTGATCTGATCATGGCCGGTACGCCTGCCGGGGTCGGTCCTGTTGAGCGTGGGGACCGTCTTGAAGGCCATATCGACAGTGTGGGCGATCTCTCTGTGGTTGTGGCCTAGTCCGGACTTCGGCACAGACGACACCGGTATGGAAGCGGTCTGGAGTCTTCATGCGCTCGGCGTAGCCGCGGTCCTGGCGGCTATGGCGGGTGCCTTGTCGGGCATCCTCGCGGGGCTTTTCGGCATAGGGGGCGGGGCGGTTCTCGTCCCCGTGCTCTACGAGCTCTTCGGGTTTATGGGCGTCGATCCCTCGGTCCGGACCCATATGTCGATCGGAACCTCTTTTGCGATCATTTTGCCGACGGCTTTGACTTCGTTTCGGGCCCACGCAGCAAAGGGCGCGCCCGATCTTAGACTGTTGCGCCAATGGGTGTTGCTTGTGCCATTGGGCGTCCTTTCCGCAGGTTTCATTGTCTCGAACGCCTCGGGCGAAATGCTGCGCCTCGTTTTTGCAGTGATCGCGCTGGCGATTGCGGCAAAAATGCTTTTGGGCAGCGACGCAGTGCGCCTGGCCGACGACCTGCCCGGACAGCCCTGGCGAGGAGTAATCGGCTTTCTTATCGGTTTTCTGTCCGCGCTGATTGGGATCGGCGGCGGGAACATCAACAATGTGTTCATGACGCTGTTCGGCCGCAGCCTTCATCAGGCAATCGCAACCTCGGCAGGCCTCGGTCTTCTGATCGGATTGCCGGGATTGGCGATCTACGTGGTCACAGGGCTTGGGGTCGCCGGTCGCCCGATCGCGTCGTTGGGATATCTAAACTTGCTCGGGTTCATGTTCATTATGCCCATTGCTGTCTGGCTTGCACCGGTAGGTGCCCGGATTGCTCATGGCCTCAGCGATCGGCGCATGAAGCAACTCTTCGGACTGTTCCTTGTGCTGGTGGCGGTTCGATTTCTGGGGGTCCTTTAGACATGCCGTAACGCGCCAGTTCATTGAGAGCCCGTCAGGACGGGACCGAAGAGATTGAGATAGTTGGCGGAAACGGTCGCCAGAATCTGTTTGCGCCGTTGGAGGAACGGGCAGACCCGCCAAGTTAACCACTACCTTTGCTCCTCTTCAGACCACGCGCAATCTCCGCCGTTCGCTTGTCTTTGCGCGGGGCAGGGTGGCAGATCATCTTTCGTGTGCGTATGGTGTGCGCCAAGGTTCCGTCCTAGTGCTGGCGGACCCGAGGAGACCGTTGAATGCCCTTGAACGCAGCCACCGAGGGGGCGCGCCTGGCCGTTGCCCCTATGATGGACTGGACCGATCGCCATTGCCGGTACTTTCACCGGCAGATCAGTCGACAGGCTTTGCTCTACACCGAGATGGTGACGGCACCTGCCTTGGTGCGGGGTGGGGCGGTGCATTTGTTGGAGTTCGATGCGGATGAACATCCTGTCGCGCTGCAGCTCGGTGGGTCTGATCCCAGCGAACTGGCAGAGGCGGCGCGGTTGGGGGCGACGGCGGGGTATGACGAGATCAATCTCAACGTGGGGTGTCCGTCCGACCGGGTGCAATCCGGCACATTCGGTGCGGTACTCATGAAGACGCCCGCCCTCGTGGCGGACTGTGTGGCGGCGATGAAGGCCGCTGTGGACGTGCCGGTGACTGTGAAGTGCCGGATCGGTGTCGATGACCAGCTGGTCGAGGAAACACTGCCCGCGTTCATCCGGCAGGTCGCGGACGCCGGCTGCGACTACCTCATCATCCACGCGCGCAAAGCGTGGCTGCAGGGTCTGTCGCCGAAGGAGAACAGGGATATCCCACCGCTGGATTACGATCTTGTCCTGAGGATGAAATCGGAGTTTCCGCGCCTTGGCATGTCGATCAACGGTGGGCTCGAGACATTGGCACAGGCCGAAGATCTGCTGGCGCGCGGGATGGACGGTGTCATGATCGGGCGCGCCGCATACCATCACCCTTGGGAGGTTCTCGCCGAAGTGGATGAGCGCGTTTTTGGAATGAAACGAGCCTCTCACACGCGTTATGACGTGCTTGACGCGATGCGTTCCTATATCGATGCGCATCTTCAGCGGGGCGGCAAGCTGCACCAGATCACGCGGCACATGCTGGGTCTGTTTGCCGGGCAACCGGGGGCACGGGCATGGCGGCGCGTGTTGTCGGAACACGCGACCCGCCCGGGTGCGGATTTCGGCCTGATCGAGCGCGCGCTGGAGGCCATGCAGATCCCGGACCGGATTGCCGGATGAGCGTATGGTGACGGGCTGGCCCGCTCGCGGCTATGTCCGGTTTCCCTGGCACCCCGAGACCTTCCGATGGGCGCAGGCCGCGCGGCGCCGGGCTGTTCTGGTTTCTCAGGACTCAGCGATGCAGACCCGGTGGCTTCAATGCGAAGGCACTTGGTTTGTGGGTGTGGATGCCTTGCCCACCGACGCCACGGGCGCTGTTGACGGCGTTCCGCTCGCGGGACCTTTGGTGGATAGGATCGGTCCGCGTGACGACCTGCATCCTGCACAGCTGTCGATCATCTATCCCGGATATCCGCGCCCGCGCGCCGGGGAAAGCGACGCGGCCTTCCGCTATCGTCGCAACCGCGATGCGGCGCACATGGATGGCGTTCTTGCCGAGGGCGCTCCCAAACGCCGCTTCCTGCGCGAGCGGCATGATTGGATCCTTGGGCTTGCCCTGACCGAAACAACACCGGGTGCCAGCCCGCTTGTGGTCTGGGAGGGGAGCCACGTCGTTTTGCAGTCGGCATTCCAGACCGCGCTGGCCCGTTTGCCCGAGGAGGTTTGGGCGGACACGGATGTGACCGACATCTACACCGAGGCGCGAAACACTGTGTTCCAGATCTGCAAACGCGTTGCACTGTTTACACGACCGGGGGAAGCGGTTCTACTCAATCCGTTTCTGCTCCACGGCGTCGCTCCGTGGCAGCCCGCGAGCCATGCCGGACGGCACGGCCGCATGATCGCTTATCTGCGCCCGGAATCGCCTGAGTCGGGGCAAATCTGGATGTGGCAGAAATAAGGCACCGTCACATTCCGAAATGGCATATGCAACAATGCATCGCATTTTCTAGAAACTGTCTCGCGAACGCGGACAATGCCATGAAAATTGTCGATTTTCTTATGAGTTGATTGCGCACGAAAGGTATTTTGAATTGAATTTGTTTCGATCAGGAAAACCGCGTTATGGAACTCGCCGCACTTATTGGCCTTGCCATCCTCGGCACCAGCCTTGGTATTTGGGACACGTCCGACGATGATGATGACAGCGATGGTGATATCGCCTCCGGCGGATCTGACGGTGGTGACGGCGGTTCAGACGGCGATCCAGGAGTAGGCTCCGGTGGCAATTCCGATGACTTCGTCACGGTCGACGATGTGATCTTTGGCACCGATGGGCCTGACAACATCGTCGGCACAAGCGGTATTGATACGATCGTTGGCGCAGATGGCGATGACACGATCGAAGGAGCGGCTGGAAACGACATCGTCGACGGTCAGCTGGGAGACGATAGCGTGCGCGGTGGGTCGGGCGATGACCAAGTCTTCGGCAGCGACGGAAATGACACTCTGAACGGTAATTCGGGGAACGACCTTGTCGCCGGGGGTAATGGCGACGACGAAGTCTCGGGCAGCGAAGGTGATGACCAGGTTTTCGGTGACGCGGGTGATGACACGCTCGATGGGTTCGATGGCAATGACCAATTGGTGGGCGGCGACGGTGCGGATGACATCAGTGGTGGCGCCGGATCCGACACCGCCTTCGGTGGGGACGGCAATGACAGCATCCTAGGCGGTGATGATTCCGACGTCCTGATCGGCGAAGCCGGAGAGGACACGCTGGATGGCGATTCAGGAAACGACCAGCTTGTCGGCATCTGGGACGGCGATGAGGATGATTTCATCAACTCCTCCGACCTGAACGATCCCGATTTGCTCCTCGGCGGTGACGGAAACGACGAGATCCAGATGGGAACCGGTGATACCGCCTTCGGCGAAGGCGGAACTGATACGTTCATGACCGGCACATGGGTTGATCCGTCAAACGCGCCCGTGATTTTTGACTTAGAAAGCGATGAGCTGATTATGGTTGCGGTGCCAACTGGCACATCCGCAATCACCGACATCACGCTTGCAACGGATGGTGACAGCGGTGAAACTCTTGTTCAGGCCAATGGCCAAACGGTTGCAATCGTTTCCAGCGCTACTTCTGTGTCGCTGGATCAGGTCTTCCTCGTGGAAAGTGGCGCAATCCTTGCGTCTGTCGCCGCCTGATGAAAGCGGCGGAACGAATGGAGTTTGTTGGCGTCGATCGAGTGCTGTCTCGCAAGGCGCCCGTAGTCAGTGACGACTGCCGCGATGTTCGCGGTTCAAAATGGGGGATGAAATGAGAATTGTATTGTTGATATTTGCTTTGGTGGCGTCGCCTGCCTTTGCAATCGGAGATCTGCCTGACAAGCCGACCGTAGAGAAGCCAAACATTGAAAAACCGGAAAAACCGACGACGCCTAAGACGCCGGAGCCTCCCGAGAAAACTGATGAGGAACCCAATCGCCCGAATCCCAAGGTCGTGGTCACAAAACCCAAACCCAAGCACCCAGGACTGAGATGCTTCGATGACAACGGCGTGCGCAAGGTGAGCTTCACCAAGAACGTCGATCCGGAGTTCTACAAAATGGGTCGGAAATTCTGCGCCAAGGTGCCTTACGAGATCGAAGAGGTGTCGGTCCACTGTGTGCAGAACAACGGTACATACCAGGTCCAGATGTCCAAGAAGCTGCCGCACAAGGCCGTCTACAAGGCCAAGCGGTTCTGCATCTGCGTCTTCGGTCTGGATTGATCCGACCGTCTGAACACGAACAACCCGGAGCGCGATGCGCTTCGGGTGTTTCTTATTCTAAACCGAATGTGTTCAGCGCTTGAGCCGAGCAGCGCGCCCGCCGCGACGCACGCGATGTTCGCCGGCTCGACCCGGCAGTTCTGCCATGACGGCACGACGCGCGTCAGGTGACATCTTGGACCACGCGCCGATCTCGTCGATCGTACGCAGACAGCCGGTGCACAGACGGCTTTCGGGATGCACCACGCAGATCTTCACACAGGGGCTTTCGATCTCGTCCCGGCTCCAGATGTCGTCTTTCATATGCTCAGTCAGCCTCAATATGGCGCAGGCGATCCAGCGCTCCTTGCAGGATATAGGACGCGGCGACGTGATCGATCACCTCTGCGCGACGCTTTCGGGTCGTATCCGCCTCCAACAGTGCTCTTTCTGCCGCAACGGTGGACAGCCGTTCGTCCCAGAATGTCACAGGACCGTCCCATACCGCATTGAAATTGCGGGCGAACGCACGGGTCGACTGACAGCGCGGCCCTTCGCTGCCATCCATGTTGCGCGGTAGGCCCAGAACCAGTCCCGCAATGTCGCGCGCGGTGAGAATCGCCACAAGCGCCTCGGCATCCTGACCGAACTTGCGCCGCTTGATCGTCTCCAGTGGCGTGGCCACGCTGCGCATCCCGTCGGACACCGCGACACCGATGGTTTTTGTGCCCAGATCGATCCCCGCAATCGCGCGCATCCGCGGCAAGGCGGCGGCGAAGTCAGAGATGTCGTCAAAGATCACGGATCAAAGCACCAGCCCGGCCGCCCGCGCGCCCTCACGCACGATCTCGAGCGCGTCCGGGTTCTCCGCGAACACTTCCTGCGCGTTGTTCCAGACGGCAATCGCCTGTCCCTGATCGCCCAGTACCGCAAGCGAAGTAATCAGCCGCGCCCAATCCTCCGGCGGTCCGCCTTCTGTTGCCAGACGGTCCGACAGCTGGGCGACCATGCCGCGGATCATCTCCTGCCGCTCTTCCGGCGTCATCTCTCCGGCCGCTTCCACATCGTCGGCGGTCGGGCCGGGCAGGGCGGCGGCCCGAGGCACCTGGTAGTCGGACACGCCCGCGCGGAAGGCCATGTCCTCGATCTGCGCAAGGATCGGCGGCATCCACGCCGCGTCGGCCGGGCTTTGTCGCACCAACTGGTCCCACAGACGGAAGGCGATATCAGGCCGCCCGGTCTGCGCCATCATCAGCCCCATGTAGTATCGCGCCACCCCGTTCTGAGGATCGCGCGCAAGGGCCGCCTCCAGAACGCGCTCTGCCTCGGGCGAGACATAGCCTCCGGCGGCCAAAACCATCATGTCGGCCAGGTCCGCATAATCCGACGCTGTGGAGCTATCTCCCTTGATCGACAATACGCGCTCTTGCGCCTCGTAGGCGGCCACATAGTTCCCCATCGCGGCTTCCGACCGTGCCAGCAGGATATGACCCTGCAGGTCATTCGGTCGCTCGGCCACTGCGCCGCGCAGGCGCTGGACCAGATCGCCGTATTCCGGCTGCACATCCGGGTTGGCGACTTCGGGGATTTGCGCCTCGGCCTCTTCCTGCAACGGGCGGTTCTCCCGCGCCAGTTGCGCCATCTCCATACGTGATGACAGACCCAGATCGCCGTATCCCGGTGCGCCCAGCTGACCGTAGAGCCAGAACGACCCGCCCACGACCAGCGCCGCCACCAGCATCGCCACCGCGCCACCCAGCGTCTTTGGCTGATCGCCCCCGGCACCGGTGGCCTGAACCTTGGCATCCGCAGAAAGGATGCGCCGCGAAATCTCGGTCCGCAGCCGCTCGGCATCCTCGTCCGAGATCACCCCACGCGCCAGATCGCGGTCCACTTCGGTCAGCTGATCACGGTAGACCTGCACGTCGAACGCTTCCGCCGGGCCGGTGTTGCGCTGCCCGCGCAAGAGCGCCAGCACCAGCAGGCCCGCCATCGCCACGGCCAACCCCACGGTCGCGATCCAGAAGAAGGTCATGATGCGCGTCGTCCTCTTGTTGTTCCCCGGGATGTATAGCCGCAGGCCGCTTGAAAAAAGGGCAAAACCCCGTGACAAAGCGCCATGTCGCAAAAACGGGGAAACATGACGCTCAGAGTATCCGCCCGCCGGCCACTTCGGGCCACATACACCCTGAGGTCACCCCAAGCTTTGAGTCGTGCCACATGAAACGCTATTCCGCCTTTGCCGTTGCCCGCGAAGCCGTCCGCTACCACAGCGGTTGGGAGCGCGCGTGGCGCAAGGTCGAACCGAAAAAGCGCTACGATGTGATTATCGTCGGCGCGGGGGGCCACGGCCTCGCCACCGCCTATTATCTTGGCAAGAACTTCGGCATCACCAATGTCGCGGTGATCGAGAAGGGCTGGCTCGGCGGCGGAAACACCGGCCGCAACACGACGATCATCCGCTCGAACTACCTGCAGGACCCGTCCGCGGCGATCTACGAAAAGGCGCGCTCCCTCTACGAGACGCTGTCACAGGACCTCAACTACAACATCATGTTCAGCCCCCGTGGCGTGATGATGCTGGCCCAGACCGAACACGAGATTCGCGGCTACCGCCGCACCGCGCATGCCAACCGCCTGCAAGGGGTCGACACCCAGTTCATCGGCCCGGCCCGCGTGAAAGAGCTCTGCCCGATCATCGAGCTCAAGGGCCCGCGCTATCCGGTCCTCGGCGCGCTCTGGCAACCGCGCGGCGGCACCGCGCGCCATGATGCGGTCGCCTGGGGCTACGCCCGAGCCTGCTCCGACATGGGCATGGACATCATCCAGAAATGCGAAGTCACCGCCGTGCGCCAGTCGGGCGGCAAGGTCACCGGCGTGACCACCACCAAGGGCGACATCGACTGCGACAAGCTCGGCATTGTCGTCGCGGGCCATTCCGGCGTGCTTGCCGAGATGGCTGGCTTCCGCCTGCCCATCGAATCCGTCGCTCTTCAGGCGCTGGTGTCCGAGCCGATCAAACCGGTGATGGACGTGGTCGTCATGGCCAACACGGTGCACGGCTACATGAGCCAATCCGACAAGGGCGAAATGGTCATCGGCGGGGGCGCGGACGGCTACAACAACTATACCCAGCGCGGGTCCTTCCACCATGTGGAGGAAACCGTCCGCGCGCTCATCGAGACCTTCCCGATGATCTCCCGCCTCAAGATGCTCCGCTGGTGGGGCGGCATCGTCGACATGACCGGCGACCGCTCGCCCATCCTGTCAAAGACGCCGCTGGAGAACTGCTTCATCAACTGCGGCTGGGGCACCGGTGGCTTCAAGGCGATCCCCGGTTCCGGCTGGGGCATGGCGGAACTCGTGGCCAAGGGCCACTCGCCCCTGACCGCCGAATTCGGCCTCAACCGCTTCCGCGAGGGGCGGTTCATCGATGAGAGCGTCGCTGCGGGGGTGGCGCACTGATGGATCTTCAGAAGAACCTCCGCCCGGCGGCACGCCGGGCAGCGCCCGACCGCCCCCATGGGCGGGCGCTTCGCACCCACCCGCGGCCGGGCTCTGCCCTTTGGTCTGCAGCTTACCAGATGCACAAGTCCAATTCGGAGTCCGCAAAATGCTCCTCCTAACCTGCCCCTATTGCGGCGTCGACGCCGAGGAAACCGAGCTGCACGCAGGCGGCGAAGCGCATCTCAAACGCTTCGGACCCGGCGCGTCGGACGAGGACTTCACCGCCTACCTTTTCCACCGCGAAAACCCCAAAGGCGTGCATTTCGAACGCTGGCGGCACGCCAATGGCTGTGGCAAGTGGTTCCACGCGGCGCGGTGTACGAACACGCTCGAAGTCTTCGGCACCTACAAAGCACAAACCACCGAGCCGCCGAAAGACCTCCTCGACACCATCCGTGCAAAGCGCCCCGGCTTCCGCTGGAGAGACCTCGCATGACCCTTCATCTTGCCAAGAAAACTCCCGCCGGAGGCACCGACGCCTTCGCCAGCGCCAAGGCCTGACCCATGAGCACCCGCCTTCCCACACAGGGCCGCCTGATCAACCGCGACCGCGATGTCGCCTTCACGTTCAATGGCACACGCCTGACCGGCCACGACGGCGACACGCTCGCCTCGGCGCTGCTCGCCAATGGTCAGACCCTGATGGGTCGCAGCTTCAAATACCACCGCCCGCGTGGCGTGGTGGCGAGCGGGTCGGAAGAGCCCAACGCGCTGGTGAACCTTGGTGAGGGCGACACCCTCGAACCCAACCAGCGCGCCACCACGACCGAGATCTTCCACGGGCTGAAAGCCACCAGCCAGAACCATTGGCCGTCGCTCGACTACGATATCGGCGCGGTGAACACGCTGCTCGCACGCTTTCTGCCCGCGGGCTTCTACTACAAGATGTTCATCCACCCGCGCCCGTTCTGGAAATACGTCTACGAACCGTTCATCCGCAAATCTGCAGGCTTGGGAAAGGCGCCCGCCGCCGAGGCGCGCGACCCCGATCGTTACGAGCATTTCTACGCCTTCACGGACGTGCTGGTGATCGGCGGCGGCGTGGCCGGTCTGCAAGCCGCGTTGAGCGCAGCGCAGAGCGGCGCGAAGGTGCTGCTGCTGGAACAGACCCCGCATTGGGGCGGCCGCACGCCGGTTGACGGCGGCACCATCGATGGCAAGGACGCGGAGACCTGGATCGCCGAGACGGTCGCGGCGCTCGACGCCATGCCCAACGTCACCCTGCGCAGCCGTACGGTGGGGGCAGGGGTCTATGACCACGGCTACGTTCTGGGCTACGAGCGCCTCACCGACCACGCGCCCGAGGACAGAGGCCCGCGTCACCGCCTCTGGCGCATCCGCGCGGCACAAGTCATCACCGCCACCGGCGCAATCGAACGCCCGCTGAGCTTCGCCGGCAACGACATCCCCGGCGTGATGCTGGCCGCTGCCATGCGCGACTACGTGGTCAATTACGCGATCAACCCCGGCGACCGCACCGTCATTGTCACCAACAACGACGACGCCTACCGCACCGCCATCGCCCTGCACGAGGCGGGATTGAAAGTCCCTGCCATCCTCGACGCCCGTCCCAACGGCGGCGGCGCGCTGATGGAGGAGGCCAAGGCGCTGGGGCTGACGGTCAAGACCGGTGCGGCCATCGCCAAGGTCAAGGGTCACAAGGCCGTCCATTCCGTCCTCGTCACCCAGCAGGACAGCGACGGGTCCGAAACCACCGAGATCTTCTGTGATGCCGTCGCCATGTCGGGTGGCTGGTCGCCCGTGGTGCATCTCTGGTCCCATTGCGGCGGCAAGCTCACGTGGGACGCGACGCAAGCCGCCTTCCGGCCGGACCACGACAAGGCCCCGACCAGCCACGACGGGCAACCCTTCGTGATCCCGGCTGGCAGTGCCGATGGCGAAATGAACCTGAGCGCCATCCTGCAAAACGCTGCAAAGGCTGGACAAACCGCTGCTACCCGCACCGGTGCTGATAAGAGCAGCGATGCCGCGCCAACGGCCGAAGCACCGGATGAAGCGCCGCTTGCGCCGGTCTGGATGATGCCCGCAAACGCGCCGCTTAAGTTGCGCGCGAAGGCGTGGCTCGACTACCAGAACGACGTGAAGGTCTCCGACGTCCAGCTTGCCGCGCAGGAAGGCTTCGAAAGCGTCGAACATACCAAGCGCTATACGACGCTCGGTATGGCCACAGATCAGGGAAAGCTCAGCAACATCAACGGCCTTGCGACCCTTGCGAATGCATTGGGCGAAGATATCCCGCAGGTCGGTACGACGACCTTCCGCCCCCCCTATACGCCGATCTCCATGGGCGCCATCGCCGGCGAAGCGCGGGGTGACATCTTCCAACCGATCCGCAAGACCCCGATGCACGACTGGCATGACGCCAACGGCGCGCATTGGGAACCGGTCGGGCACTGGCGCCGCCCCTATGCGTTCCCGCGTAAGGGCGAGAGTGTAAAGGACGCCGTCAATCGTGAGGTGCTCGCCACCCGCAACAGCCTCGGCCTGCTCGACGCCTCCACGCTGGGCAAGATCATCGTCAAGGGCCCCGACGCGGGCCGCTTCCTCGACATGCTCTACACCAACATGATGAGCACGCTGAAACCGGGCAATTGCCGCTACGGGTTGATGTGCACCGAAAACGGTTTTCTCGCCGATGACGGCGTCGTCGCGCGGATCGATGAGGACACGTTCCTCTGCCACACCACCACCGGCGGGGCGGACCGCATTCATGCGCATATGGAGGAATGGCTGCAGACCGAATGGTGGGACTGGAAAGTCTGGACGGTGAACGCGACCGAGCAATTCGCGCAGGTTGCCGTTGTTGGACCGAACGCCCGTAACCTGTTGGAAAAGCTGGGCGGCATGGACGTGTCGAAAGACGCGCTTGGCTTCATGGAATGGAAAGACGGTGACCTTGCAGGCGTCCCGGCGCGCGTCTATCGCATCTCCTTCTCGGGCGAACTGAGCTACGAGATCGCCGTCCCAGCCAATTTGGGCCGGGCGTTCTGGGATAAACTCCTTGAAGCCGGAAAGGAGTGGGACATCACTCCATACGGCACCGAGGCGCTGCACATCATGCGAGCCGAGAAGGGCTTCATCATGATCGGCGATGAGACCGACGGCACCGTGATTCCGCAGGACCTTGGCCTCGACTGGGCCATATCGAAAAAGAAAGACGACTATATCGGCAAGCGCGCGCAGGCTCGCAGCCACATGACCGATCCAGACCGCTGGAAGCTCGTGGGGCTGGAAACGCTCGACGGTTCGGTTCTGAAAGACGGGGCCTACGCCATCGCCGGTGGCACCAATGCCAACGGACAGACCAACACCGAAGGCCGTGTCACCTCGACCTATTACAGCCCGACGCTGCAGAAGGGGATCGCGATGGGTCTCGTGTTGAACGGCCCCGACCGGATGGGCGAGGTCATCACATTCACCGATGGCGGCGACGATACGAAGACCGCGCGCATCGTCAGCCCGGTCTTCTATGACCCGGACGGGGAGAAGCAGAATGTCTGACGTACATCTGGCGCTGGGCGGCGCAAGCTTTGACGGGCTGGTGAAAATCACGGAACTGCCGGGGCAGGGTATGGTGACCTTGCGTGGCGATCTGGCGGACAAGACCATCGTCCAGGCGGTCCAGCACGCGTTCGGTGTGGCTTTGCCGGGCGTGCGGGAGACCGCCTTCGACGGTGAAAACGGTGCGCTCTGGATGTCACCGGACGAGGCCCTGTTGTTATGCCCCTACGCCGAAGCCGAAGATCGGGTCAGTGCGCTGACGGGCCATCTGCAAGGCGCGCACGCGCTGGCCGTCAATGTCTCTGACGCGCGTAGTGTGTTCGAACTGAAGGGGCGCATGCTGCGCGAAGTGATCGCAAAACTGGCACCAGTCGACATGTCGCCCGACGCGTTCGGACCAGGCATGGTCCGTCGCACCCGCATGGCACAGGTCGCCGCCGCTTTCTGGATGGACGATGCCAGCACGGCGCGGGTCGTGTGTTTTCGGTCGGTTGCGGGCTACATGTTCGACATTCTCAGCAACGCGGCTGAAGAGGCTTCCGCCGTGAACTATTTCGTGCGCTGACGCGTTGAGCGGTCATTGGAACGGATTATTCCCGGTTTGGCAAAGCAGTGGCCTTGACCTCTGTGGTCTGCCACATCAGGTATGCCTGTACAAAGTGACGCACCAATAAGGGGACCCCACATGGCTTTCGAACTTCCTGATCTGCCGTACGCGCATGACGCGCTGGCAAGCAAGGGCATGTCCAAAGAGACGCTCGAGTACCACCACGATCTGCACCACAAGGCCTATGTCGATAACGGCAACAAGCTGATCGACGGCACCGAATGGGCCGACAAGTCGATGGAAGAGATCATCAAGGGCACCTACGACCCGAACGCTGTCGCGCAGAGTGGAATCTTCAACAACATCAGCCAGTTGTGGAACCACAACCAGTTCTGGGAAATGATGGGTCCTGGCGACAACAAGATGCCGGGTGAACTCGAAAGCCGCCTCACCGATGCGTTCGGCTCGGTCGACAAGTTCAAAGACGAATTCAGCGCCGCAGGCGCGGGCCAGTTCGGCTCTGGCTGGGCGTGGCTCGTGGTCGACACCGATGGATCGCTCAAGGTCACCAAGACCGAAAACGGCGTGAACCCGGTCTGCTTTGACCAGACAGCGCTTCTGGGCTGCGACGTGTGGGAGCACTCCTACTACATCGATTTCCGCAACAAGCGCCCGGCCTACCTGGCCAACTTCCTCGACAACCTGGTCAACTGGGAAAACGTGGCAGAGCGCCTGTCGAACGCCTGACACCGCTCAAAATCATGAGCTTCAGAACCCCGTCGGATGATATGTCCGGCGGGGTTTTTCTTTGCGCGGGCGTTAACTCAGACGTGCGATCCCGACGACATAGTTCTTGCCATAGGCTTTCACGCATTTGGGGCAGGTGGTGTAGAAGAAATACACCTCATCACTGGCGCTGCCGTGCTCCTTGGCCAGTGCCTGCATGTCCACATGCCAGTCTTTGGCTTCACGATAGGGTCCTTCGAAGACCTTTGTGATGAATTCACCGCTCAGCCGGACCATCTCTTCGCCGGGCAGCGGTTCGGACACCGCGAACAGGTGTTCGCCCGTCCACGGGGACAGGTCCCGGCTCAGGACAAGCATGTTGTCGTTGTCCCAACCGCCATTCGCCTCGATCTTTTCCTGAACGCGGGTAAAGACCTTCCCCATATTTACCGGGATATGCATCACGGCCTTGGTGGTGGCACGGGCAAAGAGTTTGTCCCTGAATTCAAGCCGCCGACCGTCCCAGCCTTCGGGATTGAACTTCGGACAACACCCGGTTGTGTTTTCGCTGTCATCGAAATGCGGAACTGTGTTGGTCTGCATCATCCCCTCCATCATTGATGCCACGGAATTGTACCGCGCCCATCGCGGAGACGCGTTGTGATAGATCAATTCAGGGGTTTTCGGGCTACTCCGCCTGCCAGTGGCACCAGCGCGATGGCCGTCACACGCTCCTTGCAGGGCGCGTGACGGGGCGATACTTCCGGTGGGGAAGGAGCCCACATGACCGACACGCGCAAAGGCGTTCTGGCACTGATCGCCGCCTGCACCATCTGGGGGCTGTCACCGCTTTTCTACAAAGCGCTCAGCGATGTGCCACCGCTGGAGGTTCTGGCGCACCGAACCTTGTGGTCGCTGGTCTTCTTCGCGGGTGTCCTCATCCTGCAGGGGCGTCTCTCCGCATTGTTTGCGGCGGTAACGGACGGGCGATCATGGCGCATCGTGATCCTGGCGTCGATGATGATCTCTGTGAACTGGTTCCTCTTCATCTGGTCGATCCAAGTCGGCCGCGCCACCGAGTCCTCGATGGGGTATTACATCTTCCCATTGGTGGCGGTGCTGATCGGGCGGTTGGTGCTTGGCGAAACGCTCAGCCGTGCGCAATGGGTGGCCGTGTCCCTTGCGGCTGGGGCCGTTCTGATGCTGACCATCGGTCTGCAGGTGCTGCCATGGATATCGCTGGTGCTGGCGACCACCTTTGGTGTCTACGGGCTCGTGAAGAAGCGGCTGGATATGGGGCCGGTGGTGTCGGTGACCGCCGAAGTTCTGATCCTGACGCCCTTGGCGGTGGCGTGGCTCATCCACCTCCACACCGGCGCGGGCGGGGCGTTCGGTGGGGACCTCGCGCACTCTGCTTTGCTCATCGCGTCTGGCCCGATGACGGCGCTGCCGCTCATCCTGTTTTCCTACGGCGCGCGGCGGCTGGCGATGTCGACGGTGGGCATCGTGCAGTACATCAACCCGACGCTGCAATTCATCTGTGCCGTGGCCATCTTCGGAGAGCCGTTCGGGACGGTCCACCTTGCGGCCTTCGCCCTCATCTGGGCGGCGCTGGCGATTTATTCCACCAGTGCGATCCGTCAGGACAAGGCGCGGCGCAAGGCCTCCATCGTCTCGGATGTGGAGCCTGTGGTCGACACGAAATCGAGCAGCGAGGCATCGGCAAAGCCGTGATCCACCACATGGTCGAGCAGGGTGGTCAAAGGATCCCAGTAGCCTTCGACGCTCAACAGAAAGATCGGTTTCGCGTGGAGACCGAGCTGGCGCCAGGTGAGCACTTCGAAAAACTCGTCTAGGGATCCGGCCCCGCCGGGAAGCACGACAATGGCGTCGGCATTCATCAGCATGACCTTTTTGCGCTCGTGCATGGTTTCGGTGACGATGAAACGTGTCAGGTCGCGCTTGCCGACTTCCCACTCGAGCAGGTGCGTCGGGATCACCCCGAACGTGTCGCCGCCCGCCTCTTGCGCCGCACGGGCGGTGAGACCCATCAGCCCGACGTCCCCGGCACCGTAGACCAGCCGCCAGCCTTCCTCGGCAATGGCCCGTCCTAGGGCATCTGCCTCTCGGGCATAGGCCGGTCGGTCTCCGGCGCGTGAGCCACAATAGACACAGATCGATTTCGTTGACATGAGCGCGGTCCGGTGCAAGGGGATGTGAGTTGCCTCGTGATAACGGTGTTGGTAGATACGCTCAACTGCGGGACGGGCGGTTGGCGCATGTTCTGCAAGCATTTGGGGACTGATGAGCAAGTTTGCTTTGACCAAGGGACCGTCCGGTCTGGTTCTGGGCGGCGCAGCCGCGGTGGGTGCCATTGTGTTGGCACTGTATGTCAGCGGGTCGCTCTTTCCATCTTCTGAACCCGAGACGTCTGAACCGGTCGTTGAGGCCCAGCCCGCGCCGGTGACAACCGAGACGGTTCAAGCAGAGCCGGTCGCGCCGCCCGAGACGGATGATGCCGTGGCGGCCGTTTCGCCAGAGGTCGCAGAGGCACCTAGGGAACAGACAGTCGAAGCGACCCCGGATACTGCGCAGGATGCCGTTTCGGACGAACGGATCGACACCGCCGACGTGGCAACCCCCGAACCGCCCGATGCGCCTGCAACCGTTGCACCGACATTCGACATCGTCCGCGTCGCGCCGGATGGACAGACGCTTGTCGCAGGGTCGGCGCCCGGATCGCGGGATGTGCAGATCCTGATCGACGGGGCAGAGGCCGGTCGGACCGTGGTCGACGGTTCTGGCAAGTTCGTTGCGTTTCTCGACCTTCCGCGCAGCACCGCGCCGCGTGTCGTGACGCTCTTGGCCGAGGGGTCTGGCGGACCGGTGGAGGGTATGGATCAGGTGATCCTCGCCCCATCGGTAGAGGTCGCCGAAGCGCCTGAGCCGGCGCCGGTTCAAAGTGATGGCGCCATCGATCAAGTCGCGGTGGCGACACAGGCAGAAGTGGCCTCTGGCGCGCCGCAACCAGATCAGGTCTCGACAACCACGGAAGAGGTGGGTGCGGTCGAACCGGTCGTGACCGCGGAGGCACCTGCGATGGTTGTGACGGAAGAGACCGTCGCAGCCGAGACAGAACAGACGGCTGAGGCCGCGGTCGAAACCGCACTGGCGGAAGCGCCGTCCGAACCTGCAACCGCGCCGACCGTGATCCTGTCCACCGAAGACGGAGTTGAAGTGCTGCAAGCGGCAGGGCCGACACCGGACGTGCTGGACCGGATTGCGCTTGACGCCATCACCTATGAGGACGCGGGTGCAGTTGCCCTTTCGGGACGCGGTGCAGCGGATGAATTTGTGCGGGTGTACCTGGACAACCAGCCGGTGCTGACAACCGAGATCGCCGAGGATGGCCGCTGGCGCGCCGACCTGCCGGATGTGGACAGCGGCACCTATACGTTACGCGTCGACGCCGTGGATGCCGAAGGCACCGTGACCTCGCGCATCGAAAGCCCGTTTCGCCGGGAGGACCCGGTCGTGCTTGCGCTGGCGTCCGCCGCGCAAGAGACGCAAGCCATCCTGCGCGTTGTCACCGTTCAGCCGGGCAACACGCTCTGGGCGATTGCCCGCGACCGGTATGGCGAAGGCCCGGCCTATGTGAAGGTCTTCGAGGCCAACCGAGACCGCATCCGCAATCCGGACCTGATCTACCCGGGGCAGGTCTTTTCGATTCCGGACTGATCCGACCGTCACCTGCCTGTGATAAAGACATCGTAACACTGCGACATATACTGCATATTGCGGGGGTTGCCCGTCAGGATCCGCGATATATAGTATAGGCAGATGATCGGGACGGGGCTCCCGTCCTGACGCTGGAACAGGCAGACAGGGCAAGGGACGAGTCCACCGATGGATGGCACTTTCAGAACGGCTTTTGTACGCGAACCGGGCGCGTTGCGTCATCACCCGGCGCTTGTGCTGAACGCGGATTACAGACCGCTCAGTTATTACCCCCTGTCGCTCTGGTCCTGGCAGGATGCGGTCAAGGCGGCCTTCCTCGACAGGGTGGATATCGTCGCCGAATATGACGAGGTTGTCCGAAGCCCGTCGATGACGCTCCGAATACCGAGCGTGGTGGTGCTGAAAGACTACGTCAAACCGCAAAAGCGCGTGGCCTTCACGCGCTTTAATCTTTTCTTGAGGGACGAATTTCGCTGCCAGTATTGCGGCGCGAAGGGCGATCTGACCTTCGACCACGTCGTGCCGCGCGCCTCGGGCGGGATCACCTCGTGGGAGAACGTGGTCGCGGCCTGTGCGCCCTGCAATCTGAAGAAAGGCTCGAAAAGCCTGCGCCAGGTCGGATTTTCGCTGCGCAAACCGCCCCGGCAACCGGGCGCGCAGGAATTGCTGAACATGGGTCGCAAGTTCCCGCCCAACTATCTGCATGATAGCTGGATGGATTTCCTTTATTGGGACGCCGAATTGCAGGCGTGAGTCGACGGGGCTGACTGTCCGATAAGCGGACTTTTCTGCCGTTCGCGAAACAGAGGCAAAACTGGTCTTTGTTAAATGACAGCCACATTGGGCTTGAAAATATGCTTCAAAATAGTTGGCTCTCGGATGTCATTGTACTGAATGAAAGCAGTAACTTCGACCAACCAGGAGACGTAGATATCTTTCGAAATGCAGAGGAAATGTGCGACTATCTTGAGCATTGGTTTGTAGAGGAAAATCTCGGATTTGCTCTTTCGGGACTTGGCCTTCTAGTCGAACTACGTACGGATGGCCGAAAGGTTTTCGCGACCATTGCTGATGAGAAACCAGCAAAACCAGAAACACTAAGGCAATGGCTTGTCGCGGCGGCTTCTTCCATTCATGACGTCAGAAAGCACAAGGCGTCTCAAAAAGGATGGCATCCATTCCGGTCGCCAACGCATCTCGGATTGGCTGAAAGAAACGGCGTGTTGCCGCAATCCATTGAAGGCCTCATCGCTTATATCAGTATGAAGTAAATTGGGCTCCGACCAGACATTCGCATCGGATGTGCTCGCCTAAGGGTACGCTTGCTCGGTTTGAAGCAAGGTGTGGTGCGGTGGTGTTGGCGCAGGCCGTTGTCAGACATGCTATGATTGAAAAATAAGGTGACGTCACCTCAAGTTGGGTGGACATCCTCTCCCCCATGCAGAGCCTGTCGCAGGGCTCCGAACCTGCAACCACCGAAGCGGGCCTGTTGAGACGCGTCTCTCATGGTCTGAACGCGCAATGCGTCCGCAGAGAGAAGGGTGTCACTTGGGGTGCTTCATCGACAGACGGAGCGGGTATCGGATCCAATGGCGGGGTTTGTCTGCCAGACGTGTTAAGCTTTCCGATACGCACCGCGCGGTGGGGGGGGCCTTACACCGCCAGTTGCGAGGCCTCACGTGCCAGCTCTTCGATGCCGGTCCAGTCGCCCTTCGCGATCAGGTCTTTCGGGGCCACCCAGCTGCCGCCAGCGCACAGCGTGTTGGAGAGGCTCAGGTACTCCGGCGCGTTTTTCAGAGACACGCCACCTGTCGGGCAAAACCGCACCTGCGGGATCGGCGCGCCGATGGCCTTGAGTGCTGCGGCCCCGCCATTGGCCTCTGCCGGGAAGAATTTCTGCACCGTGTACCCGCGTTCGAGCAGCGCCATCGCCTCGGACGCCGTGGCCGACCCGGGCAGAAGCGGCAGATCCGCCGCCTCACACGCGTCGAGTATCCGGTCGGTGGCGCCCGGCGATACGCCGAACCGCGCGCCTGCGGCGACGGCATCGGTCACATCCTTTGGTGTGAGAAGGGTGCCCGCACCAACCACGCCACCTTCCACCTGTGCCATCTCGCGGATCACATCCAGCGCGGCCTTCGTGCGCAACGTGACTTCAAGGACCGGCAATCCCCCCGCCACGAGGGCTTCGGCCAGCGGGCGGGCAATCGCTGCATCCTCCACGACGAGGACCGGAATGATCGGCGCCAGGCGGCAGAGTTTCTCGGTCTCGATACTGGCTTGGGAGGCGGTAATCATATGTCTTTCCAGTCTTCTATATCAGTCTCTTGATGTGATGCCTTAAACAACGACACCCGCACCGGTCTCGGCCATTCCAACCGTCTTGCGGAAAGCAGCGAACAGTTCGCGGCCAACGCCGTGGCCATTTCCGCTGAGATCGGCCTGCACGGGGTCGCGTTGATCGAAGTCCTCGGCGAGGCAATCGATTTGACCGCTCACAGCATCCACCCGGACAATGTCGCCGTCACGCACCCGCGCCAAGGGACCACCGTGCGCGGCTTCGGGGCTGACATGGATGGCTGAGGGCACCTTGCCCGATGCGCCGGACATGCGCCCGTCCGTGACAAGCGCCACCTTCAAGCCGCGATCCTGCAGCACTGCCAGCGTCGGGGTGAGGCTGTGCAGTTCCGGCATCCCGTTCGAACTCGGGCCCTGAAAGCGCACGACAACGACGGTGTCTTCGGTGAATTCCCCATTCTTGAAGGCGGTTTTCACGTCTTCCTGATCGTGGAACACGCGCGCCTTTGCCTCGATCACGTGTCGTTCGGGCGCGACGGCGGAGGTCTTCATCATGCCCTTGCCGAGATTGCCCTCAAGTTGCTTCAACCCGCCTGTCGGCTGGAACGGGTCGCTGGCCGGGCGGAGGATCTTGGCGTTCTGCGTCTCGCCCGCGCCGGGTCCATAGACCACGCGGCCGTCCTGTACCTTGGGTTCCTGAGAGTAGAGCGACAGGCCATCGCCCCCGACCGTTTTCACGTCCTCATGCAAGAGGCCCGCCTTCAGCAACTCGCCGATCATGAACCCGAGGCCCCCCGCAGCGTGGAAGTGATTCACATCGGCCAGACCGTTCGGATAGACCTTGGCCATGAGCGGCGTGACCGACGAGATGTCGTCGAAGTCTTCGAGCCGCAATTCCACACCCGAGGCTCGCGCCATTGCGGGCAGGTGCAGGACGAGGTTGGTCGACCCGCCCGTCGCCATCAGCCCAACGATCCCGTTCACAAACGCGCGCTCGTCGAGGATATCGCATACCGGGCGGTAATCGTTGCCGAGCTGCGTGATCTCCAGCGCGCGTTCGGTGGCAGCAACCGTCAGCGCCTCGCGCAGCGGTGTGCCCGGGTTCACGAATGACGCGCCGGGCAGGTGCAGGCCCATGAACTCCATCAGCATCTGGTTGGAATTTGCCGTTCCGTAGAAGGTGCAGGTGCCGGGAGAGTGGTACGAGGCCATCTCCGCCTCCATGAGCTTGTCGCGGCCCACTTCACCGGCGGCAAACTGTTGGCGGACCTTGGCTTTTTCGTCATTTGGCAGGCCAGACGGCATCGGACCGGCGGGCACGAAAAGGCCGGGCAGGTAGCCGAATGTGCCTGCGGCGATGATCAGGCCCGGCACGATCTTGTCGCAGACACCGAGATACAGCGCGGAGTCGAACGTATTATGGCTGAGCGCCACACCCGCCGCCAGGGCGATCACATCGCGGGAGAAGAGAGACAGTTCCATCCCGACCTGGCCTTGCGTGACGCCGTCGCACATGGCGGGAACACCGCCCGCGACCTGCGCCGTTCCGCCCGCCGCGCGCGCCGTGGTTCGGATGATGTCGGGATATGTCTCGAACGGCTGGTGCGCGGAGAGCATGTCGTTATACGCGGTCACAATCCCGATGTTCGGGCTGCGTTCGGTAGCGAGCTTGTTCTGGTCCTGCCCCATGGCCGCGTATGCGTGCGCCTGGTTGCCGCAGCTCAGATGTGCGCGGCGGGGGCCTTCGGCGGCGGCCTGGCGCATCCGGTCCAGATACCGGCCGCGCGATGCCTCCGAGCGTTCCTGGACCCGCTCGGTCACCCGTTTGATCGTATCGTTCAAAGCCTGTGCCATATCGCCTCCGCGCGGTTTCGTCGGTGGATTTACCGGTGATGTAGTCAAGTTAGCGCTAACAGTAAAGGGCCGACGCTTATCCCGGTTCCGAGCGCATTTTCCGCAAATTGTACCGGTTTCGCCAAGATGCGGCCTCATAGCCCTGCCATACCGCCTGTCGAGGAAAACCGAGCAAGCGCCCCGCAAAGGAGCCACCCCGTGAAACAGATCATCAAACCGATTCTTGCCCTGTGCCTGGCCGCCGTGCTGACAGCCTGTGGCAATTCAAATTTCGCCAGCCGCGCGGCGATGCCGGACGATACGATGCTGGGCAACTCCGTCCCCGACGTCCGGATCGAGAGCTTTACCGTGTCTGTGCCCAACAGCCTGACCGTCAACGAACGCAACCTCTATTACCCCGTCGGCGACATCGTCTGGCGCGGTGACCCGCGTGGGGATCGGCGACAGCAGGTGAAGGCCATCTTCGAAACGGGCGTCCGCGCGGCTGCGCAACTGGTCGAGGGCAATCGCCCGGTGCGGATGGATGTGCAGGTGACGCGCTTCCATGCGTTGTCGGAAAAGGCGCGCTACATCACCGGCGGCGTGCATGACATCGATTTCAAGTACCGTCTGATAGACACCGAAACCGGTCTTCAGATCGGTGAGACAAAAGATGTGAACGCGGATCTCGAAGCCCTGGCCGGACGTCGCGCCATCGACGCCGAACAGCAGGGTCTGACGCAGAAATCCCGCATCACGGCGCATCTCGCGGAGGTCATCCAGACCGAACTGTCGGTGCCGGGCGGCTACAAGAACCGGGATCTGGGCATTTTGCAGGTGATCAATCAAATCCGCTGACACGACCGACGACAAACGGTTTTCCCTTTGGAGCGAGGGGCGTATAGGGGACGGTATGACACCGTCCCCTTTTCCCGTAATCCGGCTGAAGCCGAAAACCAAACCGCAGGCCATTCGCCGCGGCTATCCATGGGTCTTTGCCAACGAGGTGGTCACCGATCGGCGCACTCGGTCGCTTGAGCCGGGCAGCATTGCCATCCTCGAAGACGCCGAACGCGCACCCTTGGCCATCGTCGGCGTGAACCCCGACTCAAAGATCATCGGGCGGGTGCTTGACGCGCCGGATGGCGGTCCAATCGATCAGGCCTGGTTTGTGCAGCGCTTTCGCAAGGCATTGTCCCTGCGCGAGCGCCTGTTCCCGACCCCGTTCTACAGGTTGATCCACGCAGAGGCCGATGGCCTGCCCGGCGTCATCATCGACCGTTTTGGCGATATCGCCGTGGTGCAACCGAACGCCGCCTGGGCGGATCGGCTGTTGCCCGAGATGACGGCGGCGCTGGCCGAGGTCACAGGCGTGACCACGATCCTCAAGAATTCGGGCGGTCGCGGACGGTCTCTCGAAGGCCTCGACGATGCCGATGCCACGCTGTTGGGAGACGCGCCAACCGCGCCGATCCCGGTCGAGATGAACGGTGCGATCTACATGGCCGATCTGATCGGTGGCCAGAAGACGGGCCTGTTCTATGACCAGCGTCCGAACCACGCGTTTGCGGCGCGCCTTGCGCACGGCGCGCGTGTGCTTGACGTCTTCTCGCATGTCGGCGGGTTTGGACTTGCTGCGCTTGCGGCGGGAGCCACGCAGGTGCACTGCATTGATGGCTCTGAAAGCGCGCTCGATCTGGCCCGCGCCGGGGCCGGGCGGATGAACATGGACGCGGCACTGACCACGCAGCGCGCGGATGCGTTTGCGGCCCTGGCAGAGCTTGGCGACGCTGCGGAACGCTTCGATGTCGTCGTATGCGATCCTCCGGCTTTCGCGCCCTCGCAGAAGGCACGTGAGGCCGGGTTGCGGGCCTATGAACGGGTGGCACGTCTGGCCGCACCGCTGGTGTCCGAAGACGGCTATCTGGTGCTGTGCTCCTGTTCTCATGCCGCGGACCTCTCGGCCTTCACTGGTGCGTGTCTGCGCGGGATCGGGCGGGCCGGGCGGCGGGCGCAACTGATCCATACCGGGCAGGCCGGACCGGATCATCCGCTCCTGCCGCAACTGGCAGAGTCGGGCTACCTCAAGGCCCTGTTCTTCCGCTTGTGAAGGTCCTGTTGGATACAAACGTGCTGTACCCCACGGTCATGCGCGAGGTGCTTCTCGGTGTGGCCAAGGCAGGGCTGTTCGAACCGCTTTGGTCAGGGCGCATCCTCGAGGAATGGCGCCGTGCGGCGGTGAAGCTCGGGTCCGAAGGCGAGGCGCAGGCCGCGGCAGAGATTGCCATGGTATCGGCGGCATGGCCGAAGGCCGAGGTTGCGGTGCCATCGGGGCTGCTGGACCGGCTGTGGCTGCCGGACGTGCATGACGTCCACGTGCTCGCGGCGGCGATTGCGGGAAACGCCGATCTGATCGTCACGATGAATGCCAAGGACTTCCCGCGCGGTATTCTGGCGGAGGAGGGGCTGTCCCGGTCGGATCCCGACGGCTTTCTGATCGGACTTTTTGCGGCGCAGCCCGAAACGGTGACATCCGTGATCGACGCCGTGCATGCAGAAGCCGAACGGTTGTCGGGCGAAGAGTGGGACCGACGGAAGTTGTTGAAAAAAGCCCGGCTTCCCCGGCTCGGGAAAAAAATTACTGGGCGCTGACAAGATTATTCGTACGAATAATCTTTGACCTCTGAAGAAAAAATTAAAGTCAGCGCAGGTAGTCCATTGGATCGACGCTGTCGAAGCCCTTGCGCACCTCGAAATGGACGCGCGGCGGATCGAAATCCGCAACCTTGGCGATGGTCTGGCCGCGGCTCACCGCATCGCCCTTGGACACCGAGATGCCGTCGACATGCGTGTAAACCGTCAAAAGATTGTCCGGATGGCGCACGACAAGGATGTTGATGCCATCGGTATTCGTGGTGATCGCCGCGACCTGACCGCTTGCGGCGGCCTTCACACTGGTGCCGACCGACGCGCCGATATCGATGCCATCGTTCCGGCCCTTCGCGTATTCGCGGATGATGCTGCCCTGCACCGGAAAGCTCATCGCCGCGTTCGACGCGCTGGCAGCGGTTTGCGCCCCGACGTCGGCCACCGGTTCTTCCGGCTCGGCTTCGGCCTGTGACGCAGGTGCGGGCGACTCGTCCGGGAGAGGTTGAGACGCCGATGGCGGTTGCGGCGTGGGAGAGCCTGTGCCCGGCGCGGTCGGACCCGTACTGCGGGGCGGGGCCGCTGTGGCGACCGGGATCAGCAGGAACTGCCCCTCGCGCAGGGAGAAATCACTGTCGAGCCCGTTCCACTCGGCCAGAGACCGGACGGACACGTTATAAAGACGGGCAATGGTGAACGCCGTCTCGCCGCGTTTGACCTTGTGGCGTACCGGTTCGTTGCCCGTCTGCGGCGCGGGTTGGCGCGCGGGTGTTGGGGCGGAGCGTTCGATGGCGTCGCTGGCAAGCGTTGTGATGTCCACCTCAGAGGGCGGACGGATCGGACCCGTCGCAACGGCACCCGTCGCCGGGGATGGTTCCGCCACGCGGCGGGGCAGGGCGATGATCTCGCCTGCGCGCAGGACATCACCGGTCTGAATGCCGTTGAAGCGCGCCAGTTCTTCGGCCGGTAGACCGACCCGGCGCGCCAGCGCGCCCAGCGTGTCACCCCGTCGCGCCACGGCCACCTGATAATTGGGATATGAGATCACACCGCGATCGTCCGGATCGGGACGCTGCGCCGTGGCAGCACGGGCGGCGTCGGCCGTATTGAACCCGCCGTTCATGATGCCCCGCATATCCAGGTCGAGCGGTTCGGAACAGGCGGTCAGAAGCGCGAGCGCTGACAGGCCCGTGCCAAGTCGGAACGCGGATCGGCGGAAGAGCGGGTTGAAAGCCATGTCGATATCCTCAAATGCGCCGGTTGTTCCCCCGGTCGTCATACCTCTTACTATGCCCGCATTATGCGTCGCGAGCCACCCCTTCGATCAGTGGCACAAAGCGAACCGGGCGCAATTCGTCATATTCAAGCCCGTCGGGCGTTCGCCGCACCCGGATGAGGTGTTGCACGGTGTCGGACTGGCCCACGGGCAAGACCATGATACCGCCCACCTTCAGCTGCGCCAAGAGAGGGCCGGGCGGGTCCTCGGCGGCGGCGGTCACAAGAATGCGATCAAACGGGGCCTGGTCGGGAAGGCCGAAACTGCCATCGGCGGTAAAGGCGGTGACGTTGGTGAGGCCCAGATCGTCAAACACCTCGCGCGCCTCCCGGACAAGCCGCTGATGCCGGTCCACAGTGTAGACGCGGCGCGCCAGCTGGCTCAGGATCGCGGCCTGGTAGCCCGATCCGGTACCCACCTCGAGCACGGTGTCACGCGGTGTAACCTCGAGCGCCTGCGTCATCAGGCCGACCACCGATGGCTGGCTGATCGTCTGCCCGCAGGCAATCGGAAGAGGCATGTCCTCATAGGCGCGTTCGGCGAAATACCCCTTAATAAACGGTGCGCGGTCGATCTTTTCCATCGCGGTGAGCACAGAGTTGTTCGTCACGCCACGGGACCGCAGCGCATAGAGGAACTGCATCTTGCGTTCCGCGTCGTCCATCAGCCGAAGGCGTCCTGAAGGCGGGCAAGGTGATCCTCGGCGGTGAGGTCCGCGCGCATGGGTGTCACGCTGATATATCCGGCTAGGTTCTCGTGCGCGTCGCTGCCCGGTGCCGTTGGCGCACGCTGATCGCCGCCCTTGATCCAAAGGAAGCGGCGACCCGAGGGTGAGTTGTGCGGCTCCACCGAAAAACGCGTACCTTGCCGGATGCCCTGCGGCGTGATCCGTGTGCCTTTGACCACGGCGGCGGGAACGGGCGGGAAGTTCACATTGTAGAAGAGCCGGTAGCCTGACTGATCCTTCGGGTCATGGGCAAGAATCCGCCGGACAACCTCGGCCCCGTGCACAAGCGCCGCTTCGAACGGGTCTTCGGCGTGCAGATTGTCGGGTCCGTAATACTGCGACAGCGCAATCGCCGGGATGCCCTGCAGCGCGGCTTCCATCGCACCACCCAGTGTGCCGGAATAGAGCGCGTTCTCAGCCGAATTGTTGCCGCGGTTCACGCCCGACAGCACCAGATCCGGCGGGTTGCCCACCATCACGTCATGCAGACCCGCAAGGACGCAATCCGCCGGGCTGCCTTCAGCGGCATAGCGGTTTTCGCCGCGCATCTGGCTGACCATCATGGGGTGGGTGTAGCTGATGCAATGGCCGACGCCGGATTGCTCGAACGCGGGAGCGACCGTCCAGACCTCTCCGGTTTCTCCGGCGAGCTCTTTGGCGATGTCGAACAACACCTTCAGCCCCGGTGCGTTGATCCCGTCGTCATTGGTGATGAGTATGCGCATCGGCTCTGCCCCTGTTTTGATCTGCATAGGCGAAGGTCCCGCGTGCGGCAAGCTTCCGCCGGTGCGTGCGGCGTTTCCGTTGACGGAAACGGACGGATGCGTCACCGCATCCCGTTGAGGTTAGTCCGACAGGATTTCCGGAAGAAGGCGGGCCGCTTCGTCCTTCGGAGAGGCAAGCGGCGCCCGGTCTTCGCCGGGAAAAAACCGGGCTCGCAAGGCCGTTGCCATCGGTTTCGGTGACAGGATCCGCACCTTCGGCCCGGTGCTTTCCGTCTCGGCCTGCCAAGACCGCACCAGCGCCATTTGCGCGGCTTTGGTTGTGCCGTAATGTCCGAAAAACTTCTCGCCTGCATGCCCATCGTCAAAGAACGCGGCCACGCCATCGGGCTTCAACAGTGCCGACACATAAGGGATCAAATGGGACATGGCGTCGAGGTTGATCGACAGCGACTTTTTCCAATCCTTCGGGTCCATATGGCTCGCCGGCGTCAGGGGCGCGGCGTGGATGGAGGTATGGACCCAGAGCGCAATCTGGCCCCAGCGGTCATGAGTCGACCGGCAGAGCTGGGCCATTGCATCCGCGTTCGTGACGTCCATCGGGGCGAGCGTCGCGCTGCCGCCATGGGCCTGAATGCGGTCGTCCAGATCCTCCAGCCCGCCCACCGTTCGCGCGACGGCGACAACGTGATGGGTAGGGGCCAAGGCTTCAGCCAGGGCAAATCCGAGACCACGCGAGGCACCGGTGACAAGAGCGATGGGGCGAGATGTGTCTGTCATGGCGCTCCACATGCCTTTTTGGCGCAGCCACCGCAAGGGGCTCGTGCTTGACTTGGTTGTGCAATTGCAGAATTAACGAGGTCAAACACGGGACAGTAAAAGGAACGCTCACCATGACGCTGACACAAGCCGCCTTCGGGAAATCCACACTTCTGCGTCAAACCCTGCTTGCGCTGGGCGGGGCCGCGCTGATCGCGGCAGCCACGCAGATCTCGGTGCCGTTCTTTCCGGTGCCAATGACACTTCAGACGCTGGCGATACTTGTGATCGGGCTGAGCTTCGGCGCGCGGCTCGGCACGGCGACGCTTTTGACCTATCTGGGGTACGGTGCAATCGGCTTGCCGGTCTTTGCCAATGGCATGAACGGCCTCGCTTTTGTCGGCCCGACCGCGGGCTTCCTGTTCGGGTTTGTCGTGATGGCGGGGCTTGCCGGTCTGGCCGCGGATCGCGGAGTTGCAAAAGGATTTGTGTCGACGGCCCTCGTGACACTGGTCCTCGCTGCTCTGCTCTACGTCCCGGGCATTGCATGGCCGATGGCGGTTGCATCTGCCACGGGTGTCGAGGCCGGTTGGGTCGGTCAGGACATGGGCTACTACTGGACATACTTCACCGCACCGTTCCTGATCGGCGATGCCGTGAAAGCGATCCTCGCCGCGTTGATCGTCACCGGTGCGTGGAAAGCGCTGAAGGCGCGCCAGTCGTAAATTTGACCAACTGGTAAAATCATGGAAGCCCTCGCCGGATCGGCGGGGGTTTTTCTTTTGGCGGGTCGGGTGAGGGGCTCCGCCCCCGTCCGCCTGCGGCGGCCTCCCCCGAGGTATTTGGGAAACAGAGAAGCGGGAGAGGGCGTTTGACCTTTCCAAGGGTGCGCTTAGGTCGGTGACAAAGACGTGCGAGGGGCGGAAGATGGCTGAAACGACACTTGTCTGGATACGGCGCGATTTGCGGTTGAGCGATCACGCGGCGCTGAGCGCGGCGGTCAAGCGGGGTGGTCCAGTGATCCCGGTGTTCATCCGGGACGACGCTGTCGACGGTCTGGGTGCTGCGCCGAAATGGCGTCTGGGGCTTGGGCTCGAGAGTTTCGCGGAGGCGCTGGAAGGGGTCGGCAGTCGGCTCGTCCTGCGGTCGGGCGATGCGCGCGCGGTGATCCCGGCGTTGGTCGAAGAGACCGGAGCGACGGCTGTCTACTGGCAACGAGCCTATGATCCGGACGCGGTGGAGCGCGACAGCGATGTCAAGGCCGCGCTGAAAAAGGCGGGGATCGAGGCGGAAAGCTTTACCGGGCATCTGATGTTCGAACCGTGGACCGTCGAGACCAAGCAGGGCGCATTCTACAAGGTCTACACGCCGTTCTGGAAGGCTGTGCGGGACCGGTCGGTCGACAAACCGCTGTCTGCCCCGTCTTCCGTGCCCGCGCCAGAGACATGGCCGGACAGCGATACGCTTGAGGACTGGGCGCTGGATGCCGAGATGGACCGTGGGGCGCAGATCGTCCGGCCTTTTGTCCAACTGGGTGAGGCGGCGGCGCAGTCCCGGCTTGGGGCCTTCATGGCGTCCAAGGTGGCGGAGTACGACACCACACGGGACATTCCGGGTGTGGACGGGACGTCGAACCTGTCAGAGAATCTCAGCCTTGGTGAGATCAGCCCGGCGCAGTGCTGGCATGCCGGCCAGCGGGCATTGGACGAGGGAAAGGCCGGCGCGGAGACTTTTTTGAAAGAGCTGGTCTGGCGCGAGTTCGCCTACCACCTGATGTGGCACACGCCGCGCATTCTGTCGGACAACTGGCGCGAGGAGTGGGAAGCCTTCCCGTGGAACGAGGATGAGCGCAAGGCCGAGGTCAAGGCGTGGAAGCAGGGGCGCACGGGCATCCGGTTTGTCGATGCGGCGATGCGTGAGATGTATGTCACCGGCCGGATGCACAATCGCGGGCGGATGATCGTGGCGAGCTATCTGACCAAGCATCTGATGTGCCACTGGAAGATCGGACTGGAGTGGTTCAAGGACTGCCTGATCGACTGGGATCCGGCCTCGAACGCGATGGGCTGGCAGTGGTCAGCGGGATCAGGTCCGGACGCAACGCCCTATTTTCGGGTGTTCAATCCGGTGACGCAGCTCGACAAGTTCGACAAGGACCGGGACTACGTGAGCCGCTGGATCGCCGAGGAATACGAGAACCCGCACGAGGACGCGCTGGCCTATTTCGACGCGATCCCGAAGTCTTGGAACATGTCGCCTGAGGATGCATATCCGGAGCCGATTGTGGCTCCGGATGAGGGGCGCAAGCGGGCTCTGTCCGCGTATGAGGACCGGGATTTCTAGCGCGCTCGCGCTGATCCGGCTCAGGCTGCCAGGAAGACTTCCAAATCGTCGCGGTTGCTTTGCAGGCCTTCCGCGATATGGGCTGCCGAACAGAACTGTTCGTAGTTTTCAGTGCTCTTGCGGGCACGGCGTGGATGGTACCTGGCAAGGTCGCGTGCCGCCTGAGTGCCGTAGACGGGTTCCGTTCCCAGCTTTTGATCCTTGAACCACTGGTGACCGATCTCGTGATTGATCAGCGCGGCAAGGTCCCAGATGTCGAGGCGGATGCCCCGTGTGTAGAGCCGGAAGCGCACGCGTGTGGTGTTCAGGGCCCCGGTGGTCTGTGCCAGCGGTGTCTTCTTCCCGTCAGGTTTCAAGGCAACCGTAAAGCCCCGCTCCACGCGGTCGCGTAAGCCTTCCAGGCGACGATGCACATTGTTGACGTGGCGCACGCGCGTCGCTTCGCCGAAGAACTCGACCAGAAGCGGTTCGGCCATGAAGGCATCGACGCGATCCTGACGCGGTGCTTGGCGGACCTCATCGATGATTTCGAAGCCGGCATCGAGCAATTCCAGCGCCACGGGGTAGGCATCGTAGACGCGTTGATGCGCATCGGCCATGCTCAGCCCGGCTGTCTGCAACTGGTCACGCAGCTTGTTCCGGCGACTGCGAACGGAGGGTGTGATAACACGAATGGTCATAGCAATTATCTCCTGAAAAAGGAATTTGGTGTCGCGGCGCGAAAATATGCGCCGACTCGAAGATTGGTTGAAATTCAGGAATGGCGCAGGTCAGGATTTGCTTTTCCGGCGACCGTTCTAAGTCTGGTAGGAACTTGCCTGTCAACATAAGGCTCTGATAGGTGTAAATAAATTCAGACATCGGAAAGCGGTACATGATCCTGACTTCGACGGCGGACCAGCCGAATTTGCCCCGTTATTTTGCGCAGGTCTTTGGGATGGCAGACAAGCTTCGCAAGGGGCGGATCGATTTCATTCTGCCGGACGGGCGACATTTCCGGGCGCAAGGGGCAGAGCCCGGACCGGTGGCGGAAGTTCACGTGCACAACACCGATCTTTTTGCCCGGCTCATCCGGGACGGGGATCTCGGGTTCAGCGACGCCTATCTCGATGGCTGGTGGAGTACGCCGGATTTGCAGGCGTTCATGGATTTCGTCCATGGCGACAACAACGATGTCTATGACAGCTTTCCGGGGCTGACCTTTGTGCGGTGGTACGAACAGATGCGGTTCTGGCTGCAGTCGAATTCCAAGCGACAGGCCAAGAAAAACATCAGCTATCACTACGATTTGGGCAATGATTTCTACGCGCTGTGGCTGGACGACACGATGACCTATTCCTCGGCTCTGTTCGAGACGGGACAGGAAAGCACCGAGAAGGCCCAGATCGCGAAATACAAGAGCATGGTCGATCAGATGGGCGCGCAACCCGGGGATCATGTGCTCGAGATCGGCTGCGGTTGGGGCGGCTTTGCCGAATACGCCGCGAAGGAACGCGGTCTTAAGGTGACCGGGCTGACAATCTCTCGGGAGCAATACGCATACGCGGTCGACCGGATCGCAAAGGCCGGATTGTCGGATCGTGTGACCTTCAAGCTTCAGGATTATCGTGACGAAAAAGGCACGTATGACGGGATCGCATCGATCGAGATGTTCGAGGCGGTCGGGCAGAAATATTGGCCGACCTATTTCTCGGCGGTGAAGAACTGCCTGAAGCCTGGCAAGAACGCGACGTTGCAGATCATCACGGTAGAGGATTCGCGATGGGAGATTTACAACCGGGGCGTTGATTTCATTCAGAAATATATCTTTCCGGGTGGGATGTTGCCCAGTCCCAGCGTGTTGCGGACCGAGATCGAGAGCGCGGGATTGAACGTGGCGCGGTCCATAGAATTTGGTGAAAGCTATAGCCAGACGCTGCGCCGCTGGCACGAGACTTTCAACGAAAAGTGGGATCAGGTGGCGCGACTGGGGTTCGACGATCGATTCCGGCGCATGTGGAATTTTTACCTGACCTCTTGCGCGTCCACCTTCCTTAGCGGAAACTGCGATGTGACGCAGATAACGATCACGAGACCAACCTGACATGCCGACCGCCGCCAAAGCCATCGCAGCTCTCTGTTTGGCGGCCCTGGCGTATCTTTCTTCAGAGTTGGTGAAGACACTGATGCCCGAAATCACGAATTGGGGCTATTTCTCGATTTTCAACGCGGCTGTCGGGGCGCTTGTCGGCTGGATTGTCGTGGGCAAACGCGCCGGGCGGGGGACCAAGGACGCGGTGGCAAACGGGCTGACCGGGGTCGCGGCGATGCTGTTCTGGGTTCTGTTCATCCATGCCACCAACGAAATGGTTGATCTGTCGATGAAGCGACGCTTCGACGGACCTGTAGAGGCCTTCGCGGCGATCTTCGAGATCGGGATCGAATACGGGACCATTCTGGTGAACCCGATGATGATCACCACGTTTTTGCTTGGTGCATTCTTGACGGGCTATTTTTCGGAATACGCCGCGCGTCACTGGAAATAGCGCGGTTTGACGTCTTTTTTCTTCTATGGAACCCTGTGCCATGTTCCACTTCTTGAGGCGGTTCTGGGCTGCAACGACGGTGCCTTGGACGATCGCATTCAGGCAGCGCACCTGCCGAACCATCGTGTCTCCTGGGTGCAGGACGAAGCATATCCGATGATCGAACCCGTCACCGGCAGCGCCGCTTCCGGGATCCTGCTGTCGGGCGTCAGCGATGACGAGGCGGAACGTTTTTCCTACTACGAAGGCGCGTTTTCCTATCGTCTGTCCGAGGTGACTGTGGAGGTGGACGGCGCTCCTCATGAGGCTGTGTGTTATTACCCGACCAAGCATGATCAGACGCGCGGCGCGTCTTGGGTGCTTGATGATTGGGTGCGCGTCTGGGGGGAGATGGCGGTCGGCGCGGCGCGCGATGTGATGGCGCGCAGGGATCGGTACGATGCTGAAACTGCTGCAGGATTGCGACCATTTCTGATGGCCCGGCATTGGGCCCGCGCGATGGCGCGAACGGACACATCAGAGCCCAAAATCCGCTATTCCTCGCGCGATGAGGACGTCACGGTGACGGACCGCTTGCCGGGCTATCGCGGGTTTTTCGAATTGGCCGAGTTCCGCTATGACCACATCCGGTTCGATGGCTCCCGCAGCCCGACTGTCACGCGGGAGGCGTTTCTTGCCTTCGACGCGGCGCTCGTACTGCCTTACGACCCGCAGCGTGACGAGGTGCTGTTGATCGAGCAATTGCGCTTCGGGCCTTTGTGGCGGAGCGATCCGCACCCGTGGGTGTTCGAGCCGATTGCGGGTCTGGTCGATGCGGGCGAAGACCCCGCAGACACGGCGCGGCGCGAGGCCGTGGAAGAGGCGGGACTGGAACTGGGGCCGCTGGAACCCATCGCCAAGGTGTATGCTTCGCCCGGTTATTCGACTGAGTTCTTTCACTGCTTTCTTGCGGTGACCGACCTTGCCGGATTTGAACCGGACACGAACGGGGTCGTGTCCGAGCACGAAGACATCCGCAGCCATGTCATGCCGTTTGAGCAGGCGATGGCGCTGGTGAGCGAGGGAGAGGTGAATGCGGGTCCGCTGGTCATGATGCTCTATTGGCTGGCGTCGCACCGTGACCGGTTGCGGAGCGCTGCTTGAGTTCCGCGCGCCACGCGCCTACACCGATGTTGAACAGTTTTTGCGGGGGAAGCATGCGTTACGCGGGCGAACTGGCCGAGGCCATCGGGAACACTCCACTCATCAAGTTGCGCAAGGCGAGCGAACTCACCGGCTGCACCATTCTGGGCAAGGCCGAGTTCATGAACCCGGGGCAATCGGTCAAAGATCGCGCGGCGCTTTTCATCATCAAGGATGCGGTTGAGAAGGGCTTACTCAAGCCCGGCGGCACGATTGTGGAAGGCACAGCCGGAAACACGGGGATCGGCCTCGCTCTTGTCGGGGCATCGATGGGATTCACGACGGTCATCGTTATTCCCGAGACGCAAAGCCAGGAAAAGAAGGACATGCTGCGGCTTGCCGGGGCCGAGCTGGTCGAAGTTCCCGCAGCCCCGTATCGCAATCCGAACAACTATGTCCGGTATTCCGGCCGGTTGGCAGCTGAGATGGCCAAGACCGAACCAAATGGCGCAATCTGGGCCAATCAGTTCGATAATGTCGCCAATCGCCGGGCGCATGTGGAAACGACCGCCCCCGAAATCTGGGACCAGACCGACGGCAAGGTCGACGGGTTCATCTGCGCCGTGGGGTCGGGCGGAACCTTGGCCGGGGTTGCGCAGGTGTTGCAGCCGAAGGGCGTCAAACTGGGCCTGGCAGACCCGATGGGAGCGGCGCTCTATTCGTTCTACACAACCGGAGAGTTCGCCTCGGAAGGCGGATCGATCTCGGAAGGGATCGGGCAGGGACGCATTACCGCAAACCTCGAAGGATTCACGCCCGATTTCGCTTGTCAGGTGCCGGATGAAGAGGCGTTGCCGATTGTCTTCGATCTGATGAAGGAAGAAGGTCTGTGCCTGGGTGGGTCCTCCGGTGTGAACATCGGCGGCGCGATCAAGATGGCGCAGGACATGGGTCCGGGGCACACCATCGTGACGATCCTGTGTGACTACGGCACGCGCTACCAGTCGAAATTGTTCAATCCCGCCTTCCTCAAGGAAAAAGGTCTGCCCGTTCCGGATTGGCTTGATCGCCCGTCCCGCGACATCGTCACGGTGTTCGAAGACGCATGACCCGGGCCGCGGCTCTAATTCGGACGGTATTTCTGTGCGTGCTGCTAAGCGCGACAGCGCTTTTTGCACAAAACGAGCCAATTGATTTCGGCGAATGGGACGAGGTCGCGCAGCGCGCCGAGCAGGCGGTGGAATCCGCATCGGCATCGACGGAAGCACTCGAAGTGCTCCGGTCGGATCTGGCCAGTTACCGCGACTTATGGCTCAACATTCAGGCAAATGGTGATCCGCGCCTTCAAACCCTGCAATCGCAGCTGGATGCTTTGGGGCCGGTTCCAGAGCAGGGCGAAGAACCTGCCGAAATCAGCCAGCGACGAGAGCAACTGACGCAGCAGATCGACAGTCTGCAAGCGCCGTTGCTTCGCGCGGAAGAGGCTTTCACGCGGGCAGATGGTCTGGTCGCGGAAATCGACAATATCATCCGGTCGCGGCAGACCGACGCGCTGCTGCAACGCGGGCCGGAGCCGCTTGATCCGCGTCTTTGGGCGGTGGCCTATCAAGAGCTGACCGGCACCGTGTCAGAAGTTGCGGAGGAGGTTCGCGCGAACTGGCAAAACGAGGTGCGGCGCACCGAATTCATCAACGATCTGCCCGCCACGCTGGTGACGATGGCCATCGCGCTTTTGCTTCTGTTCCGGACGCCGGCTTGGACGACGAGACTGGGCCTATGGCTGCGCAGCAAGACGCGGCGGGGCACCGGTGTGTGGACGACGCTGGTCTCCCTGCTTCGGGTGGCCTTGCCTGTCGGGGCGTTTTTCATCGCGGTGCAAGCCGTCGATGTGAGCGGTGTGCTGGGGCCTTTGGGGTCGCAGATTTCCTTCCTTCTTCCCCCCATTCTACTGGTCGTTCTGTTCACGCGGTGGCTGGCTGCGGAACGGTTCACGCTGGATGAGACGCGCCACAATGTGGCTTTGGCCCCGGAGCGCCGGAAAGAAGCGCGCTACTACGCAAACGCGCTTGCGTGGTTGCTGGCGCTCAGCATGCTTGTCGGCGGGGTTGAGGAGTTTGCCGGCTGGTCGGAGACCACGCTGGCGGTGCTCAGCTTGCCGATCCACGTGCTTTGCGGGCTTGTTCTTTTCCGGCTTGGTCAAATCATGCGAAAAGCCGGACCGCTTGAGGGCGATGATCAAACCACGCCGGACTCGCTGAACTTCGTGACCCGCGTCACGCGCCTTGTCGCGCAGGGTGCGATGGTGATCGGGGTTGTCGGGCCGGTCCTGTCGGCGATTGGCTACTTGAATGTCGCCGAGGCGATGATCTTCCCGGCGATCCTGACACTTGGTTTGTTCGGGATCCTGCTGACACTGCAGACCTTCGTCCGTGACGTCTATCACCTCATCACGGGAAAGGATCTGGAGACCACGGAAAGCCTCGTGCCCGTGATTTCGGGCATCATCCTGATCATTGGCGCATTGCCGCTTCTGGCCCTGATCTGGGGTGCGCGGCTATCCGATCTGACCGAATTGTGGAGCACCTTCCGCGCCGGGTTCTCGATTGGCGAGACGCGCATTTCGCCCACCGACTTCCTGACCTTTGCGCTGGTATTCGCGATTGGCTTCGCCGCAACGCGCTTGCTTCAGGGCGGTTTGCGCGGCTCCGTTCTGCCGAAAACGCGGCTCGACAAGGGTGGTCAGACGGCAATCGTTTCGGGCACCGGGTATTTGGGGATCTTCCTGTCAGCCATCGTGGCGATCACCGCCGCGGGAATTGACCTGTCGGCGCTCGCCATCGTGTTCGGCGCATTGTCCGTCGGTATCGGCTTCGGGCTTCAGAATATCGTCCAGAACTTCGTGTCGGGGATCATCCTGTTGATCGAACGTCCGATTGCAGAAGGCGACTGGATCGAGGTGAACGGCCAGCAGGGTTTCGTGCGCGATATTTCGGTCCGCTCCACCCGGATCGAAACCTTCGACCGCACCGACGTGATCGTGCCGAATGCGGATTTCGTGTCAAACACGGTCACCAACTACACACGCGGCAACGTCGTTGGACGCCTCGTGTTGCCGGTCGGCGTGGCCTACGGGTCGGACACAAGGAAGGTGGAAGAGATCCTCTACAAGATCGCGCGGGATCAGGACATGGTCATGATGAACCCGCCACCGTTTGTCCACTTCGCGGGTTTCGGTGCGGATTCGCTCGATTTCGACATCCGCATGATCCTTCGGGACATCACCAGCATCATCGCAGTGCGGACCGAGATGAATCACCTGATCTATGAAGCCTTCAAGAAGGAAGGGATCGAGATTCCCTTCGCACAGCGCGACGTTTGGTTGCGCAATCCCGAAGCACTGCGCCCGCAGGACCCGGCTTCCACGCCGTCGGACGACAGCGAGCCGCAGGAGAACGCAGAGGACACGGCACCACCCAAAGACGCCGCACGCGCGTATCGCGATGCCTCTGATGCGCCCGAGGAGGATTCGACATGACGCCTTCGACTGAACCTGTGTACCGCCTGGACCCGTACGCCCGGGACCTCGCGGCCCGTGTGGTCGGCCACACGGACGAGGGCGGGCTCATGCTGGACCGATCGATCTTCTATCCAACCGGTGGCGGCCAGCCGGGGGACAGCGGATGGGTGACCTGGGACGGCAAGTCACTTGCCATCGCAACCACGGTCAAAGGGGCAGGGGAGGTCTGTGTCCTCGTGCCGTCCGAACCCACGAGCCTGCCGCCCATCGGTGCGCACGTGACCCAGCGACTGGACTGGGAACGCCGCCACAAACACATGCGCATTCACACGGCGCTGCACCTGTTGTCGGTGGTCATTCACCTGCCGGTGACGGGCGGCTCGATCGGGGCCGGACGCGGTCGGCTGGACTTCATGATGCCGGAGCCGCCGGAGGACAAAGTCGCGCTGGAGGATGCGTTGAACGCACTGATCGACCGCGACCTTGTTGTCTCAGAGGATTGGATCACGGACGAAGAGCTCGACGCCAATCCGGGGCTGGTAAAAACGATGTCTGTCCAACCGCCACGCGGGTCGGGCCGGATCCGGCTTGTTCGGATCGGAGAGGGGAGCGCACAGGTCGATCTGCAGCCCTGTGGCGGCACACACGTCGCACGAACCGGAGAGATCGGGCGCGTGGTGATCGGCAAGATCGAGAACAAGGGCAAACAGAACCGCCGGGTCAACATCGCGCTGGAGACGTAATGGCGCGGGGACTGGTTGCCGTGACGGGGGTGTTCGTGTTCCTCGTCGGCGCGCTTTTGGTGCTGTCGCCCGAAAGCTACCTGCGGGTCTACGCCACCGAATATGTGCCAGGCATGGACTTTCCCGCCCGTCGGTTTGCACCGGCGCTGTTGGGCATGGGGATCGTGCTGATGATGGCGCGCACTCTGCCAAACGGGCGGTTCCTTACCGCGTTATGTGTGATTACCGGTCTGGTCTTCTTTGTCGTCGCTGCCACGGGTGTGCACGCCTGGGCAACCGAGGCCGCAAAGAGCGCAATCCTTTGGGCCGCGGCGTTCGAAATCGCGCTTGGAGTGCTCCTCCTTGCGGCCGCGCGGAGCGTGAGGCGTGCCGAGTGATCATCTCGGAACAACCTGAAGAATCGCACTTGCATCCCGCATGCGCTTTCTCATACACACGGCCTCGGACAGGTGGCCGAGTGGTCGAAGGCGCGCGCCTGGAAAGTGCGTAGGCGGGAAACCGTCTCGAGGGTTCGAATCCCTTCCTGTCCGCCATCACAATTCCAGCAGGTTTCGTACCTTTGTGCAGAGCTTCGGATCGCAAACCACTCTCAAGTTTCAGCGATGCAAAAAAGGCAATTTACCTTACAGATAAAATTGGCAGAGCGCGTCGCTCCGTACATCTTTTCTGCGAAGATGCCGTAGCATCGATGTTCACTGGTTGCGCAGGCTGTCCGAAGTACTCTCAAAATGCGCCAGCAGATAGATGCGCTTTATCCTTGGAGCATCGAAACTGGTCATGCGCGACGTATCCGCCTCTTCACGAACGGGATTTGGGTCACGAACATGAATACCAGGGCAGAGGTTAACAGGAAAGAAATCGGGTGACTGATCAGATCGAATAGGAAGCTTCCGATGTCTTCCCGTGCGCCGATCATGGCGCGGCGGTAGTTGGCGTCGATCATCGGGCCCAGGATCACTCCGAGAATAATTGGACCGACCTGAAAACCGTATCGCTTGAGGACGTACCCTATGACACCGAACGCCAGGGCCCAGGTGATATGAACGGGATTGTTCTGGATGGCGTAGGCACCCACCGCTGACAGGATGATGATCAGCGGGATCAGGATCGCGCGCGGGCACTCGACCACCTTTGTGAAGATGCGAATGCCGGTCAGGCCGAAGACCAGCAGGAACAGGTTGGCCAACGTCAGGTTGCCGACGATGAACCAGAACAGATGCGGTGTGTCCGTCAGCAGCAGCGGCCCGGGTTTCAGGCCGTGAATGTAGAGCGCACCAATGATGATCGCCGTAACGGCATCGCCGGGAATGCCGAGTGTCAGCATCGGAACGAACGCCCCGCCTACCGCTGCATTGTTTGCCGTCTCGGGCGCAATCAACCCTTCCTTGGCGCCTTCGCCAAAAGGCACTTCGGGGTTCTTGGTGCTGCGTTTGGCATGATCGTAGGCCAGCAGCGCTGCGATGTCGCCACCTGTGCCCGGCAATGCGCCGATGAGCGTTCCCAGCCCCGAGGATTTCAGCCCCAGTACAAGATAGCGCCGCACATCGGACCATGCGGGAACGATCCGCGAGACCTTCTGCTTGATCGGCGCGGTCGAGATATGCTCAAGCTGCGCCAACGCTTCGGCCACGCCGAAGAAACCGATCATCGCCACGACAAAGGGGATGCCTCCCATCAGGTTGATCGAGCCGTATGTGAACCGCGTCTCGGCGGTCATCGGATCAAGTCCGACCATGCCGATCATCACCCCAAGAGCACCGGCGAAGGCCCCTTTGGCAAAGCTTTCGCCCGACAAGGTGCCGACGAGCAGGATGCCGATGATGCCCAGAAGCATGTAATCGCGTGAGGTGAACTTGATCGCGAAATCGGCAATCAGGGGCGCCGCAACGGCCAGCGCGAGAACGCCGATGAGACCGCCAATGACCGACATCACCGTTGAAAGGCCAATCGCTTCTCCGGCGAGGCCCTTGCGCGCGAGCGGATAGCCATCGATTGCGGTGGCAATCGCGCTTGGCGCACCGGGGATGTTGAGCAGGATCGCCGTTCGCGCCCCGCCGTAGACGCCGCCGACATAGACGCCACCGATCAGGGCGAGGGCTTCATTGACGTCCCATTTGAAGGTGAAGGAAATCAGGATCGATGCGGCCATCGTGACCGACAGACCGGGGATCGCGCCGATATAGATTCCCGCGAACGTGCCCAATGCGGTGAGCACCAGCAAAGAGGGGTCCAACCACGAGGTCGCGAAATAGCCGAGCGTCTCGATCATTGCCACAGGCTCCCCATGGGCAGGACGACCTGAAAGACGACACGGAAGAGGAGATAGATGACCCCGACACTAAGGAGCGATATCGCCATGGACCTGAGCGGGCCTTTTCGCCAAAGCGCCCAGATCGCGATAAACAACAGCCCGCCCGACGCGGGCAGAAAGCCCAGGACCGGGATTACGGCCACGTAAACGGCCACCAGTGCCGTGAACAAGACGACCCTCAGCGGGAGCAGGTAGGCCACCAGCCCCGAAATCCCGCTGTCATCCGCGCGGGGTTTGCGCAGCGTCTCTGACAGGATGACAAGCCCAGTCACAAGCATCACCGCAGAGGCAAGCATCGGCAAAACGCCGCCCGTGGTCAGCCCGTCGAGACCCGAAATCCGATAGGATTCCCAAAAGGCATAACCAGCGAACAGGACCAGAAGAAGCGCGAAAAGCCGTTCTCCGGGTCGGAGAGTGTCGGGTGTTTTCATTTCAGTGTTGGGCATGGTCGACCCGTCAGGTGTTGACAGATCGACCGATGTGATCAGGGCCGCGCGATGCCGAGCTCTTCGGGATTGACCTTGGCTGCGCCGGTATCCTGAAGCGCCCAGACCGTGACCTGCTGCCACTTGGCCAGGAAATCGACGGCTTCCTGCCCGCTCATGTTCATGACCACGTTGCCACGGTTCGCCATGAGTTCGAGAAACGTCTCATCGGTGGCCGCGGTCGAAAACGCCTCGGTCAGAGTTGCCTTCACATCATCGGGAACTTCGGCCCGTACGAACACGCCGTAGAACGGTCCCCACGGAAGGAAGCGCGACATTTCGGGGATCGTGTCGGTGATGGCGGGGACATCCGGCAATGTGTCGACCGGCTCGGGATTCACAACGGCAAGCGCGCGCATGTTGCCGGCTTTGATCTGCTCGGCCGCGGCAGAGATCCCGGTGGGCATGAAATCAACCTCACCACCCAGCATCGCGGTCAGGCCGGGGCCTTCGCCATCGAAGGGAATCGCGGTCACGTCGAAATCGGTCGCGTTCGAGATCAGAGCGCCGATCGTCGAAGGAAGACCGCCCGGACCGGTCGACCCCATCTTGACGGAGCCGGGATTGGCCGAGATGTCACCGAGTAAGTCAGAAAGCGTCTGGTACTTGGAATCCGCCGGAACGGCGATCACGCCTACGCCGCGGCCAAGGATGTTGATCGGGTACATGTCGCCATAGTCAATGTCTGAAACCCCCATGACACCGTGAAGCTGCGGGTTTTCGGCACCGTAAAGGAACGTGTAACCATCTGCGGGCGCGGCGTTCACGAAAGCGGTCGAGATCGCACCGGCACCGCCCGACTTGTTCAGAACCACGATCGGTTTGCCAAGCGCTTCTTCAGCGGCGGGGTTCACTGCACGAGCAACGGTATCGGTTGCACCGCCCGCGCCCCACATCACGACACCCAGAACCTCTCGTTCAGGATACTCGGCAAGCGCGGGGCTGGCCGCGACAACAACTGCCGCCAAGGCGGCCTTCAACATCTTCATGGTTTTCCTCCCTTAGGCACTTTGGCCTTTTCTTTTGTTTGCCGGAGGATACTCATCCAAAGATATGTCACGGTCAATCTTGGCGTCCCGATGGCACAGTCAAGTCGTGCGTTTGGATGAGGCGTATCGCTCTGACGCCTCGTAATACGCGTTGAACCCGATACGGTCGCGAAGCTCTGCGAAGTCCATTTGGTTTGGCCGCTGGTCATCGCGCATCGCGCGCAGAGTGGTCACCATGGCTTGCATAGCGGAGGCCATCAGGGACAGCGGATAGGCGGCGATTGCATAGCCGATGTCGTGCAGCGCTGCGTTGGGCAGGTCGGGCGTCGCGCCACCTTCGACGATATTCGCCATCTTCGGCCCGGGCAGGTTGCTGCACACGTCCCGCATTTCCGCCTCGCTTTGCGGCGCTTCGACAAAGAGGATGTCAGCCCCCAATTCCGCAAACTGCGCGGCACGGTCGATGGCTTCGGACAGGCCGTGTTCGTGGCGCGCATCGGTGCGGGCGAGGATCAGGATGTCACCTCCTGCAGCGCGCAGGGCTTCGCGCGCATCCACGGCAGCACGGATGCGGTCGAAGGCTTCGTCCCGAGATACCACGGCTTTGCCTGGTGTATGACCACACCGCTTGGGTGCAAGCTGATCCTCGATCATAACTGCGGCGCATCCGGCTTTGGCAAACCCGGCCACGGTGCGTCGTACGTTCATCGCGTTCCCGTAGCCGGTGTCGCCATCCCCGATGAGCGGAATGCCAATTGCGTCGGTGATATTGCGCGCCTGATCGACAACCTCTCCGTAGCTCATCAACCCGAGGTCGGGCGCACCGATGCGGCTGGCCGAAGCTGCGAAGCCCGACATGAAAGTCAGTGCATAGCCTTCCTGTTCGATCAGTTTGGCAGACAGCGCGTCGAAGCAGCAGGGCATCATATGGCAGCGATCCTCTTGCAGAAGATCGCGCAATGCTTGGGCTGTGCTCATGGCATCACCATTTGAACGGAATGTAGAGGGCTAGGTCGGGGAAGATGTAGAGGATACCCACTGTCATGATCATCATCACGAGGAACGGCCACACACCGCGCGCAACATTCGCCAGCGACGTCCGCGCGACGGACTGGATGACATAGAGGTTCAATCCAACGGGCGGCGTGATCAGTGCGCATTCGACCATGATGACCATGTAGATACCGAACCAGATCGGATCAAAGCCGAGGCCCAGTGCAGCGGGCAAGAGGACGGGCGTCATGATGAGGATCATCGACAGCGCTTCGAACACCAGCCCCATGAGCAGCAAGACCAAAGACACGACGATGATGAACATGATCGGATCGTCGATGGTTTGCGCCAGAAAGGCCGAGATGTCCTGCGGGATGCGGTAGAGCGCGATGGCTTTGCCAAAGATCTTGGCACCCGCAACAATCAACAGGATGGCGGCGGTCGTGATTGCGGACTCGCGGACCGCGTCCCAAAAGGTCGCCCATGTCAGCGTGCGCAACCAGAAGGTCACGATGAACAGCGCCGCGGCAAAGCCGACGGCGGCGGCTTCGGTTGGTGTGAACGCACCCGAGTAGAGACCCACAATGACCAATGCGGCAAGCGCAACGGAGGGCAGGGCCCGTTTCGACGCAGCCATTCGTTCCTGCCAGGTGGCTTTGGGCACGTCTTCGAAGTTGCCGGACAGTTTTGCATGCAGCATCGCGAAGAGCACGAAAAGCGTGACCAGAACGAGGCCCGGTCCGATACCCGCAAGGAAAAGCGCGATCACCGATTGCTCGGTGACAAAGCCGTACACGATCATCGGGATCGACGGTGGAATCAGAATGCCCAGAGTGCCGCCCGCTGCGAGCAAGCCATAGACGAATTTCTTCTCGTACCCGCGATTGATCATCTCGGGAATGGCGACGGTGCCGATCGTGGCGGCGGTGGCCACAGACGAGCCCGAGATCGCCGCAAACAATGCACAGGAGATGATCGTGGCGACGGCGAGACCGCCGGGCCAATGTCCGACCCAGGCCTGCACCGCGGCAAACAGGTCGCGCCCGACACCGCCTTTCAAAAGCAGGTTGGACATCAAGAGGAAGAGCGGCACGGCCAGCAGGATAAAACCGTTCAGCGTCGACAGAATCGACTGCGGTGCCATGAGCGGAGAGAAGCCGCCCAGCATGAGCATACCAAGACCCATGCCACCCAACGCAAAAGCAACCGGAACGCCGAGAAGCAGCAGCACGAAAAGCGCAACGAGGATGAGGACGATGGTCATTCGTGCGTCGCCCCCAGACTTGCGTTGTCCGTATCCCGCAAGCGGACCAGTTCGACAACGCCCTGTAGCGCGAGCAGGCCAAAGCCCACCGGGACGGAGGCTTCGGAAATCCAGATCGGAAGGTTAAGGATCGACCCGGTTGTGCGCCCGCGTTCGAAGCTGGTGTAGAAGATGTCGAAGCCCCAGAAGGCAACGATAGCGGAAAAGACGATCACGACAATCAGGGCGATATAAGCGCAAAGCCGCTGTCCGGTCTTTGGCAAAAGCGACGTTACCGCATTCACCGTGATGTGCCGCCGCAGCGTCAGAAGATAGGGCATCGCCAGAAGGCACCCCCAGACAAGGCACATCTGGCTAAGTTCCGCGGCCCAGATCGTCGGTTTGATAAAGAAGTACCGCGCGATGACCTCATAGGTGAGCATCGCGCCAGTTGCGGCCATGAGCACCGCGCCGATGACGCAGGCCAGTCGGGAAACTTGTGTGATGACGGACATGTGCAAGCCCCGAACGGACGGCCCGCTGGCCGCCCGCATCCAAAGGGTTGGAGAAAGGCTTAGGAGCCGGAGTTCACGCCCAGCGCATCGAGGATCGTTTGCCCGGCGTCGCCCGTGGCTTCGATATAGCTGTCGTAGACGGGTTGCGCGACGGCCTGCCAGGCGGCCAGTTCCTCATCCGTCAGATCGACGATGGTCATGCCGTTCTCTTCCGCAGCCGCGTAAGCATCCGCCTCGATCTGGCTCATCCGGTCACGCACATCGTTCTGCGCGACCCGGGCTGCCTCACGGATGTGGCCCTGAGTGTCCGCATCCAGTCCATTCCACCAGTCGCTGTTCACCACGACGACGAATTCGATGTTGGCGTGGTTGGTACGGGTGATGGTGTCCATGACCTCCCACAGCTTGCGGGACTTCACGCCGGACACGCCGGTCATGCCGACATCCACTGTGCCTCGCTGATAGGCGAGGTATTGCTCTGACCCGGAAACCAGCGTTGGCGCACCACCGGCGGCGCTGACGAAATCTCCAAGCGTCTTGCCGAAGACGCGCACCTTCTTGCCCTCCAGATCTGCAGGCGTGCGGATCGGCTCTTCCTGGGACAACAGGATCGCACCACCATAGGCCTGCCAGTAAAGCACCTCACCACCGGTTTTGGCGATCTCTTCCTCAAGCACCTCGCGCACGGGTGATCCCTCGGCCACAGCCGCGCGGACCTTGTCCTCGGTATTGAAGAGGAACGGCATGTAGAACACGTCAACCACCGGAGCATCGCCCACATAGCGCGTCAGCGAAGCAACACCGGCCTCGATGGACCCCGATCCGACCGCGGCAGGCACTTCGTTGTCCTTGTAGAGAGTCGCGCTGTCGTAAATCTCGACATCGATCGCGCCGCCCGTGCGCTCCTCGACCTCTTTTTCAAAGAGCTGCAAGTTCTCGCCCAGGTGGCTTGTCAGCGGCAACTGCAAAGAGATGCGCATCTTTTCGGTGGCGAAGGCCGACGTCCCCAAAAGAGACAGGCAGGCTGCTGCCAGAACAGTCTGTTTGATCATGATTTTCTCCTCCCATTTTGCGCGAAGATTAATTTGGGATACAGATTTTGCAACTGCTTGTGATCTTCGGTGGCGCTCACCTCGTTTGACAGCCTGTCTTAAAGATCGACTGTGGATCGCGAATTGTGATGAATTCGCGTCAAAATTGCTTGAGTTTGCAAAATCTCTGAGAACGACGGTTCGCCTAGTGGAACGTAGTTCTCAGCAAAAAGCACGGAGTATCAGGAGCTCGCTATATGATTGGCGCTGTACCAACATCGACGCATAGTTGCGGTATCAGAGCTTATTTCGAGCGCGGTGTGCACGATACAATCGTCGCTAGTTCGCTTCCTTTGCCAAGCTAAACCGTCTTATCGCTTCGGCGAGCGATCCACGCATTAGCATGCGGTGGTCTTAATGGTTTGAACCGATCGTTTCGCGGCAAACAGCAGATGTGTCTTAAAACATCCAGGCGCGTGCTGAGGCGGACACGTTCTGTTCGTCGATCGCGAATATGGCGCGTTTCTGGTTTGATGCGGCGATCATGATCCTGGTGGTTTCGTTCAAGGGAAGGACAAGGCAGGTGGGCTTGGCGGGCAGGTCCTTTGCCTTGCGATTGGCTTTCTCTTGACTGGCGTCGGCATCCGAAGCGTTCGCGATGCGCAGCGCGGTCAGTAGGTCACTGGGCCCTGACGCTTCGCACTCGCTGCCCCCGGCGCCGTACAGCAGGTACGCGGTGGACAGCGGTTTGAGCGTGTCGAACAGGGTGTCGGCACTGGCCTTTCCCAAGGCGCGGACGAGCTGTGCGCCGGTGCAACTGGGGCCGTTTTCGGTGAAGGCCTGACCGCGCCCTGACGGTCTCAGCGTGTAGGCGTGTCCGATAGTACACGCATGCCGGATCAGCGACGCGAAGTCGTTGGCGGTCTCGGGCGGCTGGGTTTTGACGTTTTTGTGCAGCGGATCCAACGTCACGCCATTCAATCTTCGATTGGCGATTGATAGACGCGCGGAAACGATCCCGTCGGCCAAAAGCGCGATTTCTCTGGGAAGTACGGTTTCGTCGATCAGTGCGTGGAGCGCAGGAGCGAGACTGTTCGCGTCGTGCTCTTCACGGCGCGCTTGTCTGACGGTTTCGGCGGTTCGGCTGGACAGCTTCGAAATCGCTGTTCTGAGCTGCGACATATCCGTGTCTCGGCCCTGCGGCTTATGTGCGGAGACTTGGGGCATCAGCTTGCAAGGGCCGTTTCCTGGAGCATCTGGCGGGCTGCACTCACCAAGTGTTCGGTCGCGGAGAAATCCTTGCAGGCGAACATCAGCACGTCGCTGTGATTTCGTGGAGCACGGACAAACAGGTGGCATTCGTTCGATGTGAGGATGATTGCATGGTCACTCGGGGCCGTCGTCGCAGCCTGCGACTTTGCGAGGGCGTCGGCGGTTTTGAAGGCGCGCTTGGCCTGCGCGCACATCTGGTCGAGGCTTTCCTGTGAACGCCGGTGATCCGACACGACCCGAAGAATGAGTTGCGTACGAAGATCGCCGAAGGCCGCGAGCGTGCATCCCCCGACTTTGCGTTTGATGGCGTTCAGATCTTCGTCAAGCTGCATTTCGACCCCCATGGCATCTACTTTGCAACCGCTTTGACGCTGCGGCGCTGTGTGGGTGGTTTACGCATGGCTTGCTGCGGAACTTGACGGGCGCGGCGTGCGTGGCCTGATCCGGGTTTTGATGCGGACCCGTTTGGGCCTGATCCGCGCGACGTTTTCACCATCCTCCGGTGCGGTCGCGGGCGGGTCCTGCACAACCTCGGCCACATGTTCGACCACAAGACCCGAGGACGCAGCAGCGGCTTTTGCCGACGCGTTCGACTCTTTGCCCTTGTCCGGCAGTTTGTTCAGAAGAAGTGCGATCAGGTGTTCGGTGAACTCGGCCGCACCGCTTTGTCGCCAAATCTCGAAGTCGTCGCCCGCTTCAATGGCCTGAAGCAGCGAGATCGTGAAGATGTCTCTGAATTTGTCGCGCGTTTCGGACTTGAGGCGGTTCAGGACGCGCGCGCCTTCCAGTTCGGTGCGCAACTTGTCGAATTGGGTCACCAATAGGATGTTGTTGCCGTTCGTCGACCCCGAGATCTGATCCCACATCGCAGCCTCGGACTGTCGCCAAGCCTGGGTCGCGTGGGTGCACCAGATGACGCAATCGATGTCTTCGATGATTGGACGCCAGGAGTCGACGGGCATGTTCGGATCGGAGATGCCCGGCATATCGATCAGGTCGCACACCTGCAGGATGTCCGCATGCCGATGCAGGCGGATCATCCGCGTGTTATCTGGGCAATTGTTTTCGAGATCCTCAATGTTGACGGGCTGCTCTGACCCGTCGTCGAGCACGGCGTAGGCTGCTGGTTCGCCTTCGGTGATCCAAACCGGGGGTAGACGCGTCGCCGTCACCCGCATCGGCAAAGGCGCTTCGCCCAGCAGGAGATTGGACAAGGTGCTTTTTCCACTGCTGAATTCGCCCATCAGGGCGAGGCGTGGTTTACGGTTGTTCGGAGTGCCGAAGTTGATGGGCTTGGTCATTGGGTCTCTCCGTCACGCAGCGATGGGTTGAAGCACCTTGAGCGCATTTTCGATTGTCTTTTGCCGGGCGTCTTCTGCCTCGTCGCCGAAAATGGCGTGGACGTGTTGGCTGTTGTCGGGGTGGGCCAGCAACTCCAAAAGGATGTCACGTTGTTCGTCGAAGAACTCTTGCAGGACACGGAGGCTTTCCAGTTTGATCGCGTCGGTCTGAACGGCCTTCAACTGGTACATGAAGTCCTCGGTCTCGGCCGTGATCAGTTCCTGAAAGCGCTTGGCAAACGCCTTGTACCCGCGCATCAGGCGCCACCACGAGACCCACCAGCTGTCGTTGAAATCAAGCGCGATGGTTTGGCCAAGGGCCACCGGGGCAGGGATATCGGGGGTGCTCGGAACACCGATTTGGATGCCTTCAACGGCGCTCCCGAAGCCTTTGTAGAGAAGCTGCGCGATCTCGGACACAGCAGCTTCGTAACGGGCTTTCGCGGTGGACTGCACGCGGCTGCCCATGACCTTGTAGGCCGATCGTAGCAGAATGCGCAGACCTTCGGGCTGGTATTCCCAGACCGCTTCGGGTCCGTATCGTTCGAGGTGATCGATCAGGGAATGCGATGCCCTGGCCACAAAGTTTTCGCGTGCGCGGTCCGCGCGCTCGTTGAAATCCCGGATCACCGTATCGAGTTCTACGTTCAGCACGTTGATGCTGTCTTGAACGATCCGTTCGAATTCCTGCTTGATCTCGCTCGCGTCGATTTGGGGGGCGTCCTCGCTCCCTTCGATCCGCACCGTGTTCGCGGCCTGTTGCGCTGTGGCGAGGGTGATGGCCGAGCTTGCGGTCTTCTGGACGAACTCTTCCCCCACCTTTTCCACGACACGGCGGGAAATGGCGTCAGACAGGGCTGGCAGGCCAGACAGTTCCCAAATCATTTCCGTGGCGGATTGCGTCGGTGCGTCCGGCTGGAGTTTGACTTCTGCCCATTTAAACAAGGCCTTGGAACTGGAGTCGCCAAGGGACTCGAGTTCGCCCGAAAGTACCTTGTTGGCCCAATAGGCACTTCCGAACAGAATTTCGACATTGTCCGGACCGTGGTGCTTGCGCAGCGTTTCACGGATACTGTCTTCGATTTCGGGAATGCTTTTCGCGGGATCGGTCAGTTCGTCGATCCTGTTGACGAAGACAATCAACTCGCGCGTGTCGATGTTCGAGATCAGCCGGATTAGGCCCATGTCGACCGAGGTCAGTGCCTGGCCGGCGGACAAGACCACGACGCAAACCCGGCTTTCCCGGATTGCGCGGATTGTGATCTGTTCGCGCATCATGAACGTGTCGTTCACGCCGGGCGTGTCGCGCAGACACATGCGGAACGGGAATGTCTCGGAGTTCAGGTAGAGGTCGGCGGATCGCGTGATATCCGCGAATTTCCCTAGGTCGGCGATGTCGCCGTCGTCATCCTGATCCGCGAAGTCGTCGCCGAGGCAGATATACCGTTCGAGCAAGTTCTTGTCGAAATAGCCGTATTCGTGCTCTTGACCCATGAGCAACTCGAATTTTCGCCCGAGCCGGTGGCGCGACTTGCTGCGCATCTCCTCGATCTGAGAGCGGATCTTCTGCAACTCGCTCTCTGCGCCTGCGCGCCCTGCCAGTTCGCCGATCCGACCGCCTTTCGCCAGCAGGCGGTCCCATTCGTCTTCCGTCATGAATTTGAACCGCGCCGCGACTTCGGGACGCTCTGTTCCGGGCTGCAGGTGCAGGGAGGTGACCACGGATGTCCATGGGTTGACGTCCGAGGGCAGGAGGTCGGACCAGCCTGCCATCGCGTTGACAAGGGCGGTTTTGCCGGCTTTCACTTGGCCGAGAAGCGTGACGCTTGGTTCGAACTCATCGAGTTGACGGTGCAACCGTTCGAACGAGCGCGCGGTGTTTTCACCCACGACGCCAGACAGGTCGTCTATCGCGCGCTCGACAGTGGCGACGCGGTCCGCGAAATCGCCAAGGCTTTTTGTGCCTGCCTTCAAGATGCTCGACTTGACCGAGCTTTTTCTTTCGACCGCTGGCGTGATCTTTGCTTCGATGTTCATCCGAATCCAGCCAGATTTTTAGGACGCGCCTGTCGTATGCCGCTGCTCAGGGGCATTGACGTCAGCAATCCGGTGTTAACGCCACAATGATGGTTCGCGTTTGTGTCCATGTTGGGGCAGCAATATGAAAATCCGCCCATCACGACGCCTGCAGATAGAAAGAGTTTTCAAGAAATTCCGTCTTGAGTTGCAACAGAACGGTCACCGCGTCGGTTGCGGCGTCTTCGTTCTTTTCAAGCTGGAACAGGAGGATCATTTCCTGCCCATCATGGGCATCTTCACGGGCCTTTTGCACGCGATGGTCATCCGTTTTGGACGTTGCAAAATGGTCCACCAACCGTGTCATCGTGTCGGCGCAGATGGTAATGGTCTTGTCGACGTCCATGGAGTCACGTGATGCTGCGGACACGAGCGCTTCGGCGCCCTCATCGATGATCGCGACGGCGCTTACAAGGGTCTTGTCTCCCCTTGCGGTGGACGTGACCTTTTTGGTCATTGGAACAACGACGCCGGGGTTGGACTGCCTGTCATCGGCGGGCGTGTCCGGCTTTTCATCCGCGATGTCAGGCGCAAAGCTTTCGATGAGCATTTGGGCTTGATCGAGGTCCTCGGCGCGCCCTTTTTCAATCAAACCCGAAACCGCTTCGACAAGGGCTTTGCCGCCGCTGGACGCCCAGAGCGCAGAGTCGGTCTTCGGTTGCGGCATCAAACCCTGCGGCGCCGCGACTGTAAGCAGGCCAAGAAATTCTTCCGATACAATGGGTTCCAGGGTAGACTTAATCTCCTCAAGTGTACCATCGGCGAGGTGGCGGTCGGTCTTTGTCAGAACAAGAAAACCGTGATCTTTCAGGCCGTCGGGAAGCGATTTCCAGAACTGTTGTTCGTCTTCGTTGAAACCCTCGGTGCACCAGAGAACGATATTGGCGTTCTGCGATATCCAACTCAGGGCCGCTTTCGGTGCATCGACATCGATGCGCACCTCCGCAAAGCTTTGCTGGCTTAGTTCGGGTGACGCGAGTTCCTGTCGGATACGGGTCGTTCCCGCAGGCATGTCATGTTCGCTGAGAAGTCCATCCAGTCGGGTTTGAGTGCCATCGCTGCCCTCGAAAGTCACAGTGTTTGCCGCACCTTGGGCAATCTCGATGACCGGCACCGGGCCGCTGTGGCTCACAATGGCGTCGCCAAGAAACATATTGAGCAGAGTTGACTTGCCGCTGCCGTCAAGACCCGTGATCACCGTGTGAACGGGTTTCCGAAGGTGAGAGGCGAGGTGGCGCGCCATGGGCGCGTATTGCGTCGGAAATCGGCCTTGGTCGAGCGCCGACTGAAGCGCGTCCGCAACCGAAGCTGCACTGTCTGGTGAGGTCAAGACCGTTTCCTCATGGATGCTTCATACTCAACTTCCTGCGTCGTGCGATCGAGCGTGGCGACGACCGTGTTTGGGCTTGCGCAGTGCGCGTCGACTGAGGCGACGGGGCTTTCGATGGGCATTCGCGGCGCAGGACTGAACTTCATGACACAGCACGCAACGTTGTCCTGATCCGGATCGTCGAGATGCGTGATCTGGGTCATCAGCGCCTTGCCGATAATTGCGGCAGACGCGTCTTGAACCTGAAACAGCACGTCCGAGATCTCTTCATCGGCGAGGTAATTCAGACCGTCGCTGGCAGCGATTACGATATCCCCTTCGTACAGAGCAATCGGCGCGTCGCTGCAATCGATCTGCGCGATCTCTTGTCCCACGATGGCAGAGGTCAGGCAATTCTGATCGCTTGCCATCGCGTCTTCGGGGTCAACAAGGTTGTTGTCGACGAGGTACTCGAGTTGCCCGCGCAGCGTGTGGATTTGGTTCAACCGGAAAAGCCTGTCCTGCCGGAAGATATACAGTGGCGAGTCGCCGATTGAGATCCAGTACAGCCTGTCCTGCACGACGACCGGGGCAAGAAGTGTTGTCCCCATCCCATGCGTCTCGGGCTTTGTCAGCGTATATTCCCCGACGCTCGCATTCGCGTGCGCTGTCGCTTCGTGAAGTATGTCGCTGATCCGGGTTTCGAGAAGATCGGGGTCGGTGGCGTAGGCCTTGATCCGCCGGAACACCTCGGACACCACGATGTTGCTTGCGATTTCACCGGAGGTGTGGCCGCCCATGCCATCACCCAGCACCGCAAATCCGACATCCGAGCCTTCGGGAAAATCGGATGCCACCGCGTCTTCCTGCCGCTCGCGACGCCCCTGGTTCAGAAGCGTCACGGCATCGCAGGCGAGCTTATCCGTGGATCGCATTCGTCTGGCCAGACTGTTGCGCGTCATCCCACGAGAAATCCGATCCGCAGAACGGAACGAAACGCAGCGTGGTTTCGCCGACGCGAATGGTGTCCCCGGCTGACAGCTCCTCGGTGCTCAGAACAGGGCGGTTGTTGCGACGCACGAGATTGGCTTTTCCGCCGTGGCCAATGAAAAACGTGTTCTGCTCTGTATCATAGGCAATGGCCGCGTGGTTCTCGCGCGAGATGGATGTGTCGCCGAAATCAAGACGAATGGCTTGGTTCTCCGCACGACCAATCTGTGCGACGCCTGTCGACAGGGTGAACGATGCACCGCGTCCTGGTCCCGCGGTGACGACCAGCCAACCCACGGGAAAGCGCACGTCCTGCGGTTCTTCGGCTCTGCGCAACCGTGCCACCGGATCACCGCCCACGGCGCCCGGGTTGAATCCAAGAAGCCGCGTGCGCGCACGCGCGTTTCCGCTTTTCCGAACGGGTGCCGCTGGTGCCGATGCCTCCGCCGTTTCCGCCTCGCCCTCAGGCTCTTCAACGAAGGTTTCTCTGAGCTGCGACATCACCTCTTGCCCTTCTCCGGGCGCTTCGTCACTCGCCGTGGACCGATGCAGCCGCAGGCGACTCTTGGGCGCGTCTGAGATGTTCACCCGGTTTTCCGAGCGGTCTCGCAGGGGCAAGGGAAGATCGTCGTCTTGATCGAGGGCGTCATTTTGCTCTTCTTCCACAACCGGAGCGACGGGCTCTGGTTTGCGGATTTGCTGGAGCATATGGCCATCGGTTTTCCGGCTGGGCACGATTTCGGGCGCAGGCAATTCGGACGGTGCGTCATGCGCGTCGGATTGTCCTGCCGAGATACCGGTTTCCTCAACCGCAGAGACATCTTCATCGTCTTCATCGATCGACTCATCGGGAGTCTCAACATCATCAAAGCCGCGCGATGCGTCTTGGTCCTGTTCCGGACGCAAGGCAAAGTCCTGTGAAAGCTCCAGCACATCCGCATCGTTCGTAGACGAGGATGACTGATCCAACGGTCCGTTCGGGCCGTCCGTTGCCTCGATGTCGTCGATCTCTTGGGCATCGGCCAGACGTTGCTGGCTGTCGATGATGTCTCGAATGAACCTCATTGACGTTCCTTTCAGGTTTTTTGTGTTGGGGCGGTGAGCGGTTTGCGCCGGGTGCGCCACGGCATCATCGCCCTGATCAGACTGCGAAGCGGATTGTTCACGTCCTGCTCGGAGATATCCTCAAGGTCGAAATCCGACTGGGCGGGCGTGTCGATGCTCTTGGATGACGACAACTCATCCTGTTCGCGCATCCATGCTTCGACATCGTGGATCGGATTACCGAAGAGATCAACGAACTGCTTGACCGAACTGTCTTGCGAGACGCTGAAATGCTCTTCCTTGGCTTTCTTCTTGCGGTTTTTCTTCGGGCTGGATTTTTTCACGTCACGGTTCGTCGTCTCGACCAGCTCTGCGATGGAGTCGACGAGGATCTCGACACGCGGCGCTGGTTCCTGTGCGGGCCTAACACGCGTGGGCTCTTTCGGTGTGTGGCGCTTTGCGGGGGTCGGTGCCACTTGAACCTGACGTGGCACTGTCCCATCGAGAACGCCAAGCCACTCATCCGCTGTCTGAAGCCTGTCCGATTGCTTGATGTTGAGGCAGGTGTCGATGGACGCAAGCAGGGTTTCATCAAAGTCGAGCGTGAGCCCGGCCAGCGGTTGATAAGGGTCCGGCTTGCCCGAGGCGAGCGCGGCCACGCGCCGCTGACTGTCAGGCGGCGCTTGACCGATGATCAGGTGGTAGAACGTGGCGGCCAGCGAATAAAGATCGCTGGATTTTTTCTGATCGGTGTCGTCGAGGTAAAACTCGTGCGGCGAATACCCGTCCTTGACGGACAGCAGGGCGGACAAGGCCCGGTCTTTTCGCAGGCAATTGTCACGCGCGGCGCCGAAGTCGATCAAGGTCAAGTTCCCGGCATCGTCGAGCATGAGGTTGTCCGGCGAGATATCGCGGTGCAGGATCTCGAGGTCGTGGATATACTTGATGGACTTCAGCGTATCGCGCAGCGCTTTCTGCAGAACATCGCGGGTCAGCTTTTCCGGCGCATCTTCGAGAAGCGTCAACAAGTCGACACCGTCTATGAAGTCCATTGCCAGGTAGGCGGTTCCGTTTTCCTCGAAAACCTGATGCACCCCGACAATGTTCGGATGATCCAGTTTGGCCACCCGCCGGGCTTCTTTCAGAAAGTTGGTGATAACACTTTGAAACCTCGGGTCCTCTGACGCAGTCCGCGCCTTCACGTTCCGGCCCTGACGGCAGCACAGCATTTCCGGGAAGCATTCCTTGATCACCACCTGACGATCCAGGCTGTCGCGTGCAAGGTAGGTGATGCCGAAGCCACCATCCCCGAGCATGCGTTCGATCTGGTATTGATTGCGCAGGAGAAGCGTGCCTGCGGGCAGGTCATTTAACGTCGTCTCGTCAGACATTCTGGCGACTTGGAGCACTGTGACAAACCTGGATAAGAACTGTTATGACGTCCCAATTAGCGAGATTTCATCAACAAACGTGCCAGTCGAATGTGATCAGAAGATGTTCAACTTGGGTCAAAAGTTTTATCGTCTTGTGAAATTCGAGAAGCGTAACGGCTTGAACTTGCAGGCAGCGTTGTACCGCCAGTATCGAATTGCCAGGTTTATGCGCATTCAAATCAAGACAGGGTTCTGCGGGCCGCGAGATCACGGATCGCAAGTGCGCAATTTATGAAGGATGGTGGATTGCTGTCCCAAAAAGTCAGACGAAGTCGCCAGTCCTCTTTACAACCTGATCGGTTTTCCGAGGTGATGTGATTGCGTTGCGGCGTCTGCGAGTTTTTGGGCTTGGACGCCGTCGTCGATGCCGGGATCTGGTGCGCGGCCGTCCGTAAGGGCCGCGACGAAGGCGGCGATTTCTGCGCGGTATGCGGGAGCGTAGCGTTCGAGGAAAAACGCCTTGTTCGGAGCGGTCGCGAAACCCGGTGCGGTCGCCAGTGTCAGACGGTGTTCCGGCTGGTTCGCGGCCTGCAGCATGCCGCGTGCACCATGAACCTCGATGCGTTGATCGTAGCCATAGACCGCACGTCGGGAGTTGTTGATCTGGCACAATGCGCCGCTTTCGGTTTTCAGGGTCACCATCGCGGTATCCACATCTCCGGCAGCGCCGATGCCGGGATCGACGAGGCAGGAACCGGTGGCGAAAACCTCGGTGATTTCTTCGCCAAGCAAGAAGCGTGCCATGTCGAAATCGTGGATCATCATGTCCCGGAAGAGGCCACCCGAGGTCTCGATATAGCTGATCGGCGGTGGTGCCGGGTCGCGCGAAGTGATCACCACAAGTTCGGGCCGTCCGATCACTCCTTCGGATAGCTTTCGCTGGAGAAGACTGAAATCCGGGTCAAATCGTCGGTTGAACCCGGTGAGGAACGCGACGCCTGCCGTCTTCACTGCGCGCGCGCATTCGGCGGCGCGGTCCGAGGACAGATCAAGTGGCTTTTCGCAGAAGATTGCCTTGCCCGCCTTGGCGAGCGCATGGATCTGATCGTAATGCGCGGTGGTGGGGGACGCGATGATGACGGCATCGATGTCCTGTGCGGCGATGATCTCATCGGAGCTTCTGACCTCTGCGCCGGACTTGGCGGCGAGCGTTTCGGCGGCGGCGGGTACCGCGTCGGCGACAGCGATCAGCGATGCGTTTTCGACAGCGGCGATGCTGCTCGCGTGAACCTGACCAATGCGACCACAGCCAAGCAAACCAAACCTGATCATGAAGAAACGCTCTCTCTGGATATGGATCGGAGCGCTTTTCGCGCCGCGTCTTTAAGCGCGGGTTCCACGGCGCTTAGGATTTGCACGCGATCGAATCCCTCTTCGTCGCTTTCGAGCGCGTCCCGGAGCGCCATTCCGAACACCATCCGCAATTCAGTGCCGATGTTAAATTTGCAGATATTCGAGCTGCGTGCGAGATGCGCGCGCTGCGCGAGGGGCACCCCGCTTCCCCCATGGATCACGAGGGGAATATCGGTCACGGCCTCAATCCGGCGGATGCGGGTTTCATCCAGACCACCCTCCTGGTTCTGTTGCAGATGGACATTCCCGACCGAAATGGCTATCGCGTCCACACCGGTCTCTCGCGCAAAGCGCTCCGCTTCGGCCGGATCGGTGCCATCAGACGCTTCTCCGCCGCTATAGCCCACAAACCCGATCTCGCCTTCGCAGGAGATCCCGGCAGCATGGGCGAGATCTGCGACCTGCGCGGTTTCGTCGATATTCTGCTCAAGCGGCTTGCGGGAGCCGTCGAACATGAGTGAGGTGAAGCCGGACTGCACTGCTTCCTTGCACTCGTCCAACGTGTAGCCGTGGTCAAGATGAGCCACCACAGGCACGCTCGCGTTTTCCGCAAGGTGGCGGAACATGCGGCCGAGTACGGGCAGGGGGGTGTGCTTTCGGCAGGACGGTCCGGCCTGCAGGATCACGGGCAGACCTTCGGCTTCGGCGGCTTCGACATAAGCGCGCATGTCTTCCCACCCCAGACAGACAAGACCACCTACGGCATAGCCGTTGGCCAGTGCGGGTGTCAGAACATCCTTGAGCGTAGCAAGGGTCATTTGAACTTCGCGACCATATCCATGATGCCCGGGATCGTGTGCAGTTGTTCGGCGTGAGTTGGCTGAAAATACTGCTTCAGACTGCGCTGGCTGAGACCGCCGAGAATGGTGAAGTAGTACATCTCGTACCCCGGAAGCACGCAGCAGGGGTGGTAGCCTTTGTCGATGCAGATCGTGGAGCCGTTGACGATGTGGTAGGCGTCCCCCGGCTCATTATCGACGCGCTGCAACATCTGGACGCCCGAGCCGTAATCCGGTTTGAAACGGAAATTGTAGGTTTCGTCATGGCGGGTTTCGTCGGGGAGGCGATCCGTGTCGTGTTTGTGGCTGGGAAAGCCGGACCATCCACCTGCACCGACAGTGAAAAGCTCTGACACCAGAAGCCTTCCGACGCGGTCGTGCTGTTTCTGGCCGAGGATGTGTTTGATCTTGCGGTGCGTCTTGGTGTCGTCCGATCCGTATTGCACAAGATCGATCTCGTCGGCACGGACAGCGAAAGGCTCCAGCTCATCGTCAAACTTGGCACCGGCCACGAAGACCTCCGCATTGTCCGATAGGCATGTCATGCGCGCTTCCTGTCCGGTCGGGACGTACACGCCTTCCGGTTCTCCGTCCCACACATCGACACCGCGCCCGCCGAGCGATGTGGCGTCGAAGCCGCCAACCGTCACATCGATCAACCCCGTGGCGGGGACGATGCAGGTCTCGTATCCTGGAACGGCGTATCCGAAGGTTTCGCCTTTCCTCAGCTTGACGATGTTGAAATAAGTCAGAGGCACCAGTGCGTCGTCGACGTCGACGATGGGTTTGTTCTCATTGTCGAACGGGGGGATGTGCATGGCTCAGGCCTCCTGGGAAGCGGTGTGATTTGCGATGAAGTGGTCGAGTTCGGAGGATGTTGGCATGGCCGGTGCGCAGCCCGGTCTCGACACGGTAACGGCGGCAGCGGCGGAGCCGCGGGTCACGGCTTCTTTCAGGTCTCGGCCGTCGGCAAGTGCCGCGAGGAACCCCGCCATGAAACTGTCACCGGCGCCGACGGGTTTGAGCGCATCGACACCAAAGATACCGGTCCGCATTTCGTCGCCCCCGGCGAAGGTGATCGCGCCTTTCTCACCCATCTTGTAGATAACAACGGCGACGCCGGAACTGGCGAGGTCGCGCGCTTTCGCAAGACCTTTGTCGATGCCGCCCGCCATGAAGCCGAACTCTTCGTCATTTCCGACGATGATGTCACTCATTGCACCGGCACGGGACAGCACGTCCTCTGCAACCTCGGGCGACGGCCAGGAATAGGGCCTGTAGTCGATGTCGAAAAGGACTGGCAGCCCCGCAGTCTTTGCGCGATCGAAGGCGTGGAAGGCGGCGCTGCGCGACGGCTCAGCCGCAAAGACGGTTCCGGCGGTGACCAAGGCTCCGAAAGGTGCGAGGTCCACGGCGTCGATATCTTCCACGGTCATTTCGAAATCAGCAGCGCCGTTGCGGTAGATGACGTTTTGAAACCCTTCGGTGCGGCTTTCGTAGATCGCAAGTGAATTGCGTGCCTCTCCGCCAACGGTCCGGACATGACGCGCATCGACGCCATACTTGGCTAGCTGGTTCAGGCAGAAGCGACCGACCGCATCGTCCGAGACCGACGTGACGATCGACGCCTGCTTGCCCAATTTGCAAAGGCCCGCCGCGATGTTGGCGGAGGATCCGCCAAGGGACGCATGGAACACCTCGGCCTCTTCGCTTTTGACGCCTGGTGGATGCGCGGAAAGGTCCATGCCGGCCCGACCCACAACAACGAAGTTGCCACGCTGGATCGAGGTCTGAACGGTGTCGAGAGGAAGACATGCCATCACACACCACGCCTTTGTTTTGCACGCTCGGCCTCGATCTCGGCGTGCTTTTCGCGGACCGACGCATGTTCTGACACTTCGGGCGTGCCGACCTCCCACCACGTGTGACCTTCTGTGGTCCAGCCGTCATAGGCATCGACATTCATGACGATGACGGACGTCTTGTCGGCAGCTTTCGCTGCTTTGAAGGCGTCGGCAAGCTGATCAGGGGTGTCGACCTTCACGGCGTTGGCCCCCATCGATGCGGCGTGCGCCGCGAAATCGACAGCGAACGCGTCGGGGATCGTGGGCGTGTCAGAGAACAGGTTGTTGAAGCTTTCATTCCCGGTGTTGTTCTGAAGCTTGTTGATGACCGCAAATCCACCGTTGTCGAGCACAAGCACGATGAGTTTCTTGCGGGTCAGGACGGAGGAGTAGATGTCCGAATTCATCAGCAAGTACGATCCGTCGCCACAGAACACGATCGTATCCGCGTCCGGTTCGTTTTCGGATTGCGCGATCCGCGCGCCCCAGCCTCCGGCGATTTCATACCCCATGCAGGAGAAACCGAATTCGACATCCACTGTGCCAATGTCGAGCGTGCGCCAGTTCGCAGTAACCTCGGCGGGCAGGCCGCCGGCCGCTGCCACGACGCGATCCCGCTTGTCACATAGCGCATTCACGACGCCAATCGCCTGCGCATAGGAATTGGGTCGATTGCCGGGGCGCGTGTTTTCGGCAACGTAGGCCTGCCATTTCTTTCTTTCGGACTGTGCGAATTCCAACCAATCGGAGGGTGCTTTGTAGTCCCTCATGGCTTGGCCTAACGCTTCGATCCCCAGCTTGGCATCCCCGACCACCGGCAACGACATGTGTTTGCCAGCGTCATGTCGTGCGGCATTCAAAGAAATGATGCGTGCGTCCTTCGCGAATGCCGTCCAGCTGCCCGTCGTGAAGTCTTGCAGCCGCGAACCGACGGACAGGACCACGTCGGCGGCCTCGGCCACCGCATTTGCGCTGTCAGATCCGGTGACTCCGACTGGGCCGATATTTAGCGGGTGTTCATCGGTGAAGTTCGCGCGCCCGGCGATGGTTTCGATGACAGGGATGCCATGGGTTTCGGCAAAGGCGGTCATCTCGGACACAGCGCCAGAATATTGCACTCCTCCGCCGGCGATAATCACCGGGCGTTTGGCAGCGCTGAGCAGCTCAACGGCATCCGTGATCTCGTCTGCGTCGGGCCTTTGACGCCGAGTGCGATGCGTCCGGTCTTTGAACAGCTCGACCGGAAAATCATAGGCCCAGCCTTGCACGTCCTGCGGCAGGGCGATGAAAGCCGGGCCGCAATCCGCTGGGTCGAGCAAGGTCGCGATGGCGGCGGGCAGGGACTGGATGACCTGTGCCGGATGGGTGATCCGGTCCCAATAGCGGGTGACCGGTCGGAAAGCGTCATTCAGGCCAAGGGTCGGGTCATTGAAGTCCTCGATCTGCTGGAGCACGGGGTCGGGCAGGCGAGTGAGGAATGTGTCGCCACAGAGCATCAGCAAGGGCAGCCGGTTGGCGTGTGCGAGTGCGGACGCGGTCAGCAGATTTGCGGTTCCCGGACCGGCGGATGCAGTGCAGAACATGAACCGGCGGCGCAGGTGATATTTCGCATAAGCCGCGGCGGCGAAACCCATCCCCTGTTCATTCTGTCCGCGATAGAGCGGGAGGGTGTCGCGGTGATCGTAAAGCGCTTCGCCAAGGCAGGTGACGTTGCCGTGGCCAAAAATTCCGAAACCGCCGCCGCACAACCGGACGCGCGCACCGTCGATGTCGATGAACTGGGCGTTCAAGTAGCGAATGATCGCCTGGGCCGTGGTCAGGCGGATCGTCTCCCCGCTCATGGCGTGTCCTCCCAAGGTTTCGGGATTGCGCACTCTTCGGTGCTTGACCCGATGTTTGATTTGAAGATACTCGTCTTGCAACCGGTTGCAAACCATTTCTCGGGGCAGCGATGACCGATATCGGAATAGGGATCATCGGGGGCGGATATATGGGCAAGGCCCATTCCGTCGCCTTCTCGGCTGTCGGCGCGGTCTTCGGCACCGCGCTGCGACCACGCCTTGAGATGATCGCGGCCTTGTCACCTGCTTCTGCCGAACGATATCGCAAGGCGTTTGGGTTCCGGCGCGCGGCAAAAGATTGGGCTGCGCTGGTCGCTGACCCGGCGGTCCAAGCGGTCGTGATCGCCTCGCCTCCCGATACACATCTCGATATCACGCGCGCCGCGGCTGCGCTCGGCAAGCCCGTGTTCTGCGAGAAACCGTTGGGGGCGTCCGTCGAAGATGCGCGCGCGATGACCGACGTTGTTGAAGCGGCGGGCGTGATAAACATGATTGGTTTCAATTATATACGCACTCCCGCGTCGCAATTCGCAAGACGGCTGGTGGCGGAAGGGGCTATCGGGGACGTGACGTGGTTCCGGGGTGAACACACCGAAGACTTCTACGCCAATCCGACCGCGCCGGCGTCCTGGCGGACAAGTGGCGACGGCAACGGGACAATGGGCGATCTGGCCCCGCACATGATCAATGCGGCGCTTGCCCTGATCGGACCCATCAACTCCGTCATGGCCGAGATCGAGACCGTGCACTCTGATCGCGACGGAGTTTCGGTCACAAATGACGATCAAGCGCAGATGATGTGTCGCTTTTCGAACGGTGCCATGGGGCATCTCTTTTTCAGCCGCATCGCGACGGGTCGGAAAATGGGGTACATCTACGAGATTACGGGCACCAAAGGTGCGATACGGTTCAACCAGGAAGACCAGAATGCGCTGTGGCTTTACAAGGCCGAGGGGCCGGAGGCCGAGCGCGGATTTCGGCAAATCCTGACAGGTCCGGCGCATCCCGATTATGAGCCATTCTGCCTCGGGCCGGGGCACGGAACGGGCTATCAGGATCAGATCATCATCGAGGCGCGGGATTTCCTTGAAGCCATCGACACGGGTCAATCGAAATGGCCCACGTTTCGGGACGGGCTGGCCGTGTCGGAGATCGTCGCAGCCGCCCGCGCCTCACAGGCGACAGGCCGCTGGGTCAGCGTTTGACGTCAACGGAGGAGATGGCGCGTGAGTATCAGAATTGGCAACGCCCCTTGTTCATGGGGCGTGGAATTCGCGGGTGATCCGCGCAATCCCCCGTGGCGTCAGGTGCTGAAGGAGAACGCGGAGGCGGGATACACGGGCATCGAACTTGGTCCGGTGGGCTTTATGCCAGAGGACCCGGTGCTGCTGGCCGAAGCGCTGGATGAGAATGGACTTGAACTGATCGGCGGTGTCGTGTTCCGGCCGTTTCATGATCCGGCGCAGTGGGACGATGTGCTGGATGGATCGGTCCGGACGTGCAAGGCGCTGGTCGCCCATGGGGCAGAACACCTTGTGCTTATCGACTCCATCTCGCCGCGCCGCGCGCCGTCCGCGGGGCGCTGGGACGAGGCCGAAAAGATGGGGGCCGCCGAGTGGTCGACCTATCGCGATCGCATCACCACTGTCGCGAAGATGGGGGCTGAAGAATACGGCCTCACTGTGGGTATCCATGCGCATGCCGCCGGGTTCATGGATTTCGAGCCAGAGCTTGAGCGGCTTCTTGATGAGGTGGATGAGAGCATTCTCAAGATCTGCTTCGACACCGGGCATCATTCCTATGCGGGGTACGATCCGGTCGCCTTCATGGAGCGGCACATGGACCGTATCAGCTATATGCATTTCAAGGACATCGATCCGGCTGTGAAAGCCGATGTGGTTGCCAAACGAACTGGATTCTACGACGCCTGCGGGCAGGGTATTTTCTGCAATCTTGGTGATGGAGATGTGGATTTCCCGCGCGTGCGCGAGATCCTGATAAAGGCGAATTTCAATGGCTGGTGCACGGTCGAGCAGGATTGCGATCCGACCTTGCCCGACACCGACCCGCTGGGCGACGCGAAGCTGAACCGCGCGTACCTGGCCTCTATCGGCTTTAACTGAGCGAAAGGACGGACCCATGACCAAACTCAGGTGGGGCATGATCGGTGGGGGTGAAGGCAGCCAGATCGGCCCGGCACACCGTTTGGGCGCCCAGGCCGACGGGCTTTTCTCGTTTGCGGCAGGCGCACTTGACGCCAATCCCGAAAAGGGCCGGGCCTATGCCCAATCTCTCGGCATCGCAAAGAACCGCGCGTATGGCGACTGGCAAGAGATGCTTGCCGGGGAGCAGGCGCGAGATGACCGCATTGATCTTGTCACCGTTGCCACGCCCAACAACTCGCATTTCGAGATCACCAAGGCGTTCCTTGAAGCCGGTTTCAATGTGCTCTGCGAGAAGCCGATGACCATGACGGTCGAGGAAGGCGAGGAGATTGTGCGCGTCGCACGCGCCTCCGGGAAAATCTGTGCAGTCAACTATTGCTACAGCGCCTATCCGATGGTGCGCCAGATGAAGGCGATGGTCGCGGCCGGAGAACTTGGGCGCATTCGGACCGTAGTGGCGAATTTCAGCCACGGGCATCACGCTGCAGGGGACGATGCTGAAAACCCGCGCGTGCGCTGGCGGTACGATCCTGCGCAGGCCGGCGTGTCCGGACAGATGGCCGATTGCGGGATTCATGCGCTGCATCTGGCGTCCTTCATCCTTGGCGACGAGGTGCGGGAACTGTCCGCTGATTTCGCCTCGACGGTTGCAGGCCGCGTCTTGGAAGACGACGCGATGGTCAATTTCCGAACCGAGCGTGGAACCGTTGGCCGTCTTTGGACATCGACCATTGCGCTTGGGCGTCAGCACGGTCTCGACATTCAGGTTTTCGGTGAGACAGGAGGGTTTCGCTGGGCGTCTGAACAACCGAACCAAGTCTACTATCACCGGTTGGGCCGGCGCGTGGAGATTATGGAGAAAGGCGAGGCTGGCCTGTCCGACGAAGCGTCACGGCTGAGCCGCGTGGCGATAGCCCACCCAGAGGGATTCCCACTCGCCGTCGCCAACATCTATGTCGATCTCGCCGCGCAGCTGAACAGCGGTGCGCCTGCCAATTTCCCGACTGCGGAAGATGGGTTGCGGTCGATGGCGGCGGTGCATGCGTCTGTGGCGTCAGCCGCTGAGCGCGGAGTCTGGGTGGATGCCCGTCCGCCGATGTTCCGTTGATCAGGGCAGCGGGCGCAGCGTGCCGCGTTCGATGATCTCGCACGCGAAAAGCCGCGCTTCGGGGAGCCGTTCGGGATCATCCAGCATCGCGACGACAAGTTCGATCGAGCTGTCGATGATCTGGCGGATCGGCTGGCGTATGGTCGTCAGATTGATGTTCTGCCATCCCGCCATCTTCATGTCGTTGAGCCCGATGACGCCGATATCTTTCGGCACGCTGAGACCTGCATCGGCAATCGCGCTGAGGGCGCCGATAGACAGGACGTCGTCGCCACAGAAATAGGCTTCTGCCCGATCTCCATCGAGCAGGTTGAGCATCTCAGCGCGACCTGCCTCAAAGGAATAGGCGGTGGCAAAGCTTTCGGTCGCCTCAGCAACAGTCTGGTCGTTCATCACATCCCAAAACCCCCGGCGTCGGTCGGCGGTCGAGGTGGCTTCCCAGGGACCGCCCAGAAAGCCAATCCGCTTGTAACCGCGTGCGAGAAGTGTGCGGGCCGCCATCCGTCCGCACTCGGCGTTGTCGATCCCGACCACATGCACGCGGGGCGCGCTGGCGAAGCGTCCGAAGGAATGAACAACCGGAATACGCGCTTCCTGGAAGGCGACGGAAAACTCGGGTGACAGGGTCGAGGACGCCACGACAACGCCGTCGACCGAGTACTGCCGGAGCAGTTTCAGCGAATTGTCCGGATCGGTTTCGTCGGTCAGGTTCACCAGCAAGGGACGCAGGCCGCGTTCCTGCAGGCTTCGGGTGAAAAGGTCGAAAACCTCGAGGAACATCGGATTGTAAAAGTTGTTGGAAATCAGCCCGATCAGTTTGGTCCGACCCGTGGTCAGAGACGAGGCAAGCGCGTTCGGGCGGTAGCCCAATTCTGCTGCGGCGCGTTCGACCTTCCTCCGCGTCTTCTGCGAGACGGAGGCGCCTTCGGTGAATGTGCGCGATACCGCCGATGTCGATACACCGGCATGAGCCGCGACCTCCTTGAGTGTTACGGGCATGACGTTCCTTTCCGATACTGGATTTAAGGTAGTCTCACCGTTGGTTGAAGTCATTTTTGCAACCGGTTGCATTTTTTGCGCCTGTATGCTTCTCTCAAGCTACGAGGGCGTAAGCCTTCAGGGAGAAAAACAGAGGTCAGGGAGGACCCCATGAAACAGATGATTGCGTCGCTCGCCATTGGCGCAGCGATTATTTCCGCCCCGGTTGCGGCGACTGCGGCTGGTCACGAAGAACTCAACTACGTACTGGTGAGCCACGCGCCTGACAGCGACACGTGGTGGAACACCATCAAGAACGGCATCGCTCTGGCCGGTGAGCAAGTGGGGGTGAATGTCGAGTATCGTAACCCGCCCACCGGCGATATTGCCGACATGGCGCGCATCATCGAGCAGGCGACTGCCTCTGCCCCCGATGGGATTATCACGACGCTCGCGGATTTCGACGTTCTTCAGGGTCCGATCTCGAACGCTGTCGATCAGGGGATCGATGTCATCATCATGAACACCGGCACGCCCGAGCAGGCGCGTGAGGTTGGCGCGTTGATGTATGTCGGGCAACCCGAATATGACGCGGGTCTCGCGGCGGGAATGCGGGCCAAGGGCGAAGGTGTGACGAATTTCCTTTGCGTGAACCACGCCATCCAACAGCCCACAGTGGGTGAGCGCTGCCGCGGTTATGCCGACGGTCTGGGCATCGAACTGGGCAACGCGATGATGGACTCGGGTACCGACCCATCGGAAATCAAGAACAAGGTGATGGCCTATCTGTCGGCCAATCCCGACGTGGATGGCATTCTGACCTTGGGTCCGGTTTCGGCTGACCCCACCATCGCAGCCCTCGACGAGATGGGCTTGTCGGGCGAAATCCACTTCGGCACGTTCGACCTTGGTGAAGAGATCGTAAAAGCCATCAAGAGTGGCACCATCAACTGGGGCATCGACCAGCAGCCGTTCCTGCAAGCTTATCTGCCGGTTGTCGTTCTGGCCAACTGGGACCGCTACGGCGTTCTGCCCGGAAACAACATCAACTCGGGTCCGGGCTTCGTGACCGCTGACGGGCTTGAAAAGGTGGAAGAGTTCGCGGGCGAGTACCGCTGATCCGCACATGAGGCGGCCGCCTTCGGGCGGCCGTTGTCCTTTTGGCTTGGGGAGGGGAAGATGGCTGACACGGCCACGACAGACGAACGCGTAAAGGAAATGTCGCGTCTGCGACTTTCACTCATGAGGCCGGAACTGGGCGGCATGGTTGGAACCGTCGCCGTTTTCGTGTTTTTCCTGCTCTTTGCGTACGACAGTGGCATGTTCGCCGCGCAGGGCATCATGAACTGGTCGATTGTCTCGGCGCAATTCATGATCATCGCGGTCGGCGCGTGCCTTTTGATGATCGCGGGCGAGTTTGATTTGTCCGTCGGGTCAATGATCGGGTTTGCCGGTATGATGATCGCGGTGTTCGGCATCGTGCTTGATCTGCCGATGTGGATCGCCATCCTGATCACCTTTGTGATCTGCGTATCGCTTGGCGCGCTCAACGGGTTCATCGTTATCCGCACCGGGCTTCCGAGCTTTATCGTCACGCTTGCTTTCCTGTTCATCCTGCGCGGGTTCACGATCTACATTCCTCAGACCGTCGAAAACAAAACCATCATCGGTGGTATCCGCGACGCGGCGGAAGGCGACTGGCTTGCACCGGTGTTCGGCGGGAAGATCTTTACCGGGTTCTTCCAATGGCTCGGTGATATCGGTGTCGTCGGCGTCTTCGAGCGGGGTTCGCGGGAAGGTCAGCCGGTGGTCGATGGATTGCCGATGCTGATCGTCTGGGCCTTGCTGCTGGTGGCCTTTGGGCACATCCTTCTGACGAGAACGCGCTTTGGGAACTGGGTCTTTGCGGCGGGCGGAGATGCCGAGGCCGCGCGAAACTCGGGCGTTCCGGTGAACCGGGTCAAGGTTCTGATGTTCATGTTCACGGCCTTCTGCGCCACGGTGTTCGCGACGTGCCAGGTGATGGAGTTCGGGTCCGCCGGAGCCGATCGTGGGTTGCTCAAGGAATTCGAGGCAATAATTGCCGTGGTCATTGGCGGAGCGCTTCTGACCGGCGGCTATGGGTCCGTCATCGGCGCAGCGCTTGGGGCGCTCATCTTTGGCGTGGTGCAACAGGGTTTGTTCTTCGCTGGTGTCGAAAGCTCGCTTTTCCGCGTCTTCCTTGGTATCATTCTGCTCGGTGCGGTGGTGCTGAACACCTACATCCGCCGCATGATCACGGGGGAGCGGTGAGATGAACGCACGGTCCGAACACGCCCCGATCGTCGAGATGCGGAACATCGAAAAGCACTTTGGCCCGGTGATCGCGCTGGCTGGTGTGTCGGTCGATGTCTATCCCGGCGAATGCCATTGCCTTCTTGGCGATAACGGTGCGGGCAAATCCACCTTCATCAAGACGATGTCCGGCGTACACAAACCGACCAAGGGCGAGATCCTTTTCGAAGGCAAGCCGATGAACTTTGCCACGCCGCGCGACGCGATGGATGCCGGAATCGCAACGGTGCACCAGCACCTCGCCATGATCCCGCTGATGTCGGTCAGCCGGAATTTCTTCATGGGCAACGAGCCGGTCAAGAAGATCGCCGGTATTCCGTTCTTCGACCGGGACCTGGCCGACCGGACAACCATGGAAGAGATGCGCAAGATGGGGATCAACCTGCGTGGTCCCGATCAAGCGGTTGGGACCTTATCCGGTGGCGAGCGTCAGACGGTTGCGATTTCGCGCGCGGTCCATTTCGGGGCAAAGGTCTTGATCCTTGACGAGCCGACATCAGCCTTGGGCGTGCGCCAGACCTCCAACGTCCTTGCCACCATCGACAAGGTCCGCAAACAGGGTGTTGCGGTGGTCTTCATCACCCATAACGTGCGCCACGCGCTTGCTGTGGGCGACAGGTTCACCGTGCTCAATCGCGGCCAGACCCTCGGTACGGCGCAGCGGGGTCAGATCACACCGGACGAGTTGCAGGATATGATGGCGGGCGGTCAGGAACTAGCACAGCTTGACGATGCGCTTGGCGGCACGGTCTGAGCAGGGCCCATGCCCGACACCGGCAAGCCCCGAAAACGGCATCCGGCGCTGAACCTGCGGGTATCGTTCTTTCTCCCGATGTGGCGTCGGATCGCGACCGTTGCGGTGATCACGCTTTGGTGCGTGATCGAGATCCTCTATGGCAATCCATGGTGGGCGCTTTTGGCCGCCGGGATCGGTGTCTATGCTGGATACGTGCTGTTTTTTGATTTCGACATAGAGGGTGAAGGGGCGAGCGATGAATGACCTGAAGCGGCGACCGTCAGGAAAGATCGGCAAGGTGCATGACATTACCCCCGAAAGCGCGGGCTGGGGATATGTCGGCTTTGGGCTGTACCACCTCCGACCTGGCGACACAGCGACAGAGGCGACGGGTGACCGTGAAGCCATTCTGGTGCTGGTTGAGGGCACGGCGCAGGTCTCTGCGGCAGGTCAAGAATTCGGTGTCATGGGCGAAAGACTTTCGGTGTTCGAAAAGCTGCCACCGCATGCACTTTACGTGCCCGGGTCAAGCGAATGGACGGCCACCGCAAAGACGGATGTGACCTTTGCGGTCTGCACCGCTCCGGCAATTGCCGAGCACGCGGTGCAGCGGCTTGGCCCGGACGGGATTGCGCTGACCCCGCGCGGCAAGGGCACGAACACCCGCTACATCAACAATATCGCAATGGAGGACCGCGACGTCGCGTCGAGCCTTCTGGTGACAGAGGTTTTCACTCCCGCAGGCCATTGGTCGTCGTTCCCAAGCCACCGCCACGACGAAGACGACTTTCCCCGCATGACCTATCTGGAAGAGACCTATTATCACCGGCTCGACCCGTCACAGGGGTTTGGCATCCAGCGCGTCTACACCGACGATCGGTCACTGGATGAGACGCTGGCGGTTGAAGATGGAGACGTTGTGCTGGTCCCGAAAGGTCACCACCCTTGCGGCGCGCCTTATGGCTACGATATGTACTACCTCAACGTCATGGCAGGCCCGCTGCGCAAATGGCGCTTCCAGAACGACCCTGACCACAACTGGATCGCAGAGCGCGATGCGGGGTAAAGGTACTCAAGTGAATACACTTTTATAGGGATTTGACCTAGAGGGCCTCATCCCAATATTCCTGCCTTGGACGGCTGCGCCAAGCGGCTATCAAGAAGATCGCCGGTTTCTTCCGCAATTGGGTACGCCACATAGGTGAGTTCAGCGTTTATCTGCTTTAACAGGCGAAGCGTTTCCTGATGAATATTCGTCGTTTCAATACTCGCCGCTTCGCCTGCTTGTAGGCGCTTCAGATGGCGTTCTTGCAGCCTTTGCTCTTCAAAACGAACACGATCTTTTTCTGCCACCAATTGGCGTGCGGCCTCGGCGTCTCCAGTGGTCAAAACACTCAGGGCGAGTTGGCCGTTGGTGACTACCTGGTCGTGGAAATCCTCTAGGTCGGACAACCCTTCGTTCGAAAAAGTCACGCCGGTGTTATGCATTCTTTCTGCCAATGTCAGAATGTTGACAGCAATCCGGTCTGCAGCCTCCTCGAGATTGTTGGCCATGGCCACCGTTTCGAGTGTTTTCTTGTCTTGTGCTGGCCGCAGGTCGGTTTCGCGTAGACGTGAAACGTATATTTTGGTCTCGAAATGCATCCGATCCACGTCGTCTTCGCGCATTCTGATAACGCGCGCCATGTCAGGATCCCATTGACGGAAGAGCTGCATCACGGGCACCAGCATGGCCTGTACAGTCTCGGCCATGAGAAGCAATTCGCGTTGAGTGCAAGCGAGTGCCAAAGGCGCGTGATCCAATGCCTTTGGGTCAAGCGCAGTCATGGTGTTCTGTGTAGGATCGGGACGCTTGGGCACCGCGCTTTCGCACAACCGCGCAATAACTTTCACGAACGGAAGTGCGATCAGAAGCAGCGCGGTGTTGATGACGACGTGCAGTGTGATGACTTGCTGGCTTGCCGACGGACCCAAGATCGTGAGGTCAAGAAGGTTGGCGAAAAGCATTCCCAAAAACATTAGTGTGATGGTTCCGCGCGCAATGAGGTTTCCAAGAGCCAGCAGTTTTGCAGGCCGCGTACTTGACCAAAGAAGACTGAGTGGTATGAGCGCGCCACCCAAGTTGGCTCCTATGACCAATGCGGCACCAACGGGTGCGGTGATCAAACCGGTAGATACGAATGTCGCGTAGGTCAGGACAGCCGCAAGACTTGAGTGCATTGCCCAAGCCAGAACTGTCCCCAAGACAAACGCGCTCAGGAGATCTGCCTCGAAGTACATCGCGACGGATTGGACGATCACGTTGTCGCTGATCGGCGCAGTTGCCGTGCGGATCATCCCAAGCGAAGTGAATACCAGGGCGAACCCGATCACGATGCGTCCAATCTGTTTTGTCCGCCGTGTACTTGCCTTCAAAAAGGTGACAACTCCGATAATCATTGCGAACGGGATGACCGCTTGCACCGGGAGCAATAAGATCTGGGCCAAAAGTGCCGACCCGAGATCGGCGCCAAGCAGAAGAGCTAGGGCAGAGTGTGGTGCCAGCAGGCCTGATACCGCAAAGCCTGCGCCAATCAGGGCGACGGCGGTTGAGCTTTGCATCAACATGGCCGCCAGCCCGCCACCAGCGGCTGCGGTGACGCGGTGTCCCGAGATGTTTTTCAAGCCGCGCTTTAATTCGCTCATGAAAGCGCGCTCCACCCCGGTACGGATCAATCTGACCGACCACAATAGTAGCGCCACGCCCGCCGCCAATTCTGCTGCAAGCATGATCATTCGCCGAAGATTCCACGTCGAATTGCTGCGGGAGTTGTGGGCAAAAAGAGCACCTCAAGTTCCACTTCTCATAAAAGGTCACCATCAAAACGATGTGTATGCAACAAAATATTTGCATTAATTTTTGAAACACCACAAATTCCCACCAGGGGAGGGGTCGCGTGCAAGACCGATCGATGCTCAATATTGCAGCGCGGAAGGTGGGCAAAAAGCTCAAGAAGCAGGAACGCCGTCGGCAAATTCTGTTAGAGCTGAAACTTCGCCCTCACGTGCGGATCAGTACCTTGGCTGAACGGTTCGACGTGTCGCCAGAAACATTACGGCGTGATCTGGATGCCTTGGCAGCGGAGAATTTGATTGATCGCGCCCACGGCGGGGCTTCGGCTCCTTCTCAGGGTCTTTATCCGCCTCTGAACGAACGCATTGCTGGCCGCGTCCACGAACGAGAACGCATCGCCGCGGTTGCTGCTCAATCCGTTCACGATGGCGAAACGGTTATGATCGATTCCGGTTCAACGACCATCGAGTTGGCCAAGGCGCTCGCGTTTCGAAGCGTCACCTGTACGGTGATCACCAACTCTCTTCCTGTTGCGATGACGCTTGGTCACGGTGCGGCAGACGTGATGCTATGTCCGGGAGAGTATCAATCCGCGGAAAGCGCTGTGATCGGGACCGAAACTCTCGAATTTCTGAGAAATTACCATGTTGATCGTTGCATGATCGGCGCGTCCGCTCTGTCTGAAGAGGGGATTTCGGAGACAGTACGGGGATTTGCAGCGGTCAAGCGGGAGATGTTGCGAAGGGCGGCGACATGCGCGCTTTTGATCGACTCAGAGAAATTTGGCATCACCGGGCTTGCATCGGCCGGAAAGTTGGATGAACTGGATGTGCTTTTTACGGACGCTCGCCCGAGAACCGGCTTGCTGGCGGCACTTAGGGCCGCGCAAGTGGACATTGTCGTGGCCGAAGCCGCGTCGTAGTCTGCAAAAAACCAAAAACAAATCATGGGAGGAAATAATGAAATTGAATATGAAGCTGCTTCTGGGCGCATCGGCTTTTGTGTTGATGTCACTTGGTTCAACAGCCTCCGCGCAAGACTGCCCGCGCGGTGATCTGGACGAACGGTTTTGCGATGTAGATGGTGATCTGGTCGCTGACATCCCGACCGATCCGAGCGAACTGGTCGATCCCGACACGCTGGTCTTTGCCTATACACCGGTTGAGGATCCGGCAGTCTATGCTGCGGCATGGTCGGACTTCATCGATCACCTTTCGGAAGTCACTGGAAAAGACGTCGTCTTCTTCCCGGTCCAGAACAACGCCGCCCAGATCGAGGCGATGCGCTCGGGCCGCCTGCACGTGGCGGGTTTCAACACCGGATCCAATCCGTTGGCGGTGAACTGCGCGGGTTTCCGTCCGTTTGCATTGATGGCAGCAACCGACGGTAGCTTTGGCTACGAGATGGAAATCATCACCTATCCCGGCTCCGGCATTGAAAAGGTCGAGGATATCAAGGGCGGCCAGTTGGCGTTCACCTCGCCCACCTCAAATTCGGGTTTCAAGGCGCCGTCCGCGATTCTCATGGCCGAGTACGACATGGTCGCCGACCGCGATTTCGAACCTGTCTTCTCGGGCAAGCACGACAATTCGATCCTGGGCGTGGCCAACAAGGACTACCCGGCGGCGTCTATCGCGAATTCCGTTCTGCACCGCATGACCGAACGCGAGGTTGTGAGCGAAGACCAGATCGTGTCGATCTACAAGTCGCAGACATTCCCGACGACAGGCTACGGCACGGCGCACAACCTGACGCCGGAGCTGCAGGAGCAAATCCGCGATGCGTTCATCAACTTTGAGTGGGAAGGCACTTCGCTGGAGGAAGAATTCTCGAAGTCCAACGAAGGTCAGTTCCTTCCGATGAACTACAAGGAATTCTGGGCGGTGATCCGCCAGATCGACGAAGCCAACGGTGTCAGCTACGCCTGCGAGTGATCGCCTTTTCTTGAATCGGCAGGTCCGAACTTCGGACCTGTCGCCAACCCTCGCGAGGGGATGTTTATGCTGCGCCTGAAAAAGCTGGTCAAAACCTACAAGACAGGTGACCAGGCCCTGAAATCCATCGACCTTGACGTGCCGAAAGGGCAGGTCCTTGCCCTGATCGGGCCGTCCGGGGCCGGCAAGTCGACGATGATTCGTTGTATCAACCGGCTGGTGGAACCAACGAGCGGTGAAATCCTGCTGGACGATGTCGACCTGTCGAAACTGGGATCGGGTGCGTTGCGCAAGGCGCGGCGCGAGATGGGGATGATTTTCCAGGAATACGCGCTGGTCGAACGCCTGACGGTGATGGAAAACGTGTTGTCCGGGCGGCTCGGCTATGTCGGGTTCTGGCGTAGCTTCCTGCGAAAGTACCCGCAATCCGACGTGGACGAAGCGTTCCGATTGCTGGATCGCGTCGGGCTTTTGCACATGGCTGACAAGCGTGCCGACGAATTGTCCGGCGGTCAGCGCCAGCGCGTCGGCATCTGCCGCGCGTTGATCCAGAACCCCAAACTACTGCTTGTGGACGAGCCCACCGCATCGCTCGATCCCAAGACGAGCCGCCAGATCATGCGCCTTATCACAGAGCTGTGCCAGGAGCGCGGGCTGGCTGCGATCATCAACATTCATGACGTGGCGCTGGCGCAGATGTTCGTGCCGCGCGTCGTCGGGCTGCGCTTCGGAGAGATCGTCTATGATGGTCTGCCCACGGGTCTGACCCCCGACAAGCTGACCGAGATCTACGGTGAGGAAGATTGGGAAGCGACCATCGAAAAGGTGGACGACGAAGACGAGATCGAGGCCGCGGAATGAGCCATCGCGAACTGGACGACATGCTGGGCACCAAATGGCGCAAGCCCAGATTTGTCCCGAACCCGTATCTGCGATGGACCCTGACCGTCGGTTTCATCGCCTACCTGATCGCCGCGTACATGACGATCGACGTGAATTGGGCGCGCGTCTACGAAGGCCTGGACCGAGGCGCACAGTTCGTTCTGGCGTTCACCAAACCCGATTTCGTGTCTCGGGCCGGTGACATCTGGAGTGGGCTATTGGAAAGCGTCGTCATGACGGTGGCCGCGTCTGTTGTCGGTATTCTCATCTCTATCCCCATCGGCCTTGGCGCCGCCCGCAACATCGCGCCCATGCCGATCTACCTGATCTGCCGTGGCATTGTGGCCATCAGCCGCGCACTTCAGGAAATCATCGTCGCAATCCTTTTGGTGGCGATCTTTGGCTTTGGTCCACTGGCCGGGTTCCTGACGCTGTCCTTCGCAACGATCGGTTTCCTGTCCAAGCTGCTCGCCGAAGACATCGAGTCGATGGACAAGGTGCAGGCCGAAGCGATCCGCGCCTCTGGTGCACGGTGGATGCAGTGGATCAATTACGGCGTTCAACCGCAGGTTATGCCACGTCTTGTCGGGCTTTCCATGTACCGGATCGATATCAACTTTCGCGAAAGCGCGATCCTCGGTCTTGTCGGCGCAGGCGGGATCGGGGCGACGCTCAACACTGCCTTTGACCGCTACGAGTACGATACGGCCGCGGCCATCCTGCTTTTGATCATCGGGATCGTCATGGCGCTTGAATATCTGTCGGGCATCATCCGTGCGAGGGTGCAGTAATGCCGGTACTCGAACGGAATGGCGGCCATGAGTGGCGCCGCCGCACGACCGGCGAGAGCCTGATCCGCTGGTTTGGTTGGCTGATCGGTGTCGCCGTTTTCGTGGTGTGCTGGCAACGGATATCCGAGGCGACAACCTGGTTCTTTGTGTGGGATGCACCACGCATCGCAGATGATATCTGGTCCCGCGCGACCCCGCCGCGATGGGAATACATCACACAACTCGGTCGTCCGATCTGGGACACGATAAACATCGCGACACTTGGCACAATCATCGCGCTGTTTTTGGCGGTGCCGGTCTCCTTTCTTGCGGCGCGCAACACCACGCCCTCGGCACTCTTCATCCGGCCCATCGCGCTTTTGATTATCGTTTCGACGCGCTCGATCAATTCTCTGATCTGGGCGCTTCTGCTGATTGCGATCATTGGACCGGGCGTTTTCGCGGGTGTCATCGCCATCGCAATCCGGTCCATCGGATTTTGCGCGAAACTCCTCTACGAGGCCATCGAGGAAATTGACCAGAGCCAGGTGGAAGCGATCACCGCCACCGGCGCGTCGCGCTGGCAAGTTATGGCCTACGGAATTGTCCCTCAGATCATGCCGGCATTCGCGGGCATCGCCGTCTTCCGCTGGGACATCAACATCCGCGAGTCCACCGTCCTTGGACTTGTCGGCGCAGGCGGCATCGGCCTGCAACTGTCCGCATCTTTGAACGTCTTGGCCTGGCCCCAGGTCAGCCTGATCCTGCTCGTGATCCTGGCCGCCGTCGTCATAAGCGAATGGGTTTCGGCCAAGGTTCGGGGGGCGATCATTTGATCTCCATGACGGTTGACCGGGCGTTCGCAGAGTACGAGGCCGTTCGTCATGTGCTGCCAGCCGCGGATACCACGAGCCGGGATACCGTTTACCTCGAAGATCTTTCCGATCTGTTCGACCAGTTTGATGTGTTCCTGTTGGACGCTTTTGGCGTGCTGAACATCGGGGAAGAAGCCATACCCGGAGTTCAGAAAAGGGTGGCTGATCTCGTCTCGGCAGGCAAACGTGCAATGATCGTCTCGAATGCGGCAAGCGTCCCATTGGCGTCACTGGTCAAAAAGTACCGGCGGCTTGGATATGATTTCGAACCGGAAGACATTGTCACCAGCCGACAAACGCTTGCGATTGCGTTGAAGTCCATGAATGATCGCCTTTGGGGCGTCATGGGTGGTGATCTTGACGGGCTCAACGATCTTGGTGTTTCGCGCACGGCCTCGCTACTGGACGACCCTGATGCGTACTATAACGCTGACGGGTTTCTGCTTATCGGCAGCGGGAGCTGGACGGAAGACCGACAACGCCGACTGGAGCAGTCCCTCGCATCGCGGCCAAGAACCATACTCGTCGGCAACCCGGACATCGTGGCGCCACGCAACGAAGGCTTTTCTGTAGAACCCGGCTATTTCGCACATCAGCTGTCAAAAAAAACTTCTGCGGTGCCGCATTTCTTTGGAAAGCCATTTCCAAACATTTACGAACTTGTCTTCGAGAGGTTGGGACAGGTCGATCGATCTAGGGTCGTAATGGTTGGAGATAGTCTGCACACGGACATTTTGGGTGCGCATATTGCCGGGGTTTCATCGGCCCTGGTCGCTGGATACGGATTCTTTGCGAATAGCGACGTCTCAAAAGCCATTGCACGATCGGGAATAACCCCGAATTTCGTTTTGGCACGTCCCTGAATTAGTCCGACAACCAACTGACACTTGATGTGCGTCAACCTATTTCCCGCGTCCGGGGTGTAGGCTTTGCAGGCGTCAATTGCGCGGTTTTCTGGAATAGGTGGGTTAGGGGCATGACGTTCTCGCAAGTCGTTTTGCATGGGTTTGGAGGACCGGAGGAGTTGTCGATCCGGACGCTCGACGCGCTTCCTGAACCGGGTGATGGAGAGGTGCGTGTTCGCGTTCTTGTCACGAGCGCAGCCTTTACCGACGTCATGATCCGCAAGGGGATGTATCCCGATGTGAAGGAGAAGCCGCCGTTTGTGCCGGGATACGATCTGGTGGGCGTCGTGGACAAGCTGGGTGCAGGCGTGTCCGGTTTTCAAACAGGTGACCGGGTTGCCGATCTGACCACGATTGGGGCGTATTCCGAATACATCTGTCTGCCGTCCGATCGTCTGACCCGCGTGCCAGAGCATGTATCCGACGAAGATGCCTTGGCGATGGTCCTGTCGGCCGTGACGCCCTATCAGATGCTTCACCGTGTGGCGCGGGTTTCGGCGGGGCAGAGCATCTTGATCCACGGTGCGGGCGGGGCCGTTGGCACAGCGATGCTGCAACTGGCGCGGGACGCGGGGATCCGGGCCTTTGGCACCGACATCGCGGAGAAGCACGACCTGATCGTCTCATTCGGTGGTATCCCGATCGACGCCGATGCGGCAGATTTGGACGACAGGTTGAAGGCCGCCGTGGGCGAGGGTGTCGACGCGGCATTCGACGCGCTCGGAGGCGACAGTTTCCCGCGGTCCTTGCACGCGTTGAAGCCCGGCGGGATGCTCGTGGCCTTTGGATTCACGAATGAGGTTTTGGGCCATGGCGGGTCGATCCCGTTGGATTTCGTGAAGCTGAAGCTCTGGGACTGGTTGCCCAACGGTCATGGTACGGCCTTTTATTCGATTGGCTCCATGCGGCGTCGGCATCCTGATTGGTTCAAGGATGACCTCGCGAAACTGTTCGCAATGCTGGCCGAAGGGCGGCTGACACCAGCTGTGGCCGAGGTCTTACCCCTGTCCGAGGTGCGGCGCGCGCATGAACGGCTCGAGGCGGGCGAGGTGCCGGGGAAGCTGGTTCTTCGGGTATCGCACCCATGAAAAAGTCTTTGCTCGGTAACATCATGGCGATCGCGGCGGTTTTGGTCATCGGGTCGGTGACGCACGCCGCGACGCTGGTCACAGATGTGACTCTGGTTGATGTCGAAACCGGTGAATTGGTGAACGGCCAATCGCTGCTCATTCGCGACGGCCAAATCGCTGAGATTGCCACCCAGATCGACGCAGAGGGGGTCGATGTGCTCGACGGGGCAGGCGGGTATCTCATTCCGGGCCTGTGGGATTCCCACGTCCACATCTTCTCGACCCCGACAGAACCGGACACGGCCCTGCCGCTCTACCTGATTAACGGCGTCACAGGCATTCGCGACATGGGCGGGCTCTGGCCGTTTGAAGAACAAAGAGCGCTGCAGTCGCGCATCGAAGCGGGCGAGATAATCGGGCCTCGGTTGATCCTGTCGGGGGCCTGGGTCGATGCAAGCCCGGGCTCATGGCCCGGTATGTTCCTCGCCGATACGCCAGATGACGCACAAGCGATCGTGGATCAGATCTCCTCCGAAGGGTGGGCCGCCGTCAAATCGTATTCAATGCTCAATGAACGCACCTATCTGGCGTTGGCCGAGGCGGCCGCTGCGAAAGGTCTTCCGCTTGTTGGCCATATCCCCGAGCGTGTCGCGCTGGGCACAGCTATTATGGCCGGGCAGGACGGAATGGAACACTTTGGTCGCATTCCGATGGCCTGTTCGACCGAAGAGGCAGGGATGCTCGACGCGCTACGGTACGCAATGTCCGAAGGTGCGGATGTATCACGCGTTTTCAGTATTATGGCAGAGCGCAACGGTATCATCCTGCGGACCTGGGACAGCGCCCTGTGTTCCGACATTCTAGGTCAGATGACCGACGCACGGCTTCACGTCAGTCCGACACTGGTTGTGGCCGATTTTTACCTGGGCAACTGGCCTGCACCCGACGCAGAGCGGATGCGTATGCTCCCTTCATCCGTACTGGAGGCATGGGGTAAACCCGACTTTCGCTTGGAGGCTATGACGGACGAACTGCGGGCCTTGGCCGAAGACAGCGTGGCGCTCGACCGGCATGTCTTTGGCATGGCCCATGCTGCGGGTGTCCCGATCCTCGCGTCTTCGGACGCGTCTTTTGCGAACCCGTATCTGTTCCATGGCTTCTCACTTCTTGATGAATTGGAGATTTACGTGTCGGCTGGCCTGACCCCTCGCGAGGCGCTCTTTACCGCGACGGTTGCCCCGCCGCGCTTTTTCGAGCTTGACGATCAGGACGGCCGCATCACACCGGGACGCCGTGCCGATCTTGTCCTTCTTGATGCCAACCCGCTCGATGGGCTAGCCACACTGCGCAGCCCGCGCGCGGTGATTGTGGGCGGAAAGGTCCTCGACCGGGCGATGCTGGAAGACATGCGACGTCGGCTTCTGCTAGCGGACTGAGCGGATCGGTGCAAAAAGCTCATGGGGCTGCGGCTCATGATGGCCCCGGTTTACGCAATGGCGGCAATTGCTCTCGTCGTTCTCTTTGCTTGTGTGACGCGTGGCAGCCGGGCCTTAGGCGGGTTCGGATGTAGCGTGCCGGATGGGTCGCTGACCCGTTTCTGGCTCTTTGGCGTGTTGCCCGTCGCCCTTGCAGACGGCCCCGACCACCACAGATCCGCGTTTGGCCGTCTGGTCACTGAGGCGGAGTCCTGGGAACCGGCCAGCCTGTTTCCCGGCGAGACCGTCAGTTGGGATGCGGTAGACGATAACACCGCACGCGCGACGGTGCGGTATGGCGCGTTCCGCCAGAGCGTCGACGTTGAGGTCAAGGCATTCTGTCATCCTACGAAGGCGGTCATCCTGCGTCGGAGCAACAAAAACTCCGAGAAGGTCTTCCGGGACAAACCCTTCGGAGGCACGCGCTCAGAGTGCCGGGAGTTCGAGGGCTGCAAACTCCCGAATTACGTCGAAGGCGGCGACCACTTTGGTATCCCGGACGACTTCCCCTTCTTCAAAGCCGAAGTGGCACGATTTGACGCGCGATGATCGCGAACGTTTGCGGTTCCGCGCGTGTGTTGTGCGAAACGTGTAGAGCTAAGTCATTCCTCCGAATTTCGGCAGAAGTCACATGCCTCTGATCTGTGTGACGATGCTTGCCAATGTGAGACCAGACGCCGAGCGCTTTTTTGGACGTTTAGCATGGATAAAGGCGCTGGCCTGCCGGTAGAGGCATATCGTGAACTTGACCGTCGCTCCCCGTTCCGAGCCTGCACGCAACTCGGTCGGATCTCGCAAGAAACGAGTGCCATCTTCGACTGGATAACGATCAATTAGGTCGACCTCGCAAGGCGGTCGCGTAGAGCGGAGGCTCCATTTGTTCAGCCGGTACTTCAAGGACAATACGCGCCGGATGTGCGCGAATGCGATGTGCGTCGGTGGGCTGCCCATTGCGGCGTGGCCTATGGACCGCCGCGCCTATCGGCGGTGCGCCCAAATGCGATAGCCGCACCGTGCTGTTGAGTCGAAGATCACATGATGCGGGAAGTTTTGATCAAAAGGGTGTTTGGAGCAGTTCTCGTCCGCCGAATTGACATGAACCTAGGTGATCCGGCGACCCTCACCCAGCCCTGTGAGATCAGAAACCCCAGACCGTCGAAGCTTCGACCGTCGATTCAGCTTTCACGAACCATAAAACAGCGATCAGCAAAGCTCTTGCAGACGCGACCTCCGGTGTGTCGAGACCTATCTGCGAAACGGGAAAGATGTTCTGCGAAATCGACCGACAGGTGTTGCCTTCCGACCATCCAAGACCAACTGTATGACCGGTTTGGATAGCGCCCATGACGCGCGGGTGTGCGTGTCGCTCGTGGCGCTATGCCAAAGCGGTCGCCTGAAGAAGAAAGCCCAAATTATCACACCGCACCCGACGGCCTCTGCGCATCCCGGATGAGGGCGGCGAGGCGGTAGAAGCCGTGGACCATTTTGGAATAGGGCGTTGTGACGAAGAACGCGAGGACGGTGCCCAGATGGATCGCCAGCAAGGGTGCCACCCAGCTGGTTCCGGTGGCGGCATAAAGCGCGAGGCCGGTCGCGCCCGTGGCGCCGAGCAGGAGAACGAAGGCCATTTCGCCGCCCCAGACTGATGCCGCGCCCAGGTCCGGATCGGCCTTGGTTTTCAGCCAGACGAGATACGTCGCGCCGATGGTCAGAAGTATGCCACCCGGAACGCCCAAGAGCTTTGGCAGGCTGAAGAGGCTGTAGGGGGCCTCCATTCCGAACCCGTAATGCAGCACGGTGCCGCTTGAGGTGGACGCGAAGCAAAGCAGAAACCCGTACATGACCGCGTGATGGGCGTGCCGACGCGCTTGCGAATAGCGGTCGCCGTCTTCGAAATTGCACCCGTTTGCGGCACCGCCGGACAAATTCTTCAAACGGGCGGCATCCTGAAACGCGCTTTTGAGATGCGCGAACGTAATCGGCCTGCCGTCCACGTCGCGCCAATAGCGGTGCAGACCGATCCCGACCGCGACGAGCGGGAGCAAAAACGCGGGCGTGAAAATGGCGACCATCGCGCCGTGTGAGAGATACGCATAGAAGCCCTCACCAGCCTCTGGCGTCAACGCGGTCAGCGCGAAAAAGAGCAGGGCAATGCCAACGACAAGCGCCCCCGCCAGCGCGACGCCGCTTTCCTGAAACAGACGCGCGAACCCCTTCGGCCACGCGTATCGTTCCCAGCTTTCGACGCGCACCTCTGCCAGTGCTGCGGGCAGGTTCAAGGCGAATTCATGCGGTTCCGTGTATTGGCAGGCGTAGTAGCAGCCACGGCAGTTGTGGCACAGGTTGGCGAGTTGCGTGATGTCGCCGTCGCTGAAGGCGCGTTGGCTGAACGCCGATGGAAAGACCGCGCAGTAGCCTTCGCAATAACGGCAGGCGTTGCAGATTTCGACCTGGCGGCGTGCCTCGTCCACCGGCGTGAGTGCGGGTGTGGTATCAAGCGACATGTTTCGCGGCCTCCTGTCCGGCGATGCGTCCAAAGACGGTTCCGATGGTCATGCCGAACCCGGCAAGGTAGCCTTCACCCAAGATCGAACCGGCCATGATCTCGCCCGCCGCCCAGATATTGGCGAAGCGTCCGGTCGGGCCTGACACGCGCGCGGTATCGTCCACCTTGAGGCCAAGATAGGTGAAGGTCACACCGGGACGCAGGGAGTAGCCATAGTAGGGCGGTGTATCGATGGGACGGGCCCAGTTCGTCTTTTCGGGTGTGAGACCGTTGGTCGACAGACCGTCCAGTTCGGTCGGCATGAAGGTGCCGTTCTGGCAGGCCTCATTGAATGCAGTGACCGTCTCGCGCAGCTTCGTGCCCGGGAGACCCAGTTTCTGTGCCAGCCCGTCCAGCGTGTCGGCGGTCTCGGGTGGAAAAACGGATGGCATGAAGTTGTTGATGCTCTTGCTGTCGATGATCGAATATGCCACTTGATCGGGCTGTGCCGCGACGAGGCGACCCCAAATGGCGTAGCGTTTCGGCCAGACGTCCTCGCCTTCGTCATAGAATCTCTCGCCGTCCTTGTTCACCACGACCGAGAACGGGACACAGTCGAGGCGGGTTACGATGCCGCCGTCGAACTTTGCGGCGCGTCCGTCGATGGCGACGGCGTGGCACTGGGTCGGGTCACCGACACTGTCCGCGCCTTGGTCGAGCATGTCGCGTAGAACTACGCCGCGATTGTAAGGGGTGCCCCGGATGAGAAAGTTGCGGGCGGCGGGACCCCAAGCGTCGGCCAACCAGTCAAGGTCTGCCTGAAACCCGCCAGAGGCCAGCACCAGCGCGCGGCCCTCGATACGAGTTTCCGACCCGCCGATCAGGACGTCGAGACCTTGAAACCGACCTTCCTCGACGACGACATGTTTCACTTCGGCCTCGTAGGCGACGGTCACGCCAAGGTCCTGCGCGGTGTTGTAATACGCGTTGACCAGAGCCTTGCCGCCCCCAAGGAAAAAGGCGTTTGTCCGGCTCAGGGACAACGTGCCGGACAGGGATTTCTGAAATGCAACGCCATGGGCTTCCATCCAGGGCAGACACTCTTCCGAGGTGCGGATCGTCATTCGTGCGAGATGTTCGTCCGTCTTGCCCTTAGTGACCCGGATCAGATCGTCAAAATATTCGTCTTCTTCGTAAGAGCCGGTTAAGACCGACAGTGGACCACGGTGCATGCAGCGGAAGTTCCGAGTGTGACGCGAATTGCCGCCACGGTAGGGTTTTGGTGCACTTTCGAGGATCAGAACGCGCGCGCCGGTTTCCGCGGCTTCAATCGCTGCGCAAAGACCTGCATTGCCGCCGCCCACAACGATCACGTCCCATCGGGTCTTGTCGAGCTGGGTCATGCGACGTCGCCTCCACGCAGTTTTCGAAGGCGTGCACGATGGGCCGCTTCGATATGGGTCTTCATGGCCGCTTCGGCGTGATCGCCGTTATGCGCGCGCAGTGCGTCGATAATCGCGGCGTGTTCCTGCAACGCTCCGGTCACGCGTTCGGCTTCTACGAGCGTCGAGGGCCCGAGTATGAGGAGCGTTTTCTGAATGGACTTCATGGCGCGGATCAGAAATTTGTTTCGCGCGGCGTTCAGCAAGACGGTGTGGAACCGGGCGTTCAGCGTGAAGAGGCGCTCTACGTCCTCAGGTGATTGCGCCATCGCGTCATTGATTGCGGCCAATTCATCGGTTTCGCTGTCATAGGCCGCGCGTGCCGCGAAACGGGCAGCCGTGCCCTCCAGAACTGCGCGCATCTCGTACAGCTCCGTAATTTCAGCGTAATCCAACGATCGGACCGTCGCGCCGACGCGCGGTTTGTGCGTCACAAGGCCATCGGCCTCCAACAGACGGATTGCTTCGCGGATCGGGGTTCTGCTGATGCCGAAACGCGACGCGAGATCGGTCTCGGTGAGGCGGTCGCCAGGTTGCAGACTGCCCAATCTGATCTCCGACAGAAGCCGCGCGTACGCGTCCTGACCTTGGCTGGCGTCATGTGATTTTGGATCAGGCATATCCGGCGGCGTGATTGTGGCTTCCCAAATTGGATACACTTGGATACAACCGGATGCAATAGGATCACCTCTTGATGCTGCATTCATTGTCTTCATCCGCGCGGGACCGCATCCTGACTGTGTGTCTTGCGATTGCAGGAACCGGAGCTTTCTGGGCAACCGGATTGCCACTGCCGTTTCTGTTCGGCCCGATGCTGGCGTGTCTGATCGCGGCCCTTGCCGGGGCGCGCCTGCGTGGCATGGGGCAAATCTCCGTCGCGGCGCGGACGATCCTCGGTGTCGCCGTTGGCGCGTCTATCACACCGGACTTGCTGGCTCGGTTGCCGCAGCTGGCCTACTCGGTGGCATTGATCCCGTTCTACATTGTCATCATCGGATTGATCGGCGTGCCGTTCTTCCGCCGGGTGTACAAATTCGACTGGGCAACAAGCTGGTACGCCGCGATGCCTGGCGGTTTGCAGGACATGGTGATCTTCGGCCAGGAAGCGGGCGGCGACGTGCGTGCCTTGTCACTGATCCACGCCACGCGGGTGTTGATCATCGTGACCGTGGCTCCGATCATCCTGACCGCCGGTTTCGGCGTGTCGCTGGACAACCCCATTGGCGCACCGGTGGTTACCTTGCCCATGGGCGAACTGGCCTTGATGGTTCTTGCCGCCCTTGTCGGTTGGAAAGGCGGAGAGAAGATCGGCCTCTTCGGGGCGTCGATCCTCGGTCCGATGATTGTCACGGCTATTCTGTCCCTGTCAGGTCTGATCCACGTGCGCCCGCCGTCCGAGGCCATTCTTGTCGCACAGTTCTTCATCGGTATGGGCATTGGTGTCGGCTATGTCGGCGTCACGTTGCTCGAGCTGCGCCGCGACGTTGCAGCGGGTGTGATTTTTGTCCTTCTTCTGGCGGCGCTGGCAGCCGGATTTACCGAGATCGCCTATGTTCTGGGTCTGGCGCCCCCGGTCGAAAGCTTTCTTGCCTTTGCACCGGGCGGGCAGGCCGAGATGACGGTTTTGGCGATTGTGGCCGGGGCCGACCTTGGGTTTGTCATTGTGCACCATTTGACCCGGATCGTCGTCGTCATCGCCGGGGCGCCGATTGCAGCAAGGCTACTTGGAGTCAACGAGCGCGCCGCGAAGGACCGTGGTGACACGTAGCCATGCGGTGTTCAGGTCTTGGTGGCGGCGTGGGCAAGCGGCAGACGCAGCACGACGGTCAACCCCTGACCGTCTGTCTGCAGGTCCAGAGAGCCGTCGTGCCGAAGCGCCACTGCATGTGCGATCGACAAGCCAAGACCGCTGCCATCGCTTGGCCCGGCTTGCCCGAACCGTGCGAGCGCTGTGCTGACGTCAGATGCGGCAAGACCCTTGCCGTTATCTTGTACGGTAATCTCCAGGTGATCTCCCTTTGATGCCAACGAGACCGCGATACGGGTCAGCTCGGGTCCCCCGTGTTGTACGGCATTGTCGATCAGGTTGGCCAACGCTTCTCCCAGCATCACCCGGTCCGCGACGACCGTGGCAGCGCTGTCTGGTACGCGGGACACCAGTTCGACGCCGCGCGTTTCCACCAGACTTTGAAAGGCCTTCACCGTTTCCGTGACAAGCTCGGTCACGTCGACCTCCGATTGCAGGGCCTGTGGCGGTGCCGCCTGTACGCGTTCGAGGGTGAGAAGCTTGTTGGCCAAAGCACTGGCACGCCGGGCGGCCTCGAGCACTTCGGTTGATCGCTCGCGCGCCGCCGCGTCGGTGGGCGCGCTGTGAACCGCCTCGGCCATGGCAAGCACTCCTGCGATGGGGTTGCGCAGTTGGTGTGCGGCGTTCGAGATCAGCGTGGATTGAGTCTCCATCGCCTGTTCGACCTGCCGGAACAGCGAATTCAGCCGTGTGACAAGGCCCACCGTTTCCGGCGGGACAGCGCGCTTGATCGGACGCAGGTCGTCCGAGCTGCGCCGCGATATGGCATCCTCCAATGCCAGAAGCGGGCGCAATCCGAGGCTGACCCCGAACCACACGACAAGCGCGACCGATCCGATCAGGACCGCGATCACCGTAAAGGTGCGCAGAACAAGATCGCTGACGAACGCATTGCGCACTGCAACGTCCTGCCAGACGGTATAGGTGAAAAGGCCGCTCACGCCGTCGATAGTCGTCTCGGACCGATACCGAAGCACGCGGACTTCGCGGCTGTGGTACCGACCGTCGTAATAGATCACCTCCGCCTCGGGCGCATAGGTGCCAGAGCTTGGAACCGGTGGTGTCGCGTAGCCCAGCACGTAGATGCCGTCAGGGGCGTAGACGTGGTAGAACACCGGGCCTCCGGAGGTGTCGGCCAGAATGTCAGATGTCTCCAGCGAGATCGCGTTGCCATTCGTGCGCTCCACATCCGCCGAGATGGCGAGCGCTGCGGACAAAAGGCTGCGGTCGAACAGATCCGCGGCGGTCGCCCGGGCGTTGCTGACCTGCCAGAACCCCACCGCGGTACCGATGGCGAGAAGCGGCAGAAGAATGATCAGCGTCAGCCGAAGGCGGAGCGACAGCGTCACGACGCGGCCTCCGGGGCGATGGCGTAGCCCAATCCGCGCTGGACATTGATGCGGACACCGTAGGGCTTCAGACGTTTGCGCAGGCGCGACAGGTGCGCTTCGATCGCAGCTTCTTCGATATCGCTTCCGGTGCCGTAAGTGTGCTCCAGCAATTGCGCCTTAGGGACCGTGCGCCCCTCGGCCGTGATGAGCGCTTCAAGCAGACTGACCTCGCGTCGGGGCAGGGACAGCGGCGCGCCATCGACCAGCACCTGACGCGCATCGAGGTCAAGCGTCAGGCGGCCAAAGGTCAGTTCCTTCCGAAAGGGTTGCGGGCTGCGACGCGACAGGGCGCGCACGCGGGCCTCAAGCTCTGCCATCTCGAACGGCTTGACCAGATAGTCGTCCGCCCCGGCATCCAGTCCGCGCACCCGGTCCACCGTGTCGGACCGTGCTGTCAGCAGCAAAACCGGCCGTGTATCGCCCCGGTCACGCATCCCGCGAAGCACGTCCAGCCCGTCCATTCCCGGCAGGTTGATGTCGAGGATCACCAGATCCGCCGGTTCGTCGCGCAGAAAATCTGACGCCTGCAACCCGTCGTCGAGCATATCCACCGCATGGCCCGCGTCCTGCAACCGGTAGGCGATGCCTTTGGCAAGACTGGCGTTGTCCTCCACCAAAACGATGCGCATTTGCGTGTTCCACTTTCCGCTTCGCAAGCTTGACGCAAGGTTCGCAGGGCACACCATGGTTATCAAGCGGGGAGATATGCCTCGCGGAGATGACCGTACGACACGTCCAGAGGGGGCGGTCGGCGGTTTTGGGAGGACAACATGACTGACAAGACAACTCTGCGCCACACGGCGCAAGCCGCCCTCGTGGGCGCAGCGACCCTGGCCTTGGCGACAACCGCAACGGCCGGCAGCCACGGCGGCGTCAACTACGAAGGCCAAACCATCGAATTCGTGATCCCGTTCTCGGAATCGGGCGGGTCGGCGCGCTGGGCCAATTTCTACGCGCCGCTTTTGTCCGAAGCGTTGCCGGGCAACCCGACGGTTGTCGTACGCTATCGTCCCGGTGCCGGATCCACCACCGGCGCGAATTGGTTCCAGGAACAGACAACCGATGACGGCACGCTGATTTTCGGCACTTCGGGATCGACGCAGTTCCCGTATCTTCTGGGCGATCCGCGTGTGCGCTACGAATACAATGACTGGCAGGTGGTGCTTGCCTCGGGCACCGGCGGTGTGGCTTACCTCCCGCCTGACGAAGCGGCGAAGATGGATGGTCTGGATGCAACGGGCCTGCAAGGTACCGACTACATCTGGGGCAGCCAGGGGGCGACACGGCTTGACCTCGTTGCCAACCTCGCGTGGGAAATGCTGGGTATGAATGTCGAGCCGGTCTTCGGTATCGAGGGGCGCGGCGACGGCCGTCTCATGTTCGAACGCGGTGAGGCGAATATCGACTACCAGACATCCTCGGCCTATCTGCGTTCGGTTCAGCCGATGGTCGATGAAGGTCTGGCCGTCCCGATGATGACATGGGGCGCGCTAGACAACGCGGGCAACATCGTGCGCGACCCGACCTTCCCGGACATTCCGTCCTTCAAGGAAGTGTGCGAAGCGACACCGGCCTGTGCCACAGAAGGCGATGCCTGGGACGCGTGGAAGGCGTTCTTCATCGCGGGCTTCCCGGCGCAGAAGATGGTGTTCCTTCCCGGAAGCGCCTCGGCGGATGTTGTGGAAACCTTCTCGCAGGCCTTTGATGATATCATCGCGCGGGATGACTTCGACACGCTGGCCGAGAAAACGCTTGGTGTCTATCCGCAGATGACCCGCGATGGTGCCAAGGCTGCATTCCAGTTGGGAACACAGGTGCCGGAAGAAGCGCGCGCCTTTGTCGTGAACTGGCTCGAAGAAAGCTACGGCGTCACTCTGGAGTGACACATGCCGGGCCTTGCCGGTGATCCGGCAGGGCCCTTTAGGCTTTCCCTTTATCGACAGGACCCGTGATGGACCTTTTGGCGACAGCGCTACCGGCGCTTGGCGAAGCGTTTTCGCTTATCCTCCAACCGCAGCAGATCGCATTCCTGATGCTGGGTGTGCTTCTTGGCCTCTCGGTCGGGATCTTTCCCGGACTGGGTGGCATCGCGGGCCTGTCGCTGGTTCTGCCCTTTATCTTTGGCATGGACCCGGTTTCGGGTCTGGCCCTGATGGTCGGTCTCATTGCCGTGGTTCCGACCTCAGACACCTTCGCCTCTGTCCTCCTTGGGATACCGGGATCGACGGCCAGTCAAGCCACGGTGCTTGACGGTTTTCCGCTCGCCAAGAAAGGGGAGGCTGCACGCGCGCTCTCTGCCGCCTTCATTGCGTCGCTGTTCGGCGGCCTTCTGGGCGCGATTGTCCTGACGTTCTTCATTCTGATCGCGCGCCCGCTCATCCTCGCCTTTGGCACGCCGGAAATGCTGATGGTGACACTCCTCGGTCTGTCGATGGTGGCCATTCTGGCAGGACGCGTCCCGCTCAAGGGCGTTGCGGCGGCCGGTCTAGGCCTCATGGTCGGCACGATTGGTGAATCCGACGCTTCAGGTTCGCTACGCATGGCGACCTACGACATTCCCTACCTGACCGAGGGTATCAAACTGGTCATCGTTGGCCTTGGCATCTTTGCCATCCCCGAGATCGTCGCGCTGTTGCGGCAGGATCGGGCGATTTCCAAAACCGGTGGGCTTGGTTCGGGCTGGATGCGCGGGATCAAGGACTGGTTCGCCAATATCTGGCTGTCGGTCCGATCCGCCGCCATCGGTGTCGTGGTCGGTGTCATTCCGGGTCTCGGCGGGTCTGTCGTGGACTGGATCGCCTACGGCTTCACCGTGCAATCGGCCAAGGACAAATCGCAATTCGGCAAGGGCGACATCCGCGGCGTGATCGGGCCGGAGAGTTCGAACAACGCAAAAGAGGGAGGGGGCCTTGTGCCGACGCTGATCTTCGGCATTCCCGGGTCAGGTTCGATGGCGGTCTTCCTCGGCGGCATCGCGCTTCTGGGTTATGATCCCGGCCCGCACATGGTGCGGAACAACCTCGACATCACGTACACCATCGTCTGGTCACTCGCGCTTGCCAACGTGTTCGGTGCCGCGCTCTGCATCCTGCTGTCCGGTCAGATCGCGCGGATCACGACGATCCGCTTCACGCTTGTCGCGCCCTTCCTTTTCATGCTGATCGCCTTTGCCGCATTCCAGTCGAGCCAGTCGCTGATGGACCTCGCGATGCTGCTCCTTATCGGGTGTCTTGGCATCTTCCTGCGCCGGTTCGAGTGGTCGCGGCCTGCGTTTCTCATCGGTTTCGTGCTGTCCTCGCAGGCCGAGAGCTTTGCCAATCAGGCGGTCCAGATCGGGCGCATCCAGTTCCGCCGCGATTTCTGGCAGGGGATGGAGTACATCTTTTCACCCGTGTCCATCGGCATCCTGATCCTTCTGGTGATCTCGGTCGTCATCGGCCTCCGTCAGGGCAAGCACATCCTTGGCGACAGCCGCCCCCCCACCGGATCGAAGCGCGCGCCGCTCATCTTCCTTCTGGCCGTGACCGCCTACGTCGCCATCGCGGTCCTCGATGCGTCGACGATCACAGTTCTGCGCGACAAGATCTTCCCCGTCACCATCGGCATCGTCACGCTGATCGCCTGTGCGGCCTTGCTGATCCGCATGATGCGGGTGCCCGAAACAGACCCGGTCTTCGCTGACCTGGAAGCGGGGGGTGACGACGCGGCGGCACCGCACGGGCTTTGGGCGACGCTGTCTTGGTTCGCTTTCCTTCTGGCGTTGTCCGCGCTTATTGGCTTTGTGCTGGCCTTGGCCGTCTTCTTGATGAGCTTCCTGCGACTGCGCGCGGGCATCAGCTGGGTGCGGGCGTCCATCCTGACCGCTGCCGGTGTGGGCGTTCTGATCTTCCTTGGCGGTACGCTTGGGCGTGATTTCCCTCCCGGCCTGCTGCAAGACGTCGTTGATCTTCCCTGGCCGCTCACATGACGCTGCATCTGCTTGCGCTGGCAGGTGATGGGATTGGTCCCGAAATCACCCGGGCGACGTGCGACTTGGTGCGCGCCGCCTGTGACGCGAGCGATGTGGAAGTCTCCATTTCAGAGGCCGAGATCGGCTTCGATGCCCTAGAACGGTACGGAACGACCATTCCCGAAGATGTGATTGCGCGGGCAAAGGCTGCGGACGGGGTGATCCTGGGACCGGTGTCGCACAATGCCTATCCGCCAATCAGCGAGGGCGGGTTGAACCCTTCCGGTGTCTTGCGCAAGGCGCTCAACCTGCATGCCAATATCCGCCCGGCCCGAAGCCACCCGGCGGTGGCGACGCCAACCGGGCAGGCCGTCGATATGGTCATCGTGCGCGAAAACCTCGAAGGCTTCTATGCCGATCGGAACATGGAGCACGGACCGGCGGAATTCATGCCGGTGCCCGGCGTGGCCCTGTCCATGCGCAGGATCACCGAAGCCAACTCTCGCGCCATCGCCGAAACCGGCTATGCCCTGGCGATGCGCCGAACAGCCAAGCGCGTTGCGGTCATTCACAAGGCCAACGTGCTGCGCCAGTCCGACGGTCTGTTCCTCGACACCGTGCGGGACGTTGCAAAAGGCTTTCCCGAAATCGAGACCGAAGAGGTGTTGATCGACGCCGCTGCGGCGCTGTTCGTGCGGGACCCGTCGCGCTTTGACGTGGTGATCGCCACCAACATGTACGGGGATATTCTGTCCGACCTCGCCTCAGAGCTTGCCGGGGGCTTGGGTCTGGCGGCTTCGCTCAATCACGGCACCGGGCACGCAGTTGCTCAGGCACAGCACGGCTCAGCGCCGGACCTTGCCGGTCAGGATATTGCGAACCCGGCATCGCTGATCGGATCCGCCGCCATGTTGCTGGACCATCTGGGACACCCTGCGGCGGCGCGCCTCATCCAAGCGGCTCTGGATGCCGCGCTGTCCCGGAGCGAAACGCGGACGCCTGACCTTCGAGGGACAGCTCGGACAAGCGAGATGACCGCCGCCATTCTTTCCCATATTTCGGACGGACCAATATGACACAACGCTCGATCCCGTTTCATTTCCTGCGTGGCGGCACATCGCGGGGGCCATACTTCAACCGCGCGGATCTGCCAGAGGATCGAGACGCACTGACAAGCGTCCTTCTGCAAGTGATCGGTGCCGGAAACCCGCGCAACATCGATGGCATCGGCGGAGGTGATGCCGTGACCACCAAGGTAGCGATGCTGAGTCCCTCGGAAGAAGACGGCGCCGATGTCGACTACTTCTTCGCGCAGGTCTCACCGACAGAGCTAGAGGTCGATTACGGACCCACATGCGGCAATATCCTTGTCGGCGTCGGGCCGGCCGCCATCGAAATGGGCATGGTGCCGGCGCAAAGCGGGACAACGCCCGTGCGCATCCGCGCGGTGAACACCGGTGCCCTCGTCGAAGCCATCGTCCAGACCCCAGATCGCGAGGTGCTTTACGCAGGTGATACGGAAATCGACGGCGTTCCCGGAACTGCCGCCCCCGTCGCACTGAATTTTCTTGGGGTCGTCGGCTCAAAGACCGGCACGATGTTTCCAACCGGGCGCGCGATTGATGTGATCGACGGGGTTGGAGTGACATGCATCGATGTTGCCATGCCGATGATGATCGGACGCCTCGCAGATTTCGGACTGACAGGACAGGAATCGAAAGCCGCCCTTGATGACAATACCGCGCTTTTTGAACGGATGGAGACATTGCGTCTTCAGGCCGGGCATCTGATGGGGTTCGGCGACGTCAGCAAATCGGTTGTGCCAAAGATCGGTCTGATCGGGCCACCCACCGGCGAGGCGCATCTTCTCGCGCGGTATTTCATGCCATGGAAAACGCATCCGACGCTTGCCGTGACCGGATCGCAATGTCTTGCCGCCTGTGCTTTGGCACCGGGAACCGTCGCCGACGGGATTGCGAAACCCGTGGCAACCGGGCCGTCCGTCATCACGATCGACTATGCGACGGGGCAAATGGACGTGACCGTCGATTTCGCTCGCAATGGCAGTGAACTGGACTTCAAGTCCGCCGGTATCGTGCGCACGGCGCGCCTCATCGCGCGCGGCGAGGTCATGGTCCGGGTGTGAGGGAGACAACATGAAGGACGATATGGTCATGGACCTCAAACTCTTTGACATTCTGGCGCAGACCTTCGTTGCCGAAGGGGTGAGCACCTGTTTTGCGCTCTTGGGCGATGCGAACATGAACTTCGCCACCCGCCTCGCCGAAGGTGGGTGCGAAATGATCTACGTCCGCCACGAACATTGCGCCGTCGCCGCCGCGATGGCGTATGCACGCAAGTCGGGCGAGGTCGGCGTGGCAACGACGACCTGTGGTCCGGGTCTCACGCAAGTGATGACTGCGCTTCCCGCAGCGGTGCGGGCGCGCATTCCGCTCGTCATTTTCACCGGCGAAGCGCCGTTGAAATCGGCGTGGTACAATCAGGCCATCGACCAGGCCCCGTTCGTGCTGGCCACTGGCGCGGATTACCACGTCTTGCATCATCCCGAACGTATGCCCGCAGCCATCCGTGACGCATTCCTGCAAGCTCGGCGCGAGAGACGTCCGGTCGTCGTCGGTGTACCGTTCGATCTGCAGAACCGCCCATGGGCAGGCGCACCGCCCGATCCGGTGACGTCGAAAGCGCTGGCGCCTAACCCATTGCCCATGCCGCCTCATCCCGAGAGCGTGTCCGCTGCGGTCTCCTTGATCGAGGCGTCGCAGAGGATCGTGGTGATGGCAGGCCTCGGCGCGGTAGAGGCTGGGGCAGGGGACGCCTGTCGTGCGCTGGCGGATCGGTGCGATGGCCTTTTGGCCACGACGCTCCCGGCGCGGGGGCTGTTTCATGACCATCCGTTCAACCTCAACGTCGCGGGCGGTTTTTCGACAGAGACAGCCCGCACTTGCTTTGCGGAAGCAGACCTTGTGATTGGCGTGGGGACGTCCTTGTCGCATCACAACGCCGACGGGGGAAAGCTGTGGCCCAACGCCCAGCTTTTGCACATCGACACCGACCCGGCGACGATCAGCCAAGGGCGCATCGCTGCCAACACGCATTTACGTGCGGATGCGCGTTTAGGGGTCGAGGCGCTTCTGGATCATTTGCCCACGCGGGCTGCAACATGGCGGACGGAAGACCTTGCGCACCGCATCGCCAATGCACCCGCCGATAGCACAGAGTTTCCGAAAGAAGCCGGGTTGCACGACCCGCGTGATGTTGTCGCCGCGCTTGAAGAGCACCTTCCAAAGCATTGGCAAATGGTCAATTCATCGGGACACTGTTCGTATTACGTCGCACAAATGCCGTCGCGCCCGCAGACGCATTTCCTGACCATCCGCGAATTCGGTGCCATCGGAAACGGGATCAGCTTTGCGATGGGGGTTGCCGCGGCCCGGCCCGACGACACCGTGGTGATGTTTGATGGCGACGGCAGTCTTCTCATGCATGTTCAAGAACTTGAGACAATCGCGCGGCACAAGATGAACATCCTGATCGTGGTGCTGAATGATGGTGCCTACGGGTCCGAGATCCACAAATTGCGGGCCGAAGGACTGTCCGACGAAGGCGCGGTCTTCGGCCGGACCGATCTCGCATCCATCGCGCGCGGATTTGGCATCGGCGGCGAAACAGTGACCGACCTCGATGCAATCCCCGATCTGGTTTCCGCGTTTGCTGCTGCGGGAGGGGCTGCCGTCTGGGATGTGCCGATATCGGACAAGGTCGCCTCTCCGGTCATCCGTCGCGCGCACCCGCCGAAATGACGATCTTTATTGACGCGGGCAGATGATGTATACAATAGTATACCGCGCTTGGGAGGACGCAACATGTCAACATCAATCGAGACCGCCATTGCCGAGGCACGTGCTTCGCTGCGCTCTGCACGCCAGATCCTGATCGAAGAGATACGCGCCTATCCAACGCCGATTTCGGGCTGTGACGCGCAATTCAACCACCTTCTCGCCCTCCGGCGGCGGGTCAGTGATGCGCTGGACGCGCTCGACGCCGAAGTCTTCGTACCAACACCCCGGACACCCTCACCACAGGCGGGCGTCGAAAGCCGATGAAGGTTCATATCCTTGATGACTGGTTCGACACGCTGAAGACGCTGCCCAGCTTTTCAAAGCTCGACGGACACGACGTAAAAATTTGGACGGATCATACCGAGGACTTGGACGTTTTGGCCTCGCGTCTTGCGGAAGCGGATGCGCTTGTGTTGTTCCGTGAAAGGACCGCGATCCACAAACCCTTGCTGGATCGGTTACCGAAGCTGAGGCTTATCAGTCAGCGCAGCGTCTATCCGCATGTCGACGTCCAAGCGTGCACGCAAAACGATGTTCTGTTGTGTTCCAAGATGAAAGGCGGTGCGCCGTCTCCGGCTGCGGCAGAGCTGACGTTTGCCCTGATCCTCGCCTCCGCCCGACAAATCCCGCAACAGATGGCGTCCATGCAGGCCGGACACTGGCAGCTCGCGCCGGGACAGACGCTGGCGGGTCGCCGGATCGGTCTTTACGGGTACGGGCGTATTGGCAAACAGGTAGGGAACTTCGCCCGCGCCTTCGGGATGGAGGTGGTCTGGTGGGGATCGGAAGACGGGCGCGCCCGTGCGCGCGCCGACGGGCAAACCGTGGCGAACAGTCGGCAGGCGTTCTTTGCCGATAGCGATTTCGTCTCGGTCCATGTACGCCTTACCCCCGAGACGCGTGGCTTGATCCGCGCCGAGGATCTGCTTGCAATGAAGCCAAGCGCCACCTTCGTGAACACGTCGCGGTCCCGCCTGGTGGAGCCGGGCGCGCTGGACAAGGTACTGGCCCAGGGCCGTCCGGGACGAATGGCGCTGGACGTGTTCGATGAAGAGCCGCACACCAACCCGGATGATCCGCTTTTGACCGCGCCGAATGTCATCGTCACACCGCATATCGGGTATGTCACGGAAGACGAATTGGACATGCAATTCGGCGACATCTACGACCAGATCGTTGCTTACGCGGCGGGCACTCCGATCCACATGATCAATCCGGAGGTTTGGGAGAAGGGCGCGAAAGCGTGACGGGGTCAGAAGCTTGGTTGCGGTCCGTCCTTTGGAAAAACGAGGGCCCCGTCCGCGTCGGCGACGACGTAATCACCGGGAGCGATAGCGACCCCGTCGATCCGGATCGCGCAGTCCACCTCACCTTCGCCCTTTCGGACACAGCGCGCCGGGGTGTGACCCATGGCCATGATGCCGATCGGTGTTTTCGACAGCATCTCGACGTCGCGCACGGCACCCCAGATGATGATACCGGCCCACCCATGCTCTGCAGCTTCTGCCGCGATGACATCGCCGCAGAGCGCGCGCCGCAAGGACCCGCCACCGTCCACCACGATGACACGACCCTCGCCTGGCGTATTGGCCAGTTCCTTCACGCGGCTGTTCACCTCGAATGTCTTCACCGTGACCGCAGGGCCGTGAAACGCAGGTGTTCCACCGTAATGGCGCAAGCCAGCGGGCAAGACGCCAAGCGCATCGCCGTGGTCATCGAAATGGTCGCATGTCGGTTTCATGATAAGTCTCTCCGAGGGTTGTGCGACCGACCGGGGGTCGCATGATTGAGTTTCTGCCCGAAGGCCTGTCCGAATTCGCCTTCTGGACAATCCTGATCGGCAGCTTTCTGGGGTCGTTCATCACCGCCGCGTTCGGGATCGGCGGAGGCGGTCTTTTGCTGGCGATCATGGCGACCGTCATGCCGCCTGCTGCCCTGATCCCGGTGCATGGTGTTGTCCAGTTGGGGTCGAACGCCGGACGCATGGCGATGCTGTGGCGCTCGATCTTCTGGGGCGCGCTGCCATGGTTCACGCTTGGCACGCTCGTGGGTGTTGTGTTTGGCGGGCGCGTCGTGATCGCGCTGCCGCCGCAATGGGTGCAGATTGGCATCGGCGTCTTCGTCATCTACACCGTCCTCGCCCGTGCGCCGCGGTGGTTCAGCCGATGGCCCGTCGTGACTGGCTTCATTTCCAGTTTCCTGACGATGTTCTTCGGGGCGACCGGGCTTTTCGTGGCAAGTTTCACCAAATCGCTCAAGCTCGCCCGCCATGCTCATGTCGCCACGCATGCCACGTTGATGACAGTGCAGCACGGGTTGAAGGTTGTCGTGTTCGGCCTTCTGGGTTTTGCTTTCGGTGAATGGGCCATGGTCAGTGTCGCTCTCATCGTGGTGGGTCTGATCGGGACATTCAGCGGACGGCTGGTGCTGAACCGTCTGACAGATGCGCGGTTCGGTTTGGCGCTGAACGTCCTTCTCATCCTAATTTCGCTGCGACTGATCTGGAGCGGTCTCACGTCGCTCTAGTCTTTCCGAAGCGCCGCAAGAAGATTGGTTGCAACAGTTCGCAGGTCAGCCTCTTCGTCCGGGGGCGCGACATCCAATCCGGCCATCCTTCGCTGCCACGCAATCGTGCCCTCCGTGACGTCAGCAAACAGCCCCAAATCGCGCAGCGTCTTCGACACTTCCTCCATCTCTGCCGCGCGGCGTGTGCCATGCACCAGCATGCGCTCAAAATTATACGTCGCCCGCTTCGGCCAATCCATCGCGGGATAGCTCTTGCCGAGGGAGGTCAGCACCTCGTCTTCCACCCCGGCCGCATGCGCGGCGAGCACACATTCGGAGATGAGCGCTTCGAGACCCTTCACCATGACAGAGCGGATCATCTTGATCGAAGAGGCGTGACCCACCAGATCGCTTACCACGCGGACATTCATCGGCAATTCAGTCAGCGTGTCCGACAGCGCGGCAGCCTGTGGTCCGGAGATCAGGCAGGGAACCCGATTCAATTTCGGATAGACCGGCGACATCACCGCGACGTCGACATAGCGACCGCCAGCGGCTTCGATCACTGCGGCCGATCCCCGTTTGGTTTCGGGTGCGCAAGAGTTGAGGTCAAGCCAGACGGTGCCGGAACCAAGATGCGGTGCCGCCGTTCGGGCGGCGACCCCGGCCTGGTCCGCTGTCACGGTGCAGAACACGAGGTCCGCGCTGGCCACCGCCGTGGCCGCGTCAGCGCAGTTCTCGACATTCAATACCGCCGCGCGCTCGGCAATCTCGGGCGCGGTGCGCGGGTCGGCAGACTTGATGTCATAGGCGCTGATTGCGCCCTTATGCGCATCGCCCCATCCACGCACGAAGGCAGACCCGGCTTCGCCGAACCCGATGAATGCTAATTTCATGCCAACTGTCCTTTCCGATCCCGGCCCAAGGATATGAGATCGGCATCACCCAAAGATCACACCATCCATCAGCTTGCGTGCCGTCCGCAGGACCGCTGCCGACACGATGTCGCCGCTGTCTGACAGCTTTGTCAGGACGCGTGTCTGGCCAAGCGGATGCTCGATCCGAAGCGTCTGTTCAGGACCACCCGTGACAGCTGCCAGTTCGGCCGAGACAGAGCCGGGCAGAAGGCAGGCTGTTGCCACACTGACAGCACCCAGAACGCCGATAGAGGCGTGGCAGCGATGCGGGATGAAGGTGCGCGTGCAGATCGTGCCGTCCTGGCGTGCGCGGCTGACTACCGTCATTTTCGGGACGGTCTTGTCGCGCACGTTGCCGAGGTTCATCAGCGGGCCGCAGGCCAGTCGGATCGCTTCGAGTTGTGCTTTCAACTGTGCGTCGCCGTCCAAATTCTCGCGCGGTTCGGCGCCGTCGATGCCCATATCCGTTGCTTTCAGAATGACGACCGGCATTCCGTTGTCGATGAGTGTGACCTCCACGCCCGCGACTTCATCTCGGGTGTTCCCGGTTGGCAGCAGAGCTCCGCAGGTCGACCCCGCACTTCCGACGAACTCCAACGCAACTGGAGCCGCGGTTCCCGGAACGCCGTCGATGGACGCGTTGCCTTCGTAAGTCGGGGCACCGTTGGGTGTTTCCACGGTCGCCATTGCGGTTTGTCCGGTGTTCTCCATGTAGATGGACACCCGCGTTTGGTCGCCTTGCACATCGACCAGCCCGCGCTCAATCGCGAAAGGCGCGACCCCGGCCAGGATGTTCCCGCAATTCTGTGCGTCGGACACAGTAGGCGTGTCCACGCCAACCTGCAGAAACAGGTAATCCACATCTACACCGGGACGCGAGGATCGTGAAACGACCGCGACTTTGGATGTGAGCGGATCGGCACCGCCCATCCCGTCGATCTGGCGCGGGTCCGGAGATCCCATCGCGCGGAGAAAAAAGGCATCCCGATCTGCTGGCAAATCCTCGGCCAGAAAGTACCCGCCCTTAGACGTCCCCCCGCGCATCCACATGACGCGCACGCCGTCAGACACTTGCGCCCATCCGTTCAAGTTTCGCATGAGAAAAGCAACGCAGATCACTCATATCGCAAGCCTTTCTCGGCTAGACGGTCCCTCATGTCATACATGTCGAGCCCCAGCTCACCTGACGCGAGGCGCGTGCGTTTCGCCTCTTCATTCGCCAATCGAGCTTCGGCCTTCTCCAAAACGGATGCTGCGTCCATGCGCTTAACCACGCAAACGCCATCGTCATCCGCGACGATCACATCTCCCGGTACGATTGCCGCGCGCGCGCAGACGACGGGGACATTCACAGACCCAAGCGTTTCCTTGACGGTCCCTTGGGCCGAGATCGCCTTGGCCCAGACCGGAAAACCCATTTCCTCAAGCGTCGCCACGTCGCGCACGCCGGCATCGATAATCAGCCCACGACATCCCCGCGCTTGTGCAGAGGTTGCAAGCAGATCCCCGAAATAGCCCGCGTCCGACGGGGAGGTCGTCGCGAGAACAAGCAAGTCGCCGGGCCGCACCTGTTCGATGGCCGCATGCAGCATCCAGTTGTCGGCGGGCGGCGCGAGAATGGTGACGGCCGACCCGGCAACCGAAGCGCCGCGATAGATCGGCCGCATATAAGAGGCGAGAAGCCCGGTGCGCCCCTGTGCTTCGTGCACCGTCGCGACGCCACAGCGCGCAAGCCGGTCGATGACCTCAGGCGCGGCCCGGTCGATGTGTTGCACGACCACGTTCATCAAAGTTCGTCCACCGTACGGGGGAAAACCGATTGAAACGCTTCGGCAAAGCGCGCCGGGCGGCCGCCTGCCTGCCCACCGGAGTTGCGTCGGAACTGGTTGCCCCGGTTTTCCGCCACGTTGGTGTAGTAATCCCAAAGGTGCTGTTGGCCTTCCATACACTCGATGGCGGCGCGCTTCTGATCCCACACCTCCGTGATGTCGAGCAGCGTATCGGGCTTCCAGCCCATCTGTTCTGTCTGGTGCGGCTCGAAAAGGTAGAGCTGCGGCGCGCCAAGCACCTGTTCACCCGGATTGTGCCCCCAAGCCTGCGCGATCATTCGGACCTCAAGCGCCACCTCGGTCGCGTACATGTGGTCGGTGTTGTAGGGGTCATATTTTGAGTGGCAAAGCATGAAGCGCGGCTGCACACTGCGCAACACATCGACGAGGCGCATCTTGCTGTCCTGGTCAACGACGAGGGGATAATCGCCCAGATCGAAGAATTGAATGTCGTGCACATTCAACGCCTTGGCCGCAGCTTCCGCCTCTTTTCGACGGATGGATTTCACCTCGCCGAGCGTTTTCCCGTCTTTCCAAAGACGCGCGCTTTCCCCGCGTTCGCCGTAGGACAGGCAGACAACGGTGACGTCATAACCGCGCGCCTGATGCAGTGCGATCGCCCCGCCGCAGCGCCAGACGAAATCCGCCGCATGCGCCGAGATCACCAGCGCGGACTTGCGCTCTGCCATGTCATCCTCCCCAAGCGGTCTCCCCGCATGAGACTGTGCGACATTCGGTGCGCGTGGGCAATTTGAAAAGCCGGGTCAGGCGCTGTCGCGCACCACATGTACGGCACAGGGCGCGTGGCGTACGACGCGGGCCGCCGTGGAGCCCAGGAAAAAGTCGCTCAGACCCGGTTTGTGCGACCCGATCACGATGCAGTCGAACGCGTTATCGGTGGCGTAATCGATGATGGTCCGGGCCGAGTGTCCCTGGATCAGAACCGGCGTCACGTCCTCCACATCGGCCAGCTTTTCGTCCATCCGCGTTTTCGCGTTGGCAAATCCCGCCTTGATCACATCTTCATCGACATAGGCGCTAACGGTACCCTGCGGCATCTCATAGACGTGCAGAGCGACGATACGGCCGGTGCCCCCGGCCAGAACACGTGCCACCTGCAACGACTGGGGCGAGATCCCGTGGTCGAGCGCCATGGGAACGAGGATCTTGTTGTACATGGGGGCCTCCGGTCTTGGCTCGGGCCGTCAGGCCCAGGGATGCAGCACGATTTTCGGCGACGCAACGACGCCGGCGCGCAGGTCTTTGAATGCCTGAATACCATCTTCCAGCGGCATTGTCCGGATCCAGTCGAGCGGACCGAGGCGACCGTCGTAGATCGCCTGTGCCGTATCGCGGAATTCCTGCGCGGTGTAGGTATAGGTGCCGATAAACGTGATCTCCTGCAACGTCATACGTCGCACATCAAGACCGCCTGTATCTTCGCCAAGCCCGATATGAGCGATCACGCCGCCGGGCAGGACGAGGGCGGAGGCGGTGGCCCGCGTCGCCGCGTATCCCACAGCGTCAATAATCATCGGTGCAGGCACGTCGCTTTGTGCAACGGCGGTTTCGCCACAGGCGTCGGCCAGAAACGCACGGCGGTGGTCGTTCGGCTCTACGATGGTCACGTCTTCGACCCCCATCGCCTTCAGCGCCAGTGATGCCGCCAGCCCGATGGCTCCGCCGCCCAGGACCAGCGCGCGGCGTTCCATCGCCGGATGAAGCGCGCCGAGCGCAAGCTTCGCCGCATGCCAGCTTACCGCCAACGGTTCCGCCAGCGCCGCTTTGCTCAAGGGCACATGGTCCGGCACCGCGACAAGGTTTGCTTCGGGCATCGCCACGTATTGCGCAAACGCGCCTTCGCGCGGCGGCATGGAGATGATTTGACGCCCGGGGCACAGGTTTTCACGCTGGCTTTGGCACGCCGGGCAAGTGCCGCAGGGCACCAGCGGATTGATCGTCACCCGCGTACCGGCCATCGGCCCGCCTTCTACAACACCGGCCGCCTCGTGGCCGAGGATCAACGGGGCAGGGCGACGGGCGTCATGGCCCAGGTAGGCATGCATGTCCGACCCGCAAATGCCTACAGCATCCACGCGCACCAGATGCTCACCCTCGCGCGGCGTTGCCGACCGGACTTCCCGGTACGCCAGCGCTTCAACGCCCTCATAGACCAGCGCTTTCATTTTGCGGTGAACCCCCCGTCAACCATCAGGACCTGCCCTGTAACATAAGCAGACGCTTCGGAGCAGAGGAAGAGCAGGGGCCCATCGATATCCGACATCTGCCCGTTGCGCCCGATGCAGGTTTGTGCCGCGTTCCGCGCGGCACGGTCTGGGTCGGAAAAGACGGCTTCGGTCAGTTCGGTCGGAAAGAACCCCGGCCCGATGGCATTTGCAGTGATCCCATCCCGCGACCACGCTTCGGCCATCGCGCGCGTCAATTGCGCGATCCCGCCTTTGGTCGCACCGTAGGCAATGCCGCCCGGAAAGGCGCGGGTGGTCTGGAGCGACGCGAAATTCACGATCCGGCCCCAGCCCTTTGATTTCATTCCCGGAACAAGCGCTTGAGAGAGAAAGAAGGGCGCAGAAAGGTTGAGCGCAAGCGTTTTGTCCCACCCGTCCTGCGTGACATCGTCCGCCGCCTCGCGCGTGTTCACCCCTGCTGCATGGACCACGATATCCGGTGCGCCGAACGGCGCGCTGATCGCGTCGCGCAGGGCATCCATTTGGTCACGGTCTGTGACATCGGCCACGTGGAAGGCGACGCGGTCGCCGATCTCGGCGACAAGGCTTTCCAATTCAGCCTGACGTCTTGCGATGCCGACGACATGCGCCCCGGCCGCCGCCAGAACCTTGGCCGCTTGCCGGCCAAGGCCAGAACTTGCGCCGGTGATGACCGCGACATGGCCCGTGAGATCGAACAGGCGTGACGGATCACCCATCTGCGGTCAGGTCGAAATTCACCCCCGGGAAGTATTTCGCCAGCCTCACATCCGCTGCACGAGCATGACCTTCCATGCCTTCGAGACGGGAAATCCGCGCGGTCGCCTCGGCCACGGCCTTTGACCCTTCGCGGGTTGCCCGCTGCCACGTGACGATCTTCATGTATTTGTGCACCGACAACCCGCCCGTGTAGCTGGCCGCGCCAGAGGTGGGCAGCACGTGGTTCGTGCCGGTCGCCTTGTCGCCGTAGGACACGGTTGTCTCTTCGCCAAGGAACAGCGACCCGTAGCAGGTCAGCCGGTCGAGCCACCAGTCGAGGTCATCCGCTTGCACGGTCAGGTGCTCCGGCGCGTACTGGTCTGAACAGGCCGCCATGTCTTCGCGATCCGCGCACAGAATGACTTCAGCATAGTCGCGCCACGCCGCGAACGCGTTCTCGCGGTTGAGCTCCGGCAGGTCGTCGATCAGACCCGGCACCATGTCCATGACCTTTTCGGCCAGCGCGCGGTCATCCGTCACCAGCCAGACGGGCGAGTTGTAGCCATGCTCTGCCTGGCTCACCAGATCGGTGGCCACGATCAGAGGATCAGCGGTTTTGTCGGCAAGGATCAAGCTGTCGGTCGGTCCCGCGATCATGTCGATGCCAACGCGCCCGAAGAGGATGCGCTTGGCTTCGGCCACGAACTGGTTGCCCGGACCCACGAGGATATTCGCTTTCGGCAAGCCGAACAGTCCGAACGTCATCGCAGCCACGCCCTGTACTCCGCCCATCGACAAGATCTTGTCGGCACCGCAAATATGCGCCGCGTAGACGATGGCCGGGTTGACGCCGACATCAGGGCGAGGGGGCGAACACGCGGTGATGTGACGACAGCCCGCGACCTTTGCCGTCGTCACCGTCATGATGGCCGACGCGATGTGGCTGTAGCGCCCGCCCGGCACATAACAGCCGGCGGCGTCGACCGGGATGGCTTTCTGACCGGCAATCATACCGGGCACAATTTCGAGCGTCACATCCGTCAGCGTGCTTTTTTGCGCCTCGGCAAATCGTTTCACGTTGTTATGGGCGAATTGAATGTCGCGCTTCAATTTCTCCGGCACTTCGGCGCAGGCCGCGTCGATCTCTTCCGGCGTCAGTAGGATGTTGCCCTCGTACTTGTCGAATTTCTTCGCGTATTCGAGCGCTTTCGCGTCGCCGCCCGCTTCGATATCGGCCAGAATGGTTTGTACCGTCTCGTGCACCTCAGAGGCGTCGGATTTCGCGGTCAAAGTCGCCTTCTTGAGGTATTCACGCGTCATATCTGGGATCCCGTTTTCATGTGTGACCGAACCGAAATGCTGCACTGCGACCCGTTGATTCGCAGGTGACTGTGCGATTCTGTCGCGAAGTGTAAGCGCTTACATTGCGCGCATGCAAGCCCTTACATTTTTCCGATGCCGGATTATGATCGCACTACCGCTTGCACGCACGGGCGTGTTTTGAGATGTGCCAAAAGATGACACGTACCCGCTCTGCTCCCACGCTTGATGACGTTGCCCAACTCGCTGGGGTTTCGACGGCCACAGTGTCGCGGTGTCTCAATGCGCCGGACCGGGTCGTCGAGGGGACCCGCAAAAAGGTCTTGGCCGCCGTCGACGAGCTTGGATACACACCGAATTTCGGTGCGCGCGCCATGGCCGCCAAGCGCACGTTCACGATCGGTGCCATCATCCCGACCATGGACAACGCCATCTTCGCGCGCGGTATCCAGGCCTTTCAGGAAGCCCTGTTCGAACGCGGTTACACGCTTTTGGTCGCAAGTTCGTCCTACGACCCACAGGTCGAGGCCGATCAAATCCGCTCGCTTGTGGCGCGGGGCGCGGATGGGTTGTTTCTGATCGGGTACGAACGCGATCCGGCCGTCTACGACTATCTCGCACAGCAATCTGTACCAGTACTGATCTCCTGGGCCTTCGACGCCCAGCAAAACGTGCCGACGGTCGGGTTCGACAACCGCAAGGGCATGCGCGCCATCGCCGAAGCGATCATCGGTCTGGGCCATCGCCGGATTGCCGTTGTGTCGGGGATGTTGGATGGAAACGATCGAACCACCGAACGTGTCGAAGGCATCCGCGAGGCGTTGTCAGCACACGGCATCGATCCTGACACCGTGCCAGTGCTGCAGACCCCTTATGAGATCGACAATGGCACGGAGGCGTTCAAGTCGCTGATGACATCGGCAACGCCGCCGACAGCGGTCATCTGCGGCAACGATGTTCTGGCTGTGGGTGCGCTGCTGGGCGCACAGGACCTTGGCCTGACTGTTCCCGCGGATGTGTCGATCACCGGGTTCGATGACATCGAACTGGCCCGCATCGTGACCCCGGCACTCACCACCGTCCACGTCCCGCACCGGGATATGGGGCGCAAAGCGGCGGAGGCCTTGATCGAGATGGTCGAAACCAAGGCCCCCGTCGCGTCTGTCGAAATCCCGATTACGCTCAAGATGCGCGGGTCTCTGGCCCCACCGAAAGAGTGAGTGATGTCCGATTTCCAGAGACGCGTCTCCGCCAGCCATGACCGCCCAAGGCACTGACCCACATCCGACCACGCAGCGCGCGTCCCGGGCCCTGATGATTCAAGGCACTGGTTCGAATGTCGGCAAATCCATGTTGGTGGCTGGCCTCTGCCGGGTTGCCGCACGGCGCGGGATCTCGGTTGCGCCCTTCAAACCGCAGAACATGTCGAACAACGCGGCGGTGACAGCGGATGGTGGGGAAATCGGCCGCGCTCAGGCGTTGCAGGCCGTGGCATGTGGACGAGAACCGACGGTCCACATGAACCCGGTGTTGCTGAAACCCGAAAGCGACCGGGCGTCTCAGGTTGTGGTGCAAGGCAAGGTGCGCGGTCGCCTGCAAGCCAGTCGGTTTCGCGAAGATCGCGGGGCCTTGCTGGACGTGGTTCTGGACAGTTTTCATACGCTTGCGGAAACGGCGGACCTTGTCATTGTCGAGGGTGCGGGAAGTCCGGCGGAAGTCAATCTGCGCAGGGGAGACATTGCCAACATGGGCTTCGCCTGTGCCGCCGATGTGCCGGTTATTCTGGCTGGGGACATCGACAGAGGCGGCGTCATTGCCCAGCTCGTCGGAACACATGCCGTGTTGTCACCGGAAGACAGGCGACAGATTGCAGGGTTCCTCGTCAATAAGTTCCGAGGGGATGTATCGCTGTTCGATGACGGGTACGCCGCAATCGAACACCATACGGGCTGGCCGGGTTTCGGGGTGCTGCCTTGGTTCGACGCCGCGCATCTCTTGCCAGCCGAAGACGCGGTCGACGTGGGCCGGAGCGGCGCAGGGCAGGGCTATCACGTTGTCTGCCCGATGCTGTCACGGATCGCCAATTTCGACGACCTGGACCCCTTGCGGGCCGAGCCGGATGTACGCGTTTCAATGGTACCGCCGGGCCGTGCCCTTCCGGGCGATGCCGATCTGGTTATTCTGCCGGGCACGAAATCCACCCGCGCTGACCTTGATTTCCTGCGGCAGCAGGGGTGGGATATCGACCTTCGCGCGCATCTGCGCCGTGGAGGAACAGTGCTTGGCATCTGCGGTGGCTACCAGATACTCGGAACCCGCATCGACGATCCGGAAGGCATAGAAGGCCCGCCGGGGACGACCGAGGGTCTGGGCTTGCTCAATGTCACCACGCGGATGCAACCGGGCAAAACGCTCACTCGTGTTCAGGCACGGCACGCGGCAACCGGCGCGGCCATGGACGGCTACGAAATCCACATCGGAGAGACGACCGGGCCCGACTGTGATCGCCCGTTTTCACATTTTGATCAGGTGCCCGATGGCGCGATCTCGGAAAGCGGGCGCGTGATGGGGACTTACCTGCACGGCCTTTTCAGCAAGGGTGCATTTCGGCATGCGTTTCTGGCAGAGCGGGGTCAGCACTCGGGCGGAGCGGACTATACGGCCACGGTCGAGCAAACGCTGGACGCACTTGCAGAGCATATGGAAAGCCACCTCGATATCGACGCAATTCTGAAGGTGGCACGGGCGTCGAAGTGATCCTCTCAGATTTGCGCGACCACGACTTCGGTTCCCCACTCGGCGCACTTGGCTGCGAGGTTCTTGGGCAGCGGGACGTCCGTGAAAATCACATCGACCGACCGTAGCGACGCAATCCGGGCGGGCGCGCTGCGCTGGAGTTTGGAGGCATCCGCGACCAGGAACGTGCGTCGGGACTGCTGCAAAATCGCCTGACTCACGCCGACCTCCTGAATGTCGAAATCAAGCAGATCTCCATCATGGTCCAGCGCGGAACATCCGATGATCGCCAGATCGAACTTGAATTTCAGAATGGTGTCCGTCGCCAGTGACCCGATCAGCCCGCCGTCTGCACGACGCAGACTGCCACCGGTGACAATGATCTCGGAATCCGCATGCCCTGACAGGATGTTCGCGACGTTCATATTGTTGGTCACCACGAGCAGGTTCTTGTGCACGTCTAATTGTCGAGCAACGGCCTCGGTGCTGGTGCCAATATTGAGAAATAGCGAAATGTCGTTCGGAATACGTGCTGCACAGGCCCGGGCGATTGCCATCTTCGCGTTTTGGTTCAGCTGCCGCCGTTCTTCATAGCCGATATTGCTCGTGCCCGAGGGCAGCACCGCACCACCGTGCACGCGCTCAAGCTGACCGGTTTCGGCCATCTCGGTCAGATCGCGCCGAATGGTCTGTAGTGTGACGCCGAATTCTCGCGCCAAGCCTTCGACGGTGACTTTTCCCTCTTCCTCGGCGATGCGCAGGATGTCGCGATGACGAAAATTCTGAGCCATTCCAATCTTCTACTTACTTCGACGCAGCGCGGTTGGTTCTCGTGTTACGACAAACCCGGCACGTAATAAAGTGCGGAGATGTTCGAGTTTGTTTCCATTCTGCTGAAATCGATCAAAAGCGAAAATTGATCCCTTGCGAAATCGGTCGAAATTTTGCATATCATGCGCATGTAAGTGTGCGTTTCGAGGGGTGTCGCGATGTCGCGTCAAACAGCAGAGCCAACCGATCTGTTCGTCATCGGCGGCGGGATCAATGGATGCGGCATTGCCCGCGATGCGGCCGGACGCGGGTTGTCTGTGACACTGGCGGAAATGAACGATCTTGCTTCGGCGACCTCCTCCTCATCGACCAAGCTCTTTCATGGCGGATTGCGCTACCTCGAGTATTTCGAATTTCGCCTTGTGCGCGAGGCACTGATCGAACGCGAGGTGCTCTTGCGTGCGATGCCGCACATCTCATGGCCGATGCGGTTTGTGTTGCCTTATCATAAAGATATGCGCTTCGATTCAGAAACGCCAACGTCCCGGCTGCTCAGCTATGTGATGCCTTGGATGAAAGGCCGTCGTCCCGCTTGGCTTATCCGCTTGGGGCTATTTCTGTATGACAACCTCGGCGGGCGTGAAATTCTGCCGGGCACCTGCACGCGCAATCTTGAGGGCACTCCGGAAGGCGCGCCGCTCCAGAAGCGATTTGCGAAAGCCTATGAATACTCCGATTGCTGGGTCGAGGATTCCCGACTGGTCGTGTTGAACGCGCGCGATGCGGAAGCGCGGGGCGCCAAGATCATGACGCGGACCGAGGTCCTCAGCGCAGCGCGCGAGGACGATCTGTGGCGTATCGAAACGCGCAATACCGAAAACGGAGAAACCAAAATTCATCACGCAAAGATGCTGGTGAATGCCGGTGGACCGTGGGTCGGTGACATCATCCAGACGAAAGTGCGCCTGAACTCCAAGGAAGGCGTGCGTCTTGTCCGCGGGTCTCACATCGTCACACGTCGTTTGTTCGACCATGACAAATGCTACTTCTTCCAGGGCACCGACGGACGGATCATTTTTGCGATCCCGTACGAGACCGACTTCACGCTTATCGGCACCACCGATGCCGAACACTTTGATCCGTCAAAGAAACCGTCCTGCACGCCCGAAGAACAAGCCTATCTGCTCAACTTCGCGAACCAGTATTTCGAGGACACTCTGACCGATGAAGATGTTGTCTGGACGTATTCCGGCGTGCGCCCGCTTTATGATGACGGTGCAAGCAGCGCTACAGCGGCCACCCGCGATTATACGCTGAAGGTCGATGCCGATGGCGGCGCGCCGATGCTGAACGTGTTCGGGGGCAAGATCACCACCTATCGCCGCCTGGCCGAAAGTGCACTCGAGAAGATCGGGAAACACTTGCCGCTCGCGAAAGGCGCGTGGACCGCTGGGGTGCCGTTTCCGGGTGGGGACTTCCCGGTGGATGGGGTCGACCGATTAGTCGAGGACCTGAAAGACGTTTATCCGTTTCTCAACGACTTCTGGGCGCGCCGCCTGATCCGGGCATACGGCACAGAGGCAAAGGAGGTGCTGGGCGATGCGAAGACGGCGCAGGATCTGGGCGTCGATTTTGGCGCCACGCTGACCGAGGCCGAGATCGTCTGGCTCATGCATAACGAATACGCCGTGACCGCCGAGGATGTCGTCTGGCGGCGCAACAAACTGGGTCTGCGGCTCAGCACGGACGAGATCGACACGCTTGATCGCTGGATGGCCGCGCACCGCAACGGTTCTGCCCAGGCTGCGGAGTGACGCCAGCACAGGCCGGATTGCATAATTCCCGGTCGCCTGAATAATTACCAAAAACCAACACACTCGGGAGGTCCGCGCCATGACGCATATCCTTGCCATCGATCAGGGCACGACATCGACACGCGCGATTTTGTTCGACACAGATCTCAACGCCGTCGCGTCGGCGCAGGAAGAGTTCGAGCAGCATTACCCGAACAGCGGTTGGGTGGAACACGATCCCTCCGACCTCTGGTCAACCACAGCCGCCACTTGCCGCGCGGCCATCGAAAAGGCCGGAGCAGGCACCGACGGGATCGCAGCGATCGGGATAACCAACCAACGCGAAACGACGCTGGTCTGGGACCGCAAGACCGGCAAGCCGGTGTTCAACGCGATTGTCTGGCAGGACAGACGCACGTCCGAGTTCTGCAAGACACTGAAGGCGGAGGGATTCGAGCACACCGTCACCAATCGCACCGGCCTCCTGCTCGATCCCTATTTCAGCGGCACGAAGCTTGCCTGGATCCTCGACAACGTGGAGGGCGCCCGCGCGCGGGCCGAGGCCGGAGAGCTCGCGTTTGGAACGGTCGACACCTGGCTTGTCTGGAACCTGACTGGCGGCAAGGTGCACGTCACCGACGCCACGAATGCGGCGCGCACGATGCTATACGACATCCGCAAGGGTCGGTGGTCTCAGACGATCTGCGACAAGCTGGGCATCCCGATGTCCATGCTTCCAGAGGTCAAGGACTGTGCCGCCGAATTCGGCGAAACGCGTCCCGATCTCTTCGGCCGCGCGATCCCGATCCTCGGCATCGCAGGCGACCAACAGGCTGCAACCGTCGGGCAGGCGTGTTTCAAACCGGGCATGCTCAAATCGACCTACGGTACAGGATGTTTCGCACTTCTGAACACGGGCGACACGCCGGTGACGTCTGCAAACCGTCTGCTGACGACCATTGCCTATCAGTTGGACGGCAAACCGACCTACGCGCTTGAGGGGTCAATCTTCATTGCAGGTGCGGTCGTTCAATGGCTGCGCGACGGGCTCAAGATCATCCGAGACGCAAAGGAAACGCAGCCTCTGGCCGAGAAGGCCGATCCGACGCAGGATGTCGTGCTGGTTCCGGCCTTCACCGGGCTCGGTGCACCATACTGGAATGCCGAATGCCGAGGTGCGATCTTTGGACTGACCCGCAATTCCGGGCCGGAAGACTTTGCGCGGGCCGCATTGGAAAGCGTCGGCTACCAGACCCGCGATCTGCTTGAAGCGATGAAGGCGGACTGGTCCGGTTCCTCCGAGACCGCGCTGCGTGTCGATGGCGGGATGAGCGCGTCGGACTGGACGATGCAATTCCTGTCCAACATTATCGACGCGCCGGTCGAGCGGCCCAAGGTGCTGGAAACGACTGCGATGGGTGCCGCGTGGCTGGCGGGATACAAGGCTGGCGTCTTGCCGGATATGGAGGCCTTTGCCGCCCAATGGGCCGTCGATGCGCGGTTCGATCCCGACATGTCATCCGAGGTGCGCGACGGCAAATACGCCGCATGGAAACGCGCGGTGGATGCCACCATCGGGTTTGCGGGCTGAAAGCCGCCTGCAAAGCGCTCAGCCGCCGACCTTCAAGACGATTTTCCCGATATGGGTAGAGCCTTCCATCCGTGTGTGTGCCTCGGCGGCATCGTTCAGGGCAAATTCGCTGTCCATCACCGGCGCGATCCGACCTGACGCCAAATGCGGCCAGACCTCGGCCTGCAGGTCACGTGCGATGCCAGCTTTTGCGGCGACCGATTGGGGCCTGAGTGTCGATCCGGTGAGGGTCAGCCGTCGGGTCATCATCTGGACGAAATTCATCTCGACTTTCGGCCCTTGCAGGAACGCGATCTGCACCAGCCGCCCATCGTCAGCCAAGGCTTTGACATTGCGGGGAATGTAACCTCCGCCCACCATGTCGAGGATCACATCCGCGCCGCCCTCGGCACGCATGGTTTCGACGAAATCGACGTCACGGTAGTTCCACGCCTGCTCGGCGCCAAGCGCACGGCACGCCGCGCATTTTTCCTCTGACCCGGCGGTGGTGAACACGCGTGCCCCACGCATCGCGGCAAGCTGGATCGCGGTCGTGCCGATCCCGGATGATCCGCCATGCACAAGCAGCCGCTCCCCTGCGCGCAAACCGCCCCGTACAAAGACATTTGACCAAACGGTAAAAAACGTCTCGCACAGGGCCGCCGCCTGATCCATCGGCATGCCCTCCGGCACTGGCAGTGCGTGGTCGGCATAGGTGACAACGTATTCCGCATAGCCGCCTCCGGGCAAAAGGGCAGTCACCGCGTCGCCGATCTTCCAGCGCGACACGCCATCGCCGACAGCGACCACGGTACCGGAACACTCCAGGCCAGGCAGGGGCGATGCATCGGCGGGCGGAGCGTAATTCCCCGCGCGCTGCAACGCATCGGGGCGGTTCACCCCGGCATAGGCCACTTTGATCAGGATCTGTTCCGCGGCCGGCGCGGGGACCGGCACAGTCGTCGGCCTGAGCACCTCCGGTCCGCCGAATTCGGTGATTTCGATCGCGGTCATCGTATCGGGCAGGGACATGAGAGAGGCCTTTGTACTTGGGTTTGTGCGCCCCTCGTTTTCGCAGATTGGTCCAAAGCTGCAAGCCGGTTGGCGGCTGGTCCGGAATTGGATGGGGGATCGGAGGCTCGTTAACTCGCCGCATTACGGAAAGAAGCCAGCTTATCCGCGCTCCGGGCAGTTGTGAGCCGTCGCGCGATGGCCTAATCCTGTGCGCAACGAATTATCCTTTTGGGGGACACCAAAATGAAAGACGGACCCGAATACGGCTTCGATACGCTTCAAATCCACGCAGGGGCGCGGCCCGATCCCGCCACCGGCGCGCGGCAGACGCCGATCTATCAAACCACGGCCTACGTGTTCCGCGATGCCGATCACGCGGCGGCTTTGTTCAACCTGCAGGAAGTGGGGTACATCTATTCCCGCCTGACCAACCCGACGGTGGCCGCGTTGCAGGAACGCGTGGCGACGCTCGAAGGCGGTGTCGGCGCGGTTTGCTGTTCCTCGGGTCACGCGGCGCAGATCATGGCGCTCTTCCCGCTGATGGGGCCGGGCAAGAACATCGTCGCGTCGACGCGCCTCTATGGCGGCACGGTCACGCAGTTCAGCCAGACGATCAAACGCTTCGGTTGGTCCTGCACCTTCGTTGACTTCGACGATCTGGACGCGGTGAAGGCCGCGATTGATGATGATACGCGGGCCGTGTTCTGTGAATCCATCGCAAACCCGGGCGGCTACATCACTGATCTCGACGCGGTGGCGAAGATCGCGGATGACGCGGGTCTGCCGCTCATTGTCGATAACACCTCCGCCACGCCGTATCTCTGCCGCCCGATCGAACATGGCGCGACACTGGTGGTGCATTCGCTGACGAAGTACCTGACCGGCAATGGCACTGTGACCGGCGGTGTCGTGGTCGACTCGGGCAAGTTCGACTGGACCGCGTCGGACAAGTTCCCGTCGATGAGCGAGCCGGAACCGGCCTATCACGGTTTGAAATTTGCCGAGACGTTCGGACCTCTGGCCTTCACCTTCCATAGCATTGCCGTGGGTCTGCGCGATCTTGGAATGACGCTGAACCCGCAGGCGGCGCATTACACGCTGATGGGGATCGAGACGCTGTCGCTGCGGATGCAGAAGCATGTCGAAAACGCGATGGAGGTGGCATCCTGGCTCGAAGGTCATGCCGCGGTTGAGAAGGTGACCTACGCGGGACTGCCGTCCTCGCCTTATAACGACCGCGTCGCCAAGATCTGCCCGAAAGGGGCGGGGGCCTTGTTCACGATTGCTCTGAAGGGGGGCTACGACGCTTGCGTCAAATTCGTGGATTCGCTCGAGATTTTCAGCCATGTGGCAAACCTTGGCGATACGCGCAGCCTCGTGATTCACTCGGCGTCCACAACCCACCGGCAACTCACCCGGGAACAGCAGGAGGCGGCTGGCGCAGCGCCGAACGTTGTGCGGATTTCCATCGGGATCGAGGATCCGGAAGACCTGAAGGCCGATCTGGATCGCGCGTTGAACGCGGTGATGTAACTCTGGCGGCACCGCGCGCCGAAACGCGGTGCCCACGCCCGTTCGAACGGGCTTTTCCGCTCAAATCAGATCGTGATCGGCTGCATGACCTGCGGTTCGATCACATCCACGTCCGGCAGTGCCCGGATCAGACCCTCTGCCGACTGCTCAAGCAGCGGGAACGTCCTGTAGTGGCAGGGGATGAGCGTTTTGAAGTCGAAATACTTCTTCGCCACATAGGCCGCGCCTGACATGTCCATGGTGAAATACCCACCCGCCGAAAGGATACCGATATCGGGCTTGTGGTAATCCCCGATCCATTCCATATCGGCCAAGATTCCAGTGTCGCCCGAGATGTAGACCGTATGGCCTTCACCGCGCAGGATGAATCCGGCCTCGGCACCCATGTACGCATTTTTGCCGTCCACCTGCATGGATGACGAATGCGTCGCAGGCACGAGCGTGGCTGCCACGTTGCCAAGCGTGATGGTCCCGCCTTTGCCGAACGCGTGACCTTCGACAGCGCCGAGACCGTGCAGGTGCTTTCCCAATTCGAACAGAGCAGACACCGGCGCGCCCGTCTTTTTCGAGATCTCGACGATGTCGGTGGTGTGGTCGAAATGGCCATGCGTGACAAGGATATGCGTCGCGCCAGCGATGGCCGCTTCGTGGTCTTGCCCCTCCATCATCGGGTTCCCGTTGAGCCACGGATCTACCAGCAGGATCTGGTCTCCGATTTCAATTCGGAAGGATCCGTGCCCAAGCCAAATGATATTCATGTGTCGATCTCCCTACTCCCTGACCCCGTAACGCTACCACAGGCAGAGCGGGTGAGAAGGGGGCCTGTTTCCTTGATCCATGTCAAACAAAATGGACGCACATACTGTCAGAATTAGTTTACACATTCGGGAGAGTCGCCATGCGCATTTTGTTTGTCCATCCAAACTACCGGTCTGGCGGGGCCGAAATCGCTGGCACATGGCCCCCGGCGTGGGTGGCGTATCTGACAGGGCATCTGCGGCAGGCGGGCTTCGATGACATTCACTTCATTGATGCGATGACCGATAATATCTCGGACGCCGATCTGGCGAGGCGGATGGAAGAGATCCAGCCGGATGTGGTGGGTGTCACCGCGATCACCCCGTCGATCTACCGCGCCGAAGACGTCCTGAAAGTGGCAAGCGAAGTCGTGCCGGATGCCGTGCGGATGCTGGGTGGCGTGCACGCGACGTTCATGTTCAAGCAGGTTTTGTCGGAAGCGCCGTGGGTCGATGTGATCGTGCGGGGCGAAGGCGAGGAGATCTGCACCGAGTTGATGCTTGCCATCGAGGACGGGCGCTGGCCTGCGGACAAGCACAAGATCAAGGGTCTGGCCTTTCACGACGAGGGTCAGATCGTCGCGACCCCTGCGGCGAGCACGGTCAAGGATCTGTCGAAGATCAAGCCGGACTGGTCGGTGCTGGAGTGGGAGAAGTACATCTACATCCCGCTGAACACGCGCGTGGCGATCCCGAACCTCGCGCGGGGCTGTCCGTTCACCTGTTCCTTCTGTTCGCAGTGGAAATTCTGGCGCGACTACCGCGTGCGCGACCCGAAAGATGTGGTGGACGAGATCGAAGACCTTGTGGAAAACCATGGGGTTGGCTTTTTCATCCTCGCCGATGAGGAACCCACCATCAACAAGAAGAAATTCGTAGCTTTCTGTCAGGAATTGATCGACCGGGGCCTGCCGGACCGGGTGAAATGGGGCATCAATACGCGTGTCACGGATATCTACCGCGACCGCGAGCAGCTCAAGTTCTACCGTAAGGCGGGGCTGGTGCATGTGAGCCTCGGCACCGAGGCCGCGGCGCAGATGAAGCTCGACATCTTCAACAAGGAAACAAAGGTCGAGGAAAACAAGGAAGCGATCCGCCTGTTGCGCGAGGCCGATATCCTCGTGGAGGCGCAATTCATCGTTGGCCTTGATAACGAGACGCGCGAGACGCTGGAAGAGACCTACCAGATGGCGTGGGACTGGCAGCCCGATCTGGCGAACTGGTCGATGTACACGCCCTGGCCCTTCACGCCGCTTTTTCAGGAGTTGAAGGATCAGGTCGAGATCTACGACTTCTCCAAATACAACTTTGTAACTCCGATCATGAAACCAGCCGCGATGGAGCGCGGGGACCTGCTCGATGGTGTGATGAACAACTATCGCCGTTTCTACATGAAGAAGGCGCTGTTTCATTACCCGTGGCGCGGGACTGGGTTCCGACGCCGGTACTTGTTGGGATGCCTCTACGCATTCCTCAAGGCCGGCGTCGGACGCACCTTCTACGATCTGGGCAAGGCAGGTTACTGGGGGCCGCAGACCAAGAATTCGGTCGATTTCCATTTCGACGAGACGCGGGAACTGGCCGAGGCGCAGCTTGAGGATTGGGAAGCGTCCGCCGACAAGGCTGCGGCGGCGAAAGAGCGACGTGAGGCAGTGAAAGCGCAAATGAAAGAACGCGCGGTAGAGCGAAGCCAAGAATTCAAGATGCCGAACGGGGCCGAGGTCAAGGCGTGCGGCGGCGGCAATCAGCAAATGGAAGATGTCTGAGACTGGCCAAGCCGGGGCCATGATCGGCCCCAACGCCATTCTGCAACTCTTGCCGCAGATCGCCCGGATCGGCGGGGAAGCACGCGTGGCGCAGATGCTGGCCGAAGCGGGGATTTTCGACGTGCCGGATGGCACGCACATGATCCCCGAAGGCGACGCGGCGCGGCTGCATCAGGTGTTGCGGCGGGATGAGCCGGATTTGGCCCCGCAGCTGGCGGCCAAGGCGGGGCGGGCCACAGCGGACTACATCCTTGCGCATCGGATCCCGGAGTTTGCGCAAATCCTTCTGAAATTGCTGACCGCACCTCTGGCAGCGCGCAGCCTGTCTAGGGCCATTGCCAAACACGCGTGGACCTTTGCCGGGTCCGGGGAATTCCGGGTCGTTTCGCCATGGTGCTTCGAGATTGCGCACAACCCGATCGTGCGCGGGGAACATAGCGCGACACCGCTCTGCCATTGGCATACCGCTGTTTTCGAACGTCTGTATCGGGTGCTTGTTCATCCACACGTGACCTGTGAAGAGACCACCTGCTGCGCGACGTCGGCTGATGGTATGTGTCGCTTTGAACTGACGCTGCCATAGCGGCGTTTCCCGCGCGCGAACTACGCCGTCATCGAAGGACGGCAGAAAAGCCGTAAACCTTTCAGCCACATCTGGACATCCGATTGCGCCGCTTTACTTTTCACCGACCATGGTGCGCATTTTCGCGGAACCGACGCGTGTGATGGCCTGCGGTCGGGGTGGCAGGCGGGTCGTCATGAAGACTGCGGGATGAACGTGCGCTGACCATGCGGCAGAGGGAGGACAGTTGCCATGAACGCGTTTGATCAGGACCCTATCGCCGGGTTTCCTGTTGCAGTGCCAGACGGACATGGCGCGGTGCTGAACGATCAAAAACGTCTCAACGCGCTGCAGCGCACCGAAGTGATGGATTCCCTGCCAGAGGAGGCCTTCGACCGGGTCGTGCGACTGGCGACGCACATCATCGGGGTCCCGGTCGGGCTTGTGTCCTTCGTTGATGGCACGCGCCAATTCTTCAAGGCTCACAAAGGCTTGCCGCCTGAAGTTGCGAGCGCGTCTCAGACGCCTTTGAGCCACTCGTTTTGCCAATATGTGGTGTCCAAGGACCAACCTCTGGCGGTGGCGGACGCCCGCACGCATCCGCTGTTGAAAGAGAACCTGGCCGTGCCCGACCTGGGTGTGGTGGCCTATCTCGGCGTACCGGTACATGCGCCCGGCGGCGAACCGCTTGGGTCGCTCTGTGCCATCGACGGCGAAGCACGTGATTGGAATCGGCAGGACTTGGATGTGCTGCGCGACCTGACCGCAATGCTCGAAACCGAATTGCGTTTGCGACAAGAGCGGGAGTCGATCCAGCTCTTGGCAAATGAACTGAATCACCGCGTCAAAAACCTTTTCACGATTGTTGGCGGCATGATTTCGATGACGGCACGGTCGGCAGACACGCCGTCGGACATGGCGCAGGCATTGCAAGGTCGGCTTTCCGCGTTGAGTTGGGCCCATGAATTGATCAGCCCGGCCTTGCTCAAGGGCAATGTCGAACAGGTCTCCATCGAACTCGAAACGCTGGTTTCGCGATTGCTTGAACCGCATGTCACTCACGGCACCAACACTGTGGAGTTGCGCCTTCCGGACATTGGCTTGAACGGACGTGCTGTCACCGACCTCGCCCTTGTCTTCCACGAATTGGCAACAAACGCGGCGAAATACGGCTCGCTGAGCCATCCTGACGGCACGCTGATCGTCTCGGCAAGCATTGAGGGCGACACTCTGATAATGCATTGGCAGGAAGTCGGCGGTCCGAGTGTTGACGGTGCGCCCTCGGAAACGGGATTTGGCAGCAGGCTGATCGAGATCGCAATCGGGTCGCAATTGGGTGGATCGCTCGACACCGAATGGTCGCACGATGGTGTTCAACACACGCTGCGCTTACCGCTTGGCATTTTCTCATCGCAGCGCGCGAAATCCGCCTGATCCTGCGGCGGAGGCCCTTGGCGTGTCCCTGCGGCGGTGCCGGACGCATCCGCCACTTGAACCCCCTTCACCACAACGCTAAACGCGTCGCCACAGGCCATTTTGCAATTTAAAGGGACGACGCGCCATGTCCATCGACACCGAAACCGCCGCCCGCGTCGCGAAACTCGCGCGCATCCGCGTCGAAGACGATGCACTGCCAGCCTTGGCGCAGGAATTTTCCAACATCCTCGGTTTCATCGAGCAATTGAACGAGGTCGATGTTGAAGGCGTGGAGCCGATGGTCAGCGTGACGCCGATGCGCCTCAAGCGCCGTCAGGACGGCGTGACCGACGGCAATATGCAGGAGAAGATCCTGTCAAACGCGCCCGATGCCCGCGAAGGGTTTTTCGCCGTGCCGAAGGTGGTGGAATAATGACCGATCTGACGAAGATGAAAATCGCTGAGGCGCGCGACGCGCTGCGCGCCGGAGACGTCACGAGCGTGGAACTGACCGAAGCGTGCCTGAGCGCGATTGAGAGTGCCGATGCGCTCGGCGCGTTTGCGCACAAAACCCCGGAGATCGCCCGCGAACGCGCGGCGGCCGCGGATGCGCGGATCAAGGCGGGAGATGCACCCGATCTGTGCGGTATTCCTCTGGGAATCAAAGACTTGTTCTGCACCAAGGGCGTGCCAAGCCAGGCCGCAAGCGCGATCCTTGAGGGGTTCAAACCGGAATACGAAAGCACCGTGTCGCAGAAATTGCAGGACGCTGGTACTGTCATGTTGGGCAAGCTCAACATGGACGAGTTTGCCATGGGGTCGTCGAACGAGACTTCGACCTATGGCAACGCCGTGAACCCCTGGCGGCGTGGCAATGACGATGCGGCGCTGACGCCGGGCGGGTCGTCGGGCGGATCGGCAAGCGCCGTGGCCGCTGACCTCTGCCTCGGCGCGACCGGCACCGACACCGGCGGGTCCATCCGTCAGCCCGCCGCGTTTGTCGGCATCACCGGCATCAAACCGACCTACGGGCGCTGCTCGCGCTGGGGCATCGTTGCCTTCGCGTCCTCGCTCGATCAGGCCGGTCCGATGACCAAGGATGTGCGCGACGCCGCGATCATGCTTGAAGCGATGTGCGGGCATGACCCCAAAGACAGCACCTCCGCCGATCTGCCTGTCCCGAACTTCGAGGCAATGCTGACCGGCGATGTCAAAGGCAAGACCATCGGCATCCCGCGCGAATACCGCATGGACGGCATGCCCGACGAGATCGAGGCGCTCTGGGCCGAAGGCCGCAAGATGCTCGAAGATGCGGGCGCGGTGATGAAGGATATAAGCCTGCCGCACACCAAATACGCGCTACCCGCCTATTACGTGATCGCGCCGGCCGAGGCGTCGTCGAACCTCGCGCGATACGACGGCGTGCGCTATGGCCACCGCGCTAAGCTTGCCCAAGGCGATGGCATTACCGAGATGTACGAGAAAACCCGTGCCGAAGGTTTCGGAGCCGAGGTGCAGCGGCGCGTGATGGTCGGCACCTACGTGCTGTCGGCGGGCTTCTACGACGCCTATTACAATCGCGCGCGCAAGGTGCGGACGCTGATCAAGAAGGATTTCGAGGACGTCTTCGCGCAGGGCGTGGACGCGATCCTGACGCCTGCAACACCGTCTGCGGCCTTCGAGCTGGGCAAGGAAATGACCGATCCGGTCGAGATGTATCTCAACGACGTCTTCACCGTGACGGTGAACCTCGCCGGTCTGCCGGGCATCGCGATACCCGCCGGTCTCGACAAGTCGGGCCTGCCGCTGGGCCTGCAGTTGATCGGGCGACCTTGGGAAGAGGGCGACCTGCTGAATACCGCTTGCGCTTTGGAGCAGGCTGCAGGATTTGTGGCGAAACCCACCAAATGGTGGTAAACGGCGCAAAAAAGAGGCAGGACATGCGACAATCCCGATCTTCCTGGCGCGTGATGGCTGGCGGCGTGGCACTGCTTGCTCTGGCCGCTTGCGCGTCCGAAATTCCGGACAGCGCACGTGGCGTCGGGTTCGACGATTATGACTCGTATCAGCAGCGCCGCGATGCGGTGCTCGAAGGACGGTCTGCGCCGACGACGGTCACCGCGCCGCCGAGGGTCACCGCCCAGCCGCTCACAGCCACCGCGCCCGTGGCGCCCGCCACACCACGCCCGTTGGATGCCACCACGGCAGAGGCGCGTCGGGCGAACTCTGGCGTTGATCCGGTACAGGCGTCGCCCAGCAATCCTGCGCCGCAAATCGTTGAAAACGCGGTCGGCATCTCGGCCGAGAATGATTTCAACGCGGTGTCCGAAAGCCGCAGCATCGAAAGCGACGCGGCGCTGATCGCGCAGAACCGTGCGCGCTACCAGATCATCGCGCCCGAAGCGCTACCGACACGGCCGGGAACCAATACGCCCAATATCGTGGCCTATGCTCTTCAGACCAACAATCCCAAGGGCGCGCCGATCTATCGCCGGTCGGCCTTCGTCACGGAAGCGCGGCATCAACGCAACTGCGCGGCGTTCCCGTCGTCCGACCTTGCTCAGGAAGCCTTCCTCGAAGCAGGGGGGCCCGAACGGGACCGCCAGAACCTTGATCCGGACGGTGACGGCTTCGCCTGTGCGTGGGATCCGGCCCCGTTCCGCGCGGTGCGCAACTGACGCCGGTCTGGCATCCGTCTCCGAATTGTGGCCCGCGCAGGGACGGGGCGAAACCCGATCTCGTGGTACTGCACTATACGGCGATGGACGATGCCGAAAAGGCCCGCGATTGGCTCTGCAACGAAGAGGCGCAGGTCTCGGCCCACTACGTGATCGCGCCGGACGGCACTGTCTGGCACCTTGTCGACGAAGACGCGCGCGCCTGGCATGCCGGGGCAGGGGCCTGGGGGCCCGTTGAGGACGTGAATTCTCGGTCGATCGGGATCGAGATCGCCAATACGGGCAGCACACCATTCTCCGCCAATCAGGTCGATGCGGTCGAGTCCCTGCTTGCCGAGATCCTGCAGCGCCATGATATCCCGCCGGAGCGCGTGATCGGCCATTCGGACATGGCGCCGGGGCGCAAGATCGATCCCGGCCCGCGATTTGACTGGCAAAGACTGGCGCGGCAGGGGCTGTCGATCTGGCCGGATGCGGAGGGCAGCGGTGAGTTCATGCAGAACGCGCGTGTGTTTGGCTATACGGCGGACGTTCCGGAAGATGCGCTGCTCAACAGTTTTCGCCTGCGCTTCCGCCCCGGCGCTGCTGGCCCGCTTGACGACACGGACCGCGCTCTGATGGCAAATCTCGCGCAGCGCTGGCCGGTCAAGCGGTCCTGATCTTCTCTGGTTCAAAAATATCCCGGGGTTTGGGGCAGAGCCCCAAGCGTTTCGGCCTCCCGAAACGCAGCGATGCGTTTGCGCATCGCCCCTCGCTCAACTCAATTCGTAGGGCAATATTCCGCGCCGATGCGGCTGGATCGTCAGGTTGCGCTCCAAGGGTGGCACCGACCGTTGATGGCAATTCGCCCGCTCACAGATGCGGCAGGAAATCCCGATCGGCTCAAACGCACCGTCGCGGTTCAGATCCAACCCATCGGCGTACACGATCGCGCCCGCGTGTTTGACCTCGCAGCCCAAGGCAATGGCGTAGCGGCGCACCGGCGCGCCGAAATGGCCGCCGGTTTTCGACACGTCCCGTGCCAGAGAGATGTAGCGCACCCCGTCCGGGGTTTCGGCCAACTGGCGCAGGAAACGGCCCGGTGTCTCGAATGCACGGTGGACGTTCCAGAGCGGGCAAGCCCCTCCGAAGCGGGCGAATTGTAACCGGGTGGCGGAGTGACGCTTGGTGATCGTGCCGGCTTGATCGACGCGGACGAAAAAGAACGGGATGCCCTTCGCGCCCGGGCGTTGCAGGGTCGAAAGGCGGTGGGCCACCTGCTCGATGGAAGCACCAAAGCGGCGGGCCATCAGTTCCAGATCATGACGCGTGTCATGCGCGGCTTGCAGGAATTGCCCGTAGGGCATCACGGCGGCCCCTGCGAAATAGTTGGCAAGCCCAAGCCGCGCGATATCGCGGGCGGCGTCAGACTGGAAGCGCCCCAGATCGAGCGTCGCGTCGAGCAGTTTGCCGTGCCGCGCAAGCGCCAGTTGCAGCATCATCTGGAAGGTCTGTGTCTCCGGCGCGGCGAGGTTCGACAGGGTCAGTTCCTGCCGCAGCTCATCGAATTTGCGCAATTCGGGGATGTTGGCGAAACGGACATGCAGCCCCTCGTTCTCCAGCCCCCGGATCGCGGCGCGCACGCGGTCTGATCCAGTAAGCTTCGTGGCCACATGCTCCGCAGCCTTGTCAACGGCATCGATGTAGTTGTCGCAGTAGTGGAAGAAATCGCGCACCTCTTCCCAGGGGGAAGGCTGAAGCTGCGCGCCTTCGCGACCCAACGCTTCGTCCAGAGAGGCCAGCCGTTCATGGGTTTGGCGATAGGCGCGGTGCAATTCGAGAAAGGCGCGGGCTAGGCCCGGCGCGTTGGACGCCGTCAGGCGCAGGTCGGCGATGGGCGGGGCGGCATCGGCGAATACCGGGTCGGCCAGTGCCTCGCGCATGTCCGATATCATGCGCTCCGCATCGCCCTGACCCAGCTCGGTCACATCGACGCCGAACTCCTGAGCCAGCGCCAGCACGACGGTTGTCGACAGCGGGCGTTTGTTGTTCTCCATCTGGTTCAGATAGGGCAGGGACACGCCCATCTTGGTTGAGAAATCGCGCTGGGTGATCCCGAGCCGCGTGCGGATTTCGCGCAGCTTGGCACCGGCGTAGAGTTTCTGGGTGGCCATGGCGTCCCTTTGCAAGTTTGCAGCGTCTTGCCAAGGGTTTGCAAATTCACCCGGCGGTGTCCAGCCCCGCCAGACGTGACGCCCGCCAGATCACGAAACGGATCGCGATGATCGCGCCGCCCGCGGTGCCGAGCATGATCCAGAGCAGCGGCCAGGGACCGGACCCAGGCACCAGCAAGGCCCCGGCCAGGGCGGACAAGGCCGCGCCGCCGCCCAGCATGATCGACCCGCCAAGACCCGATGCCGTCCCCGCCAGATGCGGGCGCACCGACAGCATGCCTGCGGTAGCGTTGGGGATGACCATGCCGTTGCCCAGACCCACGAAGGTCATGAAGCCGAAGAAGGTCCATTCACTGCCCAAGCCAAGCCAGAACACAAGGATGGAGAGGGATACACCGGTGCCGTTGATCAGCGATCCGACATAGACCATCCGGTTGACGCCGATGCGGGACGAGTAGCGGCCCGAAATGAAGTTGCCGAGAAAGTAGCCGATCGCCGGAGCGCCGAAGAAGAAGCCAAGCTCGGCCGGTGTCATGCCGAACACCTCGGTGCCGACAAAGGGCGCGCCGCCGAGATAGGCGAAGAACGCCCCAGACGCGAGACCGGAGGCCAGCGCGTAGCCCCAGAAGCGCGGGCTGGTGAGCAGTTCGGGGTACTGCTTGAATTGCTCTGTCAGGGTCAACCCGCTCGCCCGAGCCGTTTCGCCCAGATCGGCCCAGGAAAGCCAGGCCATGCCCAGTCCCAGAAAAAGCAGGAGCCAGAAATTCGCTTGCCAGCCGAAGACCTGATCAAGCACGCCACCAAAGGCGGGACCGATCATCGGGACGACAGCCATGCCCATGGTCACATAGCCGATCATCGATGCGGCCTGATCCTGCGGGACGCAATCCCGCACCACGGCGCGGCTCAGGACCATGGCGACCACAACGGAGGCCTGCGCCATGCGGAACGCGAGGAACGTGTAGATATCGGGCGCATAGATGCAGCCAACCGTGGCAACGCAGAACGCCAGAAGGCCCCAGAGGATCACCGGGCGGCGGCCCAGTTTGTCCGAGATTGGACCGATCACCAGCTGCAGTACCGCGTTCACGCCAAGATAAACCGCGACCGACAACTGCATGAGCCTGTAGTCGGTTTCGAAATGGGCTGTCATGTTCGGCAGCGACGGCAGAAAGATGTTCATCACAAGCGCTGAAAGCCCTGCGAGCAGGATCAGTGTGACAATATGCGGCGGTGTGGTGCGGTCCAGAAATCGGACCTTGGAGGCATAGCTCATGTCTCTTCGCTACGCCCGAGATTGGGGAATGTCCATATATTAGGCACGTCGGCGGTTCTTTGCAAATTTGCAAATTGCAGGGCCGAGCGTTTTCAAGGTTTGCAAATTTGCTCATTAGCTCTTGAGCCAATGCCGCGCCGCAGTATGTTCGCGCCAAAGCGAAAAAGGGACAGTCCATGAAAGATATTCTGCAAGAGCTGGAGACCCGCCGCGCCGCCGCGCGACTGGGGGGCGGTCAGAAACGCATCGAGGCGCAGCACGCGCGCGGCAAGCTGACGGCGCGGGAACGTGTCGAGCTTCTGCTCGATGAGGGCAGCTTTGAAGAATACGACATGTTCGTCACCCACCGCTGTACGGACTTCGGAATGGAGAAGAACAGACCGGCGGGCGATGGCGTGGTCACAGGCTGGGGCACGATCAACGGGCGCATGGTCTATGTGTTCTCTCAGGACTTTACCGTTCTGGGGGGATCGGTGTCGGCGACCCACGCGATGAAGATCTGCAAGATCATGGATATGGCGATGCAGAACGGCGCGCCGGTGGTCGGGATCAACGACTCGGGTGGCGCGCGCATTCAGGAAGGTGTGGACAGCCTTGCGGGCTATGGTGAAGTGTTCCAGCGCAACATAATGGCGTCGGGCGTGGTGCCGCAAATCAGCGTGATCATGGGCCCTTGCGCGGGTGGCGCGGTCTACAGCCCTGCGATGACGGACTTCATCTTCATGGTGAAAGACAGCTCTTACATGTTCGTCACTGGTCCCGACGTGGTGAAAACTGTGACCAACGAACATGTCACGGCAGAAGAACTTGGGGGCGCATCGACGCATACCAAGAAGTCCTCGGTCGCGGATGGCGCATTCGAGAACGACGTCGAAGCGCTGGCCGAGGTGCGGCGTCTGGTGGACTTCCTGCCGCTCAACAATCGTCAGCCGCCCCCGACACGTCCGTTCTTTGACGATGTGGACCGGCTGGAGGCGTCCTTGGATACGCTTGTTCCGGAAAACCCCAACACGCCCTACGACATGAAAGAGCTCATCCTGAAGATCGCCGATGAGGCGGATTTCTACGAGATCCAGGAAGACTTCGCTAAGAACATCATCACCGGGTTTATTCGTCTGGAAGGGCAGACCGTTGGGGTGGTCGCGAACCAGCCGATGGTGCTCGCGGGCGTGCTCGACATCGACAGCGCCCGCAAGGCGGCACGGTTCGTGCGGTTCTGCGATTGCTTCGAGATCCCGATCCTGACGCTGGTCGACGTGCCGGGCTTCCTGCCGGGGACGTCTCAGGAATACAACGGGGTGATCAAGCACGGAGCGAAACTGCTCTTTGCCTATGGTGAGGCGACGGTGCCAAAGGTGACCGTCATCACCCGCAAGAGCTATGGCGGGGCGTATGTGGTGATGGCGTCCAAGCACCTGCGCGCGGATGTGAACTATGCCTGGCCGACCTCCGAGATCGCGGTGATGGGCGCAAAGGGTGCGACCGAGATCATCCACCGTGCGGACCTTGGCGACCCGGACAAGATCGCGGCGCATACGGCGGAGTATGAAGACCGGTTCGCGAACCCGTTTGTCGCGGCGGAGCGGGGGTTCATCGACGAGGTGATCCAGCCGCGCTCGACCCGCAAACGGGTGGCGCGGGCATTCGCGGCGCTGCGGTCGAAGCAGCAATCGATGCCGTGGAAGAAGCACGACAACATTCCGTTGTGAGAGAAATGACTGATGATGAGCTAAAGGTTGGTGCCAAAGTAGACGGCTTTGAGATTCAGTCTCGCGGTCGAACGACAGCGCGTTTGATCAATGCGCTCTGCGATCTCGGCAGCCCATTCACTGAGAGTGCTGGTTTGCTTGGTGACATGGTCAGAACCTATCGAGAAGAAAACGCGGTACGTGCTCTTCAGCGCGTTCGTGCGATTAGTCATAAAGCTGGCAAAAACCTCAATCCTCCAGCTGCGAAGTTTACTGTGGACTGGATTGAAGGGGTATCTTTAGAGGAAGATGATGTCTTAGTTGAGATGTGGGCAAATCTGTTTGTTTCGGAAGCCGAAAATAAAGCCCGCTCGCACTTTCTTTATAAGCGATTTCTTAAAGAGATCACCAAGTCTGAGGCCGAGTTGCTCCAAAGGCTTAGGAAGCATGGCGAAAGTAGCGATGTCTATCGATTCCCTGACGACGCAGAATTTGTGTGGAAGCATTTGGAAAATGACCCCAAAGGATTGTTTTTTGTAGACTTTTCCTATTCAGATGAAGCGAAACTTGAGTCCTACCTTAAGCAAAAGGTAGAAAAAGCTGGACTAAAGATACAGGAGTTCAGTGTTTATCGATTTGACGAAAACCCGAACTGGGGGCTGGAGGCCATAATCGAACCGCATGCTACAAATGGATTTGTGCACACGACTGACGATTGGGCATCGCTCGATATGCTTTCTGCACAGGGTTTAATTGAAAGGACAGAAAAAAGACTGATTAGGCGCGCTGAGATTGAGCCATCAGGTGAAAACCTCGTCCTTGAGATAACCGGGTGCTATTTGACGCAAGTTGGTTGTGGCTTTCTGGATGCTGTTGACCCTCATGAACAGGTTGCGGCCGGATAAATGAGCGATCCGAGAGCGATATTCTTGCCTCTGACCGTACCGCTCGTGATGATTTTGGCGGCGGGCGGGGAAGTAAATAAGCCAACTCTTGAGGTGCCCTCGGGCCAGCCCGTCACGTTCCACGAAATGCTGTGGGATCGCCCCGGCGGGGGGCTGATCTATCGGTTCCGGTTCATCGCGCCAGAAATCGGCGCAGAGGGGCGCGAGTACGAGGATGTGGAGGCAGACATGGAGCATCTGTGCGAGACCTTCGCGATCCCGCGGGTCGAGACGACGACCGGTCCGAAGCCCAAGCAGATCGTGATTTCCTTCAGCCAGTCCGAGATTGAATTCGGCGAGGCCAGCCCTGATGTGACCCAGTTTTTCGAGGCGTATCGCATCGAAAACGGGTCCTGCATCTTGGAGTTTTTCTGATGGCTCCACAATATGTTGCGGCCCAGTCTTCAGTCCCGGTGTGGTTTGAGTCTTTTGCGCCACAAACCGCTGGTCTGTTGTCCTGTGGATATCTTTTTCAGCGGGTTCTGCGGTATCTTGGCGGCGACTGCACCCAAGCAGTCACTACCTCGAACCGAGGACAGGCAGGGCCATCAGGTCTTGTTGGGTCCTTTGAACCTGACAGGAGAACAAGATGTCCAAGAGCATCAAGCTTCTTGCCGTTGTCGGCATCTTTGCCGCGCTTACAGCGTGCGGACAAAAGCAAGCCGAAGAAGAGTTTGTGGTTATCGACCCAGAGCCGATCAGCTACGAGCCCAAACATACCGGTAAGTACAAGTAAACTGATTTCGGGGCGGGCGACCCCCGCCCCCTTTTCGGCGATTGCGCGTGGGGGTGTCCCATGCTGAAACATCGCGGCTTTCCGGGGCGTCTTCCGGGTACGGATTTCCAGTTCACCATTCGCAGACCGAACCCCAAGGGGGTGACGCCGCTGATCCGGCGCGAACGCTATCGCGATCGGCGTCCACCCGACCGCCGGGCCGACTTGGCCTTCATGGCGGCGCTTTGGCGGCAGTTCGGGGATGAACCTTTCGAGCGCGGCAACCTCGATGCGGGGCGGTTGAGCTGGCTGTTCGGGCGAGAAGTGCTGCCCTTTGACGATCCGTTCGACCCGGAAAGCTATGAGTCGCTGCTGATTATTGATGAAAAAACAGCCAGATCGTCCTTTCCCGAGGCGTTTGAGGACGGGGAATGGGCATGAAGTCGCTTACGCAGGGTCAATTTGCGCGGGAAAAAGCCGATACTTTGAGTTGTGTTTTTTCATTTGTTGACCCGTCACACGGTTCTGACACTGTGGATATGTTCCTAGTGACGCGGCGTTGGCAGATTGCGCCGTATGTTCACCGTTACCCTTCCCCTGTCGGGCGCCTTGGTCATACCCCATGCCAAGCGCCCGACTTTTTCCGTTCGAGATCAGTGGTTTCGCTGCAGCGGCGGGGATCTGCTCAAATTGCTCGCAATCGCGTGAGCGGCTGGAACCATCGGTCGATCCGGGATGTATGCTGTGCACAGGCACGGACATTCAAAGGAGCAGAGACATGGACATTCGAAAATCACCCGTTTCACGCGCGGTCGCGGTCTGCGCGCTTCTGGCGCTCGCGGCCTGCGGCGAAACTGTCGGCCAGCAAGCGATCGGCGGTGGCGTCGTTGGCGCAGGAGTTGCGGCGGTTGCCGATGGCAACATGGCGCAGGGCGCAGCCATCGGGGCAGCTGCAAACGTCGCCTATTGCCAAACTTATCCGGAACGCTGCTGACGCGCCTGCGCAGACAGCGGTTTCACATCTTGCGACCGTCGAGGCCCCGCGCCTCGGCGGTCTTTTTTATGCCATCGCCGCGGCGTTGTCCGCCGGCCAAGAAAAGACTGACGGAAAGGGACATCCATGTTCGACAAGATCCTGATTGCCAACCGGGGCGAGATCGCCTGCCGGGTGATCAAAACGGCCCGAAAGATGGGTATCAAGACGGTGGCGATCTACTCGGACGCGGACAAGCATGCGCTGCATGTGGAGATGGCGGACGAGGCGGTGCATATCGGCCCGCCGCCCGCGAACCAGTCCTACATCGTCATCGACAAGGTGATGGACGCAATCCGTCAGACCGGCGCGCAGGCGGTGCATCCCGGATATGGCTTTCTGTCGGAGAACCCGAAATTCGCCGAGGCGCTTGAGGCGGCTGGCGTTGCATTCATCGGGCCGCCGAAGGGCGCGATTGAGGCGATGGGCGACAAGATCACCTCAAAAAAGATCGCGCAGGAAGCGAACGTGTCTACGGTGCCTGGATATATGGGGTTGATCGAGGATGCGGATGAAGCGGTGAAGATCTCGAACGAGATCGGCTATCCGGTCATGATCAAGGCCTCCGCCGGTGGTGGTGGCAAGGGGATGCGGATTGCGTGGAACGATGCAGAGGCGCGCGAGGGCTTTCAGTCGTCCAAGAACGAGGCAGCCTCATCTTTCGGAGATGACCGCATCTTCATCGAGAAATTCGTCACCCAGCCGCGGCACATCGAGATCCAGGTGCTGTGCGACGCGCATGGCAACGGGATTTACCTGAACGAACGTGAATGTTCGATCCAGCGCCGGAACCAGAAGGTTGTCGAGGAAGCGCCGTCGCCGTTCCTGGATGAAGCCACCCGCAAGGCCATGGGGGAGCAGTCCGTCGCTCTGGCCAAGGCCGTGGGTTACACCAGCGCGGGTACGGTCGAATTCATCGTAGATGGTGACAAGAACTTCTATTTCCTTGAGATGAACACGCGCCTGCAGGTGGAGCACCCGGTAACCGAATTGATTACCGGCGTTGACCTTGTGGAACAGATGATCCGCGTTGCGAATGGCGAACCGCTGTCGATGACGCAGGACGATGTGAAGATCGACGGCTGGGCGATTGAAAACCGGCTTTACGCGGAAGACCCGTATCGCAACTTCCTGCCATCGATTGGGCGTCTCACGCGCTATCGCCCGCCGGCCGAGGGGCCGCTCGGCGACGGGATCGTGAGGAACGACACCGGCATTTTCGAGGGCGGCGAGATCAGCATGTATTACGATCCGATGATCGCAAAGCTGTGTACCTGGGGTCCCAACCGCGACGCGGCGATTGAGACGATGCGCAATGCGCTCGACAGTTTCGAGGTCGAGGGGATTGGGCACAACCTGCCGTTTGTCGCTGCAGTGATGGACCATCCGAAATTCATCTCGGGCGACATGACGACGGCCTTCATTGCCGAGGAATATCCGGACGGGTTCGACGGTGTGACGCTGGGCGCAGACGCCTTAAAGCGTGTGGCGGCGGCCTGCGCCGCGATGAACCGGGTGGCCGAGATCCGGCGGGCACGGATCTCTGGCACGCTCGACAATCACGAACGCCATGTGGGTGAAGACTGGAACGTGGCTTTGCAGGGCGAAAGCTTTGACGTGACGATTGCCGCCGATCACGAGGGGTCCACGGTCCGATTTGCGGATGGCGCGGAATTGCGTGTTCAGGGAAACTGGACGCCCGGGGATCAGCTTGCGCGGATGACGGTGAATGGCGATCCGCTGGTGATGAAAGTGGGCAAGATCTCGGGCGGGTTCCGCATCCGGACGCGAGGAGCAGAACTGAAGGTGCATGTGCGTAGCCCGCGCCAGGCTGAACTCGCGCGCCAGATGCCCGAAAAGCTGCCGCCAGACACGTCGAAGATGCTGCTGTGTCCGATGCCGGGTCTGATCGTGAAGGTCGATGTCGAAGAGGGCGACGAGGTGCAGGAAGGTCAGGCGCTTTGCACTGTCGAGGCGATGAAAATGGAAAACATCCTGCGCGCGGAACGGAAAGGCGTCGTGTCCAAGATCAACGCTGCGGCGGGTGACAGCCTTGCCGTGGACGATGTGATCATGGAATTCGAGTAACTTCGATGATCTCTGCGCGTGCCAATGCTGACCCTGATGTCAGTGCCGAACGCATCGGCACTGGTGCAACGGGTGCGTTCGAGGCGAGAAATTACAGGCCGGATGCGCGCCTGTCGCGGATCTCCTGTTGGCGGATCGGCATCTTGTCGATGGAACGTGTGAGTTCCCGCACGCTCCACGGCAGCGGTTTGCGGAGCTTCACCTGCCCGTCCTTGCCGATCAGGGCAAGCATGAAACCACGCGGACGCAGTTTGGTCCGCACATCCGATTGCGCCGCCGGGTCGGTGTCGACGATGATGACCACATCGCGTTCGACAAGCTCATCAAGTTCGCGCGTGAGGTACTGCATCTGCTGGACGAAAGACGGATCGGCCGGGGACTCGGCGAAAACGAGCACGGGTCGCTTGAGCCAGCGGAAATCGTCCAGGTTGACGTCGGCGGCTTCCAGAATGATTTCGTCCTCCGGATTTTCGACCGGAAGAGAAGGGTCTGTGGCAAAGGCAGCGGTCGCAAAGCCAAGTGCCGTAGCTGCCACACAGGCGGACAAAATTTTGTTCATGTCATCAAACATAGTGCGCCGAATATTCAATGCGAAGGGACATAGCGTTGCGTCACGAGAATTTTTTCCTGTGACACGCACCGCATACCGTCCCGGCGGCGGGCGCATGTACGCTGTTTTCGCGGGTTCGCCCGCATGTGAACACCACGATCGAGCGGTCAGTTTCCTGAGCGCGCAAGCCGTGGACGACAACAAGAGGATCAGAGGACAATGACAGCCAAGAAAGAGACGTGGCGCGCCCTTGCCGAGAAAGAGTTGCGCGGTCGTCCGCTCGACGATCTGACATGGCAAACGCTGGAAGGCATCGAGGTGCAGCCGCTCTATGCGGCTGAGGATATCGAGGGCCTGCCGCATCTGGGCACACTTCCGGGCGAGGCGCCGTTCACCCGCGGGGTGAAGGCGACGATGTATGCAGGCCGTCCCTGGACCATCCGGCAATATGCAGGGTTTTCGACCGCCGAGGAATCGAATGCCTTTTACCGCAAGAACCTTGCGGCAGGGCAGCAAGGCGTGTCGGTGGCCTTCGATCTGGCGACGCACCGGGGGTATGACAGTGACCATGAGCGCGTGGTCGGCGATGTCGGCAAGGCAGGCGTGGCGATCGACAGCGTCGAGGATATGAAAATCCTCTTCGACGGTATTCCGCTCGACACGGTATCGGTGTCGATGACAATGAATGGCGCCGTGATCCCGATCCTAGCGAATTTTATTGTCGCCGGGGAAGAGCAGGGCGTGGATCGTGCGTTGCTGTCCGGCACCATTCAGAACGATATTCTGAAAGAGTTCATGGTTCGCAACACCTACGTGTATCCGCCGGAACCGTCGATGCGGATCATTGCGGATATCATCGAATACACGTCGAACGAGATGCCAAAGTTCAACTCGATCTCGATCTCGGGCTACCACATGCAGGAGGCGGGCGCGAACCTTGTGCAGGAGTTGGCCTACACGCTGGCGGACGGCAAGGAATACGTGAAAACCGCGATGGCGCGGGGCATGGATGTGGACAAGTTCGCCGGGCGTCTGTCGTTCTTTTTCGCCATCGGAAAGAACTTCTTCATGGAAGCGGCCAAACTGCGTGCGGCACGTCTGCTCTGGTACCGGATCATGGATGATCTGGGCGCCAAGAACGACCGGTCGAAGATGTTGCGGACGCATTGCCAGACCTCTGGCGTGTCATTGGCTGAGCAGGACCCGTATAACAACGTGATCCGTACGGCCTATGAAGCGATGAGCGCGGTGCTGGGGGGCACGCAGTCGCTGCACACCAACGCCTTGGACGAGGCGATTGCACTTCCAACTGAATTCTCTGCGCGAATTGCGCGAAATACGCAGTTGATTTTGCAGGAAGAAACTGGCGTGACTAACGTGGTCGATCCGCTGGCCGGATCCTACTATGTCGAGAAGCTGACACATGATCTTGCCGAAGAAGCGTTGAAGCTGATTGAGGAAGTCGACGAGATGGGCGGCATGACCAAGGCGGTGGCGTCGGGTATGCCCAAGCTGCGGATCGAGGAAACCGCGGCAATGCGGCAGGCGCAGATCGACCGCGGCGAGGATGTGATCGTCGGGGTTAACAAGTACCGTCTGGAAAAGGAAGACGAGTTGGACATCCTGGATGTCGACAACGTCAAGGTGCGGCAATCGCAGATTGCACGGTTGGAAAAGATCCGCGGCACGCGGGATCAGGCGGCCTGCGACGCGGCACTGGCGGAACTGGAACGCCGCGCTGCCGAGGGTGGCAATCTATTGGAAGCAGCGGTGGAGGCGTCGCGGGCGCGGGCATCGGTCGGAGAGATCAGCATGGCAATGGAAAAAGTGTTCGGCCGCCACCGGGCGGAGGTAAAGACCTTGGCGGGCGTCTATGGCGCGGCCTATGAGGGGGATGAGGGGTTTGCCGCCATCCAGCGCGCTGTCGAGGCGTTCGCCGAGGATGAGGGGCGCCGTCCGCGGATGCTTGTCGTGAAGATGGGGCAGGACGGCCATGACCGCGGTGCCAAGGTGATCGCGACCGCCTTTGCCGATATCGGCTTTGACGTCGATGTCGGACCGCTGTTCCAGACGCCTGCCGAAGCGGCGCAGGACGCCATTGACAATGACGTGCATGTCATCGGGATTTCCTCTCAGGCGGCAGGTCACAAGACGCTGGCTCCGCAACTGGTGCAAGAGCTGAAGGCGCAGGGCGCGGGCGATATTCTGGTGATCTGTGGAGGTGTGATCCCGCAGCAGGATTACCAGTTTCTTTACGATGCCGGGGTAAAGGCGATCTTTGGACCGGGGACGAATATTCCCGAAGCGGCGCAGGATATCCTGCGTCTCATCCGCGAAGCGCGGGGGTAAACATGCTCGGATCGGCTTTGCCGATCCGACCGGTTGGGGGCTCTGCCCCCAAACCCCCGAGGTATTTTTTGAAACAGAGAAGTGACAGAGTCTGACGCTATCAAGGGAACCGGGGGAGAGATGATGCTGCAACTGGATCATATCGCCGTTGCCGGAGAGACACTGGCGGAAGCTGTCGCACATAGCGAGGCGGCGCTGGGTATCCCTTTGGGTCCGGGCGGGCAGCACGCGTATTATGCCACGCATAACCAGTTGGTAGGCCTGGCAGATGGTCTTTACTTCGAGGCCATCGCGATTGATCCGTCGCAACCGGAGCCTGCCCATCCGCGGTGGTTCGGGTTGGACCGGTTCAAGGGACCAGCGCGGCTCGACAAGTGGATCCTGCGTTGTGCGGATATCGGCGCGGTGCTGGAGGTATTTCCCGATCTGGGGGAGCCGGTCCACCTGACCCGTGGGGACGTCAGCTGGACGATGATCGTGCCTCAAGACGGCATGCTGCCGTTCGACGGTCTTTTCCCGGCAATCATACAGTGGCACACCGACACGCCGCCGGGGCAGGCCTTGCCCGCAACGGAGGTGCGGCTGAAGACGTTGCGCGTTGAGACACCTGATGCAGACGCGTTGCACGACGCTTTGGCGCCCGTTTTTGCAGACGCGCGGGTTGAGATGATCACGGCCACCAACCCGCGTCTGACAGCGATCTTCGACACGCCGCAGGGCGAGCGGGTGCTGCGGTGATCGTGCGCCCCGCACGGGTGTCTGATGCGGCGGCGGTTACGGCGTTGGTCAATGACATCGTCGACAACACCACCGTCACGTTCACTTCGGTTCGCAAGGTCGAGGCAGACATCGCCGCGGATATCGCGTCCAGAGGCGCGGCCTTTCAGGTTGTCGAAATTGACGGAGAGGTCGCTGGATTCGCGACTTATTTCCCGTTTCGGGCCGGGGTCGGATACGGCCATACCAAGGAGCATTCGATCGTGCTTGGCCCGCACGCGCGGGGCCGGGGTTGTGGGAGCGCGCTGATGGCGGCGCTGGAAGACGTGGCCCGGTCGGACGGGGTTCATTCCCTGATCGCCGGGGTCTCTGCGGAAAACGATGTAGGGCGGGCCTTTCACGCGGCGCTTGGATTTGTGGAAGTCGGCGTGTTGCCCGAGGTCGGTCGCAAATTCGACCGCTGGCTTGATCTTGTGCTGATGCAGAAAATACTCTGATGCCGCACTGACAAGGATCGGTGCATCCTCTATTGTGCCGCCCATGTCACTTTGGACACGCATATCCGACGCCGTGGCGGCACTTGCCAGCGGAGAAAGCCTTTCTGAAGTTTTCGACCGGCTGCGCACACCGCCCGAGCGCACGGTGGCGTTTACCATCGCCGTCATCGCCCTGTCGGCGAAGATGGCCAAGGCGGATGGTCTGGTCACACGCGACGAGGTGATGGCCTTTCGGGAAGTGTTTCACATCTCGCCCGAGGACGAAGCTGGCGCTGCGCGGGTGTTCAATCTTGCCCGGCAGGACGTGGCCGGGTTCGAGGAGTATGCGCTGCGCATTCGCGACATGTTCGGCGAGGACCGCGGGACGCTCTGTGATCTGATGGAGGGCCTGTTCCATATCGCGATGGCGGATGGGACCTACCACCCGGGCGAGGAAGCTTTCCTGTTGCGGGTGGCCGAGATTTTCGACCTGCCGGACGGGTCGTTCCGACGGTTGAAATCGCGTTTTGTCCCGGATGCCGACCCCGATCCATTCGAGGTTCTGGGTGTCGATCCGCAGACGCCTATCGAAGATATCCGCAAGGCGTGGCGGCAGCTGGTGCGAGACAGCCATCCCGATGTCATGACGGCGCGCGGTGTTCCGGAGGAAGCGGTCAAAATGTCGGAGAAGCGCCTCATCGCCATCAACCGTGCTTGGGAAGACATCTCTGCCCGCGAAAACGCATGATGCGGATCGCCACGTACAACGTCGAGTGGTTCGACGACCTGTTCGACGATGCCGGGCGGCTGATCGTCGATGGTTCGTGGTCCGCTCGCCACAACGTTACCAAGGAAGCGCAGATCGAAGCGCTGGCTATCGTCTTCACGGCACTTGACGCGGACGCGGTCATGGTGATCGAGGCACCGGACACCAACCGGCGGCGCGACACGGTGAAGGCGCTTGAACACTTTGCGCGGAGCTTTGACCTGCGGGCGCGTAACGCGGTGATGGGGTTTGCCAACGAGACCCAGCAGGAACTCGCGCTGATGTACGACCCGAACGTGTTTGCGGCTGCGCATGATCCGATCGGGCCGGCGCCGATGGCTGGGGCACCTTCCGTTCAGGCTGCGCCGCGGTTTGATGGCACTTTCCGGATCGACCTCGATATCGATGCGACCGAGGACAAGGTGGTGTTCTCCAAACCGCCGCTGGAGGTTGCTCTGACCGTGCGTAAGACCGGCGAGGTGGTGCGGTTGATCGGGGCACATCTGAAATCAAAAGCGCCGCATGGGGCGAACGGCCACGATGAGATCATGCGCCTGTCGATTGCCAATCGTCGCAAGCAGCTTGCACAGGCGATCTGGTTGCGCACCCGCGTGGATGAGCATCTGGCGGCAGGGGAACCGATGATCGTGCTGGGCGATCTGAATGACGGTCCGGGGCTTGATACCTACGAGAACCTCTTCGGGCGCAGTTCCGTCGAGATCCTGCTCGGGGACGGGAGCACCGCGCTTTATGATCCACACGCAACGCTGGCCTTGTCGCGGAAACTGGGCCCGTCCCCGACTACAGCACGGTTTTACATCTCGCAGGATGAGAAATACCTGCAGGCTTTGCTGGATTACATCATGGTATCACCGGATCTGCGCGCCAGGGCAGAGCGCTGGCGCATCTGGCATCCGTTCGACGACCCGGTGTGCTGGAAAATGCCCGAGTTGCATTCGGCGCTTCTGACGGCGTCGGATCATTTCCCGGTGACGCTCGATATCGACCTATGAGGTGAAATCGGGATCGGTTTGGCCTATATTGCGTGCATGAAACACGCTGTCGCCTTTGCTCTTGCCACTTCGTTGCTGACGTCGTCGGTTGCCGCGGACGAGGGAACCAGCCTCATGGAAGAGGGCGCAAAGCTGTTCTTCCGTGGTTTGATGGAAGAAATGGAACCAGCTCTGCGTGAGCTTGAGGGGTTGGCCGATGATATCGAGCCAGCCATTCGCCAATTCGCCCAGGAGATGGGACCGGCGTTGCGCGAGCTGATGGAGACGGTGGAGGACTGGTCGGCCTACGAGCCTCCGGTCGTGCTGCCAAACGGGGATATCCTGCTCAAGCGGAAGCCGGACACGCCGACACCCGACGCGTTACCGGCGCCGGGTGCAGGTGAGATTGATATCTAGGCTTTACTCAGCCGGGTGAGCGTAGACGCGACCGCCACTTGGCGCGCGGTTCAGCACGACGTTTGCGATCAGCGCGCCCGCTGCGATTGCGGCAATCGCCAGGATGGCCGCGATTGACAGAGTGGGCACACCGGCAAGACCGGCACCGACAGTGCATCCGCCCGCCAGGACACCGCCGACGCCCATCAAGCTTGCCCCGAATGCGTAGCGGCCGGTTTCAGCGGGTGCCGAGAAGGACTGCCATTGGAAGCGGCCGAAAACGAGCGCGGAGATCAGTGCTCCGACGAGAACACCGCCGATCAGGCCGACGCCAAAGTTGGCGGGGATGGAGGTGGAGGCGATGGTCCAGAAGAGGGTGTCCGCGAAAGGTGCGGTGAAGGACAGGCTTTGCAGGGCGACGGGATCGAAATCGTCGTAAAGCACGAAGCCGGTGCCGATCCATCCCGCAGGAACCAGCGCGCCAAGCAGGGCCGCGAAGCCGAGTGTGCTCAACCGGTTGCCGGAGCGCAGCGCGACAACGAGCGCGGCTGCGCCAAGGATCGCTGTCCAAACCAACGCGCCGCCGGGCAGGGACGCGACGGACACCACTTCACCCATTGGCAAGGTGACGGAGCCGAGCGCGGTGCGTACCGGGGCCAACACACCTTTAAGCGTCGCGTGCGCAACGACAGCGAAGACAAGCAGCACAAACACGGCGCGCAAATTACCGCTGGCCGACAGAACCGTTAGGCGCGAGACACAACCGCGCGTCAGCACCATGCCAGCGCCGAACATCAGACCACCCAAGGCGATGGCGAGCACCGGGAGGTCAGCCGCCATGAAGCGGTGGTCGTCAAAACTGATGAGGCCGGTCAGAACGCCGATCTGAGTACCGACGACGGCGACGGCCAAAGCGGTGAGCCAGACACCCATCGCCTGACGACGGTCGTCACCGACAAGGCCGCGGCGGAAGCAGAACTTTGTGATTTCGGCGAGAAGACCGAAAAGCACACCGATGATCAGCCCAAGCCCAATCGCTGCCTGCGGCGCGGTGAGCGTTTCAAATCCGAGAGATTCGTACATGTCTGCCTCCAAAGCGGAACAACGTTCCAAATGGAGGACGGTTTCCCATGGATCAAGTGTATGTGCGCGTCAGAGAGCCCATTGCGGGAGAACACCGTTCTGCATTGGTTGCGCTTGGCGCAAAGGCGTCCTCATTCCGGTGTCAGCGCGCTGACACGTTTCCAGCTTCCAAAGCGCTGACAGTGCAATGATCCCTATTTTGTCTGTCTCGGCGGATAGCGCGGCGAAACCGTCAGCGACCGCGAATGCGGGGATCCAGTGCGTCGCGCAGGCCGTCGCCCAAATAGTTCACGCTGAGAACGGTCAGGGAGATCGCGATGCCCGGCAGGATCACACGCTCGGGAAACTGTTGCATCCGTTGCACGGCGTCGGCCAGCATCTTACCCCAGGTCGGGAAGTCCGAGGGGAAACCGACACCTAGGAAACTGAGCGCGGATTCCGTGATGATCGCGGTGGCAAGGCCAAGCGTGGCAGAGACCATGATCGGGGACAGCACGTTGGGCAGAAGGTGCCGCTGTACGATCCGGAACGGCGTGGTGCCGATGGCACGGGCAGCGACGATGAATTCACGCTCTTTGAGCGCAAGGATATCGCCGCGCACGATCCGCGCTGTGGGCATCCAGCTTGTCACGGCGATGATTCCGACGATCAGCACGAACATGCCGCCCTCGGGGCCAAACGCTTCGCGCAAGGGTTGGCGGAACAAGGTCACCGCGACCAGCAGAAGCGGCAGGATGGGCAGGGACAGGAACAGATCGGTCAGGCGCATCAGAATGCCGTCAGCCTTTTTGACGAAACCCGCCAGAACGCCAACTGTGGTGCCGCTGAGAAGGCTGAGGATCATCGCCGCCCAGCCCACCGCCATCGACGTGCGTCCGCCCTGCAGGATTTGGGCCAGCTGGTCGCGGCCCAGCTGATCGGTGCCGAAGGGACGGTTCCAGCCAACCTTGGCGGTGCTGTCCCAGAGCGCATTCCATATGGGCCGCATGTCCTTGTTGCGAATGTCGAGCTTTTGCGCGTCGACTTGCCAGATCCAAGGACCGACAACGACAGCCAGGGTGATAAACAGTAGGAACCCGCCGCCGAACATGGCGCCCTTGTGCTTGCGGAACTGGTCCCAGACATCCTTCCACTGGCTGCGTGGTGGTTCGAGCGGACCCTTGTCGGCCAGCGCTTCGATCGGGGTTGGGGTGGCTTGAACGGGCTCAGTCATAGCGGATCCTCGGGTCAAGCAGGCCGTATAGAATGTCGGCGATCAGATTGAAGATCACGATCAATACGGCAAAGATGAAGGTCAGCGTCATGACCATAGGCAGGTCGTTGGCAAAGAGGGCCGTGATGAGCAACTGACCGATGCCGTTCACCTTGAACACGTTCTCGGTGATAATCGCGCCTCCGAAGATCGACGGCACGTTCAGGGCGATCACGGTGATCACAGGGATCATCGAATTGCGCAGAACGTGGACCGCGACAACGACACCTTCGCTCAGCCCCTTGGCGCGGGCGGTCCGGACGTAGTCCTGGTTCAGGTTGTCGAGCATCGATGCGCGCATATAGCGGCTGATCTGGGCGGTGGTTTGCAAGGCCAACACCATGACCGGCAGGATCATCTGCTGGAGCTGGAATTTCAGGCTTTCCCAGTCGTTCACCACATGGGTCGTGTCATAGATCGACGGGAACCAGCCGAGCTGGACCGAGAAGATCACGATCAGCAGCGGACCGGTGAAGAAAGGCGGTATCGAGAAGCCAATCATCGTGATGAATGTGCCGGACTGGTCGAACACGGAGTACTGTCTATAGGCGGAGTAGATGCCGATGGGCAGCGCGATCAGGATGCCGACGACATATGCCATCCCGACCACCCAGAGCGTCTGCGGGATACGCTGGATCACGATATCCATCACCGGGCTGCGGGTCTGCCAGGAGATCACGCGCAGTTCGCCCTGGTAGAGCTGCGTATCCGGCAACCAGCCAAGAAGGGCGCTGTCACGGGTCAGCCAGTCGATGAAGACCTTGGGTTCCAGCCAGAAGACCTGAACCAGCCATTTCCAGTACTGCACAAGGGGCGGCTCGCCGACGCCGAGTGCCTGGCGCATCTTTTCTTTGACGTCGGGCGGGACGGTAAGCGGCACCTGCGCCATGGGGTCGCCCGGCGCGAGTTGCAGCAGCATGAAGATGACAAAACTAATGAACAGAAGCGTCGGAACGGCAAGGACAAGTCGTCGGACGGCAAATGTGAGCATCAGGCGGCGCCTCGGGTCATGAGTCTTTCGGAAAAAGGAATGCCGGGCAGGAAGGATCCCGCCCGGCGTTTATGTCATGAGATCAGTTTGACTTGATACGGTGCCAGTCCGCGACGTTCCACAACTCGCTGTCCCAGACGTTCAGAACAACGCCGCCGAGGGAGTTGGAATGCGCCGAGAGACGGCCGCGGTGCACGAGCGGGATCATCCCGCCGTTGTCGGTCACCATTGCGCTGAGTTCACGACCGATGCGCTGACGCTCCGCCATGTCAGCAGTCTGGGTGAGTTCGGCATGAAGCGCGTCGAACTCTTCCATGCAGAAGCGCGAGATGTTTTCACCCTGCCACTGGGTGTCCGGACGCGGCGCGTTGGCGCAGAGAGCGTTCCCAAGGTAGGTCTGCGGGTCTGTGCCGTTGAAGGTGTTCGCGTACATCTGCACGTCCGCGTAGAACTTCTGGAACGTGTCAGGCGAACCTGCATCGCCGCCGAAAAAGACCGACGCGTCGACGTTGCGCAGTTCGGTTTCGATGCCGATCTGGCCCCACCATTCCTTGATCAGCGCCTGGAAGTCCTGACGGACGGCGTTGGTCGAGGTCTGGTACAGGATCGACATGGGCACGCCATTGGCTTCGCGGATGCCGTCGCCGTCTGTATCGACGAACCCTGCTTCATCCAGAAGAGCGTTCGCGCCGTCGAGGTCCTGCGTTTCACAGCCTTCGAAGGTGGAGGCAAAAGCCTCGGGTGCCGGAACCCAGGAGCAGCCGACCTTACCCGCCTGACCGTAGCCGATTTCGACGAGGAGCGGGCGGTCGATGGCCATGGACATGGCTTTGAAAACGGCCGGTTCCGTCAGGAACGGATGCGGATGCGTTGCGGTCGAGCGTTCGCCTTCGGGCAGGTCAGGGCTCGGGTTCGTCTGGTTGATCATGATGCGTTCAAGCAGTGGACCAAAGCCAGCAATGGCCGTGCCTTTACCGCCAGCTTCCATCTGCGCGATCACATCGGGTGCCAGCTGCAGGTTCCAGGCATAGTCAAATTCGCCTGTTTCCATCACGGCCTGACCAGCTGCGCGGGCATCGCCGCCGCCTTTGAATGTGACGGATGCGAAGGCTGGCTTGTTCGGGTCACGGTAGTTCGGGTTTGCCGACATGGTGATCACGTCGTTCGGCTTGAACTCGTCAACGACGAACGGGCCGGTGCCAATCGGGTTGAAGTTCTGTTCCGTGCAGGTCGACGCCGCCGCACCGAGGCAGCCTTCGAACTGGGCCTTCTGCAGGATCGGGCTTTCGCCGCCGACAAACGGACCATAAGGGTTCGGGGTCGGGCCTTCGAAAGTCACGACGACAGTCAGATCGTCGGGTGTTTCGACGCTTGTCACGCCGTTGAACTTGGTGACCTGTGCACAACCACCTTCCGGGTGGGTGCAGTACTCATGAGTGAATGCCACGTCAGCCGATGTGAACGGTGTGCCGTCCGACCATGTCAGGCCGGGAGTGATGTTCCACGTGATCGATGTGAGGTCTTCGCTCACGCCACCATTGGCCACGGTCGGAATTTCCGTTGCGAGCCAAGGGACGAGTTCGCCTCTTTCATTATAGCGTGCAAGCGGTTCGATGATCATGGACGCCGATTCGACGTCCTTTGTGCCGCCCGACAGGAAGGGGTTCAGGATCGACGGCGCTTGCCAATAGATGATCCTGACTTCACCGTCCGCACCACGCTCGGCGAACGCGGCAGGTGCGAATGCGGTGGCCGCCACGGCACCCATCAATAGGGATTTGAGTTTCATTTTTCTCTCCTTGTTGGACACAGTTTTTCCCGTGTCGTTTTTGGTTTGTGGGGGCAAAACGGCAACGTGACGTTGCCGAAACTGGTACTGTTTGCGCTAGCATCGCCGCGCTAAGGCGACGAATTCCCCCTGTGCACTCATCGAAACAGCTTTTGCGCAAAATGCAAGACCCACGCGACGGAATGCTGTTTGACCCCGCAGACAGCGTTTGACTCTGCCTGAACTGCGGTTAGCGTTTGCGCAATCACGACAGAGAGGATCGCGCCAATGCCTGATGGCACCATCGCCCGGATCGAGAACCTGCGGGTGGAATTCCAGACCAAGGCCGGCACTGTGGCTGGGGTCGAGGACGTTTCTTTCGAAATCAATCCAGGCGAAACCGTGTGTGTCGTCGGGGAATCCGGATCCGGGAAGTCGGTGTCGTCGCTGTCGTTGATGCGGCTTATCGATTTCGGCGGGGGCGATATCGCAAACGGGCGACTGCTTTTCGACCGGGCGGGCGGCGGCGAGATTGATCTTGCCGAAGCGGATCAGGACTTGATGCGCACGATCCGCGGCAACGAGATCGGGATGATCTTCCAGGAACCGATGACGGCCCTGAACCCGGTTTTCACGGTAGAGCGGCAGCTGACCGAAGGGTTGCGTCTGCACAAGGGCTTGTCGAGATCCGAGGCGACAAAGCGCGCCATCGATCTGCTGCGGCAGGTGCGCATCCCGGAGCCTGAGCGGCGGATCAAGCAATACCCGCACGAATTGTCAGGAGGTATGCGGCAGCGGGTGGTGATCGCGATGGCGCTGGCCTGTGAGCCGCGCCTTTTGATCGCGGACGAACCGACGACCGCTTTGGACGTAACCATTCAGGCGGAAATCCTTGCGCTGATGGACCGCCTGAAGCGGGAGACCGGCACCGCGGTGATGTTCATCACGCATGACATGGCCGTCGTCGCGCAAATGGCGGATCGCGTCGTGGTCATGTTCCGCGGGAACAAGGTCGAAGAGGGTACAGTCGAAGAGATATTCGAGAACCCGCAACACCCTTATACGCAGTCGCTTCTCGCGGCGGTGCCCAAGCTTGGAGAGATGTCGGGCACCGATCTGCCGCGACCGATGCGGCTTTTGGGGCGGGACGGGTCCGAAGTGCCGCCCATCACCGGGTCAGACGAAGTGCTGCTGGAGGTGAAGAACCTGACAACCCGGTTCGAGGTCAAGGGTGGCTTTTTCCGCCGCACCGTGGCGAACGTGCATGCGGTCGAGGATGTGTCCTTTTCGGTGAACAAGGGACAAACGCTGAGCCTTGTCGGGGAATCCGGCTGCGGAAAATCGACGGCGGGGCGGTCCATTCTACGGCTCGTTGAGCCGCTAAATGGCAGTGTCTTGCTGGACGGCAAGGACATCATCGCACTGGACCCGCATGGGCTGCGCGAGGCACGGCGGGATATGCAGATGGTGTTCCAGGATCCTTTCGCGTCGCTGAACCCGCAGATGCAGCTTTCCGATCAGGTGTCAGAGCCCTTGCGCAATTTCGGGGTCGGGTCCGCCGATGAAATGCGCGAGCGGGTCGAAATGCTGTTCGACCGCGTGGAGCTGCCACGCAGTTTCATGCAGCGCTACCCCCATGAACTGTCAGGTGGCCAGCGGCAACGGATCGCGATCGCGCGCGCACTGGCCCTGAACCCCAAGTTGATCGTCGCGGACGAGGCGGTGTCGGCCTTGGACGTGTCGGTGCAGGCGCAGGTGCTGAACCTGATGCTGGAGCTGCAGGCTGACCTTGGCGTGTCCTATCTGTTCATCAGCCACGACATGGCCGTCGTCGAACGTGTGAGCCACCATGTGGGCGTGATGTATCTGGGGCGGATCGTCGAGATCGGGCCTCGCCGGGCAGTCTTCGAAAACCCGCAGCATCCTTATACTCAGGCTCTGATGAAGGCGGTGCCGATTGCCGACCCGAAGCGTCGAAAATCCGAGAAAGACCTGAACTTCAAGCCGATCCCGTCACCGATCCACGGCCTCGACTACGAGCCTGCGCCATCGGAATACAAAGAGGTCGGACCCGGCCACAAGGTTTTGCTGACTGACAGCGGGTACTGATTGCATGTCGCGCCAGGTGGGTGGCGTTTGAGACGGGTCGTCAGGGCGGTTCTGCGCGGAAGCCTGTCTCTTGTCGCGCTTCTGACCCTTGTCGCCTGTGCGCTGCACGTCACTCACAGCGACGGCGCGGAAGCGCGCGCTGCGCCGGAGGGCGCGGCTGTGCGAGTGGCCACCTACAACGTTCATTACATCCTGCTTCGCGAAGAGACGGGACTGTGGTCAGTGGGCGACTGGGACCGGCGCAAGGGACCTCTGGACATGGCGTTCAACGCCGTGAACGCAGATGTCATGGCGTTTCAAGAGATGGAAAGCTGGTCGCGCGGGTCGGATGGTTCGGTCAATCTGAAGCGCGATTATCTGGTGCAGAGAAACCCCGAATACGGCGTGGCGGCCAGCGGCGACTGGCGAGAATTTCCATCGACCCAGCCGATCTTCTATCGCAAAAGCAGGCTGCAACACGTTGATCAAGGATGGTTTTTCTTTTCCGAGACACCGGACATCCTCTATTCGCGTACCTTCAATGGATCGTTCCCTGCCTTCGCGTCCTGGGCTGAATTCCGTGACCGTGAGAGCAATCAGCGCTTCAAGGTTGTCAACATCCACTTCGAATACAGCAGTCGTTCGAACCGACGCTTGTCAGCCAATCTGGTGCGCGACCGGATCACGCCGTGGATCGCTGCGGGTGAAACGGTGTTTCTGGTCGGGGACGTGAACGCGTTTTATGGATCGCGCACGATGCGCATACTGGAGCAGTCGGGTGTGACGTTCGACAGGGTTCCCGGAGCGACATACCACTTGAACCGCGGCGTGCATCTTGTTGGTGCCATTGATCATTTGGCACGTGGACCCGGCATTGATCTTTTGCAGGGTCCGATTGTCCTACAACAAAGGTTTGACGGGGAATGGCCATCGGACCACCATCCTGTCTTCGCCGACTATCGGCTGCCCGACGCAATACAGTGAGCTTTATGACCGATCGCCTTTCCCCGCGTGACATTCTTGACCATCTAATCGGTTTCCCGACCGTCAGTCGCGATACGAATTTGCCGCTGATAGACTGGGTTGAAGAGTATCTGACCGGTCACGGCATTTCCTGCCATCGACATATCAAACCGGACGAACCGATAAAGGCCGGCCTGTTTGCGCATGTCGGGCCGGAGGTGGACGGCGGTGTCGTATTGTCGGGCCACACGGATGTGGTGCCGGTGGACGGTCAGCCCTGGACGGTGGAGCCTTTCGCGGTCACCGAAACGGACGGCAAGCTCTTCGGTCGCGGAACTACGGATATGAAGGGCTTCGATGCGCTTGCCATCTGGGCAATGGTCGAGGCGCATCACCGCGGCGTTTCGCGCCCGTTGCAGATTGCGCTGAGCTACGACGAAGAGATCGGCTGTACCGGAGCGCCGCCATTGATTGACGCGATGCAGGGCGTCGTCCCGCGTGCGGACACGGTGATTGTCGGGGAACCAACGATGCTGAAGGCGGTGACAGGCCACAAAGGTGGGACAACCTTTTGGGTGCATGTTCACGGGTTCGAAGTGCACTCGTCGATCATGCACACCGGGGTCAACGCGATCATGTACGGGGCGAAGCTGATCGAGTGGGCCAATCGGCTGAACGCGGAAAGCGCGGCAGCCACTGCGGGACCTATCGCAGCGCAGTTTGATCCGCCTTACACCAACGTGCATGTCGGTCAGATCAAGGGTGGCACTGCGCATAACATCACTGCGAAGGATTGCGAATTTGGTCTTGGCTTTCGGGTGGTGCCGGGCGAGACGCTGGCGCAGTGGGAAGACAAGCTGCGTGCCGCTGTGGCCGAGATCGAGGCAGAGATGCAAGCGGTCCGGCCGGAGACGTGGATCGAGGTCAAACCGGCCTTCGCCCTACCACCCTTCAAACCCGAAGACGGCGGTCAGGCGGAAACACTTGTCCGGCAACTGACCGGTGACAACGGAACGCAGTACGTGTCCTACGGTACCGAAGCGAGCCACTTCCAGTCCGCCGGATACTCGGTTGTCGTCTGTGGACCTGGCGATATCGCGGTTGCGCATCAACCGGACGAATACATCACCGTTGCCCAGTTCGAGGCGGGGCAGGACTTCATGCGGCGGTTGCTGGACAGTTTGTCGGGATGATGCCGTTTCCGATTTCCGAAGCGGTGCCGATCGCCTTTCCCGGACCGCCGCCAGCGGAGACGGATGTTGTTGTGATTGGGGGCGGGGTGATCGGTGTGTCCACCGCACTCTTTCTGGCGCGGCTCGGGCGTCGGGTGGTCCTGCTCGAGAAAGGGCGCATCGCTGGTGAGCAGTCTTCGCGGAACTGGGGATGGATCCGACAGCAGGGGCGCGATCCGCATGAGTTGCCGATCATGGTCGAAGCCAACCGGCTGTGGACGGAATTGGCGGGTCAGACCAATGTCGACATCGGGCTCGTCCGTTCCGGCGTGACCTACGTGGCCGAAAGCGAGCGGTCACTTGAGCAGTATGCAGCCTGGCTTCCTTTCGCGCAGGCTCATGGCGTCGACACGGAACTTCTGGATAAATCGGCGCTGTCGCGACGGTTTCCGGAGTTGGCGATAGGTGGTTTTGCGGGCGCGCTGACCACCCCGTCCGATATGCGTGCAGAGCCGTGGGTGGCCGTGCCAGCGCTCGCCGGGATCGCGACGCGAGACGGCGCGGTCATTGTCGAAGGCTGCGCGGCGCGGACGCTAGATCTCGAAGCGGGACGGATCACTGGGGTGTATTGCGAGGCTGGGCGGATCGCCTGTTCAGAGGTCGTCGTTGCGGGTGGGGCATGGTCATCGCTGTTTCTGCGGGCGCATGGCGTGACCATCCCGCAATTGTCGGTGCGGGCGAGCGTCGGGGCGACGACACCGATTGCACTGCCACATCAGGGTGCTGCCGCCGCAAGAGACTTTGCCTTTCGAACCCGCGCAGACGGGGGAGTGTCGCTAGCCGCGGGCGGCTTTCACGAGCTGTTCATCGGACCGGACGCCGTCAGGGCGTTGCCAAAGTTCCGCAAACAACTGCTGTCCGATCCTTTTGGCACGCGGTTTCTGCCGGCTGCGCCGAGTGGCTATCCCGATGCGTGGACGACCCGCAGGCAGTGGGACGCGGATAAAGCCAGCCCGTTCGAGGCGATCCGCGTGCTGAACCCAAAGCCGCATGCAGGAAAGCTGCGCAAGGTTGCGGCAGCGGTGGAGCGTCTTTTTCCCGAGGTCGGACCGATCCGGTACCGCGCCATGTGGGCGGGAATGATCGATGTCATGCCGGACGTCGTCCCGGTTGTAGACCGCGTGGCTCAAGTGCCCGGACTAACCATCGGGATAGGTATGAGCGGGCACGGGTTTGGCATTGGTCCAGCGATGGGTCGGGTCCTCGCAGATCTGGTGTGCGGCAACCCTGTTGGCCATGACTTGAGCCGCTTTCGGCTCGATCGTTTCACGGATGGCAGCGCGATCGACCTGGGTCCGGCCCTCTGACACAAGCTGTATCCTTGTTTGCACAATACGGTTGAGGCACGTTGGATTATGACTGCCGGTGCCGAAAGGGGACCTTCATGCCTGTCAAGAACAGCCTGGCCGACATGGCCGACGAGATCACCGAATGGCGCCGTCATCTGCACGCGCATCCCGAGCTCATGTTCGACGTGCAGGAAACTGCCGGGTTCGTGGCGGAGAAGCTCAAGAGCTTCGGCGTGGATGATATCGCCACCGGCATTGGCCGGACAGGTGTGGTCGGCGTCATCAAGGGAAAATCGACCGCCTCTGGTCGTGTTGTCGGGTTCCGGGCCGACATGGATGCGCTGCCAATCCATGAGGCGACAGGGCTGGACTATGCCAGCACGCATCCGGGCAAGATGCATGCCTGCGGCCATGATGGGCATACCGCCATGCTTCTTGGTGCGGCGAAGTATCTGTGCGAGACGCGCAACTTCGATGGCACGGTTGTTCTCATCTTTCAGCCCGCCGAAGAGGGGGGCGGTGGTGGTCGGGAGATGGTCGAGGACGGCCTGATGGAACGCTGGGGCATCCAGGAGGTGTACGGACTTCACAACTCACCCGGCATCCCTGTCGGCCAGTTTGCCATTCGACCGGGGGCCTTGCTGGCTTCGGCGGACGAGTTCGAGATCCATGTCACGGGACGCGGCGGGCATGCCGCGGCACCGCACGAGGCGGTAGACACGACCCTTGTCGCGGCTCAGATCGTTGTATCTTTGCAGTCCATTGTCTCTCGAAATATCAATCCCTTGCGGCGTGTCGTTGTGACAGTGGGCACGTTCAAGACGGACAGCAACGCATCGAATGTCATCGCGCATAAGGTGCGGATGTGCGGCACGGTGCGGACGCTGGAGGCGGAGTGCCGAGACTTTGCAAGGGAGCGGATCACGCGGTTGGCGGAGGATACCGCGTCTGCCTTCGGCGCAACGGCCGAGGTGACGTGGCAAGAGGGCTACCCCGTGACCGTCAACCACGCCGCCGAGACCCGCCATGCTGCTGATGCCGCTCGGGCGGTTGCGGGCGACGTGGATGATGACGTCGATCCGATCATGCCCGCGGAGGACTTCTCCTACATGCTTGAAGCCCGCCCGGGGGCGTATATCTTCCTTGGCAATGGGGACACGCCGATGTGCCATCACCCCGAATACAATTTCTCGGACGAGGCCATCCCTGCCGGAAGCAGCTGGTTCGCGGAACTCGCTGAGCGGCGGATGCCGGCGACGTCCGACTAGACAGGAAGGACAGTACAGATGCCGGTTAAGAACCGATTTGCCGAATTGCAGGATGAGATCACCGCGTGGCGCCGGGATATGCATGAAAACCCCGAGATCCTTTTCGAGACGCATCGCACCAGTGCGCTTGTGGCCGAGAAGCTTCGGGCCTTTGGATGTGACGAGGTCGCGACTGGGATCGGGCGCACCGGCGTCGTGGGTGTCATCAAGGGCAAGACGGACAGCAAGGGCAAGGTCATCGGGTTGCGCGCCGACATGGATGCGCTTCCGATTCATGAGCAGACGGGGCTCGACTACGCGTCCAAGACGCCCGGCGCGATGCACGCGTGTGGGCATGACGGGCATACTGCGATGTTGCTGGGTGCCGCGAAATACCTGAGCGAGACGCGGAATTTCGATGGCACTGTCGTCGTGATCTTCCAGCCTGCCGAAGAAGGCGGCGGCGGCGGCAAGGAAATGTGCGACGATGGCATGATGGAACGGTTCGGCATCCAGGAGGTCTACGGGATGCACAACTGGCCCGGCCGTCCAGTCGGCAGTTTCGCCATTCGCCCCGGCGCCTTTTTCGCGGCGACTGATCAGTTCGACATCACGTTCGAAGGCAAGGGCGGACACGCGGCGAAACCGCATGAGACCGTCGACACGACAGTGATGGCTGCGCAGGCGATCCTGGCGCTTCAGACCATCGCCAGCCGCAATGCCGATCCGATCGATCAGGTCGTGGTGTCTGCGACATCTTTCGAGACATCGTCAAAGGCGTTCAACGTCATCCCTCAGCGGGTTCAGATCAAAGGCACGGTACGCACCATGTCGAAGGACATGCGCGATCTGGCGGAGCGCCGGATCAAGGATATCTGTGCGGGCGTTGCGGCCACATACGGCGGTACGGCAGAGGTGACTTATCACCGCGGTTATCCCGTGATGGTCAATCACGAAGAGCAGACGGAATTTGCCGCGAAAGTGGCGGCCTCGGTGTCGGGCGGCTGTGATGAAGCGCCTCTGGTGATGGGCGGCGAGGATTTCGCCTTCATGCTGGAAGAGCGTCCCGGGGCCTACATCCTCGTCGGTAATGGTAATACTGCGATGGTGCACCACCCGGAGTACAACTTTAACGACGAAGCAATCCCCGCTGGCTGTTCGTGGTGGGCGGAAATCGTCGAGCAGCGCATGCCTGCTGCGTGAGCCGTGCCCCTATGGTGATTTGATAGGCTGACCTTTAGGGGTCAGCCTTTCGCGCTTCAATACCCGCGCTTCTTCGAGGCGTCCGCCATGGCGCCTTTCACCATCTTCCCGAAGGATTTCTGGCGTGCGCGGGTGTCGGCAACGGATTCGGAATTGTAGGCATCTTCTCGTTTCAGCTTTTGCCAACGGTGAAATCGATCCGTGTCCAGTTGGCCAGAAGCGAGCGCAGCTTTGACGGCGCATCCGGGCTCAGACGCATGGGCGCAGTCGGAGAACTTGCACTGGGCGGCAAGCTCTTCGATATCGTCGAAGAGCTCGTCGATGCCCTCGCTGGTGCCGGAGAGCTGAAGTTCGCGCATTCCCGGTGTGTCGATGAGCCAGCCGCCAAACCGCGTCCGACGCAAGGCGCGGTAGGTTGTGGTGTGGCGGCCCTTGGCATCATCTTCGCGGACGGTCTGCGTTGACGCCTCCTCTCCGGTCAACGCGTTGCGCAAGGTGGTTTTGCCAACGCCGGAGGAGCCAAGCAGCGCGAGGGTCTGGCCTTCACCGCACCACGGTTTCAATCGCGCCACGTCGTCCCGGTCTTTTGCGTTCAGCGCGATGGCTGTCAGCAGGGGGGACAGACGTTCGGCCTGACGTCGAAAGTCTTCGGCGTCGTCGGTCAGGTCGGCCTTCGTGAGGACGACAAGAGGCAAGGCTCCTGAAGCGAGGATCAGAGCGACGTACCGTTCGAGCCGCGCGATGTTGAAGTCGTCGTTGCAGCTTGTGACGACCGCGACCGTGTCGACATTCGCTGCGATCCTTTGATCGGAGGCGACGTGGCCAGCGGCCTTGCGAGACAGGTCGGTGACTGGCTCAAGGCGGCGAAAGGCCGTGGCACCGTCGGTGAGCACCCAATCGCCGACGGCGTAATGGCCGGTTGGTTCGGCCGGGGTCAGACGCAAGTCTGCGTCCTGGGTCAGGGCAACAAGTTGGCTGCGATGCACTTCAGATATGCGGGCCGGAAAGAGCGCGGTGTCGGCATCGGTGAGTTGCCGCGCGAAATGATCCGACCAGCCTAGGTCGGCAAGAGAGGCATGTGTCACGTAAGGTATCCTAATTCTGAAAAAGGGCAGCGGCCAGAACACGACCGCATCAAATGGCCGGGTGTCCCGATCAGGCGGGCACCCCAAGGGCGAGCACACTCTCCATACGACCCTCCTGCGCATCAGAATTCGTGCGGCAACGGTATCTGGCGAATGCGCATACGGCAAGTGGCGTCTGGTCAATCGAAACGCGCGTTGCTAAGCGGGCACCATGTCACACGCCGCGCCAGCCACCGTTGCCTGCATCAAATGGGGTACCCTTTTTGGGCCGGAATACGTGAACCGGCTCTATTCCGGTGTGCGGCGCAACCTGTCCCGGCCGGTGCGGTTTCTGTGCATGACCGAAACTGCGGAAGGTTTGCACCCGGATATCGAGATCCTCGATCTTCCAGTTGAGCCTTTTGCCGAACCGATGGCCGAAGCGCTGAAAGTGGCGAACAGGCAGGGGGCGATGCGCAAGGTTTCGCTGTTCAAGCCAAGGTTGATTGCCGATCTGGAGGGACCGGTTTTGGGATTCGACCTTGATGTGGTGATCACCGGCGCGTTGGATCCGTTGCTTGATCTCGCGCCGGGACACATCGTCATGCGCCACGACTGGACAGAGGCCCGGAAAGGGCGGCCGACTGGGCATGGGTCTGTATTCCGGTACGATCCGGCGGTTCATGGATTTCTTTACGACGACATCGCGGCGCGCCCGTATGAAGAGGTCGAAACCGCGCGGGGATCGGAGCAGCGTTATACGTCGCACAAAGCGATGGAGAACAGTGTTTTCACCTATATTCCAGAGGATTGGGTGGTAAGCTTCAAGTATGACTGCAATCCGTTTCCCAGCAATTTCCTACATGCGGCAAGGTTACCTGAGTCTGCGAAAGTGGTGTGCTTTCATGGACGGCCCAAGATGCCGGAGGCGATTGACGGATATAGGGGGTCTCTGATCAGATTTGCGCGACCGACGCCTTGGTTGCAGGAACACTGGGTTGACCGTACGCGGGCGGATCTGGGCGACGCTTGGGGTTGAATGGCAAAACCCAATGGTCGCGCTTCACCAGAATTTAATAGAGACGGCCCAGATTTTTCTGCGAAAAATCTGAAAAAGGCGGATCGTTCGCTCCGCTGGAACAGTACGCGGTCTTGCTCCTTTCGACGCGAACGCGGTATGAGCGGGCAAGAGGCATTGAGGGAAGGGCAACGCCATGCGCAGAGTGGTTGTGACAGGCTTGGGATTGGTGACGCCGCTGGCGGACGGTGTGGAGGCCAGCTGGAGCCGTCTTTTGGACGGGCAGTCCGGTGCCAGTACCATCTCGAAGTTCGATGCGAGCCATCTGGCCACGACCTATGCCTGTGAAGTTCCCTACGGAGACGGGTCTGACGACACGTTCAACCCTGACGCCTATCTCGAAAAGAAAGAGCAGCGCAAAGTCGACGAATTCATCCAGTTCGGGCTGGCTGCCGCGCAGCAGGCGGTCAAGGATTCCGGTTGGATGCCGGAAGACGAAGAAAGCCGTCTGCGGACTGGGGTCATGATAGGATCGGGCATCGGCGGACTCAACTCGATCGCCGATACGGCTTTGTTGATCCGGGACAAGGGTCCGCGCCGAGTGTCGCCTTTCTTTATTCCCGGTGCCCTGATCAATCTGATCTCGGGCAATGTGTCGATCAAATACGGGTTCAAGGGACCGAACCACGCAGTTGTCACGGCCTGTTCCACCGGGGCGCATGCCATTGGAGATGCAGCGCGGCTGATCATGTTTGGCGACGCGGATGTGATGGTGGCGGGCGGCGCCGAAGCTGCGATTTCGGAAATCGGGATCGCGGGTTTCAACGCGTGCAAGGCTTTGTCGACGAAGCGCGGCGATGACCCTAAAGCGGCAAGCCGCCCCTATGATGCGGACCGGGACGGCTTCGTGATGGGCGAAGGGGCTGGGGTGGTCATTCTGGAGGAATACGAACACGCCAAGGCGCGCGGTGCCAAGATGTACGCCGAGGTCTGTGGATACGGTTTGTCTGGAGACGCCTACCACATCACCGCGCCGTCCGAGGACGGAGAGGGCGGTGAGAGGTCCATGCGGTCTGCGTTGAAGCATGCCGGGATTTCGCCAGCGGATATTGACTATATCAACGCCCACGGCACCTCGACCATGGCGGATGTGATCGAGCTTGCCGCGGTTGAGCGCATGATGGGCGATGCGGCGGGCAAGGTCACCATGTCGTCGACCAAGTCCGCAACCGGCCATTTGCTGGGCGCGGCGGGCGCGATCGAGGCGACCTTTTCGATCCTTGCGATCCGCGATCAGGTTGCGCCGCCGACGATCAATCTGGACACGCCTGCGGTGGAGACAAAGGTGGACCTTGCGCCAAATGCAAAGCGGGAACGCGAGATCACGTATGCGTTGTCGAACTCCTTTGGCTTTGGTGGCACGAATGCCAGTGTCGTTTTCGGACGGGTGGACCGCTAGATCATGTGGCGACACATTGCGTCTAACGCGCTGACCTTTCTGGTCGTTCTCGTCTTTCTGTTCGGCGGCGCCCTGATTTGGGCCCAGAACGAATATGTCTCGGAGGGACCGCTCGATCAGCCGATTTGTGTGCAGGTCGATCGTGGATCGAATTTCCGCCGTGTGTCCGAGCAATTGGCCGAAGATGGTGCGGTATCGAGCGCGGCGCTGCTGCGCATCGGTGCGGATTACGCTGGCAAGACGAGCGAGTTGAAGGCGGGGTCGTTCCTCGTGCCGGAAGGCGCATCGATGTCGGAGATCGTGGATATCGTCACCCGCGGCGGTGCGAGCACGTGCGGCACGGAGGTGGTTTATCGCGTCAGCATCGCGCGGGCGACGGTGCAGGTGCGCGAGTTGGACCCGGCGACAGGGCGCTTTGTTGAGATTGCCGAATTCAACCCGGCGGAAGACGCGGTGCCGGCCGCGTATACCGAGGTCAAGGCCGAGCCCGACACGCGGTATCGCGTTGCCTTGGCCGAAGGGGTCACCAGTTGGCAGATCGTGCAAGAATTGGGCCAGATCGATATTCTCGAAGGCGAAGTTGCCGACATTCCGGCTGAAGGGTCACTGGCACCGGACAGCTATGAAATCACGCCGGGCGAGACACGGGCTGATTTGATCGCGCGCATGCAGTCCGCGCAGGATCGGATTTTGGCAGAGGCGTGGGCGAACCGTCAGGATGATCTGCCCTATGAGAGCCCGGAAGAAGCACTGATCATGGCGTCGATCATCGAGAAGGAAACCGGAACGCCGGATGAGCGGTTTCTTGTGTCGAGCGTGTTTGTGAATCGTTTGCGCCAAGGCATGCGGCTGCAGACAGACCCGACGGTGATCTATGGGATCACGCGTGGCGAAGGTGTGCTCGGACGTGGCATTCGCCAGAGCGAGTTGCGGGCAGAAACGCCGTGGAACACCTACGTGATCCCCGGACTTCCACCAACGCCGATTGCCAATCCCGGTCGGGCGGCCATCGAGGCAGCCCTGAATCCGGACACGACGCCGTATATCTTCTTTGTCGCCAAGACCCTTGATCCGTCGGATGGGCATAATTTCGCGGTGACGCTGGAAGAGCATAACCAAAATGTGGCCGCGTATCGTGCGCTTGAGGCGCAGCGGGACAATTGACGCGGCCCTGCGCTGATCGCGTGATGCCATCATGGTGTTGATGGATCTGCTTCTGATCGGTGCGCTGGTGTTCCTGATTGCCGGATCGGTCAAAGGCCTGGTCGGGATCGGATTGCCGACGGCGGCCATCAGCATGCTGACGATCTTCATCGACCCGCGCACGGCGATTGCCATGGGGCTTGTCCCGATCGTGGTGTCGAACGCGTGGCAGGTTTGGTCGATGGGCGACGTTCGTGGTGCGTTTCAGCGATATTGGGTGTTCGCCGCAGCGCTGGGGGTCAGCGTCTTCGTGACGGTATCCTTATCCGCCGAGGTGTCGGATCGGGTGATCTTTCTGGCGCTGGGACTGTCGATTGTCGCTTTTGCGGCTCTGAATCTGCGGTTCACGATGCCGGCGATCCCGGATCGGTATGACCGGGCGGCACAACTGTGCCTGGGGACGCTAGGGGGCATTCTGGGTGGATTGTCGGGTGTTTGGGTGGCACCCGTTATCATGTATATGAGCGCGCGGCAGGTGCAGAAGGACGAGTTTGTTCGGGCGACTGGGCTGCTGCTGTTCATTGGCGGCGTGCCGTTCTTCGCAGCCTATGTGCTGGAGGGACTGCTGACGCCGTCGCTTGCTGCCGTGTCGCTGGCGCTGGTCCTGCCGACACTCTTAGGATTTGCACTGGGCGCGCGGCTGCGGAACCGCATGTCGAACGAGAAATTCCGCAAGGTGCTGCTTTACGTTTTCCTTCTATTGGGACTGAACCTGTTGCGGCGCGGGCTGTTTTGAGCGGCGTGCGTTGTGGTTAAGCAAACCTGAATCACTTCAATTTGTGGTCTGTCCCTCTGTTTTGTGGCGGTCGCGCGCAATGTTTGCGTTCGGGTTAAGGCGTCGTGCGCGGTATTAGGCCGGCGTTATCGCCGCTGCCGGTATCCCGTCATGGCCTGCTAGGCATCAACAGGTTGCGGATGCGTCCGTGGGCTGCCGGTGCGTCGATGGACGGAGATCCATTCAGCACAGGAGGCAGAGATTGGGATGGTACTGATCACTGCAGACGAAGAGGGCGACGCGCTCGACCAAGAGCGCGCTGCCATTGCGCAGGAGCTGCGGACCATCCGTGAGATGGTCATGCGACTGCGCGAGACGGTGGAGGCCGGTGAATTTGGAACGGGGGTCGAGGCAGGGAAGATCCTGTCCGATCTGCGGGCCTGGCTGAAACACGCCAAGGAAACGGAGGTGCACATTGCTCGCCATCGCAGAGAAACTGCAAAAATCAGCGGAAGCTACGGACTCGACCTTGATGCAGCAAGGGACGTTATCGGGTGCCGCCTGGATCGCCTCCGCAGATGCTGCCGTGAGGGAGACGTTTCTGAGTGAACTTGAACAGATCCCCGGGGCGCTTTTGGCGCTGCCGTATCTGTTCGAGTTCTGGGCCCATGCGCACCAGCTGCCCCCCGAGGGTGACTGGCGTAATTGGGTGGTCCTTGGTGGGCGCGGCGCGGGGAAAACCCGCGCCGGTGCCGAATGGGTGCGGTCACAGGTCGAGGGCGCGCGCCCGATGGATGAGGGGCGCTGCAAGCGGATCGCTTTGGTGGGAGAGACCATCGAGCAGGTCCGCGAAGTGATGATTTTCGGAGATAGCGGCATCATGGCCTGTTCGCCGCCGGATCGGCAACCCGAGTGGTTGGCGATGCGGAAGATGCTGCGCTGGCCGAACGGTGCCTTGGCGGTCGTGTGTTCCGCGCATGATCCGGAATCGTTGCGGGGCCCGCAGTTTGACGGGGCATGGGTGGATGAATTGGCCAAGTGGAGGCGCGCGCAAGAGGCGTGGGATATGCTGCAATTCACGTTGCGGTTGGGGGACGATCCCAAGGTCTGCGTGACGACAACACCGCGCAATGTGGGTGTTCTGAAGACTTTGCTGGCGTCTTCGTCAACGGTGGTGACGCGCGCGCCGACCGAGGCGAACGAAGCCTATCTGGCGTCGTCGTTTCTGGAGGAGGTGCGCGCGCGGTTTGCCGGGTCGCGGCTCGCACGGCAAGAACTGGATGGCGATCTGCTTGACGAGGTGGACGGGGCGCTTTGGCCTCTGGACGTTCTGGAGGCGGCACGCTGCGAGGCGTTACCGGAGTTCGATCGAGTAGTGGTGGCGGTTGACCCGCCGGCAGGATCATCGAAACGGTCGGATGCGTGCGGGATTGTTGTCGCCGGTGTGGTGACTGATGGACCGCCGCAGGACTGGCGGGCGGTTGTGTTGGAGGACGCGTCGGTTCAGGGCGTGTCGCCGTTGATCTGGGCGCGGCGGGCAATTACGGCGATGGAACGCTGGGGCGCGCAGGCTCTGGTCGCAGAGGTCAACCAAGGTGGTGACATGGTGGAAACCGTGTTGCGGCAGGTGGATCCGATGGTGCCTGTTGTCCGGGTGCATGCATCGAAATCGAAAGGGGCACGGGCGGAGCCTGTTGCGGCCCTTTACGAGCAAGGTCGCGTGTCGCATCACGGCGTATTCGACAGGCTTGAAGACGAAATGAGCCAGATGACGCGCGCGGGGTTTCAGGGGACGGGGTCTCCGGACCGTGTGGATGCGCTTGTCTGGGCGTTGACGGATCTGGTGATTTCGCGGGCGGCGGAGTGGCGTCGGCCGCGTGTGCGCACGCTGGTGCGGTGACCGTTCGGTATAGTTTCCAGCCGTTAACTTTTGATTGGTAGGTTGGTTTCATCAACGAAGCGCACTGTGGTGCGAAAGAAAAACGACGAAAAATCAGGTGTTTGGGAGCGGGCCTTGCGTTTTGGCGGGCTACGGACGGGACGCTTGTGTCTGGGTGGGCCAGAGACCTTTGGGGGCTTGGGTCTTTGGTGAGGCGCCGGTTGGGGTGGGTCGAGAGCGCACCCCGACCGCGCCGGAAACGGAACGACATGCGAGGAGCAGGACGGAATGGTTTGGAATGTCTTTCGGCGGGAACGCAAGGACGGGGTCGCGGTTGAGGCCAAGGCCAGCGCCACCGGACCGGTTGTGTCGTGGCAGAACATGGGACGCGTTGCCTGGTCCGCGCGGGATACATCGTCGTTGACCCGGACGGGGTTCACCGGAAACCCGGTGGGATTTCGGGCGGTGAAACTTATCGCTGAGGCGTCGGCGGCGGTGCCACTGGTCCTGCAAGACGCGCAGCAGCGGTATGAGATGCATCCGGTTCTGGACCTCTTGCGGCGGCCGAATCCGGCGCAGGGGCAGGCGGAGTTGTTCGAGGCCTTTTATGGCCAGCTCCTGTTGTCTGGGGACGGATATTTCGAGGCTGTTGGTGTTGAGGGTGTGCCGACCGAGTTGCATGTGTTGCGGTCGGATCGGATGAAACTGGTTCCCGGCTCCGATGGCTGGCCTGTGGCTTATGAGTACGGCGTTGGCGGGAAGTCGCACCGCTTTGACATGACTGGGGACACCGCACCGATCTGTCATGTGAAAGCGTTTCATCCTCAGGACGATCACTACGGGCTGAGCCCGATGGTCGCTGCAGCGCAGGCCCTGGATGTGCACAACGCGGCATCGCGATGGTCGAAAGGGCTTCTGGACAACGCGGCCCGGCCATCGGGGGCGATTGTCTATCACGGGACGGACGGCGTGTCGGGGATGGGGACGGATCAGTACGACCGGTTGGTCGACGAGATCGAGAGCCATCATATGGGCGCGCGGAATGCGGGGCGTCCGATGCTGTTGGAAGGTGGTTTGGACTGGAAACCGATGGGGTTCTCACCGTCCGACATGGAATTTCAGAAGACCAAGGAAGCGGCGGCGCGTGAGATTGCGGTGGCGTTTGGAGTGCCGCCCATGTTGCTCGGGATCCCTGGTGAGGCGACCTATGCCAATTACGCCGAAGCGCATCGGGCGTTCTACCGGTTGACGGTGTTGCCCTTGGTGGCGCGGGTATCGGCGGCGGTGTCAGCCTGGCTTTCAGGACATGTGGGCGAAGCGCTGGTCTTGAAACCGGACCTTGACCAGGTGCCTGCGCTTGCCACGGAGCGCGATGCGCAGTGGGCGCGAATTGCGGGCGCGGATTTCCTCTCGGCTGCGGAGAAGCGGTCGTTGCTTGGATTGCCGGTGGCTTTCGATGAGTGAGCAACGGGTTGGTTTTGAGGCCTTCGATTGCGCGCCTGCGCTGAAGCTCGATGCGCATGAGCGGGTGACGCAGCTGCGTTTCGAAGGGATTTCAGCGCGGCTCGATCGGATCGAACAGATGATTGAGCGGCTGGAGAAACGGGTTTGGCTGGCCGTTTACGGCGTCGCGGCGGCAGTGTTGGCAGAGGTGTTCCTGAAGTTTGTGCAGGTGGCACCGTGACTGGGAGTTTGGGGATGGAACTGGAACGGAAGTATTGCACATTTGACGCGGCGGTGACGGTCACGGACGGGTGCGTGATCGAAGGTTATGCGTCACGTTTCGGGCAGTGTGATCAGGGAAATGATGTCGTTTCTGCAGGAGCTTACGCGGCGTCTTTGAAGCAAATGGCGTGCGGTGGGCGTGCAGTCAAGATGCTTTGGCAGCATGATCCGGCGCAGCCCATCGGGGTTTGGGACGAAGTGCGCGAGGACGAGACGGGCCTTTATGTGAAGGGCCGTATTCTGGACAGCGTGGAGAAGGGCCGAGAGGCGGCGGCGCTGGTTGCGGCGGGGGCGATTGACGGATTGTCGATCGGCTATCGGACCAAGGCCGCGACAAAGGACAAACAGGGCCGACGGGTTCTGACGGAACTGGAGCTTTGGGAGGTGTCGTTGGTGACGTTCCCGATGCTGCCCAGTGCGCGGGTGGCGGCCAAGGGGGAGACCCCGGAGGCGGCCGGTCTGCGAGAGGTGGCGCGCATGATCGAGACGGCGCGCCGGACATTGGTGGACGGCTAGGGCCGACCTTTAGACCAAGGGAAAATCGGGATGAGTGAGACCGGGACAGAGTCGCGGATCGGGGAAGATGTGTCTCCGTTCACCCAAGTGGGCACCGCGCTGGCGGGTTTGGTGCAGGACGTCAAGCGCCAGCGGGACGACTTCAATCGAAAGCTACAGGAACAGGAAGAGCGGATGACGATGCTTGATCGAAAAACAGCAGTAACGGGCCGACCGGCCTTGGCGGGCGGCGTTGCCCAGACGGATGTGCATTACGAGGCGTTTGATGCCTATCTGCGCACCGGCGATGATGATGGCCTGCGCGGGCTGGAGTTGGATGTGAAATCCATGTCTACGGTGGTGAATGGCGACGGTGGGTATCTTGTAGATCCGGTCACGTCCGAGACCATACAAGGCGTTTTGTCGTCCAGCGCGTCTTTGCGCGCGGTTGCATCGGTCGTGAATGTCGAGGCTCCGAGCTATGACGTGCTGATCGATCAGGTCGATGCGGGTGCTGGTTGGGCCGACGAAGTGGGAGCACGCTCTGAGACCGGGACGCCGACAATCGACCGCATTTCGATCAAGCTGCACGAGCTGAGTGCGATGCCGAAAGCGTCTCAGCGTCTTTTGGACGACACGGCCTTTGACATCGAGACCTGGCTCGCGGGGCGGATTGCCGACACGTTCAGCCGTGCAGAGGCGGGTGCTTTCATCACAGGTGACGGTGCAGACAAACCGACGGGTATCCTGACCCATCCGGCGGTGGACAACGATGTCTGGGCCTGGGGCAACATCGGTTACGTGCCGACGGGTGTGGATGGCGACATCGGAAATGGAGATGCGTTGATCGAGCTGGTCTACGCGCTGGGGGCTGAGTACCGCGCGAATGCGACCTTTGTGATGAACTCGAAAACCGCGGGTGCACTGCGCAAGCTGAAGGACGCGGACGGTCGTCACCTGTGGTCGGACGGGTTCACTTCTGGAGAGCCTGCGCGGCTGCTGGGCTATCCGGTGCTGATTGCTGAGGACATGCCGGACATTGCCACCGGTGAGGATGCGATTGCATTCGGAGATTTCCGCGCGGGTTACACCATTGCGGAACGTCCGGACCTGCGCGTGCTGCGCGATCCGTTCAGTGCCAAACCGCACGTCCTCTTCTACGCGACCAAGCGTGTTGGCGGCGATGTCAGCGACTTTGCGGCGATCAAACTCCTGCGTTTTGCCACGGCTTGACGAGTGACGACGAACACGGGGCAGCGCGGTTAGCGGATCGCCTGTCTCGTGGGACGCGCGCCAATGGCCGGCGTTGTCTAGCCGCTCCCCTCCGTCCGAGCAACGGCGGTGGCGCGCGTCCGACTTGGGTCCCGGCGACGGACATGGGGACAGGTTTACGGAGAACATGAGATGTATTTGATTGAAGAAAGCCAGATACCTGATGCGGCTTTGCCGGTGGCGCGGTTGCGGGACCATTTGCGCCTTGGAAGCGGATTTGCCGAGGATAGCCTGCAGGATGATTTGTTGCTTGGTTTCCTGCGCGCGGCCATTGCGGCGGTCGAGGCGCGGACAGGCAAGGCACTGATCGCCCGGGACTTTTTATGCAGCTTGCAGCGCTGGCGTGATGTGACCGGGCAGGTGCTTCCGATTGCGCCCGTGCGGATGGTGACGCAGGTGCAACTGGTGGATCGGTTTGGCGTTGGAACGGTCGTGGCATCGGATCGGTATTCGCTGGTCGAGGATGCAAGCGCGCCTTGCCTACGCCCGGTTGGCACGGTCTTGCCGTCGGTGCCTGAATACGGAAGCGTCGAAGTGCGGTTCGAGGCGGGCATGGCGCTGGCCTTCGGGGACTTGCCCGCAGATCTCGCGCAGGCAGTGATGCTGCTGGCCGCGCATTATTACGAATACCGCGATGAGACGGCGCTAGGCCAGGGCTGCATGCCTTTCGGTGTGACAAGCCTGATCGCGCGTTACCGTCCCGTCCGGCTGGGGTTTGGCGCATGAGCCACCGTTTGACATCAAGGCTGGTGCTTGAGCGGCTGATATCGGTGCCGGATGGCGCGGGTGGTCAGCACGAGAGCTGGGAGGCGCTGGGTTCGATATGGGGGGAAGTGACGCCCCGGACCGGGCGGGAAGGCGTCGGCGAGACGGGACAGGTCTCGGTGACGGGCTTTCGGATCATCGTTCGCGCTGCGCCATCTGGGCATTCTGAACGGCCATTGCCGCAGCAGCGGTTTCGGTCTGGCGAACGGGTGTTTCGTATTAATTCGGTTACGGAATCGGACCCGGCGGCGCGGTTCCTCATCTGTATCTGTGACGAGGAGTTGGCGACATGACCTATGCGGTTGCGGCCGCTTTGCAGGCCGGGGTTTTCGAGACATTACGGGACGATGCGGAGGTTAGCAGTCTTGTCGGTGACAAGATCTATGACGCGGTGCCCAAGGGCCAGTTGCCAGAGCTTTACGTCGCTTTGGGTCCGGAGAAAGCGCTCGATGCGAGTGACAAGACGGGGCGCGGGGCATGGCACGAGTTTGCGGTCTCTGTGATCTCGGACGATGCGGGATTTCAGGGTGCGAAAGAGGTGTCGGCGGCGGTGTGTGACGCGCTGATTGACGCGGAGATCGCTTTGGCGCGGGGGCGTCTGGTGGCGCTGAACTTCAAGCGGGCACAAGCGCAACGGGAAAAGGCCGGGCGGCGGCGGATCGATCTGATCTTCCGCGCGCGGGTTGAAGACGACGCCTGAACGCGTCGCAGTTTTCAGGACAAGGAGTGTGAGCGATGGGTGCTCAGAACGGGAAAGACCTTTTGATCAAGGTCGATGTGGATGGAAATGGAACGTTTGAAACGCTGGCGGGTCTGCGTGCGACGCGTGTAAGCTTCAATGCCGAAACGGTCGATGTGACCTCTTTGGAGAGTGACGGCGGCTGGCGCGAGTTGCTCGCCGGAGCCGGCGTGCGCAGCGTCGGAATTTCAGGTGCGGGCGTGTTCAAGGATTCGATCACCGATGCGCGGGCGCGGCAGATCTTCTTTGACAGCAAGACGCCAGCGTTTCAGGTAATCGTTCCCGATTTCGGTGTGATGGAAGCGCCGTTCCAGGTGACCGGTTTGGAATATGCCGGGTCACATAACGGGGAAGCCACGTATGAATTGTCGCTGGCGTCGGCTGGCGCAGTGGCCTTCACGGCGGCGGCGTAAAGATGGCGAACCCCTGGCGCGGAGAAGTGAGCTTGGTGATCGACGGGGAGCCGCGGGTTCTGCGGCTGACGCTGGGGGCCTTGGCAGAGCTGGAGGCCGGGCTGGGCGAGGCGTCTTTGGTTGATCTGGTGGCACGGTTCGAAGGCTCAGGATGTTCGAGCCGGGATGTGCTTGCTCTGATCGTGGCGGGGCTTCGCGGCGGTGGGTGGACCGGGACGGCACAGGATTTGCTTGCCTCGGACATCGAGGGTGGACCCGTGGTTGCCGCGCGGGTGGCGGCGGAGTTGCTGACGCGGGCATTCACGCCCATCGGTGAAGGGTGAACCGGTTTCACTGGTCCTCGCTCATGCACGCCGGGATGCGTGGATTGGGCCTCAAGCCGGATGAGTTCTGGGGGCTGACGCCTGCCGAGTTGCAATTGCTTTTGGGTCGTAGGGACGGAGTTACACCGATGAGGCGGGACGGGTTGGATGCATTGATGGCGACGTATCCGGACAGCGTGAAAGGGAGGGATGATGATCGAGATTGAAGCACTGGACGGGTTTGAGGCGCAGGTGGATGCACTGAGCGACGCTCTGGTCGGAGCGACGAGCATAGCCGGTGGATTTCAGGCGGAGATGGCGAAGGTCAGGGAGTCGCTGTCGGAAACCGGGAAAGGTGCGGCCAAGCTGGAAGGCGCATTGAACCGAGGTTTGAGCCGCGCGATCGATGGCATCGTATTTGACGGGATGAAGCTTTCTGACGCGCTGGGAGGGATTGCGAAATCGATGATTGGCGCGTCCTACAAGGCGGCTGTGAACCCGGTGAAAGAGCATCTGAGTGGGATGGTGATGCAGGGGATAGGGAACCTGCTGCCCTTCGCGCAGGGTGGGAGTTTTGCGCAGGGGCGTGTGATGCCGTTCGCGGATGGCGGTGTGGTGAGTGGACCGACCACCTTCCCGATGCGGGGCGGCATGGGCCTGATGGGTGAGGCCGGGCCAGAGGCGATCATGCCATTGGCGCGCGGGCCGGACGGAAAGCTGGGTGTGCGCGCGGGCGGCGGTGGGCGTCCGGTGAACGTGGTGATGAACATCTCGACACCGGACGTGCAAGGTTTTCGTCGCTCGCAAAGCCAGATCGCGGCGCATATGGGCCGCGTGTTGGGTTCGGGTCAACGGAACCTTTGAGGAGGGCGAATGATGCAGTTTCACGAGGTAAGGTTTCCGGTGGCGCTGAGCTTTGGATCGATTGGTGGCCCGGAGCGGCGAACAGATGTGGTGACGCTCGCAAGCGGGTTCGAGGAGCGCAACACGCCTTGGGCGCATTCACGCAGGCGCTATGACGCCGGGATCGGTTTGCGATCGATGGACGATATCGACGCGCTTATCGCGTTTTTTGAAGCGCGGCGTGGTCAGATGTACGGATTCCGCTGGAAAGACTGGTCTGACTTCAAGTCCGGCAAACCGTCTACAGCTGTGTCCGCGACGGACCAAGTTTTGGGAACGGGCGACGGTGTGCGGACAGAGTTCGCATTGCTGAAGGCCTATGCCTCGGGCGAGGCGCGCTATGACCGACCCATCGCCAAGCCCGTCGAGGGCAGCGTTCGACTGGCCGTGGACGGTGTCGAGCAAACCCTTGGAACTGATTTTGGTGTCGACTTTGCGACGGGCATGGTCACCCTTTCTGGCGCTGCACCCGCAGGGGTATCGGTGACGGCGGGGTACGAATTCGATGTGCCGGTCCGGTTTGATACTGACCGTATCCAAACAAGCGCCGCTACGTTTCAGGCGGGCGAAGTTCCGGATGTCCCCGTGATCGAGGTGCGTGTCTGATGCCGGGGGCGGAAGCGTTGTATGCGCATTTGGCACAGGGGGTCACCACCGTCGCGCGGTGTTGGGAGGTGCGGCGTAGTGATGGTCAAAGGCTGGGCTTTACGGATCACGATCTCGATCTGACGTTCGACGACTTGGTCTTTCGGGCTGAGACAGGGATGAGTGCGGCCGCGCTGCAGCAGGGTACGGGACTGGCGGTCGACAATTCTGAAGCCGTTGGTGCCTTGAGCGACGCAAGTGTCACCGAGACGGATATTGCTGCGGGGCGGTTCGATGGTGCGGAGGTAATCGCGTGGCTGGTCAACTGGGCTGATGTGAGCGCGCGAAAGGTACTCTTCCGCGGCTCTTTGGGCGAGATCACACGGACCGGGAATGCCTATTCTGCGGAGCTACGCGGTTTGACGGAGTGGTTGAATCGTCCCGTGGGGCGCGTGTTTCAACATCCGTGTTCTGCGGTTCTTGGAGACAGCGCATGTGGCGTTGACTTGAGCGATCCAGCATTGCGGGCCGAGGCGACTGTGGTGGAAAACACGGACCGTGGCGGGGTTGTTCTGTTGGTGACAGATGCCTTCGATGCTGGATGGTTCCAGCGCGGACGGCTGAACGTCCTTGATGGGGATGCCGAAGGTCTTTGGGCGTCGCTGAAAAGAGACGTGCTTTTCGAGGACGGGACACGGCAAGTCGATTTCTGGGAGCCGTTTCGGGCTCAGTTGGCAATTGGGACCCGGGTTGAATTGGTTACGGGGTGCGACAAGCGGTTCGAGACCTGTCGCACCAAGTTCGACAATCTCCTGAATTACCAGGGCTTCCCGGACATTCCTCAGGAAGAGTGGATCATGGTGCATCCTACGATGACGTCCAAGCGAGACGGCGGGAGCCTGAGATGACTCCGACGGATATCGTCACAGAAGCGCGGCTGTGGATCGGGACGCCCTACATGCATCAGGCGAGTGCATGCGGGTTGGGGACGGATTGCCTTGGGCTGCTGCGCGGTCTTTGGCGAGTGTTCTTGAACCGTGAGCCAGAGCTCGTTCCCAGCTATTCGGAGGATTGGGCCGAACCGCAGGGCAAAGAGGTGCTGATCGAAGCGTGTCAAAGACACATGGATCGCAGACCAGTCTACGAGGACGGCTTGGGAGACGTGCTTGTCTTTCGTATGCGGCAGGGATCGGTGGCCAAGCATCTGGGTATTCAATCGGGTGAAGGCACAGGTGCCCGTTTCATTCATGCGTATTCCCGTCACGGTGTTGTGGAGACGTCGTTCAGTGCGCCATGGCAGCGCCGATGTGTTGCCCGTTTCGCATTTCCTACAAGTCAGACAAGAGGTGCGTGATGGCGACACTGGTATTATCCGCCGCTGGTGCGGCATTGGGCAATTCAATTGGCGGCTCGGTTCTGGGCCTGTCAATGAGCGCGGTGGGGCGTTTTGCCGGCGCGACGCTTGGTCGGGCCATAGATCAGCGCATCTTGGGTTCCGGTGGTCGGACGATCGAGACCGGGCGGCTTGACCGTCTGCGTCTGAGCGGCGCAGGTGAAGGACAGCCGATCCCACAGGTCTACGGTCGGATGCGGGTGGGTGGCCACGTCATCTGGGCGACCCAGTTCAAGGAACATGTGTCCAAGTCAGGTGGCGGCGGGAAGGGCGCATCGCGGCAGCCAACGATCAAGGAATACAGCTATTCCGTCAGCCTTGCCGTGGCGCTGTGCGAAGGTGAGATTACCAGTGTGAACCGCGTTTGGGCGGACGGGGCAGAGATCTCGATCTACAACCTGGACATGCGGATGTATCCGGGTACAGCAGACCAGTTGCCCGATCCCAAGATGGAAGCAGTCGAAGGGGCCGGTGCAGTTCCCGCGTATCGCGGTACCGCATATGTCGTGATAGAAGATTTGGACCTTGCGCCATTTGGCAATCGTGTTCCCCAGTTCAGCTTCGAGGTGACGCGACCGGAGCAATCCGACCCGAGCGATGTGCCATTCAATCTTCGGGCAGTTGCGATGATACCCGGGACGGGAGAGTACGCCATTGCAACTGAGCAAGTTGCCTTGGACGCCGGAGGTGGCGCATCGCATGTCGTGAACGTAAACAGCCCGTCGGACCGTCCTGATTTCATCACCTCACTCAAACACCTTCAGGACGAAGTGCCTGACTGTGAAGCGACATCTTTGGTCGTGAGCTGGTTCGGGTCCGACCTTCGGTGCGGTGAATGCCTGATCAGGCCGAAAGTCGAGCAGATCGGTTTGGACAGCGCAGAGATGCCTTGGCAGGTGAACGGTTTGCGACGGGCGGACGCCGAGATCGTTCCGGTGGAGGACGGACGCCCGGTCTACGGTGGCACGCCCTGCGATGTCTCAGTCGTTCAGTCGATACAGGAGTTAAGGGCAACTGGGCTTCAGGTTTTGTATTATCCCTTCATCCTGATGGATCAAATGCCGGGGAACGCGCTTGCTGACCCTTGGACGGGTGAGGCGGATCAACCGAAACTGCCGTGGCGCGGGCGGATCACGGCGAATGTTGCGCCCGGCCAGCCCGGTAATCTTACGGGGACCGTAGCGATCGACCAGCAAGTCGCTTCGTTCTTTGGTTCGGCTGCAGTGGAGGATTTCGATACTGTCGATGGCGTGATCGTCTATTCCGGACCTCAGGAGTGGCGCTACCGGCGGTTCATCCTTCACCAAGCGCATTTGTGCGCCTTGGCTGGTGGGGTCGAGGCATTCTGTATCGGGTCGGAAATGCGTGGGCTCACCCAGCTTCGGGGAGCTTCGGAATTTCCGGCCGTGTCGGCGCTAAAGCAGTTGGCCGCGGACTGCCGGGTCATATTAGGGCCGAATGTGAAGATCAGCTATGCAGCTGATTGGTCGGAGTATTTCGGGTACCATCCACAGGATGGGTCCGGGGATGTGTATTTTCACCTCGACCCGCTTTGGGCGGACCCCAACATCGATTTTGTAGGGATCGACAACTACATGCGCTTGTCGGATTGGCGGGATGGCGATGCGCATGCGGACGCTCATTGGGAGTCGATCTACAACCTTGACTATCTGACGGCAAATGTCGCTGGCGGTGAAGGGTACGATTGGCATTATCCGTCACAAGACGCACGGGATGCTCAGGATCGGTGGCCGATTTCTGACGGAGCACACGATGAGCCTTGGGTCTATCGGTACAAGGATATTCGTAACTGGTGGTCGCAGCCTCACCACAATCGGGTGGGCGGTGTGCGGTCCCTTGCGTCGACGGAGTGGGTGCCGGAAGCAAAGCCCATCTGGTTCACGGAGATCGGTTGCGCGGCGGTCGATAAGGCGACGAACCAGCCCAACAAGTTCATCGATCCAAAAAGCTCGGAAAGCACTTTGCCGCATTATTCCAATGGTTTGCGGGATGAACTTATTCAGCACCAGTATTTGCGAGCGGTGACCGACTTCTGGACGGACCCGGACAACAATCCGGTCTCGACGGTGTACGGTGCGCCGATGATCGATATGGGGCGAGCTTTTGTGTGGGCCTGGGATGCACGTCCTTACCCGTGGTTTCCGAATGTAGACGAGATGTGGTCTGACGGGCCCAATTATCGCCGGGGCCATTGGTTGAACGGGCGTGTGTCGGGGCGGACTTTGGCCTCTGTCGTGTCCGAGATCTGCGACAGGGCCGGGTTGCAGGAATACGACGTCTCTCGGCTGTATGGATTTGTGCGCGGATACCTTGCGCCTGATGTGGCCGACGCGCGGCGCGCGTTGCAACCGTTGATGATGGCCTACGGGTTTGATGCGATTGAGCGGGATGGCGTGCTTGTGTTTCGAAATCGCAAAGGCATGCGCGCCGTGCCTCTCGAGAAACACCAATTGGCGCTGCACGATGAGCTTGGGTTCGAGATCGTCGAGAACCGCAGTTCCGAAGCCGAGATGTCAGGACGGGTGCGGCTGAACTTTGTCGAAGCGGATGGCGATTACAGAAACATCGCCGAGGAATCTGTCTTGCCGGATGAAACGACACATGCGGTCGCTGAAAGCGAGGTTCCGATCCTGTTGACGCGCCCCGAGGGCCGGCAGTCAGTCGAGCGCTGGTTGAGCGAAGCACGTGTGTCGCGTGATATGCTCCGCTTTGCTCTTCCGCTTTCGCAGCAGGCTTTGGGGCCGGGTGACGTTGTCAGCCTGCCTTCGGGCGAGGATGGGCTCCTTGCACGCATTGATCGTGTGGAACAGACGACGCATCAGCTTGTTGACGCGGTTCGGATCGAACCTGAGGTCTATCACCCTGCCGATTTCCCGGAGGATCCGACGCCCACGCGGCGCTTTGTATCGCATGGGCCGGTTCTGCCACTGTTCCTTGATCTTCCGCTCATTCGTGGTGATGAAATACCCCATGCGCCGCATCTCGCTGTCTCTGCTGCGCCGTGGCCAGGAAATGTGGCTGTCTACGATGCGGCCGACGACTCAGGCTATGCTTTGAATGGAATCGTGACAGCCCAATCGACCCTTGGTGTCACGATGACTCCAGTCACGAAAGCGCCGTCGGGAGTGGCCGATTTGGCTAACGCAATCGACGTGAAACTCACTTCAGGCCAAGTGGCGTCGGTATCGGATGCGGGATTGCTCGCAGGTGGCAACCTCGCGGTGATTGGGTCGGGAGATCCGGATCAGTGGGAAGTGCTGCAGTTTCGTGATGCAGAATTGATTGGCGAAAACACGTGGCGGCTGTCGCATCTCTTGCATGGGCAATTCGGGACGGACGCTGTCTTGCCAAACACGCTGCCAATCGGATCATATTTTGTATTGCTGGACGGGATGCCGCAACAAATCGACTATCCCTCTGCGCTGCGCCGGCAAACCCGGCATTTCAGGATTGGACCTGCGAGCAGAACGTATGATCACGCCTCGTATCGCCATGTTCAGAAGGCGTTTGAAGGCAACGGGTTGCGCCCGTACAGTCCGGTGCATCTCAAAGCGGAGCACGCCGGAAGTGACATCACGCTGACTTGGGTGCGTCGTACCCGATTGGACGGTGACGACTGGGCTTTGGCTGACGTCCCGCTGGGCGAGGACGTGGAGGCGTATCGTGTGGAGGTTATCGCGGGCAAGACATCGTTGCGGATCGCTGAGGTTGCCGAAACGTCTTGGACCTACACCGCGGCGATGCAGGCCGAAGATGGCTTTTCCGGAATGGTGTCGGTCCGCGTTGCGCAGGTATCATCGCGGTTTGGACCCGGACCGTCGGCTCTGATCAGTTTCTCAGTGTGAAACCTGTCCTTTACAATGATGTCCTGGCGACCGTGGCCTTTCTGGTGACGGTTCCAGCAGAGCATCGAGAATGTGAGCTCAAAAAGTTGATCCGGAATGCGGATGCAGCCTGCCACTACGTGCGACTTTCCGGAAGAGCGCATCATACCTACGGCGATGGCACTCTCATGGCGACAGCTCTTCGGCAGGACGTGCGCGGACCGGTTGATTTTGAGACGGAAGACTGCCTTTCGACATGGTTGCTTGTACTCGACGCATTGCGGCACAGATGCCGTCAGCCTGACGCACAATCGATGCAGCGTGTTACGGTCGGATCGAAGTCCAAGCGTTTCGGTGCAATTGCTTCGCCGCAATCTTCGCAGTAGCCGAAGTCATCTTCGTCTAGGCGCTGCAATGCCCTGACAAGACCTTGACGATACGCGTTGCGGCGGGCCTGCGTCGCCTTTGCCATCGACTGGCTGAGCAACGCGTCCTGCCGCGACAGTCGGCCCACGGCCTGCTGATCCAACGATACGACGGCCTGACCTTTTTGCCCGAGGTCATCCTCTGCATCCAGCGCATCCAGTCGTTCTAGTATCTTGGTCCGAAACGCATTTTTGCGCGTTTCATCCATTTCATTGATCCCTGCCATCACAGCTTTGCGTTGTTTCGTGAGCACTCTATCTGCTATATCTGTGCCGTCAAAGGAGACATCGCATGGTGGAAACGCGCGCAAAACTTGCCTCGGTAGACCCGGTTTGGGCCCGCATTGTCCGGGAAGCTGATGAGGCCGTTATCAAGGAACCGCTTCTTGGCGGTTTGATTCATTACTCCATTCTGCATCATCCGAGCCTTGAGCGGGCGTTGAGCTATCGTATTTCGCTCAAGCTGGCGAATGGTGAGATGACGGAACAGATTCTGCGTGAAATCTGTGACGAAGCCTTTGCCTCCGACCCCGATTTGGCGATGTCGGCGCGTGCCGATATCGTGGCCGTTTACGAGCGCGACCCGGCCTGCCATCGGTTCCTGCAACCGCTTTTGTTTTTCAAAGGCTTCCAGGCGATCCAGTGCTACCGGGTCGGAAACTGGCTCTGGCGGCAGGGGCGCCACGATCTGGCGTATTTTGTTCAAATGCGTTGCTCTGAGGCATTTGGAGTCGACATTCACCCTGCGGCGCGGATCGGCAAGGGCATCATGATCGACCATGCGCACTCGATCGTCATCGGCGAGACGGCGGTGGTCGGGGACAACGTCTCCATGTTGCATTCCGTCACACTGGGCGGCACCGGCAAGGAAGAGGAGGATCGTCACCCGAAGATCGGCGATGGCGTTCTGATCGGTGCGGGCGCAAAGGTGCTGGGCAATATTCGGGTCGGCAATTGTTCGCGGGTTGCGGCCGGGTCCGTCGTTTTGGAAGAGGTGCCACCGTGCAAGACCGTAGCAGGCGTGCCTGCGCGCATCGTTGGAGAGGCGGGGTGCGCTCAGCCGTCGATCAGCATGGACCAGATTTTGCGGTCTGGCGCGTGATCCCTTAAGGCGGCGATGCGTCACCGCATCGCTGCGTTTCCGGTGCCGGAAACGGGGGCTCTGCCCCCGGCCTTCGGCCTCCCCCGAGGTATTTGAAAAACAGAGAATCTCCTTTCAGGCGAGCATCGCCATCGGGTTCTCGAGATTATCAACGATGGCCTGCAACAACTCTGCCCCTAACGCACCATCGATCACCCTGTGATCCACGGAAAGCGTCATCGACATCAGTGTCGCCACGCCAACCGACCCATCGTCGGCCACCACCGGTGTTTTCAATCCCGCGCCGACCGCCAGGATCGCGCCATGCGGCGGGTTAATCACCGCGTCGAAATTTTCGATCCCGAACATCCCGAGATTTGAGATCGCGAAGCTGCCTCCCTGATATTCGTGCGGCGCGAGTTTGCGGTCACGGGCGCGGACGGCGAGATCCTTCATCTCGGATGACAGCGCCGACAGCGATTTCTGTTGTGCGTCTTTCAGGACAGGCGTGAACAATCCGCCTTCGATGGCCACGGCCACCGCCACATCCGACGGCTCCAGTTGCAGAATGCGATCCCCGGCCCAGACGGCGTTGGCGGCGGGCACCTGTTGCAGCGCCAAAGCACAGGCCTTGATGATGAAGTCGTTGACGCTCAGTTTCACGCCGCGTTTTTCCAGCTGCGCATTCAACTGTGACCGAAACGCGAGCAACGCATCGAGCCGCACGGAGCGGCGCAGATAGAAATGCGGGATCGTCTGCTTTGCCTCGGTCAAACGCGCGGCGATGGTTTTGCGCATCCCGTCGAGCGGAATTTCTGTGTACGCGCGTCCCTCGTACATCCGTGCCACCGCGCTTGCGTCGGCAGGTTTCGGCGTCGGGGCAGGGGCTTGAGACTCTGCAACCGCCGGGGCGGCCGCTGCGGCTTGGGGTGTGGCCCCTTCAACATCCGCTTTCACGATCCGACCGCGTGGACCGGAGCCCTTGACCTGGCTCAGATCCAGCCCCTTATCGGCAGCGATCCTGCGGGCGAGGGGGGAGGCGAAGATGCGCTCGCCCGACTTCGCTTCGGTCTGAGGTGCGTCACCACGACCGTAGCCTCGTGCCGGGGCCGTTTGCTCTGAAGGCTCAGCTGGTGCGACATGAGACGATGCCGGTTCGTCTTTCGGCGCAGGCGCAGGCACGTTCAGGTCATCGGCGCTTTCGCCCTCTTCGAGCAGAACCGCAATCGGCGTGTTTACTTTCACATCCGCGGTGCCTTCGCTCACCAGCAGCTTGCCGATCACGCCTTCGTCGACGGCTTCGAACTCCATCGTCGCCTTGTCGGTCTCGATTTCGGCAATGATGTCGCCCGAGGACACGGTGTCGCCTTCTTTCACCATCCATTTTGCGAGGGTGCCGTCTTCCATCGTCGGGCTAAGCGCGGGCATGAGGATCTCGATGGGCATATCAGCTCTCCTCGATCAGGGTGATGAGATCGTAGGGCGCACGCGGTGTCCGGCCGGTTTTCAACGCTTCCACTGCGCTGGTTATCTGGCGGCGATGTGCGCCGATCCACTCATAGGCCGTCTGATGCGACGGGCGTGCTTCGTGTGGAACCTTGTCCATCAGGCATTCAGGCACGAAGGCCGCGCCATGTGGTGTCACCACGTGATAGGCTTCGCGCGCCACGTCGCGGGTTCGGACCATAAGATCAGCGGTCATCGGTAGCAGACCTTCTTGGCCGCCTCGATCACCTCGGCGGTCGTCACCAGCGCGTGTTTTTCAAGGTTCGCGGCATAGGGCATCGGAACGTCCTTGCCGGTCAGGTTCAAAACGGGCGCATCGAGGTAGTCAAAAGCGCGCTCCATGATGATGGCGCTCAGGTGGTTGCCGATCGCGCCGACCGGCCAGCCTTCCTCCACCGTGATGCAGCGGTTCGTCTTCTGCACCGATGCCAGCACCGTGTCGTAGTCGATGGGACGCAGGGTGCGCAGGTCGATCACCTCGGCCTCGATCCCTTCGCCTGCCAGCTTCTCGGCCGCGTCCATCGCGTAGGTCATGCCGATGCCGAAGCTGACAATCGTCACGTCAGAGCCTTCGCGCCAGACGCGGGCTTTTCCGAACGGCACCGTGTAGTCGTCGATCTCGGGCACTTCGAAGGTCTTGCCATAGAGGATTTCGTTTTCGAGGAAGATCACCGGGTTCGGGTCGCGGATCGCGGTCTTCAGCAGGCCTTTGGCGTCTGATGCGGAGTAGGGCATGACCACCTTCAGTCCGGGGATATGTGCATACCACGCCGCGTAGTCTTGGCTGTGCTGCGCGGCGACCCGTGCCGCCGCTCCGTTGGGGCCGCGGAAGACCATCGGTGCTCCCATCTGCCCGCCGGACATGTAAAGCGTCTTTGCTGCGGAATTGATAATTTGATCAATGGCTTGCATGGCGAAGTTAAACGTCATGAACTCGACGATGGGGCGCAGGCCGCCAAACGCCGCACCAACGGCGATGCCAGTAAAGCCATGTTCGGTGATCGGTGTGTCCATCACCCGGCGTGCGCCAAATTCGTCCAGAAGACCCTGGCTGATCTTGTACGCGCCCTGGTATTCACCGACCTCTTCGCCCATGAGGAACACGTCCTCGTCGCGGCGCATCTCTTCGGCCATCGCGTCACGCAACGCTTCGCGCACTGTCATCTGGCGGGTCTTGATGCCTTCGGGCCACGGCGCTTCGGCTTTCGCGATCGCCTTCACGGGCTCAGGGTGCGCCATGCCTGCCGCGGGCTGATCTTCAGAGCTTTGCGCCTTGTCCTTGGCAACCAGTTGCTGCGGTGGGGCGGTGGGTTCGGCATCCTCCACGCTTTCGCCATCCTCCACGAGCACCGCGATGGGTGTGTTCACGCGGACGTTCTCGGTGCCCTCGGCCACGAGGATCTTGCCGACGATGCCTTCATCGACCGCTTCGAACTCCATCGTCGCCTTGTCGGTTTCGATCTCGGCCATGATGTCACCGGCGTTCACGGTGTCGCCTTCCTTGACCAGCCACTTGGCCAGCGTGCCTTCTTCCATCGTTGGCGACAGGGCGGGCATCAGAACTTCGGTCGCCATCAGACTGCCTCCTCCGCATAGATGTCTGTCCACAGTTCGTCCAAGGCGGGTTCCGGGCTTTCCTTGGCAAAATCAGCACTGGCGTTGACGATGGATTTGATGTCCTTGTCGATGGCTTTGAGGTCGTCTTCGGACGCGTGTTTTCCGGTCAACAGCATCTCGCGCACGTGTTCGATGCAGTCGCGCTCCTCGCGCATCTTTTGCACCTCTTCGCGGGTCCGGTACTTGGCCGGGTCCGACATGGAGTGCCCGCGGTAGCGGTAGGTTTTGACTTCGAGGATATACGGCCCCTTGCCTGAGCGGCAGTGTGCGACAGCCTTTTCGCCCGCCGCCTTGACCGCCAGCACGTCCATTCCGTCGACCGCTTCACCCGGAATGCCGAACGCTTCACCGCGCGTGTGCAAATCCGGGGTAGAGGTCGACCGCCGCATCGCGGTGCCCATGGCGTACTGATTGTTTTCGATGACGAAAATCACCGGCAATTGCCACAGCGCGGCCATGTTGAAGGTCTCGTAAACCTGCCCCTGGTTCGCTGCGCCATCGCCGAAATAGGTGAAGGTCACGCGGTCCGTGCCCTTGTACTTGTCGGCGAAGGCTAGACCGGCGCCCAAAGGCACTTGAGCCGCGACGATGCCGTGACCACCGTAGAAGTGCTTCTCTTTCGAGAACATGTGCATGGAGCCGCCCTTGCCCTTGGAATAGCCACCCTCGCGCCCGGTGAGTTCGGCCATGACGCCGTTCGGATCCATTCCACAGGCGAGCATATGCCCGTGATCTCGGTAAGACGTGATGCGCTTGTCGCCCTCGTCGGCAGCGGCCTCAAGCCCGACCACCACGGCTTCCTGTCCGATGTAGAGATGGCAGAACCCTCCAATCAGGCCCATCCCGTACAACTGGCCCGCCTTTTCCTCGAACCGCCGGATCAGCAGCATGTCGCGGTAGTAGGACAGCAGTTCCTCGGCCGAAACGTTCGGCAGATCCGCGGATTTGGCCTTGGTCTTGCGTGCCGCCATGCGCGCCTCCCTGAGCATAATGGTTTAGCATTAAACTTTTTCGCAAGACTAAGGCGACCGGCGCGCGAAAGGCAAGGGGGGTATTGGGCGCGGTTTTGCTGATCTGCATTCGTGATTCGCGACCCTCATGAGGCGCTGCGCTGACAATCCGCCGAAGCAACCAGCACTGTTCCGTGCGCACGGACAATTGTGGCCCAATTTGGGCAGAATTAACCAATTCTACAGACAAAAAGGCAGAAATAAGGAGAGATTTGGACAGCATCGCCGCTCAGGACCACAGAAATGCCAGAAATCGACGCGTTTGGATTCATGGGTTCGCAAGCCTCGCAGGGTCTGTTCGGGGCCAATGTGCTGGCCACCCGATCCACGCTGGAGCAGGGTGGAGAGTACGACCGGCTGATCGAGGAACTGGGCGTCGGATCCTTCCGCTATCCTGGTGGATCGCTGACCGAACGCTATTTCGACATCACCAACCCGAATGCCAGCTTTGTCTCAGACCGCGACACCGGTGAGGTCCGCCAATTCATCCCGCTCGATGACGCGCTGGCCTACGCCGAAGAAGAAGGGCTGTCTGTCACGATTGTCATCCCGACGCGCGACCTGCTGTCCGACGCGACGGATGCCAACGGCGATCGGTTCGCGCAAATCGACGAAGACGCGCTTCGCGGCTTCGTGCGCGACGTGGTCACCGGCGTGCATGGTTCGGCCGAGATCGAAGCGTTCGAGCTCGGCAACGAATACTGGGGCAGCGGGCAGATGTCCTCGGTTGAATATGGCCGGTTGGCCAGCGAAATGGCCACTATTGTCGATGACGAGTTGTCGGCCCAAGGTTCGGATGCGGATATCATCGTGCAGTCCGGTGCCAACTTCAATTTCGCGCGCCTCTCCGATGGTTTCCCGGAGGGGATGTCCGGTGCAGAGATCCTGGCCGATCTGAACGAAACCTACGGGCTGGACCTGTCGGATGACAGCCTTTTCGGTTCTGGCGAAGTGAACTGGACGCATGTCGCCAATGAGATGATCCTTTCAGAGTTCGACACCCCGGAGGAGCAGGCGGCCGTCGATCAGGTCGCGGTACACGTCTACTCGCGCGGACAGGTCAACGAAGGGCAGCGCAGCTTCTTCCTTAACGTGGTTGAGGAGACCTGGGGCGAGGATCTGCCCGAGGCCGGGATCGCTGTGACTGAATGGAACACCGCCGGAAACACAACCGCGCTTGAACGTGATGTCGATTACGGCCTCCACCAGTCGCATGAAATGCTGAACATCATGGAAGAATTCCTGCGCTACGATGTGCAGAATGCCCATGTTTGGCCGCTGATCCAGAACACACCGAACACGTTGAGCGTCGATAATGGCGAAGCCGAACTGTCGCCCGGTGGCGCGATGTTCAACATGATGCAAGACGCCTTGCCCGGCAAAACGGCACTCGACCTGACGCCCGAAGCGGGGGCGGATACGGAGGTTGAGGAGGATGGCCTCGCGGTGCACGGGTTCTGGGAACCCAATGAGCTTTTGTTCTACATCGCGGCCACCGACGAAGACGGGGCAGAAACGACCGTCGATTTCTCGGGCCTCGTGTCGGATGCCGGAAGGGTCGAGATGTCCGTTCTCACCGTCGCGGAGGGCGACGCCATCGGGTCACACCGATCTGACGCCGTAGTGGAAGAGCTCGAGGCGGACGCTTTTCTCGACGGCACCGATCTGTCCGTCCAACTCGATCACGGTGAGATCATGCAAGTGCGGATGTTCGGGTTCACCCCGTCCGCCGAATTCCAGGATCTGATCTCGGACGAAGCGCCGGACGCGCTGCCGGACCCGATGATCGACCCGTTCGTCGACGAAGGCGCCCTCGCACCCGACGCGGAGCCGACCTCCTTCCCGACCCTGTCATCCACGTCTGCGCAGGCCCGTCTGGCAGAGGAGGAAGCCTTTGCCGAGGAGGAGGAGACAGAGGACGACGACAGTGATATGGACGGCATCGCCGATCTGGTCGCCGCGCTGCCGTTCCTCGGCTTGCTCACGCTTTTCATGTGACACGCCGGTCTTCTCGGTCACCCAAGGGCGACCATCAATTGCGATTAGCACTTCAGATGTTTAGCGAACGACGATCTCGTCCGCGCGGATCATGCCCAGCATGTCCCGCGTGCGTTCATCCAGAAGATCGAGGTCAAGATACGTGTCCGACAGCCGACGCGTCAGGTTTTCCATCCGCGCAACTTCCGCCCGCAGTTCCTTGAGCTCCGCTTCGAGGTCGCGGGTTTCGACGACGATCTCTGCCCGGCGAAAGACCCCGTAGTCGCCCTGTACCGCCGCAAAGATGAAATAGGCCCCGACGCAGAACGAGCCTGCGAAGAACACGAGAGCGCCAAGCGCCGGTCGGGTACGGGTTTGTGTCATCAACTGCCTCTATCCGCGTCTCTCGCCGGACGCGCCTTCGGACCATGGCATAGCCAGTTGCGACAGGGAATTGCCTTTCGACCGCTTTTTGCAATTTCTCGCGCGTTCCCGGTGGGTTGTGGCTTTCAGGACTCGCTTCTCATCGGCGACACTCAGCCTAGGGCGGCCACACCCGGCAAAGTCTTGCCTTCCATCCATTCCAGGAAGGCGCCACCGGCTGTCGAGATGTAGGTAAAACTCTCTGCCGCGTCGGCCTTGTTCAACGCCGCGACCGTGTCGCCCCCGCCCGCGACCGAGACCAGCTTGCCAGATCGGCTCAGGCCCGCTGCATAGGCCGCCGCCGCGTTGGTCGCGGCATCGAAGGGCGGGATTTCAAACGCGCCAAGGGGTCCGTTCCAGATCAGCGTCTTGGCCCGGTCGAAGGCCTGGCAGATATGCGCCACGCTGTCCGGTCCCGCGTCGAGGATCATCGCGTCGACCGGGCAGTCTTCGGTTTTGACCACCTCCGACGCCGCACCTTCCTTGAACTCGCGCGCAACGACAACGTCGCGCGGCAAAAGCAATTCGCATCCCGTGGTCGTGGCTTTCTTCGCGATCTCCAGCGCGGTGTCAGCCAGATCGTGTTCACACAGCGATTTGCCGACGTCGATGCCTTGCGCCGCAAGAAACGTGTTCGCCATGCCGCCGCCAATCACAAGGATGTCGACCTTTTCGACAAGGTTGGACAGAAGCTCGAGCTTGGTCGACACCTTGGCCCCGCCCACCACCGCGACAACCGGGCGGTCTGGTGATCCAAGGGCGCTTTCCAAGGCACGCAGTTCGGCCTCCATCAAACGGCCGGCGCAGGATGGCAGAAGGTGCGCCACACCTTCGGTCGATGCATGTGCCCGATGCGCGGCAGAGAAGGCGTCGTTGCAATAGACGTCTCCCAGCGTGGCGAGGAACTGTGCCATCTTCGGATCATTGGCTTCTTCCATCGCGCTAAAACGCGTGTTCTCGACCAGCACCACGGCATCGGCGGGCAACTGATCAATCATCTCGCGCGAGGGGCGTTCGACGAATGTCACCTCGCGACCCAGCGCCTTTTCGAGCGCGGGCAAAGTGACGCGGAGGCTCATGTCGGGGTTCGGTTGACCCTTGGGCCGACCGAAATGCGCCAGAAGGATGGGCGTGCCGCCCTTGGCAAGAATGTCAGTCACCGTGGGGATAATCCGTTCGATCCGGGTCGCATCGGTGACGGTGCCATTCTCAACCGGGACGTTGATGTCCACGCGCGTCAGCACTCGTTTGCCGGCAAGGTCCATATCGTCGAGCGTTTTCCAGGCCATCTTTCCCTCCAATCGCGTTTGCCCACCGTGATGGCGGGCTGCGCGGCGGAGGTCAATGCGGTCCTTGGCTTTCCGGATGGCGGGCCTTAAGTCTTGCCGCAACATCAAATGCGAAGGAGCGCGGCATGGCCGAGATCAAAGACCCCGAAAACACGATCCTGATCGAATTGAAGGACGGCACCGTCACAATCGAGCTGTTACCGGACGTGGCCCCGAAACATGCCGAGCGCATGAAAGAGCTCGCGCGCGCAGGGCAATATGACAATGTGTGTTTTCACCGGGTGATCGACGGCTTTATGGCGCAGACGGGCGACGTGGAGCATGGCGACATGGAAGACGGCTTCAATATTCGCCGCGCCGGAACGGGCGGATCGGACCTGCCGGACCTGCCAGCCGAGTTTTCCAAGCTGCCGCATGACCGCGGGACACTTGGCGCAGCGCGGTCGCAGAACCCGAATTCGGCCAATTCGCAGTTTTTCATCAACTTTACCGACAACCACTTCCTGAACGGTCAGTACACGGTCTATGGCCGCGTGATCTCGGGGATGAAGCATGTGGATGCCATCACCCGGGGTGAACCGCCCGCGAACCCGGACCGGATGATTTCGGTCAAGGTGGCCGCCGATGCGTAACCTCGCGTTCGCCCTGTCGCTGCTCGCCTCGCCCGCTCTGGCGACCGGCATTCAGATCGAGATCGACGGAGAGGCCTCGGGCACCGTCACCATCGACCTGTTCGAGGACGTTGCACCTCAACACGTCGAACAGATCACGGCACTCGCCGCCCAAGGGGCCTATGACGGCGTCGTGTTTCACCGCGTGATCGACGGTTTCATGGCGCAGACCGGCGATGTGGAGTTCGGCCAGATCGACGGCGGCGACATGCGCATGGCGGGGCGCGGTGGCTCTGACCGGGGGGATCTGCCTGCCGAGTTCTCGGATATTCCGTTCGATAGGGGTGTCGTCGGCATGGCGCGGTCGCAGGATCCGAACTCTGCCAATTCGCAGTTCTTCATCATGTTTCAGGAGGGGTACTTCCTGAATGGCCAATACACGGTTGTGGGCCAGGTGACGGACGGCATGGACGTGGTCGACGCGATCAAGCGGGGCGAGGGCCGCAACGGTGCCGTGATCGGCAGACCCGATGTCATGGCGGATGTGACGGTCATCGACTGATCAAATTGAGCGCGGCCCTTCGGGACCGCGCGCTGCTCTGCGCCGCCGGGGCGATGCCCCGTCGGCTGTGGGCCCGGGTTTTACCGGATGGTAAAATTCCCTGTGTGCGACCACGCGGTGACCGTTGCGTCTGCATATTTTTCGAAAAGAAGAAGGGACTATCGCGCTCTCACAGCTGCGTGTGAGGGACTAGGCAGGTTTGCCGTCTTGTCGCAGAGTGACGTCGGTCATCCAAGGGAGACACGACATGCGCAAGGTAATCCTGGCCGGTCTGGTATCGGCGTTTCTGGCGGGCGGCGCCTGGGGCAGTCCGGAATTCTGGCGCCATGAATGGCCGAACACGGATTTCGAGACGAGCTCGGTCGAGAACTGGGTCGAGATCCTGTCGGGCGGGCCGTCGAAAGATGGGATCCCGGCTTTGGATAGCCCAAATTTCATCTCCATCGACTCAGAATCCCGCATCGGAGCAACTGAACCGGTGATCACGCTCGAGATGGGGGGCACGCCGCGCGCCTATCCGATCCGTTATCTCACCTGGCATGAAATCGTGAATGATGTCGTCGACGGCGTACCGGTGGCCGTCACCTTTTGCCCTCTGTGCAACTCCGCCCTCACGTTTGACCGCCGCGTGGACGGTCAGGTGCTGAGCTTTGGCGTCTCCGGCAAGCTGCGCCATTCGGACATGGTGATGTATGACCGCGAAACGGAAAGCTGGTGGCAGCAGGCCATCGGTGAAGGGATTGTTGGTCATTTTACCGGGGCCGAGTTAGAGACTTTACCAAGCTGGATGGAAAGCTGGGCCGAGTTCAGCACGCGCAACCCCGACGGGTTGGTGATGGCTGAGCCGGGCTTTAACCGCGACTACGGGCGCAATCCGTACCGTGGTTATGACAGTTCGACCAAGCCGTTCCTGTACTCTGGGGAAATGCCGCCGCACGGGATCGACGCCCTGGCGCGGGTGATCCGGGTCGGAGACCGCGCCTGGCCGATGGCGCGGTTGGCCGACGCAGGTGAGGTGCGCGAGGCGGGCGTCGTGATCTCGTGGCGTGCCGGTCAGGCCTCGGCACTGGATACGGCGCGGATCAGCGCGGGGCGCGATGTCGGATCGATCCGTGTGCGCGATGCAGACGGGCAGGATGTCCCGCATGACGTGATGTTCGCGTTCGCCTATCACGCCTTCTGGCCGGATGGCGAATGGATGCTTGGAAACTGACGCCGCAGCCCTTTGGGCAGCCTCAGCCACGTTCCGCCAAGCGTGCGCGCCGTTGCGCCGCTTCGCAGTTTGAAACGATCGAGGCTGTCCGGCCCGGTCAGCAAGCCAAGGTCGAGCGTCGTATAACCGCGCGCCGCGAGCCAATGCACCATGTGCCAAAGCGTCAACTGGTGCGCTGCGACGGACCGGCCTTCTGGCGTGGTGACGCCGAGGTGATAGGTGGCCCAGGGACGGTGGCAGAGAAAGAGCATTGCCGCGACCGGTGTCTTTCCAAGTCGCGCCACGACGACCCGCACCTGTCCCGGATTCTCCTGTGCAAAGGTTTCGAGCAGGCGCGTTGGCCATGATCGGTAGCGGCGCACTTTCTGCTGCGCGCGGTCGTGGGTGATCAACCAGCGATGGGCATTTGGCGAAAAGCTCTGGACCTGCACCGTGAGCGAACTGCGTTCGGCCTTGCACAGCGCGTTGCGCCATTTCTGATGCAGCTCTGCGCGCATCTGGTCCGGGTTGGCCAGCGAAAGAAGCGCGATCCGCTTCGGTGCGGCAAGCCGGATGTGACCCGATGGCGGCGCGGTCGCGTGGCCCGCGTTGACGATCAAGGGGCCCTTGAGGTCCAGGTCTTTCAGGTACGCCCAGCTGTCATCGGGGTGCAGGCCAACAGGGCCGCGCGAGATCAGGTTCACGGGTCCGAAAAAGGGCAGAACCCGCGTCTGGATCAGGCAGCGCGCCAGTGTCCCATCGCGTTGCATTGGCGCATCGATGAGTACACGTGTTCCCAAAGCGCGCAGCGCATTGGCGTAGGCGTCGGATTGTGGAAGGGGATTGGCGGGCATGGCGTACCATGCCGCGCCGGTCTTTCGGTAACGTTAATGGCGGTGCCGCTTTGCAAGGATAACGCGCTTGCGCGGGATCATCCCATCTTGACCAAGGCGTGCCGCTTCTTTCCGGCACTGAGTTTGATCGGCTGTACAAGCGCGGCTGCGTCGATCATCAATCCGGCATCAGTCAGCGGCGCGTCGTCCAGTTTAGCGCCATTCTCGGCGATCAGGCGCTTTGCTTCCTTGCCCGACTTCGCCAATCCTGTTTTCACGATCAACTGCACCACGGAGATGCCGTCGCCGATCTCGTCATCGGTCAGCGAAACGGTCGGCAGGTCCTCCCCGATGCCGCCTTTCTCAAACACCTCGCGCGCGGTGGCTTCGGCGGCTGCGGCGGCCTCGGCTCCATGGCAAAGGGTGGTGACCTCGTTGGCGAGGATGATCTTTGCGTCGTTGATCTCGGACCCGGCAAGCGCACCCAAGCGGTCGCATTCGTCGACCGGCAACTCGGTATAGAGTTTCAGGAAGCGGCCCACATCGGCATCCGTCGTGTTGCGCCAGAACTGCCAGAACTCGTAGGGCGAGCGCATGTCGGCATTCAGCCACACGGCACCATCGGCCGATTTGCCCATCTTCTTGCCATCGCTGGTGGTCAGAAGCGGCGACGTCAGGCCGTAGATCTCGTGATCCAGCACCCGGCGTGTGAGGTCGATCCCGTTGACGATGTTGCCCCACTGGTCCGATCCGCCGAACTGTACCAGACAGCCGTAGCGGCGGTTCAGTTCGAGGAAATCGTAGGCCTGCAGGATCATGTAGTTGAATTCGAGAAAGCTCAGGCTTTGCTCGCGGTCGAGGCGGGATTTCACACTCTCGAAGGACAGCATGCGGTTGACGCTGAAATGCCGCCCGATGTCACGCAGGAAATCGAGGTAGTTGAGATCGTCCAGCCATTCCGCATTGTTCAGCATCAACGCGCCGGTTTCGCTGTCATCATACGAGATGTACTTTGCAAAGACCTGCTTGATGCCGTCGATATTGGCGTCGATTTCTTCCGGGGTCAGCAACGGACGCTCGTCTGCGCGGAAGCTGGGGTCGCCCACCTTTGTCGTCCCGCCCCCCATCAGCGTGATCGGCTTGTGCCCGGTCTTCTGCAACCAGCGCAGCATCATGATCTGGATGAGACTGCCCACGTGCAATGATTTCGCTGTGGCGTCAAAACCGATATAGCCCGGCACCACCCCCTTGATCAGCGCCTCGTCAAGGCCCTGATAATCGGTGCAATCGGCAAGGAAGCCGCGCTGCATCATGGTGGCCATGAAGTCCGATTTGGGATGGTAGGTCATGTGATTGCCTCGTTATAGATAGTGGCGGCAGCTATAGGGGCGCGAGGGGCAAAGGTGAAGGGCAAGTTGGCGGAACCCATATGGGCGCTGGGCGCGATGTCAGGCACGTCGTTGGACGGTGTGGACGTGGCGATGATCCGCACCGATGGGCGGACCATCTCGGAGTTCGGAGCTTCGGGCTATCGCCCCTATTCCGCAGAGGAACAGGCCATCCTGCGCGCGGCCCTGGGGCAGTGGCCCGGCGACGAGGATGTGGCCGCGGCCGAACATGTCGTTCTCGATGCGCATCTCGCCGCGCTGCGGGGCTTCGACGGGGCAGACGTGGTGGGATTTCACGGTCAGACATTGGCGCATGAGCCGCAGGGGCGGGGAACGCATCAGGTGGGCGATGGCGCTGCGCTTGCGGCGGCCTTGGGGGGCACAGTTGTATCGGATTTCCGATCCTCTGACGTGGAGTTGGGGGGGCAGGGTGCGCCCCTCGCACCGTTCTTCCATTGGGCCTGCGCGAAATGGATAAAAGCTGACGCACCGCTGGCCTTTCTGAACCTCGGTGGCGTGGGCAATCTGACCTGGGTCGATCCGCACGCGGATGCGCCAGAAGCAGACGGCGCACTTCTTGCGTTCGACACCGGACCGGCGAACGCACCGATCAACGATCTGATGATGGAACGGCGTGGCGTGCCCTTCGACAAGGACGGTGCATTGGCGGCGCAGGGAAACGTCGTGGATGGCGCTTTGGAGCTGTTCCTGGACGAAGGGTATTTCCTCAAGATGCCGCCGAAGTCACTCGATCGGAATGACTTTTCCCTGATGCTCGATCTGGTGCGGGAACTGGGCGATGCAGACGCTGCGGCCACGATGACGGCGATGGCCGCGGCCGCCGTGATGCGTGGCATGGAACACTGCCCCGTCCCACCGTCAAAAGTGCTTGTCACGGGTGGCGGGCGAAAGAACCCGGTGATGATGGCCATGCTGGAGACGGCGCTGGATTGCCCGGTACGCCCCGTGGAGGTGGTCGGCCTCGATGGCGACATGCTCGAGGCGCAAGCCTTTGCCTATCTCGCAGTGCGTGTGATACGCGGATTGCCCACGTCGGCCCCGGGAACGACCGGCGTCAGGGCGCCGGTGGGAGGCGGGATCGTCAGCCGTAACTGAGGGAAATTGTGCGCCTTCGGCGCGCTGCTCTGGCCGTCTGCGCCTCCGGCGCATCCAGCGATTGGGGCTCTGCCCCAAACCCCGAGGTATTTCTGAAACAGAGAAGACCACAATGGTGCCGCGTTCATTGCGTCATCGTGCCTGCGGTGAAGGTTGGATGCGCCCTCGGCAAACCAAAATAAGCCCGTTGCCATAGTGTAAGAGGCGGGTCTTCTCTGTTTCGCAAATACCTCGGGGAGCGCGAGGGGCTGGCCCCTCGTACACGCAACGCTTCAGCCGCCGGTATGGCTCATATGGCGTGAGACGCGGCCATCGACTGTTTGGCGGGAATAGTCGAAATCGTGTCCCTTGGGTTTGAGCGCGATCGCGTCCCGGATGGCCTGCTCCAGCGGTTGGTCGCTTTTCGGGTGGTTGCGCAACGCGCTGCGCAGGTCGGCGTTGTCTTCCTGCCCGAGGCACATGAAGAGCTCCCCTGTGCAGGTCAGTCGTACGCGGTTGCAGCTTTCGCAGAAGTTATGCGTGAGCGGCGTGATGAAGCCGACCTTCTGGCCGGTTTCTTCCAGCCGGACATAGCGCGCCGGGCCGCCGGTGCGCTCGGGCAGATCGGTCAGTGTGTATTCCTTGCTCAATTCGTCGCGCAGATCGCTGAGCTTCCAATATTGACCAAGCCGATCCTCGTTGCCGATATCGCCCATCGGCATGACCTCGATGAAGGTCAGGTCCATGTCGCGCGCGGCGCACCATTCGGTCATGGTGAAAAGCTCATCCTCGTTGAAGCCCTTCAGCGCAACCGCGTTGATCTTGACGCGCAATCCTGCCTTCTGGGCCGCGTCGATGCCGCTGAGCACCTGCGGCAGACGCCCCCATCGGGTGATATCCGCGAATTTCTGCTCGTCCAGCGTGTCGAGCGACACGTTCACCCGGCGCACGCCCGCGTCGTAGAGATCGCCTGCGAAGCGTTCGAGTTGTGACCCGTTCGTTGTCAGCGTCAGCTCCCTGAGCGTCCCCTCGTCCAGGTGGCGCGTCATCGCGCGGAAGAAGGTCATGATGTCCCGCCGCACCAGCGGCTCGCCGCCGGTGATCCGCAGCTTTTCAACGCCCAGACGAATGAAGGTCGAGCACATGCGATCAAGCTCTTCCAGCGTCAGAAGCTCTTTCTTTGGCAGGAAGGTCATGTTCTCCGACATGCAGTAGACGCAGCGGAAATCGCAGCGGTCGGTGACGGAGACGCGCAGATAGTTGATCGCGCGTTGGAAGGGATCAATGAGCGGTGTCATGCCGGGGAGCCTAGCCTTTCGCCGGAAGCTGGGCAAGTATATGACAGCGGCGAAAAACAGGACGAAGGTCGGAGGCTGGCATGCAGAAAAAGTTCGCGATTTTTGGAGTGTGTTTGATGCTGACCGGATGTGGCACGGGGCTGTTTCCGCCGATAGGGACGCCGAACTCAGCGACAGACTCCGATGGGCAGATGCGACCGCAGGCGCGGCCCGGTGTGGTCGAGGCCGCCGTTCGCACACCACCGGTGACCGCCCGTACCGTCGAGGAGTTCGACACGACAACTGCGGAAGAGCGGCAGGCAGCCGCTGCCGCAACCGGCACTGCCGAGCGATCGGTTGGGGCAACGATCGTGTCGCTGGGCGATCCGGCGCGTCCAGGCTTCTGGATCGAGACGCCTTTGGTGTCCTCTGCCGGGCAGGGGCGCGTTCTTTATCCCGGGACGGGACAATCGGCGCAGGTCGAGCTGATCCCGATTGACGGGCCGGCGACGGCGGGCAGCCGCATGTCGTTGCCCGCCATGCGCCTGGTCGGGGCACCTTTGACCGGTCTGGTCGAAGTTCAGGTGTTCTCAGGCGGGTAGAAGGCGAGCGGCTTCTTTGCGGGCGAATGGTTTCATCCGATCGGCGTGGCGCACCAGAAACGCGCGCGTGCGGTCCGGGTCGTGTCGGGACAGGTCTCGCAACCACCATGCGACCGCTTTCTGGATGAACCATTCGGGGTCGTCCACATAGCCTGCGGCCCATCCAAGGATGCGGTCGCGCGCCTCCAACTCCGATTGTGACGGGTGGTTCTGCTTGGTCCAGGGCAGGGTAATCACAAGCGCCGCACGTCGGGTCCACAAGTGGTCGCTTTTTGTCCAGGTCTCGACCGTGTCCAGCCGGCCGGGGTCAGCGATGAGGCGTTTCTGACCGGCAATGCAGGCGTGATCCGCGATGGCCCAGCTATCGAAATCGGGAACCCAGCTTTGGATCAACGACCAAGCGCCTTTGTCGGATGGCTTGATCCGCGCCTGGGTGAGCAGCTTGGCGGCCGCGACCCGGGCTTCGAAGATATTGGTCTGCCAAAGGTCTTCGGCGAGTTTCAAACGGGTTTCGAGGTCGAGCGACCGGCGCCACTCACGGACCAAAGTATCGGTGTCAGGATTTGCGACACCAAGATATCGACGCGGCACCTTGTGATAGGCCGCCATCTGCTCCGCACGTCCCGGTTCTGCCAGCGCCTTCAGCTGCGTCAGCGCGTCGTCTCGGGTCATGGCGTCACGCGTGTCCCGTCATTCGACCGTAACGGACTTCGCGAGGTTCCGCGGTTGATCGACGTCCGTGCCCTTGGCGACAGCGGCGTGGTACGCCAGCAGCTGTGCGGGTAGGGCGTAGAGAAGCGGGGTCAGGATCGGGTCGACTTCGGGCAACACGACCGTGCGCCAGACGTCGTCCCCCGCAGCCTCGGCACCGGCGGCATCGGTGATCAGGCAGACACGACCGCCGCGCGCCATCACTTCCTGCATGTTCGACACCGTCTTCTCGAACAACGCGTCGCGCGGCGCCATGACGACCACTGGTACGGTCTTGTCGATTAGCGCGATGGGGCCATGCTTCAGTTCACCTGATGCATAAGCTTCGGCGTGTATATAACTGATTTCCTTTAGTTTGAGCGCGCCTTCGAGAGCGAGCGGATACATCAGACCGCGCCCGAGGAACAAAACGTCGCGCGCCTCGGCGATCTGCGTCGCGGCGTCGGCCATGACCGGGTCTCGGTCGAGCGCTGCGTTGAACAAACCCGGCAAGGCCCTCAGGTTTGACAGCGTAGATGCCAAATCCGTGTCGCTGATCGTGCCGCGCTGGTTTGCGGCGTTCAACGCGAGCAAAAGCAACGTGTTGAGCTGACAGGTGAAGGCCTTCGTCGAAGCGACCCCCACTTCGACACCTGCGTGGATGGGCAGGGCCACGTCGCTTTCGCGGGCAATCGAGCTCTGATCGACATTGACCACGGATAGGATTGTTTCGGCCTTGCCTTTGCAATAGCGCAGCGCGGCAAGCGTGTCGGCGGTTTCACCGGATTGCGAGACGAAAATCGCCACCGTGCCTTTGGAAATGGGGGGCTCGCGGTAGCGGAACTCGGATGCGATATCCACCTCGACGGGCAGGCGTGCGATCTGTTCGAACCAGTATTTGGCGGTGAGGCAGGCGTAATAAGCCGTGCCGCAGGCCACCATCACAAGGCGGTCGACCTTGGCGAAATCGGGCAGGGTGTCGGGCAAGAAGATTGTGTTGCCATTCAGGTATCCGCGCAACGCATCGGCAAGCACGGTCGGCTGTTCGGCGATCTCCTTGGCCATGAAATGCTTGAACCCGGCCTTGTCCACGCGTGACGCATCAAGGCTCACTTCGCGCAGTTCGCGGGTGACGCGGGTGCCGGACTCATCAAAGATATCAAGCGTCTGCCGGGTGAGGATGGCGCAATCGCCTTCCTCGAGATAGGTGATGCGGTTGGTCAGCGGAGCCAGAGCGATGGCGTCGGAGCCGACATACATCTCGCCGTCGCCATGTCCAACGGCAAGAGGGCTGCCCTTGCGGGCGGCGACAATCAGGTCGTCTTCACCGTCGAAAAGAAATGCAAGCGCGAAAGCCCCCTCAAGGCGCGACAGGCATTTGCGGGCGGCATCCACGTGGGTCATGCCCTGCTTCATGTAGTGATGCGTCAAAAGCGCGATGGTTTCGGAGTCGGTGTCGGTCTCTGGCGTGATCTGATACGCGGCGAGTTCGGCGCGCAGTTCCTTGTAGTTCTCAATGATGCCATTGTGCACGACAGCCACCGGACCGGACTGGTGCGGGTGGGCGTTGTTTGCGTTCGGCGCGCCGTGGGTGGCCCAGCGGGTATGCCCGATGCCGGACTTGCCGGGAAGCGGGTCGTGGACCAAAAGGTCAGACAGGTTGACGAGTTTGCCCACCGCGCGACGCCGGTCGAGCGTGCCGTTGTTGACCGTCGCAATCCCCGCACTGTCATAGCCGCGGTATTCCAGCCGTTTGAGCGCCTCTACCAGAATGGGGGCCGCTTCGTGCTGACCCAATACGCCGACGATGCCACACATATCGTTACCCTTTTGCCTGTTTGGCTTTCTTGGCGCGGAGGATCGCAAACAGTTTGCGCGCAAAGCCTTTCTTGTTTTGCTGCTCGGTCCGGGCGATGGCCATCGCGCCATCGGGGACGTCTTTGGTGACCGTGGTCGAGGTCGCCGTCATGGCTTCGTTCCCGACTGTCACCGGGGCCACGAGCATGGTGTTCGACCCGATGAAGGTGTCACGGCCAATGGTCGTCTTGTGCTTCATCACCCCGTCGTAGTTGCAGGTGATGGTGCCCGCGCCAACATTCGTCCGGGCCCCGATCTTGGCGTCGCCAATATAGGTCAGGTGATTGACCTTCGCGCCTTCGTCGAGATGCGCGTTCTTGATTTCCACGAAATTGCCGACGTGGACGTCTTCGGCAAGTTCCGCGCCGGGGCGCAGGCGGGCAAAGGGACCCACGGTCGAGCCACGACTGACATGTGCGCCTTCGAGGTGGCTGAAAGCCCGGATCCGCGCACCGGACTCGACGGTGACGCCGGCGGCAAAGATAACGTTCGGTTCAATCTCCGTATCGCGGCCGATGACGGTATCGAACGATAAGAAGACGGTCTCGGGGGCCTGCATCTGCACCCCGTTTTCCATCAGCGTCTGGCGCGTGTTGGCTTGAAAGGCAGCCTCAGCCAGCGCCAGTTCCACTCGAGAATTGATGCCAAGCGTTTCTGACTGATCGCAGGTCACGACGGTCGCGGATAAACCACGGTCTCTGCCAATACCGACCACGTCGGTGAGGTAATACTCGCCCGCCGCATTATCATTGCCGACGGCTTCGATGAGCGAGAAGAGCATTGTTGCGGACGCGCAGACGACACCCGAATTGCACAGCGTGACCGCACGCTCCGCTTCGGTCGCTTCCTTGTATTCAACGATCCGCGCGAGGGTGTCGCCTTCAAGGATGAGCCGACCATAGCGTGCGGGGTCTTCCGCATCGAAGCCCAGCACAACGATGTCATGCTGCGCACGCGCCGCGGTCATTGCTTCAAGCGTTTCGGTCGTGATGAAAGGGGTGTCGCCATACAGAACGATCACGTCGCCGTCGAACCCATCAAGCGCGTCTTTGGCCTGCGCAACTGCATGCGCCGTTCCGTTCTGCTCTGCCTGATGGACAGTGATGACGTCCGGGTCGAAGGCGCGTGCGGCTTCTTCCACGAGCTGCGCCTCGTGCCCCGTGACCACGATCGTGCGCTCGGGCTCAAGCGCCGACGCCGACAGCATCGCATGGTGCAACATCGGCGCGCCGCCGATCTTGTGCAGAACTTTGGGAAGGTCGGACTCCATCCGCGTGCCTTTGCCCGCAGCAAGGATGACCAAGGCTATGCTCATCAGGTTTCTCTTTGTGTTTTGCCTCCGCTCCTTTTATCGGTCTGGCCCAGTGCCGCAAGGCAGCTAATTTCACACTAGATTGCGAGTTGTGACAGGAGAGACGCGGTGCGCACGGTGATTTTCGACCTCGACGGCACGCTTGCGGACACAAGCGGTGACCTGATCGCAGCGGCCAACCATTGCTTTGAACGCATGGGCTTTGACACACGGCTCGACCCGGCAACCGATGCGGGAACGGCTTTGCGCGGTGGTAAGGCGATGCTGACGCTTGGGTTGGAGCGGGCTGGGCAGTATTCCGCCGATCTGGTGGAGACGTGGTATCCCGAGCTTCTGAGCGCTTATGGTGACGCCTTGGATGTCCATACGGTCATGTATCCCGGCGCGATGGAGGCGGTGGAGACGCTCAAGTCGAACGGGATGGTTGTGGGCATCTGCACGAACAAGCCGGAGGGTTTGGCCGAAACGCTGATGTCCCGGCTTGGCGTCCGCGCCGCGTTCGGGTCACTGGTAGGAGCCGATACCTTGCCCACACGGAAGCCCGACGCCGCGCCTTACGTGGCGGCCGTCGAACGGGCAGGCGGTGTCGTCGCGCGAAGTTGTCTAATCGGAGATACGAAAACCGACCGCGATACGGCGCGCGCGGTAGGTGTGGCTTGCGTTCTGGTGGGCTTCGGCCCGTCTGGCGAAGATATGGCTGCCTTGGAGCCGGACGCAATCATCCAACATTTCGATGAACTTCCGGGTGTGGCGAACCGACTTCTCAGGTGAGGTGTCGGGCCTAAAGCCGAACTCCTCGGGCAAGACCCGAGGAGTTTCAGACGAGTATACTTCGGATCAATACAACGACAGGCGTCAGTCTGATCCATAAAGCGGTACGGTCGACATCGACACTTTGGCCGACCCATCGGTCAATTCCGCCGCATGAGCGATATAGATCAGCGTCTGATTGGCCTCATCGAAGATACGTTTGACGCGCAATGACTTGAGGATAATAGACCGGGACGTCCGGAACACGTCTTCGCCGCTGTCGCTCCGGTCGATATTGCCGATCGTGATCGGACCCGTCTGACGGCACGCGATTGATGCATTCGACGGGTCTTCGAACCAGTTGCCCTTGCTCAGACGGTCGATGATGCCGCGCTCGAAATACGCGATGTGGCAAGTCACGCCCGCCACATCCGGATCCGCGATGGCTTCGATTATGATGTCGTTACCGACCCAATCGACCCCAACCTCGCCGACCTGCTCAGCGTTAGCCGATGTCGCTGCGATCAGGCCCAAAAGGCCGGCGATCCCAAATCGTTTCATGGACACTCCTTAGAAATGAATGACGCCGTAATCTCCGGTATCGGGCGTGTCGTCGGTCACGTTCGCCTTGATCGTCTCAAACAGATATTTGACGGTGCCATCGGTCACCCACACCTCGGCTTCCCGCGGAGTGTATTTCATCAGACGTACCGAGTCATCCTCGCGCCCGTTCTTGAACCAGGCGGCGGCCATCGGCGTCCACAGCTCGTCCAGTTTGTCTGTGTCGTCAGAAGCCGACAACGTTCCCTTGACCGTTCCGTACATATGACCGGACGAATCGCACAGGTAGATGTCAGAGGCAGCGCCGTTTTTGGACGCTTGAAATGTGTCGTGGTCGGAAGAGGTGATGAACCAGATTGCGCCGTCCTCCTGGCGCGCGATCGGGGCCATTGGAACGGGGCTTCCGGTGCCCGCGTCGAGCATCACCGCGCGGATTTTGCTCAGTCTATTCCAGAATGTGTCGGTCATGTCGGCGGTCATGTTATGCCCTTTCGCATATTGATCTCGTTCGCGACACCAACGCGGGCGGCCACCACAGGTTCCTTGCGCTTGACCTGAGAGGATGACTTCCACTAAGATTTGAACAAGTGTTCAATAAATCGCTTTGGGGAGAGGCGCATGTTCAACGCGACCATGCAGTTTGATCTTGGGGAAGACGTTAACGCCCTGCGCGAGATGGTGCATCGCTGGGCGCAGGAGCGCGTGAAGCCGATGGCGGCGGAGATCGACCGCTCGAACGCCTTCCCATCCGAGCTCTGGACCGAGATGGGCGAGCTCGGCCTTTTGGGCATCACGGTGGATGAAGAGTATGGCGGGGCGGGCATGTCCTATCTCGCGCATACCGTTGCCATTGAGGAGATTGCCCGCGCGTCCGCGTCGGTTTCCCTGTCCTACGGCGCGCATTCCAATCTTTGCGTGAACCAGATCAAGTTGAACGGCAACGAAGACCAGAAAGCGACTTACCTGCCGAAGCTAATATCGGGTGAGCATGTCGGCGCGCTGGCGATGTCGGAACCCGGGGCGGGATCGGACGTCGTGTCGATGAAATTGCGCGCGGAAAAGCGCAACGATCACTACCGTCTGAACGGCAGCAAATACTGGATCACCAACGGCCCGGATGCGGACACGCTGGTGGTTTATGCAAAGACCGACGCTGACGCCGGGTCCAAGGGGATCACAGCGTTCCTGATCGAAAAGACATTCAAAGGCTTCTCGACCAGCCCGCATTTCGACAAGCTTGGCATGCGTGGATCGAACACGGCAGAGCTCGTATTCGAGGACGTAGAAGTGCCGTTCGAGAACGTGTTGGGCGAAGAGGGCAAGGGTGTCCGCGTGCTGATGTCCGGCCTGGACTATGAGCGCGTCGTGTTGGCCGGTATTGGCCTTGGCATCATGGCCGCCTGTCTGGACGAAATCATGCCGTACATGGCCGAACGCAAGCAATTCGGTCAGCCGATTGGCAATTTCCAACTGATGCAGGGCAAAATGGCGGATATGTATACCGCGATGAACTCGGCTCGCGCGTATGTCTATGAGGTTGCCAAGGCCTGTGACCGGGGTGACGTGACCCGGCAGGACGCCGCGGCCTGCTGTCTCTATGCGAGCGAAGAAGCGATGAAACAGGCGCATCAGGCGGTGCAGGCGATGGGTGGCGCGGGCTTCCTGTCTGACGCGCCGGTGAGCCGCATCTTCCGCGACGCCAAACTGATGGAGATCGGCGCAGGCACGTCCGAGATCCGGCGGATGCTGGTGGGACGGGAAATGATGGCGGCGATGCGGTGATGCCGCGCTGGGCGTGGTTTGTGCCGCTTGGCCTTGTCACGCTCGTTGGCGCTTTGCTGGCGTTCCGCTACGGATGGATCGCCGCCACGATAACGGAGACCGACGTGATCAATGCCTACGCAAATCGCTATCTGACGCAGGACGGCGGACCCGAGGCGCGCGTTGGAGATTGTGTCGGGTTGGCGGGCCAGGTGGACGGCGCGTGGATCACCGTGCGCTGCGGTAGCATCTCCTACCACGTGAACCGCTTCGGGGCTCTGATTTCCACCGATGCAGCCAGCCAAAGGCCGTCGATATGACGACGCGCCCGATGCTCAAGCCTGCGTCCTACGAGGCGCTCTGCAAGCGGTTCGACTGGGATTTGCCGCCGATCCTGAACATGGCGCAGCAGGTCTGCGATGGCTGGGCCGTGACGGAGCCGGACCGTGTCGCCTTGATCGAGGTGACGCCGGAGCATACGCGGCGCGTGACGTATGGCGATCTCTGGTATCGCTCGCGGCAGGTGGAGACCGCCCTGATCGAGCGCGGGGTGATGAAGGGGGACCGCGTCGGCGTGCTCCTGTCGCAATCGCCGCTCTGTGCCGCCGCCCATATCGCAGCGTGGCGGTTGGGCGCGATCTCGGTTCCGCTCTTCAAACTGTTCCGGACCGACGCCTTGAAAACCCGGATCGATGACGCGGATCTGGGCGTTGTGGTCACTGACCTTGAAGGCGTCGTGCAACTGGCCGGACTGGGTGTCGCCACGATCACGCGAAGCGATCTGGGTGCGTCAGGCGGCACACGTGCCATGGTCGAAACCGGACCCGACGATGCGGCCTGTCTGATTTACACGTCCGGCACCACGGGAAAACCCAAAGGCGCGCTGCACGGGCATCGGGTGCTGACCGGCCATCTGCCGGGGGTCGAGATGAGCCACGATTTCCTCGGGCAAGAGGGCGATGTGATCTGGACGCCTGCCGATTGGGCCTGGATCGGTGGGTTGTTTGACGTGTTGATGCCGGGGCTTGCGCTGGGCGTGCCGGTAGTTGCGGCGCGGATGCAGAAGTTCTCAGTCGAAGAGTGCCAGCGCATCTGCGCGACCGCGGGCGTGCGCAACGTCTTCTTCCCGCCGACCGCGCTGCGGATGCTCAAGGCGGCGGATGCCAGGATCGATGGCCTGCGATCCGTCGCAAGCGGCGGCGAACCGCTCGGCGCTGAAATGCTCGCATGGGGCCGCGATGCCTTCGGGACCACGATCAACGAATTCTACGGACAGACCGAATGCAACATGATCGTGTCGTCCTGTGCCGCGTCTTTTGATCCGGTTCCCGGCGCGATGGGGCGTGCAGTGCCAGGGCATCCGGTTGCTGTGATCGGACCCGACGGACTGCCCTGCGAAGGTGAGGGCGATATCGCGGTGCGGCGGGGATCGGCGTCGATGATGCTGGAATACTGGCGGAAACCGGACGCCACGAAGGCCAAGTTCCGTGGCGACTGGATGCTCACCGGGGATCGCGGTGTCAAAGAGGGCGACACGATCCGCTTTGTTGGACGGGAGGACGATGTCATCACCTCCTCCGGCTACCGCATCGGCCCGGCCGAGATCGAGGATTGCCTGCTGACCCATCCAGATGTCGCCACCTGCGGCGTTGTGGGCAAGCCTGACGCGCTGCGGACCGAGATCGTGAAGGCGTATGTCGTGCGCAAGGCAGGCTCCGACGTGTCGGAAGCCGATCTTCAGGCATGGGTTAAGGATCGCCTGGCAAGCTATTCATATCCAAGAGAGATCGAGTTCCTGGATGAGCTGCCAATGACCGTCACGGGAAAGGTGATCCGCAAAGACCTGAAGGCACGCGCCATCAAGGAAGGGCGGCCATGAAGAAGATAATGACGTCGATATGGCTCATCTGCATGCCGCTGCCCGCCGTTGCACAGGACATGCGGATCGATCCACAGATCGTGCGGAACTGCTTTGAAAATACGGGGATTGGAGCGCTTTACCCACCTTGTCTGGGACAAGCGTCTGGCCTGTGTCAGGAACGCCCGGGCGGAGCGACGACCATCGGGATTTCCGCTTGCATACAGGCGGAGACAGCCGAATGGGATGCGATCCTGAATGAGCAATACGTGGTTACGCAGGAATTGAACGCCATGGCCGATGCAGAGGGTCTGTCACCGGTCATGGACCGCACCGACAGCTTGCGGGATGCGCAGCGCGCGTGGATCGCGTTTCGGGATGCCGATTGCGCGGCCCGCTACGCGATCTGGAAGGGCGGCACGATCCGCACCATCGTTGCCGCGAATTGCCACCTGACAATGACGGCACAGCGCGCGATCGATTTGCGCGACATGCGGGGGCAATGAGATGAAACTACGATCACAGGCCATAGCGTCTTCAGAGCAGTTCAAGACCAATGAAGCGGCACACCTCGATGCGCTGCGCGTCGTGCAAGAGGTGGCGGAGCGTGCCGCGGCCGGGGGCGGTGAAAAGGCGCGCGACCGGCATGTCTCACGGGGCAAGATGCTGCCGCGCGACCGGGTGGCGAACCTGCTCGACCCCGGCTCGCCGTTTCTGGAGGTTGGCGCGACGGCGGCGCATGGGATGTATGACGGGGCTGCGCCGTGCGCCGGAGCTATTGCTGGCGTAGGCCGGGTGAAGGGCCGACAAGTCATGGTGGTGTGCAACGATGCCACTGTGAAGGGCGGCACCTATTACCCGATGACGGTCAAGAAACACCTCCGCGCGCAAGAGATTGCCGAGGAAAATCATCTGCCCTGCATCTATCTTGTCGATAGCGGTGGTGCGAACCTGCCCAATCAGGACGAGGTCTTCCCCGACCGCGACCATTTCGGGCGTATTTTCTACAATCAGGCGCGGATGAGCGCCAAGGGCATCGCGCAGATCGCGGTGGTCATGGGCTCTTGCACGGCAGGCGGAGCCTATGTGCCCGCGATGTCGGACGTGACGATCATCGTGAAAGAGCAGGGTACGATCTTCCTCGCCGGGCCGCCTTTGGTGAAGGCGGCAACCGGCGAAGTCGTGACCGCCGAAGACCTCGGCGGGGGTGACGTGCACACGCGACTATCCGGTGTGGCGGACTACCTGGCGGAGGACGATGCGCACGCGCTGGCTTTGGCCCGGCGGGCGGTGGGGTCGTTGGGTGCCGGACGGACGTCCAGTCTACGTCAGGCAGCGGAGGACCCGGCCTATGATCCGGACGAGATCTTCGGCGTCGTCCCGGGCGATCTGCGCACGCCTTACGACATCCGGGAGGTGATCGCGCGCGTGGTGGATGGCTCCTATTTCGACGAGTTCAAACCGCGCTTTGGCGAGACGCTTGTTACCGGCTTTGCCCATGTCGATGGCTGGCCGGTCGGGATCGTCGCCAACAATGGCGTGCTCTTCTCAGAGGCGGCGCAAAAAGGCGCACATTTCGTCGAGCTGTGCTCTCAACGCAAGATCCCTCTGGTATTTTTGCAGAACATCACCGGCTTCATGGTGGGCCGGAAATACGAGAACGAAGGTATCGCACGGCACGGCGCCAAGATGGTGACGGCGGTGGCCTGTACTTCGGTCCCGAAGATCACAATGCTGGTGGGCGGATCGTTCGGGGCAGGCAATTACGGGATGGCGGGCCGCGCCTACCAGCCGCGCTTTCTCTGGACATGGCCGAACAGTCGCATCTCCGTCATGGGCGGCGCGCAGGCGGCGGGTGTGCTGGCAACCGTGAAGCGCGACGCCATCGAACGCGGCGGCGGCACGTGGTCGACAGAGGACGAGGCCGCATTCAAGCAGCCGACCATCGACATGTTCGAGGAGCAGTCGCACCCGCTCTATGCCTCGGCCCGGCTTTGGGACGATGGCATCATCGATCCACGCAAGACACGGGCTGTTCTTTCACTGTCGCTGGAGGCCGCATTGAATGCACCCATCGAAGACACGCGCTTTGGCGTGTTCCGGATGTGAGGAGGGATGGCGATGTTTGACACCATCCTCATAGCCAATCGGGGCGAAATCGCCTGTCGCGTGATTGATACCTGCCGTCGACTCGGCGTGCGTACCGTGGCGGTGCATTCCGACGTGGACGGGCAGGCGCGCCATGTGGAGATGGCGGATGTTGCCGTGTCCTTGGGCGGCGCGACCCCGGCGGAGAGTTACCTGCGCGGCGACGCGATTATCGATGCCGCCCGCAAGACCGGTGCGCAAGCGATCCATCCGGGCTACGGGTTCCTGTCCGAAAACCCGGATTTCGTCGATGCGGTCGAGGCGGCGGGTCTGGTCTTCATCGGCCCGTCCGCCAAGGCGATCCGTGCGATGGGGCTGAAGGACGCGGCCAAGGCGCTGATGGCAGAGGCTGGAGTGCCGGTGGTGCCAGGCTACCATGGCGAGGATCAGGAGCCCGGCCATCTGGAGGTCGAGGCGGAGGCCATTGGCTATCCGGTGCTCATCAAGGCCGTCGCGGGCGGCGGCGGTAAAGGTATGCGGCTGGTCGAGAGGGCCGAGGATTTCGTCAGCGGCCTGGAAAGCGCCAAGGCCGAAGCGCGCGGCGCGTTTGGCAACGATGCCGTGCTCATTGAGAGATTCATCACCAGCCCGCGCCATATCGAGGTGCAAGTGTTTGGCGATGGAGACCGCGCCGTGCACTTGTTCGAGCGCGACTGCTCGCTGCAGCGGCGGCACCAGAAAGTGATCGAGGAAGCGCCAGCGCCGGGCATGACCGAGGAGATGCGTCAGGCGATGGGGCAGGCGGCGGTCCGTGCGGCCGAGGCAATCGGGTATAAGGGTGCGGGCACCGTAGAATTCATCGTCGACGGCTCCGACGGGCTGCGCCCCGATGGGTTCTGGTTCATGGAGATGAACACGCGCTTGCAGGTCGAACACCCGGTGACCGAATTGATCACTGGCGTTGATCTGGTGGAATGGCAGTTGCGCGTGGCGGCGGGTGCGCCTTTGCCATGCGCGCAAAAGGATCTGTCGATCACCGGTCACGCGTTCGAGGCGCGGCTTTATGCAGAAGATGTCCCCGCAGGGTTTCTGCCCGCCACCGGGCGACTTCAACATCTGGTCTTTCCACCGGATGTGCGGGCCGACACGGGCGTCCGAACGGGCGATGTGATCTCACCGCATTACGACCCGATGATCGCCAAGGTCATCGTGCACGGCACCACTCGCGACATTGCACTGCGCAAGTTGCGACAGGGGCTGGCACAGACCGAGGTGGCGGGAACTGTGACCAACCTCGCTTTCCTCGGCGCGCTGGCGCGGCACGAGGGGTTTTCGACCGGCGAGGTTGATACCGGCCTGATCGGGCGCGATATGGCCGCGCTGACGGCGGTGCCCGAGGCCGGTCCGGCAGTCATTGCGCAGGCTGTCCTGGCTTTGACCGGCCTCGAGCGCGCGCCCGCGCGGCTCGACGGCTTCACACTCTGGGCTCCGGTGGCGCAGGATGTCCCGGTCGAGATCGACGGAGACCCCGACACGGTACGTGTGACAATGCGGGCACCGGGCGAGATCGACGTGGATGTGGGGGGCGAAGTCGTTGAAGCGCGGTTCGGGGCCAATGGCTGGCGCATCGATGGGCAACCTCTGCGCCGCGTCCATGTGAGCGGTGCGTCCGCGACGGTGTTCGGCGCGCATCCGGTCTGCGTCAGACGGCTCGACCCACTCGATGTAGAGGCAGGCGCTGGCGCATCGAGCGATGTGATCGAAGCCCCGATGCCGGGGCTCGTACGCTCGGTCTTTGCAAAGGCCGGTCAGACCGTCGCCCAAGGGGATCGCCTTGCGATCCTCGAAGCGATGAAGATGGAGCACGCGCTGCTGGCCGCGCGCGATGGTACAGTGGCAGAGGTCATGACCGAGGCCGGCGCGCAGGTCGAGGCCGGGGCGGCGCTGATCCGGCTGGAGGCGGAAGACGGGTGACGGTGCTGCGCCCGACACTGATCGGTTACGCGCCCAGCGTCTACACCCGCGCGGTGCGCATGGCAGCAGCGCATCACCGGGTAGCGTACGATTGGGAGGCCTGGAACCCCTTTGACACACCGGATGGCCCGCACCCGTTCGGGCGTGTACCGGTCTGGAAGGACGGCGATTTCACGCTCTACGAGACGGCGGCGATCCTGACTTATCTCGATGCGTTTGCAGGCCACCAGATACATGAATCGCGCGTTGCAGCGCGGGTGCAGCAGGTTGCCAGCATTGCTGACAGCTACGCCTACTGGCCTTTGGTCCGGCAGGTCTACGCCCATGCCGTGTTTCGACCATCGGAGGGCGAAGTCGGCGATGCGTCCCAGATCGCACAGGGCATGGCGGCAGCCCCACGGGTCTTGGCGGCGCTTGACGCGATTGCAGCGGAAGGTGCGGTGCTCAATGGAACGGCATGGACTCGCGCGGACTGGCATCTTGCCCCGATGATTGCGGGTTTCGTTGCGTATGCCCCGGCGCAGGACTTTTTGCAGGACTACGCGGCGTTGGCGCGGTGGTTTGGCGCGTTGTCGGAAACCCAGGCTTTTGTCCAGACCACGGAGGCGATGGCATGATCCGACTGCATCACTGTCCGCAGACACGCTCTATGCGCACACTTTGGCTGCTCTATGAGTTGGGTGTCGAGTTCGAGGTTGTCCTGCACGCGTTCGACAAGTCTTTGCGTGATCCAGAATACCTCAGTTTGTCTCCGGCTGGTCGGGTACCTGCGCTGGAGATCGACGGTGAGCGCATGTTTGAAACGGGGGCGATCACCGAGTACCTGTGTGAACGCTTTCCCGAGGCCAATATGGGGCGCAGGCCGGAGGACCCGGACCGCATGGCGTGGCTCGTCTGGGTGCATTTCGCGGAAACGGTTAGCCAGCATGCGGCGGCGCTGACCCAGCAGCATGTCGCGCTTTACGATGACAGCATGCGCAGTCCGGTCGTGATGAAGCTGGAGGCGGCGCGGCTTGGCAAATGCTATGACGCAATCGAAGCGCGGTTGTCGACGCCGGTCGAGAACCGTGATTACCTGCTGACCAGTGGCTTTTCCGCGGCGGACGTGTCCGTGGGGCAGGCCGTCTACATGGCGCGGCATTTCCGCAAACTGGACGATCACCCGGCGGTGGCCGACTGGTACGAACGCATCACCGAGCGCGAGGCGTTCCAGAAATCGCTCCCGGATGCGCGCGCGCGGCTTTATACGCAGGACTTCTACCCGGCGTGGGAGACGGGGGGCTGAGGGTGGTGTCTGCATATTTGGAAAAAGAAGAAGCCGGGGGACAGCGCGGTGTCTGAGCGAGTCGAGATATTCGAGGTCGGGCCGCGCGACGGGTTACAGAACGAGAAGCGTCTGATCCCGACGGCGGAGAAGATCGCGCTGGTGGATTGCCTGTCCCGCGCCGGATTCCGCCGGATCGAATGCGCCAGCTTCGTCAGCCCCAAATGGGTGCCGCAAATGGCGGATTCGGGCCAGGTTCTGGGGGGCATCACGCGGGTTGACGGAGTGTCTTATGCCGCGCTCACGCCCAATATGCGGGGCTTTGAGGCGGCGATGGCCGCGAGGGCGGATGAGGTGGCGATTTTCGGTTCAGCCTCTGAAGGGTTTTCCAAGGCGAATATCAACGCGACGATTGACGAAAGTCTGGATCGTTTTCGCCCGGTCGCGTCCGCGGCTTTGGAGCAGGGGGTGCCGGTGCGCGGTTATGTGTCCTGCGTGGTCGAATGTCCGTATGACGGGCCAGTGGCCCCGTCAGCGGTTGCGCGCGTGGTGGCCGAACTGCGCGACATGGGGTGCTATGAAATCTCGCTGGGCGACACGATTGGCCGTGCGACACCTGACGGCATCGTTGCGATGCTGCGCGCAGTCTTGCACGAATTGCCAGCCGATAAGCTGGCCGGCCATTATCACGACACGGGTGGGCTCGCCTGCGACAATATCGAGGCATCTCTGGAGTTTGGGCTGCGCGTCTTCGATGCTGCGGTGGGCGGGCTGGGCGGCTGTCCCTATGCGCCGGGTGCGGCCGGTAACGTGGCGACCGAGGCCGTGGCGGCGCGGCTGGAGGCGCTGGGCTACGTGCATGGGCTGGACATGACTGTCGTCGCCGAGGCCGCCGAGATGGCGCGCGCGATGCGGATTGGCTGATGGCCGGGTTCTATAAGGTGACAGAGCGGTCGATGGGAATGAGCGATGCTGTTTGGCGACGGCATGCCAATTCATTGTCGGCCTGGACGCGCATCCTGTCCGGATTGCCGCTCATCGCGCTAGCGATCTGGTCCCGCGTCTGGATCGGGTGGGGTGCATTGATTGTGCTCGCGGCGGTTGCGGTCTGGATCTGGTTGAATCCGCGCGTTTTCCCCGAACCTCGGAATTTCGATGCCTGGACCAGCCGCGCGGTTCTGGGGGAATACGTCTTTCTCAATCGCCGCGATACCGTCGCGGCCCACCACATCCGGATGGCCAACGTGCTATCGTGGTCGACACTGCCCGGTCTGATCCTGTTGGTGGCAGGTCTGTGGAGGCTCGATCTTGTCTGGACCTTTGCGGGTACGGTGCTGACCATTCTGCCGAAGTTGTGGTTTCTCGACCGGATGGTGTGGCTTTATCAGGAGTTCCTGCAAGGGGGAGCATCGGTACTTGGGATCACGCATGAAGGGGATGGCCTATGACCTTGATACGGACCGACGTTGATGCGCGCGGCGTAGCGACGCTGACGTTGGCTCGGGCCGACAAGCACAACGCCCTGTCGGCAGAAATGATGACCGCGTTGGAGAAGGCGGCACGTGATCTGGCGGAGGATGGATCGGTCCGCGCTGTTGTGCTTGCCGCCGAGGGAAAAACGTTCTGCGCCGGCGGCGATCTGGCCTGGATGCGGGCGCAGTTCGACATGGACCCGGACACCCGACGCACGGAAAGCCGCCGCATCGCAACCATGCTTGGGGCGCTTTACGACCTGCCGCAACCGCTGATCGGGCGGGTACATGGCAACGCGTTCGGCGGCGGGGTCGGGCTTGTTTCGGTTTGCGACGTGGCGATTGGTGTGGATGGCACCAAGCTGGGCTTCACCGAGACGCGGCTTGGCTTGATCCCGGCCAATATCGGCCCCTATGTCATCGCCCGGATGGGCGGCACGCGGGCGTCCGAGGTGTTCATGTCGGCGCGTCTTTTCGATGCGGCCGAAGCCGTACGGTTGAACCTGCTCAGCCGTACGGTTGACGCGGGCGATCTGGACGCGGCGGTTGAGGCAGAGGTGTTGCCCTATCTGTCCTGCGCGCCGGGGGCCGTGGCCGAGGCGAAAGCGCTGATGCGGGACCTGACAGGCCGCGTGACCGAGGCACAGATCGATATGGCCATCGATGCGCTTGCGCGGCGCTGGCAGTCCGATGAGGCTCGCGAAGGGGTGGGCGCGTTTTTCGACAAGCGCAAACCGGATTGGCAATGACTGTTTCCGCAGCTCACCTCTATGCAACCTTTTGCCTTGCCACGGTTTTCTTTCAAATTGGACTGATCGCCGGTCTGCCGCTTGGCCGGTACACGCAGGGCGGCAAACACGACGGCGCGTTGCCACTGTCGGGGCGCCTCATGGCCGCGCTGTCGATCCCCGTACTTCTGTTCATGGCACTCGCCATCCTGTCAGCGGCCGGGTTTCCGGGCCTTGGATGGCCACAATGGACGGGCTGGGTGGCGTTGAGTGTGACATGTGTCATTGCTGTCCTGAACTGGATCACGCCAAGCGAGGAGGAACGCCGCGTTTGGGGACCGGTCACCTCGGTCATGGCGGCGTTGGCGATCGTCGTGATGACCGCATGACCCAATCCCTGCACCTCGTGGCTGTGGTTGTCGACGATTACGAAGACGCAATCCGGTTTTACACCGATACGCTCGGCTTCGAGTTGGTCGAGGACAGTTATCAGCCGGAACAGGACAAGCGTTGGGTCGTCGTCAAGCCGCGGGGGCCTGGCACGGCGTCCGTCCTGCTGGCGCGGGCATCGAATGACAGACAGGCGCGGTTCGTCGGCGATCAGACTGGCGGACGGGTGTTTCTGTTTCTGCAGACCGACGATTTCGAACGGGACTACGCGCTTTACACAGAACGCGGGGTGAGATTTGTCCGACCGCCGCAGCACGCGCCTTATGGCACCGTCGCTGTATTCGAGGATCTGTACGGGAACCTTTGGGACCTGGTCGAGTTCAGCCGAAAGAGCGGTGACGGTGAGGAGACCTGACCTATTGCCGCACTCCGCGTTCCGGGCGCGAATATCGGCGGTAAAACATTGAACCGAAACGCATTTCCCTGACGTGATCGCGCTTTGGGTGCGGTTGACCCTGCCCACAGACGGGAGTACACGGTGGGAGTGCCAAGTTAGCCACTTGGAAGCGCGCCGAGGAGCGTGAAAGAAAAGGAGCCTCGTCTTGGAAGACATGCTGCGAGAATACCTTCCGATCCTTGTATTCCTGGTAATTGCGATCGGTTTGGGACTGGTTCTCATCCTTGCTGCGGTGATCGTCGCGGTCCGCAATCCGGACCCGGAGAAGGTGTCGGCCTACGAATGCGGGTTCAACGCATTCGATGATGCGCGGATGAAATTCGATGTGCGGTTCTACCTCGTGTCGATCCTGTTCATCATTTTCGATCTCGAAATCGCGTTTCTGTTTCCATGGGCCGTGGCGTTTTCGGATATCAGTATGACAGGCTTCTGGTCGATGATGGTTTTTCTTGCCGTTCTGACCATCGGCTTTGCCTATGAATGGAAGAAGGGAGCACTCGAATGGGAGTGATGACCGGAGCCAACACAGCCGAAGTGGACAAGGAATACGCCACGCAGGCGCTGAATTCCGAGCTGCAGGACAAGGGTTTCCTGCTGACGTCGACCGAGGACATCATCAACTGGGCGCGCACCGGATCGCTGCACTGGATGACATTCGGGCTGGCCTGCTGTGCGGTCGAGATGATGCATACCTCCATGCCGCGTTATGACCTTGAGCGGTTCGGCACGGCACCGCGCGCGAGCCCGCGCCAGTCGGACCTGATGATTGTGGCCGGCACGCTGACGAACAAGATGGCGCCCGCCCTGCGCAAGGTCTACGACCAGATGCCGGAACCGCGCTATGTGATCTCCATGGGGTCGTGCGCCAATGGCGGCGGCTACTACCATTACAGCTATTCCGTTGTGCGTGGCTGCGATCGGATCGTGCCGGTCGATGTTTACGTCCCGGGGTGCCCGCCGACGGCCGAAGCGCTGCTTTATGGGATCATGGCCTTGCAACGGAAAATCCGCCGGACGGGGACGATCGTGAGATGAGCTTTGAGATCGGCGATCTTGTACGCCTGAAATCTGGCGGCCCGGTCATGACTGTAGAGGCGTTGGCAGGCGAGGACATGCTGTCGGCCACATGGTTCGTGCCTTCGGACCTCAACAAGCTGAACGCTTGGTTTTCGGCCAAGTCGCTCAGCCCGGCAACCAACAAGGACGAGATATGGCAGCAGATCATGTCCGAGACGCGGGAGAATTGACATGTCCGAAGTGCTGAAGGAACTCGGCCAGCATATCGAGCTGAAGCGCCCGGATTGCGTGCTGGCGTGGGACGTCACCCATGATGAGTTGAACGTGGATGTGGCCCCGTCGAACATCGAAGGCTTCGTGGAGTTTCTGAAGAACGACTCCACCTGCAAGTTCTCGACCCTGATCGACATCACGGCGGTCGACTATCCGGAGCGCGCCAAGCGGTTCGACGTCGTCTACCACTTCCTGTCGATGTACCAGAACCACCGTATCCGCCTTCGGGTGAGTATTCGCGAGGACGAGATGGTCCCGTCCGTGACGGAGGTGCATCCCAGCGCCAACTGGTTTGAGCGCGAGGTGTTCGACATGTTCGGCATTCTCTTCTCGGGCCACCCGGACCTGCGGCGCATTCTCACCGATTACGGCTTCCGGGGGTATCCGCTGCGCAAGGATTTCCCGACCACGGGCTATACAGAGGTTCGCTACGACGAAGAGAAAAAGCGCGTTGTTTATGAACCGGTGAACCTGGTTCAGGAATATCGCCAGTTTGATTTCATGTCCCCATGGGAAGGCGCGCAATACGTGCTTCCGGGGGATGAGAAGCAGGAAGAGAAGGCGGACTGATGGAGTTTGTCATCTGGCTCGCGATCACGGCGGCGACGGTCATCCCGTTGATGAAGCTGCTGCCGCATTTCGGATATGACGCGAAATGGGCTTTTGTCGCGGTCATTCCGTTGGGTGCAATCGTACTGTTGTGGGTCATGGCGACGAAGTTGAATGAAATGGAGAAACGCTAAGTGGCACTGAACGGGTCCTGCCTGTGCGGAGCATGCACCTTTACAGCGGAAATGGGTCCGTTGGGGGCTGGAATATGCCATTGCGGGATGTGCCGAAAGTGGTCTGGCGGGATGTACATGTCGGTCGATTGCGGTGAGTCGGTCAAATTTGCGGAACGCGCGACGCTCGGCTCATACAAAGGGTCCGAATGGGGAGAGCGCATCTTCTGCACGACTTGCGGGTCATCGCTTTTGTGGCAAACGCAGGACGGCAAAAACCAGCATGTCTCGATCCAGTGTTTTGAAGACCCGTCGCAATTCGATCTGAAGATCGAGTTGTTTATCGATAGAAAGCCCTCGAACTATGCATTGGCGGGCACACGCAAGACCATGACCGAGGCTGAGGTCTATGCGATGTTTGCGCCGAAGGAGAACTGACGTGATGGACGGTAGTTCCGTGGACAGCAAGCGGGCCTTCGATGAGGTGTTCGCACAGGCGGTGGCCTATTCGGAAGCGGTCTACTACGCGCGTGCGGACGTGTTCAAAGGCATGTGCCACGAGCGGTTCAGCATGACGCTGATCAACGATGACGGCACAACCCTGCATTGGGACAAAGCGTCCTATCTGGAGCGCGTCTCGGGCCGGACGGCGTTCGAGGGTAATGCGTCGTACGAGATCAAGGGCATTGACGTGTCCGGCGGGACAATGGCGCGCGTGCATCTTTGGGTGGATGTGCCTTCGGCGCGGTATGAGGATCATCTTGGATTTGTCCTGGTCGACGGATCCTGGAAATTGTTGACCAAAGTGTTCCGGACGGCGGTCCGTCTGGATGCGGCGGAATGAGGAGAGCATGATGGACGGCTCCAAGTTTGACGACGGCAGCATCGACGCGCTGTCCGGGGAACAGAAAATTCGTAACTTCAACATCAACTTCGGCCCGCAACACCCTGCGGCGCATGGTGTTCTGCGTCTGGTGCTTGAGCTTGACGGCGAAATCGTGGAACGCTGCGATCCGCATATCGGCCTGCTGCACCGCGGGACCGAGAAGTTGATGGAAAGCCGCACGTATCTGCAGAACCTGCCGTATTTCGACCGGCTGGATTACGTGGCGCCGATGAACCAGGAACACGCGTGGTGTCTGGCGATCGAAAAGTTGACTGGGGTTGAGGTGCCGCGACGGGCGTCGCTGATCCGGGTACTCTATTCCGAGATCGGGCGCATCCTGAACCATTTGCTGAACATCACGACCCAGGCGATGGATGTCGGCGCGCTGACACCGCCGCTTTGGGGCTTCGAAGAGCGCGAAAAGCTTATGGTGTTCTACGAGCGCGCCTGCGGGGCGCGTCTGCACGCCGCCTATTTCCGCCCTGGCGGCGTACATCAGGACCTTCCCGGCGACCTGATCGACGACATCGATCATTGGGCCGACGAATTCCCCAAGGTCATCGCCGACATCGACGGGCTTCTGACCGAGAACCGTATCTTCAAGCAGCGTAATGCCGACATCGGTGTCGTGACCGAAGAGGAAATCCTCGATTGGGGATTCTCTGGTGTCATGGTCCGCGGGTCCGGCCTTGCGTGGGACTTGCGCCGTGCGCAGCCTTATGAGTGCTACAACGAGTTCGAATTCGAGATCCCGGTCGGAAAGAACGGCGATTGCTACGATCGCTACCTCGTCCGCATGGAGGAGATGCGTCAGTCGTTGCGGATCATCAAACAGGCCGTCGAGAAGTTGCGTGCGCCCGAAGGGCAGGGTGATATCCTCGCCCGTGGCAAGATCACGCCGCCGAAACGGACCGAGATGAAGACCTCGATGGAAGCGCTTATCCACCACTTCAAGCTCTACACCGAGGGCTTCCATGTACCTGAAGGCGAAGTGTATGCGTCGGTCGAAGCGCCGAAAGGCGAATTCGGCGTTTACCTCGTCGCGGATGGCACCAACAAACCCTACCGCGCAAAGCTGCGCGCACCCGGTTATCTTCATCTGCAGGCGATGGATCACATCGCATCCGGCCACCAGTTGGCCGATGTGGCGGCGATCATCGGTACGATGGACGTGGTGTTCGGAGAAATCGACAGATGATCTTTCGACCGGTTGCTGCGATTGCCGCTCTGAGCTTTGTTGCGGCCTGCGCGATCCCGCCTCAGGGGGTCACGCAAGAGGATGTCGCGAACTTTGACATCGCTGTCGCTTCCATTGGCTGTGACCTCGTCAGCGAGAGTGACTACCTTCCGGTCGAATTTCAAACCGGCCTGACCCGCGAACAGGTCATCCAAACCGCCCAATACCGCGTCTCTACGGAAGATGCCGTTGCGCTGGAAGGCGGCGGTGTCCGCCTTGTGACGGGCGCTTGCGCGCCGGACGCCACCTGATGCGACGGCACTCCACGAAGACCTGCTGACTGCGCGATGACGCAATAGGACCAGACCCATGCTACGACGCCTCCATTCCGAGCAACCCGACAGTTTCGCCTTTACCCCCGCCAATCAGGCGTGGGCAGACGCGCAGATCACGAAGTACCCCGAAGGTCGCCAGGCGAGCGCAATCATTCCGCTTCTGTGGCGCGCGCAGGAGCAGGAAGGCTGGCTGACACGTCCGGCTATCGAGACAATCGCGGATATGCTGGGCATGGCCTACATGCGCGCGCTCGAGGTTGCGTCATTCTACTTCATGTTTCAGCTGCAACCCGTTGGTTCTGTTGCGCATATTCAGATCTGCGGCACCACGTCCTGCATGATCTGTGGCGCTGAAGACCTCGTCGCGGTCTGCAAGGAAAAGATCGCACCGAAGCCGCACATGCTGTCCGCCGATGGGAAGCTTAGCTGGGAAGAAGTCGAATGCCTCGGCGCATGCGCGAACGCACCGATGGCGCAGATCGGCAAGGATTACTACGAAGACCTGACGGCAAAACGGTTTGGCGAGATCCTTGATGAACTCGCCGCTGGCAAAGTGCCGGTGCCCGGGCCACAAAACGGACGCTATGCGGCGGAACCGAAATCAGGTCTCACAAGCCTCACCGATTTCGAAAGCGGGCGGCACCAGTATAACGCGTCGGTGCAACTGGCCACGGATATCGGCGATACCGTGAAGCGCATCGATGGAACCGAGGTCCCGCTCATCACACCGTGGCAGGGCAAAGCCGCCAACAAGGCGCAACCGCCGAAGCCCGGACCAGATGCGATGATGCCCCCGTCCGGTCCTGACGGACCGCAGGGCGGCCGTGCCAAGGGCGATGCCGCCGCGCCACGGGACATTGGCGATGCGTCCGACAAGCGGTCCGAAGCGCCGGGACAGGCCGAAGGTGTCGAGGCGGTCGCAAAACCGCCCTTGAATGTGGCCGACGCACCGGCAGGCGTTAAGCCGCAAGCCTTGGATGGGCCGCGTGATGGCGGCGCTGACGATCTCAAACAGATCAAGGGTGTCGGGCCGAAGCTTGAGCAACTGTGTAACGATCTGGGCTTCTACCACTTCGATCAGATCGCAGGTTGGACCGCCGAAGAAGTGGCCTGGGTCGACGAAAACCTGAAAGGTTTCAAAGGCCGGGTTTCGCGCGACAATTGGGTGGAACAGGCCAAGACACTTGCCTCGGGCGGCGAGACGGAGTTTTCTTCTCGTGTAAAGACAGGTGATGTCTACGATTAAGGGCATCTGAACACGGACAGGGAGATTTCGAATGCAACAAAAGAATTCCGGCATGAGCTGCCAACTGGGATCATGGGCGATGGCCGCAGGCGTCGGCCTGTTGATCTTTGTCCTCCTGCGCGTCCTCGGGAGCACGGGTTGGATGGGTTCCATCTTCCTGGGTGGTGTCGCGTTCCTGGTGCTTGGACTTGTTTTCAGCTGGCTCTTCTGCCGTGACCTGCCGGAAGCACGGGGTCCGGGCAACATCGACGCGAGCAACGCGAGCCAGACATCTGCACCGGCGCCAAAAGCCGCTGCACCGAGCGCCCCGGCGCCGAGCGCGCCGTCTCCGCAAGCCGATCCTGCCCCGACCGCGTCCGAGGCCACATCGCCTGCCAGCGCGACGAAGACTGCCGTAAAGGCATCGACACCTCTGCCCGGACAAGCGGACTTGGCGTCGCGCAAGGGTGAATGGAAATACGAAGGCGGCGCGGCGGCGGCAACGTCCGTTGCGGCACCTGCTGCGGCCGCCTCGACCGCCTCGACACCGGATTACGATGGCGACGGCAAGGCAGAAGGCGCAGACGAAGGCACGAAACCTGCGACCTTGTCCGAAGCCCGCGAGGGTGGTGCGGACAACCTCAAGGAAATCAAGGGTGTCGGCCCGAAGCTTGAAAAGCTCCTGAACTCCATGGGGTTCTACCACTTCGACCAGATTGCCAATTGGACGGCGGATGAGGTGGCGTGGGTCAACGCCAACCTTGAAGGGTTCAAGGGCCGCGTGACCCGTGACAACTGGGTGGAACAAGCTAAAATTCTGGCCTCTGGTGGGGAAACCGAATTCTCCAAGCGCGTTGACAAAGGTGGCGTGTACTAGGGGTTGAGACGACCATATGGATCGAAATTCGGAAGAGGCGCGCCGGGGACGGCGCATCGCGCTGATCATCGCGGGGATAGGCCTCTTCTGGATTTTGATCACAGCCATCGGGTCCGAATACGGCTGGAGCCAGCGGACCCGGGCGTTCTTTGATCTGCTCGTGTTGGCGGGCTTTGGCGGGGCGCTTTGGATGACCTACCAACTCTGGCGGTCACGCCGGAATGACAAGGATTGAACAATGCTGAGCGATCAGGACCGGATCTTTACCAATATCTACGGGATGCACGACCGGACCCTCAAAGGAGCACAGGCGCGCGGCCACTGGGATGGCACGGCCAAGCTGATTGAGAAGGGGCGCGACTGGATCATCGACGAGATGAAGCAATCCGGTCTGCGCGGGCGCGGGGGCGCGGGTTTCCCGACCGGTCTGAAGTGGTCCTTCATGCCGAAAGAAAGCGACGGACGGCCGAGCTATCTGGTGGTGAACGCAGACGAGTCCGAGCCGGGCACCTGCAAAGACCGCGAGATCATGCGTCACGATCCGCACACGTTGATCGAGGGCTGCCTCATCGCGAGTTTCGCGATGAATGCGCATGCCTGCTACATCTACATCCGCGGCGAATACATCCGCGAGAAGGAAGCGCTGCAGAACGCCATTGACGAGGCCTATGATGCAGGCCTTTTGGGCAAAAACGCCGCCGGATCGGGCTGGGATTTCGACCTCTACCTGCATCATGGTGCAGGCGCTTACATTTGCGGCGAGGAAACAGCGCTGCTTGAAAGCCTCGAAGGCAAGAAGGGTATGCCGCGCATGAAGCCGCCATTCCCAGCGGGATCCGGTCTGTACGGGTGCCCGACCACGGTGAACAACGTGGAATCCATTGCCGTGGTCCCCACCATTCTGCGGCGGGGTGGCGAATGGTTCTCGGGCTTTGGCCGTCAGAACAACGCGGGCACCAAACTCTTTGCGATTTCGGGCCATGTGAACAACCCGTGCGTCGTTGAAGAGGCGATGTCGATCACGTTCGAGGAGCTGATCGACAAGCATTGCGGCGGCATTCGCGGCGGCTGGGACAACCTCAAGGCGGTGATCCCCGGCGGATCGTCTGTTCCTTGCGTGCTTGGCGAGAATATGCGCGACGCGATCATGGATTTCGATTACCTGCGCGGCGAGCTGGGTTCGGGCCTCGGCACGGCGGCAGTCATCGTGATGGATCAGTCGACCGACATCATCAAGGCGATCTGGCGGCTGTCGAAGTTCTACAAGCACGAAAGCTGCGGCCAGTGCACGCCGTGCCGCGAAGGCACCGGCTGGATGATGCGCGTCATGGACCGTCTCGTGCGCGGCGAGGCGGAGGTCGAGGAGATCGACATGCTCTTCGACGTGACCAAGCAAGTCGAGGGCCACACCATCTGCGCGCTTGGGGATGCAGCGGCGTGGCCGATTCAGGGTCTCATCAAGAACTTCCGCGACGAGATCGAGGACCGTATCAAGGCGCAAAAGACCGGGCGCATCAGCGCGGTTGCGGCGGAATAGGCGCTTCTCGCGGAATTCTTGCGGTTGTGTGCGGACCAGTCAAAAGGCGCGTAACGGCGCCTTTTTTCATGTTCACAACCTGCAAAGAGCTGCGGGCTTGCAAGCCATAGAGGACTAAGCGCATGGTACGGCAAGGTTTTCGAAAGGGACGACGATGAAATCTGCTTGGATCTCGGGAGCTTTGCTGCTGGCCTTGGTGGCTTGCGGTCGGGGCGAATTGGACACTGTGGTCTATGAAGGTGCCCGCTTCACGGGCGATCTGCGGTCCGAGCGCGGTGACCGGGCGGCGTTTGTGGCGAGCGGCGGCCCGGCATCGGTGAGCATCGAAGGTGCTAAACAGGCTGCCGAATTCCAGGTGGTCCAACACTGCATCCGGTACTTGGGCAGCTCGGATGTGGCTTGGACAAACGGGCCGGATGTCGAAGACGCCGCTTTGACGATCGACAACAACAAAGTTGTTTTGTCAGGGCGCTGTATTGAGCCATAACTTGCTGAAATACTGTGCATATTGGCCTTGGTTATTGAATAGCACGTCGCAATCTCCCCATATACGGTTCACGTGATGCGTGGATTGAGTGATGCGACTTCTGACAACAGTGATTTTGGCGGCCGGTCTGGCTGCAACAAGCGCGGCTGCGAAGCCGCCCTTGCGTGACATCGCCGAGATTGACGACACGATCATGGTGGTCGCCATTGCGGACGAAATCCGGAAATCCTGCGACGACATCAGTCCGCGTCTGATGCGGGCGTATTCTACGTTGTCTGGCCTGAAGGCGCTTGCCCGGGAAAAAGGTTATTCGGAAGAAGAGGTCGAAGACTACGTGACCTCAAAATCCGAGAAGGCGCGGATGCGCGCCAAGGCCGAAAGCTTCCTCGCGGCGCAGGGGGTCGCGGTCGATGACAAGGCGGCGTTGTGCCGCTTTGGAAAGGCGCAGATCCAGTCCCAGACCAAGATCGGTCAGCTCCTGAAATAAAACGACAATCCTCGCTCTGGCGGTCTTTTGCGCGGTGCCCCTGCGTCAGGGGGGCGCGTCGATTTTGCCCGGTTTCTTTTTGCCTCTGCATCTGGCCTATTCCGGTCAGTCGCGCTAGAACGCAGCGACGTTAGCCGATAGCCGATTTGCCAAGGCATCGACTGCGCCAGCCAAATGGGAACAAAGGGCCGGGCATGTCTGATTTGCGCAAGATCATCATTGATGGAAACGAGATCGAAGTGGACGGTGCGATGACACTGATCCAGGCCTGTGAACAGGCCGGGATCGAGGTGCCGCGCTTCTGTTACCACGAACGGTTGTCCATCGCGGGCAATTGCCGGATGTGCCTTGTCGAAGTGGTTGGCGGACCACCCAAGCCTGCCGCCTCCTGTGCCATGCAGGTGCGCGATCTGCGCCCCGGGCCGGAAGGCCAGCCGCCAGTGGTCAAGACCAACTCGCCCATGGTGAAGAAGGCCCGCGAAGGGGTGATGGAGTTTCTGCTCATCAACCACCCGTTGGATTGCCCGATCTGCGATCAGGGCGGCGAATGTGACCTGCAGGATCAGGCGATGGCGTATGGTGTCGATTTCAGCCGCTTCCGCGAACCCAAGCGCGCGGTCGAGGACCTGGACCTTGGCCCGCTTGTCGAAACACACATGACGCGCTGTATCTCCTGCACCCGGTGCGTGCGCTTCACGACCGAAGTCGCGGGCATCACCCAGATGGGCCAGACCGGCCGGGGTGAAGATGCGGAGATCACCAGTTATCTGGGCGAGACTCTGAATTCGAACATGCAGGGTAATATCATCGATCTGTGCCCGGTAGGTGCGTTGGTGTCGAAGCCCTACGCTTTCACGGCTCGTCCCTGGGAATTGACCAAAACGGAATCCGTCGACGTGATGGACGCGCTTGGGTCGAACATTCGTGTCGACACCAAAGGCCGCGAAGTCATGCGGTTCCTGCCGCGCAACCATGACGGCGTGAACGAGGAATGGATTTCCGACAAGACACGCTTTGTCTGGGACGGTCTGCGCCGCCAGCGGCTCGACAAGCCGTACGTACGGGAGAACGGCAAACTGCGCCCGGCAAGCTGGTCCGAGGCGTTGACCAAGGCCGCTGAGGCGATGAAGGGCAAGAAACTCGCCGGTCTTGTTGGCGACCTTGTCCCGACCGAGGCGGCGTACGCCCTGAAACTTTTGATCGAGGGGCAGGGTGGTCATGTCGAATGCCGCACAGATGGCGCGAAGCTGCCAGCGGGCAACCGCTCGGGCTATGTCGGGACCGCTTCCATCGAAGATATCGACGCCGCAGAGAAGATCCTTCTGATCGGCACCAACCCGCGTGACGAAGCGCCGGTGCTGAACGCACGCATTCGCAAAGCCTGGGCATCGGGTGCAGACGTGGCACTTGTCGGCGAGGCCGCGGACCTGACCTACGACTACGAATACATGGGTTCGGATCGCGCTGCGCTGGCGCACGTCGCGGGGCTCGATTTCGGTGACATGAAGGACAAGAACGCTGTCGTCATCGTCGGGCAAGGCGCCCTGCGCGAAGCGGACGGTGCAGCCGTTCTTGGCACTGCGATGCAGATTGCAGAAGCCTCCAACGCGAAGTTCATGGTTCTGCATACGGCCGCAGGCCGCGTTGGCGCGATGGATGCGGGATGCACCACCGATGGCGGTCTGGACACGACCATCGATGGGGCCGAGGTGATCTACAATCTTGGCTCTGATGAGGTCGATATCGCCGACGGTCCTTTCGTGATCTACCAGGGGTCGCACGGTGACCGGGGCGCGCACCGCGCCGACATCATCTTGCCGGGAGCGGCGTACACAGAAGAGCAGGGGCTCTTCGTGAACACCGAAGGGCGTCCGCAACTCGCCCTGCGGGCCAGCTTTGCGCCGGGCGACGCCAAAGAGAATTGGGCCATCCTGCGTGCGCTGTCGGCGGAACTGGACGCGACACTGCCCTTTGACAGCCTGGCGCAACTGCGCAAGGCGCTCATCAAAGATGTGCCGCATCTGGCCAAGATCGACACCGTGCCGGAAAACGAGTGGCGCGCTGAGCCCGCAGGCAAGCTGGGAGCTGCTGAGTTCCGCAACGCGATACAGGATTTCTATCTGACCAACCCGATCGCGCGCGCCAGCACACTGATGGCAGAGCTTTCTGCGGGCATGAAAGCCCGCAAGGACACCAAGATCGCGGCGGAGTAAGCGGGATGCGCCAAGCGGCGGGCATAACTCCGGTGGCATTGGTCATGCTGGGCAGTCTGTCGGCATGTGACGCGCCAGAGCCGGCGAACTCGCCGTTTGCGCCCACATACGAGGGCGTGACCACTACTTTGCTGGATGGCGATCTCGTGCAGTTCAACGTCGCGATGCGAGGGGCACGCGGACCGACGGACGTTGAGGATTACGCCGAATGCGCTGCGGCGCAGTACACGCTGATCCGCGGCTTCGGCTTTGCGCGGCATTTGCGCACAAATGTATACGAAGAGGGTGGTCTCTGGCGGGGAGATGCGGTTTACACCATCTCGCCGGCGCTGCCCCGTGGTGTGCGGACCATTGACGCTGAGGTCGTGGTCGCATCCTGCGTTGAAAACGGAATACCGATGGTTTGAGGACGTGATGGCTGACTTCTTTACCACTCCCCTGGGGATCGGCGTGATCATCGTCGCTCAGTGCCTTGCGGTACTGGGTTTCGTCATGGTGAGCCTTCTCTTCCTCGTCTACGGCGACCGCAAAATCTGGGCCGCTGTGCAGATGCGGCGCGGGCCGAACGTCGTGGGCGCTTACGGCCTTTTGCAAACGGTGGCCGACGCTCTGAAATACGTGGTGAAAGAGGTCGTGGTGCCTGCGGGCGCGGACAAGCCCGTGTTCATGCTGGCCCCCATGACGTCCTTTGTCCTCGCGATGATCGCCTGGGCGGTGATCCCCTTCAACGATGGTTGGGTGCTCGCGGACATCAACGTGGCCATCCTCTACGTCTTCGCCGTGTCCTCGCTCGAAGTATATGGCGTGATCATGGGTGGATGGGCGTCTAACTCGAAATACCCGTTCCTCGGCTCGCTTCGGTCGGCGGCGCAGATGATCTCTTACGAGGTGTCGCTGGGCCTGATTATCATTGGCATCATCATCTCGACCGGGTCGATGAACTTCGGCGCCATTGTGAACGCGCAGGACGGAGCGTACGGCTTCTTCAGCTGGTACTGGTTGCCGCATTTTCCGATGGTTTTCCTGTTCTTTATCAGCGCGTTGGCAGAGACAAACCGCCCACCGTTCGACCTGCCCGAAGCGGAATCCGAACTCGTTGCGGGCTACCAGGTGGAGTATTCCTCCACGCCCTTCCTGCTTTTCATGGCGGGCGAATACATCGCGATCTTCCTGATGTGCGCGCTGATGAGCCTGCTTTTCTTCGGCGGCTGGCTATCGCCGATCCCGGGTCTGCCCGATGGCGCGCTCTGGATGGTGGCCAAGATGGCGTTCTTCTTCTTCATCTTCGCGATGGTGAAGGCTATCACCCCTCGCTACCGGTATGACCAGCTGATGCGGATCGGCTGGAAAGTGTTCCTGCCGTTCAGCCTTGTCTGGGTGGTTTTCGTGGCCTTCGCGGCCAAGTTCGAATGGTTCTGGGGCGCCTTCGCGCGCTGGGTCTGAGGAGAGACAAGATGGCAAATATCGACTACGGACGAGCTGCCAAGTACTTTCTGTTGCAGGACTTCTGGCAGGGCATGAAATTGGGCCTGAAGTATTTCTTCGCGCCCAAGGCCACGCTCAACTACCCGCACGAGAAGGGGCCTTTGTCCCCGCGGTTCCGTGGCGAACACGCGCTGCGCCGCTATCCGAATGGCGAAGAGCGCTGCATCGCGTGCAAGCTCTGCGAGGCGATCTGCCCCGCGCAGGCGATCACCATCGACGCGGAGCCCCGCGATGACGGCTCCCGCCGCACCACGCGCTACGACATCGACATGACGAAGTGCATCTACTGCGGCTTCTGCCAGGAGGCGTGCCCGGTGGACGCGATTGTCGAAGGTCCGAACTTCGAGTTTTCGACCGAGACCCGGGAAGAGCTTTACTACGACAAGCAAAAGCTCCTCGACAACGGCGAGCGCTGGGAAGCCGAGATCGCGCGCAACCTCGAATTGGATGCGCCGTACCGATGACCGACACCAAAACCCCTTTCGAGCTGATGATGCAGCAGGCGCAGGAGATGGCGCGCGCCTTCAACCCTGCGCTCACGTCCTTCGACCCCAAAGGGTTCGAGAAGATGTGGCCGACTATGCCGAAGGACGCCATGGAGATGTGGTTTGGCAAGGGGATCAGCAAGGATGGACTGGATGCAAAGACACGCCTGTTGCTGACGTTGGCCGGAATGACCATGCAGGGCGCGCAGGCGGAAACGCCGTTCCGGATGACCGTGCGCCACGCGACCGAGGCCGGGGCCACGAAAGACGAGATCGCCGAGACCATCGCACAGATGTCGATGTTTGCCGGCATTCCCGCCATGACCCGTGCCATGGAACTGGCGCGCGAGGTGATGGAAGACGATACAGAGGAGGGCGACGCGTGAGTGTCTTTGCCTTTTACCTATTCGCCCTGAGCACGATCGCAGGTGGACTGTTCACTGTCATCAGCCGCAACCCGGTGCATTCCGTGCTCTGGTTGATCCTTGCGTTCCTGTCCTCCGCTGGCCTCTTCGTGCTTCTGGGGGCGGAATTCGTGGCGATGCTTCTGGTGATCGTTTACGTGGGCGCCGTCGCCGTTTTGTTCCTCTTCGTCGTTATGATGCTCGACGTGGATTTCGCCGAACTGAAAGCGGAAATGGCGCGCTACGTGCCGCTTGCCTTGCTGATCGGCGTGGTGATCCTGATGCAATTCGCGCTGGCCTTCGGTGCATGGGAATCGAACGCCGCCGCCGAAGGATTGCGGGCGCAGGTGACACCGGTGGATCGCCACAACACGGAGGCCCTGGGCCTGATCCTCTACGACCAGTATTTCCTGTTGTTCCAACTCGCGGGCCTGATCCTGCTGGTCGCGATGATCGGAGCCATCGTGCTGACCCTGCGACACCGCTCTGACGTCAAGCGCCAGAACGTCCTCGCGCAGATGTATCGCGATCCGGCAAAGGCGATGGAACTGAAAGACGTGAAGCCGGGGCAGGGCCTTTGATCAAAGCTGCGATCATATCAATTGCTGCCGCTTCGGCGGTTACTGTTATGTTAAGCGATGAGGCTATCGCGTGCACATGGAGCCCCTTAGTCGTCGAGATCATGACAGCTGACTCTGATTTGCACACGGATGATGTGGCCTCGAGGCTTTTTGATGACGAAGACGAGGTAGGACTGTTTCCAATGGCTTATGGCAAGCAGTGTAGTTTTGCTTTTGGTGGCGCGCTCGATTCAGTCTTTGGCTCTCCTGTGACGAAGCTTGCGAATGGTTTGCTGGCTCAGACAGTGCTTATTGCTGAGGGATGCACTCCCGAGTCGCATCTGCTTGTCTCTGATTGCGAGTCCGGTCAGGCAGTCCGACTTCGGAATAATGAACACGATAGCACGGATCTGGACAGTGGCATTTTCCCGAAACTTATCGGGGATTTGATCGTTCCAAAGGGTGCTTTGGATATTCATTCTGACCGTTCAATCACTGAACTTGCCCAAGATGCGATGAGCTTGGGCATCGGAGTAGATGTGATCGAGTTTCCTGCTTCCTTTGAAGTGAAGGTTGGAGCCGCAGACAGGGTCGACCCCGCTTGTGGTTGTCGGCATTTCTTTCCAGATAGTTTCGGGTCAAGCGGGCACTGACCCGCGACAAAAACAAATTGTCCTGGACAACTGCGTCCGGGACGCGAGCTGAACGAGAAAACGACGGGGCACACCCCGGAGGGACGTGATGATAGGACTAGAGCATTATCTGACAGTGGCAGCGGTGCTGTTCGTGATCGGGATTTTCGGGCTGTTCCTGAACCGCAAGAACGTGATCATCCTCTTGATGAGCATCGAACTGATGCTGCTTGCGGTGAACATCAACCTTGTCGCGTTCTCCAGCTTTCTCGGCGATCTGGTGGGGCAGGTGTTCACGCTCTTCGTGCTGACAGTCGCTGCGGCCGAAGCCGCCATCGGTCTCGCGATCCTCGTGTGCTTCTTCCGCAACCGTGGCTCCATCGCGGTTGAAGACGTCAACGTGATGAAGGGCTGACGACCATGGAAACGCTCATCCTGTTTTCCCCGCTTGTCGGTGCCATTCTCTGCGGGTTCGGCTGGAAGTTCATCGGTGAGACCGCCGCCATGTGGGTGGCTACGGGTCTTCTGTTTTTCGCCTGCGTGCTGTCCTGGATCGTGTTCCTGACCCATGACGGCGTCACGGAAACGATCAACATCCTGCGCTGGATCGAATCCGGCACGCTGAGCACCGAATGGGCGATCCGGCTGGACCGTCTGACGGCGATCATGCTGATCGTGGTGACGACCGTGTCGGCCCTCGTGCACCTCTATTCCTTCGGTTACATGGACCACGACCCGCAGTGGAAAGAGGGTGAAAGCTACAAGCCGCGCTTCTTCGCCTATCTGTCGTTCTTCACTTTCGCCATGCTCATGCTCGTGACGTCGGACAACCTCGTCCAGATGTTCTTCGGCTGGGAAGGGGTGGGCGTCGCTTCCTACCTTCTGATCGGATTCTACTACCGCAAACCCTCGGCCAACGCTGCCGCGATCAAGGCGTTTGTCGTGAACCGCGTCGGCGATTTCGGCTTCGCATTGGGCATCTTCGCGCTCTTCTTCCTCGTGGACAGCATCCGCTTTGACGACATCTTCGCCGCCGCGCCGACGCTGGCCGAGACGCAATTGACCTTCCTCTGGACCGAATGGAACGCGGCGAACCTGATCGCCTTCCTTCTATTCATCGGCGCGATGGGCAAATCGGCGCAGCTTTTCCTGCACACATGGCTGCCCGACGCGATGGAAGGCCCGACGCCGGTGTCGGCTCTGATCCACGCAGCGACAATGGTGACGGCGGGCGTGTTCCTCGTCTGCCGCATGTCTCCGCTGATGGAGTTCGCGCCCGAAGCGATGGCCTTTGTGACCTTCCTCGGCGCGTCGACGGCGTTCTTTGCAGCCACTGTGGGCCTCGTGCAAAACGACATCAAGCGCGTGATCGCCTATTCGACCTGCTCGCAGCTTGGCTACATGTTCGTGGCGGCCGGTGTGGGCGTCTACTCGGTCGCGATGTTCCACCTCTTCACGCATGCGTTCTTCAAGGCGATGCTGTTCTTGGGCGCAGGCTCGGTCATCCACGCGATGCATCACGAGCAGGATATGCGCAACTACGGTGGTTTGCGAAAGAAGATCCCCTACACGTTCTGGGCGATGATGATCGGCACGCTGGCGATCACCGGCGTGGGTATCCCGCTGACAGGTTGGATCGGCTTTGCGGGCTTCGCCTCCAAAGACGCTGTCATTGAGTCCGCCTATGCCGCTGGCCCCATGGGCTACGCCTTCTGGATGCTGGTCATCGCGGCGCTGTTCACCAGCTTCTACAGCTGGCGGCTGATGTTCCTGACCTTCTACGGCAAACCGCGCGGCGACAAACACACGCATGAGCACGCGCATGAAAGCCCGAAAGTCATGCTGATCCCGCTGGGCGTTCTCGCCATCGGGTCGATCTTCGCGGGCGCGATCTGGTACAGCAGCTTCTTCGGCAAGACCAACGAAGTGGTGAAGTTCTTCGGCGGCGCGTATGGCGAACCGACCGCGGAGCTGGTTGAACAGGTCGCAGAGCGCAGCCCGAAGGCGTCCGAGTTGCACTACGTAATGGAAAGCGCGCCGGGTGAGGCCGCGATCTATATCGCACCGGAAAACACCATCCTGCACGAAGCGCATTACGTGCCGACCTGGGTCAAGCTCAGCCCGTTCATCGCGATGCTGATCGGCCTTGGCACAGCTTATGTGTTCTACATCCGCGATCCGTCGATCCCCAAGCGTCTGGCCGAGAACCAGCGCCCGCTGTACCAGTTCCTGCTGAACAAATGGTACTTCGACGAGATCTATGACTTTCTGTTCGTCCAGCCCGCAAAGAGCCTCGGCAATCTGCTTTGGAAACGCGGCGATGGAAACGTGATTGACGGCTCGATCAACGGCGTGGCCATGGGCTTCATCCCGATGCTGACCCGTCTCGCCGGTCGGGCGCAGTCCGGCTACATCTTCACCTATGCGTTCTTCATGGTGATCGGCATCGCAGCGCTCATCACTTGGATGACGCTCAGCGGGGGAGTGGAATAATGGATAATCTTCTTTCCATCGTCACCTTCCTGCCGGCGCTGGCGGCATTGATCCTGATGGTGTTCCTGCGCGGCGATGACGAGGCGGCGAACCGCAACGCCAAGTGGCTGTCCCTGATCGCCACGAGCGCGACCTTTGTGATCTCGCTCTTCATCCTGTTCCAGTTCGATCCTCAGAACACCAGCTTCCAGATGGTGGAAGAGGGCGAATGGCTGCTGGGTCTGCAGTACAAGATGGGCGTTGACGGTATCTCGGTGCTGTTCGTGATGCTGACTACGTTTATGATGCCGCTGGTCATCGCAGCGTCGTGGGAGGTCACCCACCGCGTCAAGGAATACATGGTCGCCTTTCTGTTACTGGAAACGCTCATGCTCGGCGTCTTCATGGCGCTGGATCTCGTGCTCTTCTACCTCTTCTTCGAGGCGGGCCTCATTCCGATGTTCCTGATCATCGGCATCTGGGGTGGCGCGAATCGCATTTATGCGAGCTTCAAGTTCTTCCTCTACACCTTCCTTGGCTCGGTGCTGATGCTGGTGGCAATGGTGGGCATGTTCGCGGATGCAGGCACGACCGACATTGAACAGCTGATGCTGCACCAGTTCGGGTCCGAGACGTTCAGCATTCTGGGTGTGCAGATTGTCGGCGGCTTGCAGACGCTCTTATTCCTGGCGTTCTTCGCCAGCTTTGCCGTCAAGATGCCGATGTGGCCGGTCCACACATGGCTGCCCGACGCGCACGTGCAGGCCCCGACCGCCGGATCGGTGGTTCTGGCCGCGATCCTTTTGAAGATGGGCGGCTACGGATTCCTGCGCTTCAGCCTTCCGATGTTCCCGGTCGGAGCGGACGTACTGACGCCCTTGGTGCTGTGGATGTCGGTGATCGCCATCGTCTACACCTCGCTTGTGGCGCTGGTGCAGGAGGACATGAAAAAGCTCATCGCATATTCGTCCGTCGCCCATATGGGCTACGTCACGATGGGCATTTTCGCGGGCAACCAGCAGGGCATCGACGGTGCAATCTTCCAGATGATCAGCCACGGCTTCATCTCGGGCGCGCTCTTCCTCTGCGTCGGCGTGATCTATGACCGGATGCACACGCGCGAGATCGACGCCTATGGCGGCCTCGTGAACCGGATGCCGGCCTACGCTCTGATCTTCATGCTGTTCACCATGGCCAATGTCGGCCTTCCGGGCACATCCGGCTTCATCGGTGAATTCCTGACACTTGTGGGCATCTTCCAGGTGAACACCTGGGTCGCGCTGATTGCCACTTCGGGTGTCATCCTGTCGGCGGCCTATGCTTTGTGGCTCTACCGCCGGGTGGTCATGGGCGATCTGATTAAGGAAAGCCTCAAGACCATCACCGATATGTCCCGCCGCGAGCGCGCGATCTTTGCGCCGCTCGTGATTGCAACGATCCTCTTTGGCGTCTATCCCGCCCCGATCCTCGACACGATCGGACCGTCGGTCGAGGCGCTTGTTTCCAACTATCAGACCGCACTTGCCGAGGCGCCATCGCGCCTGATCCAAGTCGCGGCGAGCCATTAAGGAGGTCTGAGCGATGCTAGGCTCTGATCTGACCGTCATTCTGCCGGAAATCATTCTGGCCGTGTACGCCATGCTCGCCCTGATCGGCGCGGTCTACACCATCAAGGACGGCGCGGCCTCCATGCTGGTCTGGATCACCTCGGCGCTTTTCCTTGCTGTTGCGGTCTGGATCGGGCTGAACGGTGCGGGCACCAATGTGGCCTTCAACGGCATGTTCGTAGATGACGGCTTCGCACGGTTCTCGAAGGTGGTGATCCTCGTCTCTGCCGCCGCTGTCCTTCTGATGAGCGAAGGATACATGGCGCGCCGGGGTCTCTTGAAGTTCGAGTATCCTCTGCTGATCGCGCTTGCCGTGGTCGGCATGATGATGATGGTGTCGGCGGGCGACCTTATGGCGCTCTACATGGGGGTGGAACTGCAGTCGCTCTCGCTTTACGTGGTTGCCGCCCTGCGCCGGGACAGCCTGAAATCCACCGAGGCGGGTCTGAAGTATTTCGTCCTCGGCGCGCTGTCGTCGGGATTGCTGCTTTACGGGGCGTCGCTGGTCTATGGCTATTCTGGCACCACGCTGTTTTCGGGCATCATCCAGACCGCGAGCGAGGGCCAGGTGTCGCTTGGGCTGCTCTTCGGGCTTGTCTTCCTGATCTCGGGCCTTGCCTTCAAGGTCTCTGCCGTGCCGTTCCACATGTGGACGCCAGACGTCTACGAAGGCTCGCCAACACCGGTCACGGCCTTCTTCGCCACCGCGCCCAAGGTCGCCGCCATGGCGCTTTTCGCTCGGGTCCTGCATGACGCCTTCGGTGATGCGGTGCGCGACTGGAGCCAGGTCATCGCGCTTTTGTCGGTGCTGTCGATGTTCCTTGGCGCCATCGCCGCCATCGGTCAGCGCGATATCAAGCGCCTGATGGCGTTCTCTTCGATCGCACATATGGGTTACGCGCTCATGGGGTTGGCGGCTGGCACGGCCTTCGGAGTGCAGGCGATGCTGATCTACATGGCGATCTACGTGACCATGAATGTCGGCACCTTCGCCTTCATTCTGTCGATGAGCCGTGACGGCCAGCCGGTGTCCAATATCGGGTCCCTCAATATGTATTCCAAACGCGAGCCGGGCAAGGCTCTGGCGATGCTGGTGCTTCTCTTCTCGCTTGCGGGCGTGCCACCACTCGTCGGCTTCTTCGGCAAGCTGTACGTGCTCCGCGCAGCCTACGAGGCTGGCCTGGCGTGGTTGGCGATTGCGGGTGTCATCGCATCTGTGATCGGGGCGTTCTACTATCTGCGGATCGTCTTCTACATGTATTTCGGTGAAGAGCGGGACGATGCTTTGGACAAAGGCCGGTCACCGATTCTCTACGGGATGCTGATGGCAAGCGCGATCATCATGGTCGCCGGGGTGGTGAACCTTTTCGGCATCGAAAGCGTGGCCGCCGCCGCCGCGGCGACCCTTGTCGAATAAACCGGTCCGGACGCGGCAATATCGTGACGCGCCAAGGGCGCGTCGCTACGGTTTTTGCGACCCGCTACGCGGATCGCGCCTAGGGGGCTCTGCCCCCGTCCGCCGGTGGCGGACTCCCCCGAGATATTTCGGAACCGGAGAAGCATGCGGGGTGCGCCGTGTCTGACTGGCCCGCGGGATATGACCGGCAGGTGCTGGCCCGGGTGGACAGCACAATGACCGAGGCGGCGCGTCAGGCAACGGAATTGGCCGGGCCGACATGGATTTGCGCGTTGCGCCAGTCGGCCGCGCGTGGGCGGCGTGGCCGGGATTGGGTGAATCCCGAGGGAAATTTCGCCGCCACGCTTGTGCTGCCCACGTCCGAGCCGCCCGAAATGCGCGCGTTGCGCAGCTTCGTCGCGGCCCTCGCGCTTTTCGATGCGCTGGTTGCGGTGTCGGGCCGGGTGGATGGTCTGTCGCTGAAATGGCCGAACGATGTACTTCTGGCCGGCGGCAAGGTCGCGGGCATCCTGCTGGACAGCCTTCCAGATCACCTGTTGATCGGGATCGGCGTCAATCTTGTGCAGGCCCCGATGGCTTCGGAGGTCGAGGCGAGCGCGGTGCCACCGGTCTCGGTTCTGTCCGTGCTGGGCGTTGAGGTCGGACCGGACGTGTTTCTTGACCATCTCGCCGCGCGGTACGCCGAACACGAGCGGAGTTTCGTTACGCTCGGTTTCGCGCCCATACGCGAGGCCTGGTTGGCGCGGGCCGCGCGTATGGGAGAGACCGTGACGGCCCGCATGGGCACCCGTGAGGTCCAGGGCCGGTTTGACACCATTGACGCGCAGGGCCGGATCGTATTGACCACCGCCCAAGGCCGCGAGGCGATCGCGGCAGCGGATATCTTTTTCTGACGGGGCAGGGACATGCTTCTGACCATTGATTGCGGCAACACCAATACCGTCTTCTCGATCTGGGACGGTCAGGAGTTTCTCTGCACATTGCGCACGTCGACCCATCACGGGCGCACGGCGGATGCCTACTTCACGTGGTTCTCGACGCTCATCAAGCATTACGGGATCGAGCTCGACATCACCGACGTCATCATCTCGTCCACGGTCCCCCGCGTCGTCTTCAACCTGCGTGTTTTCTCGGATCGGTTCTTCGGTCTGCGGCCGCTGGTCGTGGGCAAACCCGAATGCCTGTTACCACATCCGCCCCGCGTCGATGAGGGCACCATTGTCGGCCCCGACCGGCTGGTGAACACGGCAGGCGCCTATGACCGGCACGGCGGCAATCTGATCGTCGTGGATTTCGGCACCGCGACAACGTTTGACGTCGTGGATCACGACGGTGCCTATGTCGGCGGCCTGATCGCGCCGGGCGTCAATCTGAGCCTTGAGGCATTGCATATGGCCGCCGCGGCGCTTCCGCATGTCGATATCTCCAAGCCCCAGCGCGTTGTCGGTACCAACACGGTGGCGTGTATGCAGTCGGGCGTGTTCTGGGGCTATGTTGGCCTGGTCAAAGAGTGTTGCGCGCGGATCAAGGCGGAACGGGGTCAGGACATGAAAATCATCGGCACGGGCGGCCTTGCTGCATTGTTTGCCGAGACCGAAGACTTATTTGATGAGCTTGAGAACGACCTCACCATGCATGGCCTGACGGTCATCCACAATTATAACAAAGAACACGGGTAAATCATGAGCGGTGAACGGATTATCTACCTGCCCCTTGGCGGGGCCGGTGAAATTGGCATGAACGCCTATGTCTATGGCTATGGCAAACCGGATGAGGAACGACTGATCCTTGTCGATCTGGGCGTCACCTTTCCGGACATGGACGGCTCACCCGGTGTTGATCTGATTCTGCCGGACATCACCTGGCTGAAAGAGCGGCGGGACCGTCTCGAAGCAATCTTCATCACACACGCGCATGAGGATCACGTGGGCGCGGTCGGCTACCTTTACGAAGAACTTGGCGCGCCGATCTACGCGCGGGCGTTTACGGCGCATATCGCGCGGCTCAAGATGGATGACCACGGGTATTCGCCCGAAAGCGTGCGCACCGTCTCGGCATGGCCCGAGACCGTTGAGGTGGGTCCGTTCAAGGTTGGTTTCGTGCCAATTTCGCATTCTATCCCGGAAAGCTCAGGTCTGGTGATCGACACGCCGCAGGGGCGCGTGGTGCATTCGGGCGACTTCAAGATCGATGTAACCCCGGTGGTGGGGGAACCGTTTGACCGGGACCTGTGGGAAGAGGTGGCAAAGCCGGGTGTGAAGGCGCTTGTCTGTGATTCCACCAATGTCTTTTCCGAACATGCCGGGCGGTCGGAGGCCAGTGTCGGTCCCGAGATCGAAAAGCTGGTCCGCGACGCCAGCGGCATGGTCGTTGCGACCACCTTTGCATCCAACGTCGCGCGGGTGAAGACGCTGGCCGAAGCGGCGGATCGGGCCGGGCGGTCGATCTGCCTCTTGGGGCGTGCCATGCGTCGGATGATCGAAGCGTCAATCAAGACCGGCGTGCTTGATAGTTTCCCGACGGTTGTCAGCCCTGAAGAGGCGACGCAGATCCCGCGCGAGAACCTGATGCTTATCGTGACCGGCAGCCAGGGTGAACGGCGCGCCGCCTCTGCTCAGTTGGCGCGCGGCAAGTATAATGGGATCACGATGAAAGAAGGCGACACGTTCTTGTTTTCTTCGAAAACCATTCCTGGCAATGAGCGTGGCGTCATTCGGATCATGAACCAGTTTTCCGAACAGGGCGTGGATGTGGTGGATGACAGTTCGGGGCATTACCACGTCTCGGGCCACGCCAACCGGCCGGATATCCAGGAAATGCACCGCCTACTGAACCCTCAGGTCGTCCTTCCGATGCACGGCGAGCATCGGCATTTGCGCGAGCATGTGAAGCTTGCTGGCATGGCCGGGCGCACCGGCGTTTTGGCGGTCAATGGCATGATGATTGACCTCAGCGGAAACGAACCCACGGTTGCCGAATATGTGGAAACCGGGCGGACCTATCTTGACGGTACGACCAAGATCGGCGCGCTGGACGGCGTTGTGCGGGATCGCATTCGGATGGCGCTGAACGGGCATGTGATCGTGACGGTGATCCTTGACGAAGACGATGAGCTTCTGGGTGAGCCGTGGTGCGAAGTCATGGGCCTACCCGAGATGGGGCGCAGCAACGCGTCTTTGGTGGATGCGCTGGAAGAAGACCTGTCGCAATTCATTGGGCGGGCAGGGGCAAAAACCATCACGGATGACGACAAGCTCGAAGAGGGGCTGCGCCGTGTGGCACGTCAGACCACGCAGAATGAAATCGGCAAGAAACCCGAAGTATCCGTGATCATCTCGCGGCTCGCATGACACGCGCAGTTGTCTTCGATCTGGATGGCACGCTGATCGACAGCCTGCCGGACATGACGGTTTCGGCCAATACCTTGCTGGCCGAACACGGTTTGCCACCGTTGGACCGGTCTCAGGTGGCGGGTTTCGTGGGTTTCGGTGTGCGCGTGTTTATGAACAGGCTGATCGCGGCGACAGCTCTGAAGGCATCAGAGTACGACACGCTCTTGCAGCGGTTCATGGCGCTATACGTGCAAGCCACCGACCATACCGAGGTGTTCCCGCACGTGCGCGAAGCACTGGATGCGTTGCGCGATCAGGGGTGTGTTCTGGGGCTATGCACCAATAAACCGACGGCTCCGATGAAAGCGGTCTTGGCGGCGTTGGACTTAGCCGAGTATTTCGAAGTGGCAGTTGCGGGTGACACGTTGTCGGTCCCGAAGCCGGACCCGGCCCCTTTGAAGCTGGCCTTCGAAAAGCTTGGCGCGACAGAAGCGGTTTACGTTGGCGACAGCCCGGTGGATGCCGAAACCGCGCAGCGTGCACGGGTGCCGTTTCTGCTGTTCAGCGAGGGAATTCGCACTGTGTCCTTAGACGAAATCCCGCATGACAAACTGTTTCATGATTTCAGAACGTTGCCGGAAAGTGTTAATGCGCTCTTCGCGTCCTATCCGCACTAGGTCAACAGGCCTCAGCTGGCATTTGACCGGGTGGCGCCGCAACTTGCCCGTCGGCAAGTTGCCAGCAGCGCGACCCGCATCCATCTCCGCTACGGCTTAGCCCGCGCGACGCTCGTCGAAACTCTTGGCGATGAAGGACGGCAAATGGTCGCCCATGCCCACCACATTGTTGTCCCGTCCGGAGCGATCACCGCGCCGATTGCGGGGGCCGCGGGATTTTTCTGACTGCGCTGGTTTTTCCGATTTGGTGTCTTCCGGAGCTGCCTGAACTTGGACGTCGACCGTTTCGGTCGGTTGCGGGTCAGCCTGCTTTGCGCGGCCACGACCGCCGCGCGACCGGCGCGGTTTGGTGTCTTTCTGCTCGCTTGACCGGGCCTCTTCCTTCTCGGGTTCAGCCTCTTGAAGCGGGTTTTCGATGCGGGGAATTTCCTTCTGGATCAGCTTCTCGATCGCATCGAAATTCTTTTCGTCCTTCGGTCCGCAGATCATCATCGCCTTGCCTGCGCGTCCGGCACGTCCGGTCCGACCAATACGGTGAACGTAATCCTCGGCGTGGCTGGGCACGTCGAAGTTGAAAACGTGGCTCACCGCCGGCACATCCAGGCCGCGTGCGGCAACGTCAGAGGCCACGAGGAAGCGCAGATCACCATCGCGAAAGCCGTCGAGGGTTCTGGTGCGGTGTGATTGGTCGAGGTCCCCATGGATCGGGGCCGCATCGAACCCATATTTCTTGAGCGACTTGGCGACGATATCCACATCCGTCTTGCGGTTGCAGAAGATGATCGCGTTCGAGCACGCCTCGCCCTCATCTTCGATGAGCTTGCGGAGCAGCTTGCGTTTTTCCGTACCTTCACGGTCGCGGCGGCTGGCCTTGAACATGACAACGCCCTGTTCGATCGTCTCTGACGCGGTCGCCTGGCGGGCAACCTCGATCCGCGCGGGGGCGGACAGGAACGTGTTGGTCAGGCGTTCGATCTCTGGCGCCATAGTGGCCGAGAAGAAAAGCGTCTGACGCGTGAAGGGTGTCAGCGAAAAGATACGTTCGATGTCTGGAATGAACCCCATATCGAGCATCCGGTCAGCTTCGTCCACCACCATCACCTGCACACCGGTGAGCAGCAGTTTCCCGCGCTCAAAATGGTCAAGAAGGCGACCCGGTGTGGCGATCAGAACGTCGACGCCCTTGTCGATGAGCAGGTCTTGTTCCTTGAAACTGACACCACCGATAAGCAGCGCCTTGGTCAGCTTGACGTGTTTGGCGTAGGTGTCGAAGTTCTCTGCCACCTGCGCCGCCAATTCGCGCGTTGGGCAAAGCACAAGGCTCCGCGGCATCCGCGCCCGCGCACGTCCGCGTGCCAGCAGTGTGATCATCGGAAGGGTGAAGCTTGCCGTTTTCCCTGTTCCGGTCTGGGCGATGCCAAGCACATCACGACCTTCAAGAGCGGGGGGTATGGCGCCTGCCTGAATGGGGGTGGGAGTGTCGTATCCCGCTTCTTCGATTGCCTTCAGGACTTTCGGGTTGAGGTTCAACTCAGAAAATTTTGTCATGTGTATCCGTTGTTCACGGACTGACTGCGCCCGTGCGTCTGACTATGATCCGGCCCGGATGGCCCCGTGATAACCACAGAATTGATCTGGCTGGTATGTAGCCCTGTTGCCACGCACCGTCAATCCAAGCACGGCACGCTGCTTCAAAGTGACAGGTTTGCGCCGGTTTGGTGGTCAAACTGCAACGAATGCGTGAACTCGATGCCGTCGATGACCTGTCAACCTGCCAGGCGGACGCCGAATACGCGCTCAAGAGCGGCATCCGGATCGAATTGAGGGGTTAGCAAAAGGTCGTTGCGCTTCAGTCGCGCGCGCAGATCGCTGCTGTCGAGGCACATCTCGTCGAAGAACATGCGCAAGCCTTCGTCGCCCTCTTCTTCGTGCAACCAGCTGAGCAACCGGCCCACCGATTTCATTGGCTCGTCCGGCTGGATGCGGTAGGACCCTTTTTCCCGTCGGAAGGCAAGCTTGGCCATGAAGGACTCCCAATCGGGCGCATGCAGATGACCGACATGAACGTTTTCGACTTGGGCAACATTTGAGACGTCCTGACCATGAAATCGCACGCGATGGATTTTCAAGCGCACTTCGCCAAGCCCGGTTCGGACAAAAATCTTCCCTGCCGTGTGGCTCAGGAACCCGCCGCGCAAGTAACTGCCGAAAGTCGGGTACGCGTCATGCAGCGCCTGCGCCGCGTTATCGCTCGCCGGACGCAATTTGAAATGCGTCGGCATGGCACCGGGGACCTTTGAGGCCAGCGCCTCCGCCGGAAAGAGGCGTATGGCCGCCGCGTCATCCGCCACGGACTTCAGCGTCGTGCTCAGCTTCTTGTCCGACAAGATGAACTCGTCGATGTCGATATGACCCAGCCAATCCACGTCGCCTTCAGCTTGCCGAAGGGCATGGGTGGCGTTGAAGGATTGGCGCACCTGATGGGTGTCTGGCCGGTCCTTCCCGAGTTGGCGCCAATACGCCGCGTCGCACACCGTCAGGCGGACTTTTGGGTTTTCCCCCAAGAGCGCGATGACGTCGGTGTCGGGTGTGTCTAGGAAGAGGTATATCCGTCGCGCACCAAGATCGATGTGATAGGCCACAAACCGTGCCACGTCCAACAGTGGCGCATTTGTCGTGCAGACCAGGCCCCAGGACGGTGGGATGTGCGTTTTCGCCAGCACATCCTTCGGTACGGGGAGCAAAGTCTCGGCCCTGCTGTCGTCTATCCCGGACTGCTCAAGACGGCGCAATTTGCGGGCGCGTAGGCGATGCAGGCGGCGAAACACGGTGCGCGGATCATCGATCAGACGTTGCAGCATATCGTGCGCAAGGGGGCGGATCACATCGTCGCGGTCTGCTTCTTCCCACAACCGGCCGATCATGTTCACGTCGAGCCCGCCGTTGGTCAAAGAAAACCCGTTCATATCCAGCGGCAAGGGCGCCTTTGATCGGCCACCCAGCGTGAACGGCCGCTCCGGATCGCGCCCGGAATAAAGCCGTTCGCTTTCGTAGAGCTTCATCGTGCCGAACAGCGTCGATAGCGCGAGGCCCGTACTGCGTTGCGTGGGGGTTTTGCCGTGGTCTCCAAAGGTGGTCAGGCTCGACACCTTCCACCGCAGGTCCATTTCCCTTAGCAAGCGTTGCGATTGCTCCGCCCAGAGACGGACAAACAGGTCGGCAGCGTGGGGAGGTTGGTTATTCTTGCGAAGATGCGCGATGAGCAGCGCATTTAGGTGAAGAAGGGCATTTTGCCCTTTGAGTTCTTTGGAGATTTCCAGGTCTTTGCGCGCGTGTTCGGATTGCTGTTTCGCATCCCGCGACGGCACCTTCACCTTCTTCTTCGACAGCGCGTCCAGATCGCAATCGAGTGGTGGCAGGGCTTCGCCCTGTGCAAAGGTCAACGGCGCCCGACGCGCGTTCATCTGGTTCAAAATGCCGGTCATCCCTTGTGGATAGGCGGGATTTGGCGGCGCTTTCTTGCTGCTCATGGTGAAAGAGTGCCGCTTGACGCAGGCCGGATCAAGCGTCTTGAGAGACCTTGGTTCGCGAATTCACAACCGTGCCCTTCAGACCATCATTTCCTTCGTCGCCGACAAGGTCACGTCCGGGTAGTCACGGACAATGCGGTCAATGTCCCATTGCAGGCGGGTGAGGTAGACCACGTCGCCGTCATTGTCCGCGGCCATGTGCTGCTTGTTGGCGTTGACGAGCTTTTCCACGGCGTCTTTGGGTCCATGCACCCAACGGGCGGAGGTGAATTGCGACGCCTCGAAGCGGACGGGCAGCCCGTATTCCAATTCGATCCGACTGCCCAGCACCTCGAATTGGAGCGCACCGACGACACCCACGATAAAGCCCGAACCGATCATCGGTTTGAACACCTTGGCCGCGCCTTCCTCGGCGAATTGCATCAGCGCCTTTTCAAGGTGTTTTGCCTTGAGCGGATCACCAGCGCGGACGGTTTGCAGAAGCTCTGGCGCGAAAGAGGGGATGCCGGTCACTTTCAGCGTCTCGCCTTCGGTCAACGTGTCACCGATGCGCAGCTGGCCATGGTTCGGGATACCGATGATGTCGCCGGCCCAGGCTTCTTCCGCCAACTCGCGGTCAGCGGCGAGGAACAGGACAGGGTTCGATACGGCCATGGGCTTCCTGGTCCGCACATGGGTCAGTTTCATGCCGCGGGTGAAGTGCCCGGACGCCAGACGCAGGAACGCCACGCGGTCGCGGTGCTTTGGGTCCATGTTTGCCTGAACTTTGAAGACAAATCCGGAAACCTTTGTTTCATCTGGGGAAATCTGCCTTGGCGTTGCGGATTGCGGCTGCGGTTCCGGGCCATAGGTTCCGATACCGTCCATCAGTTCTTTCACACCAAAAGAGTTGATGGCTGAGCCAAACCAGATAGGCGTCATATGCCCTTCCAGAACCGCTTGCGGGTCAAGCGTGGGCAGCAGTTCGCGCGCCATTTCGACCTCTTCCTTCAGCTGTTCCAGCAAGTGCGCGGGCACATGCTCGGCCAGTTTTGGGTCGTCGAGCCCTTCGATGGCGATGCTTTCGGCAACCTTATTGCGGTCGGCGCGGTCCATCAGTTCCAGCCGGTCGCGCAAAAGGTCGTAGCATCCCAGGAAGTCCCGCCCCACGCCGATGGGCCAGCTCGCCGGGGTCACGTCGATGGCCAGGTTTTCCTGGATCTCGTCGATGATCTCGAACGTGTCGCGGCTTTCCCGGTCCATCTTGTTGCAGAAGGTCAGGATCGGCAGATCGCGCAGGCGGCACACCTCAAAGAGCTTTTGCGTCTGGCTTTCCACGCCCTTCGCGCCGTCGATCACCATCACGGCTGCGTCCACGGCTGTCAGCGTCCGATAGGTGTCTTCGGAAAAGTCCGAGTGGCCCGGTGTGTCCACAAGATTGAAGCGGAAGGTCTTGAAATCGAACGACATCGCAGAGGCCGAGACCGAGATGCCCCGGTCCTGTTCCATTTTCATGAAGTCCGACCGCGTACGCCGTGCTTCGCCCTTGGCGCGCACCTGTCCGGCCATTTGGATCGCCCCGCCGTAAAGCAGAAATTTCTCGGTTAGGGTCGTCTTTCCCGCGTCGGGATGCGAGATGATCGCAAAGGTCCGGCGGCGGGCAATTTCAGGTGGCAATTCAGGGCGATTTGAAGCGGTGTCCAACATGAGCGCGCGTATAGGCGCACCGCTCAGTCTTGTCCATAAAGGACCGGCGCCGGTTTACCCGTTCACGCGAAGCCGGACCGGCACCGTGTGCGCCGGTTGAGCATAGGCTGCATGCGCAGGAACCATCGGGGACGGGACGACAACCGGTGCAAACGGCGCATCGCGCGCCTGACTGTCAATCAGCACGTACTCCGATCCCATCTGCAGCGTGGTCTCCGACACTAGATACAGCTGACCCTGAGACATGGCTGCATAGACGTCGGCGCGGCGGCCCGTGGTGGTCATGAATATCAGATGCGCGAGAGTGGTCAGTTCTTCGCACGGCAGGTTCGCCGCCAATTCCATGCTAAAGGCATCGCATGCGCTGTTGCAAGATGTAACGGGCGACCATTCAGCGCCGAGTTTGACCTGGTAAACGTCACCGAGGTGCAGGTGATCCAGACTGCTGATCGCTTCGCCACGGCACACGCCGAATTCCGCCCGAAATGACTGCGCGGGGCACGCGTAATATGTGGGCGGTGTCGCGGGTGTGGTGGTCATTGTCTTCGGTGCTCTGTAGTCTGGTCTTGCGGGCCAGGGCGTTAACCTTGCGCACCTTTAAGGTCCGCTGAAAATATGGCAGATCTATGAATGCGGCGCGGCATTTCGCCGACAAATTGAGGAAAATGGGGAGGTTTCATATGGACCTGGGCATAAGTGGGAAGCGCGCGCTTGTATGCGCATCAAGCAAGGGATTGGGTCGCGGATGTGCAGAAGCGCTGGCCGAAGCCGGGGTCAATCTTGTGATGAATGCTCGGGGTGGAGATGCCCTCGAAGCGACGGCGAATGAGATCCGCACCGCTTACGGGGTGGACGTGACCACGGTCGCAGCGGACATCGTGAGTGAAGACGGCCGTGCCGAGGTTCTAAAAGCAGCGGGGGATGTAGATATCCTCGTGACCAACGCCGGTGGCCCGCCGCCGGGTCTGTGGTCAGACTGGGATCGCGAGGATTTCATCAAGGCGCTGGACGCCAACATGCTGACGCCCATTGCGTTAATGACTGCGCTGATGCCGGGCATGATCGAACGCGGCTGGGGCCGCGTGGTGAACATCACGTCGCAATCCGTCCGGGCACCGATCCCGCAGCTTGGCTTGTCGAACGCGGCGCGCACCGGACTGACCGGATATGTTGCGGGCACCGCACGGCAAGTGGCGCCGCACGGGGTGGTCGTTAACAATCTTCTGCCGGGCATTCACGCAACCGATCGCGCGGACCAGTTGGACAGCGGCGTGTCCAAGACGCAGGGCATCAGCATCGAAGAGGCACGCAAGCAGCGCCAACAAACGATTCCGGCGCGGCGCTATGGCACGCGGCACGAATTCGGTCAGACCTGTGCCTTCCTGTGTTCGCAGCACGCGGGCTTCATCGTTGGGCAGAACGTGCTGATCGATGGTGGCGGCACCAACATCACGATGTGATCCATGGCACGGGGTCCGGACGGGCAGGGGCAGACACAGGGTTTCTCCCTGAAAGATGAGCTGTTCAATGCTGACACGGTTGGCGACCTGGCGCAGGAATACGCTGTCCTGCCCGGGTTCGATGCAGATCGGTTTCACGCCAGGGCCGTCGCAGGCCTTGCAGAACGGGGCCTGCTTGAACGTCTCGACTGGTTGGCCGATTGCATCGAAGAGCAACTCCCGTCCGATTTCCCAGCGATGGCGGAAGCGTTGGAGGCGGCAATGCCGCCCGCGCTTAGCGCCGACAAGACCGACGACGATTTCGGCCGTTTCATCCATGCGGTGCCGGGCATTCTTGCCGTGCGCCATGGGATGGAGGAGTACCGGGAGCGCGCGCTCGATCTTCTGGAGGCCGCCACGCAGCGGTTTTCCATGGAATTCTACATCCGGCCCTTTCTCAATCGCTGGCCCGATGAAACGCTGGCCCGTCTGGATCAGTGGACGCAGCATCCGCATTACCACGTCCGACGCTTGGTGAGCGAAGGCACGCGACCCCGGCTGCCGTGGGCGGCGAATATCGACCTCGACCCGATGGTGCCGCTGCGCTTTCTTGATGTGCTGCATGCTGATCCGACCCGGTTCGTGACGCGGTCGGTCGCCAATCACATGAACGATCTGTCCAAGATCGCGCCGGAGAGGGTGGTCGAAGTCCTGGAAGCGTGGCGGCGCGTCGGGCGGCAAGACGCCAAGGAGCTCGATTGGATGACGCGGCACGCACTTCGCACGGCGGTCAAGCGGGGCGAGGCGGGCGCGCTGCGGCTGCTGGGATATGATCCTGAGGTGCCCGTTTCGGCAGCGCTATCGCTTGAACCAATCCCCGTGCGGATCGGAGACGCGTTCGAAATCGCGGTAACACTGACATCGAAGGTCGATCTGCCGGTGATGGTGGATTACCGGATCGCGTTCCATCGTCCGAACGGGCGCGCGGGTGAGAAGGTGTTTAAGCTGAAAAGCGCACGGTTGAAGGCGGGCGAAGCGATGACACTGGCCAAGTTGCATAAGCTGAAGGCCGGGGCGTCGACGTTCACGCTCCATCCGGGACCGCACAGGATCACGGTGCAGGTCAACGGTGTGGATCGGGCGGAAGGACTTCTTGAGCTTATTTAGGGCGCTGGACTGAAGCCGGGCCTACGCTCCGGCCTTACGCTCAATGCTCTTGGCCGTATCACGGTCGCCTGGTGGGAAAGAGAAGAAGATCAGGGCGTGATGCTGGTCCAGCGCGCCTCGAGTTTTTCAAGCGCCTCAATCCGTTCCGACGTCTTTGGGTGCGACATGAGCCAAGCCGGCACTACGCCTGACCGCGCCTTGGTCAGGTCTTCGAGCTTTCCAAACAGCGATTTCTGCGGCCCGATGCCGATCCCGGCCTTGTGGAGCAGGGCGGCGGCGTAGGCGTCGGCTTCGTATTCATCGCCTCGGGACAGGCGGGCTGCCAGCAACGTGGCGATACCGTTGGCGATCCAGACACCGATACCCGGCAGAAAACGCGAGAGCACCATCGCAAGTGCGGTCCGCAGAGCGTTCTGACCCGAGAAGTCGATCATTCGACGACGCGTGTGGCCCAAGGCCACGTGTCCAAGCTCATGCGCGATGACACTGGTCAGTTCCTCGGCACTTACCTCACCGTTTTGGTATTTGCGGTAAAAGCCACGTGTGATGAAGATGCGCCCATCCGGCGCGGCGAGGCCGTTCACCGGGTCGATCTCGTAGATGTTGACACGGATGCGATCCAGATCGAGCGCGGCGGCCAGACGGTCCGTCAGCTTTTTCAGCTTGGGATCGGCCAGCTCGGTCGAGCGCGCGTCAAGCTCGCGCTTCGTGCGCCAAACCGAGAAATGATACATGACCAGCGCATAGATGATGGCCAGAAGGATCGGGGTGAATTTGATCATACCCGTGATATGGGGCGGCGTTCCGAGAAGGGCAAGCGCGGCATCACCTGGTATGCCGCGCTTCAGACGTTCTTAGCCGACGAGTTTCGCGTCCATCGTGATATCGGCTGCTGCGAGCACCTTGGACACAGGGCAGTTTTCCTTGGCGGTGTTTGCGGCTTCCTGGAAGTCCGCCTCGCTGATGCCGGGGATTTTTGCGGTCAGGTCGAGATGGATTTTGGTGATTGCAAACCCGCCATCCTTTTCTTCAAGGCTTACCTTGGCTGTGGTGTCGATGGCTTCGGCTGTTGCGTCGTAGTCGCCCAAGATCATCGACAGAGCCATCGAGAAGCATCCCGCATGGGCTGCCCCGATCAGCTCTTCGGGGTTCGTGCCGGGTTTGTCTTCGAACCGGGTGTTGAACCCGTAAGGCTGGTCCTTCAGCGCGCCGGACTTGGTTGAAATCTGGCCCTTGCCGTCTTTCAGGCCCCCGGTCCAATGGGCGGATGCGGTTTTCGTTATCATCTACGGTCTCCCCGTGGTTGGTACGCAGGGCCAACCTTTGGGTGCCGCCGGCGGTTCCGTCTTATTTGGCCAGGTCCTTGATCCCGCGACTGATGCCTTCGAGCGTCATCGGCACCATGGCGCCCTCGAAGATTTCGCGGATCATCTGGATCGACTGGGTATACTGCCAGTATTTCTCGGGCGTCGGATTGATCCAGAGATGATGCGGCCACTGCGCGCGGGCGCCTTCGAGCCAGACCTGTCCGGGTTCTTCATTCCAATGCTCATTCGCCCCGCCCGCAAAGGCGATCTCATAGGGCGACATGGAAGCGTCGCCGACGAAGATGCACTTGTAGTCCGAGCCGTAGGTGTTGAGCACCTCATGCGTCGGCGTCACCGCATCCCAGCGGCGGCGATTGTCCTTCCAAACGCCTTCGTAGAGGCAATTATGGAAGTAGTAATGTTCGAGATGCTTGAATTCGGCCCGCGCGGCGGAGAACAGCTCTTCCACCACTTTGACATGCGGGTCCATCGACCCGCCGACGTCGAGAAACAGGATCACCTTGACCGCGTTGCGTCGCTCCGGCCGGGTTTGCACGTCAAGATACCCATGCTCCGCCGTCGCGCGGATCGTACCGTCGAGGTCCAGCTCGTCCAGCGCCCCGTCGCGCGCCCATCGGCGCAGACGTTTGAGCGCCACCTTGATGTTGCGGGTGCCCAGTTCCACGCTGTCGTCGAGATTGCGGAACTCGCGCTTGTCCCAGACCTTCACCGCGCGCTGGTGGCGGGACTCGCTTTGACCAATCCGAATACCTTCCGGATTGTACCCGTACGCCCCGAAAGGCGAGGTGCCAGCCGTACCGATCCATTTGCTGCCGCCCTGGTGACGACCCTGCTGCTCCTTGAGACGCTCTTTCAGCGTCTCTATCAGCTTCTCGAACCCGCCAAGCGCCTCAATCTCGGCTTTCTCTTCCTCGCTGAGATGTTTTTCTGCCATCTTGGTCAGCCAGTCTTCCGGCAGTTCCAGCGCCTCCAGAACCTGATCGAGACGGATCGCTTCCAGCCCTTTGAAGGTTTCCGCAAAGGCGCGGTCGAACCGGTCTATGTGGCGTTCGTCCTTCACCATCGCGCTGCGGGCGAGGTAGTAGAAGGCCTCGGGATCGTAGGTCGCCAGCCCCGCGCGCACCGCTTCGAGGAAGCTCAGGTATTCGCGAAGCGAAACCGGAACACCGGTTTTCCGCAAGGTGTCGAAAAAGGGGACAAACATGATGCCTGATGTAGCAACGACCGCTGCGACAGACCAGCGCTTGGCTCAACTTCGGTCCAAAAACATCTAGGGCCCTTCAGGGCAGTGCCCCGAAGACTCAGAAAACCAGTTTCTCGATTGCAATGGTCAGGACAAGGCCACCCAGCGAAAAGGCGATCGCATAGACCGCGCCGTATTGCCATTTGTCCGCGCGGTTGCCGCCGCGTTTCTTGGCGGTCATCACCCCGACAATGGCCCCCAGAATTGCACCTGCAATGACGATCATAAACTGCCTCTGGCCCTGTTCAGCGGGTTCAGCGCGCTGATTTCACGCAGCTTTGCGCGCACCGCCCAATCCGAGCCGAACCCGTACCGTGCCCATCCCAGACTGTCCAGACGCACATCGGCCCCGGCAGATACGCGACCCGACAAGTCGAGCGCTTCGGCGCGTAGCATAAGGAGTGTCGAAAGAAGCGCTGCGTTTTCGTGCTGGGCTGCCAGATCGATCGCCGTACTGGTCAAATGCAGTGCCTCGTCCGGACGATCTTCGCTGAGGGCAAAAGCAGCCAGCTGTGACGCGACATAGGCGCGGTGGAGGCCGGTCTCGGACGACCGGGCAAAGAACGCGTCCGCCTGCAGGAACTGGTGCCGTGCCGCTTCGGGATTGGTGCTTTGCAGGATACGTCCCATCGCATAGTGCGTGAAGCCGCGCCGATGATCGTCCCAGCCCATGGCGGTGGCGATACTGAGCGCTTCGTTCACTGCCGCACGACGCGCATTCGGGCTACTGCCGGGGCCTAGGGCGCGCTGAATGGCCTCGATCCACGGTCGCGGCGTGCGCGAGAGCCGCGTCGCGGGGCGACCTTCACCTGCCGGATTGATCCGGGCGAGAATGGTCGGAATGCGGTTCATCACCTGCGTTCGATTCATTCCGTTGCGCAGCATTGGATCGTAGTAGGCGCGCAGGATCAGCATGTCGTATCCGGTCAGAACCGTGTGGACATTGTCATCGTTGAAAACCGAATTCGGTAGGCGATACAGGTCGTTCAACGGGCCAAGCGCTTGTGCCAGTTCTTCATGCAGGCAATCGCGCGCCTCTTGCGGACTCGCATCGTTTGGCAGGAAAATCCCAAGCCGTGTGCGGTCGGTGATCCGACCCCAGTTCACACGATTGGATCGGCGGGCCTGACGATACTCTGCGAACGTTGACACATTTGGCACGACAAAACACGCCGCCTGAGGCAGGAACCGCTGGATGTTTGCACGGCTGACCGCGTTAATGGTGATGTTTGCCGTGTCGCTTGTGGTGTAGGCGATGTCGATCCCGGCCTCGTTGCGTAAGCGGTGCAAAAGCCGGTTGAGATCGCTGGGAACGGTCGGTTGCACTTCGCCGACAAGACGTACGGTGATCGGGCCTTCGAAGCGTGTGAAGACGTCGAGCGCGCGTCCGGACTCCAGCCCCATTGAAAGGTCCATGAAATCACGGGCGATGTCGGCATTGGATGCCGTGGTCACCTGAGGGCGTGGCACGGAAAACACCTTCATCGCTGGCAGGCTCGTGTCCACAAATGCCGCGCGGGTGGCGGTCTCATTCGGCGAGATCGGTACACAGGCGGCAAGCAACAGGTACATGGGAAGCAGAAAACGCCGCATGCTCAATCCCGCTGATACTTGATGAACGGGGTGAGGGTGCCGATCCGGTCGTAAAGCTGTCTTGCGGTGTGATTGAAGTGCTGGGTTGTCCAATAAACCGAAGGTGCACCGGCGTTATCTGCCGCCGCATAGACCGCTTCGATCAAGGCCCGACCGACGCCCATGCCACGAACTTCGGGCGCGGCGAACAGATCCTGCAGATAGCAGACGTTTTCGATCTTCCAACAGTGGCGGTGAAAAAGGTAATGCGTCAGCCCGACAAGCGCGCCGGCGCGCTCTGCGACCAAACCATGGTAATCCTGCGGGTCGTCGCCAAGAAGCCGCGCGAAGGTGCTGTCATACACCGTGCCCGGCAACGACGTTTCATAAAACGCCAGATAGGCCCGCCACAGGACGCACCACGACTCGTAGTCTTCCGCGCGCAAAGAGCGCACGTTGAAATCGGTTTGGGACACGTGTGAAGCCTGCCTGCTTGTTGCGGATGGTTTTTTGTTCCGCAGTTATTTGTCCTCTGTGGGGGCAGGGTACGGCGAAACCGTGGTTTTTGCCTAGCCACAACGAATCGGTGCGAATCACTTTTTGGGGGCGATGCGCCTCTTCGCTTGAAATTGTATTAAAAACAGTTATTTAAGCTGTGCAAATGCGCAACATTTCGTCCAGCCGCCAAGCGCACGAGTCCCCATCGTGAATATGCCTCTCGTCGGCTCGTCGCCGACCCGCTACACGAGGACATATGTCAAACACCGCACCCCTTGAGATCTTCCTGTCGTCCCCGCCCGGACTTGAACCCGTATTGCGGGACGAGGTCCAAGCGGCTGCGTTTGCAAATGCAACCGTCACGCCGGGTGGTGTCACGGTGGACGGTGACTGGTCCGAGGTTTGGCGCGCGAACCTCGTGCTACGTGGTGCGGGGCGCGTCCTTGCCCGAGTGGCACGGTTCCGGGCGATGCACTTGGCACAGCTCGACAAACGATCGCGCAAGGTGGATTGGACAGCGTTGTTGCGGGCGGATGTGCCGTACCGCGTCGAGGCGACGTGCCGAAAGTCGCGCATCTACCATGCCGGAGCCGCGGCGCAGCGCGTGTCGACCGCGATTTCCGATGCCCTTGGGGTGCCGCCGTTGGAAAAAGCCGGATTGGTGGTCCGGGTGCGGATCGAGGATGACCTCTGCGACATCAGCCTCGATACCTCGGGTGAGGCTCTGCACAAACGGGGTTACAAACAAGCCACCGGAAAGGCCCCGATGCGCGAGACGCTGGCGGCCCTGTTCCTGCGCGCCTGCGGGTATGATGGCGCGGAACCCGTGATCGATCCGATGTGCGGATCGGGAACCTTTGTGATCGAGGCGGCAGAGATGGCACTGGGGCTTGCGCCAGGGCGCGCGCGGTCTTTCGGCTTTGAGCAGCTTGCCTCATTCGAAGCACAGCGCTGGAACGATTTGCGTAGCGAGGCGTCGGCGAGAAAGACCACGGACCTTCGGTTCTTTGGATATGACCGCGACGCTGGCGCGGTGTCGAATGCGACCGCGAATGCGGAACGGGCAGGGGTCGCCGATGTGGCGTCCTTTGCACAGCAGGCGATTGCGGATTTGACGTCGCCGGACGGCCCGCCGGGACTGGTGATCATCAATCCGCCCTACGGTGCACGGATCGGCAATCGGAAGTTGCTCTTCGGGCTCTACGGCACGTTCGGCACGGTGATGAAAGAGCGGTTCAAAGGCTGGCGCGTCGGCATCGTGACCTCGGACAAAGGCCTTGCCCGAGCAACCGGATTAAGCTTTCGGCAGGTCAGCGCGCCCATTCCACATGGCGGTCTCAAGGTGCAACTGTTCCAGACAGGAAAGCTCTGAACACCGCGCCTGTAACGGCGCATCACCGCTTCCGGAAACCGGGTAACCTACCGCCGTTCGCGGCGCGCCATGAAGGCCAACCGTTCGAACAGGTGCACATCCTGTTCGTTCTTCAGAAGCGCCCCGTGCAGTTTCGGAAGCGCGTTCACGCCGTCCCGTTTAAGGTCTTCGGGCGTCATATCTTCGGCCAGAAGCAGCTTCAGCCAATCCAGCACTTCGGAGGTTGACGGCTTTTTCTTCAGCCCGGTCTGCTCGCGCAACTCGTAGAACTGCGTCAGTGCCGTGGTCAGCAGCGCTTCCTTGATGCCCGGATGATGTACCTCAACGATCTGGCGCAGCGTGTCGGCGTCGGGGAAACGGATGTAGTGGAAGAAACAGCGGCGCAGGAATGCGTCGGGAAGCTCTTTTTCGTTGTTCGACGTGATGATCACGATGGGTCGCTGGCGCGCGGTGATCGTCTCTCCGGTCTCGTAGACGTGGAACTCCATCTTATCGAGTTCCTGCAGCAAGTCGTTCGGGAACTCGATATCCGCCTTGTCGATCTCGTCGATCAGCAGGACGACCTTCTGATCCGCCTCGAACGCCTGCCAGAGTTTTCCCTTGCGAATGTAGTTGCGCACATCATTAACGCGCTCGTCACCCAGCTGGCTGTCGCGCAGGCGGCTGACGGCGTCGTACTCGTAAAGGCCCTGCTGCGCCTTGGTTGTGGATTTGATGTTCCATTCGAGCATCCGAAGGCCAAGCCCCGCCGCCACCTGACGGGCCAGTTCGGTCTTGCCCGTGCCGGGTTCACCCTTCACCAGAAGCGGCCGTTCGAGGGTCACGGCGGCATTGACTGCAATGGTCAAATCGTCCGTTGCGACGTAGCTGTCGGTGCCTTCAAATCTCATTCTTTTCCTGCCTCGCGTCTTTATGACCCATCGCAACAAATTCACTTATTTGTGGTGTTATTGCCTAGTGACAACCTTTGGGCCTTCCATTAAGTGCTGCCCCTAGGGGTGCCAGATATCTAGAAGGAATTCCATGGCTGATACTGGCTTAGATAAGGGGACCAAGATGAAAGCTGAAACTTTCCTGCCCGACGATTACCGTCCCGCTGAGGATGAGCCATTCATGAATGAGCGTCAGCTTGAATGGTTTCGCCGCGAACTGCTTGAGCAGCGCAGCGAACTGTTGAGCGACAGCAAATCCACCATCGCCGGACTGCAGGATGGCACGCGGAATATTCCAGACGTGGCCGACCGCGCGTCTGAGGAAACAGACCGCGCACTCGAACTGCGCATCCGTGATCGCCAGCGCAAACTCGTGGCCAAGATCGACGCCGCGCTGCGCCGCATTGACGAGGGTGAGTTTGGATATTGCGCGGCCACCGGGGAACCGATTTCGCTCAAGCGCCTCGTCGCGCGTCCGACCACCACGCTGAGCCTTGAGGCGCAAGAGCGTCACGAGCGCCGCGAAAAGGTCCACCGCGACGATTGATGTCGTTGCACCGTGGAATTTCAGCGCGCCGGAGCCCCCGCTCTGGCGCGTTTTTCTTGGGGCAGGTGACTTGGACCTGAGATCGCGTGACATAACCGTCATCGGTGGTGGCATCGGTGGTTTGGCGTGCGCCATCGCGCTTCGGATGCACGGTGCCAATGTCGCTGTGCTGGAGCAGTCGGAAGCGATATCCGAGGTCGGTGCAGGGATTCAAGTCTCGCCAAACGGCTTGCGCGTGATTGAGGCGCTGGGTCTCGCGGACGCGCTTGCCGCACGGTCTGTGCAAGGACAGGCGGTGTCGCTGCGCAACGGCACCACCGGGGCCGAGGTAGCCCGGCTCGACCTGAGACGGCTGTCGTCAGATCAGACGTACCTCTTCGTGCATCGTGCTGACCTGATTGCGCTTTTGCTGGAAAAGGCGCGCGATATGGGCGTGTGTATCCGCCTTCTGCAGACCGTGGACACGGTGACCCCCGGCGACAGGCCACGCATCGTGATGGCGACCGGAGATCACCGCGACGCCGATCTGGTTGTGGGTGCGGACGGCATACACTCCGCGGTTCGACCGGTGCTCAATGCGCCCCAAAAACCGTTCTTCACCGGCCAAGTCGCGTGGCGCTGTATCGTGCCGAACGTCACCGGGCATCCCCCGCATGCGCGGGTGCACATGGGGTCGGGACGTCACATGGTGACCTATCCCTTGCGGGATGGATCGATCCTGAACGTGGTCGCTGTGGAAGAACGCTCTGAATGGGCCTCGGAAAGCTGGTCTCAAACAGACGATGCCGACAATCTTCGCAAGGCGTTTGCGTCCTTTGACGCCGAGGTGCATCAAATCCTGAGCCAGGCTGAAAACCCCGGACTTTGGGGGCTCTTCCGCCACCCGGTTGCAGAGAACTGGTTCGGCCAGAACTGCGCGATCTTGGGGGACGCGGCGCATCCGACCCTTCCGTTTCTTGCGCAGGGGGCGAACATGGCACTTGAGGATGCGTGGGTTCTGGCGGATGCGCTGGCGACGGAAAACGATGTGGCAAGCGGGCTAGAGCGATATCAGAAAAGACGCGAAGCGCGTGTGTCACGGGCCATCAAGGCAGCCAGCCAGAACGCGCGGAATTACCACCTGAAACCGGGTCCGGTTCGGTTCGCCGCACATTCGGCGCTTGGCCTGATGAGCCGGTTTGCTCCTGGTCAGATGCTTGGGCGGTTCGACTGGCTTTACGGGCATGACGTGACGCGGCCTTCAGGGTGAGTACAACCAACGCAGCAGAAGACAGCGGCGCAGGGCATGTTAGACTTGCCCTGAATATGGGAGGAGATCACCGGGATGGATCGGTTCGACAAGTGCCCTGAAACGGCACTCGCCTGGCATCGAAGTGGCAAGGGCGCAGTCCTTGCGACCGTCATCGAAACCTGGGGCAGCGCACCGCGCCGCGTCGGGTCTCAACTTGCGATCTCCGGTGAGGGCGAGATCGAGGGATCGGTCTCCGGCGGATGCGTTGAAGGCGCTGTCGTGGTCGAGGCCATGGATGCGCTGGAGGAGGGCAAAGCGCGCGAACTGGAATTCGGCGTAAGCGATCAGGATGCCTTTGCGGTGGGTCTGGCATGTGGCGGGACGATCCGGGTGCTGGTCGAACCAATCGGCGAGGTCCTTCCAGAAGCCTTGCTCGCAGAGCTTGTTCAACACCGGTCGGACCGAACGCCCGTCGCCTATGTGGCCGACCTCGACAACAACGAACGCTCACTGACGCGCGATGGTCACGATCAGGCCTTCCGGATGGACCGGTCCGGGTTTGTCGAGGATAGCCGCACCTTTGTTGCCATCCACAATCCGCCGCTGCGGCTGATCGTGGTTGGGGCCGTCCACATCGCGCAAGCGCTTCTCCCGATGGCGCGTATTGCTGGTTACGATCCGACACTCATCGATCCGCGCGAAGCCTTCGGGTCGGAAGGGCGCTTTCCGGGTGAGACGATCCTTCATGACTGGCCGGATGAGGCAGTGCAGAAACTGGGGCTCGATACGCGCACGGCGCTTGTTCTGCTGACCCATGATCCAAAGCTCGACGATCCTGCGCTGGAACAGGCCCTGCGGGCGAATTGCTTCTACATCGGCGCGCTTGGATCGACGCGCACGCATGCCAAGCGCGTCGAGCGTCTGGCGGCCGCGGGCTTTACGCAAGACGAAATCGATCAGATCCACGGGCCGATAGGCCTCGACATCGGCGCATCCGGGCCCGCCGAAATTGCGGTGTCTATCCTTGCCGAGATGACGCGCGTCCTGCGGAAGGGCGCATGAAATTCGGACCGGTCCCCCTCGATGACGCCGAAGGCGCAATCCTTGCGCATTCGGTGGCGCTGACGAAGGGACGTTTGCGCAAGGGGATCACGCTCGATACCGAGGCCGTCGGAAAGCTCCGCTCTGCGGGCGTCACCGAGGTCACAGTGGCCCGGATGGAACCATGTGACATGCACGAAGACGCGGCAGCCGAGATGCTCGCCCACGCGCTGGTGCCCGACCCGGATAGCGCGTCTCTGCGTCTCGCCCCGGCCAGCACCGGGCGCGTCAACATCTACGCGACCACCAATGGCGTGATCGAGATCGACGCGGACAAGATCAACGCGGTGAACGCTGTGCATCCGATGGTCACTGTCGCCACGGTACCGGAATGGCAGCGGATGTCGTCGCGTGGCATGGTGGCGACGGTCAAGATCATCGCCTACGCGGCGCCCGGGGATGCGGTCGAGGCCGCCCGTGCCGCTGGTCGAGATGCATTGCGCCTGCGGCCCGTCACACGGACGCGGGCGATGCTGATCCAGACCGCCGTTGGTGGTTCGGACGACGGCAGCAAGGGCCAGCGCGCCATGGCGACACGCTTTGACCGGCTTGGCGTGACACTTGGTCCAAAAACCGTGGTGCCACACCGGATTGACGCGTTGTCCGACGCACTTCAAGCCGCGCGGGGAGAGTATGACCTTCTGTGCATCCTCACCGGTTCGGCCACGTCCGACCTGCACGACGTCGCCCCGGAAGCGGTTCGCGCAGCGGGCGGCGAGGTGGTCCACTACGGCATGCCAGTTGACCCCGGAAACCTGTTGTTCTGGGGGCATCTGGGATCCATTCCGGTCTTGGGCCTTCCGGGATGCGCCCGGTCACCCGCGCTCAATGGCGCGGACTGGGTGCTGGAACGGATGCTCTGCGATGTGCCGGTCACACCAGCCGACATCATGGGGATGGGCGTCGGGGGCTTGCTCAAGGAACCGCCCAGCCGACCCAAACCGCGCGAGAGTTGATCGGTATGCATGCCGGATTTGAGATGTATCAAGGCGACATCCGACCAGACTGACTAAGCTCCCTCTGTGACTGCCATCGAGCAACAGGAGGAGTTGATATGGTCGAAACAAATCAGGCATCCGGCTTTTGGCCGAGCCTCTACAGCCCACTGCGCGGGATGGGGACCCGCATCGCCGAGTGGCTGTCTCCGGCGTCCGACGCAAGCTCTGACGAAGACGCGTATCGCATCTCGATCGAGTTGCCCGGGGTGAGCGAGAAGGACATCAACGTGACCGCCGAGTCCGGGATGCTCGTCGTGTCTGGCGAGAAGACGTCCGAACGCGAAGACAAGGGCGACACATGGTACTTCTCCGAACGGCAATACGGATCGTTCCGGCGCTCTTTCCGTCTTCCGGCGGATGCGGATGAAGCGGCCATCTCGGCGCAGGTGAAAGACGGTGTTCTGGACATTGCCGTTCCGCGCAAAAAGCCCGAGGCCAGCAGCGCGACCTCCATCCCGGTGAAAAAGGGCTAGGCAAAAAGAAAGCGACCCGGCTGGGTCGCTTTCAAGAATTAAGTATCCTGTAAAGGCTATTTGGCGACGGGTCCGATCATCATGACCATCTGCCGGCCTTCCATCTTCGGCATGTTTTCAACCTTGCCGATTTCCTTCACGTCTTCGGCAACGCGTTCAAGCAGCTCGCGGCCGAGGTTCTGGTGCGCCATCTCGCGCCCCCGGAAACGAAGGGTCACTTTGACCTTGTCACCGTTTTCCAGAAACTTGAAAACATTGCGCATTTTGACTTCGTAGTCATGCGTGTCGGTGTTGGGCCGGAACTTGACCTCTTTCACCTCGATGATCTTCTGTTTCTTCCGAGCTTCAGATTCGCGCTTCTGCTGCTCATACTTGAATTTGCCGAAATCCATGATTTTGCAAACCGGCGGATTGGCGTTCGGGGAAATCTCGACAAGGTCGAGACCCGCCTCTTCGGCAAGAACCAAACCGCGTTCTGGTGTGACCACCCCGACATTTTCTCCATCTGCACCGATCAAGCGGATTTCGGGTGATCTGATGCGATCATTTACGCGGGGGCCGGTGTCGCGCTGTGGTGGCGCGTTGTGTGGTCTGCGGGCTATGGGAATGCTCCTTCAATGCAGTTCAAATCAAGGTCGTAAAGTAGACGCCCTACCGCGCCACTTCAAGCGGGTTTTCGGCGGATATGGGCCGATCTTCAAGCCTTTCCCCCTTGTTGACGGCCGGTTCGAAACTCACATGTATGCCACAAGCCCGGGCCGTTTGGGCCGGGGCAGAGAGATATGTAAATGGGGGTCTTGGATCCAATGAAAAACCTGATCATCGTGGCAGGTGTTGTCGTGGTCGGTGCTGGCGTGTGGTATTTCACGCAAAGTGGCGACGCGCCAGAGGTCGTTGATAATGCGACAGCACCCACTTCAGAGGCGGTCGAGGCAACGGAAAGCGCGGTGGAAGACACTGCGGCCGCTGTCGAAGAAGAAGCCGCCGCTGCCGAAGAAGCGGTCAGCGAGGCTGTTGAGAGTGTGAACCAGGCCGTGGAAGAGGCCGTGACGGAAGCCACGGAAGCCGCCGACGCCGCGATCACCGAAGCGACCGAAGCTGCGAATGAAGCGGCGGAAGCGGCAAGCTCTGCCGTTGAAGGTGCGCTGAATGCGGTGAACGAAGCTGCCGGAGCCGCCGCCGAAGCCGTCGATAACGCCGTTGATACGGCCACCGGCGCTGCTGATGAAGCGGTGGATACCGCTGCTGAGGCAGGTGAAGCGACGGTCAACGCCGCGGAAGAAACGGCCGGCGAAGCCGCCCAAGCAGTTGAAGAAACCGCAACAGAAGCCACCGAGGCCGCGACCGACGCGGCAGGTGATGCGGCTGAAGCCGCCGGTGACGCGACCGAGGCGGCCACGCGAACTGCAGAAGACGCTGCCGCAGGCGCAGCGGATGCGGCATCCGATGTCGGGGCAGAGATTTCCGATCTCTTGACGGTTGAAGGTTTCGATTTCGACCGCGTGATCGAGTACATCGACAATTCAGAGCTTTCCATGATCATTAAAACAACAACGAAAGCAGCACTCGAACAGGCGCGGGAAAGCCCCGAAGTCCTTGAGGGGGTTTTGGAAACCCTGCGCGGTCAGCTCGGCATCGAGTAACACACGTCACAAAACAAAAAGCCGCGCAGGGTGCCCTTGCGCGGTTTTTTTGATGGCTTTCGCGCCCTAGTCCAGGAACGCTTTCTCGACGACATACTGTTTTGGGTCGGAATTCGCGCCTTCCTCCAGCCCGTAGCCTTCGAGCATTTCCTTGATCTCAAGGTTGAAGGCGAGGTTGCCGCATACCATCGCGCGATCGGTTTCCGGGCTCAGCTCGGGCACGCCAAGATCCTCGAAACACTCTCCACAGCGCATGAGGTCGGTGATGCGGCCCATCTTCGGGCTCTCTTCGCGTGTTGTTGTCGGGTAATAGCGCAGCTTTTCGTGGAAACCTTCGCCCATCAGTTCGGCCAACAATTCGTCGGTGCGGATCTGATCGATGAGTTCTTTCCCGTACTGCAACTCACCCACTTCGCGGCAGGTGTGCGTGAGGATGACTTCTTCATAGTCCTCGTAGGTTTGCGGGTCGCGCAAGAGCGAGGCAAACGGCGCAATGCCGGTGCCGGTCGCGAAAAGCCAGAGACGTTTGCCGGGCAGCAGCGCGTCGTGCACCAATGTACCAACCGGTTTTGGGCGCAGGATGATCTCGTCGCCCGGCTGGATGTGTTGAAGACGCGAGGTCAGCGGGCCGTCCTGCACCTTGATCGAGTAGAACTCGAGCTCTTCGTCCCAGCTGGGCGAGGCGATGGAATAGGCGCGCAGAAGCGGCTTTTCCTTGCCGGTCTTTTCGTCGGTCTGCATGAGCCCGATCATCACGAACTCGCCCGAGCGAAACCGCAAGGACGCGGGCCGTGTCACGCGGAACGAAAACAGCCGGTCCGTCCAGTGCTGGACCGACGTCACGGTCTGCGTGTCCGGAACGGCGAGCTTCTTTGGCGCGGGCGCTTTGGTGGCGGTGGCTTCGGTCACTGGGCTTAACTCTGTCATGTTGCGTTGCCGGTTCGTCTAAACCGGTCCCCTACATCTATCTTTGATTTGCATCAGACAACACCCGGACGCGGGCGCCCGGGTGTCGCAGCTGGCGAAAGCGTGGTTTTCAGGCCGCGAGACCGCGCAAACGTGCCTGGTAGTCGTGCGTCTTCCAGTCAGCGCGGGCCAACCATTGATCCTCCGGCTGGCGCGCGGCGAGGTCGGCGTCGATCTCCACGTCGTCAAAGCCAGAGCGCCGTGCCATCGCATATTGGTCGGCGATCACATGGCCTTTTGCGCGCAGGTGGCCTTGAAACCCGTGCTGGCGAATGAGCCGGGCGAGCGTAAAGCCACGACCGTCGGCGAAGCTGGGAAAGTCGACGCGCACAAGTTCCATACCCGACAGCAGATCCGGCAGCCTGGCGGGATCGGTATCCGAGGACAAGTCAATCGTGTGATCTGACGGGATCCACTGGGCGGGGTCTTCGAATGTTTCAAATCCCTGGTCGGTGACGATGATGCTCATGTCAATTCTCCTGTCTGGAGGCGCGTTCTGTGCAATCCGCATTCTGTTTTAGTCGTTCCGCGCCAACGCCCTGCGCGGCTGTCTTCACCTTGTGCAACAGGTGTCGTGCAGGGCGCGCAGCCGATAGACGCATAGCCTTTTGCAATCAGCGGATGGCGCGGCAAGTCATGGGTGGCGAGATGCGCGGCGATACGGGCCGGTTTCCAGTCGATCAGCGGGTTGATCTTGATCCGCCCGGTTCCTGCGTCGAGGTCGAAATAGTGCAGCCCCGACCGGGTTCCGGCCTGATGACGTTTGCGCCCGGTGATCCACGCGTCATAGCCGCTTAGCGCATCGTTCAGCACCTGCGTCTTGCGCAGGTCGCAGCAAGCATCCGGGTCCGAGAAGCGAAGCGCACCGTACGGATCCTGCGCTGCAAGCGTACGGTCCGACGCGCGGATCGTCTGCACATTGGTCAGGCCAAGATGATCTGCAAGCTGCGTCTGGTAGGTCATCGTTTCGGGAAAGAGCAGTGCGGTGTCGATGAAGAGCACCGGCACATGCCGATCAATATGAGCGATAAGGTGCAACAGCACCGCCGAGTCGGCCCCGAAACTCGACACCATGGCCACCCGGTTGAACTCGCTACGCGTCAGCACCGCTTCGAGGAAGTAGGACGTCCCGAAATGCCGATATCTGGCGTTAAGCGCATCGACCCGAGCCTGCGCCTCCATGCGCGCGTCAAGCGGCAGGCTGTCTTCCTTGCGATGATCGTCAAGGCCCAGCATCAGGCGGCCTTCGCGCGCTTTTCGGTCTCGCCGTAGAGCGCGGTTTTGAAGGGGGCCATGCCCACGCGGCGGAATGTTTCAAGGAACGTCTCCTCCGCGCTGTCGCGTTCGGACAGGTAGGTATCCACGATGCGCTCGATGGCCGGAACGATCTCGTCATAGGCGAAACCCGGGCCGGTGCGCTGACCGACTGCCGCCGTCTCTGTGTGATCGCCGCCAAGCGTGATCTGGTAATTTTCCACCCCGGCGCGGTCGAGACCAAGAATGCCGATATGGCCGACATGGTGGTGGCCGCAGGCGTTGATGCAGCCCGAGATCTTGATCTTCAGATCGCCGATCTCGTTCTCGAGCTTCAGCTCATCGAAGCGTGTGGCGATTTCCTGCGCGATGGGGATCGACCGCGCTGTTGCCAGCGCGCAGTAGTCCATGCCTGGGCAGGCGATGATGTCGCTGATCTTGCCGATGTTTGCGGTGGCGAGCCCGTGTTGCTTCAGCGTCGCATGCACGACGGGCAGGTCGGCCTTGTGAACGTGCGGCAGGACGATGTTCTGCTCATGGCTGACGCGCAACTCGTCGTGTCCGTACTGTTCCGCCAGATCGGCCATGACGCGCATCTGGTCCGATGTCGCGTCGCCCGGTGTGGCCCCGTGCGCCTTGAGGCTGATTTGCGCGATGGCGTGACCGTCGGCGCGGTGTGCAGTGACGTTACTGTCCACCCACGCGCGGAACACCGGATCGTTGGCGTAAGCCAGGTCGAACGGAGCGGTGTCGCGCCTGGTGAAGGCGGGTGGCGCGAAATCAGCCTTGATCTGCGCATACAACCGCTGGTCAATGCCGGTGAAAGCGGGGCGGAGCAGGGCAAACCGCTCTTCCACCCGGTGTCGGATGTCGTCGAGCCCGTGTTCGTGCACGGTGATCTTGATGCGTGACTTGTACTTGTTGTCACGGCGTCCGAGCAGGTTCCAGACGCTCACCACCGCTTCGAGATACGGCAGGAGGTCGGCCTCGGGCAGGAAGTCGCGGATCACCTTGCCAACCATCGGTGTGCGGCCAAGACCACCGCCGACGATCACCTCGAAACCCGGCGTGCCCGCATCGTTGCGCACCATGCGTAGACCGATGTCGTGGGCACGGGTGACCGCGCGGTCGTTGGGCGACCCCGTGACGGCGATCTTGAACTTGCGCGGTAGGAATTGGAATTCCGGGTGGTCCGTGGACCATTGGCGGATCAGCTCGGCCACCGGGCGCGGGTCTGCAGTCTCGTCCGCCGCGGCGCCTGCGAAATGGTCCGCCGTCACGTTCCGGATGGTGTTGCCGGAGGTCTGGATGGCGTGCATCTGCACCTCGGCCAGCGCATCGAGCATATCCGGTACGTCGCGCAGTTTGGGCCAGTTGAACTGGATGTTCTGGCGCGTGGTGAAATGCCCGTATCCCTTGTCCCACCTGTCTGCGATCATCGCGAGCTGCCGCATCTGGGCGCTGTTCAATGTGCCATACGGCACCGCGACACGCAGCATGTAGGCATGCAGTTGCAGGTAGAGGCCATTCATCAGGCGCAACGGTTTGAATTCGTCTTCGGTCAGCGAGCCGTCGATGCGGCGCTCGACCTGCGCGCGGAACTGACGGTTGCGTTCGGCAACGAAGGCCGCGTCGAAATCAGAATAACGGTACATCAGCGCAACTCCTCCTGTTTGCCGTGAGCATAGTTGGACGGGCCCTTGGTGCGGAATTTCTCGCGGAAATGGGTTGCTTTTGGACCAGTTTCGCTGACGGCGACGTCGGCCAGGTAAACGCCAACCACTTCTGAGGTCCGGGCGCTGGCATCGATAAGCCGCACCTGCGCGTCGGCCTCGTCCGTCAGGACTTCTGCGTCGGTCAGGCGGCGGGACCATTGATCGTCCGCGGTGAGGTAGACAACATCGCCGTGCAGCAGGTCATTTGCTGTCACGACTTTGGGTGTGAAAATCGCGGGCATCAGATCATCTCCTGTTGCTGGGGCATCGTGTGGGTCATCCGGGCGTCGCGCGGTGCGAGGCCGTACATCAGAAGCGCGGGGCCGGTGACGTCGGACGCAAAGAGAGCCGAGGGCAGGGTGGCCAGTGTCGCGGTCACAATGCGCTCGTCGGCGCGGGACGCGTTTTCGACGATGGTTACAGGGGTCTGCGGATCGGCACCGTGCATGAGAAGCCGCCCCTGAATGAACCGCGCCGCGCGTTTGGCCATGTAGATTGCGGCGACTTCCCCGCTGCGCGCGAGTGTCCGCCAGTCCTGATCAGCGTAGCCTTGCATGTCATGACCGGTGACAAGGCGCACAGCGGTGTTGCGACCACGCTTGGTCAGGGACTGGCCCAGAGTTGCAACGGCTGCGGAGGCCGATGTCAGACCGGGCACGATGGTATAACCGATGCCTGCCGCGTGAAGCGCGTCAAGCTCTTCGTCCAGGCGTCCAAAGACGGTGGGATCACCGGATTTCAGACGGACAACCCGCGCGCCGGTGCGGGCCTCTTCAATGATCAACGCGTTGATCGCGGATTGGGGGATGGAAGGGCCAAACCCTTCTTTCCCGGCATTGCGCAATCGCGTGTGAGGGCCGACAAGCGCGAGGATATCCTCGCTCACCAATCGGTCGTGAATCACCACATCGGCGGTTTGCAACGCGCGCAGGGCCTTGACCGTCAGAAGCTCAGGGTCACCCGGGCCGGCGCCGACGAAGGCCACGGGATGGGGCGTGGGGTGAGAGATTTCCTGCAACATCCGGCTGTCCTCTGCGACGCTGTTCATGCATCAAAAATAGATTTTTGTTCTACTTGAATGCTAGATGCTTGCGGAAATAAGAACGTCTGTTCTATCAGGGCGCAGCTGTAGAACAATTGGACCTCGGATTGCACGAAAGGCGGAACAGCGGTGAAAATTGACGATGTGGATCGGAAAATCCTGATTGAGATGCAGACCGATGCGGCGCAGTCGCTTGACGATATTGCGCGCAAAGTGGGGTCATCGAAGACGCCGGTCTGGAACCGAATCCGCAAGATGCGCGATGCGGGTGTGGTGGGGCCGCAGACCGTGCGTCTTGATGCCGATGCACTGGGGTTCGAGGCCTGTTTCTTTGTCCTGATCCGCACCAGCGAACACGAGGCCGAGTGGCAGCGCGCCTTCCTCAAAGCGCTGCAGGACCGGCCCGAGGTCCAGGAGGCGCACCGGCTGGCCGGAGATATCGACTACATCCTGAAGGTCCGGGTGAAGAACGCGCGCGCCTACGATGCGTTCTATCAGGCGCTCATTGCGGAAGTGCGGGTTCACAACGTCACGGCGCTCTTGTCGATGGAAGAGATCAAATCGACGACTGCACTGCCGTTGTAGTGGTCGGGATTTGCATATTTGGGAAAAAGAGAAGCGCAGGAGGTTCTTCCTGATGCGGAGGCCACCCTGCCAGCCTGCTGCTAGGCAGTGGTCACCATCAACCGCTCGAGTCCGTGGAAGTGATAGCTGTCGGCGAAGACCGGTGGTTCGGCGATGCTCAGGCTCGGGCACCGGTCGAACAGGATGGGCAGCGCGATTTGCATTTCCAAGCGCGCGAGCGGAGCGCCGACGCAGAAATGCAAGCCGCCGCCGAAGCTCGTGTTCTGCGTGATGGCACGTGTCGGGTTGAACTGGTTCGGGTCTTCCCACTGCGCGGGATCGCGGTTGGCAGCGGCGAGAAGCAGCGCCACCTGATCGCCGCGTCGGAAGGTGTGGCCGAAGGCGTCGACTTCCTCGTAGGCGTATCGTGTGAACATGTGCAGGGGCGGGTCGAAGCGCAGGATCTCCTCGCAGGTCAGGTCTGCGGTCTCGGTCGAAATCGTGATCGCGTGGTTCAACAGCGTTTTTACCCCGTTGCCCAGCGTGTGCACTGTCGCCTCATGACCGGCGTTCAGAAGCAGGATGCAGGTTGTGATGAGCTCCTCCGTCGACAGCTTTTTGCCGTGCTCCTCTGCTGCGATGAGATGGGTGATGAGGTCATCCGCCGGCTTGGCGCGGCGGCGGTCGATGTAGTCGCGCAGGAAAGTGGTGAACTCCGTTGCCGCCTTGGCCGCCCTGACCTCTGTCTCGTGGCTGCGGCCCGCCTGATACATGGCAACCATGGCGTTTGACCACCGCAGCAGCTGATCCGCCATTTCGTCCGGAACGCCCAGCAATCGCGCGATCACGATCACCGGAATCGGTTGGCAATAGGCGGGCAGGAGGTCGAACGGCTGGTTCACGGGGAACTGATCGATCCTGGCATGGGCCAGGGCCGCGATCTCGGGGGCGAGCGCCTTGATCCGGCGCGACGTGAAGGCCCGAAGCACAAGACCGCGCAGCCGCGTGTGGCGGGGCGGTTCAAGCTCGAGCATCGAATGGGCTTCGACATCATAGAACGGCTTCAAATACGCTGGTGGGGTGACCGCCTGCTCTGGCGGGACCTCGCGCCCGAACCGACGGTCGCGAAACAGCGCGTGAACGGCGGCATACGAGACGGCGCATGGCATGGCATAGTCTTCCCACCACACCAGATCGCCCGCCTGCCTGAGACGATCATAGAACGGGTAGGGGTTCTGAACGAATGCGGGGTCTATCGGGGATTGGACGACCCGCAGCATCACCGCGCGTTCAGGGCATCGACAATCGGCACGAAATCCCCGGCGGTCAAACTGGCCCCGCCAACCAACGCGCCGTCCACATTGTCGACGGCAAAGATCTCGTCGGCGTTCGATCCCTTGACACTGCCGCCGTAGAGCAGACGCACGGCGCTGCCGATCTCATTGCCGAACCGGCTGATGAGGCTCGACCGGATGAAGCCGTGAACCTCGCCGATCTGCGACGTCGAGGGGACCTTGCCGGTGCCGATGGCCCAGACCGGCTCGTACGCGACGACAAGGTTTGCTGCTGTGCTGTCGTCGGGCAACGATCCGGCAAGCTGACGACCGATCACGTCGAGCGTCTTGCCTGCCTCGCGCTCTTCCAGCGTTTCGCCGACACAGACGATGGCTTTCAGTCCCGCACCCCAGGCCGCGAGGGTCTTGTAGGCGACAAGGGCATCGCTTTCGCCATGATCGGCGCGCCGTTCCGAATGGCCGAGGATCACATAGGTCGCGCCCGCGTCGCGCAGCATGGCGGCGGACAGATCACCGGTATGCGCGCCGGACTCTGCGCTGTGGCAGTCCTGGGCGCCGATGGCGACAAGTCCGGCCCGTTTGCTTGCGCTGAAGATGAGCGTGGCCGGTGGGCAGATCAGCACTTCCGCGTCGCCTTTGGCGGCGTCTTGCAACGCATCCAGTTCACTCAGGGTGCTTTGGACCCCATTCATCTTCCAATTCCCGGCGGCAAGTTTGCGGCGCATGTCGGCTCCCTCTGGATCAGCTTCGCCCGCATCATCGCGGGCCAAGAAGCGACGTCAAGGCCTGTTGCGCGGCTGTCCGCGTGGTGCCAGAAGGGCGGTGATCGGCATGGGAAGGGCAGAACATGATCCCCAGACTGGACGCAGCGGCGCTTTTGGGAGGTGACCCCGACGCTTTGGCACAGATGCGTGTTGCCGCCGAGGAAGTGGGCTTTGCGACCGTGCACAACACGCCCTTTTCGTCGGCGCGCATGCGGTTTGTCCTCGCCGCATATCGTGCGTTCTTCGATCTTCCGGTAGAGATCAAGGATCAGGTCAACATGGCCAAGACCGGGTCGAACCGGGGCTGGGGCGCGCCGCAATCCGAACAGGTCGATCCGGACGCGAACCCCGATTACAAGGAAGTTTTCGATTGCGGCTACACGCTGCCCGACGGCGATATGCGGGTCGCGTTGTCGGTCTACGCACCGAACCACTGGCCGGATCGCCCGGCGGGGTTCGAGGCCGTGATCCGGGCCTATTACGCGGATGCGCTGGATGTGGCGCGCGGCATCCTGCGCGGGATTGCCCTGTCGATTGGCGCGGATGCCGGTTTTTTCGAGGACAAGTTCGATTGCCCGATGGCTTTGCTGCGCGGCAACTATTATCCGCCGCGCCCTGACTGGGCCGGTGACAAGGATTTCGGGATCGGCGCGCACACGGATTACGGCTGTCTGACACTTCTGGCGACGGACGGTCAGCCGGGTCTTGAGGTCCAGCCCCGTGGCTCGGACGACTGGCTGCCGGTGCAGGCACCGCCGGGGGAGTTCATCATCAATTTCGGCGAGATGCTCGAGATGTGGACAGCCGGACGCGTCGTCGCGACCCTTCACCGCGTCAAGGGCGGAGCCGAGGAACGGATTTCGGTACCGCTCTTTTTCAATCCGAATGTCGAGACCAACGTCGCGCCGATCGGGTCAGGCAAGATGATCCGCGCAGGGGATCACCTGACCAAGCGCTATGCCGAGACCTATGTGCATTTGCAGACAAGGTAGAAGGGGGCTCTGCCCCCGCGCCTTCGGCGCTCCCCCGGGATATTTGTGAACCAGAGAAGCGAGAGGCGTTTCGTCAGGCCTTGAGGTTGGGCGCGCCGTTTTCGTGTTCGCCGGCGAGGTCTTCGACATCCTTGAACTTGATGGATTCACCGCACCCGCAGGCGTCCGCGACGTTCGGATTGTTGAAGTGAAACCCGGATTCGAGCAGCGAAGTTTGATAGTCGATCTCGGTCCCGAAAAGAAACATCTGCGCCATGGGCGCGATCATCACGATGGCGCCGTCCTGATCCACCACCTCGTCATGCGGATCGGCCGCGTCGACGTAATCCATGGTATATTCCATGCCAGCGCAGCCGCCTTTCTTGACGCCAATGCGCAAGCCGGCGTGGCCCTTCGACTCCATCAGCTTGCGCACCTGCGCAACCGCTTTCGGGGTGAGCGTGACGGCTTGTTTTCCGGGAATGCCAAACATGGTGTGCTGTCTCCTTCCCTGTGAAATTAGGGGCTGGTCGCGGCAAACTCAAGAAGGCTCTCTGTGGCAAATCCGACCGCCAGCGCCCAGCCGAAAGACGCGAGTGTGCCGATGATCACGTATTCGCCCTCTTTCTGGCCCTGCGCCGCGGTGTCAAAGCGCAAGACGGACTTGGCCGCGATCAGGAAACCGACGGCTGCGGTTTCGTTCACCATGAGAAACAGAAAGATCAGGGCGCGTTCGAGTTGCCCGATCATGCGCCCCGCCTGCGCAAGCCCTTTGTTTTGGTCGATCTGCGCGGTGTAAGGCTCCATCAACAGACCGACAGCGTAGCCGCCCGCGAAAATCGCGACAATCGCTCCGGTGATCAGGATGACATGCGGCAGGGCAGCAGTGACATGGTCGGCCCAGAGACCGGTTGAGATGGCATCGGGCCAGACCCAGACCACGGCAGCGATCGACAGGACATGCGCCCCCTGGTCCGTGAGGAACGCGGACAGCGTGTTGCGGCGGGCCTCCGTCAGCCCCCATGTCTTGATCGCGTCGATGATCAGATGCAGCCCGGCGATGGCGAGCGCCGTTTGCCACGCCCCGCCCAGCGCTGCGGCGCTTAGGGCGAAGACAATGGCGATGTGCAGTGCGAAAAACCCGAACTCGGTTTTGCGGCGCACCATCGTGTTTGTCTGAACAAGGAAATCGGCCAGCACGTGCGCGAACAGGAGGGCGGTGAATGTGGCAATCATGGGAAAACCGACAAGCGTTTTGGGTTGCTATGGGGAAATGAAACCGGTTTCACTTGTCAGTTTCCGATGGGTGTTCTTCAATTGCGGCCAGTGCGGCGGTGAGCGCCGAATACCCCGCCGCCTTGAGCGTCTGGTTTACCGACTGCCGTGACACGCCGAGGTCTTTTGCGATCACGCTCTGCGTGGGCGCGTTCGGGGCGAGGGCCGCCGCAATCGCCCGAGCCTGCGTCGGGGTCCAGCCCTGCGCGACATGATCGGCAAGGATGGCCGCCGCGTGGCGCGCCCCGCCTCGGGCGTCGCCCATCCGTGTTCCGCTGTCGAGTGTGCTCAAAAGACGTCCGCTGTCGGTGAACACCGCGCCGTGGGCGGCATTGATGTCACCTGTGTCGGGAATGTTTCCTGTCCCGACCGCGATGGCGATGCGGGTCGTCGGATGGAAGGGCAGCGCCATCACGCGGGCCTGAACGGCTATGGCGGCGCGCAGGGCGAACTGGGGCGCTCTCAGCGCGATTTGCCAGCTATCGCCACCGCGACGCGCGAAGTACGTTGATTTGGGGTCACCGGTCCACTCCGCGATGTCGCGGCACTGTTGCTTGATCGCACGCATGGTGCTGTCGAGATCGAAGGCCGACAGGGCGCTTGATCCGATAATGTCGCCGGTGAGGACCGCGTAGTGCACCATACGTCAATCAATAATGGTTTCTTATGGAGAAAGCAATCAAATTTGATTGACGGCAGGCGGGCGCTCAAGACGCGTTCTGCTCAATCGACAGGCGCGCCCAGCGGCAGGCTTCGTCGGGATCGTCCAGAGCGGCGTCGGGCAGGATCCAGTACGGCATGTTCACCGTCTTGCCCTCGTATGTCGTCCACTGCTCGGCACCTTCGGCGGCCAGCTGATCCGCAAGGTCGCCGCGCGCCTTGACCATGATCGCATCGCCAGGACCGATCAGCGCAAAGATGGTGCCTTCGGAATAGATGCCCAGACCACCGAACATCTTGCGGGTGGTCACGCCGGGTACGTCGCGGAAGAGGTCACGGACAAACGCGATTTGTTCGTCGGTGACCGCCATGGCTTACATGAAGCCCAGTTCAAGCCGCGCCTCGTCGGACATCATGTCCATGCCCCAGGGTGGCTCCCACGTCAGATCGACATCGACATGCTTCACGCCGGGCAGGGGTTCGATGGCTTCGGCCACCCAGCCCGGCATTTCTCCGGCAACCGGGCATCCCGGCGCGGTGAGGGTCATGATGACGCGCACCTCGTTCTCGGCATTGATGTCGATGGTATACACGAGGCCAAGATCGTAGATATTCACTGGAATTTCAGGGTCATACACGGACCGACAAGCTTCGACGACCTGATCGTACAGCTCGTGATCCGTGCTGGACGGCGCAATCAGCGGGGCACCTTCGATGTGAGGACTCGCGTCGTTCATGGTGGCTCATTCCCTCTTTCCTGAGCAAAGATATAGGGAATACGGTGAGCAGGGTAAAGGGTTGGCAAGCGCTCTGTGCTGGGGCATGGGAAGACCCCATGACCAAGACCTCATTCACCTTGCAGGCGACCGATGGGTTGGCGCGGACCGGACGGATCGACACGCCGCGCGGTACGATCCGTACGCCAGCCTTCATGCCGGTCGGCACAGCGGCGACCGTGAAAGCGATGATGCCCGAGTCGGTGGCGGCGACGGGGGCGGATATCCTTCTGGGAAACACCTACCACCTCATGCTGCGTCCGACGGCTGAGCGGATCGACCGGCTGGGCGGGCTGCACCGGTTCATGAACTGGGACAAACCGATCCTGACGGATTCCGGTGGGTTTCAGGTGATGAGCCTCGCGGATTTGCGCAAGCTCACCGAAAAGGGGGTCACGTTCAAATCCCACATCGACGGGTCAAAGCACGAGCTGACGCCGGAGCGGTCGATGGACATCCAGCGGCTTCTGGGGTCGGACATCGTGATGTGTTTTGACGAATGCCCCGCCTTGCCGGCGGATCGCGACCGGATCGCGGAGTCGATGCGGCTGTCGATGCGGTGGGCGCAGCGGTCGCGCGACGCCTTCGGGGATCGGCCAGGGTATATGTTGTTCGGGATCCAGCAAGGTGGGCTGGAGGAAGATCTGCGTGCGGAATCGGCGGAAGCTCTGAGAGCCATCGGGTTCGACGGCTACGCTGTTGGTGGCCTCGCTGTCGGCGAGGGGCAGGAGGCGATGTTCGGCTGTCTGGAATACGCACCGGGGCAACTGCCCGAGGACAAACCGCGTTACCTCATGGGTGTTGGCAAACCTGACGATATCGTCGGTGCCGTGAAGCGCGGGATCGACATGATGGATTGCGTGCTGCCGTCACGGTCTGGCCGGACAGGGCAGGCGTGGACGCGGCGCGGGCAGGTGAACATCAAGAACGCCCGGCATCAGGACGATCCGAGGCCTCTGGATGAGGATTGCACTTGTCCTGCGTGCCGCAACTACAGCCGCGCCTATCTGCACCACGTCTTCCGGGCACAGGAGATGATCTCGGGCATGCTCCTGACCTGGCACAACCTGCATTACTATCAGGAACTGATGCAGGGCATGCGGGAGGCTATTGCGGCGGGTCAGTTTGCGGCGTTCGAGGCGGACTTTCACGCGCTGCGAGCCGAAGGCGATATCGCGTCGTTCTAGTGCGCCTCAGGCCGGTCGCATCGTCGCCGGCGCAGCGGCCCGTTTTGCGCGTTTGAGATACCGTTTCAAAAGCGCCCCATAGACGGTGCGGTCCTTTTCGCCTGTGATGCGGTTGTGCAGGTAGTCTGCATAATCCTCTGCGTAGGGGCGGGTCCAGAAGTCCCAAAAATCATAAGGCGCGGCGCGCAGAATTGTCACGTCGAGGTGAAGGCGCGCACGGTTGTCATTGAGCGGCACCAATCGCAAGTCGACATAGCGATACGCGCGACCGGGCGCCACGGGTGGGTCGGTCACGCGGATGGCGTTGTCCCCGAGGCTTTGAACCTTCAGCGGAAGACGCGTGTCCGCGCCGAAGACGTGCATATTGGCCTCGTTTATCCATGCCGCATCGGCCAGCTCGACGCCGGGATCGCAATTTGGGAAGAAGTGCCGCTTGGCTTCGTTCACGGGGAGGGGCACATCAAGCTGCGCCGTCCCGTGGTAGGTCAGCGACACAGGCACACGTGCCCAAAGCGCCGGGAGTGTCAGCGCCTGAAACAAGACAAAAACGATGAATGGGGTCATGTTCGTCGAGAAGATTTCGGCTGCCATCACCGCCAAGAAAAGTGTTGCCGCGAATATCATCCCATCGACATAGCCGCGCCAGCGTCTTGGCACGAGTGTGGCGGTTACGGTTGCGACAAGGAGATAGCTGAGGCCAAGGACGACCGCGATGAATGCAAGGACCAAGAGCGATGGAAGAATGTAATAAAGCAGCGCGTCCTGTGTAAGTGCGAGTGCGCTCACGCTATCCGGTGCATTGGAAACCCAATCCGCAATCTCGCGCGCGGTGAGCTTGAACTCTCTCAGGGACATGAATGGACTGAGGGCAATCCCAAGCATTCCATGCGCTGCAATCCAGCGTCCGTTCCGAGAAATGAATGACCGACGCCGCTCTGCCATAGAGGTCCCCTGAGTAATCACGATACCGCATGATGCGACAAAGCTGGGCAACACAAAGGCCGGTCTGCGGCAATTTCTTTGGCGGTTGGCCGTTTCAAACCTGCTCAACGGAAAAAGAAGTTCCAATCCACGGCATTTCCTCGGCCCAGACAAAACGCGCCTTGCACCTCTGGGCGGAAGGGCGCAATCTGGCGCGCGAGTGACCCTGGGTTGATTTTCACCATGTCTCAACCCACCTTTACACTCCGAGACCGGAGATGGCCGGAGCTGCCGCAAAGCGGGGCTGGCGCCATCTTGCCAACAACAAGGATACGAGCATGCAAGAGCCTCTGAACGCCTCCTACCCGGTGCTGCCGCTGCGCGACATTGTGGTGTTTCCCCACATGATCGTGCCGCTTTTCGTGGGACGGGACAAATCCGTTCGCGCGCTGGAAGAGGTGATGGCGGATGACAAGCAAATCCTGCTTGCCAGCCAGATGGACCCGTCTGACGACGATCCGCAAACCGACGGCATTTACAAAGCCGGTGTGCTGGCCAACGTGCTGCAACTGCTGAAACTTCCCGATGGCACCGTCAAAGTGCTGGTCGAAGGCCAGCGTCGCGTGCGCATCACGAATTACCTGAACAATGACGATTTTTTCGAAGCGTCGGCCGAATACCTGACCGAAATGCCGGGCGACCCCGCCGCGATCGAGGCGCTGGTGCGCACCGTGGCGGAAGAGTTTGAACGCTACGCCAAGGTCAAGAAGAACATCCCCGAGGAAGCTTTGGGTGCCGTGTCGGACGCAGACGAGCCCGCGAAACTGGCGGACCTGGTGGCCGGGCATCTGGGCATCGAAGTAGACCAGAAGCAGGAGCTGCTTGAGACGCTGGCGGTGAGCGAGCGTTTGGAGAAGGTCTATGGCCTGATGCAGGGTGAAATGAGCGTTCTGCAGGTCGAGAAAAAGATCAAGACGCGCGTCAAATCCCAGATGGAGCGCACGCAGCGCGAGTATTACCTGAATGAGCAGATGAAGGCCATTCAGAAGGAACTGGGTGACGGCGAGGACGGCCAGAACGAGGTCGCGGAACTGGAAGCGAAGGTTAATGAGACCAAGCTATCCAAGGAAGCGCGCGAAAAGGCCGACGCAGAGATCAAGAAGCTCAAGAACATGAGCCCGATGAGCGCCGAAGCGACCGTCGTGCGCAACTACCTTGACTGGATGCTGTCGATCCCGTGGGGCAAGAAGTCCCGCGTGAAGAAAGACTTGTCCAATGCCGAGAAGATCCTCGATGCGGATCATTACGGGCTTGAGAAGGTCAAGGAACGGATTGTTGAGTACCTTGCGGTGCAGCAACGCTCGAAGAAGCTGAAAGGCCCGATCATGTGCCTTGTCGGCCCTCCGGGCGTGGGTAAGACATCGTTGGGCAAGTCAGTCGCTAAAGCCACGGGTCGCGAGTTCATTCGCATCTCACTGGGTGGTGTGCGCGACGAGAGCGAGATCCGCGGCCACCGCCGGACCTATATCGGCTCCATGCCGGGCAAGATCATCCAGGCGCTGAAAAAGGCGAAGACGACGAACCCGCTGATCCTGCTCGATGAGATCGACAAGATGGGTCAGGATTTCCGGGGCGACCCGGCGTCGGCCATGCTTGAGGTGCTCGATCCGGAACAGAACGGCACGTTTGTGGACCACTATCTTGAGGTCGAATACGACCTGTCGAACGTGATGTTCCTGACTACGGCGAACTCTTACAACATGCCGGGGCCGCTTCTGGACCGGATGGAGATCATTCCGCTGGCGGGCTATACCGAAGATGAAAAGGCCGAGATTGCCAAACGTCACCTGATTTCGAAGCAGGTGAAGAACCACGGTCTCAAGAAAGGCGAGTTCGAGTTGACGGACGAGGCTCTGACTGACGTTATCCGCTATTACACGCGGGAGGCGGGTGTTCGTAACCTTGAGCGGGAAATCTCGAAGCTCACGCGGAAAGCGGTGACGAAGATCATCAAGAAGGAAGAGGAGAAGGTGGTTGTGACCCCCGAGAACCTCGACGACTTCCTTGGTGTTCGGAAGTATCGTTACGGCCTTGCCGAGGATGAGAACCAGGTCGGTGTCGTGACGGGGCTGGCCTATACGTCCGTGGGCGGTGATCTGCTGCATATCGAGGCGCTGAGATTGCCCGGCAAGGGTCGGATGAAGACCACCGGTAAGCTGGGTGATGTGATGAAAGAGTCCATCGACGCGGCGTCCAGCTATGTGCGGTCGATCTCGCCCAAGATCGGGGTGAAGCCGACGCAATTCGACAAGATGGATATCCACGTGCACGTGCCCGACGGCGCGACGCCCAAGGATGGCCCGTCGGCTGGTCTGGCCATGGTCACGTCCATCGTGTCGGTTCTAACCGGCATCCCGGTGAAGCGCGATATCGCGATGACAGGTGAGGTGTCCCTGCGCGGGAATGCAATGCCGATCGGCGGTCTGAAAGAAAAGCTGCTTGCTGCACTGCGTGGCGGGATCAAGACCGTTCTCATCCCGAAAGAGAACGAGAAGGATCTGGCCGAGCTCCCTGACAACGTGAAGAACGGTCTCGAGATCGTACCGGTCGAACACGTGTCGGATGTGCTCAAGCTTGCCTTGGTCGACACGCCGGAGGAGATCGAGTGGGACGAAGCGGCGGAAGAAGCCGCAGCGGCAGCGCGTTCCGCTGACGCCGCAGGACAAGGAACGTCGGCGACGGCGCACTGATCCGACGCGAAAACGTAACGTCAACGCCGTCCCGGTTGGGGCGGCGTTTTTCGTTGTACTGATGCACTGTAGCGCCAGATGATGCGTGGTTTTCAGGATTTGGTGCCGATTTCCGAACTCCACACTGGATAAAGTGTCCCGTTCTGCTATGGTCGGCGCATATTCGCCGATAAATACGAGCAGACACAAAGGAAGGCGCACATGGCGACGACGAGCAAAACAGAAGCACCATCCCGTAAACGCACCGCGACACCGTCGCGGGCGAAGGCACCGGTCACGCAACCGGATGTCGTTGTGAGTGAGACGCCAACAGTTTCGGCCCCCGAGTTGAAGAAGAAAGAGTTGATCGACGCCGTCGTGGCGCGCAGTGGTGTGAAGAAGCGCGATGCGAAACCGGTGATCGAAGCGATGCTGGCCGTCCTCGGTGAAACCATCGCGGATGGACGTGAACTGAACCTTGCACCTATGGGCAAGATGAAGGTCACGCGCATGAAACGCACGACAAAAGCGCATGTGATCACCACGCGATTGCGCCGGAACGAAAGCCATCAGGCGTCCTCTCCGGACCCCCTTGCACAGGCTGCTGAGTGAGGCTAAGACCGCTGCCATCGGGTGATTAGCTCAGTGGTAGAGCGCTTCGTTCACATCGAAGATGTCAGGAGTTCGAATCTCTTATCACCCACCAGGTTTCTGAAAGGCGTGCCGCTTGGCACGCCTTTTGCATCTGAGGTGACATGGACCGCGCAGCATTGGAAAACGAATGGATGCGCCTGACGCGTGAGGCATTGCCAAAGGCCGCCAAAACACGCGACTGGCCCGTGAGCCTCGACCATTGTTTTCAACGGATTTGCCTGGACCACGCCTGCGGTGGTCGCTGGTACGACCACATTTCTGACAGGCCTGCCTACAAGGCGGCGGGGGATGACATCCTGCAAGCCGCCGTCGATCTCGCGCAGGATATTCTGGCGGATGAGGTCGATCTACACGCGCTGAACCGCCAAAGCCTGAAATGGCGGGGCAAGCTTGGCTGAGGCGGGGGCTGTTCAAGTGGCCTGCACAGGATCGTCCCGGTGGGGATCAGGTACCGATTTGCCATCGCGGGGTGCCCCGATGCAGACGAAGGCTTGCATCGGCGGAAACCTTGGCCTAAACGACACGCCATCGGGTGATTAGCTCAGTTGGTAGAGCGCTTCGTTTACACCGAAGATGTCGGGAGTTCGAGTCTCTCATCACCCACCATATTTGCCCTATTTCGGTTAAAAAGCAGGGCGTTAGTCGCCGTTCCTGACGTGCTTCTGCAACCAGTCCTGAACGTCATTGACCCGCGTTCGCGCCACCGGCACCTCGGTGTCGTCGCGTAAGCGCAGGATCATGCGCCCGCCTTTGCGCTCGGGCGTGATCGCCGGATCACGGGCGACCCACCAGGAGCGATGTGGCTGAACGCCGTCTTCGACACGTGTCTGGGCCACAATGTCGCCAAGCCGTGCGCGCGACATCAACTGCTTGTCGTGGAAGGTGAGGTGCACATGGTGTTCGCGCGCCTCGACATGAATCAGACCGGAAAGGTCAAGGCGCTCACCCCCCACGATGACATGCCGGGCATCGCTGTCGCGCTGCAACTCCTTGCGTACATTGGGCATGATGAACTTGAAGAACACGGTTTCGAGCGCCTGAACTGCCAGAAAGAAGAAGATCATCTGAGGCAGGATCGCGCGGCCATATGCGCCGTTACTGATCCATGTGACCGCCGCCTCGCAGGCAAACACGGTCGGCAGCAATGAGATCCCACCCATGACAGGCAACGGGGCGCGCAGATTTGGCCACCGCTTGCTCGCTGCGGAAAAGGCCATCAGCAAGAGGTGATAAACCGCCAGGTAGAACATGAAGGCCGTTGGCCAGAGAAGGATGTCGAACCAGAGCGGGATGTAGGCACGCGTACCGGACGGATCGGTGGCAAAAAAGCTGAGGAGGCAAAGACTGATGAAGATCAGTGTGCGTTCGTGCCGAAGAACGCGGGCGTACGTCAGAAGGTCGAAGGACACCCGCGAAAAGGTCAGGTCCCAGAATTTGAGCTCTCGTGTGAAAAGGTCAGTCACGTCAACAAATTCAGTCGCTTGCCTTAAGTCATCCGCCCATGAGCATGGATCACCATGCGCCGCCCATCGGCGATGTTGCCGTGAGGGTTGAGTAGGTTCAAGCCTTAGTTTCGTCAAAGTTTTGCAGATATGTGCGTATTCGCACAATAACTGGCCGCAGGCGTGCCTTTTGTGTGCGGGCGCAATGACTTACTTTGCGGGCAACGCACAAGACAGATGTGAGAGGATACGATATGAGCTGGAATCCTGCACTGGATCCACATTGCCCGACCGGTGATGAGGTCGATGCCATCGACACGTTGATTGTTCCCCGCGCCCGCGATCTGGGCGGGTTCGAGGTGCGACGGGCCTTGCCCGCGCCGAAGCGCCAGATGGTGGGGCCGTTCATCTTCTTCGATCAGATGGGCCCGGCCGAGTTTTTGCCTTCGCGGGGGTTGGACGTGCGCCCGCATCCGCATATTGGCCTCGCGACGATCAGTTACCTGTACCGGGGGCGCATGCATCACCGCGACAGCCTCGGTACGGATCAATGGATCGAACCGGGTGCCGTCAACTGGATGGTGGCCGGCCAAGGGATCACGCATTCGGAACGCACCGACGATGCGACCCAGAAGGACCCGATGCCGTTCTTCGGCATTCAGACCTGGGTTGCCTTGCCGAAGGACCACGAGGATCGCGCGCCGGAATTCGTGCATGCGGCTCCGACCGAACTGCCGTTCCTCGAAGGCGAGGGCAAGGAGGTGCGTCTTATCCTCGGCAACGCGTACGGTGAAAAGGCCCCGGTCGAGACGGCGTCCGAGATGTTCTATGCCGATGCCGTGCTGCAGCCCGGCGCGGCCATACCACTTCCCGACGACCATGAAGATCGGGGTGTTTACGTGGTCGAAGGGTCCGTGACCGTGGCTGGTGACACTTATGAGGCCGGTCAGATGATGGTTTTTCGTCCCGGTGATCCGGTGTCTCTTCATGCCGGAGCACAGGGTGCGCGGCTGATGCTCTTGGGCGGCGCCACGTTGGAGGGGCCTCGCTACATCTGGTGGAATTTCGTGGCGTCCTCGAAAGAGCGGATCGAAGAGGCAAAAGAGGCCTGGCGGCGCGAAGATTGGGCAGATGGGCGGTTCCAGTTGCCTCCTGGCGATGACAGCGAGTTCATTCCTTTACCAGACCGGTGACCGGACACCTCGACATGGTATAAGTGCCTTCATGCCGCTGTGTGAAGGTACGTACCATGTCCGAGTTTCTGGCGTTACATGACATCATATGCCGTATGCGTGCGGCGCAGGCCCCGAGGGATGTCTGGAAGCTGGTGGTGGACAGCTTTCATGCCCGCGGGATCGAGAAGATCAGCTACCACCGTTACCAAACGCCGTTGACCTCGGACGATGAGACCAGTTCGATTCGGGTGATCGCAGATGGCTTTTCGTCCGATTGGGTCTGTCATTATATCGAAGCAAAGCTTTTCCTGGTGGACCCCATTCCAGGCTATGCCCGTTTGGCGGCCACACCGTTTTTCTGGTCCGACATTCCGAAGCTGACGCGCATCGGTGAGGTCGAGAACGCGTATCTGAAAGAGATGGAAGAAGCCAATCTCGGCGATGGCATTGCGTTTCAGGTCTTTGGCCCGGCGATGAACAACGCGTATGTCGGGCTTGGATTTGCGCAGGGAACGCCGCGACCGTCCCCGACCGAGATCGCAGAGCTGCAATGTATCGCGCAGACTGCCCACATCCGGGTGTGCGAGCTACAGCTGATGGATTTCGAGACCCGGTTCGAGCTGTCACGGCGCGAGCTAGAGATCCTGCGCTGGATCGCGCGCGGCAAGAGCAATTCGGTCATCGCGGATATCCTTGAGGTGTCGCATCACACGGTCGACACGCATGTCCGGCGGGTCTTCGACAAGCTCGGCGTGACCGACCGCACATCCGCCGCGCTGCGCGGGGTGGGGTCCGGGCTCATTCTTCCCCCTTGAACCCGCCATTGTCCCGTAACTGCGTGACTGACAGATGCGGTGTACTGCGCCATTCAAGGCCATCCACAAAAAACGGGTGGGGATGGCAATGCTCCTCGATCACGATCAACAGGCTGTCATCGACAACCTGCGTCACACACAGGGACCTGAAAGCGTCGTAGAAGCGCTTCAGAAGGCGGCGGCACTCACGGAACACGCCGCCTACGAGATTGCGAGACAGGGCAACGGTCCAACCGTGGCAGAGCTGATCCTGTCGGCCGCGCGGTTGGAGCGAATCTCGCGACTTGTGGCGCAGAATTACGGGATCGAGTGATTGCAGTCGGCGGTCGGAAACTTTGTCCGGCCGCCGCGCCAAATTAACCGATTTCCGGACTTGAAACCGCTTGACGGGGCAGGGCGCTGACCCTAGAACCCGCGTCACGCCCAGATGCGGGCGGCAGTGAGCGGTTGTAGCTCAGTTGGTTAGAGTACCGGCCTGTCACGCCGGGGGTCGCGGGTTCGAGCCCCGTCAACCGCGCCACCACTGCCAAACGGATCAGCGTGAAATGCGCGGTTGTAGCTCAGTTGGTTAGAGTACCGGCCTGTCACGCCGGGGGTCGCGGGTTCGAGCCCCGTCAACCGCGCCACTTTCCTCAGACAGTCTTCAGGAAGTCGAGCAGCGCGTTTTGCGTGGCGTCGGGCGATTGGTCCGGAAAGAAATGCCCACCTGCGATGGCCGCGTGCTGCATGTTGTCGAGGCGGGATTCCCATGTGGCCGGGACATCCAACAGCTTTGCCATCGCGCCGTCCTGTCCATAGAGGACAAGCGCGGGGCAGGTGACCTTGCGGTCGAGGTCCTGCCGGTCATGTTCCCAGTCGATCTCGATCGCGGCGCGGTAGTCATCGCACATGGTGCGGATGCAGTCGGGATCGCGCCAGCTTTGCCGGTAGAGGGTCAAAAGCTCTGGATCGAAATCCTCCAGCGACGCTTTGCCGAAGCCGAGCAGGCATCTCTCGAAATACGCATCGGGATCATGCCCGATCATGGTTTCGGGAAACGGGGCCGGCTGGGCCAGAAAAAGCCAGTGGTAATAGGCCTTTGCGATGTCGGTTGTCATGTTCGTCAAAAGGTGTTCGGTGGGGACGATGTCCATGACCGTGAGGGACCGAACTTTCGACGGGTGATCCAACGCCATGCGATGCGCCACGCGTCCGCCACGGTCGTGACCCGCGACATGAAAGCTGTCGTGACCCAGAGATGCCATCAGGGCGACCATATCGTCCGCCATGGCGCGAAAGCTCATGTCTTCGACTCTTTCAGGTTTCGTGCTCTCTCCGTAGCCTCTGAGATCAGCTGCAACGGTGAAGTGGTTTTTCGAGAGGGCGGGCAGAAGCGGGCGCCACATGACATGGGTCTGCGGAAACCCGTGCAGCAGCAGGAGTGGTGCACCATCCCCGGAGGTTGTGTAGGCAATTGTCTGTGAGGTGTGGGTAAACGAGTGGTCGGCGATCATTTCCCGTCAGAGGAAACCATCTTCACGCTGGACCAGTCAACACTCGCGAGTTCCGTGCCGCGCTGTTGTGCGAAAGCAAAGATCTCTCCGATGCTTTCTACTCCGATCGCGGCGTAGGCGCTGTCGACATAGCTGCCCGGCGAGTTGAACAGGACAACACCGGCAATCGCGCCGACTACCAGACCTGCCGCATTCCGGCGACCCGTCGCGCGGGGATTGAAGATGCGGAACATGTTGCCGAGGAAGAAGAAGACCAGACCAAAGGCCATGATCGTCAGACCGTTCATGGCGTATGTCAAAAACTCGCCCGGCCAACCGGATTGCAGAAGAAGGTCACGCACCGTGTCCGGGTTCTGCAGACCATATAGCGCCGACAGCACCAACGCGCATCCAAGCCCGGTCATCATGATGGGGCTTTCCGATGTCTCGCGGCGCTTTTTTTCGACTTCCCATGGTTTTACGTCCATCCGCTGAGTCGGCTTCGCTTTCGCGAATTTGGGATCCAAACGACGAATGCGGTCGTTGAAATCAGCCTGTGTCTGTTTGCGGATCGTGCGTCTCATGGCGTTAACTAATCGTTACCAAATGTGTTCTCATTTGGGTAAGTACGGGGCTGTGATATGAAAATACGCTCGAAATTGAGGCATATTGCCGGGTGACGCGACGTAAAATGGGCAAAGACTACACGCTTAGGTTGTGAAGGATTCTTGCCCAGCTGCGTGTGCCTTTGTGAAAACTCTCGATGTCGTACTTCTCATTCGGGCTATGCAACTGGTCATCGTCTTTGCCAAAACCGATGAGCATGGACTCTGTGCCGAGCAACGTCTGAAAATATCCCGCGACAGGAATTGAACCGCCGCTGCCGATGAATGCCGCTTCGTCGGGCCATTCATCGCTCAGCGCTTCCCGCGCCTTTTCGAAGGCGGGATTGTCGATCGACATGACAGATGCTGGCGACGCGCCGTGTTCCTTGAACGCGACAGTGCAATCCCTTGGCACCATTGCCTCGACCATCTCGCGGAAAGTCTTACGGATGGCATGGGGGTCCTGTGTTCCGACAAGTCGAAAGCTGATCTTGGCACTTGCCTTTGAGGGGAGGACCGTCTTGAATCCGTCCCCCTGATACCCGCCGCCAATGCCATTGACCTCGCAGGTGGGCCGAGACCACAACATCTCAAGCGCGCTGCGCCCGGCTTCTCCCGCTAGGTCGCTCAGGCCAACATCACCAAGGAACGCTTTGTAATCGAAACCAAGCTGTTCCCATTGCGTCATCAGTTCGTCTGGCAGCTCGGGCACACCGTCGTAGAACCCCGGCACCGTGACGCGGCCACTCTCGTCATGCAGGGCGGCAATGATTCGGGTCAGCACACGGATCGGGTTCATGGCAGCGCCGCCGAACATGCCCGAGTGCAGATCCTTGTTCGGACCGATAATCGTCACCTCTTCGCCCAAGAGGCCGCGCAGCATGGTGGTGATCGCGGGCACGCGGCTGTCGAACAAACCGGTGTCGCAGATCAGGGCGATATCCGATTTCAGCTCGTCGGCGTTTTCCTTGAGGAACGGAATGAGGGAGGGCGAACCGGATTCCTCCTCGCCTTCGAAGAAGAACGTGATCTTGCAGGGCAGGGTGCCATGCACTGCCTTCCACGCCCGGCACGCTTCGACGAATGTCATCAGTTGACCCTTGTCGTCAGACGTCCCACGCCCGCGCAGTACTTTGCCTTTCGGCGTTTCCTCGATCTGAGGATCGAACGGATCGTTGTCCCAAAGATCAAGCGGATCGACAGGCTGCACATCATAATGTCCGTAGAACAGAAGGTGCGGCCCAGGCCCGTCGATATGTCCCACCACCATCGGATGGCCGGGCGTCTCGCGCTTGGATGCGTCCGCACCGAGCGAGCGAAGGTCCTCTACCAACCAATCCGCAGCGCGGTCGCACTCTGCCTTGTACGCCGGGTCGGTTGAGATCGACGGAATGCGGAGCAAGTCTTTCAGCCGTTCGAGGCTGGCATCAAGGTCAGAATCAATTTGGGACAGCACCGGATCGAGGGTCATCTGAAAAGCTCCATTCTGCGCGTTTTGTCGGACCCTATCAGCGCGCAGGCGACTGTCCAGCGATATGCCGCGGCATCGTGCGGAGGCGAAGTTCTTGGCTCAATATCCTTATCACATGCGGTTTTTCGAAGGTTTACCGCCAGACCTCGGATATCAGTTGACTTAGATCAAGGCTGCGACGGTTGGTCGTTCCTTAGAAACGTTGTCACCAAGGGATGTGATCTATATCCATTCTAAAACCTGAATGCGGCATGGGGGGTGCTTCGCAAGCCCCAGACTTTCGCAGGCTTATAAGGAGATGCCGGTGAGCTATACCGCCCAACTCGATGACGCGCTGAACCGTCTGCACGAAGAAGGTCGTTACCGGACGTTCATCGATATCGAACGCCGCAATGGTCAATTCCCGCACGCCGTGTGGCGCAAGCCGGACGGGACGGAGCAGGACATTACGGTCTGGTGCGGCAACGATTATCTGGGCATGGGCCAGCATCCGGCGGTTCTAGCCGCGATGCACGAAGCGCTGGAGGCCACTGGTGCGGGGTCGGGCGGTACGCGGAACATCTCGGGCACGACGGTATATCACAAACGCCTTGAGGCCGAACTCGCCGATCTTCACCACAAGGAAGCGGCGCTGCTGTTTACCTCGGCCTACATCGCGAATGACGCAACTCTGTCGACGCTGCCGAAGCTATTTCCGGGTCTTATCATCTACTCGGATGCGCTGAATCACGCGTCGATGATCGAAGGGGTGCGCCGCAATGGTGGCGCCAAGCGAATCTTCAAACACAACGATGTCGATCATCTGCGCTCACTGCTCGAGGCCGATGATCCCGACGCCCCGAAACTCATCGCGTTCGAATCGATCTATTCGATGGACGGCGATTTCGGCCCGATCGAGGCGATTTGTGATCTGGCGGACGAATTCGGTGCGCTGACCTATATCGACGAAGTGCACGCAGTCGGCATGTACGGCCCGCGCGGTGCGGGTGTGGCCGAACGGGACGGTCTGATGGACCGTATCGATATCATCAACGGCACTCTGGCCAAGGCTTATGGCGTCATGGGTGGCTATATCGCTTCGTCGGCGAAAATGTGTGACGCGATCCGGTCTTACGCGCCGGGCTTCATCTTCACCACATCTCTGCCGCCCGCGGTGGCGGCTGGTGCGGCTGCGTCGGTCAACCACCTGAAAACGGATCAGAGCTTGCGTGACCAGCACCAGTTACAGGCGCGCATTCTGAAGATGCGGCTCAAGGGGCTTGGCCTGCCAATCATCGATCACGGCAGCCACATCATCCCGGTGATGGTCGGTGATCCGGTGCACACGAAACAGCTGTCCGACATGATGCTTGAACGGTTTGGAATCTACGTTCAGCCGATCAATTTCCCAACGGTTCCGCGCGGCACGGAGCGTCTGCGCTTCACGCCGTCGCCTGTACATGGACCCAAGGAAATCGACACGCTGGTCCGCGCGATGGACGAACTTTGGGCGCATTGTGCGCTGAATCGCGCCGAACTGAGCGCTTAACGCGCGGAAACCGTGCAATAAACCTTGTTGTATGTTAGCGTAGCAGTAATAAAACGCGCGACTCGACTCACCGAGAACGCGCAGGACAGGCAGCGCGTAGACGGTGGAACGGCAAGGGGCAGCGAGTATGATTGGGCGAAAATCCCAAAAATCATCGCACGAGACAGTTGAAGCCAAACCACGCGGATTCGATGATTTCGAACTGCGTCTTGGTGACGTCATGCGTGGGGAACGCGCCACTCTTGGAAAATCGCTTCTGGATGTTCAACGCGAGTTGCGCATCAAAGCCAGCTACATCGCCGCCATTGAAAACTGCGATCCGAGCGCGTTCGACACGCCGGGCTTCATCGCAGGGTACGTGCGGTCCTACGCACGGTATCTCGGCATGGATCCGGACGACACCTTTGCGGTGTTCTGTGCCGAGAGTGGCTTCGAGACCGCGCATGGCATGTCCGACGCGGCGTCGTCGCGCAAATCGATTGATACAGCAAAAGCCAAGGGGCCGTCAGTCGCGCGCGATCCCTTCGCGCAGCCGGCGATGCCGTTTGCGCCAAGCGGGGACTCCTTCCTGTCCCGGATCGAACCCGGTGCCATCGGCTCCACTTTCGTGTTGGTCTTGCTGTTGGGTGGGCTTGGCTACGGTGGCTATTCCGTTTTGCAAGAAGTGCAGCGGGTGCAACTCGCGCCGGTCGACCAGACCCCGGTGGTTTTGTCGGACCTCGATCCCTTGCAGACAACCTTGCAGCCGACCGAAACCGGCCCGGATGCCGGCGCGATTGCAAGCTCCGGGGCGGGTGTCTTTACGCCACCCGCGACGGTTGAGGCCTTCGACCGTCTTTACCGACCGCAGGCACTCGACGTGCCGGTTCTGGTCGCGCGCGACGCCCCGATTTCGACCCTTGATCCCGACAGCGTCGGGGCATTCGCCAGCGTAACGCGCCAGGAATTGCCTTCGATCGATCGCGAACCGGATCCGGGTCCGTTTGGTCAAGCGGCTGGCACAACAGCGCTTCCGTCGGAAGGTATCACGCTGGTTGCGGCACGTCCGGCCTGGGTAAGGGTGCGGGGCGAAGACCGATCCATCCTGTTCGAACAGGTCATGCAAGCGGGGGATACCTGGTCGGTACCCGCTTCGGAAGCCAACGCCCTTCTGAACGTCGGCGAAAGCGGCGCGGTCTATGTCGCGGTGAACGGCCAAACAGTCGGACCGGTTGGACCGAGTGGGACCGTAACGTCCGATCTGCTATTGGATGGGCCGACGCTGGCGGCTGCGCTTGAACCGGCCGACCTTCAGGCCGACGGTGATCTGTCGCGTGTTTTGGCCGCGCTCGGAAACGACACAAGCCAGCCTACAATCGGGCAACCGAAGATCCTCGAAGATACAGCGCCGGGTGTGACGCTCGTCGCCGTGCGCCCGGCATGGGTGCGTGTCCGCGCAGGCGATGGCAGCGTTATTTTCGAGACGATCATGAATGCGGGCGACACCTATCAGGTGCCCGTAACCGAGGAACCGCCGACGCTGCGCGTGGGCGAATCCGGCGCGATCTATTTCGCGATGAACGGCCAGACCTACGGACCTGCCGGTCCACGCGGATCGGTGACGTCGAACGTTGCATTGTCTGTCGACACGCTGAGCCAGACATATTCGGTCGCCTCTATCGAAGCGGATAGCGACCTGGCCCGCGTTGTGGCCGAACTCGCCGTGCCCGGCGCGACAGACTGACCCTTTTCAGCACCTGCAGATTGGCTTGAAGGCGTGCGCCCGCGGGCCTAGCTATACGGTTGGAACAACTGTACAGTTTGGTTGACACATCCCGCCGGAGGAACCCTAAATGAGCCTCAATCACGTCCGCCCGTGGCGCAACATCTACCGTCGCACGTCACGACAGATCATGGTGGGCAATGTGCCTGTGGGTGGGGATGCCCCGATCTCTGTTCAGACGATGACCAACACACTCACTCCGGACGTGAAGGCCACCGTGGCGCAGGTGCAGGCGGCGGCGGATGCGGGTGCAGACATCGTCCGTGTGTCGGTGCCGGACGAGGACAGTTCCAGAGCGCTCAAAGACATCGTGCGCGAAAGCCCGGTGCCCATCGTCGCCGACATTCATTTCCATTACAAACGCGGGATCGAGGCGGCGGAGGCGGGGGCCGCGTGCCTGCGGATCAACCCGGGCAACATCGGCAGTCAGGATCGCGTGAAGGAGGTCATCAAGGCCGCGCGCGACCACAACTGTTCGATCCGCATTGGCGTCAATGCTGGGTCGCTCGAAAAGCACCTTCTTGAGAAATACGGCGAGCCGTGCCCGGATGCGATGGTGGAGTCAGGCCTAGACCATATCAAGATCTTGCAGGACAACGATTTTCACGAATTCAAGATCAGCTGCAAAGCCTCGGACGTCTTCATGGCGGCAGCAGCCTATCAGCAACTGGCCGAAGCGACCGACGCACCGATCCATCTTGGGATCACCGAGGCAGGTGGCCTGATGTCGGGCACAATCAAATCCGCGATTGGTCTGGGCAACCTCTTGTGGATGGGCATTGGCGACACGATCCGTGTGTCCTTGTCTGCCGATCCAGTGGAAGAGGTGAAGGTCGGGTATGAGATCCTCAAGTCGCTTGGCCTGCGCCATCGGGGCGTCAACATCATTTCCTGCCCAAGCTGCGCACGTCAGGGGTTCGACGTGATCAAGACGGTCGAAGCGTTGGAAAAACGGTTGGAGCACATCAAGACGCCCATGAGCCTGAGCATCATTGGCTGCGTGGTGAACGGTCCCGGCGAGGCATTGATGACGGATGTGGGCTTTACCGGGGGCGGTAACGGGTCCGGGATGGTCTACCTCGCGGGAAAGCAGAGCCACAAGATGTCGAACGATCAGATGATCGACCACATCGTGGAACAGGTGGAACGGAAAGCAGCTGAATTGGACACGGCGAAAGAAGCGGCAGAGTAGGGCGCGGTGCCTCGAGGGCGCTGCGCCAATTGGCGATCAGCCGTCCTGCCGTGTTTCGTCGACGATCTGCTGCATTGCCGCCAGTGGTAGGTAGCCACGCACGAGTTGATCCCCCATCACAAAAGACGGCGTGCCGTTGATCTGTAGCGCGCGGGCGAGGTCGCGGGTTTCGGCAAGTTGTTCGGTGATGGCATCGCTGTCCATCGCCGCAATCACCGCATCAGCGTCAAGGCCAAGCGTATCGGCGAGGCGGCGTAACACCGGCTCTTCCATCTCGGAGTTGAGCGCAATCAGTGCATCCTTGGCTTCTGCATAGGCATCGTCTCCGGCCACTTCGCGCACCGCGAGCGCAAAGCGCGAGGATATGACCGAGTTTTCACCGAGGATCGGGAATTCCTTGGCGACGTAGCGAATGTTCCCGTCGAGTTCGAGAAGCTCGGCCACCTCGGGATGCGCGCGACGACAAAAACCGCAGCGATAATCGAAGAACTCGACAATGGTCACGTCCCCGTCCGGGTTGCCGCCCACCCATGAATATCCGTCGTTGTAGATGGCCTCGGAATTTTCCGCGATGAGTGCGATGTCGCCTTGGGCTTGCTCTTCGGCTTGCCGGGCTTCCAGCACGTCGACGGCTTCCATGATGACTTGCGGGTTCTCAAGCAGATAGGCCCGGACTTGCGCACCGAACGCCTCGCGCTCGGCCTCTGTCATGTTGTCGAAATCAAGATCGGACGCGAATACGCCGGTGCCGATGGCAAGCGCAAGAACGGAAGAGGCGAGGCGGGTTTTCAACATGGTCACTCCAATTGGAAAGCTAGCGGCGTCCAGCGCTTTGGGCTGCACTTAACACATCTTGGGCGCGTTTCCACGGGCCTGATCCGCGTGGCAATGCCCCCTCTGCGCGTTTGGCGTGGATCGTGGCGTCATTTAATCGGCCCTGCAAGGCATAGCGTTCGGCGGTCACGAGTGACGCCATCGCGTTTTGGCCGGTTTTTGCGTAGGCGACGGCCAGATCCCGCAGGATCCGCGTATCGCGGAAGTCACGCCCGCGTGCCGCTTCCAGCACGTTGAGGGCTTCAGACGCATTCCCGGCCGCCAGATGCGCCCGTCCCAAGCCGCCGAGGATCAAGGGTTCGCGCGGCGCCAGTCGTGCTGCGGCCGAGTACACCGCAACCGCATCACCAGCGCGACGGGATTCCAGAAGGATCTGGCCTTTCAGGTCGCGGAGGAACGGATCGTTCGGACGCGACGCGATAGCGGCGTCGATGTTGCTCAACGCCCGCCGCAAGTCGGATTGCCGATGGTAAGCCACGGCCTTGCGCATCTGTGCGATATCCGCCGAGACGCTGTCGTCAGCCCGCCGCAGGGTCCATTGTGGCGCGCGGGTGAAGGCGGTCAGCTTTCCCTGCGCGCGTGCGAACCAGTATTGGGCTGATGGGTCTGGTGCGGTCTTTGCCGAAACACTGGCGACCAAGCCCTTCAGCGCGCGAAGGCGGTCGCGCGTCAGCGGGTGCGAGCGCATGTAGGGGTCCTGCCGTCGCTCTGATAACGCTTCCTGACCGCGGAAAAAATCCTGCACCTCGATCGCGCCTTGCGGATCGACGCCCGCGCGGACGAGGTAGCGTATCGAGCTGATATCGGCCGAGGATTCTTCGGCCCGTGTGTGGGCCAGAAAGTTCCGCATGACCGAGGATTGCGTGCCGATGGCGACACCTGCTGCCGCCTGACCGCCCCCTGCCGCCGCAGCGGCGGCGGCCAACACCATGCCAAGCCCCGCCGCGGTGCGCGCCGATCGCATATTGCCAAGGCGTCGCGCGATGTGTCCGTTGGCGATATGCGCTGCCTCGTGGGCGATCACGGCTCGCAACTGCGCGGCGCTGTCGAGCCTCGACATCAGACCAGCATGAATGAAGATGTGCTGCGTATCGATGATGAATGCGTTCAGGCTGCTGTCATTGACCAGCAAGATGCGCACTTGATTTGGGCTGAGCCCCGCTGCGCGCAGGACGGGCGCGCCAAGCTGTTTCAACGCGTATTCGACATCGGCGTCCCGAAGGAGTTGAACCGCGTGGGCAGGTGACAGCGCCAGCGTCGCCGCGAAACACAGGGCGAGACCCGTCACGCGCAAGAATTGCAGTGTCGCTCTGAACATTGACCTTGCCCTGCCTTCACCCATAGGTCTGCCAAGGTGCACCTTAGGGAGAGAATGATGCGGAACTCAAGGCGTGGAGCGGTTGATCCCTTTATCGTGATGGATGTCATGGAAGCCGCGCGTCAGGCCGAGGATGCGGGGCGACACATCATTCATATGGAAGTTGGACAACCCGGAACGCCTGCACCTGCGCGTGCGCGGCAAGCCTTGGCTGACGCGATGAAAGATGACGCGCTTGGATACACGGTCGCTCTGGGCCTGCCATCCCTGCGCAAACGCATCGCGCAGCTTTATGGTGAGTGGTACGATGTCGACCTCGACCCTGCGCGCGTCGTGGTAACACCCGGATCGTCCGGTGGCTTCATTCTGGCGTTCACGGCTCTGTTTGATGCGGGCGACCGCATCGCGCTAGGCGCGCCGGGCTATCCATCCTATCGCCAGATCATGAAGTCGCTCGACCTTATGCCGCTGGAGATCGAGACACGGGCCGAGGCGCGGTATCAAATGGAACCGTCCGATTTGGCAGGTCTGGAGTACGAAGGCATGATGGTGGCCTCGCCAGCAAACCCGACTGGTACAATGCTGGGCCGCGACGCGCTTGGCGCACTGGTCGATGCGGCGCAGGCCAAAGGCGCCGCGTTTCTGTCGGACGAAATCTACCACGGAATCGAATACGACAAGAAAGCGGTCAGCGCGCTTGAGATCAGCGACGATGTTTGCGTCATCAATTCCTTTTCCAAGTATTTCAGCATGACGGGCTGGCGGGTCGGCTGGCTGGTCATCCCCGACGACACGGTGCGGCAGGTCGAACGGCTGGCGCAAAACTTGTTCATCTGCGCGCCGCATGCGGCACAGGTCGCGGCCCTTGCCGCGATGGATGCAAGTGAGGAACTGGACAGCAACATGGAGGTCTATCGGGCCAACCGTCAATTGATGCTCGACGGGTTGCCGAAGGCGGGCTTCACCCGGATCGCCCCGCCGGATGGTGCGTTTTATGTCTATGCGGACGTGTCCGAGTTCACCGATGACAGTCGTGGTTTTGCGCAGGCGATTCTAGAGGAAGCGGGCGTGGCGGTGACTCCTGGCCTCGACTTCGATCCGGTGCGCGGGAGCGGGACATTGCGCTTCTCATATGCGCGCGCGACCGAGGACATCGTCGAAGGCCTGGACCGCCTCAAGCGGTTCATGACGGCGCGCGGGCACATCGATTGAACCTTTCGACGCGGAAACCGGCCATTCCCATGGTTTTGGAACATCCGAATTCCGTGTACTGTGTCTCCAAAGGTCCAGTCAGAGACCACGAGAATCAGGCATGAGCGGTGTAATCACACGATTTCTGGCAACCTTTCTGGCTGTGATCTGCGCGACCCCGGTCCTTGCGCAGGACCTGGGTGCCTTGGCGCGTTTCGAGGTGGGGTCGATCGAGGATCGCTGGGGTGGCGCGGAATTGCGGCTGGAACTCAGTCAGGGCGTGCCGTGGCGTGTTTTTACTTTGACGCAACCAAACCGGCTGGTGATGGACTTTCGCGAAGTCCAGTGGGGCGACGTCGACACAAACGCGCTGATCGCGGCGGACCGTGTCACCACGTTGCGGGTCGGCGGGTACAGGCCCGGATGGTCCCGGCTTGTGGCTGAACTTGCGGAACCGATGGCGATCGACACGGCGGCGCTTATCACCGATGACACGACAGGGCGGGCGGTGATTTCGGTAATAATGGAACAGACCGATCAGGCGGCGTTCGATGCCGTGGCGGGCGCGCCGCGTGAAGCAGGGTGGGACCTGCCGGAACCCGCGCGCGTCGACAGGATCACGCCACGCGATCCCAACCGATTGAAGATCGTTCTCGACCCTGGCCATGGCGGTATCGATCCGGGTGCCGAGCGGGGTGAGGTGCGCGAGGCCGATCTGATGCTGACTTTCGCGCGTGAATTGCAGGAAGTGCTGCGCCGCGCCGGTGGGTTCGATGTGTCTTTGACCCGCACGGGCGATTACTTCGTGTCACTGGAAGCGCGTGTGGCGCGGGCGCGGGATGCGGGGGCCGACATCTTCATTTCGCTCCACGCTGATGCGCTGGCCGAAGGGGAGGCGACGGGAGCCGCGGTGTATACCTTGTCTGACGAGGCGTCCGATGCCGCGTCCGAGGCATTGGCGGAACGTCACGACCGGGACGATCTGCTTGCCGGGGTTGACCTGAGCCAGTCGGACGACCGTGTTGCGAATGTCTTGATGAGCCTCGCCCGACAGGAAAACGCGCCCCGCAGCGAGGCGCTGGCCAAACATATGCTGGACGGAATCCAGAACGCCGTCGGTCGCGTTCACAAGCGGCCCTTGCGGAGCGCCGGGTTCAGCGTTTTGAAGGCGGCCGACATTCCGTCTGTCCTCTTGGAAGTGGGGTTTCTGTCTACCGACGAGGATTTGAAGAACCTCAATGACCCGATCTGGCGACAAGGCATGGCCGCAGGCGTTCGCGACGGGCTGATCGCGTGGCGTGACGAAGACACTGCCTTGGCACCGCTGAGGCGCAAGTAAACTCGCTTGTGACCCTGCGTCATAGGCAACCGAATGCCGGTCAGCACCTGAATGTGTTTTGACCATAACGCCCCGATTTTGTAGGGGTTGGACACCGCAGTACAGGGGCACCGCGTGACCAGATTCATCCTGTCTTTCTTTGGGGCGATCTTCACCCTTGTGACCATGGGCGCATTGATGGTGGCCCTGGCCGTTGGGGCTGTGTTCTGGATGTACGGGCGCGATTTGCCGAGTCACGAAAGCCTCGCGCAGTACACGCCGCCCACGATCAGCCGGATCTATTCTGTCGAAGGCCGGATCATCGATGAATTCGCCGAAGAACGACGCCTGTTCACACCCGCGAACGAAATCCCCGATCTGGTCAAGCAGGCCTTCATTTCGGCTGAAGACAAGAACTTCTACGAACATCAAGGCTACGACCTGCGCGGCATCGCGGCGGCGGCGTTTGACGCGGTGGCCTCGGGCGGGCGCGACGTGCGCGGTGCCTCCACGATCACGCAACAGGTGATGAAGAACTTCCTTCTGTCCGGCGACCGCCGGGTGGAGCGCAAGATCAAAGAGATCATCCTTGCCTCGCGGATCGAAGACACCTTGTCGAAAGAGAAGATTCTCGAACTCTACATGAATGAGATCTTTCTTGGTCAGAACTCCTATGGTGTGACCGCTGCGGCGCAGACCTATTTCAACAAGCCGTTGACAGAGCTCGCCCCGCACGAGGCCGCGACGCTTGCGTCGATGCCGAAGGCGCCCTCCGAATTTCATCCCGTCCGCCGCAAGGACCGCCTGTTGTCGCGTAGGAACTTCGTTCTCGAGGAGATGTTCGAGAACGGCTATATCGACGAAGCGACATACAACGTCGAGGTCGCGATGCCATTGAGATCGGTGCAGAACGGGGATTACGAACCGTTCCGGGCCGCACTTCCGCCCCGCAACTACTTCACTGACGAAATCCGCCGCCAGTTGAGCGTGGATTTTGGAGAGGGGGAGTTCTTTTCGGGTGGCTTCAGTGTGCGCGCGACGCTTGATCCGGAGTTGCAGCTTGAGGCCGAAGACGCGTTGCAGCGCGCTCTGGAACAGTATGACCGCGGCCAGGGCATCTGGCGCGGTTCCGGCAAGACCATTCCGGTTGAGCTTTTGAACGATGAGGCGTCATGGCGCGAAGCCTTGAGCGAGGTTGATATCGCGCGCGACATCCTTCTGGAAAACCCGTGGTATCCGGCCGTTGTACTTGAGATCGGCAACAACGATGCGCGGATTGGCATCGAAGGCGTGGCCGACGACGAAGATGGTCACTGGATCCCAGCGCGCGACGTGGAATGGGCGCGCAAGCGCAATGACGACGGGTCGCTGGGACGCCGTGGACAGGTTGCCGGTGATCTGGTCGAGGTCGGGGATGTGGTGCACGTGCGCCGCATGACGTCGGATGACGATGGCAGTTTCATCCGCTGGACCCTCCGGCAGGTGCCGCAGGTGCAGGGCGCGTTCATGGCGATGGACGTGAATACCGGGCGCGTGATCGCGATGCAGGGAGGGTTCAGCTACCAGCATTCGGTCTTCAATCGTGCCACGCAGGCACAGCGCCAGCCGGGATCGAGCTTCAAGCCATTCGTGTATGCGGCCGCTTTGGACAGCGGCTATTCCCCGGCAACAATCGTGGTGGACGCCCCGATCGAGATCAACACGCCACAGGGCGTCTGGCGTCCTCAGAACGCGTCGAACCGGTTCTACGGGCCGACGCCGCTGCGCACCGGGATTGAACAGTCGCGTAACCTGATGACCATTCGCCTTGCGCAAGAAGTTGGCATGGACGTCGTCGGCAGCTACGCCGAGAAGTTCGGCGTCTATGACCGCATGGGTCAGGTGCTTGCCAACGCGCTCGGTGCTGATGAAACGACGCTCTACAAGATGGTGGCGGCCTACGCGATGTTCGCAAACGGTGGCGAACGGGTGGAACCGACGCTGGTTGACCGCGTGCAGGACAGGTTCGGAAATACCGTCTACAAGCATGACCAGCGCGTGTGCGAGGATTGCACGCTTGCAAGCCTGCAACCGGGGCAGGGCCCGACGGTGCGCAGCAACCGCGAACGTGTGATGAACGCGGTGACCGCGTATCAGCTGACATCGATGATGCAGGGCGTGGTCGAGCGGGGCACCGCGCGCAAGACCGTCAATCTGCCTGTCCCGACAGCGGGTAAAACCGGAACAACCAACGATGCGAAAGATGTGTGGTTCGTCGGCTTCACCTCGAACATCGTGGCAGGGTGCTACATCGGATTCGATCAGCCGCGCAGCCTTGGCAGCGGCGCTTCGGGTGGCGGCATGTGCGGCCCGGTGTTCAATGCCTTCATGCAGAAGGCCGTGGCCAAATACGGCGGCAGCCGCTTCCGCCCGCCCGAGAGCTGTCAGTTCATTAACATCGATCGCAACACCGGCGCGCGCCTCTCAGATGGGGCCAGCGGAGAGAATGTGGTGGCCGAATGCTTCCGTGAAGGCGAAGAGCCGATCTTCGGGATTCAGTTCGATGGCGGCTTTGCCATGGGGTCGAATTTCGAGCTCTACAGCTCCGACGGTCAGTCGGCGAGGCAGGTCACGACATCGAGCGGTGGCACAGCCATCGTGGGTCCGAAAGCCAGCTTTGGCACGCTGAGTTCGGGCGGTCTGTACTGATCCACCCGCCATCCTGTACCGCGTCCGTGCCTTCTTGAAGGGGGTGGACGGCTGGTCTATCACCATCGAACCGAAGGCCCGAGCAAACAGGATCGCCAATGCGCGCTGAAATCCAGAACGTCGTCGAACAAATCGAGAAATCCGTGAAGCTGCTTGAGCAGCGGCTGGATTGGGAGACGGCGCAGCATCGTTTGGAAGAGTTCAACGCCCGCGTTGAAGATCCGAACCTGTGGGATGATCCGGAGGCGGCGCAAAAACTCATGCGCGACCGTCAGATGCTGGTGGATGCCATCGAAACCTACACGTCGATCAAGCAGGACATGTCCGACAATGTCGAAATGATCGAGCTGGGCGAAATGGAGGATGATCAGGAGGTCATCACCGACGCCGAAAACGCGTTGAAAGCGCTTGCTGAGAAGGCTGCGAAGAAAGAGCTTGAAGCGCTGTTGGATGGCGAAGCCGATGGCAACGACACGTTTCTCGAAATCAATTCGGGCGCAGGGGGGACGGAATCCTGCGACTGGGCGTCGATGCTGGCGCGGATGTATGTCCGCTGGGCCGAGGCACATGGATACGAAGTCGAACTTCAGTCCGAGCAGGCGGGCGAAGAAGCCGGGATCAAATCGGCAGCCTACAAGATCAGTGGTCCGAACGCTTATGGCTGGCTGAAGTCAGAATCTGGCGTGCACCGGCTTGTGCGCATCTCGCCCTTCGACAGCGCCGCCAAGCGACACACGTCGTTCTGTTCGGTCTGGGTTTATCCGGTGGTCGACGACAATATCGAGATCGAGGTGAACCCCGCCGATATTCGCATCGACACGTTCCGATCCTCCGGGGCAGGGGGGCAGCACGTGAACACCACGGACTCCGCCGTGCGGATCACGCACCATCCCACCGGGATCGTTGTCACAAGCTCCGAGAAATCGCAGCACCAGAACCGGGACATCGCGATGAAAGCGCTCAAGTCGCGTCTCTATCAGCTAGAGCTTGATCGCAGGCATGCCGACATCAACGCAGCGCATGAAGCCAAGGGGGATGCGGGTTGGGGCAACCAGATCCGGTCCTACGTCTTGCAGCCCTACCAGATGGTGAAAGACCTGCGGACGAACTACGAAACCTCGGACACCAAGGGTGTTCTGGACGGCGATCTTGACCCGTTCATGGCGGCAACGCTGGCGCAGAACGTGTCCGGCAAGTCGCGGGCCGAGGCGCGCAGCGACTGAACCTCTGGCAAAGTCGAAACACGTGACGGTTGCCAAACGGTCCGCAAGTCGCTTTCATGGCAAGGCGCTTCGGAACATTTGGAGGCCCCATGAACACCCCCCCAGCCTTGGGTGTGCCGGAATTCGGCACGGTGACGCTGTCCACGTTGCGCGAAGCGCTCAGGCGGGGATGGGCCGATATGAAACGCGCACCCTTCTATGCGTTCATCTTCGCGGGGTTTTATGTCCTGGCGGGTTGGTTGATCCTTTGGGTCACGATGAGCACCGGCACCACCTTCTGGCTTGTTCTGGCCGCCATCGGCTTCCCGTTGATCGGACCTTTTGCGGCGGTCGGCTTCTACGATGTCAGCCGGCGGCTTGAATACGGCGCGCCGCTGAAAACATCCGAGGTGTTCGGCGTGATCCTGAACCAGTCGCGCCGGCAACTGCCGTCGATCTGCGCGATCATTATTATGGTCTTCCTGTTCTGGTTCTTCATTGGCCACATGATTTTTGCGCTGTTTCTTGGGCTGAGTACGATGACAAATGTCTCAACGTCCCTGGATGTCTACCTCACGGCAAACGGGATGATGATGCTCATTGTCGGTTCGATCGTGGGCGCACTTTTTGCGACCTTACTGTTCAACATAACGGTTCTGGCGCTGCCGCTCCTGCTCGATCGGGAAGTTGATTTCGTCACCGCGATGATCACGTCGTTCCAATACGTGCTGAAGCATCCGGTTCTCATGCTGGGCTGGGGCGCGTTCATCGCAGTTGTGACCTTCGTGTCTTTGTTGCCCGGTTTCTTGGGGCTGTTCATCACGCTGCCGCTTTTGGGCCATGCCACCTGGCATCTCTATGATCAGGTCAGAACGCCGGACACACCAGCGCCTGCCGGCTGAAGCACTGTCGTCACTGCATATGACCTGAGTCAAAGCCGTAATCACATGCCGAGCTTAGCATGTGTTTGTGGGCGCACGCAGCCGCGCGCGTTCATGGACACTTTTGTCCAGTTTGGAGGAGACTATGAAACAGAAAGTGCTACACACAGTTCTTGCGACTGCACTGTGCGCCGGGTCTGTGGTCATGGCGCAAGACGCTGACATTGGCCAAAGAACCTACGAGCAGTATTGCGCAACCTGTCACGGCATGGATGGGTCTGGTGGTGGGCCACTGACGGAAATCATGACGGCATCTGTCCCGGACCTGACGGGATTGGCGGCGGCGCATGAGGGGCAGTTCCCCATGCTCGACGTTATTCACATCATTGACGGGCGCACCGGCCTTCGGGCGCATGGAGGGCCGATGCCGGTCTATGGCGCGCTTTTCGACGAGGAAAGCCATAGCGGCACCGAATACGGTGACGTGCTCTACACACGCGGCAAAGTTCTATCCATCGCGTATTACCTCGAGTCGATCCAGAAGTAGGGAGCCACGGGGCATGCAGGTGTCCCCCATGCCTGCATGTCCTACCCGTTGGTTTCGCGTCCCATACTGACCAGTCGACCGCGCAGTTCCGTAGCGCGGGCGTCGCCGCAATCGAGTGCGAAAATGTAGGCATGGGTCAGGAAAAACCCGACGGCATCGTCGTCCGTGCTTTGCTCTGCCGCGTCTTCGTAGAGGGCCATCAAAGCGCGTTTGTCACCTTTAGCGTGCGCCTCGAGCAGCGCTTCGTGCAGCGACTGCGTCACGTTGCGCTTCGATGGTCCGCAAGGCGTTTCGCCGCCCATCTGTGGAAGCAATGCGTTGGCCCATCCATCGCCGGTGAGAAACGTCCACCGTCAAATCCGGGTGCGCGCCGTCCGCGCTGCATGCCTTCCACGACAAAGATGTCTTCCTCGAACACCACTTTCCACTGTGCGGTGTTGCGACGCCGAAGCGTTTCATCGGTGTCCTCTGAGGCGTAGTAGATATGGACGTATTCTGTGGTCTTCTCCGGTCCGTCCGGCAGCAGAATGATCGCATAGGCATGATCCCGATGAACGCCGAGCAAGACGTTCGGAAAGACCGAAAGGTATTCCGCACCGGCGTCCCACTTCTCGCCCAGCCCGACGAAATCCGGGAAGGTCGTCCCGGCCTCATCCGCAAGCTGGCGATAAACCAGAGTGCCCTGACCGGACGTCGTGCCCTCGATCTCGATGTTGTAATGGTCCTCAAGCCGCGAGTAGCTGTTCAGCCCCGGATGCACCCAGGGCAGGTGGTAGCTTTCGCAGTAGTTCTCCACCGCCAATTTCCAGTTCCCGTTCACGGTCAGATTGAACGTGCTGTCCTGTCCTCCGTGTACCATCGGCTGGTCGAATTCAGCCCATCGCGCAATCACCTCGCGCATCGCGTCTCCGAAATCCGGCGCGTCGCCCGAGAGGTTGATCCAAACCACATCGAGCCAGATGTGACTGCGGACTTCGATCAGGCCAAGCGTGTCGCGATCCATCTCCGCATGCGCATTCTGGCCGGGCCCGCCGACATGCGGGGTGGCGACGAGCTTGCCCTGCGTGCTGTAACACCAGGAATGGTAGGGGCAGCGAATGGCCCCTTCGATCTTGCGGGGCGCCTCGACAAGGATCATCCCGCGATGGCGGCAGATGTTCTGGAAAACCCGAACCACGTCATCGCGCCCCCGGATCAGGAGGAGCGGAATGCCGACAAACGTGATCGGCACCGCATCACCCGGGCTTGGCACATCCGACGCAACGGCAAGCCCCGCCCAGCCGGCTCCGAACAACGCGTCCCGCTCTTCGTCGAATTGGGTTGGATCGGTGTAGTGCGCGTTTGGCAGGCCGCGTGCCTGTGCCGTCGGTTTCTGCACGTCTGCCAGAGTTGGATCGATCACGGTCATGTGCGCCTCCCAAAGCTCAACTGGGGGCATCGTGGCGTATTGACCAACATCTGATCGCGCCCATTCACGACACGGGACGATCTGAATCGACGCCTCCGGGTTTACTGAAACGGCTCGCCGACGCGCAGATGCGTGCGCACGAGCGGCTTGAGATCCGTCGCGCTGCAGAATCCGGTCTGGCGCGCGGCGGTAAGAACTTTGCGCGTGTCCCGGCCAAGGAAATCGTAAATCAGCCGCGCCGCGCGTGCGCCGGTCGGGCTTTCACCCACGGTGCGCACTGTGTAACCCACCCAGTAATTGTTCTCATAAGACGGCACTTGCGCGAGAAAGTTGAATGTCATTGTCAAAGCCTTCCGGCGGCTGACAAGCCCCGCAATGCCACGTTCCTGCGCCATGAGGAGCCCGCGAAACTCACGCGCCGGCGCGTCAGTGGGCAGACCCAACTGCTCCATCCCGGCCTTTGCTTCATACCCGCGCAGGAATGTCGCATCATCTTTGCGATACACGTAGACCAGCCCCCGCAGAAAGCGCGTTTCGTCGAGGAAGCTTTGCCGGTGAAATTGGTAAAACCCACTTGGCAGGAGCGCTTCGGGAAAACCTGATAGACCCGCAGAAAGGAAGTCCCGGATTTCCGGATGGCTCAACAACGCCGGCTTGGTGCTTTCAATGCTTTCCAGCGGTTCGAGAATGATCCGCGCATCGACGCCGAAATAACTGCAGATCCGAAACAAGACGTCCGGACGCGGAAAGCTTTCTCCGGAGAGATAGCGGTTGAATTGTGTCCGATTGATCCCGAGCTCCCGGCACAGCGCAGAGATGGACGGCGTCGTGCGGGCCAGTGTGCGAAGGTTCGCGCCAAGTGTGTTGCGCAGTTCTGACGGACTTGGCGTCTTCAAGGACAGCTCCATGATTGCATTCAGCACAAAACTACGGCACTGGTATTTAACTGTAACGTGTCTGTCTAATATTCAACTCTCGGAAAACGTGTATTTCGCGGGTTCAAACCAAGTTTGACGCATATTGGCATCAAGGTTGATGCTAACCAGCGTCAAGGTCAATTAATTTCTGACACAAATATTGAGCCGCCGACGCGGAATTCGACATGTCCCGAAAGTCCAAAAATTAACACATTGGAGACCTAAGATGGGGAACCAAAAATATGACAACGCAGAATATGTTTGGTGTCGTGCTCTGGTCCGACGCAAACGCGCAGAAAGCCGTGATCTGGTGTGAAGACCAAGGGGAACTGGCCTATTACACACCCTGCGAAGGCAATCTGCATGACGCCCCTGCGCTCGATGCGGGCGACCTGATTCAATTCGACGTGGTGATGCAAAAGAACATGCGTCGTGCCAAGAACCCGCAACTTCTTGAGCCGTCGCACTCTCCCAATCTGCCTTCACGATTACGCGCGACACGCGAAACCGCGCAGCTGGTCGCGAAAGAAGACAGCCCGAAGGTCGTCGATCTGGCGCAATATCTCGAACCCGTGCGGGACACGCGGATCCTTCGATCCGGTTAAAGCGTCAGGCGCCGCGGGACAACGCCGCAACGCCGGTGCGCGCGATCTCGACGAGCCCCAAGGGGCGCATGAGGTCCGCGAAGGCGTCGACTTTTTCGGATGTTCCGGTGATCTGAAAGACAAAGCTGTCGAGCGTGCTGTCCACGACATGGGCGCGAAAGATATCCGCAAGACGCAAGGCTTCGACCCGTTTGTCGCCGCTGCCTTCGACCTTGATGAGGGCAAGCTCGCGCTCGACTGAACTGCCTTCCACGGTAAGATCGTGCACCTCATGCACCGGAACGATCCGGCCCAGCTGTGCCTTGATCTGTTCGATCACCTGCGGCGTGCCCGTGGTGACAATCGTGATGCGCGAGAGGTGTCCCTGATGATCCACCTCGGCGACCGTCAGGCTTTCGATGTTGTAGCCACGGCCGGAAAAAAGCCCGATGACACGGGCGAGCACGCCTGCTTCGTTGTCAACCAGCACAGCCAATGTGTGCGTTTCCTGTACGTCCGAAAACGTCGGTCGCAGATTGTATGCGGAATGCTTGGTCGACCCTTTTTTGATCTTGAGCGCTGACATGATGTTCTTCTCTGGTTCCAAAATATCTCGGGGGTGTGGGGGCAGAGCCCCCACGCGGTCGGACCGGCGATAGCCGGTCCGATACGATTACACCATCACAGCGCCTTTTGACCCAATGGCGTCCTTGGTGCTGGCTTCGCCCAACAGCATCTTGTTGTGCGGCTCGCCGGACGGGATCATCGGGAAGCAATTCTCGTGTTTCTCGACGAGGCAGTCGAAAATCACCGGACCGTCGTAATCGAGCATCTCCATGATCGCATCGTCGAGGTCCGCAGGGTCCTTGCACAGGATGCCTTTGCAGCCAAAAGCCTCGGCCAGCTTCACGAAGTCGGGCAGGGCCTCGGACCAGGAATGCGAATAGCGCTCGCCGTGCAGAAGCTCCTGCCACTGTCGCACCATGCCAAGGCGTTCGTTGTTCAGAATGAATTGCTTCACCGGAAGGCGGTACTGCACCGCGGTACCCATTTCCTGCATGTTCATCAGCCAGGAGGCTTCACCGGCCACGTTGATCACAAGCGCATCAGGGTGGGCCACTTGAACACCGATAGACGCAGGCGTGCCGTAGCCCATGGTCCCAAGGCCGCCCGAGGTCATCCAGCGGTTCGGATCCTCGAAGCCAAGGTATTGCGCTGCCCACATTTGGTGTTGGCCGACTTCGGTGCAGATATAGCGGTCACGGCCCTTGGTCAGCGCCTCGAGCCGATCCAGCGCATGCTGTGGTTTGATCGTCTTTGCGGACGGTTTGTATTTGAGGCAGTCGACCTTCCGCCACTCGTCGATCCGCGACCACCATTTCGACAGGCCTTCGCGGTTCACCTTGCGGCCACGTGACTTCCAGACCTTGAGGATATCTTCCAGCACATGCGCCACGTCGCCGATGATCGGATAGTCGACGCGGATCACTTTGTTGATGGAGGACGGGTCGATATCGACATGCGCTTTCTTCGACTTCGGGCTGAACGCATCGATGCGGCCGGTGATGCGGTCGTCGAACCGCGCCCCGATATTGATCATCAGATCGCAATCGTGCATCGCCAGATTGGCCTCGTAAAGGCCATGCATGCCCAGCATTCCAAGCCAGTTCTTGCCGGATGCTGGGTAGCAGCCCAACCCCATCAGCGTTGAGGTGATCGGAAAGCCAGTCGCTTCGACCAGTTCGCGCAGCAGCTGGCTTGCGGCCGGACCCGAGTTGATCACACCGCCGCCAGTATAGAATACCGGCCGCTCCGCACGCTCGATGGCTTCGACGAGCTGGGTGATCGTCTCCATGTCGCCTTTGACCTGTGGCTGGTAGTGGCTGACCGGCGCTTTGGCCTTTTCGGTGTAGGTCCCGCTGGCGAATTGCACATCCTTGGGAATATCCACCAGCACCGGGCCTGGGCGACCCGAGGTTGCGACATGGAAGGCCTCGTGGATAACGCCGGACAGCTTGTCGGTGTCCTTCACAAGCCAATTGTGCTTAGTGCAGGGACGAGTGATGCCCACGGTATCGGCTTCCTGAAAGGCGTCCGAGCCGATCATAAAGGTCGGCACCTGACCGGTGAGAACCACGATCGGGATCGAATCCATGAGCGCGTCGGTCAGACCTGTCACGGCATTCGTGGCACCAGGCCCCGAGGTCACGAGCACCACACCGGGCTTGCCTGTGGCGCGCGCATACCCTTCCGCGGCGTGCACCGCGCCCTGTTCGTGACGCACAAGGAAATGGCGAATGCCGTTCTGCTGAAAAATCTCGTCATAAATCGGTAGCACAGCGCCACCGGGGTATCCGAATACTGTGTCGACACCCTGATCCTTCAGGGCTTGAACCACCATTTTCGCTCCGGTCATTTGACGTGTCATCGCTATGCTCCGTTTTCAGACACTACGTTTCGTTACGCATAAAAAAGCCCCCGGTGTTCAGTCGGGGGCGCATGGGGTTCTATTGAGGTTCCGTTACCGGCCCATGCACCAACATCCTACGATGACGACTAGCTCGCGCATTTGTCGAAAGCTCCTTTTCGCGTGCGGGGACATTATGGGCATGGTCCGCGGGCGTCAACATCGAAACGCAGGAAAAAAGAACGCAGGATCGCAGAAAATTTGGCAAAAGTTGCGTTACGTCGCATCAATGTTGAAATTTTCGTTAATTCGCACGGAAAGCCATCCGGCACAGACGCACATGCGACTGCTCACCACACATCAACTGTGCGTCATCGCGCGGAGGTTCGGATTGATACAATATGGTTCGCCACGCTAGAGTGAACCGAACAGTTCAGTCATTGCGGCGAAAGGTAGATCACATGGTACGGCGTCAGAATTTCCGCATCGCTCGGTTTTCGATGGCACACGCGTCTGTATTGATGGTGCTTCTCGCTCTCGGCGCGACGCTGGACACCCAGGTCAGCCCCGCGGCGCAAGCCGCACTTGCGACACCGCAAGATCACGCGGAGCAGCCGCGCATCATAAAAGCGGCGTTTTGGTCGGTGTTCCAGTGCGATGAAGCCAAGGACGTCGACGTCTGATCAGCCGTTGACACCGGTTCCCTGCAGAACTCCGTGCTCAAGCGCATAGCGGGTCAGACCAGCGGTTGAACTGATCCCCAGTTTTCTCTTGATGTTCTTGCGGTGCGTTTCGACGGTCCGCACAGAGATATCGAGCGCGATGGCCACTTCCTTGTTCGATTTGCCTTGGGCAAGTTCGAGCAGAATCGTCTGTTCGCGGTTCGTCAGCGGTTCACGACCGCCACCGTCCGCAGGCGTCAACGCACCCTCGGCACCGGTGCACAGGTATTGCTCGCCGCGCATCACTGCGTCGATGGCGTTCTTGATCTCTTCCGTAGGCACGTCTTTCAGAACGTATCCCTTTGCCCCGTGGCCGAGCGCGGTCGAGATGTATTCCGGCGCATCATGCATCGACAGCACAAGCACGCGTGTCTCGGGACGTCGTTCCAGAACGATTTCCGTGGCCGAAAGGCCGTTCAATCCGGGCATGTTGAGGTCCATCAGCACGACATCAGGGCTCAGGATTTCCAGCCGGTCTATCAGAGCTTGTCCGTCTCCCAGTGTGGCGAGCACTTCGATATCGTCATATCCCTCAAGGATCGCCTCGATGCCTTCGGCGACCATCGGGTGATCGTCAACAATGACAACTCGGGTGCGTTCGCTCATGCCGGGGCCTCGGTGATCTGGGTCCGCCGCCGGTCTTCTGGCGGCAGGACATGGGTCAGCGGAATGTCGGCTTCGATAGTTGTGCCTTCCGAGGATGACAAGACACGCAGTTGCCCGCCCAGCTGGTCGATGCGCTCTTGCATATTACGCAACCCAATCCCGGGTCGGGCTTCGCGTCGGCCGGTCTGGAAGCCGCGCCCATTGTCTTCGATGCGCAGCGTTGCTCCGTCGCGGTGGCCGCGCAAGCTGATCTTCACCTGCGAGGCTTGTGCGTGCCGCTCCACGTTTGTCAGCGCTTCCTGGGCGATGCGGTAGAGCGCGATCTTGGCATCCTGATCCAGCCGGTTCCGGAAGACGACGGTGTCAAAATGTGTTTCGATTCCGTTTCTTGCGCGGAAATCTTCACTTAAGGATTTGATCGCGGGACCCAGTCCGAGATCATCCAGAACCCCCGGTCGCAGGTCGCGACTGATCCGGCGGACTTCGGTGATTGCGGTATTGAGGTTTTCGATGCCTTTCGCCAGCGGTTCGGACGCCGTCGCGTCTCCTTTCCTGGATCGGCGCAGAGCCACGTCCAAGGCGTATTTCACGCCAACGAGGATCTGGCTGATCCCATCGTGCAATTCGCGCGCGACGCGCCCGCGTTCCTCTTCCTGCGCATCGAGAACGCGCTGCGTGAGTTCCCGCAGTTTCGCGTCCGACAGTTTGCGTTCACGGACGTTCAGGAACACACCGGTCAGAAAAACCATCAGCAACGCCGCAAGTGTAATGGCCGAGATATAGACAAAGGTCTGCTGCACCCGCGCTTCGACTTCGGCGCGGGCAACGGCCACGGATTCGACCACGTCATCAATGAAGACACCGGTCCCGACAGCCCATCGCCAACTGGGAAAAGAGGTGACATAGGTGATCATCCGCGCTTCTTCGCCGCTGGATGGTTTCGGCCACAGGTGTTCGACGTAGCCAGCACCTTGGCGCGCTGTCTCGATGAACTCCTGCACGACCAACGTGCCTTCGCTGTCCTCCAGATCGAGCCAGTTTCCGTTGATCAGTTCGGTCTGCCGAGGGCTGACGAGGTTTGTGCCATCATAGTCATAGACGAAAAAGAATCCCTCATCCCCGTAGATCATCGCACTGAGGATCTGGGCGACCTGATCGCGCGCTTGCATATCGTTCGGCGGGGCAGAGCCGTAGATGAAGTAGAACCCGTTGCGGGCTTGCGTCACGTAGTTGCGCAGCTCGCGTTTCTTGGCTTCGATCAGTTGCGTCTCAAGAACCGCGATTTCCCGATCCGCCATTTCGCGCGACTGGTTGGCGACCAGCCATGCAATCGCAGCGGCGGACAGGATCAGCGGAACCGAGGCCAGGAGAAACAGTCTCTGACCGTTGGTGATGCGAAGGCGACTAAAGCTCCAAGCCATGATCAAGCGCTATCGCAGGCGAGGGACGAATCAAAGTCACGTTGTCAATCTGATAGCGCTATCGGTTTGAAAAAGTGACCGGATGCACCTCATTTTTTGGCGATCCTACGTATCTCTGGGTATTTGCATGCGACTTAAGTCTGTCTAGTGTCGCCGCTACTTAACGATCCGCGCGGGGGCGGACTTGCTGCCTTTGCGCATCCAGAACTCAGGGGAGGTAATACATGGATCGTCGTTCATTCCTACGGACGTCTACCGTCGGCGCAGGTGCTGCGGCCGCGACAACACTGGCAACACCACTCGTTGCTCAGGGCACACGGACGCTCACAATGGTCACATCCTGGCCGCGTGGCTTTGCGGTTCTCGATGATGCGGCCTCGTATTTCGAAACAATGGTGCGCGAAATGTCCGGTGGCAGCCTTGTCATCGACAAGAAAGCACCTGGTGAACTTGTGGGTGCGTTCGAAGTCTTCGACGCGGTGTCGTCCGGTCAGGCCGACCTTTACCACTCTGCCGACTACTACTTCATCGGTCAGCACCCGGGCTATGCCTACTTCACAGCCGTGCCGTTCGGTGGCACCGCTCAGGAAGTCACGAACTGGTACTACCATGGCGGCGGCGAAGAACTGCATGACGAGCTTGGTTCGATCTTCAACCTGAAAGGTCTGCTGGCGGGTAACTCCGGTTCGCAGTCCGGTGGTTGGTTCCGCAATGAAATCACATCCGCAGACGACTTCAACGGTCTGAAGTTCCGTATGCCGGGCCTCGGCGGTCAGGTTCTGACACGCATGGGTGCATCGGTTCAGAACATTCCAGGCGGCGAACTGTACCAGGCTCTGTCCTCCGGTGCTCTCGACGGTCTGGAGTGGGTTGGCCCGATGGCTGACGAACGCGCCGGTTTCCAGGAAGTCGCGAAGGTTTACTACACCGCTGGTTTCCACGAGCCGGGCTCTGCGCTTGCGGCATCGGTGAACCTCGACGTCTGGAACGAGCTGTCCGATCAGCACAAGGCGATCATGCGCTACGCCTCCATGGCGACCACGCATCTCCAGCTGTCCGAAACGCTGGCGAACAACGGTGCCGCTTTGGCCCGTTTGCAGGCACAGGGCGTCAAGACGCTTCAGTTCTCGGACGATGTCTGGGATGCCTTCGGCGCGGCTTCCGCGGAAGTCATGGACGAGAACATGGGCGACGAACTCTTCGCCAAGATCCGCGCGTCGTTCGAGGAAAGCCTCGCAACATCCGCATCCTGGATCAACAAGTCCGACGGCTACTACGTCGAACAGCGCGTGCGCGTTCTGGGCGGCTGATCTCGACTTTCGAGACACAAAAAACTGGGGGTCCCTGCTGTGCGGGGACCCTCCTTGGCGTATAACGCCCAAGACCGCAGGTCGGCACGGATCGTCCGGCATGGCGCAAGGGACGGGGGAATACCATGGAAGAGGTTCAGGCAGTCAGCTTTGGCACCGCCTTGGCAGCCTTGGGAAGCGGGATCGTCTGGGTGCTCCAGAACATCGCCGCGTCATTCTACAATTTCGGCTACGCGATCACGCATCCGTCGCTCTGGCTCGACTGGAGCGACAAAGAAGCCATCATGCGCTTCGTGTATTACGGCGGGTCGGTCGAATTCTTCTTCGTGGTCTTCACCACATTCCTGATCGTCACGGCGATTGGCATGTGGCGCAACGATTTCATGTGGCTCTGCGTCCGTGGGCTCGAAGGCATGGCCAATACAATCGGCCGGTTCTTCGCCTGGGCCGGTCTCTTGATGGTGATCCAGCAGGTGGTCATCGTCTTCATGCAGCGGATTTTCACCCGTCCCGACATCTCGATGGGGTTCGGTATCCCGGTTGCCTTCGACATCTCGTGGTGGGCCGAAGAGCTCAAGCTTTACAACGCTTTGGTGGTCACGCTTTGCCTGACCTACACCTTCGTTCAGGGTGGCCATGTCCGGGTTGACCTGATCTATTCCGCCGTGTCGCACCGCACAAAGCGGGTGATCGACATGGTGGGCAGTCTGATCTTCATGATGCCGATGGCCATCATGATCTGGCTCTACGCTTGGTTCTTCATGTGGCGCCATCTAATCGTGCCCAATCCTTCCGCCTCCGAAAGCCTGGACCGGCTGCTGAACAAGTCTCGCGCGTTGCGCTGGAACGTCGAAACGATCGGCTTCAGCCCGTCGGGCTTCAACGGCTATTTCCTGTTCAAGGTTCTGCTGGTCGCGATGTGCGGCCTGATCTTCCTGCAAGCCGTGGCGTTCTTTTACCGATCCTTCCTCGAATGGAAGGAAGGTGAAGAGAGCGCAGACAAGTATCTCGACAAAGACGTGCTCGAACAGGGTGAAGAACCCTACGACCACGCGGAACTCTAAGGGCGGAGACAGTCATGCTTTTTGGACTTGATGGCGTCGAGATCGGCCTGATCATCGTATTCCTGACGCTTTTCGGCGCAATTCTGTCCGGCTTCCCCGTGGCCTTTGCCATTGCTGGTGCCGGTGCCATATCCTTTGGGATCATCGCTTCGCTAGACAGCGCGGGGCTGCTGATTCACCAGGCGATTGACACCTCGTCGGCGGCTTATGCCGCTTTGGTGTCTGATGGAGCGAACCCCAACTCGATTTCGATATTCCGAAATCCGGAGTTGCCGCGAATAGAAGAGCCCGTCTTCCCGCAAGGCTGGGAGGTCGCGATGGAGCGCAACGTCGCTTTCATCGTGAACCGGATCAACGAACGGGTTCTCGCGGGTCAGTCCATCGAGACGCTTCTGGCGGTTCTGATGTTTGTTCTCATGGGCATTGTGCTGGAGCGGTCGAAAATCGCGAACGATTTGCTCACCACTATGGCACGTGTTTTCGGTCCGCTTCCGGGTGGCTTGGCCGTGTCGATCGTCGTCGTGGGAGCTTTCCTTGCGGCCTCGACCGGCATCGTCGGGGCGACTGTTGTGACCATGGGGTTGCTGGCACTGCCGACGATGCTTCGCAACAATTACTCGCCTGAACTTGCCACGGGTGTGATTGCGGCGTCGGGAACGCTTGGGCAGATTATTCCGCCGTCAATTGTGATCGTCCTTCTGGGCACGCTGGCGGGGGACATCTATTCCGCGGCGCAGGAAAACCGGGCAGTCCTTGCAGGCTGTACCGATGCACTCACTTATCTGGGCGAACCTGCGGTGGTATCCGTCGGCACGCTGTTCCAGGCAGCGCTTCTGCCTGGTATCCTGCTTGCCGGGCTCTACGGGGCCTATGCTTTTGGCTTCGCAATGCTCAACCCGTCAAAAGCGCCGCCGGTCGAGCTTGGCTCGACAAACGCAGAACCCATTACACGTGGGGAGGGCCTGACCTGGTTCCTGTTTGTACCGGTTGCACTGGTGGCGGGAACACTTCTTCTGGGACAGGTCAACGTCATCGGTTCGCAATCCATGCAAGTGGACAGCTTTTCGGACGTAGGGCAGTCGGCGAGCCTCCGTACAAATGTTGGCCCGGAATGCCAGGCATCCATGATCGAGTTGCATGGTCAGGAAGCCTGGGACGCGGCGCAGGAAGAGCAGGCCAGCATCGACGCGGCCGGGGGTGTTGCGCAAAGCGTGCGTCTGACCGAGGAAGAAATGACGGCGGCCATTGCTGCGAAAGTTGCAAATGCTGCACCGATCGGAACCGGTATCGCAGTTCTCGTGGTTCTGTTTGGCCTCGCGCTCAGCATGGCCAGAGGCGTGTCGCCAAGTGCCGATCCGCGTCCCATCATTGTCGGCGCTGGCGGTCTGCTTTTGCTTTTGCTCGTCGATATCCTGTTCATTTCGCCGACGACATCGGCGATGGGCACTGTCGTTTTGATGGCGATTCCGTCGGTCATCGCTTTGTGGGGCACGACCTACGCGGTCAAGATCATGTCGAAGAACGAATTGATCCGCGTGGTGTTCCCGCCGCTGGTGCTGATCGTCGCTGTGCTCGGATCGATCCTTGGCGGCATCACCAACCCGACGCCGGCTGCGGCGCTTGGTGCGGCAGGTGCCATCATGCTGGCGGCTTACCGAAAGCTGAAAGAGCAGGACAAATCCGGCAAGATCATCATCAATTCCACCTTCGCGGTGGCGATCATGATCCTGATCGGCATCAACTTCGATTTGCGGATCAACCTTGACGAAGTGTCGGCGGAAAGCTGGATCGGCTTCCTCGTCGCCTATGCCGCCTACCTCTACGCTTTCTTCGGTCTGCTGTTCAGCTGCTGGGTGCTTTACCGAAGTGGCGTTCTCAGTCCAGCGGTGCGCGAAACGGCCAAAGTCACCAGCATGGTGTTCACCATCTTGATCGCGTCACAGCTGTTGAACCTCGTCGTGATCAGCTTCGGCGGTGAGCATTACATTCAGGACTTCCTGAAGAGTTTCGACAACGAATTCCGCGTCTTCCTGATCGTGATGCTGATCATGTTTGTCCTCGGCTTCGTGCTCGACTTCCTTGAGATCATCTACATCGTGGTGCCGATTGTCGGACCCGTGATCTACGGGGGATCGTTCGATCCGGCTTGGGTGACGATCATGATTGCAGTGAACCTGCAGACCTCCTTCCTGACACCTCCATTCGGCTTTGCGCTGTTCTATCTGCGCGGCGTCGCGCCGAAGGAAGTGACAACTGCGCATATCTATCGTGGGGTCATCCCCTTCGTGCTCATTCAGGTTGTCGGGCTTGCGATACTTTGGTTCTTCCCCGGCATCGTGACGATCATACCAGACTTGATCCCGAACTGATCTGCGCAGAACTCAAATACAAAAGGCCGCCCAGATCGGGCGGCCTTGTTGATTTCACAGACTTAAGCGTTACGCCGCGTCCGCGTCTTCCTTGGTGTCATGCTCTGTGCCAGCCTCATGCTCGGGCGGAGAGTATGTCGTGTAAAGACGCAGCATGCCGGTGCCGGTATTCTTGAAGTTGTGATACTTGCCGGACGGCACGATGGCGACATCGCCAGCCGAGATCTCCATCTCGTCGTCGCCAATCTTGGCTTTGCCCATGCCGTCGACGAAGTAGAGCAGCTGGTCGTGGCCTTCATGGGTTTCCCCACCGATTTCGCCACCTTCGGGGATCGCCATCAGGACCAGTTGCGTCTCGTCGCCGGTCCAAATCACCTCGCGGAATTGATCGTTGTCACGCGCCAGTTTGGCAATGGGCAGTACCAGTTTGTCTCGTTCAGCCATGTCTCGCTCCTTTCGAATATGCGAAAGGGTAACGCGCGCAATGGCAGAGCGTTCCGGAGTGCCGTCACAGATTCCGCAGGACCGCAGAGTGCGGTCGATTTTATGCGCGCAGATCCGGCAGCGAGATATTCGCGACCTGTTCGGCAATTGGATCGGTCGACATGGGATGCGTGTCCGCCGAATACGCATCTTTGTGCTTGAACGGCTCCCACGCGCCGTGGCGGTAGACTTCCAGGCCCGAGAAGGATGCTTTGTAGCCCATCTTGGGACTGCCCGGCACCCAATAGCCTAGGTAGACATAGGGCAGACCTGCTTCCCGCGCGATCTCCACATGATCGAGGATCATATAGGTGCCAAGGCTCTGCGCTGGCACGTCGGGGGCGTAGAACGAATAGACCATGCTCAAACCATCATCGAGCACATCCGTCAGGCACACTGCCTGCAAGTCACGCGTCTCTTCATTTGTGTACTCGATGACCCGCGACCGGATCGGTGTTTCTTCGACCATGGCTGCAAAGTCGAACACATCCATATCCGCCATTCCGCCGTCGGCGTGCCGGGCATCCAGATATGTGCGGAACAGATCGTACTGGTCTTCGGTCGCCCAGGCGCTGGACGCCCGACGGCGCAAATGATCGTTGCGCCGGATTGTTCGGCGCTGGCTGCGCGATGCGCGGAATTTCGCCACGTCAATGCGGGCCGATAGACACGCCGCGCAGTCCGAGCAGGACGGGCGATAGAGTACGTTCTGCGACCGGCGAAAGCCCTGCTTCGACAACCCGTTGTTCAACTTGTCCGCTTGCTCTCCCTGCAATGCCGTAAACAGCTTGCGCTCCATCCGACCGGGCAGGTACGGGCAAGGCTGTGGAGCCGTCACATAGAACTGTGGCGCAATGGGCAGCGAGTGGCGCATGAGTGTTCCGTCTTCGGTGTGTGGCAAACCGTAGCCCAACGGCTTCTTCCCGCCAACCCCCCAGAAAAGGGGGGCTAGCGCTCCAGCACAAGTCGCCCGTTTGCGATCTCGAGCCGGGCAAACCGGTTGAGATATTCCATGCCCAGAAGCGACTTGGTCATCTCTCCTTCGTTGACGAAGGCCCGGACGTTTCGGTCGTGAAAGGGACCCAGCGCCACATCGTCCAGCCGAACCGGCGCGGTGCGTACCACGCCATTTGCCGTCATCGCCTCAGAGTAGAAGATCATGTCTTCATCATCCAACCCGACCCGTGCGGCATCGGCCTGTGTCAGCACCATGCTTGTCGCGCCGGTGTCAACGACAAAGCGCACGGGTGTCTCGTTGATGTCCAGTGTCAGATAGTAATGCCCATCGGGGCCGCGCGGCACCTCGATCCGACCGGCATCGGTCATCACCATCTGCTGCGGATGGACCGTCTGTCGGATATCGCCCCACAACCCCACCGCCGCGACAGTGCCAAGAAAGATCAGACCCCACAGCGCCCCTTGCTGCAACGTCTTGTTCAGGCTCTGCCGGTTCTGGACAAAGAACCAGAACACCAGAACCGCGCCCAGCAGGACGAGATACGCCAGATTGCCATATTCCATCGTGGACATGCTGCTTCCTCACAAGGTCTTACATGAAATGTAGGGCGCAACCCGCGTATTTTGTAGGTCCGTGGCCTATCCGCCAAGGGTAAGGCCAAAACCCTGAATACCGTCCAGCACAAATTGCACGGAAAGCGCCGCCAACAACATGCCCAAAAGCCGCGTCACGACCACGATTCCGGTTTTGCCCAAAGCCCGTTCAATGGCCGTGGCGCTCAGAAAGAAGAGGAACACCAGCGTCAGCACACCGACCATGACACCCAGCACCGATACAATGCCGACCGTCCCGTCGGCTTCGCCGGTCAACAGGATGATGGACGCGATGGCCCCCGGACCGGCGATTAGCGGGATGGCGATCGGGAACACGGACGGGTCGGGCGCATCTTCGGCTTCCGCCTGATCCTCGCGGCGCTTCGTGCGGCGTTCGAACAACATGTCGAGCGCGGTCAGAAACAACAGGATACCGCCCGCAATCCGGAACGCGGGCATTGAAATACCGATGAAGACCAGCACCTGTTCGCCGAGAAACGCGAAGAGAAACAGCAATCCGGCCGCAATCACCGTCGCTCGCACCGCAATCGCGCGCCGCTGCTGCACTGTCATGCCAGGGGTGAGCGCGATGAAGATCGGTGTCAGGCCGATCGGGTCGATGACCACGAACAGCGTGACAAAGGCGGATATGAGGAAGGCGGGATCCATGACCGCTCGCTACCGGTGTGAGGCCCGTCTGGCAAGACGATGTCTCGGAACGCGCCTAGACCTGTTCCGCCATCTCCAGCTTCTCGAGCGCCTTTTCCCACAGCGCTTCGGCTCGGTGCAGACCCTCCATCACCTCGGCGTATTTCTTGTTCCAGGTTTCCAACTCACCGGTCCGCCCATCCTCGTAGAGCGCGGGGTCAGCGAGTTTCGTGGCAAGCTGCTCGCGCATCTGTTCGATTTTCTCCACCCGTGCTTCGCATTTGCGCACCTCGGCACGCAGGGCCAGCAGTGTGTCGCGGTCGGGTCGGGCAGGGCGCGCAGGCTTTGCCTTGTCGGTTTTCGCCGGCTTGTCTGCGGCAAGAAGCATCGTGCGATACGCGTCGAGATCGTCGTCGTAGGGCGCAACGGTGCCGTCTTTTACCAGCCACAAGCGATCCGCGACCATGGACAGAAGGTGCATGTCGTGGCTGACCAGAATGACCGCGCCGGAATACGCGGTGAGCGCTTCCACCAGAGCCTCACGGCTTTCGATGTCGAGGTGGTTGGTCGGTTCATCGAGGATCAGCAGATGCGGCGCGTCAATCGTGGCCAGAAGGAGCGACAGTCGCGCCTTTTGACCGCCCGAGAGCCGCCCGACCAGCGTCTCCGCCTGATCGGTCCCCAAACCAAATCCTGCCAGTCGCGCGCGATGCTTGCCCGGCACCTCATCCGGACGCACGCGCCGGAGATGATCGAGCGGCGTCTCGTCGACATGAAGTTCGTCGACCTGATGCTGCGCAAAGAACCCGATGCGCAGTTTCGACGACCGCGTGATCCGTCCCGCCATCAACGGCAACCTGTCGGACAAGAGCTTGGCCAATGTGGACTTGCCCTGTCCGTTCTTGCCCAAAAGCGCGATCCGGTCATCCTGATCGATGCGCAGGTCCAGCCGTTTCAGGACTTCCGTATCGCCGTAGCCCGTCACACCGTTCTCGACCCGGATAATCGGCGGCGACAGCTCATCCGGCTGCGGAAAGGAAAACACCCGCTTCGCCGCCTCTTCGGGTGCCGCGACCATGTCCATCCGTGCGATGGCTTTCAGCCGCGATTGCGCTTGTTTGGCCTTGTCCGCCTTGTAGCGGAACCGGTCCACATAGGACTGAAGATGGGCGACTCGCGCCGCCTGTTTCTTGGCAACCGCTGCCGCTTGCGCCCGCCGCTCGGCCCGCTGGCGCGCGAACTGGTCATAGGGGCCCTGGTAAAAGGTCAATGCGCGGTTTTCGAGATGCAGAATGGAACCGACGGCGCGGTTCAGAAGCTCCCGGTCGTGGCTGATGACGATGACCGTGTAGGGGTATTTCGCCAGATAGCTTTCCAGCCAGAGCGCCCCTTCGAGATCAAGATAGTTGGTCGGTTCATCGAGCAACAGCAAATCCGGCTGGGCAAAGAGAACACCCGCAAGTGCGACGCGCATACGCCAACCGCCAGAAAAGGCGGAACACGGCATCCGCTGCTCGGCATCGTCAAAGCCAAGGCCCTTGAGGATCGACGCCGCGCGCGCCTCGGCTGACCACGCGTCGATATCGGCAAGCCGCGTCTGCACCTCGGCAATCCGCGCCCCGTCGGTCGCTGTTTCTGCCTCGGCCATCAGGGCGGCCCGTTCGGTGTCGGCCTCCAGCACAGTGTCGATCAGAGACACGTCGGACCCCGGCACCTCCTGGCTGACGCCGCCGATCCGCGCACCGCGCGGGACCGAGATTGCCCCGCCTTCAAGTGCCAGCTCACCCCGTATCAACCGGAAAAGCGTTGTCTTGCCAGCGCCATTCGGCCCAACCAGACCAACCTTGTGGCCATCGGGAATAACCGCCGATGCGCCCTCGAACAAAGGTCGCCCGTCCACGGAATAGGTGATGTCCTCGATCTTCAACATGCCCCGCCCATAGCAACGGTCGCCTGAACAAACCAGCACCTCTCTCTTCTTCGTTTCAAAAATACCTCGGAGGTGCGGAGGCAGAGCCTCTGCGAGCCCCGGCAGGGGCTTTCCAATGCCAGACCTGCGTGTTAACGGGCGCGTCAAACACAACCCTCAAAGGATGGAGCGACCCAAATGGCCCTCGAACGGACCTTCTCGATCATCAAACCCGACGCCACCCGCCGCAACCTGACCGGCAAGATCAACGCCAAGTTCGAAGAAGCGGGCCTGCGCATCATCGCGCAGAAGCGCATTCATCTGACCAAGGCACAGGCGGGCAAGTTCTACGCCGTCCACGCCGAGCGTCCGTTCTACGACGAACTGTGCGAATTCATGGCGTCCGAACCGATCGTGGCGCAGGTTCTGGAAGGCGAAAACGCTATCTCGAAGAACCGCGAAGTCATGGGCGCCACTAACCCTGCGGATGCAGCGCCGGGCACGATCCGCGCCGAGTTCGCGGAATCCGTGGGCGAAAACTCGGTCCACGGCTCCGACGCACCCGAAACCGCTGCAGAAGAGATTGCCTTCTTCTTCTCAGGCCTCGAACTGGTCGGTTAAACCCAATCCCCGTAGGTCGGACAAACGTGTCCGACCTACCGCTTCTGGCCGACGCCGATCTGGTCCAGAAACCGCTCGATCCCGGTCGGCACCGCATCCGACCGTGCCGCCACTTCGGCCTTCAGCGCATCGAACCGTACGCGCAGCGCCTTCTTCTCCTCCCCCTTGCAATCGTTCCACGGCCGTCCCTGCAAACCCATATGCAGGACGTAGTAACCGATGAAATGCGGACGTATCCCGGACAGGAGCAACCGCTTGTAGGCCTCATCTGCGCCCATCTCGCGCAGTGCTTCTGCCGATGGGATGCCTGCCTTAGCGCAGGCCTCATCCATGGCGGGGCCCAGATTGCGGATGGAGGAGACGGGTTCTGCCATCACACCGCCTCCGCCAAAAGTGCTGCGAACCGGCAAAGCCGCTGCAGCGCGTCTTCGAACCATGCATCGTCAACCGTCATCGCCACGCGCACATGCCCTGCCGCCGATGTGCCAAAGCTTTCGCCGGGCATGACAGCGATGTACTCTGCGTCGAGCAAAGCGTTGGCAAAGGCTTCTCCGGAGAGGCCGGTCGCGCGGACGTCCAGCATGACATACATCGCGCCCTGCGCCGGGACCGCCTGCACCAGTTGCTGACCCTTAAGCACCCGCGCCGCAATCTCCCGCCGGCGCAGGAACGGGGCGGCCACCTCTGGTTCAAGTATGGGATTTCGCAACGCGAATAGTGCCGCATCCTGTATGAAGCCCGGCACGCCGTAGGTCGTGTTTGTCGCCAGATCGACAAGTGCCGAAATGGCGTCTTCGGGTCCGATCACCCACCCACAGCGGCTTCCGGTCATGGCGTGGCTTTTGGACATGGAGCCGATCACCAGCGTGCGCTCAACCATCCCTGGCAAGGCCCGCGGCGACAGATGCGCGCCATCCCAGACCTGCGTGTCATACACCTCGTCCGAGATCAGCCACATGTCGCAGGTCTTCACGACATCGGCGATCATCTCAAGCGTGTCGCGCGGGTAGACCGCGCCAGTGGGGTTGTTCGGCGTATTGATCAAGAGCGAAGCCGCGCCGTTGGCGGCGGCCTCAAGATCCGCACGATCAGGCAGAAATCCTGTCTCGGCCTCGGTCGGAACCGCGCGCGGAACCGCTCCTGCCGACCGCACGACGCCGGGATAGGTGGCATAGAAAGGGTCCACGATCAGTGTCGTATCGCCGGGTGAACAGGCTGCCATATGCGCGGCAAAGAGTGCCGCCTGACCGCCGGGCGTAATCAGAACATTCTCGCGTGTTGTCGCAACCCCGCTTTGTGCGGTCACCCGCGCCGCCACCGCGTCGCGCAGCGCGCTCACACCTGGGACCGATGCATAGCCCGTGTGCCCTCCCACGGCGCTGTCATACATGGCGCGCAGGATCGACGGGTCTGTACGAATGTCATGCTCGCCAATGGTCAGCTCGATCACGTCGTCACCCGCCTCGACCATCGCGCGAGCGCGGTAGAACACGTCCCACCCGTCCGACCCGCCGCCATTCAGCGTGGTGATGCGGTGCGATAGCGTTGGCATACCTGTCTCCAAAACCTTTCGCGTTTCCTGCCAGAGCCTGCCGCGGAAAGTCCAGTTCAGTCTTCGAGTGGCACATCCCCCATCAGGTAACGCGGTCCCGCGCCTCGCTGCGCCGCCCGGTCCACCGGGTTATAGAGCGCGCAGCTCTCCAATGAGAGGCAGCCGCACCCGATACACCCGTCAAGCCGCTCCCGCAGCGCCTGCATCTGCAAGATGCGGGCGTCCAGAACGGTGCGGAACTCGGCTGACAAACGCGCCCAATCGGCCTTGGTCGGTGTTCGCTTCTCGGGCAGCCGGGCCAGCGCATCGCGGATCTCCGCAATCGAAAACCCGAGGCCTTGTGCGATCATCACGAATGAAAGGCGACGGATGTCAGACCGCGCGAACTGACGTGTCCCGCCCGCGGTGCGAAACGGACTGACGAGCCCCTGATCTTCGTAAAACCGGATGGCCGAGACATTCAGACCAGTGCGCGTCGCGATTTGCCCGATACTTAACCCACGATTTCTTAAATCATTCATATATTTGGATTCTTTTCGGTTGATCTAAACAATTGTTGATATCCTACGCTAATCGCATCTCACCGAAAAGGATAAAGGACCCTCCGCCATGACCACACGATTGGAACATATCAATATCTCCGTCCCCGACGCCCGTGCCACGGCCGAAGTGCTTGGCACGCTCTTCGGTTGGGAAACCCGGTGGGAGGGCGACACCCCCGGCAAGGGATATTCTGTCCATGTTGGAACGGGCGACAGCTACATCGCGCTTTACAGCCCCGGTCACGCCATGTCCGATCACCGTCCCAAGAAGTACACGCAATACGGCGGACTGAACCATATCGGACTGACGGTCGACGATCTGGATGCCGCAGAGGCCAAGGTTCGTGCAGCGGGGTACATGCCACATCTCCATGCCGATTACGAGCCCGGACGGCGGTTCTATTTCGATGGTCCGGACGGCGTTGAATACGAGATCGTCAGCTACGCCTGAGACGCGGTTTCGAAACCGTGTGACCAAGCGTTTTCTAAATTGCTTGGTCCGACGCTTTGACGACACACAGGGAAAAACACTTGACCCAATGCGCTGCCCGCCGCTAGGCACGTGGCATGACCAAGATCGCAACATCTATTTGCTGCATTATCCGCTAACCCATCTGGCGGACCGGTCCTCTATTCCCTTCACGAACAGACCTTGATACGTCCGCCGCGATACCGCTCCGCGAGGACTTCGCCATGACCATCCGCCTGACAAACACGGCAACGCGCAAGAAAGAGGAGTTCGTCCCCCTCGATCCGAAAAACGTGCGCATGTATGTCTGCGGACCCACTGTCTACGACCGCGCGCATATCGGAAACGCGCGCCCAGTCATCGTGTTCGATGTGTTGTTCCGGCTCCTGCGCCATGTCTACGGCGCGGATCACGTGACCTACGTCCGCAACTTCACCGACGTCGATGACAAGATCAACGCGCGTGCCGCCGACTCCGGTCGCTCGATCGGCGAGATCACCGCCGAGACGACGCAGTGGTACCTCGATGACATGGCCGCCATCGGCGCGCTAGAGCCGACGCACATGCCCCGCGCAACCGCCTACATCGCCGAGATGATCGCGATGATCGAAGACCTGATCGCCAAGGGCCATGCCTACGAGGCCGAGGGTCATGTGCTTTTCGCCGTCGACTCGTGGAAAGACGGCTACGGCAAGCTGTCCGGTCGGTCCGTCGATGACATGATCGCAGGCGCCCGGGTCGAGGTCGCGCCCTACAAGCGCAACCCGATGGACTTCGTCATGTGGAAGCCGTCTTCGGACGATCTGCCCGGATGGGACAGCCCGTGGGGCCGGGGGCGTCCCGGATGGCACATCGAATGCTCTGCCATGGCCTATGATCTGCTGGGCGAGAGCTTCGACATCCACGGCGGTGGCAACGATCTGTTGTTCCCGCACCACGAGAACGAGATCGCGCAATCGAAATGCGCGGGCCACGGCTTTGCGCGCTACTGGCTGCACAACGAGATGTTGCAGGTCGAAGGCAAGAAGATGTCCAAGTCGCTGGGCAATTTCTTCACCATCCGCGACCTGCTGGATCAGGGTGTCCCGGGTGAGGTGATCCGGTTCGTGTTCCTGTCCACGCATTATCGGAAACCGATGGATTGGACGGAAAAAAAGCGGAAGGAAGCCGAGGCTACGCTTCGAAAGTGGCGCGACTTGGCCGCCAGAGCAGATCTACTGGACCCGCCGAAGCCCGTTCCGACGGTTGTCGACGCATTGCGCGATGACCTGAACACCCCGAAAGCTCTTACTGAACTGCATAGACTTGCTGCCGAAGCGTCTGACAAGGCAGGGCCTCATCTTGATCTTTTCGTTGTTTCTGCTCGGCTATTGGGCCTCTTGACGGAACAACTTGCCGGTTGGCACGAGACAAAGATTGACCTGTCCGATTACGCGAACCGGCTGTCGCAACTTCGCGCAGATGCGATGGCGACTAAGGATTTCAGCGCCGTGGACGCCATGAAAGCGGCATTGTCGGATGCTGGCGTCGAAGTCCGAATGTCAAAAACTGGGGTCGAGCTTGTCCCGGGGTCGAGCTTCGATGCTACGAAGCTGGAGGGCGTATAATGGCAAATCCCTTGACCCACTGCGCCTGGCGGCACGCCGGGCCGCGCCCGACCCTCCCCCCGGGAGGGCGCATTGGCTATCCGCTCGTACCAAGCCAATGGCATGCGCGTGACGCCGCCTCACACCGATCGACCGACAGATGCGCCCACCCAGGGTCGGGCGCTGCCCTAACCGCGGGAATGACCCGATGACCAAGGAACGCCTCACCCTCTACGACACCACGCTTCGCGACGGCCAGCAGACGCAGGGCGTGCAGTTTTCGACGCCGGAGAAGCACCGCATTGTCGAAGCGCTGGACGCGTTGGGCATCGACTACATCGAAGGCGGCTGGCCCGGGGCGAACCCCACTGACAGCGCGTTCTTCGAAGAGGTGGGCCACACCCGCGCCAAGATCGCGGCGTTTGGCATGACAAAGCGGGCAGGGCGCTCAGCAGAGAACGACGATGTGCTGGCCGCCGTGATGAACGCGGGCACACCTGCGGTGTGTCTGGTGGGCAAGACGCATGACTTCCACGTCACCGCCGCGCTCGGGATCAGTCTGGACGAAAACGTGGAGAACATCCGCGCGTCGATTGCACATATCGTGGCGCAGGGGCGCGAGGCTCTCTTCGACGCGGAGCATTTCTTCGATGGATACAAAGCAAATCCCGAGTATGCGCTGACCTGTCTGAAAGCGGCTCATGACGCCGGGGCCCGGTGGGTTGTGCTTTGTGACACCAATGGCGGTGCGCTGCCGACTGAGGTGGGAGAGATCACTGCTGCAGTCATCGCGGCCGGGCTCCCCGGTGACCGTATCGGAATCCACACCCACAACGATACCGAAATGGCTGTCGCGGCCACGCTGGCCGCCGTGGACGCGGGCGCGCGCCAGATACAGGGCACGCTCAACGGTCTTGGCGAACGCTGTGGCAACGCGAACCTGACGTCACTCATCCCGACGCTGCTGCTCAAAGAACCTTACGCCAGTCGCTTTGAAACGGGTGTCACGCCGGAAGCGCTGGAAGGCATGACACGGATCAGCCGCATGTTGGACGAGGTTCTCAATCGCGTGCCGTTCAAACAATCCGCTTACGTCGGATCGTCGGCTTTTGCCCACAAGGCCGGGCTGCACGCCAGCGCGATCCTCAAGGATCCGTCAACATACGAACATGTGGAACCGGCCAGCGTCGGCAACCGGCGGGTCATTCCGATGTCGAATCAGGCGGGCCAGTCCAACCTGCGTCGTCGTCTGGCGGAAGCCGGGCTGGAGGTGCCGGACAAGGATCCGGCCCTGGCCCGTATCCTCGACCGCATCAAGGCGCGGGAGGCGGATGGGTATTCCTACGACACGGCGCAGGCGAGCTTTGAACTTCTCGCGCGGGACGAGCTGGGCCAACTACCTGATTTCTTTGAGGTAAAGCGGTATCGCGTGACGGTGGAGCGGCGTAAGAACAAGTATAACAAGATGATTTCACTGTCTGAGGCCGTGGTCGTCGTGAAGGTGGACGGTGAAAAGAAGCTCTCTGTGAGCGAGTCGATGGATGACCTTGGCAATGACCGGGGGCCGGTCAACGCCCTGGCTAAGGCGTTGGCCAAAGACCTGGGATCCTATCAGGAGATTATCGACGATATGCGGCTTGTCGACTTCAAGGTGCGGATCACGCAAGGCGGGACCGAAGCCGTGACGCGGGTGATCATCGACAGCGAAGACGGCAGCGGACGCCGGTGGTCAACCGTAGGGGTGAGCGCGAACATCATCGATGCGTCTTTTGAGGCCTTGCTGGATGCGGTGCGCTGGAAGCTTATTCGGGATCGGGCATGATGTTCCATATGGTTACCAATAAATCTTAACTCTACACATGAAGATATGATCACAACATACTGTTTAAAAAGATTTAGCGAGATTTATGTGATCAATGAGCTTTGATTCCGATCTCACGGCCTGCGCGCAGCTTGTCGAACGCGGCGACCCGGATCGTTTCGCGGCGACGATGGCGGCGCCTGTGGGCGCCCGGAAAGTTCTGTTCCCGATTTACGCGTTCAACGTCGAGGTGTCGCGCGCGCCATGGGTGACGCAGGAGGTGCTGATTGCAGAGATGCGGCTGCAATGGTGGACCGATGCGCTGGACGAAATCGCCTCCGGCGGCGTCGTGCGGCGGCATGAGGTGGTGACGTCCCTTGCGCATGTTCTGGACGCTGAGGCGGCCAACACTTTGAAAAACGTGGTAAAAGCGCGGCTGTGGGATGTTTATCGCGATCCGTTTGAAGATCAGGCGGCATTTTCAAAATATCTCGAAGATACGGCCGGCTCTCTTTTCCTCGCCGCCGCGCAGGCGCTTTCCGGTGAGATGCCCAAGGCGTTGAAAGATTTGGGATTTGCGAGCGGTTTGGCGCAGTTCCTGCGCGCTGTGCCAGAGCTCGAACGGCTGGGGCGCATTCCCTTGGTTGACGGTCGGAGCGACGCTGTGAAAGCCCTGGCCACCGACGGTCTCTCGCGGCTGGCCGACGCACGGCGCGCGCGGGGTGCGGTGCCACCGGTGGCGCGTCCGGTTGGCCTTGCGGCGTGGCAGGCAGGGCCGATCCTGAAACAGGTTCAAGCCGACCCTCAGCGCGTGGCGAATGGGACGCTTGGTACGGCAGAAGCGTACAAGAAGGGCCGTTTGATGTGGCAGGCTTTCACCGGGCGTTGGTAGAGTCGGCTCAGAATTCGAGTGTCACTGCACACCCAAGTCCCGTTGCAATGAGGTCGAGCGGGTCGGCCTGATCGTCGATCATTTCCTTTGCCAGACCCACCGCAACGGCAGCGGCACAGCCGGCCGCCTTGTTGTTGGTCTCCGTGGCGACGATATGCGAGACCGCCGCGCCGGCGGCAAAATGTGCGGCCTTGTCGTAGTGCTGACAGGCGGTCAGTCCGGGCAGGGCGGCAAGAAGGCTTAGGGCAAGAGGGCGAAGCATAGAGACACCATTCTGGTTGCAGGTGTCTTGGGTGATGCAGGTCTCGTGTGAACACGCGCTTAGCGCACGCGTCTTAAGTGGTTCGCATTTTACGGATCAGACCGCTTCTTCGCGCGGTCTCAGGACCAGCCAGATCAACGCGCCGCCCGCGAGCATGAGAAACGGGGCCATGGCCATGTTCACGGCGCTCCACCCCTCGACCGGGGATCCGCCAGAACAATTCAGCAATCCGCCGGAGGCGAGAGAGGCGACGGTGACGCCGCCGAAGACAAGAACGTCGTTCATGCCCTGTACGCGTCCGCGCTCATGCGGTTCGTGCGCAGCGGTCAGCATCGTTGTCGCGCCGATGAACCCGAAATTCCAACCAAACCCAAGAAGGATCAGGGCGATATAGAAATTCTCAAGCGCCACGCCCTGCAGCGCGACGGCCCCAGCGGCGGCGAGAATCACCAGCCCGGTCGCCACGATCTTTTCGACCCCGAAACGCACAATGAGGTGACCCGTGAAGAAAGACGGCGCGAACATTGCGAGCACGTGCGCCGAGACGATGTCGGCAGCATTTCCCGCGGTGTAGCCGCACCCGACCACGGCCAGCGGTGTCGATGTCATGACAAGGTTCATCAGAGCGTAGGTGACCATCCCGCAGATGATCGCGACAGCGATGCGGGGTGTGGTGATCAATTCCAATCGGGTGCGTCCCTTCGGTGCGTCGTCGGCCGGGGCTTCGGGAATCGGAATGTCGAGGAACCAGAAAACGATGGCGCCGATCAGGTTGAGTGCGATGATGGCGGCGTAGGTGCCGAGGAACGGGATGACGTAGGCGTCGGTCGTCGCTTTCACCAGTTGCGGGCCAAGGATCGCCGCACACAGACCGCCCGCCATGACATAGGAAATCGCCTTGGGGCGGAAGGCCTCCGACGCGGTGTCCGCCGCGGCGAAACGGTAGAAGCCCTGCGCCGACATGTAGATGCCGGTGAGGAAGCTGCCGAGAAGGAAGACCGGGAAGGACGCGATATAAAGCCCGTATGCGCCCACTGCACCACCCAGTGCGCCACCCAAGGCGCCGACGGTGAAGCCTGCCGGACGACCATATTTCTGCATGAAGCTCGAAATCGGCGAGGCCGTGATCATCGACCCAAGCACGATAAGCGAGATCGGCAAGGTCGCAAAACAGATGTTCGACGCCAGTGACTGGCCGGCGAGTCCACCGACGGTGAAGACCATCGGCATTTGCGCGCCAAGAATCGCCTGCGCGATCACCAGAACGGTGACGTTCCGTTTCGCGCGGGCATGCTGACGGGCGTCGTCGGCGGTGATCTGGTCGGTGGCACTCATTTGGGAAGGCGTAGGGGCAAATCCCAATTGCTGCAAGTGGACCGGTAGAGTTGTGGCGCTTTGCCTCGTCATTGGGTAAGCGATGCAATGATGAGGGATTTCAACGGTACAGACCGCCCCGGTGCAGGGCAGATCGCGATCCTTGGCGGGTCCGCTGAGGCGCGAGATCTGGCGCAGCAGTTGGGTGCGCGCGCGCGGTTGTGGTTGCCAGCGCGTGACCGGGTGACAGGGCAGGGCAGAGCCCGCCAGACGGGGTTTGCCGAATGGGCGTCGGGCGCGTCCGCACTGATCATTGCCCCGCATCCTTGTGATGTGGAGTCGCTGCGTCTTGGCGCGTCCATGGCAGGTGCTTTGTCGATTCCGCATCTCACCCTGATGCGTCCGGCCTGGCGGCCGTCACGGCGGGATCACTGGGTCTCGGTCCGCACCGTGCGTGAGGCGGCGCGCCACATTCCGGTAGGCGCGCGCGTGCTGGTGACGCTTGGCCGTCCCGTGCTGCCGGAGATGAGCGCATTTCGCCACGCGCATGCGTTTGTCAGACAGTTATCGCGCCACAATCGTGTCTTCCCGCTACGTCACGGTCGATTTCTGCACGGCGATCCGCCGTTCACCGTGGCCCACGAGATCACCGTGATGCGCAGGTTCCGGATTGACGCGGTGCTGACGCGGAATGCAGGGGGGACCGGTGGCTGGCCCAAGGTTGCAGCGGCGCGGGCGTTGGGACTGCCGGTCTACATGATCGCGCGGGAACGGGTGCCTACGGGTCCGACGGTGAGCCGGGTCGAGGATGCCGTGAGATGGAGTGAGGCCGCGCTATGGTTGGACGTCTGATAGAAACCGACGCCTGTGTTGCGGAAGGCGTTGCCTGGCTGACGGCGCAAGAGCCGCGCTTTGCGGACGCGGTCGCGCAGACCGGACCATTGCCGTTGCGGCGGCGCCCGGACGGGTTCGCGCAGCTTCTGAGCGCGATCGTCAGCCAACAGGTCAGCGTTGCCTCTGCACGCGCCATCTGGGCCAAGCTCGAAGCGGCCGATGCGGTTACTCCCGAAGCTGTTGAGGCGCGCGGGTTCGACGGCATGAAAGAGCTGGGCCTCAGCCGCCAGAAGGCGCGATATGCCTGCGCCTTGGCCGAGGCGAGGATCGACTATGACGCGTTACGGCTCGCGCCGAACGAGGACGTCGTCAAGACGCTGACGGCGGTGACGGGGATCGGTGTCTGGACGGCAGAGATCTATGCGATGTTCAGTCTTGGCCGGGCGGATGTCTTTGCCCCCGGTGATCTGGCTTTGCAGGAAAGTGCCCGCGTTTTGTTCGACTTGCCGGAGCGTCCTCGGGAAAAAGCCCTGCGGGAGATGGCCGAGGCGTGGAGTCCCTGGAGATCGGTTGCGGCGCGCGCGCTCTGGGCCTACTACCATGTGGCGAAAGATCGAGAGGGGATCGCATGACACGGGTGTTGAACGCAGGCCGCAAGGAAGCAGTGTCCGGAGAGACGCGATCAGCGGTCGTTTTCCTGCACGGCTATGGGGCGAACGGGGCGGACCTTCTGGGATTGGCTGACCCTCTGGGTGAGCATCTGCCCGACACGCTGTTCGTGGCTCCGGACGCGCCCGAGGCCTGTGCCGGTGCCCCCTTTGGTTTTCAGTGGTTCCCGATTCCCTGGATCGACGGATCGTCGGAAGAGGAATCGATGGCGGGTATGGCACGCGCGGTCGATGATCTGAACGCGTTTCTGGACGCGCTCATGGTCGATGAGGATTTGTTGCCAGAGCAGGTGGTGCTGTTCGGCTTCAGTCAGGGGACCATGATGGCGTTGCACGTGGCCCCGCGCCGGGACGAGGCCGTGGCCGGGCTGGTCGGCTTCTCGGGCCGGTTGCTAGCGCCGGAGCTGCTGGCGGACGAGGTGGTGAGCCGCTTCCCCATCCTTTTGGTGCACGGCGATCAGGATGATGTTGTGCCGGTCCAATCCCTTCCGGCAGCGGCCGAAGCGTTGCAAGGCGCCGGATGGGAAGACGTCTACGCACACATCATGAAAGGCACGGCGCACGGGATCGCGCCGGATGGCCTGTCGGTCGCGCTGGCCTTTATGCGGGACAAGTGCAGTCTCTGAGCTTACGGTCAGGTCGCTGCATCCTCGGCTTCGGCCGAGGCGAGAATATCCGGATGTTGAGCCACGAAGTCGCTGTAGTGGTCGGGAAAGCGGTGAGCGAAGAGGGCGAGATGCGCGCGGAACGCGTCCATGCGGCCGAGGCGCAAACTTAGCCAGATACACCGTTTTAGTGGGCGTTGCGCTTGCGGGAACAGGTCGACTTTCTGTTGGAACGCCCAATACGCGCCCTCCAGGTCGCGTCGGTCTGAACTCAACGCGATGCAAAGATCCAACAGTCGCGCCTTGTGCCGGAATGGCGCCGCGTCAATGGCGGCGCGCGTTTCTTGCAGCAGGTCGGGCGCCTGGATGTCGAAGTGGCGGCCCAAGCCCACGATTTCGTCCATGAGGTGAAAATACCTGTCGCGGTAGGCGTCAAAGCTGTATCTGTCCGCCGTTTCGAGGCTGGCGTTCGAATAGGCGTCGCGCTGCGCGTGCACCTTCAGGATCGCACGCGCGATGCCATCGATGTCGCCGGGCGCCACCAATTCCCCATTTACTCCTGGGTGGATCAATTCACGCGGGCCGTAGTCCACATCGTAACTGATCACCGGACAGCCGTGTGTCAACGACTCGAGCAGAGCCAGGCCGAATCCTTCCGTTCGGGTTGGCGCCAGCGACATCAGCGAGGTTGCAAAGACTTGCTCGGCGTCCGGGGTATGGCCTCTCACGAACACACGTTCTTCGCAGCGATGGTGCTTGATCAATTGCTCGAGCCGGGCGCGACCGGTGCCGTCGCCGTAGATCACGTAATTGCAATCGGGGAGAAGGTGCATCACGCGGGTGAAGGCCTCGATGCAGTGGTGAATCGGTTTGCCGTCCAGATACAGACGCGACACGGTACAGATATCGCGGCGATTCTGGTCCAGCGGGGGCTGTCGGTCGACATAATGCGGGATCACGCGGATCGGAGCCCCGGGACGTAAATCGGCCTCCAGTCTGGCCTTGTGTTTATGCGTCGCCGTCACGATGGCGTCGCCGTCGAACTGATCGATCATCAATCGGGATCGCGGCATTATACGACCTTTCGGCGATCGATGATCTGCGTGCAAGAACAGCACCTTGCGCGACCCAATGAAAGGCGCGAGATAGGCGGAGGTGATGCCATCGATGAACACAACGCCGTCCGCGGGAAAGGCGTTTTGCGCCAGTGTCTTCTGCAACTGGAATTCGTCGCTGCAGCGTTGCCGGGTGACGGTGTTTTCGGCGGACAGGAAGGCCTTGTTCTCGTGCCGCGTGGACGCGATCAACCGGCCGTCTGCATAGAACATCCTTTCGACCACCCCGTCACCGAAACGCGACAGGCTTTCAACCAAGATGCCGTCAAAATACTTCAATCGCGTGTCGCGGGAAGGATCGGTCAGCACCCTCCGGATCGTCAACAGGCCAGCGGCGGTTGCCTCGGACGTGTCCTGCATGACGAGTGCGTGACCCGCGAAATAGCTGTGACGCGTCTTATGGCCGGGTTTCGTTTCCTTTAGGTCCCAGTCCGGAAACCGGGTGTGGTTCGATACGTTCGAACGGTGATCGTCCGGCGCGCTTAGGTCCACGAGGGATTGAAAGCGTATCCGGGTGTCGAGCACCCCATCGCTTTGCAGATGCGCGAAGTTGATCCGCTGGTTGACGCTGTGGTGCAGGCCGACAAGGGTCACAGATGTGTTGTCGCGCGCGGCAAACAGGTTCATCCGGCGATAGATCGCATGGATCTTGCCGCCTCCGACGTCCGTGCCAAGCCGCGGCACGATACAATAGACTGATGTGGGCGGAGCGTGGGACACGGATCGTCAGGACTCGACTTCTGGGTGTTCCGAGTGTGCCTACGCCATGCCGGGATCGCAATTCTGGAATTGGATGACTTCGCGGAGCGGCGGCACGGAGGCGGGCCTCAATAGCGATAGGCCCCGGTCTGGAACGTTTGCACGGTCGCCGCTGACACTGAATTACAAACGCCGGTCAGTAACCGCGCCAAATCCAGCCGCCACCCAGAATGCGACTGCCTTCGGTTTCGTAGAACACGCAGGCCTGGCCCGGTGACACGCCTTCTTCGGGCGTCAGCAACTCCACCTGTGCCTCGGTGTCCGACACGGGCCGGACAATGGCCTCGCGCGGCGGGCGGGTGGAACGCACCTTGACGGATACGTGCCACTCATCGCGGCTGGTGAATGGGGCGTCGCCCAGCCAGTTGATTTCACGCACCGGCACAATGCGGGTCGAGAGCATGTCTTTCGGCCCGACGATGACCTGCTTGGCGTCAACATCGAGTTTGACCACGTAAAGCGGCTCTTCCAGCCCGCCGATGCCGAGGCCGCGCCGTTGTCCGATCGTATAATGGATGACGCCGTTGTGCTGACCGAGAACGCGCCCGTCCGCATGCACGATCTCGCCCGGTTCCGCCGCGCCGGGGCGCAGCTTTTCGATGACACTGGCGTAATTGCCGTTGGGGACGAAACAGATGTCCTGGCTGTCAGGCTTGTCAGCCACTTGCAGACCGTAGCGCGCCGCCAATTCGCGTGTCGCATCTTTCGACGGCAGATGGCCCAGCGGAAAGCGCAGGTAGGCCAGCTGTTCCGGGGTGGTCGAGAACAGGAAGTAGCTTTGATCGCGGTTGGCGTCCTCAGCGCAATGCAGTTCGGGCCCCTGCGCGCCGATCTTGCGCTGAATGTAATGGCCCGTCGCCATGCAGTCGGCCTCGAGGTCCTTGGCGGTTTCCAGAAGGTCCTTGAACTTCACCCGTTCGTTGCAGCGGATGCAGGGAACTGGCGTCGCCCCGGCGAGATAGCTGTCGGCAAACTCGTCGATCACCGCGTCCTTGAAGATGTTTTCGTAGTCCAGAACGTAATGCGGGAAGCCCATATCCTCGGCGACCCGGCGCGCGTCGTGAATATCAATGCCGGCGCAGCACGCGCCTTTCTTGGCCAGAGCCGCGCCGTGATCGTAGAGCTGGAGCGTCACGCCGACCACATCATAGCCTTCTTCGGCCAGCTGAGCCGCCACGACCGAGCTGTCCACGCCGCCGGACATCGCGACAACGACGCGCGTCTCGGAGGGCGGCTTGGCAAAGCCCAATGAATTCAGCTGCGGCGCGTCGAGGGCCATGAGGGTCTCCGGAGGTCGGGGTGGATCGGGCGAAATATAGGCAAATGCTACGTAGTCTCAACCCTTCGCTTCACGTCGCATTAAGGCTGCAAGCGGTAACACCGACCCAGCACAAGATTATGGCCGCGGGAAAGGGCCGAGGGATGTATTTGAAGAAAGCGGATGGGCCACGCACCGTGACCCTGTCGGATGGGTCGATCCTCACGCGGGCGGATTTGCCGCCCTCGAACACTTACCGTTGGGTCGCGTCGCGCAAGGCGATCGTTGTGGATGCGGTGGTGCATCACTTGATCACACGAAAGGAAGCGTTGGACCGCTATGCGTTGAGTGAAGAAGAGCTCGATAGCTGGATTGGGGCGGCCAAGAACCATGGCCGCGAAGCCCTGAAGGCAACAGCCGTGCAACGATTTAGGTAATCGTGACGAGTTAATGCAATCTAAGGTTGTTTCAAGTCCTGTCCCGATGATAACCTCAGATTAACCTTTTCACTCCAGTGTCGCATCTGCCGGACGCTGATATAGCGGAGAACCCTGATGCGTGTGCTCTTGGTCGAAGACGACCCAACAACTTCAAAAAGCATCGAACTGATGCTGGGCAATGCCAATCTGAATGTCTATTCCACCGATCTCGGGGAAGAAGGGATCGATCTGGCCAAGCTTTATGACTACGATCTGATCCTTCTCGATCTGAACCTGCCGGATATGAACGGTTTCGATGTCCTGCGACAGTTGCGTCTGGCGCGCATTGAAACGCCGATCCTGATCCTTTCCGGCAACGATGCCAGCGACGACAAGATCAAGGGTTTCGGCTTTGGTGCCGACGATTACCTCACTAAGCCATTCCACCGCGAAGAGCTGGTTGCGCGCATTCACGCGATCATCCGACGGTCCAAAGGGCATTCGCAATCGATCATCCGCACCGGCAAGGTCGAGGTGAACCTCGACGCCAAGACGGTGCAGGTCGAAGGCAATGCGGTGCATCTGACCGGCAAGGAGTATCAGATGCTCGAACTTCTCAGCCTGCGCAAAGGCACGACGCTCACCAAAGAGATGTTCCTCAACCATCTCTATGGCGGCATGGACGAACCGGAACTCAAGATCATCGACGTGTTCATCTGCAAGCTGCGCAAGAAGCTGGCAGAAGCCACCGGCGATGGCAGTTACATCGAAACGGTCTGGGGCAGGGGTTATGTCCTTCGCGATCCGGACACCGCGGATACCGGAAAGATCGCCATAGGCGCGTGATCGGCGCGTCGTCGTTGTGTGGTCCGCGACATGGGTCCTCCTTCAACTTGCCTCGAGGCTTTCTTGATCCTGTGAAATCGTTGCGGGCGAAGGCGGTACCGGAACACGCCGGACATCATTGAAACTGGACCCCGCAGCGCACCGGCCCTATCACTCTGTTCAGATGCGTGCAGCGGGGGGCGTATGGCGAACGAGGAAAAACCGGTCGAGGATCTGTCCGATGCCGAAGCGCGTCTTGAACTCGACCGATTGGCGCAAATCCTTGGGCAGGCCAACGTGGCGTATCACACCGAAGATGCGCCAGAGATTTCGGATGCCGAATACGACCGGCTAAAGCGCCGCAACGCCGCCATCGAAGCCCGCTTTCCCGACCTCAAACGCAGCGACAGCCCCAGCGATCAGGTGGGAGCTGCGCCGGCCGAGGGCTTTGCCAAGGTACGCCATGAACAGCGGATGATGTCGTTGTCGAACGCGTTTGACGATGGCGATATCGAGGATTTCGATCAACGCGTGCGTCGGTATCTTGGCCTCGGCGAAGACGCCGAACTGGCCTACACCGCAGAACCAAAGATCGATGGGTTGTCGTTGTCCCTGCGCTATGAAAACGGCGCTCTGGTCCAAGCCGCGACACGCGGCGACGGGGCCGTAGGTGAAAACGTTACCGCCAATGCCCGCACAATCGATGATATCCCCGAAACACTGACAGACGCGCCCGAGGTGCTGGAAGTCCGCGGCGAGGTCTATATGAGCCACGCCGATTTCGCGGCACTGAACGAACGGCAGGCCGCCAAGGGCAGCAAGACATTCGCAAATCCCAGAAACGCGGCGGCGGGATCGCTTCGGCAACTTGATGCGTCCATCACGCGGGACCGCCCGCTCCGTTTCTTTGCCTACTCCTGGGGCGCACTGTCCGAGCCGCTGGCAGAGTCGCAAACCGGCGCCCTCGGTCGGTTGGCGTCTTTGGGGTTTCAGACCAATCCGCTGACGAAACGGTGTTCCGGCCCTGCCGAGATGATTGCCCATTATCGCAACATCGAAGAGCAACGCGCCACACTGGGCTACGACATCGACGGCGTGGTCTATAAAGTGGATGACCTGTCGTTTCAGGACCGGTTGGGCTTTCGGTCGACCACGCCGCGTTGGGCGATTGCGCACAAATTCCCCGCCGAACTTGCCTGGACGCGGCTCGAAGCCATCGACATTCAGGTTGGCCGCACCGGTGCGCTCAGCCCCGTGGCGCGCCTGACGCCGGTCACCGTCGGCGGTGTCGTGGTGTCGAACGCCACGCTTCATAATGAGGACTACATCGCCGGCCGCGATGCCAATGGGACGCCGATCCGGGACGGCAAAGACATTCGCGTCGGCGACTGGGTGCAGGTCTACCGCGCGGGTGACGTGATCCCGAAAGTGGCTGACGTCGATCTTGAAAAACGCCCAGACGGTGCCGAACCTTATGCCTTCCCGACCGTCTGCCCGGAATGCGGCTCGGACGCGGTGCGCGAGGAAGGCGATGCGGTGCGGCGATGCACCGGCGGCCTTATCTGCCCGGCACAGGCGGTAGAAAAGCTCAAACACTTCGTGTCGCGCGCGGCGTTCGATATCGACGGGATGGGCGCAAAGCAGGTCGAGCAGTTTTACGGTGATTGCTGGATCTCTGAACCTGCGGATATCTTCACGCTGAAGGATCGCTACGGCAGTGGCATGCAGCAACTCAAGAACCGCGAGGGCTGGGGTGAGAAATCGGCGAACAACCTGTTCGACGCTATTGATGCGCGGCGCAGTATCCCATTGGGCCGCCTGATCTTTTCGCTGGGCATTCGTCACGTCGGCGAAGTTGTCGCGAATCTTCTGGCGCGCTCCTACGGCACGTGGGAGGCGTTCCTGTCCGCCATTGATGGCGCCAGAGACCAGAGCGGTGAGGCGTGGGACGGGCTGATTGGGATCGATGGGATCGGCACGGTGGTGGCGACCTCTCTGGTGAAAACTTTCGCACAAGAGGCCGAGCGCGCGTCGATTGACCGGCTGGTCGCGCATCTTGACGTGCAGGATGCGGAACGTCCTCAAACCGAGGGCAGCCCGGTGGCGGGAAAGACAGTCGTGTTCACCGGCTCTCTCGAACGGATGACGCGGGCCGAGGCCAAGGCGCGGGCCGAGGCGTTGGGTGCCAAAGTCTCCGGCTCGGTATCGGCAAAGACGGACCTTGTCGTGGCCGGTCCGGGGGCCGGGTCGAAAGAGACCAAAGCGCGGGAATTGGGTGTCGAGATCATCGACGAGGATGGCTGGTTCGATCTGATCGAGGGCGCATGAGCGGCGGGCGGCCAGAGGTTCTCTTCCCGCTCTTCGCCGATCTGAGCGGTCTGGCCGGGGTTGGCCCGAAAACCGCTGCCGCGCTTGATCACCTGGACATAGAAACGCCGCGCGACCTGCTCTACACGCTGCCGCATTCGGTGGTCGATCGCCGCCTGCGCGATACCGTCCAGGGTGCAAAGCTTCCCGCCACGCTAACCGTGGAAGTGCAGATCGGCCAGCACAGGCCAGCGCATAAGAAAGGCGGACCCTACCGGGTGCAGGTGGAGGACGCGAAGACCGCCTTCCAGATCGTGTTTTTCCACGCGCGCGGCGATTACGTGGCGCGGCTTTTGCCCTTTGGCGCGCGACGGATCGTATCCGGTCGGGTCGAACTCTTCGACGGCATGGCGCAGATGGTGCATCCCGATCACGTGTTGGAGGTGTCCGAAGCCGAAACCTTGCCACCGTTCGAGCCGATCTACCCGCTCACGGCCGGTGTGACGCAGAAGACGATGGTCAAAGCGGCACGCGACGCGCTGTCACGCGCGCCTGAGCTTGGCGAGTGGGCGGACCCGCAATTGGTCACGCGGGAAGGCTGGCCGACCTGGCACACCGCGATGGAGGCGGCGCATGCGCCACAGGGCAATGCGGAGCTGTCCGCCGACAGCCTCGTGCGTCGGCGCTTGGCCTATGACGAGCTTTTTGCGCATCAGCTGACGCTGGCGCTCGCGCGGGCCAAACGCCGCGCCAAACCGGGGATAGAAACGGTGGGCAATGGCGCTTTGCGCAGGAAAGTGTTGGCGGCTCTGCCATATCAACCGACCGGCGCGCAGATGCGCGCGATTGAACAGATCACCGATGACATGGCCGCGCCGAAACGCATGAATAGGTTGCTGCAGGGCGATGTCGGCTCGGGTAAAACCTTCGTGGCTTTCATGGCCTTGCTCACCGCGGTCGAGGCGGGCGGGCAGGGTGTGATGATGGCCCCGACCGAAATCCTTGCCCGGCAGCATCTGGACGGGCTGCAACCGTTGGCCGAGGACGCGGGCGTGGTGCTCGAACTGCTGACGGGTCGTGATAAGGGGGCGGACCGCAAGGCCAAGCTTGCCGCGCTGGCGCGGGGCGATATCCAAATCCTCGTAGGCACACATGCCGTGTTTCAAAAGGATGTGGAGTTTGCCGATCTGCGACTTGCCATTGTGGATGAACAGCACCGTTTTGGCGTGCGGCAGCGGCTGGAGTTGGGGCGCAAGGGGCACGCTGTGGACGTGCTGGTGATGACCGCGACACCAATCCCACGGTCGTTGGCGTTGGCGCAGTATGGCGACATGGATGTGTCGGTACTGGACGAAAAACCGCCCGGGCGCACCCCGGTCAAGACGGCATTGCTGTCGAACGAGCAGATGGACAGCGTGGTGGAACGTCTGCGGCAGGCCGTGGCGGAGGGTCGGCAGGCCTATTGGGTGTGTCCGCTGGTCGAGGAGAGTGAGCTTTCTGATCTGACGGCTGCGGAAGACCGGTTCAAACGCTTGCGGGCCGCTTTGGGCGAGGGCGTGGTCGGGCTCGTCCACGGTCAGATGCCGCCCTCCGAGAAAGACGCGGCCATGGCGCGGTTCGTGGCGGGCGAGACCGGCGTGCTTGTGGCGACGACCGTGATCGAGGTGGGGGTCAACGTGCCGAACGCGTCGATCATGGTGATCGAGCGGGCCGAAACCTTCGGGCTGGCGCAGCTGCACCAGTTGCGCGGCCGCGTCGGACGCGGGGCGGCGGCCTCAACCTGCCTTTTGCTCTACCAGCCGCCACTGAGTGAAAGTGGGCTCAAGCGGCTGACGACCTTGCGTGAAACAGAAGACGGGTTCCGGATTTCCGAGGTTGATCTGGACATGCGTGGAGCTGGCGATGTTCTGGGTGTGGCCCAATCCGGATTGCCGCGGTTCCGGATTGCCGATCTGGAACGTCAGGCGGGATTGATGAAAGTCGCGCAGGACGATGCGCGCAAGCTTTTACAGGACGATCCGACGCTGAAATCGACGCGCGGAGAGGCCGCGCGCGTGTTGCTTTACTTGATGAAGCAGGATCAGGCGATCCAGCTGATTTCGGTGGGTTAACCACTTTTGTTCTCAAATGTTCTCAAAAAGTTCTTTACTTGGTGTGCGGGATATGAGAACAAAGCGGCAACAAGGAGGACATCACAATGATGCAGCGGATCAAAACCACGCTTCACACAGCAAAGGCCCAGACCAATACGGCGCTTCTGCAGGACGCGCTTGGGGCGATGTCGCTGATTGTCATGCTGGTGGCCGCGTTGCATCTGCCGGTGCTTGTCTGACCCTGTTACCTTTTTCTGCCTGCGTGCTCCCGCCCGATAGCTTTCGCATCTTGTCCCAACTGTGATGCACCTGTCCCAAGCGAAGGTTGCCTGCCTTCACAAGCTTTGACGGCCCCAACGAACACGCGACTTGCCGCCGCCTTCAGTTCCCTGAAGTGCGGCGGTTTTTTTTATCGGATTATGGGATCAGGCGGTTTGCGTTTCCGCCAATTGCGCCGCCGCTTCGCACGCGGCATCCAGCGTCAGCAGGATGGAAGCGTGGCGGTTCTTGTAGGAAACGGCAGGGCGCAGCACCTCAAGCCCGTCAAATGGGGCCGACGGCGTCGGTCCGTCCTCTTTCAGCATCGCACGCAATTCGGCGCGGGCCTGCGTGACCTGCTCCAGTGTGGTGCCGATGATGGCCCCACCAACCACCGACGCGGCGGCTTGACCCAATGCGCAGGCTTTGACGTCCTGTCCAAACGCGCTGACCTTTCCGTCCTCCAACGTCAGATCGACGGTCACTGTCGACCCGCAGAGCGGCGAACGTTTCTTGACCGTCACAGCGGGCGCATCCAGCCGCCCGTGATGCGGGATGTCTGCCGCAAGCTCAAGAATGCGGGCGGAATAGAGTTTGATCAGATCGGTCTCGCCAGACATGGCTTTCCCTTTCGCGGTTCTCCTCATAGATAGGCGACCAAGCGGCGGATGCAAAAAGGTTTTTCCCCATGACATTTGATCCTGCGACTTTGGTCTATAATGATGCGGGGCTCATCCCGGCGATTGCACAGGACGCCGCAAGCGGTGAGGTCTTGATGATGGCGTGGATGAATGCCGAGGCAGTCGCGCGCACGCTCGAGACAGGGCGCGTGACCTATTGGTCCCGGTCGCGGGAGGCGTTCTGGGTCAAGGGCGAAAGCTCGGGCCACGTGCAGGAGCTTGTCGCCCTGCGCGTGGATTGCGACCGGGATTGCCTCTTGGTGACGGTGAACCAGACCGGGCCAGCCTGCCACACGCTCCGCCGGTCGTGTTTTTATACCGAAGTTCAGGACGGCGCCGAAGTGGAGATCATGGCACCTGTGACAGCCTAAGCGTCTGCATATTTTTGAAAAGAAGAAGCGCTACGCGTGATCAGAGCCCGACCATGGAGCGGATCTCGGACGGTGTTTTTCCGTCAGCACGATAGGCCGCAATCGCGCGCGCATCGTCGCGTTTCGCAAGGCGTTTTCCGGCCTCGTCGCGGATCAGCTTGTGGTGATGGTAGATGGGTATCGGCAATCCAAGCAGCTGTTGGAGAAGCACATGGATTGGCGTGGCGGTCGCCAGGTCCTCGCCCCGGATCACATGCGTGATGTCTTGCGCCGCGTCATCGACAACGACGCTGAGGTGGTAGGCGGCGGTGCGCGTGTCGCGCCTCGCCAGAACCACATCGCCGATCTGGTCGATGAAATGCTCGGCGGTTAACCTTAAGGCCGGGTGAATGCCGGTCTCCTCATATTGCCGAAGAGCGCCTGCCTGTGTCATCGCCTTGCGCATGTCGAGCCGCACTGCATCGGTGTCGGTTCTGTCCTCCCAAAGCCGGTCGCGGCAGGTGCCAGGATAGATCACACCATCAGGTCCGTGCAGAGGCGCGCCCTCCTGCGGTGCGGACATGGCGCGACGGATATCGCCCCGCGTGCAGGAACAGGGGTAGAGCACACCCTTGTCCGCCAACACCGAAAGCGCGGCGTCGTAGGCCGCCGTATTCTGTGATTGCTTCAGAACCGGTTCCTCCCACCGGACCCCGAGCCACTCCAGATCGTCGTAGATCTGTGCCTCGAAGGCCTCGGTGCAGCGCGCAGCGTCGGTGTCTTCGATGCGCAGAAGGAACCGTCCTCCGGCCTCTTGTGCCATGTCATGCGCAAGCAGCGCGGAATAGGCATGCCCCAGATGCAACTGGCCGGTCGGGCTGGGCGCAAAGCGGGTCACGAACCGCATGGCACGCCTAGTGGTCTTCGTCCCGGCGGTAGCCGTAGGTGCGGGCGCGGCGGTCTTCGGATTTCTGGTAGATGAGGATCCACGCAAGAAGGATGAACATCGGATGGGTCAGTCCGCCCGAGAAGATGATCGCGGGCACCCAGATGATGAAGACAACAATGGCGGTGATCACGCGGCCGGTCAGAAGGATCGACACTGGCGGCAGAAAGAGGGCCAGAACGTAGTTCATGCGTATTCCACCTGTGCCGCGAGCCATGCGGACCATGCGGCTTTGGCGCGGTCGGTATAGGCTTTGTACCGGTCCTTGCGGCCACGACGTCCGCCCTTGAGGCCATCAACCGGGCGGAAGAGGCCGAAATTCACGTTCATTGGTTGGAACGTCTTTGCTTCCGCACCGCCAGTGATGTGATGGATCAGAGCGCCATGCGCGCTGTCCTGCGGCACGGTCGGCAGCGGCGCACCGGAGAGTTCAGCCGCGGCCATGCGCCCGGCGAGCAGACCCATGGCGGCGGATTCGACATACCCTTCGACACCCGTGACCTGACCGGCGAAGCGGATGTTCGGCCTGGACCGCAGGCGCATCTGCGCATCGAGCAGCGTCGGGCTGTTCAGGAACGTGTTGCGGTGTATCCCGCCAAGGCGTGCAAAACTGGCGTTCTCAAGGCCTGGAATCATCTTGAAAACAGAAGTTTGTGCGCCGTACTTCATCTTCGTCTGAAAGCCGACGATGTTGTAGAGAGTCCCCAGCGCATTATCGCGGCGGAGTTGCACCACGGCGTAGGACTTCGTTTCCGGATCATGCGGGTTGGTGAGACCCACGGGTTTCATCGGCCCGTGTCGCAACGTCTCGCGGCCGCGTTCGGCCATCACTTCAATCGGCAGGCACCCGTCGAAATATCCCGCCGTCTCACCGTCGTGAAACTCGGTTTTATCCGCCGCGAGCAGCGCATCGATGAAGGCCTCGTACTGGTCGCGATCCATCGGGCAATTGATATAAGCGCGGCGCTCTTCCTCGGTCTCGCCCTTGTCGTAGCGCGACTGCAGCCAGGCTTTCGACATGTCGATGCTGTCGGCATAGACGATGGGCGCGATGGCGTCGAAGAAGGCTAAACGGTCGGTTCCGGTTTCCTTCTGGATCGCTTCACCCAAAGCCGCGCTGGTGAGCGGGCCGGTCGCGATGATCCAGTGGCCTTGATCAGGCAGGTCGGTGACTTCCTCGTGACTGACCGACACGTTTGGATGCGCGTGCAGGCGTTTGGTGATCTCGGCAGAGAAGGCATCGCGGTCCACGGCCAGCGCGCCACCGGCGGGCAGACGATGCTGATGCGCGGTATCGATAATCAGGCCACCGGCCTCGCGCATTTCCCAGTGTAAAAGACCCACTGCGTTCTGTTCGTGATCGTCCGAACGGAAGGAGTTCGAACAGACCATCTCACCCAGATCGCCCGTCTTGTGGGCGAAGGTTTCGACCTTGGGCCGCATCTCGTGGATAACAACCTGGATGCCGCGATTGGCGGCCTGCCAGGCGGCCTCGGACCCGGCCATGCCGCCGCCGACGATATGAAGTTCCTGTGTCATGCGGGCGATGTATGTTCTTGAGCGGTGTTTGTCACGTCACTGATCGGGGGCAACCAGCCCAAGACCGCGCAGGTAGATGCCAACGGCGGATTCAAGTAGGTCTTCTGGTGGGAACGGGGACTTGGTGCCGGGCGAGTTCCGCGCGAAAAGCTCGACCACGCCGTGGCTCATCGCCCAGATATGGGCCGAGAACATCGTGGCCGGTGGGCGCTTGTCGGGTGGGATGTGTTGCGACAGGTCTTCGGCGGCTTTCTCCAACACGCCGCGCGCACGGGCTGAGGCGGCGGCGAGTTCCGGGGTGCGGTTGACCGAGATCCCACTTTCAAACATCGCAATATAATGGCCGGGGTATTTTCGCGCAAAAGCTAAGTATGCGCGGCCCGTCGCCTCGAATGCTGCTAGGGCCGAGGGTTGGCCGCTGTCATAGGCGTATTGCATGACGTCCGCAAAAATCTCGTAACCCTGCAACGCGGCTTCGGCGATCAGGTCTTCACGGCCTTCGAAATGGCGATAGACAGCAGCAGGGGTCACGCCCGCCTGCTTGGCCGCTTCCGACAGGGTAAACCCGGTCGGACCCTTCTCGGTAATCAGTTCAAGCGCCGCGTCGACCAGCGCTTGCCGCAGATTGCCGTGATGGTACCCACGCTTAGGCATCCCAGATGTCCGGTCCGCCGCAGACTTTGTCATCGACACTCCCTACGGCCTTTGCGTCCTTGCGCGCGTAGTCGAGCTGCGACAGCACGCTTCGGATTGCGTTGATGCGCGCGCGGCGTTTGTCGTCGGATCGCACAACGGTCCAGGGTGCGTGGTCGCTGTGGGATTTGTCGAAGGTTTCGCGAATGGCATCCGAATAGGCGTCCCAGCGTTTGAGCCCTTCGACATCGATCCAGCTTAGCTTCCATTGCTTCAGCGGATCGCTCTCGCGCGCCAGGAACCGTCGTAGTTGTTCGGCGCGTCCAACATTGAGCCAGATCTTGAACAGGTGAATCCCGTCATTCACGAGCATCTTCTCAACGTCCGACACCTGCCGGAAGAAATGCTGACGCTGCTCCGGCGTGCAGAACTCGAAGACATGCTCCACAACGCCGCGGTTGTACCAACTGCGGTCGAAGAACACGAGTTCGCCAGCGGCGGGCAGGTGGTCGATGTAGCGCTGGAAATACCATTGCGTGGCCTCGGTCTCTGTCGGTTTCGACAAGGCAACAACGCGTGCGCCGCGAGGGTTAAGGTGTTCCCTGAACCGTTTGATTGTGCCGCCTTTTCCAGCAGCATCGCGTCCCTCGAACACGATGGCGACGCGGGCACCGGTGTCCCTGGCCCAGGCCTTCATTTTCACCAGTTCGGTTTGCAGCGCGTAGAGATCCTTTTCGTAGGCCTTGCGCGGCATACGATCCGAATACGGATAATGCGGATTGATGATGTCACCTTTCTCCGCGCGTTTGATCGCGTTCCGGATGCTGTCGGGCGCATCGTTCTCGAAGAAGGCGCTGATTGCGCCGTCAAACGGAAGGTCCATACTCGGTCTTTCTGTAACTGCTCTTACAGGTGAATATGGGATGTTAATCCGATTAACGCAAACCCGCGCGTGCGGCAGCGCGGTTGATTGCGGCGATGACCTCGGGTTCGGCAGAGTGATGCGGCATGTGTCCGATACCTTCGAGAACGGTCAGGTTTGCGCCGTCGATCTGGTTGGACAGCGGGATCGAGTGGATTGACAGCCCCACAGTGGTGTCCGCGTCGCCGTGCACGATCTCGGTGGGCACGTCGATTTCGCCGTATCGGGTGTGCAGCGCTTCGATTTCGCCCAGCAGATTCGCGCGCTGCATGGCGTTGGCCCGCATGGACACGCGGCGCAATGTCAGAGGCGCGCCGATATGCTCTGCGTAGCCTTCCGGCGCTTCCTGCGGGTGGAACACGCCGTCGATCGCTTCGCTGACGATGCTCGTCGGCGTGAAGGCGGTAATCGCGGGCACGACCGTGGCGCTGCCGATCGGGTTCGACGTGACCTGATAGAAGGTGCTTAGCCCGGTGGTCCATGGGTTCGACGCTGCGGCGGTCAAGACGAGGGCCGAGATGTTATCGGGCCGTTCGACCGCCCAAGCGAGCGCAACGGCGCCGCCATAGGACTGCCCGAGAACAATCGGCTTTTCGAGACCAAGCTGCAGCGACGCATCCGACAGCAGGATCGCCTGTTGGTTAATCGAGGTGCCCTCAAGATTCACGCGTTCGGTGTACCCAAGGCCCGGGCGGTCAAAGGCGGTGACGCGATAGCTGTCGGCGAGCTTGTCCACAAGGGAGAAGGTGAAATCCCGCAAATTGCCAGATGCGCCGTGGATCAGGACGATGTCGGGGCCGGAGCCTTTGGTTACGTAATGGACCTGCGTGCCATTCACATCGACAAACTGCCCGACGGGCGGGAACGCCTCTTCGGCCTGCGCTTCGCGATACTGCGCGGTGCAAGCGGTGGTCAGCATCAAGATGGCCGCGCATCCGGCCAGTACCCCAAACGTCCGTAACGCCAAAACGGCCTCCTACGTGTCGCGCAGGTCCGTACGGGCTGCGCCGATCAAATCGATATCAAATGGAGTCGTTAAGTAGATCTCGGACACCCAGTTGCCATAGAGCAAATGCGCGTGACTGCGCCAACGGTTCTGCGGGATCTGGCTTGGGTCATCATCCGGATAATAATTGGCGGGCACGTTGATCGGCGTGCCGTTGGCAACGTCGCGGTCGTATTCATCCTTGAGCGTACCGCTGTCATATTCGAAGTGGTTGAAGACATAGAGCGCCCGGTGATCTGGGTCTTCGACCAGACAGGGGCCGGTTTCGGCGCTGTCGATCAGAATAGGCAGACTGGCGTTTTGAATGTCCTCGCGGCGCAGTTCGGTCCAGCGGCTGACCGGGATCACCATGTCGTCCGAAAACCCGCGCAGGTAAGGGGACGCGGGCGCGAGGTTCTTGTGACGGATGCAGCCGAACGCCTTTTGCGGTAGGTCGATTTTCGGCACGCCGTGGAAGTGGTTGATCATCGCCATGCCACCCCAGCAGACACCGAAGGTCGAATGCACATGGGTCTGGGTCCAATCCATGACCTGCGTGAGCTCTTCCCAGTAAGTCACTTCTTCAAATGGCAAATGTTCGATTGGCGCGCCTGTGATAATCAGGCCGTCGAATTTTTCGCCACTGTCGGCAACCTCGGCAAACGGGCGGTAGAAGCTTTCCATGTGCTCTGCCGCAGTGTTGCGTGTCTGGTGTTCCGACATGCGGATCAGGTTGAACTCGATCTGCAGCGGCGTCGCGCCGATCAGACGCGCGAACTGGTTCTCGGTCTGGATCTTCTTGGGCATCAGGTTGAGCAGCGCGATGCGCAACGGGCGGATGTCCTGCTTTGCGGCCAACTCTTCCGACATCACCATCACGCCTTCGCGCTTCAGCACGTTATAGGCGGGCAGGTTGTCGGGCAGTTTGATGGGCATGGGTCAGGGCTTCCGTTGGTCGAGCGCGTCGGCGATCAGGGCATCGAACGTATGTGCATCACGGGCATCTGCAAGGGCGTGGGCCTCAAGAGTGATCCCCCAGTTCTGCGCCATCGCCTCGTAGCGCGGATGACGGTGTGCCAGCGCCTGGGCATAGGTCCACCGGATGAAGGCATCTGGATCAACGTCTCCCGGTTTGACGTTGTTTTCCCGCAGATATTCGTCCCAGGTGCGCGTCAGGAACTCGGGCTGATAGGCCATCGGTTTCGGCGCCTTGTCGAAGCGGCGGATGAGCTCTTGCGTGTGGGCGTCGTCGCCTTTGACCCAGACCATCAGCGCGCGCTCGGATAGTGCCTGCAGGATCGGGTCGTTCGGATCGGTCGGATCGACCCATTCGCAGATCGAACCGCCGGTGTCGCAAACGAAATGCGGATATCCGTAGAGATCCTGCGCCCGGTCGATGAAGTATCCTGTGTCCAGAAGCGCCGCCATCTCGGCGCGGCGGAACTGCTCCTGCCGCTTGCGATATTCCTCAATCGGCACGCCGCCCTTGGCCGGGTCACCGGGCTTGCCCAGATATGCCGCGACAGGGGCGAGGTTGTTGAAGCTGAGGTTGGAGCCGATGTAGATCGAGTCGGTCATCAGCAGATCGCGCAGGAACGGGACCTTCATCGCCTCGCGTTTGGCGTTATCGGCGATGTATTCACCCATGTACCGAGTGCCGATGCGGTAATCGATGGAATAGTGAAACCAGGTACCGGTCGCGCGTAACATGTTGGACAGGTGTGTTTTGCCCAGACCGGACATGGCGAACAGGACGACGCGCTTGTTCGGTGCGTCATGCCAGTGCTGTCCCGAGGTATAGATCATGCCGCGTCTTCCCGAAATCCCGTGTCGCTTGGGATTAGCGGTGAGGGGCGGGGGCGTCAAACGGTTGTCGCGCAGCGGCGCCAGAGACGTCCGTCAATGATGCTCAGACCCAACGCGAGGATCGCAAAACCAAGGTATTCTCCGGGATGCAGCGTTTCGTTTCGAACAATGGCACCCAGCGTGATCGCCACGGGCGGGATGAGCAGCGTAACCAGCATCAGGTTCCCGCTGCCCGCCATGCCCAGCACGCGGTAGTACAGCAGGTAGGCAAAGGCTGTTGCGATGATCGCGTAGTACCCGATCGCGGCCCAGGTCGTCAGGTCCAGGGCGAGGGTCGGAGCGCCTTCAACCGAGATCGCCAGAGGGATCATCACCAGTGACGACCCGGTCAGCATGCCTGCCGCTGCAATCACGGGCGGCACGCCGCCCAGCATCTTGCGCGCCCAGGCACTTGCAAACGCGTAAGAGACGGTGCCCGCGACAATGGCAAGCTGGGCAAGGGAGGTGGTGTCGAACTGCCTCAGCGCGTCAAGACCAATGGCCAGACACACGCCGCAAAAGCCAAGCGACACGCCGAGCGCCTTGCGCGGGGTCAGACGTTCATCGGCAAAGACCATCGCAGCGACCAGCACTCCGAACACGGCCGTGGCCGCGTTGAAGATCGAGGTCAGCCCTGTGGGGATGTAGAGCTGTCCCCACGCCATCAGGCTGAACGGGATGACATTGTTCAAAAGGCCCATCACCAGAAACGCGCCCCAGATCCGCGGGCCCCTGGGAATGGTCAGGCCTCGCAGACTCACGACACCCCAAAGCACCAGCATCGCCCAGAACGTCCGGTGCAGCACAGAGGTCAGTGGTCCGATCTCGTCCAATGCCGTTCGGATGGCGAGGAAAGACCCGCCCCAAATCACGCCGAGAAGGGTCATTTCGGCCCAGGCACGGCTGGAAAGGCTTGTTTGCGGTGTCATGATCCGGCTCTACCCGCGTACTGCGTCTCAGGCGACCCGAATCCTGCGCAAGGCACGAAAAAACCCTGCTAGGACGCGCCTGACAGGGTTCTTTTAAATTGGCTTGTTTACGCTTTAGAAATCGACGGTCAGAGAGACGCCGAAACCAAGAGCGGAGTTGTCGTCGAACTTTGTGCCGGAGCCATCTTCGGCTTCGCCAACCCAAGCGTATTCAACACCACCGCGCAGGGTCATGTTGTCCATCTTGTACTGTCCACCGACGCCAAAGCTCACAAAGCCGTCACGCGGCGACAGACGGGACACTTCATCGCCGTTCTGTGCTTCGTATTTGACCTGCGCAAAGCCAGACATGTCTTCGGTGAACTGGCGGCCGATCCCGAGCGTCCAGGTCACGCGGTCATTGTCGAAGCCGGTGACCGCGCCGCCGGTTGCCCCTTCGTATTCCGGCGTGCGGACTTCCCATTTCGACCATTCGACCCACTTGACCTGACCAAACACCAGTGTGCCCGGCGCAATGCCCGATTGGACATCAAGCGCGACCGTCTGTGGCATGGTGACTTTGGTCTCACCATTATCGGCGTCGATCCCGAGGCCAGGAATGGTTTCGCTGGTCGAGAAGTTGTGCTCGATTTCGCTTTGCCAGGACAATGCAACGCGCAGCGCGATGTCCGGAATCTCGTAAGCAACACCAAGGATCGCGCCCCAGTCGCCGACACGGTCGCCGCTGGCATTGAATTCCATCGATGTGCCGAAGTTCTGCGCGGCACCGCCAAGGGTCTGGGCACGGGCGCCAAGGGTCTGTGCCTCTGCGCCCAAAGCCGCGGCCTGTGCTCCGAGCTCTTGCGCCAGTGCGGCGTCGCCTGCTGCGCCCGCTGCCTGTGCCTGTGCACCCAGCGCGGCTGCTTCGGCGCCGAGCGCTTGTGCTTGCGCACCAAGCCCTTGGGCGTTGCGGCCAACGGCGCTGCGAACCAGAAGGTCGGGGATGGTAATCTGCGCATCGCTTTCGACGTAGCGCGTACCGGCGAAGACCGACACGCGGTCCGTCACGCGGTACTTGCCGACGAGCGCGATCTGGTCACTGTCCCAATCCGCCGTGAGGCCGGAATAGATGCCCTGAGTGTATTCGGCACCGGCGCCATAGGGGTTGTTCACGTAAAGGCCGAAAGTCAGCTTTTCGGTGAAGTTGTTCTTATAGGCAAACCCGTAGTTCGTGTAATCGTTCGCCATGTTGCCGGTGTCATCCTCACCGCCACCGGCCGCTGTCAGCGCAGCGGTATACGTGCCCGAGACTTCGGGCATGACGTGCGAAAAGCTCAGCTGCAGCCGATCGTTTTCGGAGAACAGAAAACCGTAATCGTTGTTGGATCGCTCAATGCCGCCTGCCGAAGCAGCGCCCGCAGCGATGGTGAGCGCAAGTGCGCTGGTGGTGACGTATTTCATCCGGACCCTCATCCCTTGGATACTTCCATCTGTATTCTGGTGACTTCTTATTCTGCTGCATGGCGTAGCGAAACGCCTCTCGAACGGTCAATTTTGACCAAGCGTCATGTAATCCTTTGTGCCGTAGCGTTACAAAGGAGTCACAACCGGGTGCTTGACCAGATATTGTAATAATTCGCGCCAAAGATGAGCGCAGCACCCAGCAGAACAAACGGGTCGAGCGGTTCGGCATAAAGCAGCATCCCGACAATCGCGATCACCGGCAGCCGCGTGAAGTCGATGGGCATGACGATTGTGGCTGGCGCAAGCGACAAGGCGATCGTCAGGCAGAAATGCGCGACCAACCCTGCGACCGCAATAACCACAACCCAAGGCAGATTTCCCCAAGTCGGCAGAGCGACATCGCCATCAAATCCTGCGAATGCGATGCCAAGACCTGCTTGCATGACTGTCAGATAAAAGAGGATGCAGGTGATCGTCTCCGTGCGGGTCAGTTTGCGCGTCAAAACGGCCGATCCGGCAAAGCCGATCGCGGCGAGCGCAGCGGTCAGGATGCCAATCTCGAACGTGTCCGGGCTTGGCCGTGTGACGATGAGGATACCGAGAAAACCAATCACGGCTGCAATGGCCTGCGACCGCGTGAGTTTCTCGCCCAGAACCAGCGGGGCCAACAGCATCACCCAAAGTGGGGATGTGAATTCCAAGGCAAAGACCTGCGCCAGCGGAATGACAGTGATCGAGTAAAACCACAGGTTCTGTCCTGCGAAGTGACTGACGTTTCTAATGAAATGCAGACCGGCTTTCTGCGTGCGCACCTCATGCAGTGTCCGTGCAAAGAGCGCCACGGTCACGACGATGACGATCCCGATCAGGCTTCGGTACATCATGATTTCGAACGTATCGAGATCGAGGCTCACGGCGCGCCCCGCAATCGCCATGGCCGTGAAGGACACGATGGCGCCGATCATCCAGAGGCAGGCACGCAGGGTAGGAGACATGGTCATCCGCGCAGCGTTACGGCCAGTCTGTCGCAGCTGCAAGTCGCTTCATCAGTCGCGCGGCAGGTGGCAGCAGCCTTCGAGGAAGCGGCGTTTGCCCGGCGCGATCAGCTGCATGGTGATCGACCAGCCATAGGAGCGGTCGCTCATACCGTCATTGCATGTGGCACCTGTCAGGGTGGCCTCGATCACCTCGTTTCGATCCGTCGCAAGTGTCACGAGCGCGGGCGCGCCCAACCGGCCTTCAGCCACCGAGGCGCTGTCGAATGTGAAATCGGTGTCGCCGTCCTCTGGGTGCGAATAGCGTGCGGTGTTTCCATAGAGGCCCAAGGCCCAGAATGGCTCCGTGCCGCCACAGATAAGACCTTCCGGAACAGACGTCGCGTCGATGCGTGGCACCTCATCCCGATCAAGAAAGCGCGTCGAAACCCAACCGTCGCGTTCATTCAGAGCGATACGTGCCCAGTTGCCGGAAGGATCAAACCCCAGAACCTCGACCGCGCGGGAATCGTGCGCGAGGTCGCCGATATCCTGGCTGCTGGCGGACGGCGCGCTGCGGATATTGAGGACATCATACGCCGCGACGCCGGAAACCCGGTGATAGCTGGGTTCCGCCGTCGCCACTGCGGGCACGAGGAGTGCAAGCAGCACAAAGACGCGCATCATTCCCATTCAATCGTGCCCGGCGGCTTCGACGTGATGTCGTAGGTGACGCGATTGATGCCTTTCACCTCGTTGATGATCCGCGTCGCGGTCTCGCCGAGGAAGTCGTGGCTGAACGGGTAGTAATCCGCTGTCATCCCGTCAACCGAGGTCACGGCGCGCAGGGCACAGGCATAGTCATAGGTCCGTCCGTCCCCCATGACGCCCACGGTCCGCACCGGCAGAATGGCGACGAAGGCCTGCCAGATTTCGTCGTAGAGCCCGTGCTTGCGGATCTGGTCGATATAGACCGCGTCGGCCTTGCGCAGGATCTCCAGCTTTTCGCGCGTGATCTCTCCCGGGCAGCGGATGGCAAGGCCGGGGCCGGGGAAGGGGTGCCGCCCGATGAAGCTGTCGGGCAGACCGAGTTCATGGCCCAAGGCGCGCACTTCGTCCTTGAACAACTCGCGCAGCGGTTCGACGAGCTTGAGCCCCATCTTCTCGGGCAACCCGCCGACATTATGGTGCGACTTGATCGTGACCGACGGGCCACCGCTGAAGCTGACTGACTCGATCACGTCCGGGTAGAGCGTGCCCTGCGCGAGGAATTCCGCGCCGTCGATCTCGTTGGCGTATTTCTGGAAGACGTCGATGAAGAGCTTGCCGATGGTCTTGCGTTTTGTCTCGGGGTCGCTGACGCCTTCAAGCGCACCGAGGAACAGCTCCTGCTCCTGCGCGTGGATCACAGACAGGTTCATGTGATCGCGGAACATCGCGACGACCTCGTCGGCCTCATTCAGCCGCAAAAGCCCGTGATCGACAAAAACGCAGGTCAGCTGATCACCGATAGCGTCATGCAGAAGCGCCGCCGCGACCGAGGAATCGACCCCGCCCGAAAGTGCGCAGATCACCTTCTTGTCGCCGACCTGCTCCTTGATCTTACGGATCGCTTCTTCGCGATAGGCCCCCATTGTCCAGTCGCCGGTGAAGCCGGCCAACTGCACGAAATTCTGGTACAGGGTCCGCCCATTTGGCGTGTGATGTACCTCTGGGTGAAATTGAACCGCGTAGAAATGCCTGTTCCGGTCAGCGGTGATGGCGAAAGGCGCGCCCGGCGATGTTCCCAGAACCTCAAAACCCGGAGCGATTTCAGAGACATGGTCACCATGGCTCATCCAGACCTGTTCGCGCCCCGAACCATCCATGAACCAGCCCGACAGCAGGTCGCTTCGTGCGTCACTTGGCACCACATAGGCGCGGCCAAACTCTGCCGTTGCGTGTTCCCCAGCTTCGACCTTGCCGCCCAGATCATGCATCATGACCTGTTGCCCATAGCAGATACCAAGGATCGGAACGCCCATCTCATACGCCGCTTTCGGCGGGCGCGGAGAGCCGTCGCGCATCACGCTGTCCGGGCCACCCGAAAAGATGATCGCTTTCGGCGCGAACTCGGTCAGAAACGCGTCCGTGACGTTTTGGTAAGGGTGGATTTCGCAGTAGACGTTCAATTCACGCAGGCGGCGCGCGATCAATTGCGTCACCTGGCTGCCGAAATCGATGATGAGAAGGCGGTCGTGGTCGGTCGGTACTGTGCTCATGAAAGCGCAATAGGGCTGCTCTGCAAGACGCGCAAGAGCTTCGCGGCCAATTCAGTCGATTAGAACGTTGATGAGCGTTGCACCGACAATCCAAATGGCGAAGGCAAGGAATACGGCCATGCCCATACTGTAAAGCCCAGCGACCACGCCGCCGAGAAAGGCCACGACGCCGAGTCCTCCGATCAGTCCCATCAGGGGTGTCTTCTTCCTTTTCCAATCCATGAATGCCCTCCATCGATTGCCGCGCAATCTAGCATACAGCGCCCCGGGATCTTTGATCTGGCGCATCGCGGAATGTCGCTTTCGCCACGCACAGGCCGCAATCCGCCCGCGCGGCGCGGGGCCTGCATATTATGCAGGTCTCAGAGACGGCTGGTGGGACGGGACGTTCCCGATGGAGACAGGTATGGCAGAGGCAACAACGCGCAAACGGGCACGGGGCGGCGGCGGTGCGGCGCGCCGCGCGGAACGCAGCGCGGTTTCGGTGGACACAGCGAAATACATCGAACGCAACATCCCGAATTTCGAGATCCTGAACGAAGAAGCGCTCGACATCATCGAGGCCAATGCAGAGACCGTGCTCGAGGAAATCGGGGTCGCCTTCGTCAACAATTCCGCAGCCCTTGATTTGTGGCGCGAGGCGGGGGCTGACATCACCGGCGAACGCGTTCGCATTCCAAAGGGGCTGGCGCGGAAGCTGTGCCAGACGGCGCCGTCGACATTCACCCAGCACGCCCGTAACCCGCAACGCAACGTCGAGATCGGCGGTCGCAGCCTCGTGCTGGCACCGGTCTACGGACCGCCTTTCGTGCATGACGCCTCCGGAGGGCGCCGCTATGCAACGATGGCGGATTTCGAGAAATTCGTGAAACTGGGCTACATGTCGAAATGGCTGCACCATTCCGGCGGGACCGTTTGCGAGCCGACAGATATCCCCGTGAACAAGCGCCATCTCGACATGCTGATGGCGCATATGACGCTGTCGGATAAGCCGTTCATGGGCTCCGTCACCGAACCCAGCCGCGCGCAGGACAGCGTGGAGATGTGCGAGATTCTGTTCGGCAAGGACTTCGTGCAGAACAACACCGTGATGACCTCGCTCATCAACATCAACTCGCCGATGACCTTCGACGATGTGATGATGGGCGCGCTCGAAGTTTACGCACGGAACAATCAGGCCTGCATCATCAGCCCCTTCATCGTCGGTGGCGCTATGGCACCGGTTTCGGTCGCGGGCACCCTGACGCAGGTTCTGGCCGAAGTCATGGCGGGCATCGCATACAGCCAGCTCGTCCGTCCCGGCGCACCGGTTATCTTCGGCGCCTTCGTGACCTCCATCGACATGAACTCAGGTGCCCCCACCTTCGGCACGCCCGAGGCCAGCCAGATCACCTACGGTGCCGGACAACTGGCACGGCGCATGGGGCTGCCCTTCCGCTCGGCAGGGAGCTTTACCGGCTCCAAACTCCCCGACGCGCAGGCGGCTTACGAGACGGCCAACAGCCTCAACATGGGGTTGCTGTCTGGCGTCAATTTCATGCTGCACGCCTGCGGCTGGCTCGAAGGTGGACTGGTCGCGTCTTTCGAGAAGTTCGTCATGGACGCCGATCAGCTTGGTGCGTTGCACAAGATGGCGCAAGGGATCGCGGTGGACGAAGATGCGCAAGCGATGGGCGCGATTGCCGAGGTTGGCCCGGGCGGGCACTACCTTGGGTGCGCGCACACGCAAGCCAATTTCAAGACGGCGTTCTGGCGGTCCGAGGTGTTTGATTTCAAACCCTACGAGACATGGTCCGAGGAGGGGGCTCGCGACACGATGGCGCTTGCGGCTGAGCGTGTTCAGCGCTTGCTTGACACGTACCAGCAGCCTCCGCTCGATCCGGGAATACACGAGGCGCTGAAAGACTTTGTTGCGGCGAAGAAAGCCTCCATGCCGGACGCTTTCATGTAAATCCCGGTCGCTCGATCTTGGCGTCGACCTGCGCCTGCAGCAACTGCGTTTCGCCCATGATCGCGGTCAGCACATCCACATGACGGGCGATGCCATAGCAGGCATCGCCCGTTTTCCGTTGCTCGTTCATCTCGGCTTCCATGGCCATAAGTTTAACCAGAGCTGCGCCAGTGCGCGGCAGAACACCATAGCCCAGAAGGCGGGGCAATCGTGCGTCGCGGCGGTAATCCTGAGCCCCGATACGAGCGGCGCGGATCAAAAGCCGCGGGCGGCGCAGAGTCGTGATCTGTGTGAGTAAGTCTTGCATGCGTTTTCCCCAGTCAGAAGCGAGATGTGCCCAAAGGCGCTGGGGGTGTATGTCGCACAACCGGAGGTAGTGTTGCGCTGCGCCCGAACCTGCGCGCGGTCGCGTTAGGTATTGTTTACGAATTGGAAACAAAAGGTTTCACACATCTGAAAGTTAACAAATCAGAAACAAATACATCTTTAGGTTGAAAGTGTCTGTGGAAAAGCCTGGGGATTGTTTTTGACAGACTGATAATTTGGGGGACCTCATGAGTGAACTGCAGCATGTTCAATCACCAGTAAGTTTTGCCACACTATTGCCCGACGCCGCGCGTCGGTATCTGGCACATACAACCGATGGCCGACCGATCCGCGACATCGCGCGGGAGGCGGGATGCCATGCCTCGACCGTCCTGCGGCAGGTCCGCAAGACCGAGTCGATGCGTGACGACCCTTTGGTCGACAAAGCGCTGTCCGTCACCGAGGGGGACGACGTCGATTCACCCTGTTCCGACGCGGTTCTCGACGCAGCCGCCACAGCCCTGCGGGACTTGTGCAAACCCGGCGCGATGATGCTGTACACCGTCGACGTGTCGCAGCCGGCGATTGTGCAAACAACCGGCGAAGGGGACGCGTGCGTCCTGTCCACACTCACGCTTGCCATCGCGGCCGCATTGGTGATGCGCGGGTGGATAGCGCAGGATGGTGGAACTGGCGTGAAACGCTACAAGGTCACGCCCGACGGTCGTGCATCATTGCCCGCTTTGGTTGCCACGCGGGATCGTCGGGCGTCGCGAGACATGGAAAGCGTGCTTGACGACTTTTCCGATCACAAACCGGACCGACGCTCGCGGGATCGCACGCAGGCCAACGGGCCGGGATCCGAGAGCCCGCTCATGGCCCTGGCGCGGCGGCGCGGGTCGGATGGGCAGCCGTTCCTGTCGTCAGAACATCTTGCTGCGGGCGACCGGCTGCAAGAGGATTTCGCGATTTCTGATTTCGCCAAAACGGACCTGTTGGGATGGGAAACGCCCGACTCTCTCAATCCGCTCTACGCACGCGCCAACGCGACTGAAGATCACCGGCGCAAGGACGCGACGCTGCGCACACTGGACGCGGTGCGGGATTTGGGACCGGGGCTAAGCGATGTGGTCGTGCGCTGCTGCTGTCTGCGCGAAGGGCTGGAAGCGACCGAGAAACGCATGGGCTGGTCGGCGCGGTCCGGCAAGGTTGTGCTGCGCATCGCGCTGCAACGTCTCAGCTTGTTCTACGCCACAACACTGTCGAAAGAGGGGGTGCTCATCGGCTAGCGGCACGTACATCGCTCCGGCTCGACGGGTGCGAGAGGAACTCGATACGGTGGGAATTTGAAGCCGCAATGCGGCTATGCAACACTGGTACTACCTCCCGCGAATACATATGCTAGGGGATAAGAAATCTCACTTTGCGGGGAAAAACCGTTGCGAGACCTCAAGATACCTGAACAGCGCCACCCGGAGAAGGCCCATCGCCCGGACAATGTGCAGCCCAAAAAGCCAAGCTGGATCCGCGTGAAAGCGCCCAGCGGTGACGGCTACGAGAAAACCCGCCAGATCATGCGCGAGCACAAACTGGTGACGGTCTGCGAAGAAGCGGGTTGTCCCAACGCGGGCGAGTGCTGGGGGCAGGGGCACGCCACCATGATGATCATGGGCGATATCTGCACCCGCGGATGCACCTTCTGCAACATCGCCACCGGCCGACCGGACGCGCTTGACGCGTTCGAGCCGGGCCGCGTGGCCGACGCCGTGCAGAAGCTGGGCCTCAATCACGTGGTCATCACTTCAGTGGATCGCGACGATCTGGAAGACGGGGGTGCCGCCCATTTCGCGCAGACCATCCGCGCCGTGCGCCACCGGTCGCCGGACACCACGATCGAGATCCTGACCCCAGACTTCATCAAATGCCCGCCAAGCGCGCTGGAGACGGTGGTCGAGGCGCGCCCGGATGTGTTCAATCACAACCTCGAAACGGTACCGGGCCTCTATCCGGAGGTTCGGCCCGGTGCGCGCTACTTCCACTCCCTGCGGCTGTTGCAGCGGGTCAAGGAACTCGATCCGTCGATTTTCACCAAATCCGGCATCATGGTGGGCCTCGGCGAGGATCGCCAGTCTGTCATGCAGGTCATGGATGACATGCGCGCGGCCGATGTGGATTTCCTGACCGTCGGCCAGTACTTGCAGCCGACACCGAAACACCATGCTGTCGACCGGTTCGTCACACCCGAAGAGTTCGCGTCATACGAAAAGGCGGCGTTTGGCAAAGGCTTCCTGATGGTCTCGGCCACGCCGCTGACCCGATCATCCTATCACGCGGGTGATGACTTCGCCCGCCTGCGCGCCAATCGGGAAGCAAAGCTCGCAAACGCCTGATCATTGGTTATCGCGGCAATGCCTTGATGTAAGCGGCCACCGCTTGCCGGTCGCTTGCGCTTAATTGCGCGAAATTTGTCACCACATCCGCCATGCTTCCGCCTGCGCTGTCGAAATCCGGGGTGAAGCCGGTCTCCAGGTAATACGCGACGTCCGCCGCTGACCACGTCAACTCGTCCGGCGTCAAGGCCGGAATGGTTCCGCGCCCCGACGGATTGGGCGCGCCCGCCATCCACGCCGCGCGGTCCAGCCCACCAAGCGCATCGCGCGGGGTATGGCACTCACCGCAATGCGCGAGCACCTCGACGAGGTACCGGCCACGTTCAAGCTCGGGCGACGGGACGTCGGTCACCACCCAGTCGTCATTCAGATACAGAGTTTTCCACACACCCACCGCGCGGCGGATGTTGAACGGAAAGCCGATGTCATGCGGCGCGCTTGGCGTCGCGTCGGCAGGCAGCGTCTGCATGAAGGCCCAAAGGTCCACCACGTCCTGATCGGTCATGCCCGCGTAAGAGGCGTAGGGAAAGGCGGGGTAGTAGTGCTGTCCGTCCGGCGACACACCGGCGCGCAGTGCGGTGGCAAAGTCGTCAAGCGTCCAGTCCCCGATCCCGTGCGTCGCGTCCATCGAGATGTTGGGCGCAACGAAGGTTCCGAAATCCGACGCAAGGCGGTGTCCGCCGGTCAGGACGCGCTTGGCATCGCCTTCGGCATCGTCCGCCGCGTGGCACGAGGCGCAGCCAGACGCGATGAAGACCACCTCGCCATTGGCCACATCCCCCGTCAGCGCGGCCAATCCGTCGGTTTCATCCGGCACGGCCCGGGTCACGAAAAGCCCGGCGGCCGCCACAGCGGCCAGTCCGGCCGCACTCCAGATCAGGCCGCGCCGCATGTCGGATCAGTTGGCTGGTGCGCGATGTGTGTCGTGGCAGGCCTTACAGGTGCCGCCGATCTGACCCAGAAGCGGACCAAGCGCCTCTTGACCATTGCCCGCCGAAGCCTGCACTGCCTGAGCCGCTGTTCCGAAATCCGACCACTTGGAGAGGAAATCGTCGTTCTGCTCCCAGATTGTTGTCTGCGCGCGGGTGCCGTCGATGGCCATGTCGTTGGATCCTTCGGGCCACATCGGTCCTTGTTGGATCATCGACACCGCCACCAGCGTGTCGGCGGCCGCCTGCGCAGCCTCGGCGCTGTATTCGGTTTCGCCTTTCGCCATGCTGCCCAGAATGCCAAGATTGATGGCCATGATCCGGAACTGGCCCTGTCGCGCTTTCAACTGGGCGGAAAAGTCGTCTTGTGCGTAGACGGCTGTGCCTGACACCATGGCTGCCAACGCAATCGCAGTTTTAAGATGTTTCATTCTCACGCAACTCCCTGAAATATTATATCCGTTGAAGTAGTATGCACGGCAAAAAGCTCAAAATAATTGTGAGAATCTGCGGACGGGGTCCCGTTTCATGCACAACCTGAACTGGGATGATCTGCGCTTCGTCTTGGCCGTGGCCGAGACCGGATCGGTGAACGCCGCCGCCAAGGCGCTATCCGTCAACCATGCGACCGTGCTCCGCCGAATCGCGGCTTTCGAGGATGCCTGCGGTGGCCCCGTGTTCGAGCGTGAGAAGTCGGGCTACCGGCTGCGTCCCGACCGCGCGCAGGTGATCGAGGCCGCACGCCACGCTGCGCAACATGTGTCCGCTGCTGAAGCCTTGATGCGCGGTGGAAGCGCGGGCGTGGCCTCCATTTTGCGCATCACTTCCACGGATACGCTGTGCCAGACACTCCTGCCAAAGATCTTGCCCGCCTTGGCGCGGCGTGCCGCGCCGGACCGTCTGGCGATCCTGTCGTCCAACGCGCATCTCGACATGGCGCGGTTGCATGCCGACCTCACAATCCGACCCGCCGCGACCTTGGCGGACGACCTGTTCGGAAGGCAAATCGGCCTGATGCGCTTTGGCGTCTTCAGCCGAGAGGGCGTAAAGGGACCGTGGTTGGGGCTGGCGGGGCCGCTGGCGAATTCTGTGCCGGCGAAATGGATGGCCGGGTCGGTGGCAGCAATCGACATCGCAGCGACGTCCGACAGTTTTGCCGTACTGGCCCGAATGGCGCAGGAGGGCGCGGGTCAGGTCATTTTACCCTGCCTGATCGGCGATTCCACACCGCGGCTCAAAAGGGTTGAGACCCGGATGCCCGACTTCACCGTCCCCGTCTGGGTCGCGTGTCATCGTGATCTGGCGGGAAGCGAGAAGCTGCGCTCACTCATGGGTTCAATCGAAAAGCTTTTCGTCCCGCATCAGGCAGCCTTGGCCGGGGATGATCCGCGCGGCTAGCGCACCACACGGTTTGGGACGCGTTCCGCATCCAACAGCATCCATGCCGGCCAACCAACCCAGCGTTCGATGACGAACACGGTCAAACAGATCAGCGCAATCACCAGCACCAATTTGACCCTCCCGAGGCTCACCGGATGTCGTGCCCATTTCGCCATACGAAGAAGCTGCAGAACAGTCATGCCTCGGGGAAACGGACCTTACCGATATAGGGCAGGTTGCGATTGCGCTGCGCGTAGTCGATGCCGTAGCCCACGACAAATTCGTCCGGGATCGAAAACCCGATCCAGTCCGCCGCCACATCCGTCTCCCGGCGCGACGGTTTATCGAGCAGGGCAATAGTGCGCAGCCGCCCCGGTTTTCGCGAGGCCAAGAGGCCGGTGACGTGTTTCAACGTGTGGCCCGTATCGACGATATCCTCGACCACCAGCACGTCGCGCCCTTCGATCTGACCGCGCAGGTCTTTCAGGATACGCACCTCGCGGCTCGATTCCATGCTGTCGCCATAGGACGACGCCTCAAGGAAATCGACCTCGACGGGTAGGTCCAGTTCGCGCACCAGGTCGGCGATAAACACGAAACTTCCGCGCAGAAGCCCCACGACGACCAGCTTGTCGGTGTCCTTGAAGTCTGCCCGGATCGCCACGCACAGCTCTTCGATGCGCGCCGCGATGGCCTTGGCCGAGATCATTTCGTCGATGACATAAGGACGCTCTGACATAGGTTTTCCTTGATTTTTCGGGCGCAGAATACGACATCCCCGGCCACTGTCACGATCAAAACCATAAAGAGCAGATGCCCACGCATTCCGAAACCAAAACACTGCCTTACACTGCGGAACAGATGTATGATCTGGTGGCCGATGTGAGCAATTATCCGAAGTTCCTGCCTTGGACCGCTGCCGCGCGCATCCGCTCTCGCGAGGATCGTGGGGACCATGAAGAGATGTTGGCGGATCTCGTGATCAGTTTCAAAGTCTTCCGCGAACGCTTTGGCAGCCGCGTGGTGCTCTGGCCGGAACAGCGCAAGATCGACACCGAATACCTCGACGGCCCGTTCCGGCACATGCACTCCAACTGGTCCTTCAAGGATGTGGAGGCCGGGTGCGAGGTGACGTTCTACGTGGATTTCGAATTCAAGAACCGTATCCTGCAGGGGGCGGCTGGCATGTTCTTCTACGAGGCGATGCAGCGTATCGTCCGCGCCTTCGAGCGTCGCGCGGCAGAGCTCTACGCCTGAAGAGCCGCGCGGCAGGATCACCCGCCGCGCGCGCCCGTGTCACGATGCGTGGTCGTAGGCCCGTTCGCCGTGCACCATGATGTCCAGGCCCGAGTTTTCGGTCTCTTCGTCCACCCGCAACGGCGTGATGGCCTTGACGACAAAGACCAGCACCACGCTCACCACAACGGTAAACACGCCGACAATCGCCAGTGATCCGATCTGCGCGGCAAAACTGCCCGCGCCGAAGACGGCGATCATAATCGTGCCGAAGATGCCGCCGACACCGTGCACTGCGAACACGTCCAACGTGTCGTCGATCTTCAGCTTGTTCCGGATCAGATTGACCGCTTCCTGACACAGGACACCGGCCACCGCGCCGATGATGAGCGCTTCGACCGGACCAACAAAGCCAGAGGCCGGCGTGATCGAGGCCAGACCCGCAATCGTCCCAGTGACCATGCCCACAAGCGACGCCTTGCCGAACTTGATCTTTTCCCACAGCGCCCATGTCAAAGAGGCCGTCGCGGCAGAGATATGTGTCACGGTCAGCGCCATCGCGGCCCCGCCATCGGCGGCCAGTTGAGACCCGCCATTGAACCCGAACCATCCGACCCAAAGCATCGCGGCCCCGATCATCACGTAACCGGGATTGTGTGGAGGCGTGGTCTGGTTCTTGCGCGGCCCAAGGAACACCGCAAGGACAAGCGCCGCGATACCGGCCGTTTCGTGCACAACGATGCCGCCTGCAAAGTCGCGCACACCGGTTTCGCCGAAAATGCCGCCATCCGACAGAAAGCCTCCGCCCCAGACCCAATGCACCACCGGCGCGTAGCAAAGCAGCATCCAAAGCGCCGAGAAAAGCAGCACAAACCCGAAGCCAACCCGCTCAACGTATGCACCGACAATGAGCGCAGGCGTGATGATCGCGAAGGTCATCTGGAAGGCGAAGAACAGAACCTCGGGCAGGGTGCCTGACAGGTCGTCGGCGCTGACGCCCAAGAGGAACATCTTGCCCAAGCCGCCCCAATAGGCGCCGCCGTCACCGAAGGCGATGGAGTAGCCGACGGCAAGCCACAGAACGCTCATCAAACAGGCAATGGCGTAGCAATGCATGAAGACGCTGAGTACGTTTCGCGCCCGCACGAGGCCGCCGTAAAACAGGGCAAGCCCCGGCAATGTCATGAATAGCACAAGGGCTGTGGCCACAATAATCCAGGCCGTATCGGCTCCGTTCATCTGTCCCGATCCTTTTTCTTGAAGGGTTTTGCCCGGCTCAAAGCGCATCGGTGGCGCGGAAAAAAGAGGCAACCGCGCCAGTGCGCGCCAAATTTTCAGGCAGACATGGTTTTGATCAAATAATGGGCAAAAAAGGCCCAGAACGATCAGGAAGTAATCAAAGTTCGCCCAACGCACGCAGCAAGAGCGCCAATGCATGCTCCGTCGCCGCGTCTCTGACCTGCGCGCGGCCGCGTGCGCCAAACTCCACCGTTTCGCTTTTCACCGTGTCGGCGGTTGCGATTGCGAAACAAACGCGGCCTTCCGGCTTGTGCTCTGACCCGCCCGGACCCGCGATGCCGCTGATGGCCACCGCGACAGACGCGCCCGCCGCGTTCAACGCGCCTATGGCCATTTGCTTGACCACAGGCTCCGAAACCGCGCCACAAGTATCCAAAGTCGATGCCGACACGCCAAGCAGATCGCGTTTCGCGTCGTTGGAATAGGTGACAAAGCCGCGGTCGAAAATGTTCGACGATCCGGCAACATCGGTGATCGCAGCCGCCACCATCCCGCCGGTGCAGCTTTCCGCCGTGGTCACGGTCGCGCCCGCCGCCATCGCGCGGTCGAGCAGCTCGGTTGCCAAGGCCCGGCTCACATAAGCACCAGATGGGCAAAGGCAGCCAGTGCGCTGACACCGATGGCCGCAAAGACGCCCGCGACCACGTCATCGAGCATCACACCCATAGCGTCATTCCGCGCATCCGCTTTGCCAACCAGCCACGGTTTGGTGATGTCGAAAAGGCGGAAGAGCACAAATGCGGCCAGCCAGCCGGGCCACAGTCGCTCCAGCGGAGCTTGCATCATCATCGCGCCGTAAGCGACTGGAAACAGGGCAATCCATTGCCCCACGACTTCATCGATGACGATGTAGGACGGGTCGTGATCGGGCTGCCCCTCCGTCACCGCGCGCGTGGCGATCAGGCCCGAGATGAAGGCAAACACCGTCAGGTTGACCAGAAACCAGAACCCGCCAATCGACAGGATTCCATAGGCCACCGGAAGCGCAGCCAGTGACCCCCAGGTGCCCGGCGCGGGTCTGAGCAATCCAACCCCGAAAAACGTGGCAACAAGCTTCATCATGCCGAGATCAACGCTGCGGTTGCGAGGCTGGCAATGCCTTCGCCGCGCCCGGTGAAGCCGAGTCTTTCCGAGGTGGTCGCCTTGACCGAAATCCGGTCTGCGGGAAGGTCCATGATCTTTGCCAGCGCGGCCGTCATCGCCCCTGCATGTGGGCCGATTTTCGGGTATTCGCACACCAGCGTGCAATCCACATTCGAGATCTCGTACCCTTCGTTTCGGACCAGCTCCACGGCGTGACGAAGGAAGATTTCGCTGGCGGCACCCTTCCATTGCGGATCGGATGGCGGGAAGTGGCGTCCGATGTCACCCTTCGCCAACGCGCCATAAAGCGCATCAGTGATCGCGTGCATCCCCACGTCGGCGTCGGAATGCCCCATAAGAGCCTGATCGTGCGGAATTTTCACGCCGCAGAGAATGACATGATCACCGGGACCAAACCGGTGTACATCATAGCCGTTGCCCAGCCGAACGCGCATGGAAAGCTCCCTGACAAGTTGGCCGGATGTGTACGGTGTGTCCGTGGCCTGTGCAATCGACTCGCGCTCACTGCCTATAAATTAGGCAGATCGGCTTTGGCGGTCTGTTTTTCAGGCTAATATCATTGAATGGTTGCACGCCACGGCGTAGCTCAATCTCATCTGATCAAGGATTGCCGTCTTGTCTCCGACAGACCCTCGACTGTTGATTTCGCCGCCCGTGCTTCTGGCACCGCTGGCCGGGATCACTGATCTTCCGTTCCGAACGCTGGTGTCGCGGTTCGGAGCCGGTCGAGTCGTGTCCGAGATGATCGCAAGCGGAGAGTTCCTGACCGCGCGCCCCGGCGCCCGCGAGAAGGCCGAATTGGGCGCAGAGTTCGAAAACACATCCGTCCAGCTTGCCGGTCGCGCACCCGAGGCCATGGCTGAAGCCGCGCGCATGGTCGAAGACATGGGCGCTCGGGTGATCGACATCAACATGGGTTGCCCCGCCAAGAAGGTGGTGGGCGGCTACTCCGGCTCCGCCTTGCTGCGCGACCTCGACCACGCCTGCCGGCTCATCGATGCAGTTGTCAGCGCGGTCTCGGTGCCCGTCACGCTGAAAACGCGGCTGGGCTGGGATGACGCCAGCCTCAACGCCGCGGAACTGGCCGTTCGGGCCGAACAGATCGGCGTGGCGATGCTTGTGATCCACGGGCGCACACGCTGCCGGTTCTATAAGGGACACGCCAACTGGCGCGCCATCCGCAAGATCAAAGAGGCGGTCTCGATCCCCGTGATCGCAAACGGCGACATCGTGGACACGCAAACCGCGCGTATGGCGCTCAAGCAAAGCGGCGCGGATGGCGTCATGATCGGCCGCGGCGCGCAAGGGCGTCCCTGGCTGTTGGCGCAAGTGGCGTCTGAGATCTATGGCACGGCGGCACCTCATGTTCCGTCCGGGCCAGAACTCGTCGATATGGTCTCCGGCCATTACGACGCGATGCTGGGCTTCTACGGCAAGGACCTCGGCACCCGCGTCGCCCGCAAGCACCTTGGCTGGTACATGGATGACGCCGGAACGGAAGCCGGATTGCGCAAGACCATCCTGACCGCGAGAGAACCGGCCTTTGTCTTCGCGGCCCTGCAGGACGCGCTTCTGTCCGACAGGAAGCAAGCGGCATGAAAACCGAGGATTTCAACGTGCCAGAGGTCGATGCGACATCCATCTGGTCGTCATTGCCAGCCCCGGCCATCGTCATCGACGCGGATGAGAACATCGTCGACATGAACCCCGCCGCGGAAGGCTTCATGAACAACTCCGCAAAGTGGTTGCGGGGTCAACCGATCTGGGATCGCCTCACCGTCGATGCACCGATGGAGAAAAGCCTCGCCCGTGCCCGCAAGAACGGCACGCCGCTTTTCGTCAATGACGTCGATATCGGGCCCGGAACCCGACCGCCGCTGGTCTGCAACCTGCAGATCGCCCCGGTGCAGGGCTATGAGGGGTGCATGATCCTTTTGATCAGCCCCCGCGAACTGGCCGGTCGCGTCAATCAAAGTCAGACCGTCAAATCCGCCGCGAAATCCGCCATCGGCATGGCAGAGATGCTGGCGCACGAGATCAAGAACCCGCTAGCGGGCATCACCGGTGCCGCCCAATTGCTGAGCATGAACCTCAGCAACGGCGATCTGGAACTGACCGATCTGATCGTGGCCGAGACGCGCCGCATCGTGAAATTGCTGGGGCAGGTGGAGCAATTCGGCAATCTCTCCGCCCCCGAACGCAAAGCGGTCAACCTGCACGACGTGCTCGACCGCGCGCGCCGTTCGGCGCTTCTGGGCTTCGGCGCGCACATGAAGATCGTCGAGGATTACGACCCGTCGCTGCCGCTCGCCCTTGGGGACGGCGACCAGTTGCTGCAGGTTTTCATGAACCTCATCAAGAACGCGTCCGAGGCCGCCGATCCCAAACAGGGCGGAACAATCCGGCTACACACCTATTACGAACACAGCTACAGCCTGCGCCGCGCCGACGGGTCCGGCCAGTCTCTTCCACTTCAGGTCGAGGTCATCGACGACGGGCCGGGCCTGCCGCCAGAAATCAAAGGCGACGTCTTTGATCCATTTGTGTCTGGCCGCGAGAACGGCACCGGACTCGGTCTCGCCTTGGTGAGCAAGATCATTTCCGACCACGATGGATGGGTCGCCGTGGACTCGATCCCGGGCAAAACCAGATTTCGCATTTCGCTGCCCTTGGCACCGCGGACAAAGAAGGAGTCAAACTGATGGATGGCACAGTTCTTGTTGCAGATGACGACCGCACGATTCGCACGGTGTTGACGCAGGCGCTGACCCGCGCGGGCTGCAAAGTCCACGCCACGTCGTCGCTGACGACGTTGATGCGCTGGGTGGCCGAGGGCAAAGGCGATGTGGTGATCTCGGACGTGATGATGCCGGATGGCAACGGCCTCGAAATGCTGCCGAAGATCTCGCAAGACCGCCCGGAACTGCCGGTGATCGTGATCTCCGCCCAGAACACCATCATGACGGCGATCCAGGCCGCCGAGGCAGAGGCTTATGACTACCTGCCCAAACCATTTGACCTGCCCGACCTGATGAAGCGCACGGCCAAGGCGCTCGACAGTCGCATGCGCGCGCCGCGGTCAGCACCGGACACGCCAGCCGACAATGGCCCCGATGACCTTCCCCTGATCGGCAAGACACCGGCGATGCAAGCGCTTTACCGGCTCGTGGCCAAGGTCATGAACACGGATCTGCCGGTCCTCATCTGCGGCGAGTCTGGCACGGGCAAGTCTCTTATCGCTCGGGCGCTGCACGATTTCTCGGACCGACGGTCCCTGCCGTTCGTCACCGTGACGGGCAGCGATCTGGCCGACATCGAAGGCCCCGCGCGCATCCTGGCGCGGGTGCGGGGCGGGACGCTTCTTATCGACGAACTGGCCGACGTGCCAGACGAGGTGCAGGCGCGCATCGTCCGGATGATGGACGGGCCGGGTGAACACGTCCCACGCTTCATCGCGACCAGCCAGACCGATCCGGGGCAGGGCATCTCGAACAGTGGTGTCCGCGAAGATCTTTATTACCGCATCAGTGGCGCGACGATTTCCGTCCCGTCGCTGCGCGAACGGGTCGACGATATCGCGCTTTTGAGCGAACACTTCCTGACCCGCGCGGAAAAGGACGGTGGTGCCAAGCGTTGGCTGTCCGAAGACGCCGCCGATCTCTTCCGCGCCTATAGCTGGCCCGGCAATGTCCGGCAGTTGGAGAACGTGGTGCGTCGTCTCAGCCTCACATCGCGTGCGGACGAGATCAGCCGCGCCGAGGTTGAAAACGTGCTGGGCAACCAGCCGGACACCGGCCCGGTCCTGCGTGGCGGTGACAGCGAAAAGCTTAGCGCGTCGGTCGCGCGGCATCTGCGCCGATACTTCGATCTTCATGGAACAATGCTGCCGCCGCCGGGCCTCTACCCGCGGATCCTTCGCGAGATCGAAGCCCCGCTGATCGAGATTGCGCTCGAGGCAACGGGCGGCAATCAGGCAAAATGCGCGGATTTGCTTGGCATTAATCGAAATACACTCAGAAAGAAGATCACGGATCTGGATATTCAGGTGACACGCCGCCGCAAATTGATGTAAAACTGCCACATAATAGTGCCTCGCCGGTGACGCAGTGGGACGGGGCTACAATATTTGGTGGTGGCCGGGCTGCGCGGCACATCTAGGCGGGGGTTGGCTGTGGCCACCTGGGCACGCTCTTTGACTTGGACACGGCTGAGCCGGTTGCGCCGCCAGCGGCGCTACCAGAACGCTGTGACGCTTGGTTTGGTGTTGCTAGGCCCTATCCTCGCGATTGCCACGATCCTTGTTCTCGGGCCACTCGATACCGGCACTGGCGCGCAGCTGAACCTGCGATTGGTTCTTCTGGCGGACCTGATCTACGTCCTGCTTCTCGCTGCGCTGGTGCTCAGCCGCGTGGCGAACCTGATCGCGGCACGCCGCGCCAAATCCGCCGGGTCGCGCCTGCACCTGCGCCTGACCGGTGCGTTTGCGCTGATGGCGCTTCTTCCCACGATCACCGTCGCGGTCTTCGCTGTCCTGACGATCAATATCGGGCTCGAGACGTGGTTTTCCGAGCGCGTGCGCAATGTCGTCGGGGCCTCGCTGTCTGCGGCAGAGGCCTACGAGCAGGAACACCGGGAAGGCTTGACCCAGGATGCCCGTGCTCTGGCCGGGTTCCTCGATGCCAATCGCCGCGCCACATTCATCATGGACGACGGCGAATTGCGTCAAGCGCTCAGTCAGGGCCAGGCGCAGATCCAGCGCGGGCTGCGGGAGGCCTATGTCATTGATGGCGCAGGCGAAATCCGGGCGCGGGGCGAGCGGTCCTACCTCTTTGACTATGAGCGACCGACCGAGGCCAATTTTGATGAAGCCAACGAGACCGGCATTTCGCTTGTCCCTGATTGGGATAACAACGAATTCCGCGCTCTTGTCCCGCTGCGGGCTTTCGCGGACCGCTATCTCTTCATCACGCGCGAAGTGGACGGGCAGATTCTGAACCTGCTCGACGACACCCAGGAAACCGCACGGTTTTATCAGCAACAGGAAAACGACCGGGGCCGCGTCCTGTTTGATTTCGCGTTGCTTTACCTGGGCTTTGCCTTCCTCCTGATCCTCGCCGCCGTCTGGTTGGGTCTCTGGTTCGCCGAACGGCTAAGCCGCCCCGTGGGCCGCCTCACCAGCGCCGCGCAGCAGGTGGGGTCAGGGGACCTCGATGTGAAAGTGATCGAAGACGACGGCGACGATGAGATCGCCATGCTAGGTCGCTATTTCAACCAGATGACGCGACAACTCAAGGGCCAGCGCGAAACCCTGCTCGACAACACCCGCCAGATCGAACGGCGCCAGCGCCTGTTCGACTCCGTCCTGACCTCGGTCACGTCCGGCGTGGTCGGGTTGGACGAGGACGGGCGGGTCACCTTCGTGAACCGGTCCGCCGAGCGCCTTCTCGGCTGGCATGAGACCCAGAAGACGGTACAGATCACCGTCGCCGTGCCTGAGTTCGGGCCTCTCTTCGACCGGCTGCGCGAACAGGGCATCGAGACGGCACAGGAAGAGATCAAGGTGAGTCGGGAAGGCCGGTTGGAAAACCTGCTGGTGCGTCTCTCCACCAGACGCCGCGAAGACGGCAGCCTCGAAGGCTACGTGGTCGCCTTTGACGATGTGACCGATCTGGTCAGCGCACAGCGCATGGCGGCCTGGGGTGACGTGGCGCGTCGCATCGCGCATGAGATCAAGAACCCTTTGACGCCCATCCAACTGTCCGCCGAACGCATCCGCCGCAAGTTCCGCCGCCAACTGCCCGAGTCCGATGCCGGCGATCTCGAACAGATGACAGACGTGATTGTTCGTCAAACCAATGACTTGCGGCGCATTGTTGATGAGTTCTCCAAGTTTGCGCGTATGCCGGAACCGGATCGCAAGCCTGAGGACGTCGTCGACATCCTTCGCGGAGCGATTCTTTTGCAAGAGACCGGTCAACCCGACGTGCGGTTCACTGTCGATCTTCCGAAAGAACCGATCCCGGCCGAAATCGACGCCACAATGATTGGACAGGCGTTCATAAACCTTGTGAAGAACGCCGGAGAAGCGATTGAAACCTATCAGGAAAGCGGCTCCGAAGACGGGTTCAGCCCCGAAATCCGTGTACGCTGCGAACTGACCGATGGCACCGCCGAGATCCGCATTTCCGACAACGGCATCGGGCTCCCCGAAGACACATCCCGGCTGTTCGAACCTTACGTGACGACGCGCGAAAAAGGCACCGGACTGGGACTGCCGATCGTCAAGAAGATCATCGAAGAACATGGCGGGACGCTGGTGCTGGAACCGGCAGAGCCGTTCGGAGACACCGACCGCGTCGGCGCGATGGCGGTGATCCGGCTGCCGGTGCTCGATGCAGGCGCGGTGATACAGACGACCGAGTCCGACGCAGCCGCACGGCTCGCGGACCGACAAGACGACGAGATGTAACGAGGACCTTTAGACAAGGGTGAGGCGATGAGCGACATTCTGATTGTAGACGACGAACGCGATATCCGTGAACTGATCGGGGATATCCTCGAAGACGAAGGTTATACCACCCGGCTTGCGGGCAACTCCTCCGAGGCGATGAACGAGATCAACGCCGAGGAACCCGCGCTGTTGATCCTCGATATCTGGCTGAAGGACAGCAAGATGGACGGGATCGATATCCTCAAGACGGTCAAGCGCGACAACCCGGATGTGCCGGTGGTCATCATCTCGGGCCACGGCAATATCGAGATCGCCGTGGCGGCGATCAAACAGGGGGCCTATGACTTCATCGAGAAGCCGTTCAATATCGACCAGCTTCTGGTGGTGATCCGTCGTGCGATGGAAACCAGCCGGTTGCGCCGCGAAAACCACAAGCTCAAGCGGCGCGAGACCGAGGTGGCGCAGATGGTGGGCGAATGCGGAGCCTACCGCACGCTGGTGTCGAACCTTGACAAGGTGACCAAATCCAACGGGCGCGTCCTGCTGTCGGGGCCGGCGGGCAGCGGCAAGGAAGTCGCGGCGCGCTATATCCACGCCAATTCGAACCGCGCCAGTGCGCCGTTCGTCACCGTGAATTGCGCGGGCGTAGCACCCGAGACGATGGAAGAGGTGCTGTTCGGCCGCGAAACGCCCGAGCGCGGGGTCGAACCGGGGCTTCTGGAGCAGGCGCATGGCGGGGTGATCTATTTCGACGAGGTCGCCGACATGCCGGTCGGCACGCAGTCCAAAATCCTGCGCGTGCTGGTGGATCAGCAGTTCCAGCGCGTCGGTGGGGCGGACAAGGTGCGGGTGGACCTGCGCGTGATCTCATCGACCAACCGCAACCTGCAGGACGCAATTGCGGCGGGGACGTTCCGAGAGGAGCTTTATCACCGGCTCAACGTGGTGCCGATCTCGGTCCCGAGCCTCGAAGACCGGCGCGAGGACATCCCGATGCTGGCGCGGCACTTCGTGGAGTTCTTCAACCAGAGCCAGGGTCTGCCGGCGCGGGGGTTGAGCACAGATGCGGTCGCGCTCCTTCAGACGATGGTCTGGCCGGGTAACGTGCGGCAGCTCAAGAACCTGATCGAACGGGTGCTGATCCTGGGTGAGGGGACGGGCGACATTTCGGCCCGCGAACTGCCGCAGGACACGGCGCCTACGGCGGACGAGGAGGGCCGGGTGGTCCTGTCGGGCACGCTGGCCACCATGCCACTCCGCGAGGCGCGCGAGGCGTTCGAACGGGAATACCTGCTCACCCAGATCAACCGCTTCGGCGGCAACATCAGCCGCACGGCGAGCTTCGTCGGCATGGAACGCAGCGCGCTGCACCGGAAGCTGAAGTCGCTGGGCGTGGTCACAAGCTCCAAAGCGGGCAGCCGGGTCGCGTATCTCGAAGAGGGGGCCGAAGCAGCGTCGTGAGTGGATAGGTCCGTTTTGGCCATATTGTTTCGCACGCGAAACATTGGATCCGAAGTGGACCTATTAAGTGTTTGTTAAGGTTCGGGTGTTTACGGCGCGCGGCATTCGGAAGTTCGCTGTATGTGCCTGAAGGCCGATGCTTACTACTAGAAAATGGGAGTTTACACGGACCCAGAGGATACTTAATCCGTCCGGACCTCATCCAGTTCTAACCCGTTTCCATCTATGGATACCAAGGCGTCGCTTTAAAACCGCAAGCCGAAAAAAATCATCGCAAGAGGAACCGGAGAGACAGCGAACACGATGGTTATGAAGGTTGCGATGGGTGAGAAAATCCTGCTCAGGCCAACGATCATCATGATGCCGCCTCCGCCTCCGATGATGGAGTTTCCCGGTGTGTTAACCGCCAGCGCCAGCGCGATGTAGCGATAGCGCAGGCCAAGGCTCACTGCGCGTTTCGATTGTCCATCGAGCAGCATCGCCAGCCGCTCGTCGCCTGACAAGGGAGCTGCGCTGGCGACAAGCGCCGCAGCCCGGCGCATACGCAGAAGGGCCAAAAACCGCTCTAACGCGCCGATCGGCAGAAAGCGCCCGATTGTGAAGGCAAGCATCATCGACGCCACCGTGGAGACGTAAATCAGCGGGGCGATACTCGGGCCGAAAGCGGCCAGCATCGCAATTCCGATCTCTGCTCCCGGCACGAAAGGAAGTGCGAGCAACCCGATATAAGCCACCGACCCCCACATGATAGCGCGGTGCACCTGCTGTTCGTTATCGGGCCGGATCTGCAGGCTCAGGGCGTCCCGGATCTCATGCGCCCCCCAAGTGGCGAGCACAATCACCGCGATGAGGATCGCAACGCGCAAGAGAAGTGCGCGCAAACGCAAACCGGTTGGTGCCATGCGCCTTGCCTCAGCCGGAGATGTTTTCGTCTACGGGGGTTACAGAATTGCCCACTGCCGTGATCTCGATCTGGTTGGTCCAGTACCAGCGCCGCGTGGTCCAGGTGCCATCGACAACGACGTCGTCGCCATCAACCCTGCCGTACCAGACCACGGTATGTGGCGCGTCAGGACAAATGGTGCGCGCGGTAAAATGGATTACACCGTCGATCTCTTTCGTTTGATAATCGGACCAGCCAAAGTCGCAGTAATTCTGGCAATCGACCGACTGAAACTTGCCGTCTCGAAACACGATGAGGTCCTCAAGAACGGCTCCGCTGTTGGGGTCTGTTCCAAGGATGTCAAAAGACCTCCCATCAAGAGCGCCACTCGCCGTCCATGCCCCTTCGGGCACTTGGAAATCCGGAATATCTTCGTTCATGACGGTCAGTGTTGCAGCGCCTGTTCCGAGCGTCGCCAGGGCGATGGCCGCGACTTGTAGGATCTGGGGCATGGTGGTCTCCAAATGACTGAGAAAATGTAGTCCGGCAACTGCGATAAAACGATACTGCGCTACACCGTCGATTTCAATCGCAGGAAACACGCGGCGCAATGTTTGCTAGACCGTTTGTACGCACTTTAGGCAGGCGGGCGAGAAAACGTTTGGTTACAGGCCTGGCCCGGTGTCCCGGTGCCAGGATTTGTCTTGTCGCGCACGCAGGTTGCGAGTGAATGCGCGACAAGACAAGGCGCCCTAGTCGACACTCAGAACCTCGGTGAACATCGCGGCATAGGCCGGACGCGCGAGGGCCACGCCCGCCTCGAGCTCGGGGTGTGGCGACAGTGTCGTCATATACCCGACGTCTAGCATCGACAGGTACGACTGACCGTCCTCTTCGTAAAAGGCGATGTTGCCACACGGCATCAGGGCGAGGTTGTGCAAGCCCGCCGCGGCAACGTAGCCACGCATCGCGTTGAAGCAGATCTTCATGCCGACGGCAGCGCCGCCCATCATTTCGAATTCGCCGTTGAGCGACCAGTCATCGCTCATCGCGATGAAATCGCGGATCAGCGTGGCGGCCTCCTGCGGTGTCTGCTCCAACTCGTGAATGATGAAGTGTTCGGACACTTCTGCACGGGCCGCTGGCGCGAAAGCCAGGCTGGCAACCGCGACGACCGATAGGGTCTTGAGCATCGTTTTCATTTGGTGAACTCCTTTCGATTTGAGAAATACGGGAATAGTGCGGCCGGCCCCTTCGAACCGGCGCGGAGGCGGTCTCAGTGGTGGTTTTCGGCCATGAGGACGCGGAACGTGGCCCTGATCCGGTAGCTGCCATCGGGCTGGCGGAACGGAGCGAGGGCTGCAGCGTGTGCTGCATCAAGCGCCTCTTGGCCACTGACCTCGGCGGCCTTCGCGGCGACGCCGGACGATCCAAGACCCTTTTGCGCGGTGGCAAGGTCCGGGTAAGACCATGGCGCGTCCACATCGAAAACCTCCACTGGGGTCAATCCGGCAGAGGCCGCCAGCTCTTCCAATTTACCCGGAACTGACAGCGCAAATGGTCCATTGGCATTCGGCGGGGCCGGGGGCAGCAGGGGCTTGAGTGCCGCCACCAGTGCTGTGGCCTCCATTGTTTCGGGCGCGCCCCACGTCATGGTGAAAACCCTGCCTCCTAGCCTGGTCACACGGCGGGCCTCTTTCAACGCAGTGGTGGGATTGGCGGCATACTGGAACGAGTTGAAACCGGACACGACGTCGAAGCTGTTGTCTTCGAACGGCAATTCCTCGAGATCGCCATGCACCAGATGCGCGTTCGGCAACCGGCTCCGGGCCACTTCGAGCAGCGCGGTAGAGGCGTCGATGCCAGACACGCGTGCTCCGAGGTCCGCGGCAAAATACAAAGCCATACCCGCACCGCAGCCCGCGTCCAGCAGCCGTGTTTCAGAACCCACAACCGCTTTGTCGAAGACCGCGTGATAGGCCGGGGCACACTGCGCCTCTTGAATGTTGGCCCAGTCCGTGGCGCGCAAGCCCCAGGCTCGTCCGTTGGTCTCCCCGCTGCGCGCGGGTGTGGTCGCCATGGTGGTGTCGATCACAGTCATCGGTCTTTCCTCCTTAGATGGCGCGGTCGGAAGGCACATCTTTCCCGTTCGGTCGAAAATCGACACGCTGCGGGTGGCCCGCCATGATTTCAGCTCAGGTCTGTTTCTCGGCCGCCCATCCACGGGTCGACCGTCTTTTATTCGGTACGCTCAGATCGAAAGCTGCATGAATTTTCAGCGCCTTGGCTTGAGATTCTCGCCGTCACTGAAGCTTTTTTCTGGACGTGGGAACATCTTCAGCGCGATGGTCACTTCAGTCCAGCGAAACGATTTCAGGCCCGCATGAGCCAAATTCAGCTACATAAGATGGACCTCAACTTATTGGCGACGTTCGAGGCGCTGATTGAGGAGGGCAGCGTCGCGGCGGCGGCGGATCGACTTCATCTGACGCCCTCTGCGGTCAGCCACGCGCTGGGGCGTTTGCGCACGCAATTCGACGACCCGCTTCTGGTACGGATCGGCGGCAAAATGCAACCGACGCCCAAGGCGCTCCTTCTGGCAGATGAACTGTCGCCCGTGCTGCGTGGGTTGCGTCGTGCGCTTGAGCCGCAAGCTCCCTTCGATCCAGCCACCAGTGACCGCGTCTTTCGGATTGCTCTTCACACCTCACCCACCTTCATGGCGCAGATGACGACGGACATCCTGAGAGCCGCGCCGAACGTCATGATCGAGTGGGTTCGCATCAAACCGAGCAACCAGAATGATCTGGCCGACGGGTTGATCGACCTTCTGCATGTCGGCGGCCCGGCGTATTTGATGGATGGGATTGCGTCCATCGATCTCTCGCCAGTCACGTTTTTCAGTTTCGTGCGAAACGGCCATCCTGTGACCAAGGAATGGAGCACGGAGAACGCCGCGAAGTACAGGTATCTTCAAGTCGCGGTCGAAGACACGGGCGGCACGCCGATCGAAAAGGAGCACAGGGTTCTCAACCGTCCAAGAACATTGGGCGGCAAGGTGCATGATTTCTCCCTTATCGGGTCTATGCTTGCCGCAACAGATCTTATCACCACACAACCGAGCTTCGTTATGGCAGAGATGTGGACGCGCTATGACCTGCAAGTGCTTGAACCGGTTGCGGCACCCAAAGACTTTCCAATGCGTTTTGCCTGGTCCGCCCGCAACGCTTCCGACCCCGGAAACAACTGGCTGCGCGACACGGTGATCGCAGCGTATGAAGACCACCAAGCCGACATTAACCACAAGCTTGGTGCAGTCATGATCCCGCTTCGCAACTGAGAGAGGCCTCGGTCTTCTGTGCTGTGGTATGGGATTGCTCATCCCACTGACCGCAAGTTTGAATTTGCTCAGGCCGAACCGTCACGGGAATGTTTGGTCTTCTAGATTTGCAATGAATACCCTGATGGAATGGCCGAGGTACGTGGTGACTCGTAAGCGACAATTTGAAACGCGTTCTGTACCTTGGCTTGGTCGCGTCTATTGTTAGCGTGGACGAGCTAGGAATTTGCTACCGCAGCGAGTGGCCGATTTGGCAAAGCTGCGTTCTTTAGTTTGGTCATAACGACCGAGCCTACGAGACTACCGGGCGTTTTTTGTCAAAGTTGGTCTGACGGCCGCGACTAAGTCTTGCTCGCAAGCTGGGCTCTTTCGGCGATCGTCTCATAGGCACCGATGACAAGCGATCTGAGCCATTTGCTGCCCGGGTCTTGCGACAGGCGTGCGCTCCAGAAAAAGCGAAAGGTGATGTCCGGCAGATCGATTGGCGGGGTCTTGGCGATCAGGCCATAGGTCTGAACATCTTGGGCCATGAAAAGCTGGGCTGAGGTGCCAAGCATGTTCGTCCGCGCAAGCAGAGGTGCCACGCCCGAAAACTCCGGCAGATGCGCCCCGATGCGGCGTTCGAGCCCATCGCGTTTTATCTTGTCCTCCACGGTCTGGCGCGCCGCGTTGGACAATCCCACCATGACATGAGGCCAGTCGAGCCACGCCTGCTTGTTCCAGTTCTCTGCCGCCGGGTGGTCTTTCCGCATGTAGGTATAGCGCTTGAGTGTCGGCATGACCTGCTCCATCAGACCTTCCGGCAGGGGTGTGTCAGCGCCAAGAAGTGCCAGATCGATCTCCTCGTCTGCGACCGCCTGATAGAGATGCGGACCCAGACCCACCCATTCCACGGCCACGTTCGGTGCCTCCTTGTTAACCCGTGCAAAGACCTCGGCGATGAGCGCCGTAATCGCCGGGACAGCGACGCGGAAGCGTCTGGTGCTGGTCTCGGGGTCGAAGGCGCGCGGGGGCGCGACCACCTGTTCGATCTGCCGCAGGATGGGGCGGACGTCCTTAATCATCTGCAGCGCAAAGGGCGACGGTTGCATCTTGCTGCCGACCTTGACCATCAGCGGATCACCCACCTGATCGCGCAATCGGGCCAGCGCGTGGCTGACGGCGGATTGCGTGCGGCCCACCTTTTCGGCGGCCTTGGTGACGCTGCCCGTGTCCATCAGCGCCTCGAACGTGACCAGCAGGTTCAGGTCTATCTTGCTCAGATTAATTTTGCTCATGAGGCATGCAGACTGTTCGTTATATTTCGAAAAAACACGCCGCTAACGTGTCGTCATTCCCGCCGGGCGCGGGTCAAATCCAGAAAGGAGTACGACATGTTCGAGGAAAAAAAGAAAGTTGCAATGCGCGGCGCGGCGAGCGCTCTTGCGTTAGGGGTGCTCGTGGCCGGGTCCGCACAGGCAGACGATGGCGGCGCGGCCGGCGTCTCGATGGTCTCGAGCGCGTTCTACGCGGCGCTGAACGACATGCTGGCTGGCACTCCGGTCTCGAACGAGATCGCGCCGCTCTGGCTTGACGCAGACGGCGTCACCGCACAGCACCCCATCGGCGGGCGCGACATAGGGCTCAACACCCTGGCCGGAGCTTTCGACGGCGTGGCAAGCCTTGCGGAGGGAGGAGAGATCGCGCTTCAGGATCAGGCCATCGCCATCTTTGGTGATACCGCAGTCGAAACCGGGGTCGAGACGGGCCAAGCCACGCTGGCAGGCAAAGAGATCGCGCTCGAATACCGGGTGACCAACGTCTACACGCGGACCGAGGATGGCTGGCGCATGGTCCATCACCACACCGATCTGTCGGCGCCCATCATCGACCTGCTCGCAAGCCTGCATCAGTAGGCGTCCGCAAAAGCGCCCGTCATGGAGGCGCTTCTACACAGTATCGAAACACCAAGCTCCGGGGCAACGCAGCCCAGGTCGACTTCACCGGCGCTTCGGTCTGGCACGAATTGGCCATCGCCTCTCCCGAGGCCAGGGTGACCCAGACCGAGCGCCCCTAATTGCGTTGGTGGGCAAGACATTCGGCCATGATCGGAAAGCTCTTCGCCCACCGCGAAAGCCTGCCCTTGCTAGGGCCGACCGCAGAGAGCTTTGGGAACATGAGCGGGCTCGACGAGTACCGTACCGTTTCGGCCTATAGTCGCAACACTGCGAAGTTTCGTTCAATCGTGCCGGCAGATCGATCGCTGGTTTTTTCCACTGCGAGCTCACCGCAGCCTAAGCCACGTCAGACCATGCCAATTGCCACACTGTCGTTTATGTCCCTGAAGCGAACGGTTACGTCGTCCTGCACAGCCGTCCTCGCGTGCCCGCACTCCGCTGATAAACGTGTTCGAAGGACTGTTAAGACAGTTTTATTGTCCCCCGTACCAGAGATCATCCGCGCGTAGTCAAGGGGCGCAACTCCGCCGCATGAGCACTTGCGAGGCTGTTGCCATTGTGGACAAAGCCCACCATTGCCGAATTTTACTAATGTGTCCCAGTCGGTTTGGTCGACCCGCAGTGAGGGGTGACGTTGGATTGATCAGCTCTCATACCGGGTCTGGCCGCGGCGGTTGGTGTCGACGGGCAGGGTGACGTGTAGTGGCTGGTGGGCGCGTTGCGGGCAGGCGGTGCGGGGGCAAACGTGGCAGCTTGTGCCGATCTGCGCGAAGAGCGTGGGGTCCTCCATGTTGAAGCGCGAGGCGTAGCCGACCTGGTGCGCCTGATCGATGTCGCAGCCGATGGCGACGACGAGGCGGCGTTCGCCGAGCCTTGCGCCGACGACGGGGCGGTCGGAAGTGCGCGACAGGGTGAAGAAGCGGCCGTTGTCCGGCATCTCTACAAACTGCGGAAGGAGTTGCCCGGGCACCTGAAACGCGCCGTGGATGTCCCAGACCGGGCAGGCGCCGCCCTCTTCTGCGAGCGTGATGGTGGTGGCGTTGAAGCGCTTGGACACGTTGCCTGCGCGGTCGACGCGGAGAAAGAAGAACGGGATGCCGCGCTGGCCGTCGCGCTGCAGGGTGGTAAGGCGCTGGCAGACCATTTCGAAGCTGACGCCAAAGCCCGAGATGATGCGGTCGATATCATAACGCGTGGCTTCGGCCAGCGTCAGGAATTCGGTGTAGGGCATTAGCAGCGCGGCGGCGAAGTAGTTCGTCAGTTCGACGGTGAGCCGCGCTCGGCCTGCGTCCTCGGTAATACCGCTGGCGGCGACATAACTTTGCACGGTCTCACGCGCTTCGAGAAGGCCAATGACATGGGCCAGTTGGAAGACGCGGTTCGGGTGGTCGAGTGCTTCGGACAGGTGCACGATGCCGTCGCTTTCGCGAAAGAGCCGCAGCGCACCCGGCATGTCGGAGAGCTTCTGAACCGTGCTGGTGACACTGTGCTCCAGCCGCAAATGGCGTTTCAGAAGCGCGTACATATCGTCATGGGATCCGCCGAGACGCGCGCGCAGGTCTTCGGCCTGCCGTTCGAGCGGGTCGAAATGGTTTTCGTGGGCGCGAAACACGTCGTGGATCGCGGTTTCGGGTGTTTTGAAGTGGATGTCGCTGGCAGCGGTCTGACCGGCCAGTTTCCGGAACTGGTCCGCCATGGAGCGATGCGTCTGTTGGAGCTGCAGGAATCGGTCGACCAGTGTGGGCGCGTGATCGAGCGCGCCGCGCAGCTCGGCCAGGTCGGGCGGATCGTTGGCGAAGACCGGGTCGCGCACGGCGGCGCGCAGATCAGCGAGCTTGGTCGCCTCGGTATTGGTGACGAGGCTGCGCATGTCGACGCCGTAGGCTTCGGTGAGCGCGACAAGCACCTGCACGGATAGGCTGCGCTGGTTGTTTTCCAACAGGTTCACATAGGCGGGCGAGACGCCGAGACGCTGAGCCATTTCGGCCTGCGTGTGTTTGTGCTGGCGGCGAAGTTGCCGCAATTGGGGGCCAACAAAGGTCTTGCTCATGTTTACAACATTACAAATACAAAAGTTGTAAAAGCAAGAATTAACGCGATGACCGCAATCTGCGTGAAATTATATTTCGTACAGGTATGTATCTGCCAAGTCCGAAGAGGAAGTGGCGGCGTCTATGGTCGTCGGGAGCGGGCTTCGATATTGGGAGGATATTACATGATCTACAAGATGACACGTCGTGCAGCACTGGCCGGGGTGGCCTCGATTGCGATGATCGCCGCAGGCGCCACATCCGCTTTGGCCGAAGGTTGGAAGCCGCAGAAACCCATCGAAATGGTTATCATGGCCGGTCAGGGTGGCGGGGCGGACCGTCTGGCGCGTCTGTTCCAGTCGATCATCCAGAAGGAAAACCTCGCCTCGATGCCGGTCCTGCCCGTGAACAAAGGCGGTGGTTCGGGCGCGGAAGCGCTGCGCTACCTCAAGGACAATGAGGGCGACGCGCACAAGATCATGGCTACGCTGAACAGCTACTACACCACGCCGATCCGCAACGACATTGGCGTCGATATCGAAGAGTTCACGCCGATCGCGCGCATGGCGCTGGATACCTTCGTGCTGTGGGTCAGCGCAGACAGCGATATCCAAACGATGGATGACTGGGTTGCTGCGGTCAAAGCGTCCGGCGGCGAATGGAAAATGGGCGGCACCGGCACCGGGCAGGAAGACAGCCTCGTGACCGCGATGCTGGAAAAGGAATTCGACATCAAGGTCACCTATGTGCCGTTCAAAGGGGGCGGTGACGTTGCGAAGAACCTGGTCGGTGGTCACATCGACAGCACCGTGAACAACCCGTCCGAGCAGATGGGCTTCTACCAGGCCGGCAAGTCGCGCCCCATCGCGGCCTTTACACCGGAGCGGCTTGACGTGTTCCCGGATGTGCCGACAGCGCGCGAGCTGGGTCATGACATCGTCTACTGGATGCAGCGGTCCTTTGTGGCACCGAAAGACATGCCGGCAGAGGCGGTCGCCTATTACACCGAGATGTTTGAAAAGCTGAGCCAGACCGAGGAATGGCAGCAGTACACCACGGACAAGGCCCTGATGGCCGACTTCCTGTCGGGCGATGAGCTTCAAGCATACTTCATCGAAGAGCGTGACAAGCACGCCGCCATCCTCGCCGACATGGAAGGCGACGGGTCTTCGTAAGGCCGCTTTGCCGAGAGCCAAAGCGCGACCAAGCGGGCCGGGGCCGAAAGCGCCCCGGCCTCTTTTGGCACCCGGATTGGGGTGATCCGGGCCAAGCACCAAGACATTCGGGGAGACGGCTATGCTTGTAGCGGACAGGGTGATCGCCATCGCGATCATGGGCCTTTCAGCCTATTTCATGTGGCATGCGGTGGAATTGCCGATCGGGTGGAACGGTATGACAGGCGGTCCGGGTGGGGGCGCGTTTCCGTTCTGGCTTTCGCTGATCATGATGCTGTGTGCCGCGGGTATCCTTGTCCGGAGCATCGGCCGGCACGATGGCGGGCAGTCTTTCTTCGATGGGGTGATGCTGAAATCGGTCATCCTTGTTGTGGTCGCGCTATTCGCGACGATCGCGCTGATCCCGGTTGTGGGAGCTTATATCGCGATCCCGCTGTTCATCTTTTGGTACGTCAAGGTTTTCGGACGGCATTCCTGGTTGCTGACCCTGTGTCTGACCATTGGCACGCCGCTGTTTCTGTTCTTCTTCTTCGAAGTGACGCTCAAGATCCTGCTGCCCAAGGGGATCACTGAGCCGCTGTTCTTCCCGCTTTACGCAATGTTCTTCTGATCGGGGGTCGATGACATGGAAACGCTTGCGCTTCTGGCCGACGGGTTTGCGACATCTCTGTCGCCGCTCAATCTGATGATCGTCATCCTCGGCGTGACGGCGGGGCTGTTTATCGGCGCGATGCCGGGGCTGGGATCGGTGAACGGGGTGGCGATTGTACTGCCGCTGACATTCATCGTGCCGCCCTCGTCGGCGATCATCCTGCTCTGCGCGATCTACTACGGCGCGATGTACGGCGGCGCGATATCGTCGATCCTGCTGGGGATACCGGGCGCATCAACGGCGGTGGCGACGACCTTTGACGGTCGGCCGATGGCGCAACAGGGTAAGGCCGGGCTTGCGCTGATCGCGGCGGCGGTGGCCTCGTTCGTCGGTGGAACGATCTCGGTCGTACTGTTCACACTGTTTGCCGTACCGTTGGCGGACCTCGCGCTGGCCTTCGGGCCCGCCGAGGAGTTCGCCTTGGTGTTGCTCGCATTCACGACATTCGTGGGACTTGGCGGCGACGATGTGCTGAAGACCATCGTGATGATCTGTCTTGGGTTGGTGCTGAGCACCGTCGGGCTCGATCTGATTTCGGGGTCGCCGAGATTGGTGTTTGGCGACCTGCCGGGATTCTATGCGGGGATCAGCTTCCTCGTGCTGGCGATTGGAGTCTACGGGATCGGGGAGATCCTTTACACGCTTGAGACTTCGCGCACCGCGCCGTCGGTTACGCCGGCGAAAATCACGTTCAAAGAGCTGGGGGCCGGGTTCAGGGCGATGAATCGCATGTGGAAGACCATGGGCACGGGGTCGTTCCTTGGCTTCTTTGTCGGCATGCTGCCCGCGGCGGGAGCGACTCCTGCATCGCTGATGGCCTATGGGATTGCGCGGTCGACATCGAAACAGCCCGAGACCTTCGGCAAGGGCAATATCGAAGGCGTTGCCGCGCCGGAGACCGCGAACAATGCGGCTTCGACGGGCTCGCTCTTGCCGATGCTGACGCTGGGCATTCCGGGCTCGCCGACGACCGCCCTTCTGCTGGGCGGCATGGTGATGTGGGGTCTGATGCCGGGGCCGATGTTGTTCATCGAACAGCCGGACTTCGTCTGGGGGCTGATCTCGTCACTCTACACCGCCAACTTCGCTGCCGTGGCGATCAATATCGCGCTGATCCCGCTCTTTGTCTGGGCACTGCGGATGCCGTTCACCGTGCTGTGCGCTCTGGTGATGGTGCTGTGTATCGTCGGGGGCTTTGCGCCGAGCCAGAAGATGCATGACGTCTGGCTGATCGCGGGCTTCGGTGTGGCGGGCTATCTTTTGCGGAAAGCGGACTACCCCCTGGCCCCCTTGGTGCTGGCGCTGGTGCTAGGTCCGCTGATGGAAAAGAGCTTCCGTCAGACGCTGATCGCGGAGCAGGGGAACGTGCTTGCGTTTGTCGAAAGACCGCTGTCGGCGACGTTTATTGCGCTCGCGGCGCTTTTCTTTGTGCTCCCGCTTGTTAAGTATCTGCGCAAGGGTGGACGTCGGAGCGTGGCTCCGGCGGAATAGAAGACTGACTGAATAAAGGGGACGGGGCGATGGCAACGACGATGAAAGCCTTGCTGGCAAAGCACGCGGCAGACAGCCTGGCAATCGGAGCACCGGGGCGTGGATGGCTGACTTACGGAGGGCTGCGCGATCTGTCTGCGGAGGTAAGCCGTGCGCTGCGCGGGTTTGGAATCGGGCCGAGTGACCGGGTCGCCATCGTCCTGCCGAACGGACCGGAGATGGCGTCGGCCTTTGTCACCATCGCGCAGGCGGCAACGACGGCTCCGCTGAACCCGGCCTATCGCGAGGACGAATACGCCTTTTACCTCGAAGATCTGAACGCAAAGGCCATCGTGCTGGCCGATGGCTATGACGGCCCGGCCTATGCGGCGGCCAAGTCGCTTGGGCTGATGATCCTGCGGACGGTTGTGGACCCAGATCAGCCTGCGGGTACCTTTACCCTTTCGGTCGACGGTGCTGCGGGCGAAGCCGTACCGCCGCGCGATCCGTCGGAGAACGATGTGGCGCTGATCCTGCACACGTCGGGAACGACATCTCGCCCGAAGATTGTGCCGCTCTTGCAGTCAAACGTTGCAGCCTCGGCGCAGAATATCGCGGCGTCCCTGAAACTGTCGGCCTCGGATCGCTGCCTGAACGTGATGCCTTTGTTCCATATTCACGGGCTGGTCGCGGCTGTGTCGGCCTCTCTGTCCGTCGGCGCGTCGATCTGGTGCGCGCCGGGGTTTGACGCGCTGCGCTTCTTCGGCTGGATGAAGGACGCGCGGCCCACATGGTACACGGCGGTGCCGACGATGCATCAGGCGATCCTCACACGCGCCAAGCGCAATGCCGATGTGATTGAGGACGTGCCGTTGCGGTTCTTGCGATCCTCATCGGCATCCTTGCCGGCGCAGGTCATGGAGGCGCTGCGCGAGACCTTCAACGCCCCTGTGATCGAGGCCTATGGCATGACAGAAGCGGCGCACCAGATGTGCTGCAACCCGTTTGACCGGCAGAAGCCGGGTGCGGTTGGCGTCGCGGCCGGACCGGAGGTGAAGATCGCGCATGAGACGGAGAATCGTCTCATCGAGGGTACGGGTGAGGTCGTTATCTCGGGGCCGAATGTAACACCGGGATATGAGAGCAATCCGGACGCCAATGCGAAGAACTTCTTCGAGGCGGAGGGGCAGCGCTGGTTCCGCACAGGCGATCAGGGGGCGTTTGACGAGGATGGGTTCCTGCATCTCACCGGGCGATTGAAAGAGATTATCAATCGCGGCGGCGAGAAGGTCTCGCCGCTCGAGGTGGATGGCGTGCTCCTGGATCACCCGGCCATTGCGCAGGTGGTGACCTTTGCATTGCCGCATCCAAAACTCGGGGAAGAGGTCGCGGCGGCCGTGGTGCTGAAGGAAGGGTCCGAGGCGTCGGAACGCGATATCCGCGATTTCGCGGCGGAACGCATGGCCGATTTCAAGGTGCCACGCAAAGTTGTCATCATGGACGAGATCCCGAAAGGGGCCACCGGCAAGATGCAGCGGATCGGTATGGCGGAGAAGCTGGGGCTGGTGGAACCGGCCTGATCGCCGATCTGATGTCGGCACGCAAGAGCGGCGCCGGGAGCCTCCGGCGGGAGTTTATTGGGCAAGATGAAGGAGGAGCGGTTCGCGGTGACGCGGCGGATCGCTTTTGGGGTGAGCGATGAAGATTTGCGTGTTCGGAGCGGGCGCGATTGGCGGCTATATGGGGGTCAAGCTGGCGCAGGCGGGGGCGGACCTGAGCCTGGTGGCGCGCGGGCCGCATCTGGCGGCGATGCAGGAGAACGGTCTCAAGCTGATCGAAGAAGACGGTGAGGCGACGGTCGATGTATCGGCATCGGACGATCCGTCCGCTCTCGGCGTGCAGGATTACGTGATCGTCACGCTCAAGGCCCATTCCGTGCCAGGGGTCGTCGATAAGATGCAACCGCTGATTGGGCCGGAGACCACGATCGTGTCGGGCGTGAACGGCGTGCCGTGGTGGTACTTCCACAAGCTGGGCGGGCAATACGACGGCACGCGGCTCGAGACGGTCGATCCGGGGAACAAGCAGTGGGACGGGTTCGGTCCGGACCGGGTTCTGGGCTGCGTGGTCTACCCGGCAGCGGAGGTGATTGAACCCGGCGTCGTCAAGCATATCGAGGGCAATCGGTTTTCGCTGGGTGAGCCGGACGGGTCGAAGTCCGAGCGGGCCATGGCGTTATCGAAGGCTTTGTCGGCGGCAGGATTGAAGGCGCCGGTGCGGCCGCGGCTGCGGGACGAGATCTGGGTCAAGCTGTGGGGCAACCTGTCGTTCAACCCGATCTCGGCCTTGACGCATGCGACGCTCGATGTGCTCTGCACCGAGCCGGGCACGCGGGCCGTGGCGCGGGGCATGATGCTCGAGGCGCAGGAGATTGCCGAAATGCTGGGAGTGAAGTTCCCGATCGATGTGGAGCGGCGCATTGACGGCGGGGCCGCCGTGGGCGCGCACCGGACATCGATGTTGCAGGACCTCGATCAGGGGCGTCCGATGGAGATCGACGCCCTGGTCGGGTCGGTGCAGGAATTGGGTCGGATCGTCGGGGTGCCGACGCCGACCATCGACACGGTGCTGGCGCTGGTGCAGCTGCGCGGCAAGGTGGCGGGGCTTTATTGAGGCGCACAGCAGCACGCGTTTGTTCGAACGAGCCTACAATCTGGCCGGCAGTTCGGTTTCCGGATGGTGTTCGTGGGTTTGAAACACAAGAGGCGCATCTGTGTTGTCCGAGCCGGATGCGTGCGCCTCGATAAACCTGCCTATGTAATAGAGTCCTTCGTAGAATCGCGATTTGGGGTATCCGTTCAATCGGTCCTGCGCAGCTTCGACATCGGTGTCGGATTGAGAGGTCTTGGCACACAGAATGCGCTCTGGCGGATCGAACGTGAGCGGTTCCAGCGCGAAGCGTGTGCAACCAAGCTGTCCTTCGTGCAAGACATAGGTCCCTGATCCGTGGAGAAAGAGATGCGATCCGCGCCACCAGCCAGTGTCTGGGAAAAGTTCGATCGAGGATGTGTTCGCCCCGTCGCTGATTGTGAAGGTTCTGTGCCAATCACTGTGAAGACCGAACATCCCCTCTACTGTCATCGAGGCGCTCTTCTGTGTGCCGAGGCGGACGGTCGCTTCGTAAGACTGCGTGCACGATGCCAAGACGCAGACGGCTCCAATCATCGCTAGGAGATTGCGGAACACGATCACCACTGCACCGCGTTGTTCACTTTATCTTTTCAAATGGCCGTTGCCGGATATGCGGTTGGAAGACCGACATGTCTCAGTCGTAAGCCGCCGTCACGATCACCTCGACCTTGAGCACATCGCGGGCCAGCTTGGCCTCGCCACAGGCGCGGGCGGGGGCGTGGCCTTCGGGCACCCAAGCGTCCCAGACGGCGTTCATTTCGGCAAAATCCTTCATATCGGACAGCCAGATGATCGCCTGAAGGATCTGTTCGCGCGACGATCCGGCCTGTTGGAGAAGCGCGTCGACACGGGCGAGGCAGTCTTGTGTCTGTTCCGTGACCGTGTCGCCTGCGCCCACCTGACCGCAAAGGTAGACCGTGCCATTGTGCTTGACGATCTTCGACATGCGTTGGCCGATTTCCATGCGTTCGATCATGTGATGTCTTCCTCTTGATCCCTGTTGAGCGAGACTTGCTGTCCGCTGGCGGATTGTCCAGAACGTATGTGGGTCATCTGGGAGGGGTGTCATGGGCCCGAGCATCATCATCACGGGCGCGGGAAGCGGGATTGGCAAAGCCTGCGCCGAGGCGTTTCTTGGCGACGGGTGGCGCGTCGGGCTGATCGGGCGGCGCGAGGGACCGTTGCAAGAGATTGCGGATCGATATGAGGACGCATTGCCACTGCCCTGTGATGTTGCGGATGCGGCGGCGGTCGAGACCGCATTTGCCACCGCTGTCGCAACCTGGGGGCGCATCGATGCGCTTTTCAACAATGCTGGCGTGGGCACTTTCGGGGCGACGATCGACGAGATCGCCTTGGACGACTGGCAGCGCTGTGTCGACATCAACGTGACAGGGAGCTTCCTCTGCGCGCGGGCGGCGTTTGCGCAGATGCGTCGGCAGGACCCGCAAGGTGGACGGATCATCAACAACGGGTCGATCTCGGCCCATGTGCCGCGGTGGGGATCGGTGCCGTATACGGCGACCAAACACGCGATCACCGGGCTGACGCGGTCTCTGTCTCTGGATGGGCGACCCTTCAACATCGCCTGCGGTCAGATCGATATCGGCAATGCGGAGACCGAGATTGTCGCGAACCTGCGCGCGCAGGCCGAGGCGGCAGGACAACCATTTGACGCGACGATGGACGTGACACATGTGGCATCGTCGGTTCTGCACATGGCCAAGTTGCCCCTGGACGCCAATGTTCAGTTCATGACGGTCATCGCGACGACGATGCCCTATATCGGGCGCGGGTAATTTCCGCTTGGATTCCCTTTGGGCTTCGTGCGTTTATACCGCCAGAAAACACAGGGAGGAGATATCCATGATAAAGCGCGCATTTCTGAAGCTCGCTGGGACGACAGCTGTGGCGGCGGTGCTGGCCACCGGCGCCTTGGCGCAGGAGGTCACGCTGCGGATGCACCAGTTTCTGCCAGCGCAGGCCAATGTGCCGAAAAACGTGCTCGTGCCTTGGGCCGAGCGGGTGATGGAGGCGTCCGGCGGGCGGATCGAGATCCAGCACTTCCCGTCGATGCAGTTGGGGGGCACGCCGCCGCAACTGATCGACCAGGCCATCGATGGCGTGGCCGATATCGTGTGGACCGTGGCGGGCTACACGCCGGGCCGCTTCCCGCGGGCCGAGGTGTTCGAGCTGCCGTTCACCATGACCGATGCCGGTGACATGTCGGCGGCCTATTGGGAATTGGCGGAAGAGCAGATGATGGATCAGGACTTTGCCGATTTCAAAGTGCTGGGCGTCTGGGTGCACGGCCCGGGGGTGATCCACTCGGCTGATCCGATCGAAAGCCCCGAGGATCTGAACGGGGTCAAGCTGCGCGCTCCGACGCGGGTGACGACAAAGCTGTTCGGCAACCTTGGTGCAACCACCGTGGGCATGCCTGTACCCGCGATTCCTGAATCGCTTTCCAAAGGTGTGGTCGACGGTGCGGTGATCCCGTGGGAAGTGGTCGGCGCTTTGAAAGTGGCCGAGCTGGTGGAGAACCATACCGAGTTCGAGGGCAACGCGATTTACACCACATCCTTTATCTTCGCGATGAACAGGGATGCCTACGAGGCGCTGCCGGATGACCTCAAGGCGGTGATCGACGACAATTCCGGGCTGGAGTTCAGCCGGATGGCCGGGGCGCAGATGCAATCCGACGATGGACCGTCGCGTGAGGCGGCGCTCGACGCAGGCAACAACGTCATCACGATCTCGGAAGAGGCGGCGGCGCCCTGGCGTGCGGCGGCCGAGGCGACCACGGCGGAGTGGATTGCCGAAATGAACGAGAAGGGCATCGACGCCGAGGCGCTCATTGCGCGCAAGGACGAGCTGCTTGAAAAGCACAACACGCAGTAAGGCGTGGCGCGCTGCCCGGGCATCGTGTCCGGGCAGCGGTCGATACGGGCAGGGGGCATCAGCGGCATGAAGACGGCGATTGAACGTCTTGCGCGGATCATGGCGGTTCTGGGGGGCGTTGTACTAACCCTTCTGGTGATTTTGACCTGCGTGTCGGTTCTGGGCCGGGGGCTCAACACGTTCGGGCATTCCGATCTTGTCACCGACGGGTTCGGTGCCTGGCTGATTGGCACCGGAGTCGGGCCGGTGACGGGCGATTTCGAACTGGTGGAGGCGGGCATAGCCTTTGCGATCTTTGCGTTTCTGCCGATCTGCCAGCTTTATTCCGGGCACGCGACCGTGGACATCTTCACCTCGGCCATGTCGGAGCGGGTGAACCGCTGGTTGCAGGCCTTCTGGGAGGTCGTCTTGACGCTGGTCATCCTCCTGATCACCTGGCGGTTGAGCGCCGGGATGATGGACAAGATCAACAACGGTGAGACGACGTTTTTGCTGCAGTTTCCGATCTGGTGGGCCTATGCGGCGAGTTTTGTCGCGGCGCTGGTTGCGTCGGTGACGGCGATTTTTTGCGCCATCGGGCGAGTGACACTCGCGGCGACGGGGCGGTCGATCCTGCCTGCAAGCGGATCTGACGCCCTATGAGCATGCTGGAACTGGGCATCTGGTCGTTCCCGGTGCTGTTGGCACTGATCTTTCTGCGCGCGCCGATCGGGCTGGCCATGATGCTCTGCGGGATTGGCGGGTTGTGGCTGGCCCTGGGCAGCCCGGATGTGGTGCTGGCGCGACTGAAGTCCGAGACATATTCAACGTTTTCCAGCTATTCGCTGTCGATTATTCCGATTTTCTTGTTAATGGGCCAGTTCGCGACCCTGTCCGGCATGTCGTCGGCTTTGTTCAAGGCGGCGGAGTCGTGGCTTGGGCACCGCAAGGGCGGTGTTGCCATGGCATCGGTCGGGGCGTGTGCCGGGTTCGGTGCGATCTGTGGATCGTCTCTGGCAACGGCGGCGACGATGAGCCGGGTGGCGTTGCCCGAACTGCGGCGCAATGGATATTCCGGCGGGTTTTCGACCGCCACGCTCGCGGCGGGTGGCACGTTGGGTATCCTGATCCCGCCGTCGGTGATCCTTGTCATCTATGCGATCCTGACCGAACAGAACATCGCGAAGCTGTTTCTCGCGGCCTTCATCCCCGGGCTTCTGGCAGCTTTGGGTTACATGCTGACCATCTCACTCTATGTGCGCCGCCACCCGGAGGCCGCGGGGATGCGCGAGGCGGTTCCTTATGCGGAGCGGTTGCGCGCGCTGATCGATGTCTGGCCGGTTCTTCTGGTGTTCGGGCTTGTCGTTGGTGGTATCTACCTGGGTTGGTTCACGCCCACCGAAGGGGCCGCCGTGGGGGCTGCGGGCACCGGACTGATTGCGCTGGCGTCGGGCAACCTGACCTGGCACGTGTTCAAGCAGAGCATCATTCAGACGGCGGTGGCGACCGCGATGATCTTTTTCATCGTGCTGGGGGCGTCGTTCTATAACGGTTTTCTGGCGCTGACACAGGTGCCGCAGGAATTGTCGAACTGGGTGGTGGACATGGGCTTGAGCCCGTTCATGGTGCTGTCGCTGATCCTTCTCTTCTACCTGATTTTTGGCTGCCTGATGGACAGCCTTTCGATGATTCTCTTGACGATTCCGATCTTCTTTCCGGTCATTTCGGTCATGGATTTCGGCTTTGTCGATCTTGCGGCGATGCAGGCGGAAGCGGCGCGGGAGGTGCTGGCAGTCGGCATACCCGAGGGCATGACGCAGGACATGCTCGGATCGATCGAAGCGGCGATTGCGAGCGGGGTGGAATTGACCCGAGAGCAGATGCAGGCGCTCGACATTCGTGTCACGCAGGGCATGGCCAATCGGATCGAAGCCGAATGGGTGGCGATCTGGTTTGGCATCCTTGTTCTGATCGTCGTTGAGGTTGGCCTGATCACGCCACCGGTGGGGATGAATCTGTTCATTATCAACTCGATGGACAAGGACACGCCGATGATGGCGACCTACAAGGCGGTGATCTGGTTCGTGGCTTCGGACATCGTCCGGGTGATCCTGTTGGTGATGTTCCCGGCGATCACGTTGTTCTGGTTGTACTAAGCCCCGCGTCTTCGGTTGTCGGGTGGCGCTGAGGGATACCGCCGCTTGGGAACGGCCCTTGCGATCCTGAGTGTCGCTGCTAACCTCGCCGGACCGAGACGAGGAGAGGGAGAGCGGTCGTTCAAAGGCCGCCCGTTCCGTAGAACTGGGTATTAACACATGCCGGTCCGGCTGTTATACGCCGAATTGGTAAGAAACTATTACCAAAGGACCTGGGGAGGGTCCGACAACAACCTGGGAGGGTTATCATGACCATTCGTACTTTTGCTGCGGCTGCGGCTGCCAGCATTGCCCTGACGTCTGCTGTGAGCGCGCAGGAAACCTTTGAGATGACGTCCGCCTTCGGGAAGAACCTGCCGATCCTCGGCACCTCGGCGGTGAACTTCACCGAGAAGATCAACTCCATCTCCGAAGGTGTCGAGTTCGAGCAGTTCGATCCCGGTGAGCTTGTCCCCGCGCTTGAAGCGCTTGACGCGGTGTCGAACGGATCGGTTGACGCAGCCTACACCACATCCGGTTACTGGCAGGGCAAGATCCCTGCGGCGTCGCTCTTTGCGGCTGTGCCGTTTGGTCCGGAAGCGGGCGAATTCCTGGCGTGGATGATGTATGACGATGGCGCGACGCTGTTCCAGCGCATGTACGACGAGAACGGCTATAACGTGCACGTCATTCCCTGCGGTTTGATCGCGCCGGAAACGTCGGGCTGGTTCAAGAACGAAATCAATTCGCTGGCCGACCTCGAAGGTCTGAACATGCGCTTCTTCGGCCTTGGCGCGGAAGTGATGCAGCGTCTGGGCGTGTCCACTTCGCTTCTGGCCGGTGGTGACATCTTCCCGGCGCTGGAGCGCGGTGCAATTGACGCGACCGAATTCTCCATGCCGCGGATCGACGCGCGTCTGGGCTTCCACAACATTGCGAAGTTCAACTACTTCCCGGGCTGGCACCAGCCTGCGACCCTGTTCGAGTTGCTGATCAACAAGGATCGCTGGGACGATCTGGACGAGCGCAGCCAGGCGCAGATCGAGATCGCCTGCATGGCGAACATCACCGACAACTACGCCGAGGGTGAAGCCACCAACTTTGAAGCGATGCAGGACAACGTCGAAAATAACGGCGTGACCATCAAGCAGTGGCCGCCAGAGATGCTCGCCGCGTTCGAGAATGCGTGGAACGAAGTGGCCGCAGAACTGGCCGCAGAGGATGCGTACTTTAAGGAAGTCTGGGACGACCTTCAGGAATTCCGCGCCGGGTACAAGACCTGGGGCGACACCATCTACCTGCCGCGTCCGCGCAACTGATCCTGCGCTGAACGTGTGAGGTTTGCTCTGGCCCGGGTCGACCGGGCCAGAGTTTTGCACGGGGTGGAGTATGACCCCGTGTGATCCGGCGCCGCGCGCGCCACGTCATATCTGGGGAGGGGGCCGTATGGACAAGGCCGAGGAAGTCGTCGCACCGGACGGCAGCATTGCGATCACCGATCCGGGGGAGGCCGGGCGCGAACATCATAACCGGGGCGACCGGTTCATCGTGCAGGTGTCCAACTTTTTCGCCTGGCTGTTCCCCATTCTGATGCTGGTCATCTGCGCCCAAGTGGTGTTGCGGACGCTTGGGCGCTCTGAAATCGGACCGGGCAACCAGGCTTGGATGGACGACCTGCAATGGTGGATCTACGGCGCCGCTGTGCTGATCGGGATCGGTTACGCGGTCACGACGAACAGCCACGTGCGGGTCGACATCTTCTATGACAACTTCCCCAAGCGGAAGAAGTACAAATACGAGATCTTCGCGCTAGGCTGGTTGTTTCTGCCCTTCATCATCCTGTGCTGGGACGTGACACTCGGCTACGCGATCGCCTCGGTCGCTGCCGACGAAGGATCGGACAGCCCGAACGGGTTGCACAATCTCTGGATGCTCAAGGTCTTCATGAATGTCAGCTTCCTGTTCGTCGCCGTGGCGATCTGGGCGGCCTATATACGCTACCTGTCGGGCCTGACCGACCCCGTCTTGTGGAAGAAACTGCTCTTCGCGTTTCCGTCGACGATGTTCGCCATCAACCTTGCGATCTACTACGCGCTGTGGTGGGCGGTCTACCTGACAGGGCCTGCGGACATGACCACCCGCGACGTGGGGCGGCACGCAATCTTTGGCGAGTTCGACCTGGGTCCCTGGGAAATGAAATATACCATCGTCATCACCATCGTGCTGACGCTTGTGGTGATCGGTGTCGCGCGTCTTTTGGACCGCAGCGACAGCGCTACTGAATAAGGGGCGGAACCATGCTGAGCTTTATCGGTCAGTTCCTGACCTTGAACGAGGTCGCGGTCCTCGCGATGTTCCTCACCTTCATCTGGATGCTGTTCCGCGGCATCCCGGTGGCGATGGCGCTTGTTGGCGTCAGTCTTGTTTTCGTGCTGATCGCCGAATTCTTCCTCGATCCGTTCCGGTCGAGTTTCCGCGACATCATCGAGTTCGATCGCACGGGCATTTCGTACCAGCGCTTGCAGGCGCTGTCGGGGCGTCTGTTCGGCAATATCGTCAAGAACCCGGTTCTTGTCGCGCTGCCGATGTTCATCTTCATGGGGCTGATGCTGGACCAATCCGGTGTGGCGCAGCGCATGATGCATGCGATGCAGAAGCTGTTCCGCGGTCTCAAAGGGGGCCTGTCGCTGACCGTGATGCTAATCGGCATCATCCTCGCAGCGTCCACTGGCGTGATCGGGGCGTCGGTGACGCTTTTGGGCGTGATGGCGCTGCCCGCGATGATGCAGCAGAACTACTCCAAGCCGATTGCGACGGGCACGATTGCCAGCGCCGGGACCTTGGGCATCCTGATCCCGCCGTCGATCATGCTCGTGATCATGTCGGACCAGTTGGCGATCAGCCTCGGCGACCTTTTCATGGGGGCGTTGTTTCCGGGGTTGATCCTTGGCGCGCTCTACATCGTGTTCATCGTCGTCTACGGTCTGATCAACCCAAAGGCCATGCCCGCGCCCGAGCGGACGGAGGACGTGGGTTGGGCCGAAGTGAAGGAAGTGCTGCTGGCCGTTGTGCCGCCAATGCTGCTCATCCTGCTGGTGCTCGGGTCGATCTTTGCAGGGTTCGCGACGCCGACCGAAGCCTCCGGTTTGGGCGCGATGGGCGCGACGCTGCTGGCGCTGGCGAACAAACGGCTGAACCTGAAGGTGCTGCGCGATGTGAGCCGGTCGACGCTGAATACGTCCGGCTACATCGTCGGTATCTTCCTGGCGGCGAACTTCTTTGCCTTCGTGCTGCGCCGCTATGGCGGGGACGAGATCGTGCAGAACATGGTTCTGTCCGCCTTCGACGATCCCTACATGACAGTCGCCTTCATCCTGTTCATCGTGTTCCTTCTGGGCTTCCTGCTCGACTGGATCGAGATCACCATCATCATCATGCCACTGATGCTGCCGATCATTCTGGCGCTCGATCTCGCGGTGCCGGGCTTTGATCAGGTACGCGACCCGTCGGTGGTCTGGTTCGCGATCCTCGTGGCGGTGACGTTGCAAACCTCGTTCCTGACACCGCCCGTCGGGTTTGCGCTCTTCTATCTCAAGGGGGTCTGCCCGCCCGGTGTGACACTGGGGCATATCTACAAAGGGATCATCCCCTTCGTGCTCTTGCAGCTGACCGGGTTGCTGATCGTCTTCTACTACCCGGCACTCACGACGTGGCTGCCGTCTGTGGCCTACGGGAACTGACACCGAAAACGCGGGCCAACCTCGGCCCGCGTTTTTCCTTGTTTCGGTCAGTCATCCTGATCCTGGGCATCTTGCGTTTCGCCTGAGCGATCTTGATACGCGATTGTCGAGCTTGCGGGGCGGGATATCCCGTCGACCCAATCGAATCGGTGAATATTCTGGCCGGCGCTTTGCACTCTTCCGAGGCCCTGACGGTCTGCCGTTAGAACTCTACGAGACTTCCTGACCATTGAAATCTTTGAGCTTTGCTTTGTCAAAATTTTCCTTGCTTCTTTTGGAACGTTCCAATATTTGGTATGGAACGTTCCAAAACTGGAGCATCGGGGGGCTCGCATGACCAAGGTTGTTCCAGTTGCAGAGGCGGTTTCGCGGATTGAGGACGGGGCGGTGATGACGGTTTCCTCGTCGTCTACCTTGGGCTGCCCCGATGCGGTTTTGGCTGCCATTGGTGCGCGTTTCGATGCCGAAGGTCACCCGCGCGATATCACCTCACTCCATCCGATTGCAGCAGGCGATGTTTATGGCGTGAAGGGTATGGATCACATCGCGAAGAACGGATTGCTGTCCCGGGTCTTGGCAGGTTCGTACCCTTCTGGGCCTTCAAGCGTAGAGATGCCAGAAATCTGGAAGATGATCGTAGAGGACCGTGTTGCGGCCTACAACGTACCATCGGGGATCCTGTTCGACATGCATCGTGAGGCCGCGGCGCATCGTCCGGGTGTACTGACTGAAGTTGGGATTGATACCTTCGTCGATCCGCAGCGGCAGGGTTGCGCGATGAACGAGCGCGGGGCTGCGGCACCAATTGTCGATCGGGTCCAATTCGCCGGAAAAACATGGCTGCACTTTCCCAACGTAGTGCCCACTGTCGCCATCATCCGCGCCACCACAGCCGACGAGCGGGGCAATCTGACGTACGAACACGAGGGGGCCTATTTGGGCGGTTTGGAACAGGCGATCTGTGTACGGAACAATGGCGGTCTGGTAATCGCCCAAGTGAAACGCGTGACCGCGAATGGTTCGCTCCGTCCGCATGATGTGCGGGTCCCGGGCCATCTGGTTGACTGCGTGGTCGTGGATCCGGATCAGAAACAGACCACGGAAACGCTCTATGACCCTGCGATCTCGGGCGAGATCATGCGCCCTTGGGACAGCTTTTCACTGGCGGTGCATGGCGTCGAGAAGGTGATCGCCCGCCGTGCGGCACAGGAATTGAAGCGTGGCATGACGGCCAACCTCGGGTTTGGGATCAGTGCCATGGTGCCGCGTGTGTTGCTTGAAGAAGGCCATCCGGATGCCGTGACCTGGGCCATTGAACAAGGGGCAGTCGGGGGCGTGCCGCTGACCGGTTTTGCGTTTGGCTGTGCGTCGAACGCGGACGCCTATGTCCCGTCGCCACAACAATTCATCTACTTTCAGGGCGCTGGCTTCGATGTCTCGTTTCTGTCGTTTCTCGAGATTGACGTGCAAGGCAATGTCAACGTCTCGAAACTGGGCAAAAAGCCATATCTGACAGCCGGTTGCGGCGGGTTTGTGGATATCACCGCAAAGGCCAGGAACATCGTGTTCTCGGGGTGGTTCGAGGCGGGTGCAAAAATCAGTCTGTCGAACACCGCCATCAACATCGAGGCACCGGGCAAGTTCACCAAAATGGTGGACGAGGTTGAGCATGTTACGTTCTCGGGCCAGCGGGCACTGGAGCAGGGCCAAAACGTTATCTACGTGACCGAACGCTGCGTGATCGAGCTGACCGGCAACGGTTTGATCGCGACGGAAATCATGCCCGGGATTGATCCGCAGGAACACATCGTGGGCGCGTCCCGAGGCCGGGTCCAGGTGGCGGAGAACGCGCGGCAGATGCCCAAAGAGCTGCTGTCAGAAGCGCCCATGGGGTTGGTCCTGTGAGCGAGATTACCTGCTCATATGACGGCGCCATTGCCGTGCTGAGGCTAGCCAACGAAGCCAAGCTGAACGCGCTGACCATGACCATGTTGCGCCAGCTTGAAGATCATCTGACAGCCGTTGAAAGGGCTCCGGAAATCCGGGCGGTGATCCTGACCGGAGCGGGGCCCAAGGCGTTTTGCTGTGGGGCGGACATTGCCGAATGGGGTCCGCTGAGCCCTGCCGACTTTGCCCGTTTCTGGGTGTGCGAAGGGCATCGCGTGTTCGACCGCTTGGCGACACTTTCCAAACCGACGATCGGGGCCCTCAACGGCCACGCATTCGGCGGGGGCCTCGAGCTTGCGGCGTGCTGTGACATCCGGGTTCTGGCACCACGCACCACGCTGGCCTTGCCAGAGGGTAAGGTTGGCATTGTGCCGGGGTGGTCCGGCACCCAAAGGCTGACGCGGTTGTTGCCTGAACCTGTTGTTAAGGAAATGGCGCTTTTTGGACGTCGGATCACTGCCGAGCGGGCGCAAGCCCTCGGGTTTTCTGCCGACATATCGGAAGATGTTCTTACCGCCGCCAATGACATTGCACGTTCACTTCAAGACATGTCCCCGCGCGCCAACATGCTCGCCAAGGCGATGATCCACGGCGCTGTCGGAGAAGACAGAGCCGCTGCAATTGAAGTCATGGCAAGCGCTGCCGCCGCTGCGAGCGACGACAGAAACGAAGGCGTGACCGCCTTCCTTGAGAAACGCGCGCCCAAATTCACCGGACTCTGATTCATGAACGATTTAACAATCAACACAGCCATCCAAACCGCCTTACCAGCCACCTTTCTTGGTCGTCATCTGATCGACGGGAATTGGGTTGAAGGGGCCGAGACATTCCAGCGCGTGTCGCCCTCCCACGATACCGTTGTGAGTGTCTCGGCCAAGGGCGATGCGGCTGTGACAGCGGATGCCATTGCGGCGGCTCGCAAGGCTTTTGATGCTGGTGTCTGGAGCCGCATTTCCGCCAAGGAACGCTCTGCCGTGCTGTTGAAAGTGGCCGATCTGATCGAAGCCAACGTCGAACGCATTGCCGTGCAGGAGACGCTGGAAAGCGGCAAACCCATCAGCCAGGCGCTTGGCGAAGTGGCGGGGGCCGCGGACCTGTGGCGCTATGCTGCTTCGTTGGCCCGGACCTCTCATGGGGACAGTCATAACAGCTTGGGCGCGGATATGCTGGGCGTGGTTGTCAAAGACCCTATCGGCGTGGTGTCGATTATCACGCCCTGGAATTTCCCGTTCTGGATCCTGTCACAAAAGCTGCCCTTTGCGCTGGCGGCAGGGTGCACGGTTGTCGTGAAACCTTCTGAGATGACGCCGTCCTCAACGGTGATGATGGGTGAGTTGCTGATCGAAGCGGGACTTCCCGCAGGGGTGTGCAACATCGTGCTTGGCCATGGTGAGCCTGTTGGCAGTGTGATGTCGACACATGCCGACGTTGATATGGTGACGTTCACCGGTTCCACCGCTGTCGGCAAGATGATCACTGAAGCTTCGGCGGGCACACTCAAAAAAGTTGCGCTGGAGCTTGGTGGCAAGAACCCCCAGGTCATCATGCCCGATGCAGATTTGGAGAATGCCGCTGACGCGGCGACCTTCGGCATCTACTTCAACGTTGGCCAATGCTGCAACTCGTCAAGCCGGATCATTGTTCATGAGAGCATTGCCGAGGGCTTCGTTGCGCGTGTGGTGGCGTTGTCACGCAAGGTGAAATTCGGTGACCCGATGGACCCCGACACGCAAGTAGGCGCGATTGTGACGGCCGAGCATCAGACGAAGATCGACGGCTACGTGAAAGAAGCCGTTGCGGCGGGGGCCAAGCTTGAGCTTGGCGGCGGAGCGCTCTCGGTCGAGGGGCTTGGCCCGCAATTCTACCAACCGACAGTCATCAGCAATGTGACGCCCGATATGCCGATTGCCCGTGAAGAAGTGTTTGGTCCGGTTCTGACGGTGCTGACCTTCAAGACGCTGGAGGAGGCCATCGCGCTGACCAATGACAGTGAGTACGGTCTGTCGGCAGGAATTTGGAGCAATGACATTCACACCTGCCTTGAATACGCCCGCCACGCAAAGGCAGGCACGGTTTGGACGAATACCTGGATGGATGGCTATCCGGAGCTGGCGTTCGGCGGGGTCAAACAGTCCGGTCAGGGCCGCGAGATCGGCCGCTACGGCTACGACGAGTTTCTTGAGGTGAAATCCTTGGTGATGCGCGTGGGACGCGACAGCCGAAAACCTTGGGTGAAGGCAAGCGCGTAATCAATGCGCTTGAAATGATACGCGAAATGGGAGGTATCCAAATGCGTTCTTACATGAAGACAACAGCAATCGCGCTGGCCTTAACTGCAGCTGCAGGTGCAGCAAAAGCAGACGGGCATGGCGTTGAAGTCCTGCATTGGTGGACGTCTGGTGGCGAAGCCGCCGCGCTCAACGTGCTTAAAGGTGATCTGGAAAGCCAAGGCATTGCCTGGACCGATATGCCTGTCGCTGGTGGTGGGGGTGAACAAGCAATGACCGTGCTGCGCGCCCGCGTCACAGCCGGAAACGCGCCGACCGCAGTTCAGGGTCTTGGCTTTGACATCCTCGACTGGGCCAACGAAGGCGCACTTGCCAACCTCAACGAAGTTGCCGCCGCCGAAGGGTGGGACAACGTGGTGCCAGCAGCATTGCAGCAATTCGCCAAAGTTGATGGTGCATGGGTCTCCGCTCCGGTGAATGTGCACTCCACCAACTGGGTCTGGGCCAACAAGGCCGTTCTGGACGCCAATGGGATTTCCGTTCCTGAGACCTGGGAAGACTTTGCCGCGGCACTGGAAACGCTGGCTGCCGCTGGCGTGATTCCGATCGCCCATGGGGGTCAGCCCTGGCAGGATGCCACCGTGTTTGACGCAGTCGCCATGTCTGCACTCGGCCCCGATGGCTACAAAGCCGCCTTCATCGATCTCGACCCGGAAGCACTTGCCTCGGATGAGATGAAAGTCGCTTTCGACCGGATGGCTGTGATCCGCGCCAATTTGGACGAGAACTTCTCGGGCCGTGACTGGAACCTCGCAACAGCGATGGTGATCAACGGTGAAGCCGGTTTCCAGATGATGGGCGACTGGGCCAAGGGTGAGTTCCTGAATGCGGGCAAAGTCCCGGGCGAGGATTTCCTCTGCTTCCGCTTCCCGGGCACGCAGGACCAAGTCACGTTCAACGCCGACCAATTCATGATGTTCGATCAGGGTGGTGCGGTGTCGGCTGAACAGGCGGCACTTGCCTCAGCCATCCTGTCGCCCTCATTCCAGTCCGCATTCAACGTGGTCAAAGGGTCTGTTCCAGCGCGGACGGACGTGTCCGATGCTGACTTTGACGCTTGCGGCAAGCAGGGCATGGCCGACCTCGCAGCAGCAGCTGAAAGCGGCAACCTCTTCGGTTCCATGGCCCACGGCCACGCCAATCCGGCTGCCGTCAAGAACGCCATGTATGACGTGATCACTGCGCACTTCAACGGAGAGTTCGATAGTGAAACCGCACTCGACGAACTCGTGACTGCTGTCGAAATCGCCCAGTAACTCCGAGACGATCCTCCCCGTGGTGGGGCGGCGATTGGTGCCGCCCTACCACACCCAAAGCTTTTAGATCGTCCAGCCTAAAGAGGGGGCGCGTTATGGCACATTCTGCCGACGTGGATTTCAAAACGCGACTTCAATCCTGGTTGCCGAAACTCGTGCTTTCACCGTCGCTGGCCATGGTTCTCGTCTTTGTCTACGGGTTCATCATCTTCTCGGTCTATCTGTCATTCACGGACAGCCGATTGTTGCCCTCTTATGGTTGGGTCGGCTGGGAAAACTATTCCAAGCTCTGGCGCCTGAGCCATTGGAAAATTTCCCTTTCGAACATGGGTATCTTTGCCGCGCTCTACATTTCCATCTGCACCATCCTTGGGCTCGGCCTTGCGATCTTTCTTGATCAGAAAATCCGGGCAGAGGGCGTGATCCGCACCGTCTACCTGTATCCGATGGCGCTGTCGTTCATCGTGACCGGGACTGCATGGAAATGGTTTCTTGATCCCGGGATCGGGCTTGAAAACGTCCTGCAGACCTGGGGTTGGGAAAGCTTTGAATTCGACTGGATCAAGAACCGCGACTTCGCGATCTACACCGTTGTTCTTGCAGCGGTCTGGCAGACGTCCGGCTTTGTCATGGCGATGTTCCTCGCTGGTCTCCGCGGGATCGACAACGAGATATTGAAGGCCGCACAGATGGACGGCGCGTCGAACTGGAACCTCTATCGCCGGATTATCATTCCGCAGTTGAGACCCGCATTCCTGTCGGCGTTCGTGATCCTCAGCCACCTTGCAATCAAGACGTTTGACCTTGTGATTGCCCTGACAGGTGGCGGCCCTGGCCGAGCGACCGAGTTGCCCGCGACGTTCATGTATTCCTACACGTTCAGTCGCAACCAGATGGGCATTGGTGCCGCCTCTGCCACGATCATGTTGATGACCGTCGCGGCGATCATGATCCCCTATCTTTACGCTGAATTGCGGGAGAAGAAGTGATGTCCCTCGCCACTCAAGATTCCGCGATCCGCACAGGCCGTGTGACTCGGACGCTGATCTATCTCGTTCTGCTGCTCTTTGCTCTGTTCTACATGCTGCCACTTTACGTGATGGTGGTGAACTCGGTTAAACCGCTCGACGAGATCACCGGCGGTGGCATGATGAACCTGCCGCAGGTCTTCACGCTGGAACCCTGGGCCAAGGCTTGGTCCTCTGCCCAGATCGGCGTCGATCCAACAGGTCTGAAGCCGTACTTCTGGAACTCCATCAAGATGGTGGTGCCGGCTGTGATCGTCTCAACCGTTTTGGGCGCCCTCAACGGGTATGTGCTGACGAAATGGCGCTTCCGGGGCGATACGATCCTGTTCGGCCTGATGCTCTTTGCCTGCTTCATTCCGTTCCAAATCGTGCTGATTCCGATGGCACGGATGCTGGGCCTGATGGGCATGGCCGGGACCACCTGGGGGCTGGTGCTGGTGCATGTGGTCTACGGGATCGGGTTCACCACGCTCTATTTCCGCAACTACTACGCCGTTTTCCCGACCGAACTCATTCGCGCAGCCCAGATCGACGGCGCGGGGTTCTTCCAGATCTTCTGGCGCATCCTTCTGCCGTCCTCAGGTCCCATCGCTGTGGTCTCGATCATCTGGCAATTCACGAACATCTGGAACGACTTCCTGTTCGGTGCCTCCTTTGCAGGGGCGGATAGTCAGCCAATGACGGTTGCGCTCAACAACCTCGTACAGTCATCGACCGGCGTGAAAGAATACAATGTTCACTTTGCTGGCGCGATCCTCGCTGCCCTTCCAACCCTGCTCGTCTACATCGTCGCCGGCCGCTACTTCGTGCGCGGCCTGATGGCGGGCTCCGTGAAAGGATAATCACATGGGCTTTCTCGACATCGACAACACCACCAAGTCCTACGGCGCGGTTGAGGTTCTTCATCAGGTCCATATCTCCATTGAAGAAGGCGAGTTTCTTGTTCTTGTCGGCCCATCCGGTTGCGGCAAGTCCACACTGCTGAACATGATCGCCGGGCTCGAAGAGATCAGCAGCGGTGAAATCCGGATCAAGGATCAGGTGATGAACGGGGTCCACCCGTCCAAGCGCAATATCGCGATGGTGTTTCAGAGCTACGCTCTTTATCCCAACATGACGGTGGGCCAGAACATCACCTTTGGGCTTGAGATGCACGGCATTCCCAAGCCAGAGCGCGAGAAGGCGATGAAAGAAGTGGCCGAGTTGCTGCAGATTGAGCAGTTGCTCGACCGCAAGCCCGGGGCGCTGTCAGGTGGTCAACGTCAGCGGGTGGCGATGGGTCGTGCGCTGGTGCGCGACCCGGATGTATTTCTGTTCGACGAACCGCTCTCCAATCTGGATGCCAAGCTGCGCGTCGACATGCGCACGGAGATCAAAAAGCTGCACCAGAAGTTGGGCACAACAATCGTCTATGTCACCCATGACCAGATCGAAGCCATGACGCTCTCCACGCGGATCGCGGTGATGTATGGTGGGTATGTTCAACAGCTGGGAACGCCTCAGGAAATCTACGATAGCCCGGCGAACATCTTTGTGGCGACGTTCATGGGATCGCCTGCGATGAACGTGATGCCCGCAAAAGTCGCGCTAAAGGATGGCAGGCCCTTTGCGGTTGTCGAACTTCATGACGGGACACCGGCAGAGCTGCCCTTCAGCCAGGATAATCTGGCAGCGTGGGACGGGCGCGGCATCATGCTGGGTATCCGGCCAGAGACGATCACGGATGAAGACGCGGCGGACCGTAAATCCTCCAACATTGCGCCGATGACAAACCGGATCACGGTGACAGAGCCCGCAGGTTCCGACACCTTCGTCACGATGACGCTCGGTGGCAAAGACGTGATTGCGCGTATGCGCTCGGACGCTGACGTTCGTCCCGGAGCAGATTTCAAGTTTAGCGTGAACATGGAGAAGGCTGTCGCATTCGATCCTGAAACCGAAATGCGTATCGCTCCCTGATGGACGCAGATGTCATCATAATCGGGTCTGGCATGGGGGGCGCCACACTTGCTGCCGCCTTGGCCCCAACTGGCCGCCGGATCCTGATTCTGGAGCGCGGGGAGCATTTACAACCTTCCGCCATTGATCGGGATCCGGATGCGATCTTTCGCGACGGGGTCTTTCGCCCGGATGAAGAATGGCTGGACGGGGCGGACCGGCCTTTCAATCCCGGCAACTACTACAATGTTGGCGGCAATTCCAAATTCTACGGTGCTGCGCTGATCCGGTACCGGGAAGCCGACTTTGGTTCAGTTGCACACCCCGGCGGTACGACGCCCGGCTGGCCGATCGACTACGGTGAGCTTGAAGCCGACTACCAGGCGGCTGAAGACCTCTATCACGTGAGGGGCAGTGCCACGGGGGATCCCACCGAGCCTTATCATTCAGGGTCTTACCCTTATCCGCCTGTCCCAGATGAGCCCGATGTCGAAATCTTACGCAGCCGCCTTTCCCGAGTGGGGCTCCGGCCGTCTCCCATTCCGCTGGGCGTGGATCTGACCGTTTGGTTGTCCGGCGGCCAGACCACCTGGGATGCGTTCCCCAACACTGGGCGCGGGAAAATGGATGCCGAGACGGGCGGGCTCGCAATGGCGCTGAGCCACAGGAACGTCACCTTACGCACAAGGTGCACCGTTGAGGCGCTCGAAGTCGACGACACAGGCCGTGTCATTGGGGCAAGGCTGGGGCAGGGCGAGACCTTGACGTCATCCATCGTCGTTGTCGCGGCAGGGGCTGTTCAAACGGCTGCACTGCTGTTGCGATCGGCCAACGAAAACTATCCTAGCGGTCTCGCAAACCGGTCTGATCAGGTCGGCCGGAATTTCATGAACCACAATTGTTCGGCGGTTCTGGCTTTGCATCCTTTCCGAAAGAACCGCAGCGTTTATCAGAAGACATTGATGCTGAACGACTTCTACCTGCCAACGGGTGACCGTCCTGCTTTGGGCAACGTTCAGATGCTGGGCAAGGTGACGGGGCCGATCCTTGCCGCCAATTCCGGGTTGCCGCGCTGGCTCGCCGATTTCGTGGCGGCGCGCAGCTTTGACTTCTACGCCATGTCCGAGGACTTGCCGAATTCCGAAAGCCGGGTGACGCTTCGGAACGGGAAGATCAAACTGGACTGGCAGCGCTCCAATTGGGCTGCGCATGAGCAGCTTGTAAGAACACTCAAATCGAAGCTGCGGCAGGCTGGTTTTCCGGTCGTTGTCTCCAAGCCGTTTGACCGCCGCACGCCCTCCCACCAATGCGGAACCGCGCGGATGGGACATGCGCCCACCACAAGCGTCGTCAACAGCTACTGTCGCAGCCATGACCACTCGAACCTCTTTATTGTCGATGCGTCGGTTCTGCCGACGTCGGCGGCCGTCAACCCGGCGCTGACGATCGCTGCCCTCGCGCTCCGTGCGGGGCGCCACATCGCCGAGACGGAGCTTGTCGCTTAATGCCCCAAGGATACGACTTCATCATTATTGGCGGCGGATCCGCGGGTTCGGCCATCGCCGCGCGTTTGTCTGAAGATCCAAGCGCGCGGGTCTTGCTGCTCGAAGCGGGCGGAAGCGACCGCCACCCGTTTTTTCATCTGCCTGCGGGATTTGCGAAGATGACCAAGGGCATAGGGTCATGGGGGTGGTCCACAACGCCGCAAAAGGCGATGAAACACAAGGTGTTCAATTACACCCAAGCAAAAGTCATCGGCGGCGGATCTGCCATAAACGCGCAGATTTACACCCGGGGTGCTGCGCAAGACTATGACGAGTGGCGTCAAATGGGCTGCGACGGATGGAGCTTTGAAGAGGTCCTGCCGTATTTCAAGAAGTCCGAAGACAACGACACATATGATGGCCGCTATCATTGCAAGGGCGGCCCTTTGGGGGTTTCGATGCCCGCCGCGCCCTTGCCGATTTGCGATGCTTTCATTGAGGCCGCGGGCCAGCTCGGAATTCCAAAAACCACGGATGTGAATGGAGAAAAGCAGGACGGGGCAGGGTATTACCAGCTGACCCAGAAGAAAGCGCGGCGGTCATCGGCGGCGATGGCGTTTCTGGGTCAGGCGAAGGGCCGATCCAACCTCACCGTCCGTATGAAAGCGCAGGTCAAGCGCATCCTGGTCGAACACGGTTGCGCCAAGGGTGTCGAGATGGCGGACGGAACCAAGATCACTGCAGATCGGGAAGTGATCTTGTCATCGGGTGCGATTGGGTCGCCGCGTCTGCTGCAGCTCTCGGGGATCGGTCCGGCGGATCACCTGCGAAGCCTCGGCATCGACGTGGTATATGACCAGCCGAATGTCGGGGAAAACCTGCAAGACCATCTTGATCTCTATTCCATTTGCGAGGTCACGGGACCGCACACCTATGACCGTTATGCCAAGCTGCACATGTCCGCGCTGGCGGCGTTGCAATATGTCTTTACCCGCAAGGGACCTGTCGCCTCCAGCCTCTTTGAGACCGGCGGGTTCTGGTATGCGGACGAGAACGCCCGTTCCCCCGATATCCAGATGCATCTGGGTCTTGGCACGGGGATCGAGGCGGGCGTCGAGGCAATGCCCAATGGAGGTGTCACGCTCAACGCCTGTCACCTGCGGCCTCGGTCGCGTGGCTCTGTGCGGCTGCAAAGCGCCAATCCAAAGGACATGCCGCTGATCGACCCGAACTACCTGTCTGATCCTTATGACCTTGAAATGTCGATCCGGGGCTTGAAACTGGTACAGGAGATACTCGCTCAGTCCGCGCTCAGCAATTTTATTTTCGCTGAACGGTTGCCGGGACCGGAAGTAAAAACGGACGAAGACTACTTCGATTTCATCTGCGTCCACTCCAAGACCTCGCACCATTGTGCGGGCACCTGCCGAATGGGCAATGATGAGGCGGCGGTGCTCGACCCGCGCCTTCGCTTCAACGGGCTTGATGGTCTCCGTGTGGCCGATGCCTCGGTCATGCCAACGGTCAATTCTTCCAACACCAATGCTACGTCTATCATGATCGGTGAGAAAGCCGCCGACATGATCAAACAAGATCAGGGAATGCCACTATGATCCGGCACATCGTTCTTACCAAATTCAAACCAGAGACGTCTGAAGAGACCATCAATGGGATCTATAGCGGCCTGTCAGCGCTGGCTGACAGCCTGCCGAACGCAAGTGGGTTCACCGGTGGACGCTCGGAGAGCCCCGAGCAGATCGAACGCGGCTACATGCACGGTTTCGTCATCGATTTTGAGAGCTGGGACGCGCTGCAAAACTATGCCGATAACGAGGCGCACAAAGCTCTTGGTGGTCAGCTTGTGGCGAACGCGGTGGGCGGAATCGATGGTATTTTGGTTCTCGATCTCGATGTCTAGGTTGATTGGAACGCGGTCAGTTGGAGAAACAATATGAAGCAGCGTCCAACCATCCTTGATGTGGCCAAGGAAGCCGGGGTTTCGAAATCCACGGTGAGCCTGGTCTTGCAGGGCAGTTCCGCCGTCAAGGACGAGACGCGCAAGTCGGTGCGGCAGGCAATGGTCGATATCGGTTATGTCTACAACCGTTCGGCTGCGACGCTGCGTTCTGCCAGCTCCGGGCTGATCGGGCTTGTGATCAACGACCTGCGCAACCCCTTCTTCACGGAGTTTGCGGCGCTCTTTCAGATGGAACTGGCAAAGGCCGGCTTTGCGACGGTGCTGGCAAATACCGACGAGGATCCAAAGCTGCAGTCACAGATGATTTCGTCGCTCGTTGAACACGGGGTTTCCGGGTTTGTCATTTCACCTAGCTACGGGGACGAGGCTGCAACGCTCGCGGTCTTGGACGCGGCGAACACGCCGACACTTCAGGTTTTCCGTTCGCTCGAACGTGTCGAGGGAACATATCCGTTTCTCGCGCCTGACTATCTGCATGGCGGGCGGCTCGCGGCAGAACACCTGATTGCACAGGGTTGCAAGAATATTGCGTTCTTGGGCGGGCTTGAAGGCCGCCCCGTGACCCGCGAAAGGATGCAAGGCTACCTGGCCGTATTGGCCGAACGTGGTCAGAACCCTGTGATCCTTACGGGCCAGGCGACACGCGCCTTCGGCAAGTCCTTGGCAAGAAGGCTGCAAGACGAGTTCCCAGAGGTCGACGGCGCAATATGCTTTAACGATCTCGTTGCTTTGGGGGTGCTTTCCGCTTGCCCGGATCTGGGCATTAAAGTTGGGTCCGATCTCCGGGTTGTGGGTTTCGACGACATCGAAGACGGACAGGACAGTTATCCTCCGCTGACCACCATAAGCTGCGATATCCCGGATTTCGCGGCCTCGACCGCCAAACAAATCGTCGCCTGGATCAAGGACGGAGTAGCGCCGCCCTCGACGGCGCGTAGCCCTGTGCGGCTTGTCGTCCGGGCGTCCAGTAGCGCGTAACACAACGAACAGGAGCGCATGATGACCGTCGTGAACGTGGCTGTCCTTGGGGCAGCGGGGTGGATGGGCAAGGTGCACACCATGGCCTACCAGACCTTTCCGCATTTTTTTGGAACGGAGGGCGGCACGGCTCATGTCGCGGCTCTGGTCGTGGCGAATTCTGCGGCTGCGAAAGACGTCGCGCTCCGGGCGCCGGGAGCAAAGATTCTGGACCGCTGGGAAGAGGCTGTGAATGACCCCGATATCGACCTGATTGATATCTGCCTGCCGGACAATCTGCATTTTGACGTCGCCAAAGCCGCGTTGCTAGCGGGCAAACACGTCTCTTGTGAAAAACCGCTTGCCGACACGGCGCAGCAGGCCCGCGAACTGGCCGACATTGCCCGTGAGAAGGGCGTCATAACGCGCGTCGGTCATGCTTTCCCGCGCAACCCGATCCATGACCGCGCAAAGGAAATCATCGATGCCGGAGAGATTGGCGAGATCAAACTCTTCAAAGCCTGCCAGCATATCGATGTCTATGGCGATCCGTTGGCGCCCTATATGTGGCGGGCCAACGGCGCGCTGGCGCCGACCGGGATCATTGGCGACACGGGCAGCCATGTCTTCAGCTTCATGGAGTTTCTCGTAGGGCGCGTGTCATCGCTGATTGCAGACAGCTACATCACCACGCCGAAACGTCCCATTGTCGAGGGTCTGGACCTTGGTGGCGCCGCACCCGATGTGGCCCAGCACACCAAATGGGGCGATATCACGAACGCCGATGGGACCAACGTCCTGTGCACATTTGAAAACGGTGCCAAAGGTTTGGTCGACTTCAGTCGCGTCGCCACAGGACGCAAATTTATGCAGACCTATGAGGTCTACGGAACCAAGGGTAGCCTTGCCTACACCTTCGATGAAGTGAACCGTCTTCGGTTCTATTCCAATGACGATCCCATCGGGCGAAGGGGTTTTCGTGAAATCGATGTGGGCCCCGAACACCCGACCTATGGTGCCTTTCTGCCGCTGCCAAACTTTGCGCTTGGTTACAACGAAAGCAAAATCATCGAAGCGGCCGAAGTCATCAAGTCGATCACCACGGGCACGCCTATGTGGCCCACGTTCGAAACGGGACACCATATCTGCCAGATCGTTGATGCCTGCATGACCTCCTCAGAGCAGCGTGTCTGGGTCGATATCTAGACCCGAGAAAGGAAGACCCAAGTGGCCCTCTGTGTCCCACAAGACATCCTCGATGCGTTGACCGACGTGGCAATGCCACGGCTGAGCTCTGAACCGGGTGCAGCCGAAATGCTGGTCGTCAACAGCTACACCATTCCACTGCACCGCGCTGGCGCCATCGTCGTCGGGAGCGGCGCTGCGGGACTGCGCGCTGCTGTGGAGATGAAGCGGCGAAACGTGGATGTCGTCATACTCAGCCAAAGCGCGTGGGGCGGAACATCCGCCTGCTCAGGATCCGACAAGCAAACGCTGCACACCGCCAACACCAAGGACCAGGGCGACAACTTTTTCGATCTGGCCGCCTCGATCGGTGCGGGCGGCGCGATGGACGAAGATATGGCCTATATCGAAGCGGTCGGTTCGGTCCGTGCGATGGCATCGCTTCAATACCTTGGCCTTCCTCTGCCGCAGGATCACCTGGGCGGCACGCTGCGCTACCAGACAGATCACGACGAGGTCGGTCGTGCGACGTCTTGTGGGCCGCGCACATCCCGGTTGATGGTCAAGGTCTTGGCCGAAGAGGCGATCCGCCTGGGCATTTCGTTTTTCAACCAAACGACTGTCGTCAAGGTTCTCAGGGATAAGGGCCGTGTTTGTGGTGTGCTGGCGATCCGTTCCAAGGACAGCACCGAAACAAATCCCTATGGTCTTACGGTCTATGCCTGTTCCGCGCTGGTCCTGGCTGCTGGCGGGCCGGGCGAGCTATATCGCGACAGCGTTTTCCCGAACGGTTGTTTCGGAACACTCGGTCTTGCACTTGAGACAGGGTTGGAACTGACCAACATTACTGAAAACCAGTTCGGTATCGGCACGCGGAGAGAAGGGTTCCCGTGGAACCTCTCCGGCACCTATGTGCAGGTCATCCCGCATATCTATTCGGTTGATGCCGACGGGGGCGAACATCACTTTCTGGCCGAGTACTACCGCTCGACCCAAGAGATGGCCTCAAACATTTTTCGCAAAGGCTATCAATGGCCGTTCCATGCGAGCCGAATGCTGGATTTTCAGTCAAGCCTCATTGATTTGGCAATCTTTCGGGAAGGACAAGCCGGGCGGCGGGTCTTCATGGACTTCAATCGCAACCCACTTGCGATTGATCGGGATTTCAGCCTCGATCGGCTGGATGACGATGTGGCGTCCTATCTGCGCAGCGCGGGGGCAAATCAGGTTTTGCCCATTGATCGGTTGCGCCACATGAACCCGCTCGCGATTGAACTTTACAGGCGCTACAAGGTCGATATCACCAAGGACCCGCTGGAATTCGCGGTCAACCACCAGCACATGAATGGCGGAATCGCCGTCGACACATGGGGGTGTACCAATGTGCCGGGCATCTACGCCGTGGGTGAGGCCGCAGGCACCCATGGTGCAACACGGCCAGGGGGGTCGGCGCTCAATGCCGGACAAGTGTTCGGAACGCGCGTGGCCGAGCATATCGGCGCACTTGGCGCACCGACGTGTACAGACGACGTGACCTCCGCAGTGGCCCATGCCGTTGAACACCTCCAGAAGGTGCTCACCAACAATGGCCGCCTGTCCGTCAAAGGTGTTCGCGCGGAAATCCAGGCGAGGATGAGCGACAAGGCGGGCATATTATGCACCCCCACCGACGTGGCAGCGGCACGTCGTGAAGCCCAGCGATTGAACAGCGAAATCAGACAGCACGGCATCACCGTGTCGCGCCCATCCGAGGCCGCACGTGTCCTACAGTGGCAGCAAATGGCCTTGGCGTCAGAGGCCGTGCTCGCAGCGCTCGACACCTATATTGCACAAGGTGGCGGAAGCCGTGGAGCGCGCGCAATTTGCGACCCCGAGGGCGAGGCTTTGCCCCAAACTGTCAAGGGACCCATCGCCGATGCCCGCTTTCGTGCGGAACGGGACGCCGACAAACAAGAACAATTGATCGTGCAGTACGATGGCGACCATCTGGTCGTGTCCTCGCGTGCAAATCGCAAGCATGGTGGCGCAAGGTCGTTTTTTGAAAGAGACTGGCCGGCGTGGTTGACCGGTGACATCTTCCACTCGAAGGAACTGAGTCCCAAACGCTGACCATCAAAGCGGGTCGGGGTTTGGCCGTCGGAGAAGCTATGATCGTGTTGGCAGCGGTCGGGGAGGACATGTAGTGCCGCCGCTTTTCCGGCAACGCCTTCAACGCAGCGTCGCACAATGGGTGCTTCATGTGATCGAACGGGTGCTGATCCTGGGTGAGGGGACGGGCGACATTTCGGCCCGCGAACTTCCGCAGGACACGGCGCCCACGGCGGACGAGGAGGGCCGGGTGGTCCTGTCGGGCACGCTCGCCACCATGCCGCTCCGCGAGGCGCGCGAGGCGTTCGAACGGGAATACCTGCTCACCCAGATCAACCGCTTCGGCGGCAACATCAGCCGCACGGCGAGCTTCGTCGGCATGGAACGCAGCGCGCTGCACCGCAAGCTGAAGTCACTGGGCGTGGTGACAAGCTCCAAAGCGGGCAGCCGCGTCGCGTATCTCGAAGAGGGGGCCGAAGCGGCGTCGTGACTGGATAGGTCCGTTTTGGCCCTATTGTTTCGCACGCGAAACATTGGGTCCGAAGTGGACCTATTAAGTGTTTGTTAAATTTTGAATATTCCTGTTGATCCGGTCCTGAGCACGTTGGCGCCAGGTCTACCGGGTCTCCACATTTCGCAAACGCGGCGCGTGAACGTGGCTGCGGACGACCATCGCCGCGATCGCGCCTGCAATTGTACCGAAAAGATGCGCTTCCCATGAGACACCCGGCTGGCCGGGGAGAACGCCCCATAGGATCGACCCATAAATCGCGCCGACGAGCAGTGCAGCGCCAAGAGTGATTGGCGACCTGTCGACAAGACCGCGTGTTACCAGAAAGCCGAACCATCCAAACACCAATCCGGACGCGCCGACATGGATGGCAAAACTGCCAAACAGCCAGACCAGCACGCCGCCGACGCCAACGATCACGCTATTCACAGTGACAAGCGCGCGTGTGGCCGTTGATACAAGCAGACAGCCCATCACCAAGAGGGGTGGCGTGTTCGAAATGAGATGGTTGAAGCTGCCGTGGAGCATTGGCATCCCGAGTATGCCGTCCAAGCCTTCCGGGTGGCGCGGCAACAGTCCGAATGCGGTGTTGAGGCTATAGCCCGTCGCCCAGTTTATGATCTGGATGACCCACAATGCGCCAACGAACATTGCAAGCCCCGCGACCCTGAAGAGGATGACACGCATTCGGTTTTTCGTTTCCATATTGTCAATAATTAGGTCCCGTGCAGAACGATCAAGGTGAGGATTCCGACGCTTTCGGATCGCGCCGCGCCGAAAGCGAATGTCAAAGCACCAAGCAGCGAGCGGTTCCTAGGGGATTAATCCAGATCAGGGTCAAGCGGCCCGTTTTCGCGATGATCGAAGCCATCCAGAGGGTGGTGCGCGATGAGGTGCAAAGTAAGTGTAGGAAACGAAGGAGGTGAGGGAATGGGATAAGCGCCGAGCGGCCTGGCTGTGATTTTTGGCTAAGTTCTCGTCTCTCATGTCGCTGTGAAGTGTTTTCAAAGTCAACTCAGATGCGAAAACCTGTATTAGCATTGGACTCATCTTGCCTCTGCACAGCGCTTCCCGAAGCGTTTTCACCGCAAATCCTCTGAGCATTCGATGGAAGACCTTTTTTACCTATCTGTCTTCGATACCTTTTTCTATGCGACCGTTCTTTTTGCGGCGTCGTACGTCCGGGGTTTCTCTGGATTTGGGTTCACCGGGGTGTTGTTTGCGGGACTGTCCTTCAAGTTGCCACTTGCCGAGATTGTCCCATTGTCGATCGCGCTCGAGTTGGCCGCGTCGTCTGTACAAGCGCGTGGCATCGTTCGGGACGTGAATTGGAGTGCACTTGGAACCCTGTTGGTGACTGGTGCAATCGGTACACCAATCGGTATCTTCCTTCTTGGATACTTTCCCGACGCGACCCTGCGGATACTCGCGTTGTCTTTTGTCTTTCTGTCGAGCGTCTATCTGATCTTCACAGGAACGCGGCGTTTCAGTTTTTCCCAAACATCCTACGCCGTGGTCGGTTCGTTTGTTGGCGTCATCAACGGTGCGGCAGCGTTGAGTGGTCTCGTGCTGGCTCTTTTTCTGAATTTCTCTGACGCAAGAGCGACTTCGATACGCGCGACGATGATCGCGTATTTGTTTTTCGCGGATCTCTGGGCCTGCGCGCTGCTCATCTACGCGGGCTATTACGATACCGTTGCAATCACTCGTTTTTTCACGTCTGTGCCACTGCTGGCCGCCGGTGTTTGGTTAGGGTCACGGCATTTCGCGTCGGCGCAGCCCGGGCAGTACAAAAGGGTGGTGTTCGGATTGCTCATCGCCCTGAGTGCAACCGGCCTTGTGGCAACCATTTTGGCGGAAATTTGAGCACGTTACGCGAGTCCGTCATCTGGCACGCGTCGCCACCAGACAACCTGTCCGAATTCGTTGATGTCGATGTGCAGAACGTCAGGTCGAAAATCGGTGCCATGTGGCTTCAACTCGGACGTGAGACACGCCCTAATGCCGCCCCTCGCTGAGCGGCTGCGACCCAAGCGCAACCACCTATCCTGGCCGAAACTCAGGTGCCGCCATTCCCATCGGACACGGAGTCCAGGTCTTGCAGGATGCGGACAACATCTTCATCGGAGACCTGTGAGAATTCCCTGTAATGTGCGCCAACTGCATTGAAGAATTCGGGTGTCTCAAGGCAGATCACCTCGTCGACCTCATCCTTCAAAGCGCGCAGCGTGTCGTCGGGCCCGACGGGCACTGCCAACACCAGCCGGGCTGGTTTCTGGCGACGCACCGCGGCCAGTGCCGCGCGGGTTGTCGCGCCGGTGGCGATTCCGTCATCCACAAGGATTGCAGTCTTGCCAGCGATCTCCTGACGCACGCGCCCTTTGAAGTAGCGCTCCCTGCGCTGCGCGATTTTCTCAAGCTGAGCTTGAGCGAGCCTGTCGATATCGTCCCGGTCGAGACCTGCCATGCGCATGACGTCCTCATTCAAGACAATCTCGGGGTCCGCGCCATCAACGACTGCGGCTGCAGCCAATTCGGGCCGGGACGGAACACCGATCTTGCGGACCATCACCAGGTCGAGCGGTGCATTCAGGCGTCGGGCAACCTCTGCGCCGAGCGGTACTCCGCCGCGCGGCAAGGCGAGGACCACGGGATCCGGATAGTTGCGTCGGGCAATGTCCTCCGCCAGGGCCTTACCCGCGTGAGCGCGGTTCAGAAAGACGACCATGCACGCCTCCTCCCGTGGAGCAAGTCATCCCTGAATGTCGCTCTAAATCCCCGACACCGCGGTGCATTCGCTTGCATCCATGTCTTGCACCGGATCATTCGGATCACACTCGATACCCGTTACCGGGTATGTGTCAGGCTCCGTGCATCCGGACATGGCGAGAATGGCCCCGATGAGAAGGGAACTTGCAAAGAGTTTCATAGCGTCACCTGTCTTCTGTTTTGCTGAGCAAACGGCTTGGAACTAGGGCTTACGTCTCCGGCCCTTCAGGCCAGCGCCAAGGCCATTTACTCGGAGGTCCTACACTCCCATGTACGCCGCAGATTTTTGTTGATTTGGATCAATGGGCGTATCGACGGCGTAGACGGTCCTCAGCATTCATTGGTGTCAGCATGGAGACGCTCCGTTTCCGGAATTGTGCGACTTAACCTGTGCAGATTTCAGACATTTTTCGGTCTCTTTGCACCAAGCGAGGTTTTTGGCGCCGGTAAACACGCGCCCTCCGGAATTGACCCCACAGCGAGGCTCTGTCACACACCTCTTCAAGTCACAGCCAAGGGGCCCGGGTACGGGCGAACGCCATGAAGGTTATCATCTGCGGAGCGGGTCAGGTTGGCTGGCAGATTGCGCGGCATCTCTCAGGAGAGCGCAATGATGTGACTGTCGTCGACAACAACGCCGACCTGGTGCGGCGGGCGACGGACAGCCTTGACGTGCAAGGGATCGCCGGGTTTGCGTCCTATCCGGATGTGCTTGAAAAGGCGGGTGCGCGCGATGCGGATATGATCATCGCGGCGACCCATTCGGACGAGGTCAACATGGTGACCTGTCAGGTCGCGCATTCGGTGTTCGAGGTGCCGCGCAAGATCGCGCGGCTGCGGTCGAAATCCTACCTGACAGCAATCTACTCCGACCTCTACCGCCGCGACCACATGCCCATCGACGTGGTGATCAGCCCCGAGATGGAAGTGGCGGAGGCGGCGCTGCAGCGGCTGAGCGCTCCGGCGGCGTTCGACACGGAGAAGTTCCTTGACGGTGAGGCGTCGCTGATGGGGCTGACCATCGACGATGACTGCCCGATCATCAACACGCCGTTGCGCCAGCTGACGGACCTGTTCTCGACCCTGCGCTCTATCGTGGTGGGCATCCGGCGGGAAGGCACACTCTTTGCGCCCGAGGCGGGAGATCAGCTCTTCGCCGGGGACGCCTGTTATATCATGGTGCACAACGAAGACGTGCGCCGCGCGCTGGAAATCTTCGGCAAGACCCACCGCAAGCAGGAGCGCGTGGTCATCATCGGCGGCGGCAATGTGGGGCTGACCGTGGCAAAGGAGCTCGAGGCGCGGGCGGATCGTATCCGGGCCAAGGTGATCGAGCGCAACCGCGTCTGTGCGGAGCGGGCGGCGGAGGCGCTGGAACGCACGATTGTGCTGCACGGCGATGGGCTGGACGTGGCGCTGCTGCAGGAGGCAAATATCGAACGCGCCGATGCGGTGCTGTGTGTGACCGACGACGACAAGGTCAACATGCTGGCCGCGGTGCGGGCGAAATCCGAAGGTTGCCCGATGGCGATTGCCCTCATCAATGACCCGACGCTTGAGCCGCTGATGGAGCCGCTGGGGATCGACGCCTATATCAATCCGCGTTCCGTGACGGTGAGTTCGATCCTGCGGCATTTCCGGCACGGGCGGGTGCGGGCGGTCTATTCCATCGGCGATGCGGAGGCAGAGGTGATCGAGGCGGAGGTTCTGTCGACGTCACCGATGGCGGGCCAGAAAATGCGCGATATCGACTTCCCTGAAGGCGTGATCGTCGGCGCGGTGCGCAAGGGCAGCAAGATCGTGCGTCCGACCGGTGCGATGGTGATCGAGGAGGGCGACCAGGTGGTGATCTTCACGCTGGCCAAGGACGTGCCAGAGGTCGAGCGCCTGCTGCAGGTCTCCATCGATTTCTTCTGATCGATGCCGGTTCTGTCCCGCCTGCCATTTCTGCTTCTGCTGACGGGCCTTGCGTCGGCGTCGATGATCCTCCCGGCGAGCGTGGCGCTTTGGAGCGAGTCCTTTCAGGATGCACGCAGTTTCTTCTATTCGGGGCTAATCGGCCTCATTCTTTGTGCGCTGGTGGCTTTCGCTCTGGCCAACCGGCCCCATAACCGCAGCGCGATCCGGCAGCTTCTGGCCTTGCTGGGGACCTTCATCGTCTTGCCGGCTGTTCTTGCCGTGCCGTTCTACGAGTCGGTGCAGACGACGTCTTTCCTGAACGCCTACGTGGAGATGGTGTCGAGCCTGTCGACCACCGGGTTGCCGCTCTTCGCGCCCGAACGGTTGTCGATGGCGGAACACCTGTGGCGGGCGCAGGTGGGCTGGATGGGCGGATTGCTCATGTGGGTCGCGGCGGCGGCGATCCTTGCACCCCTGAACCTTGGCGGGTTCGAGGTCACTTCACTGCGCGAGCCGGGGCAGGATCTGGTGGCGGGCGCAGCGCGGCGGGACATGGCCGATCCGGCAAGCCGTCTTGCGCGTAGCGCATCGGTGCTGGTGCCGACCTATACTCTTCTGACGCTTGCGCTTTGGTGTTTGCTGATCGTGGTCGGAGATGCGCCCTTCGTCGCGCTGACCCATGCGATGAGCATCATGTCGACCTCGGGAATTTCCCCGGTCGGGGGGCCGGAAGGAGCGGCGAGCGGCTTTACCGGCGAAGTGATCCTGGCGCTGTTCCTGATGTTTGCGCTGTCGCGGATGACGTTTTCGAAGGATACGGGCAGTTCCGAAAAGCAGGGGCTGCTCTTTGACCCCGAGTTCCGGTTGGGCCTTGCCATTGTTCTGATGGTGCCGGTCATCCTGTTTCTGAGGCATTTCCTCGCCGCGCTGGATATCGGCGATCAGGACAACTTGTTGGCCGGGTTGCGCGCCCTCTGGGGGGCGGCCTTTACCGTGTTGTCGTTCCTCACGACCACGGGGTTCGTCAGTGTCGATTGGGTGGATGCGCAGGCCTGGTCGGGGCTTGAGACGCCGGGGCTGATCCTGATGGCATTGGCGATGATCGGGGGTGGGGTGGCCACGACGGCTGGCGGTGTCAAGCTGCTGCGGGTTTTTGCTCTGATCATCAACGGAATGCGCGAGGTGGACCGATTGGTGCATCCGTCCTCGATCGGCCGGTCCGGGCTGGTGTCGCGGCGGACGCGGCGCGAAGGCGCCTTTATCGCCTGGGTTTTCTTCATGATTTTCGCCATTACGCTGGCGGCGACCACGATCGCTTTTGCGGCGTTCAACATCCCGTTCGAGCAATCGCTGGTGCTCGCCGTGGCCGTCTTGTCGAATTGCGGACCTCTCATCGAAGTGGTGGAGGCCGGGCGGCTGAACTTCATCGAGTTGGGGGCAGGGCCCAAGCTTGTGGCCGCCATTGCGATGGTCATGGGGCGTCTGGAATTGCTAGCCTTGGTGGTGATTGTGACACCGGATCTCTGGCAGGATTGAGCCGCAAAACACACTCTGCCCAAATTCCTTGTTTTTCCTCTGGAATTCACTGAGGTCGCACGACATAGTGACCGCAAATCACGTCCGACCGCGCGGTAAGAAAAAGAACAAAGGCAATTTTTATGGCATCCGACAAGCAAAATCTTCAGGACGCATTTCTCAACCATGTCCGCAAGACAAAGGTGCCGGTGACGGTATTCCTCATCAATGGTGTGAAATTGCAAGGTGTCATCACGTGGTTCGATAACTTCTGTGTGCTGCTGCGCCGTGATGGACAATCACAGCTTGTCTACAAGCACGCCATTTCAACCATCATGCCAGCACAGCCGATCAATCTCTATGACGGCGAAGGCGAAAGTTGAAAGAACACAAGGCGCATGTGACCCGCGCATGGGTTCTGCATCCTGACATCACTTCGGATCGCACCCGGCGGGCGGCGGAACCCGCCTTGGCGGAAGCCGTGGCATTGGCGGCTGCCTTGCCCGGTCTTGAGGTCGTGGGAAGTGATGTCGTCCGGCTGCCAAAACCTCAACCGGGCGCGTTGTTTGGCTCGGGCAAAATCAATGAGTTAGAGGCGCTTTTTAAAGCGCAGGACATTGAACTGGTCCTGGTCGACGGCCCGGTCACCCCCGTGCAACAGCGCAACCTGGAGAAGGCCTGGGGCGTCAAGCTTTTGGACCGGACGGGCCTCATCCTCGAGATCTTCAGCGACCGTGCGGCGACGCGGGAAGGTGTGCTTCAGGTCGAGATGGCCGCGCTCAGCTATCAGCGTACGCGGCTTGTACGGGCCTGGACGCACCTTGAACGTCAGCGTGGCGGTCTGGGCTTTGTCGGTGGTCCGGGCGAAACCCAGATCGAAGCGGACCGGCGCGCGATTGACGATCAACTTGTGCGTCTGCGGCGCCAGCTGGACAAGGTGGTCAAGACGCGCGGCTTGCACCGGGCGGCACGCGCCAAGGTGCCGTATCCGATCGTGGCCCTTGTGGGGTACACCAACGCCGGGAAGTCGACGCTGTTTAACCGGCTCACCGGGGCCGAGGTCATGGCGAAGGACATGCTGTTCGCGACCCTTGACCCGACCATGCGCGCCGTGAAGCTGCCGGACGGGCCGGAGGTCATCCTGTCCGACACGGTGGGTTTCATCTCGGACCTGCCGACAGAGCTGGTTGCCGCGTTTCGGGCGACGCTGGAAGAGGTTTTGGCGGCGGACCTTATCCTGCACGTCCGCGACATCAGCCACGCGGAAACCGAGGAGCAGGCTCAGGACGTGCGGGAGATCCTCAATTCGCTGGGTGTGACGGAAACCACCCCGATGCTTGAAGTCTGGAACAAGATCGACGTGATGCCTGCGGAAGACCGCGAAGCGGCGTTCACTCGGGCAGAACGGGACGACGCCGTCTATGCGACATCCGCCCTGACCGGAGAGGGGTTGGACGCGCTCCTTGCGGCCGTCAACCGTGTGCTTGTGGGCGAGAGGCGGGTGGAGCTTGTTCACCTCACCTTCGATGAGGGTCGCAAACGGGCGTGGCTATTTGACAAAGCCCTCGTCGAGTCCGAGCAACAGGACGAAGACGGCTACCACCTCACGGTGCGCTGGTCCGCCAAAGACGCACGCCAGTTCGAGACGCTCTAGGCCGCTGATAACCTGCTTTGCTCTGTTTCCTCTTGGGACAGGTATCCGGCGCAGAAAACAAGAAGCGGGATGGCCACGATAGCGCCCACCGGACCCCAGAGGTAGAGCCAGAAAACCACTGACAGGAAGACCAGTAACGGACTGATATCCATGTGTTTTCCGACAACTGATGGTGTCACGAACTGCGCTTCCATCGCGTTAATGGCGAGGTAGACCGCCGCTGGCGCGATGACCATCAACCCGTCGAAATTCAGAATACCGGCAAGAAGAAGCGCGCCCACCATGATCGCCGGTCCGACGTAGAGCAGGAAGTTCATCACGGCCGCCGCAGCACCCCAGGCATAAGCCATGGGAAGCCCCAGCGCCGACAGCCCAATGGCGACACAGATGCCCAAGCCGATATTGATGAGAGCCACGGTACCGAAATAGCGCGCGACGGCACGTTCGGCCCGGGCCAGACGGCTTTTGAGCGAGGCTTTACGAAACGCCCGCGCCGCCGACCGGTAAATGGCCCGCCTTTCCGTTAATGCGAAGAACAAGGCTGCAAAGAACATCAGGGCCTGACCCAGGATCAGGGGTGCAAAGAACACCGCGTCGAAAAGACTAGGCATCGGCGACGCGCTGCTGCTGTCGCCGTCGTCATCCGTGCCCATCATGGACTGGACATTCTGATTGAGTTCTTCGAGATCACGAAACTCGGCTCTGATTTCGAAGATCAAGAGGCGGACTTCGCGCTGAATGTTCGGGATTTCATCGAGGATGCGGATGACAATGGGTTCTGCCAGAAACGCGCTGATGGCGCCGATCACCAAGAGGGCAAGCAAAACGAGCGCCGCTGCCAGACCACTGCCGATGCGCATCCGACACAAACGGTCGTGAATGGGGGCCAGCACCACGGCAAAGACAAACGCAAGAACCAGTGGCGCCATGATGGACTTGGTCAAAAACAGTGCACCGATGACCACGACACTGGCCAAGGCGCACAGCGCAAATGTGCGCAGCGTGGCGTAGTGTGGGATGGCGTCCGCCATGTTACCCGCGACCGCGCGACTGGCCTGCCTGCATGCCAACGAGGAACGCTTCGACCATGGCGAGGTTTTGCGTCGGCGTTGATGCGCGCGCTGCAGCGCGTTTAGACCGGCGTTTCGACAACAAGATGACGCCGAGACCCATAACGACAAAAACGCCTCCAACAACCTGGGAGGCAATCAAAGAAGAATACTGGGTAGCCAGATAAGACCACGCAGCTTGGGTAAGAAAACCGAGGCCGATGGCTGCGAAGACACCGCCAATAAGCACGGAGAGCCCGCGCCGCACAGCGGCCCGGGCCTGAAACTTCAATAAACTCAGCATATTAGCGCCGCGACATGAATGTGCCGACAAGAAAGCCGATGCCAGTTGCGATCAGCAACGCCGTTGCAGGCTGCTCGCGCACTGTGTCTTCGGTTTTTTCCTTGAGCAGCAGGGCGCGCAGCTCTGCCTCGGTCTTCGCATTCTCGGCCTTGGATGCAAGGCTATTGATGCGGTCCGCGACGGTGTCCGCGGCAGAGTCCTTGGCGTTGGACCCCATTTGACCAACGATGCCAACAAGATCGCTCAGATCCTTGCGCAACTCGCTGATCTGCGCATTCAGTGCTTCCATATCTGCGGGTTTCTGTGAGCCGTTCGCTTTCGCGGTCGATGACGTCGCCATGAGTACCTCCTTGGTCTCTCTACAGGAGGCGTAACGCACCATGCCCAAAGGAGTTCCCAAGAACATCGACGGAAAACGCGCGTTGGGGTTTATTCACGCACCAGTCGCGTGATCCCCACCGATGCGGCGCGCGCAAGATCAGCGTCAAGAGACATCGGAATGTACTCACCCCGCCGCCACAGGATGCCCATGTCGTCGTAATGCCGGGACAGGAAATGACCGGATTGTCCGGTTGACAGGATGAAGACAGAGCTGTCGGGGTCAGCGAAATCGTAGACACCGCGATACCCCGCGCCATGAACATTATGGAACGGGTTTGGGTCTTCGCCTGAGACACGCCCGCGCATCAGCGTATGATCGCCACCCGATGTGCTTTGGCGGATGTTTACGAAATAGCGCAGGATCGGCACGTCGCCGAGTACGGCATGGTCGTGAGTTGCCTGATGCGCATCGCCCCAGCGCAGCGACTCGAGTGCGGTGCCGTAGGTTTCGGATATCCAAACCAGCGCATCGTCAAGCGCGAGGCGGGCGATATCGCTGCAGCTTTCCACAGCGGCGGACCGGATGATGTCGCACCACGCGCTGGCCCCGTCCACATCGCGATACACGCGTTCGATGAACAAAGGCTCGACATGCGTGAACTCTGACGCCAGTGGGCCAAGGTCATCACGGATCAGACGCTCCTGTAATGCACGCAGCCAGGCGGAATAGATCAGCGGTTCCGGCAGATGCTCATTCATCTCGCCGTTCCAGTTGGCGAGTAGGTCGAGCGCGCGCTGCCGCAGCCGTTCGGGCGTGCCCTCGGGGGCAGCTTCTCCTGTGAACCAGAGATCCGCACCGATCAGCGGCAAGAGCGCCCGCGCCGTGATCGAAACCGTATCGAGCTGTGCCTCGACAAAGCTGTCCCGCGTGTGAACCTCGCGCCCTTGCATCAGACCTTGCCAGCGCATCACGCGCTGACTGTCGCCCCAGTCGAAGCTCAGGTGCAGCGGGAAGGGTCGGTCGACCGATTTGTTGTTGGTATTGCCGACAATGCCGCCGGTCGGATTGAGGAATACGGGGTTTGAGTCGTCCGGGAACATACCTTGCCAACGGTTCTCTGGGCGCCAACCGAGCGATGGCAGACGTCCTTGGCTCTGATGGCTGTCGTCGCGCCGGGGCAGGGCACCGATCACCTTCATCGCGATGGAGTCTGCGTCGATCACCGTGAGGTTTTGCGATGGCGCCACATAGCCTTTGGATATGTCGAGCGCTTCCTCGACCGAACCGGCGTACATGAGGTTCACCGCCGCCGTCATCGACGTGTCGCGCGGGCTGAGCGCGGTCCAGCTGAGCGCGGTCACGTGTCCGGGTGGCGTGATGGTGCCAAGGTCGAACCGCGTTCCGGGCAGGATCGGACCATTGTCGCTCCAGCGAAGGGTCAAGGTCACAGGCGGCGCATCCTTGATCTCGATGATGGAGCGGCGGGTGATGAACTCCTTGAAGCCATCCGGTGTGCGGTACTGCTCGGGGTTGTCGGAGTTGAGCTCTTCGATGAACACGTCCTGATCATCGAGGTAAGATGATGTAACGCCCCATGCGATGTTCTCGGATCGGCCCGCCATGATGGCGGGAATGCCTGGAATCGTGGCACCGATCACACCCCCGACGGACAGGTCAATCCGCGCGAGATACCAGATCGCCGGGGCGGTAAACCCCAGATGCGGATCGTTCGCCATCAATGTTGACCCGGTAGCTGACCGCGATGCATCGGCCGCCCATGCGTTCGACGCCCCAGCCAGCCCGCGCCGTGGTACGGGCCACAGCATCGGGTCCGGGTCCGCCTGTGCAAATCGCGTGGCCGCGTCAGCGCCGGGGACAAGCGCAGCGTATTCCGGCAATGCAGCCACACCCTGACCGGGGATGTCCGGCAGGAGATCGGCCAGCCGGTTTTCGTCTGGCAAAAGAAGCGACGTGCGGGCGCGCAAGACCTCCTCGCTCAAATGGCCGGACAGTTGCAGCGCCATCAGCTTGATCATGGCGAGCGAATCCGCGGGCTGCCATGGGGCGATGGGCGCATTGAACATGAAAAACTCGGGCGCCCCCCGGCCAAGACTATCTCGGTTGATCTCGGTGATGCGGGCGTTGACGCCCGCAGCATAGGCGTCAAGGGCGTCTCGCGTGCGCGCATCTTGCACGTCGACCGATTGGACGGCCAGCGGGTACAGGTCCAGCCGTCTGAGCAGCTTGTCGTTCTCGACCGTGCGGCTGCCGAACAACTCCGACAACCGTCCCTGCGCGGTCCGGCGCATCAGGGTCATCTGCCAAAGGCGATCCTGGGCATGCGCGTATCCCAAAGCGAAGAACGCATCGCGGTCGGAGGCCGGAAAGATGTGCGGCACGCCGGAGTTGTCCCGCACGATTTCGACATCCGCTGTCAGGCCCGAGACCGGAATGACCTTGTCGTAATCCGGCAAGGAGCGCGAGGCGAGGTAGTAGATCGACACGGCCGCAACCACGCCGATCACCAGCGCCGCTGTTGTCAGCCAGACAAGTGCTCTGAATATCAGCGCCACGCCGGTTTCACCCCTTTGCAGTCGGTTCCAAGGACCCATCCATCATGCGCATGGCCCTACAGAACACGTCAGCCCTTGCCAAGAGGGGGGCGCGGCGTCAGGTAGAGGCAGCGAAATGGCACTGAATACGAGGGGAGCGTGCGTCATGGCAAAAGTTGCATTTCTGGGTCTTGGGGTCATGGGATATCCGATGGCCGGGCATCTGTCGAAGGCCGGTCACGAGGTGACGGTCTACAACCGGACCGCATCCAAGGCCGAGGCCTGGGCGTCGGAATTCGGCGGATCCCACGCGGCGACGCCCAAGGCGGCAGCCGACGGCGCGGAATTCGTGATGTCCTGCGTCGGCAACGATGATGACCTGCGCAGCGTGTGCCTTGGCGACGACGGTGCGTTCGCGGGCATGTCGGACGGCACCGCGTTCGTCGACCATACAACGGTGTCGGCGAAAGTGACGCGCGAACTGTATGCGGCGGCGTCGGATCAGGGAATCGGGTTTGTCGACGCGCCGATCTCGGGTGGGCAGGCCGGGGCAGAGAACGGGGTTCTGTCGGTTATGTGTGGCGGAGACGAGGACGTGTTTGCCCGCGCAGAGCCGGTGATTGATGCCTATGCCAGGATCTGCCGCCGCATCGGTGACAGCGGGGCAGGGCAGATGACCAAGATGTGCAACCAGATCGCCATTGCCGGGCTGGTTCAGGGCCTGAGCGAGGCGCTGCATTTCGCTGAAAAAGCCGGGCTTGATGGCCGCGCGGTGGTCGAGGTGATCAGCCAGGGCGCAGCCGGATCGTGGCAGATGTCGAACCGCTATGAGACGATGATCGACGACGAGTTCAACCACGGTTTCGCAGTGGACTGGATGCGCAAGGACCTTGGGATTTGCCTCGATACCGCCGACGAAGTGGGCGCGTCCCTGCCGGTGACGGCGCTCGTCGATCAGTTCTACAAGGACGTGCAAAAACTCGGCGGTGGGCGTTGGGACACGTCCAGCCTGATCAAACGCCTGCGCGCGATGGGATGATCGGTCGGGCGGATGTGGTGACACATCCGCCTGTTTCCAGTGACGGAAACGGCTCTATTCGGTGTCTGTCCCGCGCAGGGCCAGAATCGCGATAATGCCAACCACGCAAAGCCCCACGACGGCGATGTTGATCGGTCCCGAATTGGCAACGATGACGGCAATCAGGGCCCAAATCACCGTGATCCCGTATTCCGGCGCGCGATGCAGACGGTATTGCGCCACAAGTGCGATCACCAGACCAATCGACAACGCCACGATCGCGGACCATGTGCCGCTCAGGACACCGTAGCCGCCCAGCAGCAATCCGATCGAAACGGAGGATGCAGCGGTCAGCCACCCGGCATAGATCGCCACGGGCGCTTGCTGGAACCACCGGTCGGTGTCCCCGACGCGGAAGAGGCTGAGAAACGCGGTCGCCAGCATGGCCCAGATCAGGATTGTCGCCAGCACAGGCGACAGGTTGGCGACAGGCAGCCATGTGGCACCGATGGCAAGGCTGAGCACGAGGGGCGGGCGCATGGGCGCCCAGTCCGGATCGTCGCTGCGCTTGATCAGGCCAAAGACAGCGCCGACAATCAGCCAAAGGTAAATCAATCCCCAGATCGCGAAGGCGTACCCCGCCGGTTGCACGGGCGGGTTGTCCTGTGGGACCGGGAACTGATCAGGCTCAAACCCGTTGAAGCCCTCGGTGAACCAAGGCGATGCCGCAAACAACACTGCAGCGGTGACGACGAGTACGGACCAGAGCCTTTCCATCGATCAGACCATTTCTCCGTTTGCGCTGATGCGGGTCTTACCGCCTAACCAAGGATGCAACGCTTCGGGCAGGGTGACGGATCCATCAGACTCCTGTCCGTTTTCAAGCACGGCAATGAGGCACCGGCCCACGGCAAGGCCGGATCCGTTCAGCGTATGGACAAATTCCGGCTTGCCGCCACCGGCCGGTTTGAACCGGGCGTTCATGCGACGCGCCTGAAAGTCCCCGCAAACCGAGACCGAGCTGATCTCGCGATAGGTGTTCTGCCCTGGCAGCCAGACCTCGATATCATGCGTGCGCCGTGCGCCAAAGCCCATGTCCCCGGTGCAGAGCACAACCGTGCGGTAGGGCAGACCGAGCCGTTCGAGGATGCCCTGCGCGCAGCCGGTCATCCGGTCCAGCTCTTCGCGGCTTTTGTCGGGATGGGTGACCGACACCATCTCGACCTTCTCGAACTGATGCTGGCGCAGCATGCCCGCCGTGTCGCGCCCGGCGCTGCCCGCCTCGGAACGGAAGCACTGCGTGTGCGCGACGTAGCGGCGGGGCAGGTAATCCTCCTCCACCGTGAGGCCGTTGACGATGTTTGTCAGTGTCACTTCTGCCGTGGGCACCAGCCACCAGCCATTCGTGGTCTGATAGCTGTCTTCACCGAATTTCGGCAGCTGACCCGTACCGTACATCATGTCGTCGCGGACAAGGACCGGCGTCCATGTCTCGATCAGACCATTTTCCGAGATATGCGTGTCGAGCATGAATTGCGCCAGGGCGCGGTGTAGCCGCGCAACGGCACCCGACATCACGACAAAGCGCGAACCGGATAGCTTCGCGGCGGTCTCGAAATCCATGCCGGGCTGCACGCCCGCGATCTCGAAATGCTCTTTCGGCTGAAAGTCGAAGTCCCGAGGCGTACCCCAGCGATGGACCTCGACATTGTCCTCTTCGTCCTCGCCAACCGGCACGTCGTCGTGCGGCAGGTTCGGCAGACCCATGAGCAACGTGCTCAGGGTGTCGTCCAGTTCTTTGGCGCGCGCCTGCATCTCGGCGACCGCAGCCTTCTTGGCCGAAACCTCATCGCGCAGGCGTTCAAAGGCGGCCTCATCACCCGAAGTCTTGGCCTTGCCGATCTCTTTCGCCGCCTTGTTCTGGTCCGCCTGTGCGGTTTCGGCCGCGAGGATGGCAGCACGCCGGTCTTCGTCGATTTTCAGGATTTCGGACGAGACCGGCTCCAATCCACGACGCGACAGCGCCGCGTCGAACGCAGCGGGGTTCTCGCGGATGGCTCGGATGTCATGCATGGGTCTTGTCCTTCTGACTCGCTCGGGTGTTCGGCGGCCTTATGCACCGGAATTCGGATACATGGTAGGGGCTAAGGACCGGCGGTCAGTCTTCCGGCAAAAGGCTCACCGGCACTGCCAGTGCACCGCTCTGGCCCATCGCGCTGACAACCGCGGTCACCGACCACCTGTCACCGTCGCGGGTCAGTACGGGCCCCCCGGAATTGCCGGGCAATACGGGGCAGTCGAGGCGCAGCAGATTGGTAAGGGTCTGGCCGTCGCACTCAAATGACGCACTCAGCATATGTGGCCGTCGGGTCGAGTACCCCACAATACCGAAAGGTGCTGCGGCGCTGGTGGACAATGGCAGCGGGGGAATGTCGAGGGGACGCGCAAGGTCAAGCAACGCAATGTCGAAACGGATATTGAGCAAACCTTCCGCATAGGCCTTTGGGTGCACCCAGATGGACGCGCCAGTCGCGCTATCCGCCGCTGTGCCCTGAAGCCAGCCCGCGACAAAAGTGAACTCGTCGGGCCGGGGGCCAAGACCGTCAGTCCCCGAGACACAATGTGCGGCTGTCAGAACGCGATCCGGCGCGATCAGTACCCCTGTACACATCTCCCGGTTTCGAAAGCCGGATACGTTGAGCCGTCCCACGGCCTGCCACTGCGCGTGATCTTCGCGCGGCAGAACAGACAACTCCGTGGCGGACGCATGTCCTGCGGTCCAGCACAGCGCCAAAATGATCCAACCCCATCGCATGGCCGACTTAAGGCGCAATTTCCGCGCCATGCCAAGGTGCAGGATAAAAAATCGGAAGCCTTGCAACGAATGTCCTTTCCACAGACAACCGATCGCCTCGATCTCTCTCGGCAAGCCGCCTTGCAAAGCCCGACAGGTCAACATAGGTTCCGCGCAAATTTTCCGGCAATACAGCGTTGGGTGCCGCCCCGCCACGTGTGCCCACCCATCAACAAGGAGCCCGCCATGGAAGGCAGCGCAATCGCCCAGTTTATTCCGCTCATTCTGATCTTCGCGATTATGTATTTCCTGCTGATCCGTCCGCAGCAGAAGAAGATGAAAGAGCATCAGAAGATGGTCGAGGCGCTGCGCCGGGGCGATGTGGTCGTGACCCAGGGCGGGTTGATCGGCAAGGTTGTAAAGGTCAAGGAAAACAACGAGCTGGACGTCGAAATTGCGGAAGGTGTGAAGGTGCGCGTGGTGCAGAACACCATCGTGCAGGTCATGTCCAAGACCGAACCCGCGAATACCTGACCCTTTCCTAGCCTGCATCGGACCTATCCAACATGCTTCAGATCGATCTCTGGAAGCGCCTTTTGATCTGGACCACGGTCGCCGTCGGTCTGGTGCTGGCCCTGCCGAACCTGTTCTATCCGCGCGTCGAACAATACAACGATGCGATGGCCGCGATCGAGCTGACGGGTGAGACGCCCGAGCTGCTGGAACAAAGCGGTGACTGGCCGTCCTTTCTTCCGTCTGGATTGGTGAACCTTGGCCTCGATCTGCGCGGCGGGGCGCATTTGCTTGCCGAAGTGCAGGTCGAAGATGTCTATGCCGCCCGGCTCGAAGCGTTGTGGCCCGAGGTGCGCGATGTGCTGCGGCCTGAGCGGGACACGGTCGGCACCATCCGTCTGCAACCCTCGGCGGCGAACGAACTGCGAGTCCGTATATCAGAGCCCGACGGCATGGCGCGTGCACTTGAGCTTGTGCGCGGCCTGTCGCAACCGGTCGTGTCCCTGACCGGCGCGTTGAGCAACGACCTCGAAGTGCGCGCCGATGGTAGCGACATCGTCGTCACCTTGTCCGAGGCCGAGCAGCTTGCGACCGACGAACGTACGATGATGCAGAGCCTCGAAATCATCCGTCGCCGGATCGATGAGGTCGGCACTCGCGAACCCACGATCCAGCGGCAGGGCAGTGACCGCATCCTGATCCAGGTGCCGGGCATCGGCTCGGCTGCGGAGTTGAAAGAGATCATCGGCACGACCGCGCAGCTGACATTCCAACCGGTGGTTGGGCGCGGAACGGATGCAGCCGCATCGCCCGGTGTGGGCAACGAAATCCTTCCGTCGCTGGATGAGGGCGGCGTATTCTACACGCTGGAACAGGTGCCCGTGGTGACCGGCGAAGAGCTGGTGGATGCCCAGCCCAGTTTCGACCAGAACGGGCGGCCTGCGGTGAACTTCCGGTTCAACCCGGCGGGCGCGCGCAAGTTCGGCGATTATACGGCGGCGAATATCGGCAATCCCTTCGCGATCGTTCTGGACAACGAAGTCATCAGCGCGCCGGTGATCCAAAGCCACATCCCGGGCGGTTCGGGTATCATCACCGGCAATTTCACGGTGGAGGAATCGACCCAGCTCGCCGTGCTTCTCCGCGCGGGGGCTTTGCCGGCCGGTCTGGAGTTCTTGGAAGAGCGCACAATCGGCCCTGAACTGGGTCAGGACAGTATCGAAGCGGGCCGCATCGCCACTATCATCGCCTTCGTGGCCGTGCTGGTGTTCATGGGGCTAAGCTACGGTCTTTTCGGCCTCTTTGCCAATGTGGCGCTCATCATCAATATCGGCCTGATTTTCGGACTGCTCAGCCTGATCGGTGCCACGCTGACCCTGCCGGGCATCGCCGGGATCGTCCTGACGGTCGGCATGGCCGTGGATGCAAACGTGCTGATTTTCGAACGGATCCGCGAAGAGTTGAAAACGGCCAAAGGCCCGGCGCGCGCGATCGAGCTGGGGTACGAGAAGGCGCTGTCGGCCATCCTCGACGCGAACATCACCACATTCATCACGGCGGTCATTCTGTTTGTCATGGGCTCCGGTCCAGTGCGCGGCTTTGCGATTACACTGGGTCTTGGCATCATGACCTCGGTTTTCACCGCCATTTTTGTCACCCGGCTTTTGATCGTGATGTGGTTCGAACGCCGTCGCCCCAAGACGATCGAGGTCTGATATGCGCTTGCGACTGGTCAAACAGAACACGAATTTCGATTTCTTCAGCCGCTGGAAACTCTGGTTTGGCATCTCCGGCGTTTTGGTTGTTCTCGCCTTCGTGTCGTTCCTTTTGCAGGGTCTGAATTACGGGATCGACTTCCGCGGCGGTACGACGATCCGGACGGAGTCGACACAGCCGGTGGATGTTGGTGCGTACCGAGACGCGCTCACGCCTTTGGCGCTCGGCGACGTGGTGATCTCCGAAGTGTTCGACCCGACCTTCGGGCCGGACCAGAACGTGGCGATGATCCGCATTCAGGCGCAGGAAGGCCAAGAGGCGGTAACGCCCGAGGTCATCCGCGCAGTAGAGGCGGCGATGGTCGCCGTTGTGCCGGACATCCAGTTCGTCTCGGTAGAATCGGTGGGTCCGAAAGTGTCCGGCGAATTGATACAGACCGCAGCGATTGCCGTGCTTTTGGCGATTGGCGCGGTTCTGATCTACATTTGGCTCAGGTTTGAATGGCAGTTTGCACTCGGGGCGGTCGCTGCCTTGGTGCATGACGTGATCCTCACCATCGGCATCTTCTCGGAACTGCAGATCAAGTTCGACCTCGCCATCATCGCGGCGCTTCTCACGATTGTGGGGTATTCGCTGAACGACACGGTGGTTGTTTTCGACCGCGTCCGCGAGAACCTGATCAAATACAAGAAAAAGGATCTCAAGGAGGTTCTGAACATCTCGATCAACGAAACGCTGAGCCGGACATTCATGACCTCCGCCACCACGCTTCTGGCACTGATCGCGCTGTTCGTTCTGGGCGGTGACGTGATCCGGGGCTTCGTCTTCGCCATGATCTGGGGTGTGATCGTCGGAACCTATTCGTCGATCTTCGTGGCCTCGGCGATCCTCTTGTGGCTCGGCGTAAAGCGCGACTGGACAAAGCCGACGGACACGACCGGCAACCAGTTTTCGGGTGTGGATGCTTGAGGCCCTGACAGCCGCGCTGGAAACGGCGGGGCTGGTCTGGCTGGGATTGACGGTGCTGGTTGCCGGCATCGTCTATGGCTTCGCAGGCTTTGGCGCCGCGCTCATCTACATGCCGGTGGCCGTTGTCTTCCTCCCGCCAGCGGTCGCCATCGCGGCTTTCTCCGTCTCAGCCTTGTCTTCATTCTTCACGGTGGTGCCGAAGGCATTGCCACTTGTGGACCGGAAAGGGGTGTCGATCCTGATTATGTCGGCCACGATTGCCGCTTCGGTCGGCTTCTGGGTGCTCAGCCGCACGGATGTCACCGTCATTCGCTGGGTCGTCGTGATCGTCTGCGCCGTCACACTTCTCGCGCTTATCGCAGGCTGGCGGTATTCGGTAGAGCCGAACACCGTGACCCGGGCTGGTATCGGACTGGCCACGGGGTTCGTCGGTGGTGTGAGCGGGCTCTTGGGTCCGATCATGGTGCTCTTTCAGCTCGCCGGTCGCGATCGCGTTGCGGTGACCCGTGCCACGACCATCGTCTTTCTGACCGTCACCAGCCTTTTGTTGTTGCCGCTCATGTACTTGCAAGGCCTTCTTACATTGACTTCCGTCCTTCTGGGGCTGCTTTTCCTGATCCCCTACGGTCTTGGAACCCTCGTTGGGCAAGCCCTATTTGTACCGGATCGGGAACGGTTTTACCGGCTCGTAGCTTATGCCATTATCGCCGCAGCCACGTTGGCGGGCTTGCCACTCTGGGATTCCGTGTAAGGGGCACATCGCATGCGCTTGAACGAAGTAGTTTACACCGACGCACTGCCTGTTGAGGGCTATGGACCGGGTTTCTTTCGGATCGGTGGCGAAAAACACGAAGCCCCCCTGCTGACCTGGGCCAAGGGCACGTCCGCGTGGGGCGGTTACGATGACGCAAAGACCTTGGCAGCGTTGGCCAAAGAAGTGGACGTGCTCTTTGTCGGCACCGGGTCCGAGATTGCGCACCTGCCGGCTGACTTGCGTGACGCGCTGGAAGAGGCGGGGCTCGGGGTCGAGGTGATGAGTTCCCCCGCCGCCTGCCGCACCTACAACGTGCTTCTGTCCGAAGGACGGCGGGTCGCGCTTGCGGTCCTGCCGGTCACCTGACGCCGTTGCAGCGATAACGCCGACCAGTTTCGATTACGCGGCAGAGACATTTTGGCGCTTTTAGCGGTCGCGCCCGTGGTCTAAGCCCGAGCCATGACATTGACGGTCCAAGATTTGGCGGTGACGCGCGGCGGTCTGACGATCCTCGAAGGGGTCTCGTTCGAGCTTGCCGCGGGCGAAGCGCTGGTACTGCGCGGGCCAAATGGGGTCGGAAAAACCACACTTCTGCGCAGCATCGCGGGTTTGCAACCGGTCGAGGCCGGCATCGTGTCACGGGCGGAGGACCAGATCGCCTACGCGGGTCATTCCGATGGTTTAAAGGCCATGCTGAGCGTGACCGAGAACCTTCGGTTCTGGGCGTCGGTGTTTGGTCTGAGCGACGTTGAACCTGCCCTGGCGGCCTTTGACCTGATCGAACTTCGCGCGCGGATGGCCGGAACCCTGTCCGCCGGTCAAAAACGCCGTCTGGGCCTGGCGAGACTGATGGTGACCGGGCGCCCGATCTGGGTGCTGGATGAACCGACCGTTTCCTTGGATGCCGCGTCTGTATCGCTGTTTGCTGACGCCGTGCGACACCACCTGTCCTCAGGCGGCAGTGCGCTGATGGCAACCCATATCGATCTGGGACTCAGCGAGGCGCGTGTGCTGGACCTCAGCCCCTTCAAAGCAGGCCCCAAAGCACGTCAGATGGATGAGGCCTTCCTGTGAGGGCGCTGCTGATGCGCGACTTGATGCTGGCCTTCCGCGCGGGCGGCGGGTTCGGGTTGGGATTGGCGTTCTTCCTTATCGTCACAGTGCTCGTCCCCTTCGGCGTAGGTCCGCAAACCGACCTTCTTTCGCGGATCGCGCCCGGTATCCTGTGGATCGGAGCCCTGTTGGCCTGTCTTTTGTCGCTCGACCGCATTCTGGCGCTGGATTGGGAGGATGGGTCGCTCGACCTTTTGGCGACCGCGCCTTTGCCGATGGAAAGCATCGTTACGATCAAGGCGCTGGCCCACTGGATCACCACGGGCTTGCCTCTGGTCCTCGCGGCCCCGGTTCTGGGCGTGCTGCTCAACCTGCCTGGGCCTGCGTATCAATGGGTGCTCATCAGTCTCGCGGTCGGCACACCGGCGCTGAGTGTGATCGGCACGTTCGGCGCGGCGCTGACCGTTGGGTTGAAACGCGGCGGATTGCTGATGTCCTTGCTCGTGCTGCCGCTCTACGTGCCGACGCTGATCTTCGGAGCCGAGGTCGCGCGCCGCGGCGCAGACGGTCTCTCTGTGCAGACGCCGTTGATGCTTTTGGCCGGGATCAGCTTTGGCGTGATCGCACTTCTGCCATTTGCCAGCGCTGCCGTTCTCAAGATCAATCTGCGGTAACACGTCCCATGCGGTTTTTTGAATTGAAGGCGCTCGAAAAACCGCCTACCTGACACCCATGTCTTTGTGGGAATACGCCAATCCGGTAAAGTTCATCAGCACCACCGACAAGGTGTTGCCATGGATTTGGGTGTTGGCTGCCGGATGTCTCGCTACCGGGTTGATCTGGGGCTTCTTCTTCACGCCCGATGATTTCCGCATGGGGTCCACGGTCAAGATCATCTACATCCACGTGCCGTCCGCGCTTATGGCAATCAACGCCTGGCTGATGATGCTTGTCGCGTCGCTCATCTGGATCGTGCGCCGTCATCATGTCTCGGCCCTTGCGGCGCGCGCCGCTGCACCCGTAGGCGCGGTCATGACCGTCATCGCACTGGTCACGGGCGCTTTCTGGGGCCAGCCCATGTGGGGCACGTGGTGGGAATGGGATCCACGCCTGACGTCCTTCCTCATCCTGTTCCTGTTCTACCTCGGCTATATCGCCCTGTGGGAAGCCATCGAGAACGATGACACGGCCGCGGATCTGACCTCGATCCTCTGCCTCGTCGGGTCGGTCTTTGCGATCCTGAGCCGGTATGCCGTTAATTTCTGGAACCAGGGTCTGCACCAGGGGGCGACATTCTCTCTGGATCGGGAAGAGAACATCTCGGACGTGTTCTGGTACCCGGCAGTCATCAGCATGCTGGGGTTTGCGCTTCTCTTCGTGGCGCTCGTCTTTCTGCGCACCCAGACCGAGATCCGCGCACGTCGTACACGGGCGCTTCTGGCGCGTGAGGGTCAAGCCTGATGCCGGATCTGGGCAAATACGCATTCGAAGTGCTGAGCTCGTACGGCGTCACCTTCGTCATGCTGCTTCTGATCACATGGATCAGCGTCCGCCGGGCACGGAAGGTACGTGCCGCCTTGGAAGAGGTCGAGAGCCGCAAGGTGCGCAATGGCTAAAATCTCGCCGCTGATGGTGCTTCCGCCGGTGCTCTTCGCGGCGTTTGCGGTGCTGGCTTACGTGGGCATGTTCCGTGAAGACCCGCAGGGCCTGCCGTCGACGCGCGTCGGTCAACCGGCGCCAGAGATCACGACGCTGCCCCTTCCCGGCTACGCGCCGTTCTCGCCCGAGATGTTCCAGTCGGGCGAGGTGACACTCGTCAATTTCTGGGCCAGCTGGTGTCCACCCTGCCGCCTTGAACACCCGAAACTGCTGGAAATGCAGGCGGATGGCATTCCGATCATTGGCGTGAACATTCGCGACCGGGAAAACACCGCATCACAATACCTGGCTCAGGACGGCAATCCGTTCATCGCGGTGCCGTTTGATCCCGCGGGGCGCACGTCCATCGACTGGGGCGTGACCGCGCCACCGGAAACCTTCATCGTGGATCGGGATGGCACGGTTTTGTTCCGTTTCGCCGGGCCGTTGGTCGGGACTGACTATGAACAGCGCTTCGTGCCAGCGCTCAACTCTGCCCTGGCAGAGTAATCGCTCAGGGCAGGGTGATCGGAAGCGAATCCGTTGTCCCGGCGAATACGCTCGCGCCCGCAATAAGCAGCAGCGCGGCTGTCTGGACCAGCGTCAGCAGTTTCATGTCGTAACTCGTCAGTAAAGTGTGCCTGTTGAGACCTGAAAATGGGGGCAAGCCCGACAAAAGTGTAGGGTACAGGCTGTCACATGCGACAGGATGTGCCAGCAGTTGCACAAATTTGTCGAATTAGAGACGGTATCCGCCGGTCACGCCCAATATTTCGCCGGTGATGAAACCGGCTGCATCCGATGCCAGAAATCGCACCACGCCAGCCACATCGCTGGGGGTGCCAACCCGTCCGAGGGCCGTCAGATCCACAAACTTCTGAACCAATTTCTCTGGACGCGGCGACTCTGTGCGTTCGATCGCTCCGGGCGCGATCGCATTGACACGGATGCCGCGAGGGCCAAGAGTTTTGGCCATTCCCTTGGTCCAGGTATCGAGCGCCGCCTTGCTGGCGGAATACCCGGCAGCCCCCATCGCAGGCAGGCGTGCGTTCATCGAGGAAATGTTAATGACGGACGCCCCGGACTTGAGGTGAGGCAACGCCGCCTCCAGCAAGTGCATTGGCGCCGTGACGTTTACGGCAAAGGTCCGCGCCATGTCACCATCATCTGGCTCCACCACGCCTGCATTGTTCACAATGACATCCAGTCGACCCCACCGGTTGATCACTGCGTCGACAATCTCTTGTGCCGCCGCACGCTCCGCCAAATCGGCCTTGATCGCGTGGACACTGCGCAGCTTAGTCAGAACCCCATCTGGCTCAGTCGTGTTGTAGGTGAATGATACCGCGTGATCGCTGGCAAAGGCCTCGACAATACCGCGACCGATCCCGCGTGCGCCACCGGTGACAAGCACAACCTTCATCGCAGTCTCCTTTGGACTTAACTATCGTTTGCGACTGTCTCAGGATGCGCAAGCGCATGCACGGATCAAGCCAAGGGGTCAGGGCCAAAGCGGTTCTCGCCCGCGCTGCCTTTCTGAACGAAGAAGTAGATAAGGACCAGCGCGCCGAGGAACGGGATGAGGATCAGAAGATACCACCATCCCGACTTGTCCAGATCGTGCAATCGGCGGACACCAACGGCAATCGACGGCAGGATGATGGCCAGAGAGAAAACGGCCCCGATAATCGAAATCGGCTGACCGTCGGACGTCACTCCGAAGAGCGCTCGGTCGAGGATGGCGAGCAGTAGATTCATGACCATCAGAAACAGGACGAACCACCAGAATTCCGACCGCGCCGCGCGACCCGAGAATGTGGCGTATTTGGAAAGGCATGTTCTAACGGCGTCTTGAAAATTCATAACGTGCACCCTTCCACTCGAAAATCACGCGGGAATGCCGATATCGTGGCAGGCGACAGGATGGGCTTCAAGCTTTGATTGCTGCGTGTCTGAAAACGTCGCAAAAGGCCAAAAGAAAAGGCGAGCGGGACCGCTCGCCTTTCGCTTTGTTGAATAATGTAGCGCTTACTCTGCCGCGATCGCGTCTTCGCTGGCGAGGTTGCGCAGCACGTAGTGCAAGACGCCTCCGTTCTCGATGTATTCGATCTCGACCGCCGTATCGATCCGGCACTTGAGCGTGATCGTCTTCTCGGTGCCGTCCGCGTAGGTGATCGTGCAGGGCACTTCGGCCAGCGGTGTCACGCTGTCGAGGCCGTGGATCGCCACGGTTTCCTCGCCCGTGAGTTTCAGCGACTTGCGGGTGTCTCCGCCGGTGAATTCGAACGGGATGACGCCCATGCCCACGAGGTTGGAGCGGTGGATACGTTCAAAGCTCTCCGCGATGACTGCTTTGACACCCAGGAGCGCCGTGCCCTTGGCAGCCCAGTCACGCGACGAGCCAGCGCCGTACTGTTCGCCACCGAAGATGACGAGCGGTGTGCCCTGTTCCTGATAGGCCATGGCGGCATCGAAGATCGACGTCTGATTGCCGTCCGGTCCTTTGGTGTAACCGCCTTCGACGCCATCCAGCATTTCGTTCTTGATGCGGATGTTGGCAAATGTGCCGCGCATCATGATCTCGTGGTTGCCACGGCGGGAGCCGTAGGAGTTGAACTCGCGTTGTGGCACCTGACGTTCGATCAGGTACTTGCCCGCAGGGGTCGTGTCCTTGAACGATCCAGCCGGAGAAATGTGGTCGGTGGTGATCATGTCGCCAAGCAGGGCCAGCACCTTCGCGCCTTCGATGTTCTCGATCTTCTTGGTGTCCATGGTGATGCCCTGGAAGTAGGGCGGGTTCTGGACGTAGGTCGAGGTCGGCGGCCAGTCATAGGTCTTGGCATCGGTCGTTTCCACGCCCTGCCACTTCTCGTCGCCCTTGAAGACGTCGGCATACTTGGTTTGGAACGCCTCGCGGGTCACGGTCTGTTCGACCAGTTCCGCCACCTCTTTCGACGTCGGCCAGATGTCCCTGAGGTAGACGTCATTGCCGTCCTGATCATGCCCCAGCGGTTCCTTGGCGATGTCCACGTTCATGTCACCGACCAGCGCGTAGGCCACCACGAGCGGCGGGGAGGCGAGGTAGTTGGCGCGCACATCCGGGCTGATCCGGCCTTCGAAGTTGCGGTTGCCCGACAGGACCGACGTAGCGATCAGGTCATTGTCGTTGATGCACTTGCTGATTTCTTCCTCCAGCGGACCGGAGTTGCCGATACAGGTGGTGCACCCATAGCCCACGAGGTTGAACCCGATGGCGTCGAGGTCTTCCTGCAGATTCGCGGCTTCTAGGTAGGCCGACACGACCTGAGAGCCGGGCGCGAGCGATGTCTTGACCCACGGCTTGCGCGTCAGGCCTTTCTCGCGAGCCTTCCGGGCCACAAGTCCGGCACCGATCATCACGTACGGGTTCGACGTGTTGGTGCAGGAGGTGATCGACGCGATGACGACAGAGCCGTCATGCAACTGGTAATGGCCATCGTCGGTCTGAACATAACCACGCTTGTGATGACCCTCATCACCCGGGATCTCGGTCGGCTCCGGCGCGCCGCCTTCACCTTCCCAGCGGATTTCCTCTTTCGGACTGGCATCCTGGCCCGACCGGATGCCCTTGACGTACTCACCGAACGCCGTCGCTGCAGAGGTCAGCGCGATGTAGTCCTGCGGGCGCTTGGGACCGGAAATGGCAGGCACGATGGTGCCCATATCAAGGCTCAGCGTGTCGGTGTAGATCGGTGCGTAATCCGCATCCCGCCAGAAGCCGTTTTCCTTCGCATAGGCCTCGACCAGCGCCACGCGATCCTTGTCGCGGCCAGTGTTGGTCAGGTAGCGGAGCGTTTCGTCGTCGATCGGGAAAAAACCACAGGTCGCACCGTATTCAGGTGCCATGTTGGCGATGGTCGCGCGATCCGCCAGCGGCAGAGTGTCGAGCCCGGTGCCGTAGAATTCCACGAACTTGCCGACCACGCCCTTTTCGCGCAGCATCTCGACCACCTTGAGCACGAGATCCGTGCCGGTGGTGCCTTCCATCATCTCGCCGGTCAGTTCGAACCCGATGACCTCTGGGATGAGCATCGAGATCGGCTGACCCAGCATCGCGGCTTCAGCCTCGATCCCGCCAACGCCCCAACCAAGAACCGCCGCGCCGTTCACCATCGTCGTGTGGCTGTCGGTGCCAACAAGCGTATCGGGGTAGGCGACTTGTTCGCCGTTCTGATCCGCATCGGTCCAGACGGTCTGGGCAAGGTATTCCAGGTTCACCTGGTGGCAGATGCCTGTTCCCGGCGGCACGACGCGGAAGTTGTTGAACGCCGACTGGCCCCATTTGAGGAAGGTGTAGCGCTCCATGTTGCGTTCGTATTCGCGGTCCACGTTCATCTGGAAGGCGCGCGGGTTGCCGAATTCGTCGATCATGACCGAGTGGTCGATGACCAGATCGACCGGGTTCAGCGGGTTGATCTTTTCCGGATCGCCACCAAGCGCCACAATCCCGTCGCGCATCGCGGCAAGGTCGACCACGGCGGGCACGCCGGTGAAGTCCTGCATCAACACGCGGGCCGGACGATAGGCGATCTCGCGCGGGTTCTGACCGCCGTTTTCGCCCCACGTCCCGAAGGCCTTGATATCGTCGACGCTGACGGTCTTGCCGTCTTCGAACCGCAGCATGTTTTCGAGAACCACCTTGAGACAGGCGGGCAGGTTGGAAAACGATCCAAGCCCGGCCGCTTCTGCCGCGGGAATGGAGTAATACGCGATGGACGTACCGTTGACCGTTAGTGTCTTGCGGGTCTTGGCGGTGTCCTGACCAACCGTGATGGGCATGACATGGCTCCTTAAAGCGAGAAAATTCAGGAAGTCTGCCTGCTCTTTGCCCCATGCGTATGACTCGATCAAGGGGGGTGCGACGATTTTGGTATACTATTGCACACAATTATTTCAGAGCAGGGGAACGGACCCGAGATCGCGCGCTCTCGCAAAACCTTGATTGGTTATTTCAATCGGGTGAAGTTACATCTTCGGCAGGGTAAGAACGAACAGGACCACACATTCTATGGGCAAGCTTTGGGCAGTACTGGCGGCCATAATCATGGGCGCGTCGGTGACGACTGCGCGCGCGGAAGACGCGCCGGTGGTGGTCGAGCTTTTCACCTCTCAAGGCTGTTCCTCCTGCCCACCCGCCGATGAAATGCTCGCCCGACTGGGTGAGCGTGACAATATCATCGCCCTCGCGCTGCATGTCGATTACTGGGATTACATCGGCTGGAAAGACGAATTTGCGCATGCCGCCTTCACCAAGCGCCAGAAGGGATATGCACGCAGCTTCGGCAATCGCACGATCTACACGCCGCAGATGGTCATCAATGGCTCAAAGGACGTTGTCGGCAATCGCGCGATGGATGTGGCGGATCTGATTCAGGAGTACGAGCGCAAAGGCATGCTGGTGCCGCTCGACATTGCGCGCAACGGCACAACGCTTTCCGTTGCCGCTCCGGCGAAATCCGGAATGTCGAATGCCGATATCATCCTCGTGCGCTACACGCCTTACGAAAACGTCACGATCCCGCGCGGCGAAAACGCGGGCAAAACACTGACCTACAGCCATATCGTGACCGAATGGCGCGATATCGGTGATTGGAACGGCACTGCGCCTCTGTCGAAAACCGTGAACGTGACCGGATCAGCGCCGATCGTTGTCCTGGTTCAAGCCAAGAATCACGGCGCCATCTTGGCGGCGGCGCGCTTGCGCTGACGCTTCGGTTTCCAGCGCCGGTGAATCCAGAACCACTGCTCGGGATGCGCACGGACGCGCGCCTCAAGCCGCCGCGTCGCTTCCCGCATCATCTCGACCGGATCGCCATGTTCGATGGGAGCCTCGAACACGGCCTCGAAACTGACACCATCCGGCTGGCGGATGCCGAAGAAGGGCACCAGAAGCGCGCCGGTCTTGAGCGCGATATCGGCGGCTGACGTCAGCGTCGGGGCCGGTTGCCCCATGAAATCGATGGTCGCGCCTGCGCTGTCATACACATCGAACAGCAAAACACCCATTCCGCCTTCGCGAATGTGCTTGACCAGACCCATGGTGCCGCGTCGGCCCTGTTCGAACACCGGATCGGACAGGGCGTGCATATTCGCTGCGTAATGCGCGTTGAAGAACGGGTTGGACATCGGGCGATACAGCCCGCCGATGCGGTAGCCCCGTGCCACCAACGCGGCGCGCGGCGCTTCGAAATTGCCGAAATGACCGGTGACGAACAACACCGGTTGCCCGGCCTCCTTCGCCGCCTCCACCGCGGCCAGCCCTTCGCCGGAGACGGTCGCGTGTTGCATCCGGCGCATGAGGCCATGCACATCGTAATTGTCGATCATCGTCCGACCGGCATTGTCCGCAACCAGATCGGCCAGACGACGCCGGTCGAGCACACCCATGTCGGGCCAGATGTGTCTGAGGTTTTCCTCGGCACGTTGCCGGTAGCCCGCAAGCGGGGCCACGAGATGGCGGACCAAGCGCCCCATGAGCCATAACCGAGCGCGGATCGGCAGTCGCAGCGCCAGCCAGATCGCGCCGCGCAGGATCCGGTCCGACAGCCAGTCCTGCCACCCGCCCGGTTTGTGTTTGCGCTTCTTTTTCTTTGGCTTGGCCAATCGAGACCTCGGGAAAAACCGCGCGACGAAGCGCTTTGGAAAACGCTTGATACGCGATTTCGAAATCGCGTCAAAGCCCGTTCGACGCTGGTTTGTGAATTGCGCCGGATGGCTTGCCACGGGCTTTCCACGCGCCATAAAGAGAAAGGCGGGAAAAAGGGGGACTTGCGATGCACATCACCAACAAGACCACGGCAATCATTGCCGGAGGCGCGTCGGGCCTCGGGGCCGCCGCCGCGACGGCGCTGGCAGAGGTCGGCGCGCAGGTTGCGATCCTCGACATGAACACCCGCGCGGGCACTGACCTGGCGAAGACGCTCGATGGCATGTTTGTCGAAACCGATGTCAGCGATCCCACCAGCGTGTCCGCTGCGATGGATGCGGTGAAAGAGACCTTGGGCGCCGTCCACATTGCGGTGAATTGCGCCGGCATCGCGCCCGCAGCCAAAACCGTGTCCAAGGGCGCGGCGCATGATCCAGTGGTGTTCGTCAAAACAATCAACGTGAACCTGATCGGCACGTTCAACGTCGCCACACAAGCCGCTGCAATCATGTCGGAAAACGATCCTCTTGATGGTGATGGCATGCGGGGTGTCATCGTCAACACCGCGTCGGTTGCCGCTTACGAGGGGCAGGTCGGTCAGGTGGCCTATGCAGCCTCCAAAGGTGGGGTCGTGGGAATGACCCTACCGATGGCACGGGACCTCGCACCGCTTGGGATTCGCGTCTGCTCCATCGCGCCCGGGCTGTTCAAGACGCCGATGCTCGAAGGTCTGCCACAAGAGGTGCAGGACAGTCTTGGCGCGCAGGTGCCGTTCCCGTCGCGCCTCGGCGACCCGTCGGAATACGCACAGCTCGTGCGGCACATCGTGGAAAACCCGATGCTCAACGGCGAGGTGATCCGTCTCGATGGTGCCATTCGGATGGCGCCGCGCTAGATGCTACCGGGTAACGGGTGAAGTGAACGCGGCATGTCCTTCAGCGCTTTGATCGTCAGCCATGGTCAGCCCTCCGATCCCGAGGTCGGCGAGGCCGAGATCGCCGCGCTGGCGGCTGACGTCGCGCGGCACCTGCCCGAGGCACGGATCGACGGTGTGACGCTGGCGGCGGAAGGGCGGATCGAGGCGCTGAGCGCGGATCGTCCCGGCGCGCTTGTGTACCCGATGTTCATGGCCGACGGCTGGTTCACGCAATCGCAACTTCCGAAACGATTGGCAGACGGGGTTGGTCCGCAATTGGTGAGTTTCGGGATGGACTGCACTTTGCCGATGCTCGCGGCGAACTGGTGTCGGACCGTTTGTACGGAAAACAGCCTTGATCCGTACAAAACCGATCTGGTCGTGGCTGGCCACGGTTCGGGTAAATCAAGACGTGTGTCGGACGCGACACGGCGATTTGCCGAACAGGTCGCGGATGTGGTCAAACCGAACTCGGTGCGATGCGGGTTCGTGGAAGAAGACCCCTCACTTGAAGACGCGCTGTCTGGCCTCGGGACGAACGCCATCTGCCTGCCATTCTTCGCGGCGCGGCGTGGGCACGTTCTGGAGGATCTGCCAGCGGCGGTTGCAGCTTCGGGTTTCGAGGGCATCGTCCTTGATCCCATCGGTCTCCACCCGGATGTGCCCAAACTGATCGCCGATGCGCTTCGCTGGCGGGCGACGACGCCTGATGTCTCGAAATGCGTTTTTTGACCGTTTGGTAAAATATGGTAGGCCCGGCAGGACTCGAACCTGCAACCAAAGCGTTATGAGCGCTCTGCTCTAACCAATTGAGCTACAGGCCCGCCATGACTGTTTCAGTACCAGACCGCCGGAGCGCGTCAAGTCATGTGACAAGCGTCGGCGACGGGACGAGGTTGAGCGCGCCCATCGCCTCTTGCACGTCATCGGGCCAGAGCCACAGGCGATAGGCCGGTGGAAAGGCCATGTAGGCCTCGGGCCCGTGTAGCGTCCGGTCCCGGATGTCGGCGCAATAGCGACTGCGCCATGCGATCTTTTCGCGGTAACTCAGGCGATCTCCGCGCACGATCTTCTTGGTGATGCGATGCAGCTTTTCGACCATGCGGTACTCGTAGCCGGTGAGCGACAAGGGATCGGCGTACTGCCCGCGTCCGTTCGTTTGCGCGTCCAAAGCGGCCCTCACCAGCATCGGTAGATCCAACTCGCCCGGGACAGACGGGTAGATCACGAAAGGTGCGGCGTGGCCGCTTTCGATCAGGTCGAGATTGAAGGTCGCCCGCTCTGCCCGGGTCATCGTCGACAGCTCGGCGCCGGAATAGGACGGGGCGACATAGGCAAGGAGCCTGCCGTAATTGTCGAACTGCTCATCCGCCGAGCGCAGGAAGAGGTTCCTGCGGCGGCCATTCGGGCGGACGAGACGGGAATCGACCCGCGCCTTGAACCAGGCGCTGGCGGCTTTGCCCTGCGTGAACTGACGCGTCCCGGCCTGCGTCCCGTCGATCAGCGGCAGGATGTAGGTGGCGAAGTCCTGCGACACCGGCGCGTCGCCTTGCCGGATCCATGCTGCCAACTCGTCGAAATCCGCATCTCGTCGTGCTGCGCCTGCGTCTGACTTGGCGGTGACTTCGGGTGTGTCCACGGACAGCATACGAATAGGCATGCGGATGTTTGGGGTGTCGCCATCGCTGACATCGACCAGGGCGCGCGCGCCAAGAGAGGGCAAGTTGAACCCCGCGGGGGTCCAGAGGATGGAAATCGGATCTGCCATGGTGAATTCCTTCTTTTGAAAATTGCGGGTCAGGGCGGGCCAAAATTCACGCCACGCTCGCAGGGCAGTATAACAGATTTGTTGCGTCGCATGGACTTCGCAGTGCGCCTGCGCTAAGGCCGCGCCACATCGTTGGGGACGCGCTATGACAGACGGCAAGAACGGCATCACCTACGCGGATGCGGGTGTGGATATCGATGCGGGCAACGCGCTTGTGGAGCGGATCAAGCCTGCGGCCAAGCGCACGGCGCGGCCCGGTGTGATGTCCGGTCTCGGCGGGTTCGGGGCGTTGTTCGATCTCAAGGCGGCAGGCTACACCGACCCGGTTCTGGTGGCGGCCACCGATGGCGTCGGCACGAAATTGCGGATCGCTATCGACACCGGCCATGTCGACGGTGTGGGCATCGACCTTGTTGCGATGTGCGTGAACGATCTGGTTTGCCAAGGCGCAGAGCCTCTGTTTTTCCTCGACTATTTCGCCACAGGCAAGCTTGAGACCGATATTGCGGCGCGCGTGATCGAAGGGATCGCCGAAGGATGTGCCCGGTCGGGCTGCGCGCTGATCGGCGGGGAAACGGCGGAGATGCCGGGCATGTACCCGGCGGGGGATTTCGACCTCGCGGGGTTTGCCGTGGGCGCGATGGAGCGGGGCGGTGACCTGCCCAGCGGCGTCTCCGAAGGTGACGTGCTGCTGGGTCTTGCCTCGGACGGCGTGCATTCCAACGGCTACAGCCTTGTGCGCAAGCTCGTCGACGTTTCTGGCCTTGGGTGGGACGCGGATTGTCCCTGGTCGGAGGGATCACTGGGCGCGGCGCTTTTGACACCCACACGGCTGTACGTCACGCAGGCGCTTTCTGCGGTGAAGGCGGGCGGCGTGCATGCGCTGGCGCATATCACCGGTGGCGGGCTCACAGAGAACCTGCCGCGCGTGCTGCCCGAGAGCCTCTGCGCGCAGATCGACCTGTCGGCATGGACCCTTCCGCCAGTCTTCCGCTGGTTGGCCGAGACGGGCGGAATGTCCGAGGGCGAGATGCTCAAAACCTTCAATTGCGGTATCGGCATGATCGTTGTCGTGGCGGCGGACCGGAAGGACGAGATCGCCCAGGTCCTGCGCGATGCAGGCGAGACGGTGTCCGAGATCGGCACCGTAACCGGACAGCCCGGCGTTGCCTATTCCGGCAGTCTGCTTTGACGAAACGCGTTGCGATCCTGATCTCGGGTGGCGGTTCCAACATGGTATCGCTGGTCGAGGACATGACCGGGGATCACCCGGCCCGGCCCGTGCTTGTCTTGTCCAACAAACCCGATGCGGGCGGTCTGGCGAAAGCACAGGCGCGGGGCATTCCGACCGCGGTCGTTGATCATCGGCCGTTCGGGTCGGATCGCGCCGCGTTCGAGGTGGCGCTGAACCGGGTGCTCGATCAGGTGCGTCCGGACATCATTTGCCTTGCCGGGTTCATGCGCGTCCTGACCGAAGGGTTTGTCCAACGGTGGGACGGCAAGATGCTCAATATCCATCCGTCGCTTTTGCCGAAATACAAGGGTCTGCACACACATGCCCGCGCCATTGAAGCCGGGGATGCAGAGGCCGGATGTTCGGTGCATGAAGTGACCGCGGAACTGGATGGAGGCAAGGTTCTGGGTCAGGCGCGGGTACCCGTGTTACCCGACGACACGCCCGAAACGCTGGCCGCGCGTGTTCTGGTGCAAGAGCATGATCTTTATCCGAAAATCCTACGCCGGGTGGCCGAAGGCGACCGGTCGCGGCTTGACCTGACCTGATCGGTCCGCAGTTGAGCTATTCAACCCCGCGCATTTCCGCTATATCGGGTGCGGGGTGAAGAACAAGAACCGATAATGAACGACCCGAATTATGCACATCGTGACGACTACGGCGGAACTCGCGGCATTTTGTGACCGCGCGTCGCAAAGCCCTTATGTGACCGTCGATACCGAATTCCTCCGCGAACGGACCTATTATTCCAAGCTGTGCCTGATCCAGCTGGCCTTCAAGGGCGACGGGGACAGTGATGCTGTGCTGGTCGATCCGCTGGTCGATGGGTTGTCGCTTGATCCCTTGCTGGACCTGTTCCGCGATCCGGATGTGGTCAAGGTGTTCCACGCGGCCCGTCAGGATTTAGAAATCTTCTATATCGACCATGGCGTCATTCCCGAGCCGCTCTTCGATACGCAAGTCGCGGCCATGGTCGCGGGTTTCGGCGAGCAGGTGGGTTACGAGACGCTGGTACGCAAGATCGCGAAAGAGTCGCTCGACAAGTCCTCGCGCTTCACCGACTGGTCGCGGCGGCCACTGTCCGACAATCAGAAATCCTATGCCCTGGCCGACGTCACGCATCTTCGCGTGATCTACGAGCACTTGCGCACGCGGTTGGAGCAATCGGGCCGCCACAAATGGGTCGAAGAAGAGATCGCCGCGCTTCTGGCGCCCGACACCTATGTCACTCACCCTGAGAACGCGTGGAAGCGGGTCAAGACGCGGTCGAACGCGCCGCGTTTTCTGGCCTTTGTCAAGGAACTCGCGCGGTTCCGCGAGACCTATGCGCAAGAGCGGAACGTGCCGCGCAATCGCGTGTTCAAGGACGATGCGCTGGTCGAGCTGGCCTCGACCAAGCCGAAAGACACGGCGGAGCTTGGCCGGTCCCGCCTGTTGCTGCGTGAGGCGCGCAAGGGTGAGATTGCGGACGGGATCCTGAAAGCCGTTCACAAGGCGGCCAGCACGCCCAAGGAGCAGTTGCCCGAGGTCGACACGTCGCGCCAATCGCCGCAGGTCAATCCGGCACTGGCCGATCTGTTGCGCGTGCTGTTGAAGGCGAAGACAGAGGCGTCCGGCGTGGCGTCCAAGCTTATTGCCTCCGCGGCGGAGCTGGATGCCCTGGCGGCGGGAAAGCGCGACATCCCGGCCTTAAGGGGATGGCGGCGGGAGGTGTTCGGTGAGGACGCGCTTCGCCTGTGCGACGGTCAGATCGCCCTGACCGCGAAAGGCAAACACGTCGAGATCATCGAGATCTGAGTCTTAGCGCCGCACTGATCGGGCATTGTTCGCGCCGCGCACGGTGATTGTGCGGATGCCGCGCAGGTCCTGATCGGTGATCCAACGCGCAACAGTCACCTGACGCGCCAGTGGACCAACGCTGCGTGGACCGGGCTGCTGCAGGGCCCGCAGATCAAGCACAAGCGTGGTCGCATCGCTGGCGTCCTCGTCGGCAATCAGGCGAACGTCAAACGGACCGATCCGGCTTGCCACGCCGGTGGCGCGGATGATGGCCCCGCCGGGACGGCGGTCGACCAGAAGCTCGGTGACCTCGGCGATGGGACGTCCCTCGAAGGCCTCGGGCTGATTGTTGCGGAAGAAGGAAATGCGGCGGGCCGGAATGAGCGGGTTGGTCTCGCTTTCTGCCGGGTTCATCGCGGCGGGGTCCGGTGTGCTTGATCCGAACCAGTTGAACGGGTTGAAGCGGCTTTCGCTGACGGCGGCGCACCCGGTCAGCATCGCCGTTGCGAGGATCAGGAGCGTCACGGATTTACGCATGGTCGGGTTCCCTGCCTGTGTGTCTCCGACGTAACCGATTGTGCCGCCGTTGAAAAGCGCCAAGCCCGGGGTGGACGTTTGTGCCATGTCTGCCTAGGTGTGCGGGCAGACGCGTTCGACATCGGAGACAGGCATGGCCAACGCCGCATTTGAAGAGATTGTCGAGGATTTCGAGTATCTTGACGACTGGGAAGACCGCTATCGCATGGTGATCGAGCTGGGCAAGGCGATGGACCCATTGCCCGAGGCTCTCAAGGTGCCCGCCACCAAGGTCGAGGGCTGTGCGAGCCAGGTCTGGTTGCATCCGCAGATCGAAGACGGTGTGATTCAATTCGAAGGCGAAAGCGACGCGATGATCGTGAACGGGCTCATTGCCGTTTTGCGCAAGCTCTACAACGGATTGCCGCCGACCGAGGTGGCCTCGATCGATGCACGGGCGGAATTGGGACGGCTTGGATTGAACGATCACCTGTCGGCGCAACGGTCGAACGGATTGCGCGCGATGATCGAGCGGCTGCAGGGGTTCGCGAAAGTATCCGCGAGTTGAATTGAGCGCCTTTGGCGCGCTCTGTTGTGGTTTTGAGGGGCGCTGCCCCTCGGCCTGCGGCCTCACCCCGAGGTATTTGGGAAACAGAGAAGTGACGGGGGCTTGCGTGGCAACCGACGCCGGGAATTCCAGTTACGGTGGTTGTGGGCCGTTGAGTTAGCGGAACCGCTAGGTGTTGCCGTCTCCGGTAAAGCGAGCGGCGTCGGCGGCGGCGCGGCGGATGGCGTTCGATTTGTGAACGGTTTCTTGGTATTCGGCTTCGGGATCGCTGTCATAGACCACGCCGCCGCCGGCCTGGATGTACAGTTTCTTGTCCTTCACCAGGGCGGTTCGCAGCGCGATGCACATGTCCATGTCGCCGCCCGCGCTGAAATAGCCGACGCCGCCGCCGTAAAGGCCGCGTTTCTCCGGCTCCAATTCGTCGATGATCTCCATCGCGCGCACTTTCGGTGCGCCACTGACCGTACCGGCAGGTAGCCCCGCGAGAAGGGCCGAGAGGGCGTCATGCTCGTCGCTCAGTTCGCCCACGACATTCGAAACGATATGCATCACGTGGCTGTAGCGTTCGATGATGAATTTCTCGGTGGGGCGCACGGTGCCGATCTTGGCGACCCGGCCCACATCGTTCCGACCAAGGTCGAGCAGCATGAGATGCTCGGCGCATTCCTTCGCGTCCGTCAGCAGGTCCGCTTCGAGCGCGTTGTCCTCTTCGGGCGTCGCGCCGCGCGGGCGGGTGCCGGCGATGGGGCGGATGGTGACCTCATTGCCGAAGACCCGCACGAGGATCTCGGGGCTGGCCCCGATGACCTGAAAGCCGCCAAAGTTAAAGTAAAACATGAAAGGTGATGGATTAGTTCTTCTGAGAGAACGATAAAGAGAGAAGGGTGGAAGTGGAAAGTCCTGCGTCCACCGCTGCGCGGGCACCACCTGGAAGATGTCACCGGCGCGAATGTAATCCTTGGCGGTTTCCACGGCGGCCTTGTAGCCTTCATGCGTGAAGTTCGACACGGGCGGCGCAATATCGGCCGCGTCGCCCATTTCCCGCGCCTGCTGGGGCAAGGCGCGTTCCAGATCGCGCACCGCATCCATGACCCGTTCCGCCGCCTGTGCATAGGCGGCACGCGCGTTCAAGCCATCGCTGACCCAGGCGGGGGACACCACGGTGACCTCGCCTTTCACACCGTCCAGAACCGCCACGACCGAGGGGCGCAGCATCACCGCATCGGGCAGGTTGAGCGGGTCCGGATTGACGTTGGGCAGGTGTTCGACCAGCCGGATCATGTCGTAGCCCAGGTAGCCGAACAGGCCGGCTGCGGCCTGGGGCAGGTCGGCTGGCAGATCGATCTCCGATTCGGCGATCAGCGCGCGCAGTGTTGTCAGCGGGTCGTCGCTCTGGTCTTCGAAGGCGTCCGGGTCGTATCGGGCGGATCGGTTGATCCGGCTTTTTGTTCCGTGGCACTGCCAGATGATGTCGGGCTTCATCCCGATGATCGAATAGCGTCCGCGCACCTCGCCGCCCGTCACGCTTTCCAGAACGAAGGCATCCTTGGCCGCGCCGGTGAGCTTCAGCATCAGAGACACGGGCGTGTCGAGGTCAGCGGCAAGGCGGGCATAGACCACCTGGTTTTCACCCGCCTCATAGGCGCGGGCGAAGCTGTCATATTCGGGGATCAGGACGGCCATCGGTTACTGGATATAGGCGTGCACGGCGTTTATCGCGGTCTGGTTGACCTCGACACCGGCAGTGCGCTGGATGCTGGTTGCAAAGGCGCGGAACAGATCCTCGGCGATGTCGTTCGACGCTTGGTTGCGCAGGGCCTGCGCCAGCAGATCCATGGTTTCATCGCTGCGGTCGACCGGGTTGATTGCATCGAGACGAAGCAGGATGACGTCACCAACGCCCGCGATGGCCCGTGCATTCCCGACGTTCATCTCGAAAACGGCGGTGAGCAGATCAGCCGGCAGATCCGTGATTTGAGCGTTTCGGCCAAGGCCGGTTTCGGTCGTCGGTGTCAGTTCGACACTTTCGAAGGCCGCACCGCCCGACAATTGCGCGGCGACGCCTTCGGCAAGGCCCATCAGCTGTGCGGTTTGCTCGCGCGTGTCCCAGCCACGACGGACCTGGTCGATCACATCCTCGATCGGCTGCGGTGCGGGCGGCTGGATGCGGTTCAGGCGCATGGCAAAGATGCCACCATCGCCAAGCTGGAGAATCTCGGGGAAATCGCCTTCGGTCAGTTGCGCGGCGGCTTCGCCAAAGGCTTCATAGGCCGCGATCGCTCCGTCCGCGCCGGGGAACCAGTCGATCTGGCCAAGTTCGGCCTCGGTGGTCTCTGCCAGTTCCTCGAGCGTGGCGCCAGCGGCCAATTCATCGTCCAGCGTCTGCGCGAGGGCCTCGATCACGCGGCGCGCGCGATCGAGCGCCAGTTCGCCGCGCAGATCTGGGCGGGCGTCTTCGAAGGTCGTCACCTGCGCGTCGAGCACGGCGTTCACGCGGAAGAGTGCCGGTCCAAGGTTTGACGGTAGCGGGCCAACCACCTCGCCGACCTCGGCGTTGAAGACCGCGTCACCGGCGTCGCCCAACGCGTCCTGCGTGACGTCGCCCATGTCCACGTCGTCCAGTGCCAGACCGCGTTCGTCTACGAGGTCTTCGAAGCGCAACTCGTCATTCAGACGCGCCAGCGCCGCCTCGGCCGCGGCGGTGTCGCTGTAGACGAGACGTTCGACGAGGCGGCGTTCGGGTTGGTTGAACTGATCGAAGCGTTCGTCATAAGCGGCGCGGAGGGTGTCCTCTTCGACTTCGACGGTGTCGACGATCATGTCAGGCGTGATCCACGCGTAGGTGATGTCGCGCAGCTCGGGCAGGGTATAGGCATCGATATTGTCTTCGTAATACGCCTGCAGGTCGGCCTCGGACGGCTCGGGCAGGCCGGTCTGCAAATCCGATCCGGTCAGCCGCGCCCAGGTGAAGTCCCGGGTTTCGCCGGTATAGGCGAGCAGCGTATCGATATAGGTGTCCGGCAGGGTGTTGCCCGCGATCAGGGCGCTTTGCAGGATGGTGCGCGCGGTCTCGTCGCGCAGCTGCTCTTCGAACTCGGCTTCCGACAGCCCCTGATTGCGCAGGGCGAAGCGGTAGGATTCCCGGTTGAATGTGCCATCGCTGCCACGGAACGACGGGACCTGGGCAAGCTGGTCCGCGACCACTTCATCGCCGACAGACAAGCCGATGCTCGCTGCTTCGTTGTCGAGACTGCGCGCCGTGATCAGTTGCGCCAGCACCTGACGGTCAATGCCAAGTGCCTGCGCCTCGGACATGGGAACGGCGCGTCCGGCCTGCGCGGCGAAGGCGTTGATCTCGTTGCGCAGGGCGGTGACATAGGCGTCGGTCGACACTTCCTTTTCGCCGACCGTCGCAACCGAGCGCGCGGTGCCGGTCAGGCTGGTCGCGCCAAAGCCCGCAAGACCCACGAACAGCAGGCCCATCAGGATCCAGATGAAGGTCTTTGACAGTTTGCCTTTGCCCATCGCCATAGCGGTGTGTTCCTTGCTCTTCGCCGTTGATTTGCGTGTGTCTACGCGGCAGCGGTCGGGCTCGCAAGGGGCCAGTCCAGTGCGGCAAGACGGGTGAACAGGGTTGTGATCCCCTCACGGTCGACATTGGCGAAGGCGATGCGGAACTGCCGCGCGCCCGACGGGTCGTTGGCGGGGGTGAACATGGTGCCGGGCAGGGCGAGGATGCCCGCTTCCCGCACCAGTTTCGGAGCCAGTGTTGCGCTGCTTTCGGCGAAAGGATGTTCAAGATACGCGAAATACGCCCCGCACCCCATCAGCCGCCATCCCTTGTCGTCGAGCAGGGGCATGTTGTCATGGATCGCCGCGCGCCGGTCGAGGATTTCCTCCCTTTCGCCGGCAAGCCAGTCTTTCAGGTTCCGAAGTCCCCAGAGCGCGGCCTTCTGGCCCAGTTGCGGCGGGCAGATGGCGACGGTGTCGAGGAACTTTTCGACTTCGGCAAGAAGCGCCTGATCGGCGATGATCGCGCCGACGCGATGACCGGTGAGGCGGTAGGCCTTCGAGAATGAGTAGAGCTGTATCAGCGTATCGGACCAGTCAGCGTCGGAGAGCAGGCCGTGCGGTGGCGTCGGACGGCTGTCGAAATCGCGGTAAGTTTCGTCGACGATGAGCTTGAGACCGTTTGCGCGTGCAAGGTCGTAGAATGCCTTGAGTGTGTCGGCGGGATATTCCACGCCGCCCGGGTTGTTGGGTGACACCAGAGCGATGGCGCGGGTTCGGGGGGTGATGAGCGCCCCTGCCAGTGACGCGTCGGGAATCAGGTCGGGCCCGGTCTTGAGCGCGATCGCGGTGACACCGGACATGTCGAGCCACATCTTGTGATTGAAGTACCACGGCGTCGGCAGGATGACCTCGTCCCCCTGATCGCACAGGGCCGCGATTACCGCCGCGAAGGCCTGGTTGCAGCCTGAGGTGATGGCGACCTGCGACGGGGTTACGGTGCCGTGGTAATGCGCGGACCACTGGTCGCTGAGTTCCTCGCGCAGCGCGGGCAGGCCAAGTACCGGTCCGTAAAGATGCGTGTCGGGTTCAGTCAACGCCTCGGCCATCGCGTCGCGCAGCGGCGCGGGGGGTGGATCGACCGGGGCGGCCTGGCTGACATTGATCAGCGGCTGGTTGTCCGGAAACGTCGCGCCTTCGAGCCAGCGGCGGGCTTCCATGACCGGGGGCGCAAACGTGGCTTGGGTCCGCGTTGTCATGTCGGGTTCTCCAGAGTGTGCGCCTGCGGCGCGCTGGTTTGGTATGGTTCAGGGGCGCTGCCCCTCTTGGCCTTCGGCCAATTCACCCCGAGGTATATGCGAAACAGAGAAGCTGCGGGTCAGTCTTTGCCCCGGTAGGGTTCGACATATTGCAGGGCCATGTCCCAGGGGAAGAAGATCCAGGTGTCCTGGCTGACCTCGGTGATGAAGGTCTGGACCTGCGGGCGCCCCTTTGGTTTGGCGTAAACGGTCGCGATATGCGCGTTGGGCATATGAGCCCGAACCACCTCGAGCGTGCGCCCGGTATCCACGAGGTCGTCCACCACCAGAACACCGGTGCCATCACCGACCACGTCCATATCGGGGGATTTGATCACCTGTGGTTCGGACTGGGTCTGGTGGTTGTAGCTTTTTACGCTGATCGTATCGACCATGCGGATGTCCAGTTCGCGCGCAACAATCATGGCAGGGGCCATACCGCCCCGGGTGATGGCGACCACCGCCTTCCAGGCGCCGTCATCGGGGCCTTGGCCGTCGAGGCGCCAGGCCAGCGCGCGGGCATCGCGGTGCAGTTGATCCCAGCTTACGTGGAAGCCTTTTTCATGCGGCAGACGGTCGGTCATTGGATCCTCCGGAATGATCAGAACAGGGCGATACGCACGCCGAAGAGCGCGATCAACCCGCCAAACGCGCGGTCGATGCCGGTTTTCAGGCGGCCATAGGCGCTGCGCGCGTGTTGAAAGGAAAAGATGCGGGCGACGAGGATGTACCACAGCGTTTCGTTCGCGAAGATAATCGCCAGCAAGAGCACGCGGATGGAAAGCGGTGTGTCGGCGGGGACCAGACCCACGAAGACGGCGCCGAAAAAGACGGCAGTCTTGGGGTTGGACGCGAAGGTGACAAAACCGAACCAGATGGCGGAGAACGCGCTGCGTGGCGGTTGCGCACTGGTATCGGGCAAAGGATCCTTGGCGTGCCGCCACATCATGATGGCGATGTAGACAAGAAAGGCGCCGCCGATGAGTTTCAACGCGAGAAACAGCTGCGGCACCAATTCGAAAAGAAGCGCGAGGCCTGCCATGGCGGCCGCGGCCCAGAGCACGGCTCCGAGCCCGAATCCGATGGCGAGCGCGACGGCGGTGCCAAACCCTTCGGAGACGGCGGTGCGGGCCGAGACGACGAAGGACGGTCCAGGGCTCATCGCCGCGACGAGGTGAATGAGCGCAATGCTGAGGATGGCGGCGGTTGTCATGTCCTCAGCGCCCAAACAGAAGGCGCAGACCCAGCGCGCCGAGGATCACCGATGCGGCGCGATCGACCAGAGGCTTGAGACGAAGATACCCGGCGCGGGCCGGGGCGCTGGACAGACAGGCCGCGAAAATGGTGTAGGCCACGACCTCGACGACGAAGTGATTGAGCACGATCAGCGCTTTTGCGCCAAGGGTGAGATCGGGCGGAAAGATCACAACCAGAACTGCACCTGCGAAGAGCACGGATTTCGGGTTGGCGGCGTTCACTAAAATGCCGCCGAGATAGGCTCGCGCGCCCGGATGCGCAGAATCGCTTACCGCGTCCCTGGCATGGCGCCAGAGCTGGATCGCGATCCAGATCAGGTAGACCGCACCCGCTGTCTTGAGCAGAAGATACGCCCACGGCACCACCGCAAAAACCGCGTTCAATCCGAGCAGGGCCGCCCCGGTCCAGAGCGCCGCCATCGTCGCAAGCCCCGCACCGGTCGCCACACCTGCCGCGAAACCGCCCGCAACCGACTGACGCAGCGCGTAGAGCAGCGCGGGACCGGGAGCGGCCAGGGCGGCGAGCAGAGTGAGGTTGAAGGCGATGAACTGCGCGGTGGTCATGCCGGTTATTCCTTGCTCATGTCTGGCGCGTCGACCGCTTTCATTCCCACCACATGATACCCGGCGTCGACGTGGTGGGTCTCTCCGGTCACGCCCGCGCCCAGATCGGACAAGAGGTAGAGGGCCGAGTTGCCAACGTCATCGATGCTCACGTTGCGGCGCAAGGGCGAGTTGTACTCGTTCCATTTCATGATGTAGCGGAAATCGCCGATGCCGGATGCGGCGAGCGTCTTGATCGGACCCGCCGAGATCGCGTTGACGCGAATGCCGTCCTTTCCGAGGTCTTCGGCCAGATAGCGTACCGACGATTCCAGCGCGGCCTTGGCGACACCCATCACGTTGTAATGCGGCATGATCCGTTCCGCGCCGTAATAGGTCATGGTCAGCGCCGCGCCGCCATTGGTCATCATCTTTTCGGCGCGTTGCATCACGGCAGTGAAGGAATAGACCGAGATATCCATGGTCATGTTGAAATTGGCGCGCGTGGTGTCGACATAGCGACCGCGCAATTCGTTCTTGTCGGAAAAACCGATCGCGTGAACCACGAAATCGAGCGTGTCCCAGCGGGTTTTCAGGTCTTGGAAAAGGCTGTCGATCGACTCTTCGTCGCTTACGTCACAGGGCAGGACGATGTCCGAGCCAAGCTTTTCGGCGAGCGGGTCGACGCGTTTTTTCAGGGCGTCACCCTGGTAGGAAAAGGCCATCTCCGCCCCGGCGGCCCCCAAGGCCTTGGCAATGCCCCATGCGATGGACTTGTCGTTCGCAAGACCCATGATAAGTCCGCGCTTTCCCGCCATAATCCCGTCTTGCATGACACAGTGCCCCTTCTGCTAAAGTGTATATGTCGTTTAGGCGAAGGGCGCGAGGGCGGCAAGGCTGCGCGTGATTTCCGTTTATATCACGTAATTGGGTGACTCGACGTCCTACTCGACAAGACCTTAAAGCGTGCGCTACGCGAAATTTTTCGAGGAGACCATATGAGTGACCGCACCGGAATATTCGCGGGTGATGATCCGTTTGAGATTGCCCGTCGCTGGCTGAAAGAGGCCGAGGCGGCCGAGGTCAATGACCCGAATGCGATTGCGCTGTCCACGGTGGATGCAGCGGGCATGCCAAACGTGCGCATGGTGCTTCTCAAGGAGATCGAAGACGACGCCTTTGTCTTCTACACCAATTATGAGAGCCGCAAAGCGCAGGAAATCGATGGGGCGGGAAAGGCCGCGTTTGTTCTGCACTCGAAATCGTTGCACCGGCAAATCCGGGTCCGTGGGACGGTCACGAAAGAAGACGGTGAACGGGCCGATGCCTATTATGCTTCGCGGTCGCTCAAGAGCCGGTTGGGGGCTTGGGCGTCGAAACAATCGCAGCCTCTGGGGTCGCGTGGCGAGCTCATGGCGGAGGTGGCGAAACTGACGGCAAAGCTCGGGACGAACCCGCCGCGACCGCCGTTCTGGGGCGGGTATCGGATCAGCCCGACCGAAATGGAATTCTGGGCCGATGGCCCGTTTCGCCTGCATGACCGGTTCCGCTGGGTTCGAAATGAGGGTGAAAAGGGATGGAATATCAGTCGCTTGAACCCTTGACGCTCACGTCACGTGAAATGCGCGGCTTGTTTTCATTCCGGAAATAGGATGTTTTTGGCTTGCAACCCATCACCACACGGCCAAAATTGGAGTGGGAATTTGATGTTGGATAAGAATGTGGAACAGTCGCAAGACGTGGATGCGCGCGTTTCAGGTCACGTGAAATGGTTCGACCCGACGAAGGGGTTCGGGTTTCTGGTTTCCGATGATGGAGGACCGGACATCCTTCTTCACGCGAACGTGCTGCGCAACTACGGGCAGGGCTCGGTTGCGGACGGCGCGCGGATCGACGTGATCGTTCAGTCGACGGGGCGAGGCCTTCAGGCGATCGAGATCCTGAAGATCGCGCCGCCCGAAGGCGGTGACGTGGCACCGCTCGAGGACTTCAGCGGTGTGTCTCCGGACGAGATCGCGGCGGCCGAGCTTGAGCCGGCGCGTGTCAAATGGTTCGACAAGTCCAAGGGCTTTGGGTTTGCGAATGTCTACGGGCGGTCCGAAGATGTGTTTATTCATATCGAAGTCTTGCGCCGGTCCGGGCTTTCCGATCTTTTCCCCGGCGAAGCGCTCGCGCTGCGCGCCATCGACAGCAAGCGGGGGCGCATGGCTGTTGAGGTGCTTGCATGGGAAAGTGGTTTGGACTGAGCTTTGCGCTTGCGCTAGCCGCAACCGAAACGTTTGCACTCGATGCTTGTCAGGACGACACCATTCACCTGCGAGGGGACTGGGGGACGGCGCGGTTTTCCATTGACCTTGCGGACACGCCAGAGGAACGCAGCCGCGGCTTGATGTTCGTGGAAGACATGCCGCGGATGTTCGGCATGCTCTTTGTCTACGACCGCGAACAGACCGTTTCATTCTGGATGAAGAACACGCTCATCCCGCTGGACATGATTTTTGCCGATAGCGAAGGAGTGGTGCAGCGTATCCATTCCAACGCGGTCCCGGGGGACCTGACAGCCATTCCCGGCGGGTCGAACATTCAGTTCGTGCTGGAAATCAACGGCGGGATGGCCGACCGGTTGGGCATGGATGTTGGCACCGAAATGCGGCATCCAGCCATTCCCACCGAAGATGCCGCGTGGCCCTGCGGATCCTAGGCAAGCGGCGGAAAAAACCGCTTTTCAAATCGGACCACGACCGCTAAACGACGCGGCAGTCGGGGCGTAGCGCAGCCTGGTAGCGCGACGGTTTTGGGTACCGTAGGTCGCAAGTTCGAATCTTGCCGTCCCGACCATCATTCTCTTCCGCCACAGTTTCCAAATGCAGCCAACCGCGTTGCTAAGCGGCTGTTCTTGTTCAATTCCATTGAGCGTGGGATCAAAGTCACAGCCGTGATGTCAGACAGATTCGGCACGAGCCGAATAACGGGCGCTGACAATCCTCCAGCGACATTGAAGTGCGCCTTGAATACCTGTGGATAACTTTCTGACAGCGCTGAAAATTCCGCCCGCGCTTTATCCACAGACTTATCCGTCAGTCATCCACAGCTGAATCACCAGCCCTTGTGTCTTCTCTGCCGGTCAACCCAAAATCTATGTCAAAAAGTCGAAAAAACGTGTTGACGACTCTGTGAGCCTTCCGTCAGGTTGTGCAGGTCGGTCGATGCAACCACAACATATAGTGTTTCGGCGGACAAAGGGACGGGGATACCGGAAGACATGCTCACTCGCATTTCGCCTGCGCACACTGCCGTGCGCGGACCGGCATACTTGTCTCGATCTTGGCCTCATTTTGGGCCGTTGGGGTAGTCAAAAAAAGAGACCGGTGCGATGAAAATCGAAAGAAAATTTACGACAGCAGGGCAGGACGCGTATGCGGGGATCGAGTTTGTCTCGACCACGTCGGAAATTCGGAATCCTGATGGAACCGTCGTCTTCAAATTGGACGACGTGGAGGTTCCGGCAAGCTGGAGCCAGGTGGCAAGCGATGTCATCGCACAGAAGTATTTCCGAAAGGCGGGCGTCCCCGTTGCGCTGAAGAAGGTCAAGGAAAAGGACGTGCCGTCCTTCCTGTGGCGCTCGACCGCCGAAGACGAAGGCACCGAGCGCACTGGCGAAATTTCCTCCAAACAGGTCTTCGACCGCTTGGCAGGCGCGTGGGCGTACTGGGGCTGGAAAGGTGGCTACTTCAGCACCGAAGAAGACGCGCAGGCCTACTATGATGAGATGCGCCACATGCTGGCAACCCAGCGCGCCGCGCCGAATTCGCCGCAGTGGTTCAACACCGGTCTGCACTGGGCTTACGGCATCGACGGCCCAAGCCAGGGCCACCACTATGTCGACTACAAGACGGGCAAGCTGACCAAGTCGGACAGCGCCTACGAACATCCGCAGCCGCATGCGTGTTTCATCCAGTCCTGCTCGGACGATCTGGTGAACGATGGCGGCATCATGGACCTTTGGGTGCGTGAAGCGCGTCTCTTCAAGTATGGGTCCGGTACCGGCACCAATTTCAGCCACCTGCGCGGCGAGGGCGAACCGCTGTCCGGCGGTGGCAAGTCGTCGGGCCTGATGGGCTTCCTCAAGATCGGCGACCGCGCGGCGGGCGCGATCAAGTCGGGCGGCACCACACGCCGGGCGGCCAAGATGGTCATCTGTGATGCCGACCACCCGGATATCGAGCAATTCATCAACTGGAAGGTCAAGGAAGAGCAGAAGGTTGCCAGCATCGTCGCGGGGTCGAAGATGCACGAGAAGATGCTGAACGGCATTTTCGAAGCGATCCGCACCTGGGACGGCACCGAAGAAGACGCCTACGATCCCAAGAAAAACAATGCCTTGAAAGACGCAATTCGCGCCGCAAAAGGCGTGATGATCCCCGAGACCTACATCAAGCGCGTGCTCGATTACGCGCGGCAGGGCTATGCTTCGATCGAGTTTCCGACCTACGACACCGATTGGGACTCGGAAGCCTATGCCAGTGTGTCGGGGCAGAATTCCAACAACTCGATCCGCGTCACCAATGCGTTTCTGGATGCGGTCAAGAACGACGCTGATTGGGAACTGATCCGTCGCACCGATGGCAGCGTCGCCAAAACGATCAAGGCACGCGACCTGTGGGAAGATGTGGGTCACGCAGCATGGGCCTGTGCCGATCCGGGCATCCAGTTCCACGACACCGTCAACGAATGGCACACCTGCCCGGCAGACGGTGAGATTCGTGGTTCAAACCCTTGTTCTGAATACATGTTCCTTGACGACACAGCGTGCAACCTCGCGTCGATGAACCTGCTGACCTTCCTCAAGGACGGTGAGTTTCAGGCAGATGACTATATGCATGCCACCCGCCTCTGGACCTTGACGCTCGAGATCAGCGTCTTGATGGCGCAGTTCCCGTCCAAGGAAATCGCGCAGCGCTCCTATGACTTCCGCACGCTGGGTCTGGGCTACGCCAATATTGGCGGGCTCTTGATGAACCTCGGCTACAGCTATGACAGTGACGAGGGTCGCGCGCTCTGCGGTGCTCTGACGGCGATTATGACGGGCGTGTCTTATGCCACCTCGGCCGAGATCGCGGGCGAGTTGGGGCCGTTCCCGGGCTACAAGAAGAACGCCGATCACATGTTGCGCGTCATCCGCAACCACCGCAACGCCGCTTATGGCGCGACGGACGGCTATGAGGGGCTGTCGGTCAAGCCGGTGGCGTTGGATCATGCCAACTGCCCGGACAGCCGTCTTGTCGATCTGGCGATGTCGTCCTGGGACGAGGCGCTGCGGTTGGGTGAAAAGCACGGCTACCGCAACGCGCAGGCGACTGTGATCGCGCCGACGGGCACCATCGGTCTGGTCATGGATTGCGACACAACCGGGATCGAGCCGGACTTTGCGCTGGTGAAGTTCAAGAAGCTCGCAGGCGGCGGCTACTTCAAGATCATCAACCAATCCGTTCCGGCGGCTTTGGAAAAGCTGGGTTACGGATCTGCGCAGATCGAGGAGATCGTGTCCTACGCGGTCGGTCATGGCACCATCGGCAACGCGCCGGGCATCAACCACACCTCCCTGATCGGCCACGGCTTTGGCCCGGCGCAGTTGGAAAAGGTGGACGCGGCCCTTGCTGCCGCCTTCGACATTCGCTTCGTGTTCAACCAGTGGACGCTGGGCGAAGAGTTCTGCCGCGAGGTGTTGGGCATTCCTGCGGATAAGCTGAACGATCCGACCTTCGATTTGCTGCGGCATCTCGGGTTCTCGAAGGCCGACATCGACGCTGCGAACGACCACGTGTGCGGGACGATGACGCTGGAAGGCGCGCCGCATCTGAAGGACGAGCATCTGTCGGTCTTCGACTGCGCCAACCCCTGCGGCAAGAAGGGCAAGCGCTTTCTGTCCGTGGACAGCCACATCACAATGATGGCGGCGGCGCAGAGCTTCATCTCGGGTGCGATCTCCAAGACGATCAATATGCCCAACGATGCGACCATCGAGGATTGCCAGAAAGCCTATGAGCTAAGCTGGTCGTTGGGCACCAAGGCCAACGCGCTTTACCGCGACGGCTCCAAGCTGTCCCAGCCTCTCGCGGCTGCCTTGGTCGAGGACGACGAAGAAGCACAAGAGGTGCTGGAAAGCGGGTCCATCCCGGAAAAGGCGCAAGTGCTGGCCGAGAAGATCGTCGAAAAGGTGGTCATCAAGGAAATCGCCAAGTCGCACCGTGAGAAGATGCCGGAACGGCGCAAGGGTTATACGCAAAAAGCCATCGTTGGTGGGCACAAGGTTTACCTGCGCACGGGTGAATACGAAGATGGGTCCCTGGGCGAGATCTTTATCGACATGCACAAGGAAGGTGCGGGCTTCCGGGCGATGATGAACAACTTTGCCATCGCTGTGAGCGTCGGCCTGCAATACGGTGTTCCGCTTGAGGAATTCGTCGATGCCTTCACCTTCACCAAGTTCGAACCGGCGGGCATGGTGCAGGGCAATGACAGTATCAAGAACGCGACCTCGATCCTCGACTACATCTTCCGCGAACTGGCGGTCAGCTACCTCGACCGCACCGATCTGGCGCATGTGAAACCGGAAGGCGCGACTTTCGACGATATCGGTCGCGGCGAGGAAGAGGGCGTGTCGAACGTAAAGGAGATCAGTGAAAGTGCGGCGTCCAAGTCTTTGGAAGTGCTTAAGCAAATCTCGTCGACCGGGTACCTTCGGAAGCGGTTGCCGCAAGAGCTGATCGTGCTCCAGGGCGGTCAGGCGGCCGCGGTCGCCTTCGGTGGTGGCGATCCCGTGACGGCGCTCAACACGCTGGTGCCGGAAACGGCGGGTGTCACAGCCGTCGCGCTGGAGACCACGACATCGACCACGGCGATGACTGCTGTCACTCGGGCCAAGATGCAGGGCTACGAAGGCGAGGCCTGCGGCGATTGCGGCAATTACACGCTGGTGCGCAACGGCACCTGCATGAAGTGCAACACCTGCGGAGCAACGAGCGGGTGTAGCTAACCAGTCACGAGGCGGGTGCGCCCGCCTCTGACGCGCGTCAGGCCGCAGGCAAGATTATTCCGAGCGGTATACAAATGGGAGCTTGACGAGCGAAACTCAGAAGGGGGCCACTGCGGCCCCCTTTTTTTTCCAAACTTGCGCGTCAGAAGACCGAACTCACCCCGATAGCCTCCCGCAAACGCGCGCGGGCGCGGGCAAGGCGGGACATGACGGTGCCGACAGGAATGTCGAGCTCTTCGGCCAGCTCGCTTGGCGTGATCCCCTCGTAGGCCACGCGCCGCAGCAGGGCGCGGTCGGTTTGGGGCAGGTGGTCGAGATGGACCAGCACCTCGGCGCAGAAACAGGCAAGAGTGGCGTCCTCGGACGACGGCAGATCCTCGTCCTCAAGCGTGTCATGCCGTGCGATCGACTTGGATCTGGCCAAAGCCGCATGACGCAGGGCAGTCATCATGTAGGGCAAAGGCCGGTCGATCCGCGCGCCGTCGGCTTCCCGCTCCAACAGGGCGAGGCACGCGTCGTGGCACAGGTCTTCCGCATCCGCGTGAGAGCGGGTCAGGCGGCGGGCGCGTGCGCGCAGGCGCGGCAGGTGATCCGTATCCATGCATCCGGTATGACAGCGGGAAAATCCCCGGCCAGCCCGGGGCTTTCCGCCGACGGCGATCTCCCGCGCTTTTTCAGCGATGGGCTGCGCATGGCCACGAGCAAAACTGGCAGGTCTGCGCGCACGCAGGAGGTGACGGGATGCGAGGGCCGGTTTCGCCCTCATACATCGTGAAGGTCGCAACATCGCGGCGCTTCACATGAAGTTTGACATGGAGAAACACATGAAACGCACAATCGCAAAACTGATCGCACTTGGCCTGATCGCTTTGCCGGGAGCAGCCCTCGCGGCCGACTATGTGGCGGCCGATGGCAATGGCGACGGAATGCTGTCGCTGGAAGAGGTTCAGGCCATCCTGCCCGAAGTCACCACCGATACCTTCATTGCGGTGGATGCAGACGGTGATGGCCTTCTCAATCAGGACGAGTTGGCGGTGGCACAGACCGAGGGCCTGATGCCTGCATCGGACGGCTAACCTCCCTGCGTGGCTCCGGTCATCCGCGTGCCGGGGCCACGCGACTTAGTTCGTCCGAAATATCAGCATATTACAGGTCGATCGTGATCTCACCGTCCGCCCTTGCCGCCCGCGACTGGCAGAGGATGATCTGATCCGCACGCTGCGCCTTCGACAGAACGAAGTCCCGGTGTTCGACATCACCGCTCAGCACCCGGGCCTTGCACACCCCGCAAATCCCATCTGAACACTTCACATCCACCGCAATCCCGTTCTCCGCCAGCACGTCCGTCGCTGTCTTGTCGGCGGGTACGATGAAACTTCGCCCATCTTTCAGGCGCAGCGTAAAGGGGTGGTTTTCGTACGCCGGCTGCTCCGGCACAGCGAAGTATTCCAGGTGCCGGTGGTCATCGGGAAATTCTTTGGCTTCAGCGGCTTCCATGACGGCTTGCATGTAGTGGTCGGGGCCGCAGGTGTAGACATGATGCCCATCGGTATACTTGGGCAGCGTTGTGGCCAGATCAATGCGGCTGCCTTCGTCGCTAACATGTAGATGGACCTGCGAGGCCCAGGGCACGGATTGCAGGTCCTCAAGATATCCGGCATCCGCGCGCGACGGGATGGAGTAGTGCAGCGCGAAATCTCTGCCGAGTGCGTGCAGCTGGTGCGCCATGGCGATCATCGGTGTGACGCCGATGCCGCCCCCCAGAAGCCAGGTGAATTTGGCATCCTCGACCAGCGGAAAATGGTTGATCGGGTGCGAGATGAACACCTTGCGTCCCTCGGTGAAGACACGGTGCAGAAGGGCCGATCCACCACGCCCCGCATCTTCGCGCAGCACTCCGATCTGGTACGTACTGCGATCAGCCGGATCGCCGGACATGGAATACTGCCGCAGGTATTCCGGCGCCACGACCAGATCGAGATGCGCACCGGCGTCCCACGCAGGCAAGGCGGAGCCGTCGATGCTTTGGAATTCGTATTTCGTGACCGAGGGCGACATCCGTTCTACCTTGCTCACGATCACCGGGATGACCGGGCTTTCGGTTACGTCCTTCACCCGATGCAGATGCGTGGTGTCGCCCTTCGCCAGTCGCGCTCTGTGCGTGTCGGCGTCGACCATCTCGCCATAGGCCTTGATCCCGGCCTCGCGGTCCATCGGATCGGGGTAAGGGTAGGGATGTGGTGCCAGTGGTGCCGGATAGACGGCAAGCGTCTGGTCCTCGTACTTTAGATCAAGGCCCTTTTGCAGATCGCGGGCGTTCACCGGCTTGTCCGTCGGGCGATACCCACCGTCCTCTTGCAGTTCGAGGTCCCACCACCATTTCTTGACCGGGTTCAATCCGCCACGTCCGAGCGCGTCGTCGAGTTTTGCCAAAACCGGGGCCGCCTGAGGCACGTTCATCGCGGCCCAGCGGAACGGCTTTTCGGCGAACAAACCTTCGAGGTTCCACGGGCAGGTCTTCATGCACCGCCCACACATTGCGCCGCCTTCGGTGGTGATCCGATAGGTGGCGCATTTCTGGCTGTCCGATTTCCAGATCTCGTAGCCGTTGAACATCAGCTTCGGCCCGGCGGTTATTGCGCCAGACGGGCACTCACGGGCGCATTTGTTGCAGCTTTCGCAGAATTTCTGCAGACCGAAGTCGATGGGCTTGTCATGGGCAAGCGGCATATCGGTGGTGATGACGCCGGATTTCAGACGCGGGCCAAGGAAGGGGTTGAGGATCACTTCGCCGATGCGGCTGACTTCGCCGAGTCCCGACAGCAGCAGCAGCGGCGGTTGCAGCACCTCTCCATCCATCACGCTATGCGCCTTCGCGCTGTAGCCGAGGTTGCGGATCTGCCGTGCGATCACGCCCCCCAGAAGCGAAAACCGAAGATAGGCGCGCATCGATTGGGCGACGCTGATCCAATCGTCGCCGGACGCGCCTTCCATCGTCTCGTAGCCTTGGTCGATGATGACGCTGATCGCCTGATCGTGCGGCGGGTCGATGGGGTCGCCGCGCGCGTCGTGGCTGTACCACGCCCAGTCCGGGCAGCGGCTGATCCCGATGGCGTCCACGCCAAGCCAATAGGCAGTGGCCTTGATCGCATCGGCGTGGCCTTGCGGGTCGGGTACGTGGCGTTCGGGGGCAGGATCACCGTCCTGCAGGAGCACAAACGCGCCGAGCATCCGTCTTTGCGCCGACGACGGTGCCGATTTCCGGACGTAATGCCCGCCTTTGGCGCCGTCCTGCAGCTTCTTTCCCATGTCACCGAACAGCGCACGCGCGAACATATCGGTGCGCTTCGGAACACGCGGGACGTTTGCTTCGTCGATATAGGTCGTCGGGATGTCAACGCGTTTAAGCGTCTCGAACGGATGGGGGCCGTCGATGTATCGGCGTCGGTCAAACGGGTTCGTGTTCAGACTTGAGCGCGCGGATTCGGTGCCGAGGGTCCACGACAGCCCATGTGTGACCGCGTGTGGTTGGTCAGGTGACAGGGGCTGGTCGTGTTGCATCTCGAAGGTCGTGGACACGACCGCGACGCCAAAGCGGTCACCGAGCCACGGATTGACCAACCGGCCGTCCGAAACGTACGCCAACCCGGCCGCAACCGTACAAGTGTTCAGATCGACATCCGTGCTGGTCGCGGAATGCGCCTTCGCGTCCCAACCAAGAAGGCGCAGGTAGTTGGCGACAACCACGGCCGTTTCGGTTGCGCGCAGGCAGGCGCGATGGGCCTGTGCGCCTTCAATCCAGCCTGTGCCGGGCTCATTGGGCTTTGGGTCCCGCGGGATTTCGTACAGAAACACCAGCGCCGTCTGGTGATCGGCGATGGTCGTCTGCGGCGCGTCCATCGACTCCTTGAGGTCCGCCATGATGAGGTCGATGCCAGAGGCGAGGGTTTTCGTTTGCTGCGTCCGCAGAGCCTCTGCCAAACGGTCGATATCGGGATTGCGCGTTGGGGTGGAAAGCCGCGCTTCTGCGGGAACTGGCCCGATGCCGACCATTGACGCGTCCGAGAAATATCCGAATGCTTTCAGGTGATTGGAGCGTTCATTTAAATCTGTGGGCACGATTGACGGCGACCGGTTCACAAACCCGTCCCGAATGGCGTCCATCATCGCCTGGTAGTCGGTCATGGCGTTGATGATGGATGCCGGATCGTTGGCGCGCCGGAAGCTCAACGCGCCGTCGCGTGGGACGGAAGACAGGTCTGGCATCGGTCCGCGCACTGCTGTTTCCAAGGGAAACGGGCCCAAATGCACCGGGCGTGCCTTGTCCGAAAAGAGCCGAATACCCAAAGGGTGTCTCCTCACCTGTCCGGACGCAAGTGCATCATCGCTGCCTCAGGACTGCAAGGCATGAAAATCCTTCAGCCGCTTGCCTGCCTCATCCACGAACAGGCCTGGCAGCGGTGACAGCTCGATCACGCGGTCCATGCGGAAGGTTTCGAATGCCTCGTTTGTTTCGCTCCAGACAACGCAGGTCCAGATGCGACCCCAGTAGTCGAGGTGCAAGGGACGGACGATCTGCGGCGCCTCTTCGCCCTGTATGCGCAGACGCAGTTTCTGGCGCGCTCGGATGGCTTTGCGAAAGGCGGGCATGTGCTGAAACCCCTGTGCGGCCTCGGCAAAGGGGTAGGTGGCAAAGCCGAACCGTGCAGAGGGCGCGCCGACGTCTTCGGGCAGGACGGCGTCGACCTTGTCGGCAAGGCTGCGGGCGGCCTCGGCCAGATCATCGGTGGTGCCCGAGCCAACGGCCGCCAAACCGATATGCAGGGCCTCGAGCTCGACCTCGGTCAGGTTCAAAGGTGGCAAGGTGATCATCGCCCGGGCTGTGTAGCCGGACCCGCGCGCACCTTCGACCGGAACGCCCGAGGCAGCGAGCGTTTCCATGTCCCGGTAGATGGTGCGCACCGAGACATTGAGGTCCTGCGCCATGGCCTCTGCCGTGTGCAGATGTCCGTCCTTGAGCCGCTGCATCAAAGCGTAAAGCCGGTCGGCGCGTTTCATGCGATTCTCCTCATCTTGCGCATCAATACTGACAAAAACCTGTCAACTGACAAGCTCTTGACAAAAATCGCTGCGATTTGCCCCGGGGCCACGGATTTTGGCGCTTTTCCACAGGGGGCAAACCCACTAGAACCGGATCGAATTCAGCCGCGTGATCGCGGCAGGGACGATTCAAGGAGAGAGCGATGCTCAACAATATCGGCCTTCCGGGCCTTCTGCTGATCGCGGTCGTGGTCCTCGTGCTGTTTGGTCGCGGCAAAATCTCGTCACTGATGGGCGAGGTGGGCAAAGGCATCACGGCCTTCAAAAAGGGCGTGAAAGACGGCACCGAAGAAATCGAACAGGCCAATTCGGGTGACGAGGCCAAGGACGTGACGCCTGAGTCCGAAAAGGACAAGGTGTAACCCTAGATGTTCGATCTTGGCTGGACGGAGCTTCTGGTCATCGGCGTTGTTGCGCTGATTGTCGTGGGGCCAAAGGATCTTCCCGTGCTGTTTCGCAGCATCGGGCGGTTCATGGGCAAAGCGCGCGGGATGGCGCGTGAGTTCAGCCGTGCGATGAACGAAGCGGCGGATGACGCGGGTGTGGCGGATGTGGCCAAGACCTTCAAATCCGCAGCCAATCCGGTCAGTTCCGCAATGGATGGCGTGAAAGATGCCGCCAAGGCGATGACGGATATCAATCCCGACAGTCATACAGGTAAGCTGTCCGCCGAACGGCAGGAAGCGAAGAAAAAGATCGAGCTGTCTGCGGCCAAGGCTGCGGCGGAACGCAAGGCGCGGGAAGCCAAGGAAGCGGCGGACAAAGTCGCCAAGATGGAAGCCGCCGCCAAGCCGGACGCGACCGACACGAAAGACGCGTCATGAACAGTACGCCGGACGAGATCGAGGACAGCTCCGCCCCGCTGATCGAGCATCTGGCCGAGCTGCGCAATCGCCTGATCCATTCGGTGGTCGCCTTCATCATCGGGATGATCATCTGTTTCACGGTGGCGACGCCAATCTTCAACTTCCTGACGGCCCCTTTGTGCCAGGTGCTGGCAACGCGCGGTCAGGATTGCGACCTGATTTTCATCAGCCCGCAGGAAGGCTTTTTTGTCGCCATCAAGATCTCTCTCTTGGGCGGCTTCATGCTGGCCTTTCCCTATATCAGCCTGCAGATGTGGCGCTTTGTGGCACCGGGACTTTACAAGTCCGAGAAGGGCGCGTTCCTGCCCTTCCTGGTCGCATCGCCGTTCATGTTCCTCTTGGGCGCGTCCTTTGCGTTCTACGTGGTCACACCGCTGGCCTACGATTTCTTCCTCGGCTTCCAGCAATTCGGCGCGGAAGGCGAGGCCGTGGTCGACGAAGAGGTCGCCCAAGGCCTGTCGGTCGTCTTTCAGGGCTCGGCCCAGGAATATCTGAACCTCACTGTAAAATTCATCGTGGCCTTTGGTCTTTGCTTTCAGTTGCCGGTTCTTCTGACCCTGATGGGCAAGGCGGGGTTGGTGAGTTCCGACGGCCTTGGATCGGTGCGCAAATACGCCGTGGTCGCGATCCTCGTTCTGGCCGCTCTGGTCACGCCGCCGGATGTCATCACACAGATCATCCTCTTCGTCGTGGTCTACGGTCTTTACGAAGTGTCCATTTTCCTTGTCCGCCGGGTGGAGCGGAAGCGCGAGAAAGAGCTGCGCGCGCAAGGCCTCTGGATGGAAGATGATGACCTCGAAGATGATCCTCTGATGAAAGAGTTCGACGAAGACGAGGGCGCGAAACAGTGATCGACCCGATGGAGCGGATCGCCGCTGCGCTGGAACGGCTTGCCCCCGCGCCGCAGCCTGCGCCTGACTTCGATGCCGCTGACGCGTTTGTCTGGCATGTGGGCCCGGACCATCTGCAGCCCGTGCCCGAGGTGAGCCGGGTGCCGGTTGACCTGTTGGTCGGTGTGGATCGCAGCCGGGACACGCTGCTTGCGAACACAAGGCAATTCGCCAGCGGCCTGCCCGCGAACAACGCTTTGTTGTGGGGCGCGCGCGGGATGGGCAAGTCGAGCCTTGTCAAAGCGGTGCATGCGGCGATCCTGGCAGAAGGTCAGTCGGCAAAACTTGTGGAATTGCAACGCGAGGATCTGCCGAGCGTGGCGCGACTGCTCAACCTTTTGCGAGTGTCGTCGCACCGGTTCATCCTGTTCTGCGATGATTTGAGCTTCAGCCACGACGACCAGCATTACAAATCTCTGAAAGCGGTGTTGGACGGTGGCGTTGAGGGGCGGCCGGAGAATGTGGTGTTCTATGCCACATCGAACCGGCGCCACCTGATGCCACGCGATATGATCGAGAATGAGCGGTCCTCGGCGATCAATCCGTCCGAAGCGGTCGAGGAGAAGGTATCGCTGTCCGACCGGTTTGGTCTCTGGCTTGGATTCCATCCCTGCAATCAGGACGATTACCTCGCCATGATCCGGGGGTATTGCGACGCGTATGGCGTCGAGATCGACGATGCGACGCTGCGTGCGGAAGCGATCGAATGGCAAGCCACGCGCGGATCGCGCTCGGGGCGCGTGGCGTGGCAGTATTTCACCGATCTGGCAGGGCGTCGCGGCGTACGTGTCTGACGCTGCCCCGCGCTGCCTGTGCCAACGACATTAACCAGTCCTTTGGCAGACCGGCCGACGTTCATAGAATTTACTGGCAACGGCCCAGAATCTTCGTACGAAGATTCTGAGACCGGGGTGCTAATTTTGCGTTAAGGGCCTTATTGCCAAGGTCACGCGCGGCGGCGTCGGCCTCCGGACCGACCTGCGCGACCGCGCCCTTCGTGGCCGGCTTTCGGGGGCTGTTTGTTGAATTCGATCCAGGCCGCGCCGCCTTCGTCATTGTTGGTCAGGAAGTTGGCCGCGCGGATCGCCTCCATCTCTTTGCCCGGCTTCGGCTTGGTCGAGCCCAGGCCAAACAGCTGGCAAAACGTCTCGTCATCCATTTCGGGCGGAAGAACGATGCCTGCAGCCTCGACTTCGGCTCTTTTCTCGGCGAGTTTCGTCGGCCCCACGGGCAAGGCCACCGGGTTCATGATTGCGCTGGTCATGCCCGCCGTGATTGCCATCGGCAGGAAGGCGTTGTTGATCCCGTGTCGGTTCGGAAGCCCGAAGCTGATATTCGACGCGCCACAGGTGGTGTTGACGCCCAGCTCTTCGCGCAGACGGCGGACAAGGGTGAAAACCTGCAACCCGGCAGTGCCCATCGCTCCGATTGGCATGACGAGCGGGTCGACAACGATATCATGCGCGGGAATGCCAAAATCCGCAGCACGCTCCACGATCTTCTTCGCAACGGCAAACCGCACGTCCGGATCTTCACTGATGCCGGTATCGTCATTCGAGATCGCGACGACCGGCACGTTGTATTTCTTCACCAGCGGCAACACCAGTTCGAGCCGCTCTTCTTCACCCGTGACCGAGTTCAGAAGCGGGCGGCCTTCGGCTGCGGCAAGCCCGTTTTCCAAGGCCCCGGGCACAGACGAGTCGATGCAGAGCGGGCAGTCGGTGACGGCCTGCACATGTTCGACCAGTTCCTTCATCAAGGTCGGCTCGACGAAGTTGTTGTCGGCGTAGCGCGGGTCTTCGGCCATCTTGTTCGAGAAGACCGCGCCCGAGTTGATATCGAGCACATTGGCACCAGCGGCCACCTGTGCCAGTGCATCCGCCTCAACCCGGCTGAAATCGCCGCGTTCCAACTCTTCGTTGAGGACCTTGCGACCGGTGGGGTTGATCCGCTCCCCGATGACGCAGAACGGCTGGTCGAACCCGATCAAGGCGGTTTTGGTTTTTGACTCGATAACGGTCCGTGTCATGCGGCGGCTCCTTTGAGGCGGTCCAGCAGGGCTGGCAACGCGGTGTCGGTGAAATCCTGGATGGTGGCGTGGGCGCCGTTGTCCCGCAGGTCTGCGTCTGACAAGGCCGAGCGCACACCGATGGTAAACGCACCGGATGCAGTGGCGGCACGCACGCCTGTGGGGCTGTCCTCGAAGGCGATGCAATCGTGGTGCGCGACCTCGAGGCGAGACATCGCCGTCAGATAGGGCTCGGGATGCGGTTTGGCATGGGTACACTCCTCGCCGATGATCACGTCATCGACGAAGTCTTGTGCCCCGATGGCCGCGAGCATCGCGTCGGCATTCAGCCGCATCGCGTTTGTCACCACAGATACGGCCCATCCTTGAGCGCGCGCCGTTTCAAGCACATCCAGCACCCCCGGCATCGGCGGGTAGGGTCGCGGCAGGCGGGCGCGGAACTCTGCCTCTTTCCATTCGCTCAGGCCCTGCGGGTCCGGTTCGTCCGGCAGGAATTCGGCAAACACGTCGACATTCAGCCGCCCGTGCACATGCGCCATGTAGAACCCATCCGTCATCTCTAGACCGCGCGACGCCCAAAGTTCCCTGTACACCTGCTCGTGGATCGCGTCCGAATTGAGCATGGTCCCGTCGAGGTCGAACAGAAGTGCCGGCATCTTAGCTCAGCGGGCCGAGACCGGCGCCGTGGACTCACCGCCGTTCTCGATCGCCCAGGTCGCGTTTGTCTTGATCCCGCCAAGCGGGAAGAAATGCACCTGTTCGATATTGAAGTCCGGGTTCTTGGCTTTGTGCGCGGCAAGCTTGGTCAACACATCTGTCGGTTCGTACGGCAAAAGCAGCTTCGACACGTCCATCGCGCGCTTTTGCAGAACCCTGAGTGACGGACCAACGCCGCAGGCAATGGCGAATTTGATCAGGGTCTGAAGCTTGGCCGGACCCGCAATCCCGATATGGACGGGCAGGGTGATCCCCGCTGCAGACAGGTCGTCGACCCATTTGATGATCGGATCGGCGTCGAAGGCGAATTGCGTGGCCAAGGCCATCTTCGCGTCCGTCCGTTCGGAAAACGCCTGCTTCCAGCGCAGAGCGTCTTCGACATTCTTCATGCCGCCCTTCGGATCGATGTCCTTGTTGCCTTCCGGGTGGCCAGCCACATGCAGTCGCGTGAAGCCCGCCTTGTCGAACAGCCCCGTCTCTAGAAGCTGCATGGAGGAATGGAACGCCCCATGAGGTTCCGCCACACCACCCGCGAGGAGAAGCGCCTGTTCGACACCGGCTTCGCCCTGATAGCGCGCGATCCAGTCAGCCAGCATCATGTCGTCCTTGATGATGCGCGCCGGGAAATGCGGCATGACAGGAAAACCGGCCTCGGCAAGGCGACGGGCGGTGGCAACCATGTCCTCAATCGGCGTGCCGTCGATATGGGCAATATAGACGCGCGTCCCGGGTGCCAGGAGCGCTTGAAAATCGTCAACCTTTTCGGCGGTCCGGGGCATCACCTCGATGGAGAAGCCTTTCAGGAACGCCTCCAGGTCCGGAGAACCGGCCTGCCGCGTGTCTTCACGCTTGCGGAAATTCAACAAAGCCATGATGGCCTCCTTCAGGGTCACGGGGCGACAGCCCAGCCTTCATTGTCTATCAGCGCTTTCAGTCGCGCTGCGTCGTATTCCGCTTCCAGTCGCGCGGCCTCTGCCGTGCAGACGTCCTGCGCGTCTCCGTCGATCGCGTAAGGCGTGGCCTTGCGCCATTCAGCGAGGTAGCTGTCGGTGTCCGCCGCGCCGACCTTCATCGCGGCGCGATCAATCGCTTGCTCGAAGCGCTCACTCAGCTGCGCCTTGGCGCCGCGACGGCCTTTGCCAACGATGATTTGCGCTGGAATATCGCGCCAGTACACAACTGTGACATCCGCCATGGAACCGATTCCTTCGCCATTTGCGCCTTCGTAATTGAGCGCATCGCGCGCCAAGGGTCGGTTTTCGACTTAACCGCTTCTGTCCGCGACCCTGCAACAACAATAGGGTCTGGGCGTGACAAATGCGATGCACCACCGAGGCCAAAATTCTCAGCCTTTGCATGAGCCGCGTTCATAAAGCCGATATCGTCCATCAGGACGCTTGCGATACGCCGTGCGCCCGCTTAGGTTTAATGCAAGTTACAAATTCGGAAGGCGCGAAGTCATGGCGCCAAAGCGTCCCAAAGGTGCGGGCGCATTCCCGAAACCGGTTGAGAGCCCCGCGCCGTCGAGGCCCGATCCATCCGAGCTGTATGCCGCGTTGGATCTGGGTACAAATAGTTGTCGGATGTTGATTGCCCAACCCAAGGGCAATCAATTCCACGTGGTCGACAGTTTTTCCAAGTCCGTTCAACTGGGTGCGGGCCTTGAGAAGTCTGGGCGCTTGAGCCGGTCGTCGATGAACCGGACCATCTCGGCGCTTCGCGTGTGTCAGCAGAAGATCCGTCGCCACGACGTACGTCGGATGCGACTTGTGGCGACCGAAGCCTGCCGGCGGGCACACAATTCACGTGAGTTCATCCGCCAGGTGAAGCGCGAAACCGGTCTCACGCTTGAGATCATACAGCCCGAGGAAGAAGCGCGGCTCGCAGTGATCTCCTGTGCGCCGCTCGTCAGCACGAAGACCGAGCAGCTGCTTGTCGTCGACATCGGCGGTGGCTCGACCGAGCTTGTCTGGATTGACCTGAGCGCTGTGCCGAGCTTCGAACGCCCGCGCGCCATCATGCGCCTGCATGCCGGGTTTCACACCAAGGACAGCCCGTTCCCCGCCGCGCGCGTCGTGGACTGGATCAGCGTACCCTTGGGCGTTGCGACCTTGCGTGACCAATTCTCAGACGTCGAAAGCGATTCCGCGCGTTATGCGTTGATGAGCTGGTATTTCGAGGAAAACCTCGCCGAATTCGCGCCTTATAAGGACGAACAGGCGCGCGAAGGTTTCCAGATTGTCGGCACAAGCGGCACTGTCACCACGGTGGCCGCCAGCCATCTGGGTCTCAAGCGCTACGACCGGACCAAGGTGGACGGGCTGCGTATGACGTCGGACCAGATCGAAAAGGTGATTTCGGGCTATCTGCGCCTTGGGCCGGAAGGCCGCCGCGCCGATCCACGTATTGGGCAGGACCGTCAGGCACTCATCATGTCCGGCGCGGCAATTCTGCAGGCCTTGCTCAGGTGCTGGCCGACGGATCGCCTGTCGGTCGCGGACCGGGGTTTGCGCGAGGGATTGCTTTACGCCCAGATGTCGGCGGACGGTGTGCTGGAAGACGGGTCGTTCTGAGCCTCAACCCAACAGGCTGATCACCCGCCGCAGCGCAAGTTCGTAGCCTTCGACCCCGAACCCCGCCAGAACGCCATCGGCGCGGGCAGACACGTAGGAGTGGTGCCTAAACGCTTCGCGCTTGTGGACGTTCGAGATGTGGACCTCGAAGACCAGCCCGTCGAAAGCCTGCAGTGCATCGAAGATCGCGATGGAGGTATGCGTGAAAGCGCCCGGGTTGATCACAATCGCTGCCGCCTCATCTCGAGCGCGGTGGATCATGTCGATGATCTCACCCTCGTGGTTCGACTGCATGGCGTCCAGTGTCAGACCTGCGCCGGTCGCCAACGCGGCGCACCGCTCTTTCACGTCCTCAAGCGTGTCCGCGCCGTAGATCTCGGGCTCGCGCTTTCCCAGTAGGTTGAGGTTCGGTCCATTGATCAGGAAAACGGTCTTCGACATGGCGCTGCTCCGGCATTGGTGGCGCAGCAGTGCCAGCTTCGTCCGAAGCAAGCAAGCCGTCCCGCGGCATCAAACGCATCACGCGTGTCGCGCGAGCGACATCAAGATCGGACCTTTTCGTTGATTTTGGCTCCGGCGGTAGGGATCGAACCTACGACCAATTGATTAACAGTCAACTGCTCTACCGCTGAGCTACGCCGGAACACGAGGCGCGGTTTAGCAACAGTGTCGGCGCGCGTCCAGAGGGTTTGATAAAAAAAACCGTCGAAAGAGACGTTATCGGGTCAGACCAGTTCGAATACCGCGTCAGCGGTCAATTCTCCCTTGGGGAAAACTCTTTTTTTTCCATATAGATCAATAATATGCGCAAGAACATTGCGCATCGCGGCGGGCAAGAGGATGGCGGGTGTATCCGTGTAGATGCGCTCTGCCAAGGTGGCGCATGTTGCGGGGCTGTCCTGCAGAGCATCCAGGATCGCGGCCTCCCGCGAAAGCCGATGCGAGATGAGCCAATCCAACCGCGCGGCCGGATCGTCAATCGGCGCGCCGTGGCCCGCATGAAAGCTTGACCAGCGCGTTTCTCGCAACATCCGGCAAGACGCCATGAAATCGGTCAGGTCACCATCAGGCGGCGAAACCAGCGAACTGGCCCAGCCCATGACGAGGTCCCCGCAAAACAGGTGATCGCCAAGGGCAAAGGCCAGATGATTACCGAAATGGCCCGGCGTATGGAGCGCGGTCAATGACGCTCCTTCGATCTCAACATTGTCGCCTGTTCGAAGGCAAATGTCCGGAGCAAAACCCGCGTCAACGCCTTCGCCACCTCCCACCAAACCCGTCGCGGCCAAGTGCTGCATCACCGCGCTGCGCCCACCTGTGGCATCCGAGAACGCGTAGATCGGCGCGCCGGTCGCTGCCTTGAGCCGCGCCGCAAGAGGCGAGTGGTCGACATGGGCGTGTGTCACAAGAATGGCGGCGACCGTCGCGCCAGCACACGCGTCAAGAATGGCCTGCAAATGGCTTGCGTCTTCTGGTCCCGGATCGATCACCGCAACCTCGCGTTCGCCGACAAGATAGGTGTTTGTGCCGCGAAAGGTCATCGGGGACGGATTGGGGGCGACGAGACGGCGGATGCCCGGGGCAACTTCCTCTGCCTCTCCGATCTTCGGGCGAAAGTCGGGCTGGGGGTCTTGCATCGAACGCATCCACTCTCGGTCACATGCAACAGCACCAGTCTGCTGGAGAAAATGCAAGTCATCGGAGGCTGCTCATTTCGTTTTTCAGACACGTCCGCTAGCGTGGCCACATGACGTTTGACTGGTTGAAACGATACATGCCCCGTGGGCTTTATGGACGCGCTGCGCTCATTCTCATTCTGCCGGTGGTCACACTGCAGCTTGTCGTGTCGATCGTATTCATTCAGCGCCATTTCGAAGGTGTGACCGAACAAATGAGCCGCGAGATTGCCCGCGAGATCAACGCGGTGCTTTCGCCTGACTGGGTGGATGACCCGGCCTTGGCCGAGGCGCTCCGGCTTGATTTTCTTCCGACAAACGCAGCCGATCTTCCGGAAGACAACATCAGGCGGTGGTACGATTTTTCGGGCATTGTCGTGATACGCACGCTGGCCCGGGACGTGGTCGGGTTTCAGCGGGCGCATCTGGTCGACGACCGAACCGTATTCGTCTGGACCGCGAGGGACGGCCAGCAACTGACGAAGATCGAATTCAACCGCGAACGGGCCTCTGCGTCCAATCCGCACCAGCTTTTGGTCAATATGGTGGTCTTCGGTGCCTTGATGACCCTCATCGCCTATCTTTATCTCCGCAACCAGCTGCGCCCGATCACGCGATTGGCTGAGGTGTCAGAGGCTTTCGGTCGGGGCCGGCGATTGCCGTATTCGCCTGCCGGGGCGGTCGAGGTGCGAGCAGCGGGTCACGCGTTTCTGGACATGCGCGCGCGGCTTGAACGCCAGATCGAACAACGCACGATGATGCTGTCCGGGGTCAGTCATGACCTGCGCACACCGCTCACCCGATTGCGGCTTGGCGTGTCGATGTTGTCAGACGAAGAACGCGAACCATTGGAACGCGACATCGACGATATGCAGCGCCTGATCGACGCCTTCCTCGACTTCGCGCGCGGCAATGCCGAAAGCGCTGAGGCAGAGCCGACGCCCATACCGGACTTCGTGCGATCGATTGTTGAGGACAGCCAGCGTGCCGGAACACCGGTCACCCTTGCCGAGACCGAGGGGCAGGGCACCATCACCCTGCGCCGGACGGCCATGCGACGCGCGCTTGAGAACCTTATCGGCAATGCGGTCCGCTACGGAACACAGTGTGAGGTGTCCGTTGCCTTGGGGGAAAAATCTTTGCGTTTGAGGGTGGAAGATGACGGACCGGGTATCCCGCCCGAGCAGCGCGACGCCGCGCTTCGCCCCTTTGTGCGACTGGATCCCGCACGCAATCAGGATCAGGGGTCGGGTGTTGGCTTGGGCCTCGCCATCGCGGCGGATATCGCCCGCGTGCACGGCGGTGTCCTGCGCTTGAGTCAGAGTGAACGACTGGGCGGTCTGCGCGCCGATATCGTCATTGCCCGCTGACGGCGGGACGATGCCGACACCCGCAACCGGCCGCTTTCACCAAGCTAAAAAATCCGGCATTCTGGACAAAAGATATTGTAAAATGCGTCTTTTATAGACGATAACGACGGAGCGCTGTCGATATAAGACAGCCATTGGGAACCAAACGGGACGACCCGGCATGCCGGCATATAAATACGTTCACGATGTCATGCTCCGTGATTGCGAGCCATCTGGAATCGTTTTTCTTCCGCGATATTTCGACATGATGCACAATGTCATCGAGAATTGGCTCGATGAAGCACTTGATTGGCCGATGAGCCAGGTTCAGGGCAGCGATAATCTGTCATTGCCGTTTGTGAATGTCAGCGCGGAGTTTCCTGCGCCCAGCAGACTTGGCGACCGTTTGACGTGGCGGCTCTCGGTGCGCGAAATCCGTCGCAGCAGCATGTGGCTAGAGATTGTCGGCACCACCGGCGCCGAGACGCGCGTGTCGATGACCGGGACATTGGTTTTGACCGAGTCGATTGCCCTGCGAACTCGGCGCTGGCCGGACGCGATCCACGAGCGGGTCAAGGATTACCTCGTGGCGTCAGATCCGGCGGCAGAGAAGGTTGCCGAATAGGCGTCAGATCCCGGCCCGTAATGCGGCACTCTGAAGAAATTCAATCAGTTTCGCGCGATCCAGCGGCTTGAGCAGAAGCTCGATCTCCAGCCGTCGCGTCTCTTGTCGCAGGTGCGTCGATCTTTCTGCCGAGACAATCGCGCAGGGCAGGCGGCCCAGACGCCGAGTGAGCTCTTCGTACAGCTCCGTCCCGGTCGGGCCATCGCCAAGCTGGTAGTCAAGCAGCAGCGCGTCGGGAGAAATCTGCAGATCGTCCATCAGATCCAAGGCGCTCTCTGCGTCCTCAGCCTCGATCACGCTGACGCCCCAACTTTCGATCAAGATCGATATCGCGCGGCGCAGCTGCGGATCGTTTTCGACCAGCAGTGCGATCAGACCTGCTTGCGTCAGCCCGATGGGCGACGCGTTGATCGTTTTGTTGCGTGTGCTCAGTTCCGCATCATGTGCCAGTGGCACGTTCAGCATGAAACACGATCCGCGCCCGAGTTCGGACCAAAGGCCAAGCGGATGACCCAAACGCGCGCAGGCACGCTCGACAATGGCAAGGCCAAGACCGAGACCATCGTTGTTGCTGGCCTTCGTGTCGAGACGGCGGAATTCCTCGAAAATCGAATTTTGGTCTTCTTCGGCGATCCCGGGTCCGGTGTCCCAAACCTCGATCCGCGCGGATTCGCCATTGCGGCGCGCACCCACGACGACGCGACCGGTGTCAGTGTAGCGAATGGCGTTGGTCAGCAGGTTCTGCACGATCCGACGCAGATACGAGGGGTCGGTTTTCACCACCAGAGAACTGTCAAGGATGCGCAGTCTGAGCCCCTTCTGGGCGGCCAGAATGCCCATCTCGTCGCGCAAGGGATCGAAAACCTCGCGAAGCGCCACGGGGCGGATGTCAAAGCTCAGACCGTCCGATTCAAGCTTCGAAATGTTGAGGAGCGCGTCGATGATCTGTTCCGCCGCTTCGAGCGCGGTTTCGGCTTTGGACAGCACAGCCTGCTCGTTCGGGGCGTCCAGCTTGTCTGACAGCGACGCCATGAACAGCTTGGCGGCGGACAACGGTTGCAAAAGGTCATGGCTCGCCGCTGCCACGAACCGGGACTTCGACGCGTTCGCCCGCTCGGCGGCGCTTAGCGCATCTTCGAGCTCAAGCGTGCGCTCCATGACGCGCTGCTCAAGGATCTCGTTCAACTCGTACAGCTTCTGCGCCGCTTCGCGTTCGGCCGTCACATCGGTACAGGAGATCACGAACCCCCGGTCCGGCATCGCGCGACCGAAGATGTGCAGGATCGCGCTGTCCCCGCGTTGCACCTCAAAGGAAATCGGCTGCCGCAACCCGTCCGACACGGCCCAACGGCGGAACGACCCGCGATCGATGCCGCGGGTGAATTCGTATTCGTCGTCCAGATCATCCAGCAAGCCGACAAAGGTGGCGCCAATGCGCAACCGGCGGGCGGGGAGGGACAACAGCGTGCCGATTTTCTGGTTCCATCCGACCAGCTGCGCGTTCTCGTCGAAGATGCACACGCCTTGGTTCAAGTGATCCAGCGTCGCCCGGATCATGCGGGTCTGCTTGTCCCGAAGCTTGGCCTGCTCCTGCCGTTCGGTCCGCATGATGTCGGTGATGTCGGTCTGAAGAACCACGGTGCCGTTGTTCTTGGTGCGCTGTTCGGACACCTGCAGCCAGCGATCCTCGACAAGCCGGACGTTGAACATCACCCGCCGTTCCGTGTGCTTCTTGCGGCGCATCTTGGCCCAGGCGTTGCGATCCTGCGTTTCGGGCAGACTCAGGTACTTTGATCGGCTGACCCGGTCAACATAGCTGTCAAATGGCAGGCCCGGTTTCAGTTCCGTTGCGGTGTCCTTGAAGTCGCGGCAAAACCGCGAGTTGCAAAGCACCAGCACGTCCTGAGGATCGAACAGGGCGAACCCTTCCGAGATGGTTTCAATCGCATCGGCAAGGTTGCGCCGTGCGGCTTCGGTCTCGTCATTGGCCCGCGCGAGCTGAGCGTTGGCGTCGTGCAGAAGATCGAGCGTGCGCTCCAGTTCGAGTGTCCGTTCTCGCACACGCTTTTCCAACAACGCCGCGCGTTCGAACTGGGCATAGGCTGCACCGGATTGCGACGTCCCGTATTCCACACGCCGCATCAGACTGTCGGCGATCTTGAGCAGCTTTTCGTTCTGCCGCTCCAGCGTATCGTTTGGGTTAATCAGCGACATCGGATGCCTCGGACTTCACCGGTGGATAGATGGCCACTCCCGTGAGCGTCTGGTTGACGTGCAAACCGCCGATCTGTTCGCCATAGGTCGAAAAGCCGACGACGTTGTGTTCGCGCAAAACCGCGCTCATTTCATGCGTCCGCTGCTTTCTGCCAGCCTCGATCCGACGCAGGATGCAGTCACAGCCAAGGATGATCTCGGGTTTGTCCGGCATGGCAAGGTCAGTCAGTCCGCGCTCCAGATGCGCAACAATGTCCTCGTGGCGGGCAAGCGTCAGGACCATGCCCTCGTTGATGGCCGAGAAGAACACGAGATCGTTGTTCTGGTTCACCTGTTGGATTGCCCGAACGTGATGCGCATCGCCCAGCCGTACCACCACCGGGTGTTCTGCAAAGGTGAACTGGTCAAGCTGGTTGGGGTCCAGCCCAAGAAGCCGGGCGTATTCCAGCGCCGCTGGCTCTGCGTTGATCTCGTGCACGATGCGTTCGTCGGGTGAGGCCGACGTCACCACCATACGCTGGTCTGTAGGCAGGAGGTGATCGAGACTGAACACCCGCACAGGCCGATCACAGCGCGCAAGCACCACGATGGCGGCGTTCTTCATGATCGTGCCATTCCGCGCGAGCAGTGTTTCGGCAAATTTGGTCCCGTCGCCGGATGAGCCCCCGAAAAGGGGCGTCGGACCGAGCCCGGCAGACAGGAACGCGGTCAGCTGCTCTTCCCGAAGGCTGAGCCCGTCCACCAAGAGGAACGCGAATTCCGAGTGCCAGTTGGGTGCGCGTTTGGTCAGTGACAGGCGGGCTTCGATCAGCTCGCCGGCGATGGCGTGCTCGCTGATCGTTTCGAGGTCCTCGATCGCGTATGTCAGAACATTGATGTGATCCGACCGGAAACCCAGCGCGATGACCTGTTCTTCCTCGTAACCACCGCGTCCCAATTCGCCAGCGGTTGTACACGCAAGAACGTCCGCCGCACCGAAACGGCGCGACGCGTCTTCAACCAATGCCCGAAAATCGGCCTCTGGCGAGATAAACAGGCAGACAAGCTCAAAAGGTCCCGGTCCAAGCTGCTTCTGTAAATCTTCGACAATATTCGCGTCGTCGCAGCGCGCTTGAGCGAAGGCGACGACGTCTGAGGCGTTTTCAGTACATTCAGTTGCAGGAAAAACCCTGCTTCCTTCCACTCTGTGGTCCCCAAGTTTGGCTGGGACCGAGAATAGGAGGATCAGGTGTCGCTTGGCAAGACTCGGTTGAAGCGTGCTTCCTGCGCGATCAGGACGGCCTGGGTCCGACTGTGAACCCCCAGCTTGCGCATGATGGCGGTGACATGCGCCTTCACCGTGGTTTCCGCAATCGACAGGTCATAGGCGATCTGCTTGTTCAGCTTGCCTTCGCAGATCAGGTTGAGGATCCGCGCCTGTTGGTTCGTCAGCGATGCCAGTCTTGACAGCGCCTCTTCCGGGGCCTCGCGCGTCGCGTCCTGGCCTTGCGGATCGATATACCCGTCCGGCACAAAAGGCTGGCCCGATTGCACGGTCTCGAACGCATTCTGGAAAACAGCGCGCTGCGAATGCTTCGGCACAAACCCATCCGCACCCGCTTTCAAAGCGTGCGAAATCATGCGGTTGTCGGCCATGGATGACACGATCAGGATCATCGCCTTCGGTGCCGCTGTCCGTAGTCGCACCAACCCGTCCAGCCCATTCACGTCCGGCAGGTTCAGGTCCAAGAGGATCAGGCCGAACTCGTCTTCTTCCGACACTTTCGTGAGCGCCGCTTCCAGCGTGCCGGCCGTGTGGATGTCGTCAAAATCCGCAATCGACCTCAGGGTCAGGGTGAGCGCGTCACAAAACAGCGGGTGATCGTCCACCACCAAAGCTGTCAAAGCAGATGTTGATGTGTCTCGCATGGTCACGGGCTCACTCGTATCGTCGTCTGCGCGGAACCTGATCTCCGCCGATGTCGCTCAACTTTAGGCCGACAGGACGAGCGCGTCTCTTGCCGAAAGGTCTCATAGGCGCGCCGGATCACTTCTCGGGCAGAAGGCCCCGCGGGTTGAGTCGCAGCACCAGAAGAAGGATCAGACCCATCGTCAGAAGGCGCATATGCTGAACGGAATCAAGCAGATGGTCCTTCAACCACGACCCGTCCACCAAACCGGCTGTGATGACAGACATCAACAGTTGACCCATCGGTTCCACCTGTACCCAGAGGAACCAGATCAGGAACCCGCCGAGCACCGCGCCGAGGTTGTTTCCGGACCCCCCGACGATCACCATCACCCAGATCAGGAAGGTATAGCGCAGCGGTTGGTAACTCCCGGGCGTCAGCTGCCCGTCGAGTGTTGTCATCATCGCACCCGCGATGCCGCAGATGGCGGACCCGAGGATGAAGACCTGAAGATGCCGCGCGGTCACGTCCTTGCCCATCGCCCGCGCAGCCGTCTCGTTGTCGCGAATGGCGCGCATCATTCGGCCCCAGGGGCTCTTCAGCGCAAGCTGCGCCAGGACGAGCAGGGTGATAAGCACGACGGCAAACAACATGCCGTATTCAAGCTTCACGTACAGCGTGGATGCCGTCGTGGCATCCAGCCCAAAGCCCGCCGCACGCTCGACAAAGGCCGGGTCGTTCTGCAGATCGACCTCGTAGGGGACCGGCCGGGGCAGACCGATAACGTTCTTAACGCCCCGCGCCATCCAGTCCTCGTTCTTCAGGATCGCAATGACGATTTCGGCAATACCAAGGGTTGCAATGGCCAGATAGTCCGACCTCAGCCCCAGCGCGGTTTTGCCGATGATCCAGGCCGCACCCGCTGCCAGCAAACCGCCCACGGGCCACGCCAGCAGCACCGGAAGGCCGAGACCCCCAAGGTAGCCCGCAAGCGCCGGGTCCACCGATTCCACCGCATCCACCGCCGGGTCAAGCACCATGCGGTAGATGATCAACCCGACAAGCAGCACCGCCGCCGTGGCCCATCCCCGGACACGGCCCAGCGTGCGCGCCCAGACCAGCACTGCGCCGACAATCGTTGCAGCACCGAGGACGAGCCCCAACAGGATTTGCCCGCCCCCGGCGGCCCAGGCCGCGCCGACAGGCGGCATGGAGATCAGGACAACAGCCAAACCGCCCAGCGCGACAAAGCCCATGACACCGACATTGAAGAGCCCCGCAAGGCCCCATTGCAGGTTCACACCCAGCGCCATCACCGCGCTGACTAGACCCATGTTCAGGATCAAGAGCGCAGAGTTCCAGCTTTGCAGAAACCCGGTTCCAAGGATCAGGCACGCAACGGCGCCGAACAGTAAAAACGTTCTCATAGCGCTTTCCCCCGGAACAGTCCCGTTGGCCGGAACAGAAGAACGATCACGAGGATCACGAAGCTCACCGCGAATTTGTACTCCGTGCTCAGGATCTGCACCAAGCCGTCCGGCTCAAGGGCAGGGGGCATGAAATAGGTCAGCACCTTTTTCCAGGCATAGGTGATCCCGACTTCAGAGAACGCGATCACGAACCCGCCCGCAATGGCGCCCAATGGGTTGCCCAGGCCGCCCACGATGGCCGCGGCAAAGATCGGCAACAGAAGCTGGAAATAGGTGAAGGCTTTGAACGACTTGTCGAGTCCATAGAGCACACCCGCCACAGTGGCGAGTGAGGCGACGATGAGCCAGGTCACCAGAACCACCCGCTCCGGATTGATGCCGGAAAGTAGCGCCAGATCCTCGTTGTCGGAAAACGCCCGCATGGATTTGCCGGTGCGCGTCTTGTTGAGAAACCAGAACAGCGCCGCAACCACAATCACGGCTGTTACGACCGTAATCACCTGCGTGGTGCGGACAGCCAGACCTTCCTCAAGGCCCGTCATGTCGCGAAATGTCCGCGCCGAGATGACGAAGCGTTCACCATCGGCAAAGCGATAGTCGTCCGGTCCGATGATGATCCGCGTCAGGCCATTGTAGATGAACATCACGCCCATAGACACGATGACAAGGATCACCGGTTTGGCCTTTTGGGCGCGGTAGAACTTGTACACGTACTTGTCCGTCAACAACACCAGCGCCGTCGCGCCAAGAATGCCGAACGGTATTGCAAGCAGTGCCGTGGGGAAGGGGCCGAAGGAAATGCCCAGCGCCTGCATCCCCCAGGTGATCAGCACAACGAACATCGTTCCCATCGCCATCGTGTCGCCATGCGCGAAGTTCGAAAAGCGCAGGATGCCATAGATCAGCGTCACGCCCAGAGCGCCCAGCGCCAGCTGGCTGCCATAGGCAATCGCCGGGATCAGCACAAAGTTGGCCAGCGCCACGAAACCGTTGAGAAGATCCATCAGACGACCTCCTCGCATTGACCGTGATAGGTGATGACCATCGGTCCCTCGAAATACTGAACGGAGTACCGGGCGCTACCGCCAACGGCGATTGTCAACAGATGCGCCCCGTTCACATTTCCGCCCTGAAAGAGAAAGCCGCCGGTTTCAACGGTGTGTCCTTTGCCCGACATGGTCTCTGCATCCGTGATGATCTGGTAGATCGACGCCTGTGGCTGAACTTGTGTGACCGCGATTCCAAGGTCCGTCTCGCCGCAGGTCTCCGTCTCGAAACATTCGACGGTGAACCGACACTCGAACGCGTCGTCTGCGACTGCTGTCTGGGCGACAGCGCTCGCCAGTAGTCCCGCCATCATCAAAAGACGCATGCTCATCCCCCCAGAAAAGACCGGCGCACTTCGGCATCGGCCAGCAGGTCCTTACCGGTTCCGGTATGCGCATTACTTCCCTGCACCAGCACATACCCTTTGTCGGCGATCTCGAGCGCCTGTCGCGCGTTCTGTTCGACCATGAGAATGGAAATGCCGGTCCGCGCCACTTCGATGATCCGGTCGAAGAGTTCGTCCATCACGATCGGCGACACACCTGCGGTGGGCTCGTCCAGCATCAGCACTTTCGGCTGGGTCATCAACGCGCGACCCACGGCCACCTGCTGACGTTGACCGCCCGACAGCTCGCCCGCGGCCTGCGCGCGTTTCTCGCGCAGGATCGGGAACAGCTCGAACACCTGCTCCATGGTGCTGGCGAAATCATCTTCGCGGATGAAGGCCCCCATCTCGAGGTTCTCTTCTACGGTCATCGACGTAAAGATGTTCGACGTCTGCGGCACGAACCCCATACCGTGCCGTACCCGCGCCTGCGGCGTCAGGGCGGTGATGTCGTCACCGTCCAGCAACACACGCCCGTGACGCAGGTCGAGCATCCCGAACACCGCCTTCATCGCCGTCGACTTGCCCGCCCCGTTCGGCCCCACGATCACTGCAATCTCTCCGCGTTCTACGGAGATCGTGCAGTCATGAAGGATGTCGGGACCAGCCTTGCCATAGCCGCCCGTCATGTTTTCACCGATGAGGTACGGGCCATCCTTCCCCGGCATCGGATTCGGCTGCGTACCGCTTGATGTCAGGGTGCCGCGCCCGTGCGGATTGGTGATCGACGCATCCTTGTTGCCGCGGTCGTCCTGATAGGGGTTGTCGCTCATCCAACCGCCTCTTTGTTCTTCAATCCCGTGCCCAGATACGCCTCGATCACGCGCTCATCGGCCTTGATCTCGTCGATGGTGCCTTTCGACAGCACCTTGCCCTCAGCCATCACGATAACTGGATCGCAGAGGCGGCCGATGAAATCCATGTCGTGCTCGATCATGCAGAACGTGTAGCCGCGTTCCTTGTTCAGCCGCAGGATCGCGTCACCGATGGTGTTGAGCAGGGTGCGGTTCACGCCCGCGCCGACTTCGTCAAGGAACACGATGCGCGCGTCCACCATCATGGTGCGGCCAAGCTCCAGCAGCTTCTTTTGTCCACCAGAGACCTGACCCGCCTTGTGATCGGCCAGATGTTCGATTGTGAGAAATTCCAGCACCTCGTCCGCCTTGGCTTTCAGCGCACGCTCTTCATCCGCGATGCGCTTGCGCCCGAACCATGTGTTCCAAAGCGTTTCACCGGTCTGCCCACCGGGCACCATCATCAGGTTCTCGCGGCAGGTCATGGAACTGAATTCGTGCGCGATCTGGAAGGTGCGCAGGAGGCCCTTGTGGAACAGGACATGTGGCGGCAGGCCGGTAATGTCTTCGCCCGCCATGAACACCTGGCCCGAGGTCGGAGGCAGCACGCCTGCCACGACATTGAACAGCGTCGTCTTGCCTGCGCCGTTCGGTCCGACCAATCCCGTGATCGATCCGGTTTCGATCTCAAGCGTCGCGCCATCGACTGCGCGAAAGCCGCCAAAATGCCGATGGAGGTTCTTGACCTCGATCATTCCTCACCCAAAGCGTGAAAGACGCCCCTCAGTATATTGAAACGGCGCGGGAAACCCGCGCCGCCTGTGTCGTCATGTCAAGTCAAATCAGCGGTAACCGACCACCGTCAATGCGCCGTTCTCGACCGTGTACTCGGCATAGGATCCGGCAGCTTCACCCGGCTCGACCAGCTCAACACCCGTCGCGCCCTGGTAGTCGACGTCACCGCCACCGGCGATGATCTCAAGCGCCTTGTCCAGTTCACCCGGCAGGATCGGTTCGCCCGGTGCATTGGCCACGTGGAAGATGTGCGAAGCGTAATCCGCAGGCTCGGAAGAGCCCGCCGCTGCCATCGCCAGAAGCTTCAGCGCCGCCGCATCGTAGGACTCGCCCGCGTAAACGGATGTGCCGTCGATCCCAGCCGCCGTCGCCATTTCAGCGAACATCGCGGCTCCTGCGTTGTCGGAACCCGGCGCCGTGCCGATCATGCCGTCGATGTCAGATCCGAAACGCTCGGTCAGCGCGTCACCGATCATGCCGTCGCCCATCGCGAACATGTCGAAGGCACCTGTGTCGAGCGCGCCTTGGATGACGCCAGCGCCGCCCTGATCGACATAGCCCAACACGACAAGCGCGTCGCCACCGGCAGAGGCCAGAGCACCCACTTCGGCCGAGTAGTCGGCCTTGCCATCTTCATGCGGCGCAGAGAGCGTCACAGAACCGCCAGCGGCTTCATAGGACGCCTGGAACGCATCCGCGAAACCCTTGCCGTAGTCGTTGTTGGTATAGGTTACAGCCGCGCTGGTGATGCCTTTTTCAATCAGGATGTTCGCCAGGACTTCGCCCTGACGCGCATCAGACGGCGCGGTGCGGAAGAAGAGACCGTTGTCTTCGGCCGCTGTCAGGGCAGGGGACGTCGCAGAGGGCGAAATCATCACCATGCCGTTCGGCACCGACACGTTGGCCAGAACCGCACCTGTCACGCCCGAGCAATCGGGGCCCATCATGCCCTTGATGCCGTCGCTGGTGATCAGACGCTCGGCTGCCGCCGTGGCCGCCGCGCTGTCCACGCAGGTGGAGTCCGCGCGCACCGGTGTGACCGTTGCTCCGTCCAGCAGTTTGCCGCTTTCGGTGACTTCAGCCATCGCCATTTCGGCACCAGCGGCCATCGCCGGGGTCAGGGATTCAATGGGACCGGTGAAGCCCAGGATGATCCCCATCTTGATTTCGTTGGAATGGCTTCCTGCAATCGCAGCACCCGCCATCAACGCGCCAGCCGCAGTGGCTGTCAGCAGTTTTTTCATGATTCACTCCCGTGTTGGAACATCTCGCGTGTTCTGCCGCGAGATTAGAGTTGCCGGGGAAAAAAGAAAAGCCCTCTCCGCTCTATGAGGCACGACGTGGAGCCGTGGAAAAACAATCGCTTACGTACAGGAATTGGCTTTTCCTCCCGCTCTTGACGCAACGACGGTGCTGTTCACGTCTGCGTCGCCGTCGTTGTCGGCACCTAAATGCCCTCCATATTCATAGGTCAGGAGCGCTGAAACAGGAGATTGAGTCATGCTAAGCCTGCGGAGTTTGTCGTTTACCGTCCTTCTGGCTGTCACACCCGCGCTGTGTGCTGCGCAAGTCACGTCCGAGACGCTTCAGACACAGGCAGGCGCGATGCAGGCCTCTGCTATTGTCACCGGGCTCGACACGCCTTGGGCTTTCGGTTTTTTACCAAACGGTAAAATTGTCCTGACCGAACGACGTGGCGATGTTCTTCTGATCACTCCGGGCGAGGGTTCGGTTCAACTACGCAATCCGCCGAATGCCTATGCGGACGGGCAGGGCGGGCTGCTCGACGTGTTGGTGCCGCGGGATTTCGCGCAGAGCCGCGAACTGTTTTTTACCCATGCCATCCGACAGGGCCGCGGCAGCGGAACTGCCGTGACGAAAGCCCGCCTGTCAGCGGATGAGACGGCCTTGACCAATGTCGAGGTGATTTTTCAGATCGCACCTGGGTCCAGCGGCGGGCGTCATTTCGGATCCCGCATTGCCGAGGCCCCGGATGGTACGCTGTTCCTGACGGTCGGAGACCGGGGCGACCGCCCCTCCGCGCAGGATCGCAGCGTGCACAACGGCTCCGTTCTGCGGATCAACAAGGATGGCAGCGTGCCGACCGACAATCCGTTTGTGAACACCGAAGGCGTACAGCCCGAGATTTGGTCCTACGGCCACCGCAACCCGCAAGGTGCAGCATTTGATGAAAACGGTCAGTTCTGGGTCAACGAACACGGCGCGCGCGGCGGGGACGAGGTAAACCGCGTCGAGAAAGGCGCGAACTATGGCTGGCCCGTGATCGCCTACGGGCGTCACTATTCCGGCCGCTCTATCGGCGAGGGCACGTCAAAACCGGGCATGGAACAACCCGTGACCTATTGGGACCCGTCCATCGCGCCGTCGGGCATGGCGTTCTACAACGATGGTCCGGTGCGCAGCTGGGACGGCGACATGTTTGTCGGATCACTGAAATTCGACTACATCGCCCGCCTCGACGGATCACCGCTCCGCGAAGTTGAACAGATCCAGGGCGATAGCACACAACGCGTCCGCGATATCCGGCAAGGGCCGAACGGTGATCTGTGGTTCCTCAGCGTTGGCAACGGGGCGTTGTATCGGATGTCGGCGCCGTCGTCCTGATGGAGTGCATCCGCAAACAAGTTGGCCCGGCGAGGCACACCTCGCAGGGCCGCTTTTTCTTGAGAACTGCGCCTTAAACCGGCTCTGACTTCGCCGATTTCGTGACTTTGCGCGCCAGATCGGCGGCTTCGGTCATCGTCTCGTCGAGCGTGTTTTTCTCGGTATTGACGGCGTATTCGGCGCAACGGGACATGGTTTCGAACCATTCGCGAGCATCTTCGGCCATGCGTTCAGCCGAGTGACGCTGCCAGTCCGTCAGCATCGAGATGGCCGTCATCGGGTTGGATATGCCACCCGTGGTCACGCTGCGGGCCGTGTCCAGACTGCTCCGCACGGCGGCATGGCGGCGCTCGAACCAGTGCTGTGTGAAGCGTTGTGTTTCGTCCAGCACCTTCTCCTGCGTATCCCAGAATTGCTTGATCTGAGGCGCAATCAATGGCGCCAGAAAGGACATGGCCTGCATCGCATTCACGGATTTGGACATGTCAGGTGCGGCGGTGGTCTTTGAAGTGGCCTTTGGCATGGTTCCCTCGCGTTGGCATTCGATATCGGTGGTAGGTTACGGTGTGCTTTGGCATCGATGTCTCTGACTTCAAGCAACCGAGTGCGTAGATCGGCGGTTTCGTCGCGCTTGCTCCGGTCGACTGCCTAAATTTTCAGCAGATCTCAGGTTTCCGAGACCCCACGGATCGCCTCGGGATGGTCTTTCAGAAACGCGTGCAGCACCGCGTAGAGTTCTTTCGCATGGGCAACATTGTCCGCATGCAGCGCGGACCGGATGTCTTCGCAAATCATCTGCTGCACCTGCTGTGGCCCATGATGCAGGTGCATCATGTAATCCGCCAAAGCCGACGCGTTCACGGCCGGCAGGTTCTCGTGCTCTGCAATCGCTTCGATCTCCGCCCGATTCAGGCAGGTCATGTCTTCGATGTCGTCCAATGTGATCATGATTGGTCCTCCCCACGACGATCCGTTGAGGAGAAGTTTAGACAATCGCACCCGACGGCGCGCTGATGCAGATCAAAAGCCGGTTCAAACGGCGTCTTTCCTCTCAGACAGACAGGCGCGACGCATGTGCGCCGCGTTCACGGTACGGCGTCGTCTCGTAATGGGCGCGGTAGCATTTCGAAAAATGCGACGGTGAGGCAAAGCCACAGGCGAGGGCCACGTTGATCACGCTCATGTCGGTCTGCATCAGGAGGTTTCGCGCCTTCTGCAAGCGCAGTTCCATGTAATAGCGCTTGGGAGACCGTTTCAGGTAGCGACGGAACAGCCGCTCCAACTGCCTGGTGGACATGCCGACCTGTTGGGCGAGGATGGAGGGGCTGATCGGCTCCTCGATATTCTGCTCCATCATCTGGATAACCTTGGACAGCTTCGGATGCCGCACCCCGATGCGCGTCGGCACCGACAAACGCTGGGTGTCCTGATCTGTCCGGATGGAGTTGTAGATCAGCTGGTCCGCCACCGCGCCGGCAAGTTCTTCTCCATGATCGTCGGCGATGATCTTCAGCATCAGGTCGACGGAGGCCGTGCCGCCCGCCGTGGTGATCCGGTTGCCGTCGACCACAAAGATCGACTTGGTCAGCTCCACCTCGGGGAACTCCTCGGAGAAACTGTCCTGGTTTTCCCAATGGATCGTGGCGCGTTTGTTGTCGAGCAACCCAGCCGTGGCGAGCGAAAAGGCCGCTGTGCACAAACCCCCGATGACCAATCCGCGGCGCGCTTCACGACGCAGCCAATTGATGGTCTTCTTGGTGGTGGCCGACTGCACGTCGATGCCGCCGCAGACCAAGATGACGTCGTCTCGGTTCAGTTCGACGAGATCGGCGTCCAACCGAAAAGAGACACCGGCGGAACAGCGGACTTCATCTCCGCCCTCTCCGATGATCTTCCAGTCATACAGCGGCCGGTTCGCCATCCGGTTGGCGATGCGCAGGGATTCCACAGCGGCGGAAAAGCAAAGCATGGTGAATTCGGGCAAAAGCACAAACACGAAACGACGCGGTCGTTTGGGAACGGTCTCCACTTCAACGGTCTGACGTGTTGGTAGCATGCGTGGCGTTCCTTCCGACGTGCTCTGCGGCACCTTGCCTGCCAAATGGGCAGAAGTGGCAGGCTGGGTCAAGCACTAGGGGTGATTTCGCATATGGTCAGACCGTGCCGGGTTCGGTATAGACGGCCCGCTAACGCTAACGACCATGGATCTACCGGAGTAAAGACAATGACCGAGTGGCAAAAATCAGGCTGGCGCGCGAAACCGCGGGTGCAGATGCCTGACTATCAGGATGCAGAAAAGCTGGAGGCCGTCGAAGCCCAGCTTTCCAAATATCCGCCGCTCGTTTTTGCAGGCGAAGCGCGGAAGCTGAAACGGGAATTGGGCGCGGCTGGACGCGGTGAAGCGTTCCTGCTTCAAGGCGGCGACTGCGCCGAGGCGTTCGATCAATTCAGCGCGAACGCCATCCGCGACACGTTCAAGGTGATGCTGCAGATGGCGATGGTGCTGACCTTCGGCGCCAAGGTGCCGGTGGTCAAGGTGGGCCGCATGGCCGGCCAATTCGCCAAGCCGCGCTCGGCCCCGACCGAGGTCGTGGATGGTGTGGAACTGCCCAGCTACCGTGGTGACATCATCAATGAACTGGCCTTCACGCCAGAGGCGCGTATTCCCGATCCGGCGAAAATGCTGCAGGCCTACACACAGGCCGCCGCGACGCTGAACCTCTTGCGCGCGTTCTCGACCGGCGGTTACGCAGATGTGCATCAGGTGCATGCCTGGACGCTGGGCTTCACGGATCGCGAGGAATCCGAGAAGTACCGCGATATGGCGAACCGGATCAGCGACACGCTCGACTTCATGAAGGCGGCGGGTCTCGATTCCGATCGCGAACCGTCGCTTCAGACGGTGGACTTCTACACCAGCCATGAATCGCTTCTCTTGGAGTATGAAGAGGCGCTGACCCGTCAGGATTCGACCTCGGGCAAGTGGCTGGCGGGTTCCGGTCACATGATCTGGATCGGCGACCGCACGCGGCAGCCTGACGGCGCGCACGTGGAATTCGCGCGCGGTGTTCTGAACCCTGTTGGGCTCAAATGCGGACCGACGACAACCGCTGAAGATCTGAAGGTGCTCATGTCCAAGCTGAACCCCGACAACGAGGCGGGCAAGCTCACGCTGATCGCGCGCTTCGGCGCTGGCAAGGTCGGAGAGCACCTGCCGCGTCTCGTCAAGGCCGTGGCCGAGGAAGGTGCCAACGTAACCTGGGTCTGCGACCCGATGCACGGCAACACGATCAAATCGTCCACCGGCTACAAGACGCGCCCGTTCGAGAGCGTTCTGCGCGAAGTGAAAGACTTCTTCGCGGTGCACAACGCCGAAGGCACTGTTCCTGGTGGTGTGCATTTCGAGATGACCGGTCAAGATGTGACCGAATGCACCGGAGGTGTCCGGGCGGTGAGCGAAGAGGATCTGAGCGACCGCTACCACACAGCCTGCGACCCGCGTCTCAACGCGTCCCAGTCGCTTGAACTGGCGTTCCTCGTGGCCGAAGAGCTGACCGCACGACGCGAAGCAGAGGCGGCCGCAAAAGCGGGCTGACCCGTCGGGCCAGACGAATTGAAAGGGCGGGCTTCGGTCCGCCCTTATGCGTTTGAAACCACCAGTCGCAGATGGCCGCGCGAAATGCCGGGTCGTGAGGCCTGTGGCGCAGTCTCGCGCACCGGCTCTGTCTGCGCATCTTCTATCGTGAACCGCCGTGGCGACGAACCGATCCGACCGACCGTCACGAAGGTCCCCATCATCCGGGTCACACGGCCCTGATCATCGGTCAAAGGATAAAGACGCAATTGCGCGGACAAAGGCGGCTGACCGAACTTGACGTCGCCCGTCAATCCAAGTGTGACAATCGCCGGATCATCGAAAACATGTGCCACGCGATCCGTGAATTTCGCGCGGTCTTTCGGGGCGATCATGACGGCCAAGGGCATGCCAGCGACCTCCATATCCGCAACCGCGATCAAGGCCCCGCCCGCAACACGCACCCGCGCGTGCCCTTCGGACAAACGTTCGCCGACAAAGGCGTATTCCAACGCGTCCTGTATAACGCTTGGGTCGATGGCCGACCGCTTCGCCACACCGCGTCCCGCCGCAAGCTGATGCCAGTAGCGGTCGACGGCCTGCACAGCGCGTTCCTGATGTTGCGTCAGAACTGTTTCCAGCAGCGGATTGCCGAACATATCGCACCCCCATGTGATCTCACCCACCTCGGTATCGCACGAAACCCGCGCAACTTGATCTGAATTCTTAACAATTGGTTAACCGCTTTGCCGCGTTAGAGCGGCTTGCATCGCTTGGCGCCACAGCGTACCGAACGGACAAACCGACCATCGCGGGAGAGGCTATGCGGAATTCCATGACAGGCTTTGCATCGGGGCAGGGCGAGGCACTGGGCCTTGGATGGTCATGGGATCTGCGCAGCGTGAACGCCCGTGGGCTCGACATTCGCGTCCGCGTTCCGGATTGGATCGAGGGGCTCGATCAGGCCCTGCGAGCGTTGCTGACCAAGCGGCTGTCCCGGGGAAGCGTCACCGTTTCATTGCGGCTCAACGGCAATGGCACTGACGCCGTTCAGGATCTGAACGAGGCACAGTTGGAGCGTGTTCTGAGCGCGATGGCCCGGATCGAGGAAGACGCGATGGCGCGCGGTCTCAGCCTGACGGCGTCGAGCGCTGCGGATCTGATGAGCTTGCGCGGCGTACTCGATACCCCGCATCAACAGGCTGACCCGGCTGAGGTGCGCGCGTATCTGCTGCAAGACTTCGTTCCCGTTCTGGAAAGCTTTCTCGCGTCGCGTCAAAGCGAAGGTGCCGCCTTGACCGACGTGCTGCGCAATCAGGTTGCGCAGGTTGCCGATCTGGTCACGCAGGCCGACGCGATGGCGGATGCGCGCAAGGCGGAACAGCAGGACCGTCTGCGCGCCGCACTGGCGCGCGTGCTGGACGGTCAGGACAGCGTCGACGAGCAGCGCATCGCGCAGGAACTCGCACTCATCGCGGTCAAGGCGGACGTGACCGAGGAACTGGACCGCCTTCGCGCGCATGTGGATGCCGCACACGCGCTTCTTGACGCGGACGGAGCGGTGGGGCGCAAGCTCGATTTCCTGATGCAGGAGTTCAACCGAGAAGCGAACACGCTCTGTTCAAAAGCGCAGTCCGCGCCTCTGACCGCCATCGGGCTTGAGTTGAAGTCCGTCATCGATCAGATGCGGGAACAGGTCCAGAATGTGGAGTAACCCATGAGCACGCGTCGCGGCCTTCTCATCATCCTCTCGTCTCCGTCGGGCGCGGGCAAAACCACGCTGTCGCGACAACTGCTCGCCTGGGATCCGTCGCTCAGGTTTTCGGTCTCTGCGACCACGCGTGCCCCTCGTCCGGGCGAAGTGGATGGAAAACACTATCATTTCCTGAGCGAGGACGCGTTCAAGCGCGAAGTGGCCCAAGACGGCATGCTGGAGCACGCGCATGTGTTCGGGCATTTCTACGGAAGCCCGCGCAAACCGGTGGAAGAGGCAATCGAGGACGGGCGTGATGTTCTGTTTGACATTGATTGGCAGGGTGCGCAGCAGATCGTGAACTCGGCCCTCGGACCAAACACGCTGTCGATCTTCATCCTACCGCCCTCCATCGCCGAATTGCGCCGCAGGTTGGAATCCCGCGGTCAGGACAGTGCCGAGACCATCGGAAAGCGGATGCTGAAAAGCTGGGACGAGATCAGCCACTGGGGCAGCTATGATTTCGTGCTGGTCAACGATGATCTCGACCGGACGTTCGAGGATCTGAAAACCATCGTGACAGCAACCCGTCTCCGCCGACTTCAGCAACCGGGACTGGTCAATCATGTGCGCAAACTACAGCAGGAATTCGAGGATTTGAGATGACGCTTTACGCTTTGGATGGCGTGTCTCCGCAGGTGGCGGATGACACATGGATCGCCGATGATGCCAATCTGATCGGTGATGTCGTCATCGAAGACGGGGCCAGTGTCTGGTTCTGCGCCACCCTGCGCGGTGATAACGAACGGATCACCTTGGGCCAGGGATCGAACATTCAGGAAAACTGCGTTCTGCACACCGATATGGGCTATCCGCTTGTCATTGGTGAGAATTGTACGATCGGTCACAAGGTGATGCTGCACGGCTGCACCATTGGAAACAACACGCTGATCGGCATGGGCGCAATCATCCTGAACGGCGCGAGAATCGGTGACAACTGCCTCATCGGGGCAGGGGCCTTGATCACCGAGGGCAAGGAAATCCCGGACGGATCGCTGGTCATGGGGGCTCCGGGCAAGGTTGTCCGCGAATTGGATGCCGCCGCCATCGAGGGGCTGCGCAAAAGCGCGACCGGGTATCAAGAGAAAATGCGGCGCTACCAGACTGGGCTCACTGCGCTCTAACCCCGGCTTTTTCAACGAAAAGAAGAGTTTGCGCTTGAAGCCTCTTTCAATTGAGCCAGAGTAACCGGAATCGGTGTAAAGAGGATTGCAGAATGAAACTGCTATGGGCTGTCATCGCATGTCTTGCTTGGGTCACGAGCGTTGTGGCCCACGAGGTGCGCCCCGCTATTGCGGACTTTGAGGTTACGGATGGCACGCTGTCCCTGACAATCACACTCAACGGCGAAGCGCTGGCAGGTGAAGTCAGCCTCGATGGCATCACCAACACCGATGAACTTGACGCATCCGACGATGTTGATCGCCTTCGCGCCTTGGAACCGGAAGCATTGCAGGCTGAACTTCAGCCAAAAATGCCCGCCTTCGCCGAGAGCCTCGATGTGACGTCAGGCGATACGGCTGTGGCGCTGCAGGTGACTGACGTCACGGTGGACGAGGTTGGCAATACCGAATTGCCACGCGACACGGTGATTTCCCTGACCGGGGCAATCCCGTCGGGCGCTCAATCACTAAGCCTGACCTGGCCCGCAGCATACGGTGCACTCGTCCTGCGCCAGCAAGGCGTTGAAGAGCCGTATACCGGCTATCTGGAAGGCGGTCAGAGCAGCGGTGAGATCGCGCTCGGTGGCGGCGATGAAGCCAGCGGCTGGCAGACCTTTGCCACGTACATTCCGGTTGGGTTCGATCATATTCTGCCCAAAGGTCTGGATCACATTCTTTTCGTGCTGGGCCTCTTCTTCCTGTCCACGCGGTTCACGCCGCTTTTGTGGCAGGTCACATCCTTCACGCTGGCTCATACCGTGACACTGGCGATGGCCGTGCTCGGGATTGTCTCGGTGCCCGGCAGCATCGTAGAGCCATTGATCGCGGCTTCCATTGTTTACGTTGCGGTGGAAAACATCGTGTCCGACAAGCTGCACCGCTGGCGACCATTCGTGATCTTCGGCTTCGGCCTTTTGCACGGCTTGGGGTTCGCGTCGGTTCTGGGCGAATTCGGCCTTCCCGACGGCCAAGTGGTTCCGGCGCTGATCGGCTTCAACATCGGCGTGGAACTGGGCCAGCTGACGGTGATCGCGATTGCGTTCATCCTCGTGTGGTACGCACTTCGGGTGGACCGTGGCGAGGCAGACGTACGACCGGCTCAGGTTCTTTACGGCGTCCTTGCTGTTGTCTTTACGGGCCTCGGCATCGCAATGAACACCGACGGCTTCCAGGAGGTCATGGGCGCGTCCGCCATGGTGTTCTTCTGGCCACTGGCTGCTTTGTCGGTGCTCTGCGCCGTATCGGCAACGCTGGTCGATCAACTTGAAGCATACCGCCGCTACGTCGCCATCCCCGCCAGCGCGTCCATCGCGTTGGTTGGTGCGTATTGGTTCGTGGAGCGGGTGTTTCTCTGAGTATCCAATCCCTATCGGGAAGGCTTGAAGACGCGCCGCCGAAACCGCTTTGCAAGGCTTCTCGAAAAGCCTTGCACCCTGTTCGTGCTCTCGCTATACGCGCGCCACTGACACCGCAGGCGGGGTCGGGCCTTTGGGGGAGACATCCCCAAATGTCCACCGGTTGGCCATCTGGCTGATACCCCCGCTGAGGATTGAAACCGGAAAGGATACAACACATGGCTCTTCCAGAGTTCACCATGCGTCAGCTGCTTGAAGCTGGCGTTCACTTCGGCCACCAGACGCAGCGTTGGAACCCCCGCATGGGCGAGTTCATCTATGGCGCGCGCAATGGCATCCACATCATGGACCTGACGCAGACCGTTCCGATGCTCGACGCGGCATTGAACGTGATCCGCGAGACCGTCGCCAAGAACGGCCGCATCCTGTTCGTCGGCACCAAGCGCCAGGCGCAGCAGCCGATCGCCGAAGCCGCTGAGAAATGCGCGCAATACTACATGAACCATCGCTGGCTCGGAGGCACGCTAACCAACTGGCAGACCGTGTCGCAGTCGATCAACCGTCTGAAGAGCATCGATGAGCAGATGGAAGGCGGGGCAGAGGGCCTGACCAAGAAAGAGCGTCTGGGCATGGAGCGTGAGCAGGGCAAACTGCAAGCTTCGCTCGGTGGTATCCGCGAAATGGGAGGTGTCCCGGACCTTCTCTTCGTCATCGACGTCAAGAAAGAAGCGCTGGCCGTGGCCGAAGCCAACAAGCTGGGCATCCCGGTTGTGGCTGTCGTCGACACCAACTGCTCGCCCGATGGCGTGGACTACATCATTCCGGGCAACGACGACGCGGCACGTGCGATCAGCCTCTACTGTGATCTCGCAGCCCGTGCAGCTCTGGACGGCATGACCGCACAGATGGGCGCTGCCGGCGTTGACCTCGGCGCTCTCGAAGAAGCACCGGTCGAAGAAGCGGTGTCCGAGATGCCCGTCGGCGGCGCATCGGACGAAGCGGTCCATGACGACACGATGTCCAAGGACGCACCGCTCGAGCTTGAGAACAAGGAAGGCTGAGCCTTCGTTTGAACATGATGCGCGGCGTACCTATGTGCCGCGCAACCCGAACTGAATTTGAGGAGAGCCGAAAATGGCGATCACAGCAGCACAGGTAAAAGAACTGCGCGAGATGACCGGCGCGGGCATGATGGATGCCAAGAAAGCGCTGGTGGAAACCGATGGCGACATGGACGGAGCCGTCGATTGGCTGCGCACCAAGGGTCTGGCCAAGGCCGCGAAGAAGTCCGACCGCACTGCGGCAGAGGGCCTTGTGGCCGTCGTCGTGGAAGGCAACAAGGGCGTCGCGGTCGAAGTGAACTCCGAGACCGATTTCGTCGGCAAGAACGCCGAATTCCAGACCATGGTCGCGGGTATCGCAAAGCTGGCGATGAATGCGTCGGACGTGGCCTCGCTTCTGACCTCCGACATGGGCGGCAAGACGGTTCAGGATGTTCTGACCGACAAGATCGCCACCATCGGCGAGAACATGTCCGTACGCCGTATGGCAACGATCGAAGGCACGCAGGTCGTGTCCTACGTGCACAACGCGGCAGCGGATGACATGGGCAAGATCGGCGTGCTGGTCGCGCTGTCCGGCGACAACGAATCCTTCGGCAAGCAGGTCGCGATGCACATCGCCGCCGTGAACCCGGCATCGTTGTCTGCGGATGACCTCGATCCGGCCGTCATCGACAAAGAACGCCAGATCCAGATCGAGATCGCGCGCGAGTCGGGCAAGCCCGAGCAGGTGATCGAAAAGATGATCGAAGGCCGCATGAAGAAGTACCTCAGCGAAGTGACGCTGTTGGGTCAGTCCTTCGTCATCAACCCCGACCTGACCGTCGAAGCGGCGGCCAAGGAAGCGGGTGTCGATATCACCGGATTTGTGCGTCTTGAGGTCGGCGAAGGCATCGAGAAGAAGGAAGAAGACTTCGCTGCTGAAGTGGCGAAAGCCGTTCAGGGCTAAGTCATCCCCGACGAGACATGAAGGCGGCGCTGTCGGAATAGACAGCGCCGCTTTTTTTCGAACACCCGTCGCGCCATTGGGGTGGCTGCGACGGATCGTGGATCGGGATGAAACTCAGCCGGGACAGGCACACCATCTCCGAACACACAGTGCTCTTTGAGTGAGACCCGCAGAGCCTATACAATACGCGCGGATGCGGGCCTCGTGTTCCTAGGCTGTAATTGCCACCACTCACGGAACAACTTCAGATTGCCAGTTAACGCAACGTCAAGAAAGTCCGGATTTCCTGACCAAAGCAACTTTTTTCGGGTTTCAGGCGTCGCTGACGAACATTTGGTTCTGTAACGCGGCTTTCAGCACGGCCTGCGCCGTGGTGTCGACGTTCAGCGCCTGTCGCGCCAAACGCAAATGCTTTTCAACCGTTGCAGGTGTGAGCCCCATGATCGTGGCGATGTCCTGCATCGTTTTCCCGCCGCCGACCCATTCCAAAGCTTCACGCTGGCGCTTGGTGAGCGCCTGATTTGGGGGCGTATAGGGCAGGGTGAGGATCTTCAGATGCACGATGTTGTTCATCAGCTGAATGAGTTCGCCCGATCTTTCCCAAACCGCATCCACATCCGCCTGCGACATGCCCGGTTCCGCAATCAACGCGACGGCCCCCTTGGCGCGGTCCGACAGGCTGCGGAAGCTGATCGAGTATCCCGCTGTAATTCCATGTTTTGCATTGAACGCAAGGATGCGCCGCTCTGCATCGGTCACAGTGCCGCTTTCCATCATCATCTGCAGAACAGTCCAGCTTGCCGCGCCGTCGTTCTCAAGCGCCCATTGCACCATCGGCGCTTGGCGGTAGAGACCATCATTGACGAAATGCGTGACGTAATCGGATTCGATATTCGACAGGATGATGAAATCGTTCGGATCACCGAGCGAGGTCGCGGTGCGGAAACGCGTGAATCCGTAGAGCAACCGGTCAAACCCGAAATTCGCCATACGCCGACAATGCAGGTCCCACAGCGTCTCAATGCTGTTGGCGTGGGTCAAATCCAAAAGGGCCGCGTTTTGTACAGGCGTCATCGTGACCAAGACATCAAAGCTACAACTTTTTTTAGTGCGCGCGGCTTCGCTTTGTCTAGCGCGCCGGACGTTGTTTAACACTAATGGGTTACGTCCGACGTAGCTACGCTTTCCTACGGCACATGCAGGATTAGACGTTCCTTGTCCAAGACCGACTGCGAAAGCCCTAAATGCTGTTCGCAGTAGCAAGTTTATATTACATAATACTGATTATAAGAATAATATACGCGGGAAGCGTAGGCACTTCTCTTGTGAAATCAGCGGCCTGTGACACGTTGTTTACTTAGCGCTGTCTTGGAGATCAGAAGAACGCCTGAAGCCCTGTTTGCGCGCGTCCCAGGATCAAGGCGTGTACGTCATGCGTCCCTTCGTAGGTGTTCACCGTTTCTAGGTTCGCCATATGGCGCATCACCTGGAACTCGGCCGAGATCCCGTTCCCGCCGTGCATGTCTCGGGAAAGTCTTGCGATATCAAGTGCTTTTCCACAGTTGTTACGCTTAACCATCGAGATCATTTCCGGTGCGGCCTTGGCGTCGTCCATCAGGCGGCCCACTTGCAAGGACGCTTGAAGGCCCAAGGTGATCTCGGTCTGCATGTCCGCGAGCTTTTTCTGGAAGAGCTGCGTTTGCGCGATGGGCTTGCCGAATTGCTTGCGATCCAGCCCGTATTGCCGTGCTGCGTGCCAGCAGAACTCAGCGGCACCCATGACGCCCCAGCTGATGCCGTAACGCGCGCGGTTTAAACATCCAAACGGCCCTTTAAGCCCTTGAACATGCGGCAACAAAGCATCTTCGCCAACGTCGACCCCGTCCATGACGATCTCGCCGGTCACAGACGCGCGCAGCGACAGCTTGTTGCCGACTTTTGGTGCGCTCAGACCCGTCATGCCTTTCTCAAGCACAAACCCGCGGATCTTCCCGTCATGCGCGTCCGACTTGGCCCAGACGACGAAGACGTCGGCAATCGGGCTGTTCGAGATCCACATCTTCGATCCAGTGATCCGGTAGCCGCTCTCTGTTTTCTCGGCGCGTGTCTTCATCCCGGCGGGATCCGAACCTGCATCCGGTTCTGTGAGGCCGAAGCAGCCGATGAACGCGCCGCTTGCCAGTTTCGGGAGGTATTTCTGCCGCTGCTCTTCGGTTCCGTAGGCATAGATCGGGTACATGACGAGGCTAGATTGCACACTCATCATGGACCTGTAGCCGCTATCGACGCGCTCGATCTCGCGCGCGACAAGGCCGTAAGACACATAGGAGGCCCCTAGCCCGCCATACTCCTCGGGAATGGTGATCCCGAGAAGACCCATTTCACCCATTTCGCGAAAGATTTCGGGCTCTACGGTTTCACTGTTGTACGCTTCGATCACCCGGGGTTGCAGTTTTTCCTGCGCATAGGCGCGCGCGCTGTCGGCCATCATGCGCTCGTCTTCGGTCAGTTGATCGGCAAGACGCAGCGGGTCGTCCCAGGAAAACGACCCAAGATCAGGGGCGTCTTTGGCTTTCAAGGCAGGTTTCGGCGGGGTCATCTCGTTCATGGCAGGCTCCCAAATCTCGGCCTTTGAACGATAGCTTGTCGTCCTGCATCTTCAAACTCGATTCCGCAAGCCACGCTGAGGCACCTCCACATCAAAGCGACTCGCAAGATCGCGCGTGGACCGTCGTGGAAGGCCGCAAGCGGCTAATTTCGCCGAATGGACTTACGTCTTGCTGTCCCGCTGTCCGGCGTGACGTTTGGTCAATTCACTTGGGAAAGTCATGTAAAATCAGGCACCTGCAGGCAGCACTCAAATTTCTTCAATGCACGCGGGCCTGCGTCATAAAACTGTTACGCAACTGTCACAAAAGCATGGTCAACCGCGACTAGATCCGGCGCCAACGGTCATCAGGGGGATGGCCGAGAGATTCCAAACCAAGGAGCTGACTTCATGTCCGTGAAACTCTCTGTGTCCGCTGCTGCCATCGCAGCAGTTTCAGCAACATCTGCCATGGCGCGTGACAACGTCCAGATCGCCGGGTCGTCAACGGTCCTTCCCTATGCGTCCATCGTGGCCGAGGCTTTCGGTGAGAACACCGATTTCCCGACCCCGGTTGTTGAGTCCGGTGGCTCTTCCGCGGGCCTCAAGCGGTTTTGCGAAGGCGTTGGCGAAAACACCATCGATATCGCAAACGCATCCCGCGCAATGCGCGAGCGCGAAATTGCCGCCTGCGCCGAAAACGGCGTGACGGACATCATCGAAGTCCGCATCGGCTATGACGGCATCGTCTTTGCCTCGCAGCATTCCGGCCCGGCCTTCAACGCGTTCGTTCCGGCAGACATCTACAACGCCATTGGCGCGCAGGTCATGAAAGACGGTGCCCTGGTCGAGAACACCTACGAGACATGGGCCGAGTTCAACGCTGACCTGCCCGACGCGGAAATCGCGATGTTCATCCCGGGCACCAAGCACGGCACACGCGAAGTCTTCGAAGAACAGGTTCTGCTCGCCGGGTGCGAAGCCACCGGCGCCATGGAAGCGATGATCGCAGGCGGCATGTCCGAGGATGACGTAGAGGATGCGTGCCTCGACGTCCGGCAGGACGGCAAGTCCGTCGACATCGATGGCGACTACACCGAGACCCTCGCCCGCATCGACGCCAACACCAACGGCATCGGCGTGTTTGGCCTCGCCTTTTACGAGAACAATACCGACACGCTGAAGGTCGCGACCATGTCGGGCGTCGCCCCGTCGACCGAAACCATTGCCGCCGGTGAATATCCGGTCTCCCGCCCGCTCTTCTTCTATATCAAGAAAGCGCATATCGGCGTGATCCCGGGCCTCAAGGAGTTCGCCCAATTCTTCGTCTCCGACGATCTTGCTGACCCGTCCGGCCCGCTGGCGCAATACGGTCTGGTGTCCGATCCGGAACTGGCCAAGACACAGCAGATGGTCGCTGACGAAAAGGTCATGGGCGCCGACATGTAATCGTCCCTGCCCGACCAGACAGGAGGCGGCATATTTCGTCGCCTCCTTTTCCTTTTAGGTGATTAAACGTTTCTTGGGGGCTTCATGCCACTTTTCTGGCTCTTCCTGATCGTTCTGGCGATAGCCGCAGGGGCATATCTGCTCGCTCGGTCGCGGGTGTTGTCGATGGCTGGCGACGATCGCCGGGCACTGCATTCGCTGCCGTCCTACTACGGAAGCAACGCCGCGATGAAGTCGGCGGTCCCTGCCCTGCTGCTTCTCGTCGCCTGGCTCCTCGCGCAGCCGTTCATCGTCGATAACGCCGTTTCGTCGTTGATCCCCGACGCGGCGATTGCAGACAATTCGTCGCGCGCGCTGGTGATGGCCGAGGTGCGCCGGACGGCGGACGGGCTCGACATGGCCGTCGCGTCGGGCGGCCTGACCGAGGCGCTCGCGCGCAGCGAAGGGCTTGATCTGGACGTGGCCACATCCAGCCTGCAAGAGGCCGGAGCTATCGTTACTTCGCAGCTCACAGAGCCGGTGCTGGCCGCCGCACAGCAGTTTCGTGCGTTGAATACCATTGGCGCGCGTTGGATGTCGGTCGCGGTGATTATCGTTGCCTTGATCGGGGCCACATGGGGCATTCGCGAAGCATCGCCGGCGTTCCGCGCCCGCAACACTGTGGAACGAGGCGTGCGCGCCCTGCTCATCGCCGCCGCGTCCATCGCCATCCTGACCACGCTCGGCATCGTGCTGTCGCTGGTCTTCAACACCATTGAGTTCTTCCGCCTCTACCCCGCGTCCGAATTCTTCTTCGGTCTCAGCTGGGCTCCCAGCTTTTCGGGGCGCGGCGGCGCGTCCGACCTCGGGATCCTCCCGCTGCTGTGGGGCACGTTCTACATCTCGATCGTGGCGCTTCTTGTCGCCGTCCCGGTTGGTCTCTTCGCGGCGATCTACCTGTCCGAATACGCAAGCCCGAAGGTGCGCGCCATCGCCAAGCCGCTGTTGGAGGTGCTCGCAGGCATCCCGACCATCGTTTACGGCCTCTTCGCCCTTCTGACCGTCGGACCGCTTCTGGTCCGCGTCTTCGGCGACGATGGCCTAGGCTGGATGCAGGCCGGAACCGCGGTGATGACTGCGGGGCTTGTCATGGGCATCATGCTCATCCCCTTCGTATCTTCGCTGTCGGACGACATCATCAACGCCGTACCGCAAGCGATGAGAGACGGGTCATACGGGCTTGGCGCAACACAATCCGAGACGATCCGCCAGGTCGTGCTGCCCGCCGCCCTGCCCGGCATTGTCGGTGCGATCCTGCTCGCCGCCTCGCGGGCCATCGGCGAAACGATGATTGTCGTCCTGGGGGCCGGGGCCGCCGCGCGGCTGTCACTCAACCCGTTCGAAGCGATGACCACCGTGACCGCCAAAATCGTGTCGCAACTGACCGGAGACGCGGATTTCGCCTCACCCGAGGCGCTGGTGGCCTTCGCCCTTGGCATGACGCTTTTCGTCATCACGCTCGGGCTCAACATCTTCGCGCTCTATATCGTGCGCAAATATCGGGAGCAGTACGAATGACCGATGTCAGCATGGAAAGCGCCGCACCTCGCGGCACCCTCACCACTGTCGATGCCCGCACGAAAAAGCGCAACGCCGCCGAAAAACGGTTCCGCGCTTACGGGCTGACGGCCATCGTCATCGGGCTCTTCTTCCTTGTGGTTCTCGCGGTGTCGATTATCCGCTCCGGCCTGCCCGCATTCACCCAGACGGTTGTCGAGGTTGAGTTCACCCTGACGCAGGAGCAGTTTGATGAAGCCGAAAGTCAGCTCCTGAAAACAAAGGCTTACGAGAACATCTTCATCGCAGCCCTGCAAAGCCAGCTTGAGCAGCGCGGTCTGAATGTGGCTTTCGACGCCGCCGCCATTGAACGCCTCCTGGGCAAGACCGGTGGGACGATCCGCGAGTATTTCCGCGCCAATCCTGATCGGATCGGCACCCCTGTGAGTTTCGAACTGGCCGCATCTTCCCGTGTGGACGGCTATTTCAAAGGCCGCGTGACCCGCGACAGCGTTGTCGACAGTCGCTTTCTCATGGTGACCGACCTCGATCTGGTGGACGCGCTTTACGATGCCGGGATCATCAAAAGCGCGTTCAACTGGAACTTCATTACGGGAGCGGATACCGGCGTCGACAACCCGGGCGGTGCCGGGATCGGTGTGGCGGTGATCGGGTCGTTCTTCATGATGCTTGTGGTGCTCGTCCTGTCCTTGCCCATCGGCGTTGCCGCGTCGATCTATCTGGAAGAGTTTGCACCCAAGAACTGGTTCACCGACCTGATCGAGGTGAATATCTCCAACCTCGCCGCCGTGCCGTCCATCGTCTTCGGTATCCTGGGCCTCGCTGTCTTCATCCAGTTCATGCACCTTCCGCAATCCGCGCCGCTGGTGGGTGGTCTCGTTCTGACATTGATGACACTGCCCACGATCATCATCTCGACCCGCGCGTCGCTCAAGGCGGTTCCACCGTCGATCCGCGAAGCCGCGCTTGGCGTCGGAGCCTCCAAGATGCAGACAGTGTTCCACCATGTCCTGCCGTTGGCGGCTCCGGGTATCCTGACGGGCACCATCATCGGCCTGGCGCAAGCCTTGGGCGAAACAGCGCCGCTTCTGCTGATCGGTATGGTGGGTTATATCGCCCGCGCCTATCCCGAAGGTGTGGTCTCGGGTTTCATCGATCCGAATTCCGCCATGCCTGCCCAGATCTATACCTGGGCAGCGCGTGCTGATGCGGGGTTCTACGAAAAAGCCTGGGGCGGGATCATCATTCTTCTGCTGTTCCTCCTCACCATGAATCTCATCGCAATCATTCTGCGCCGCCGTTTCGAGCGCCGCTGGTAATCAGGACACGGTCCCATGTACGATGCACCATCCACGACGAAGGAGGCGGTAGTGACAGACGTCAAAATTCAAGCCAATGACGTACAGGTCTACTACGCCGACAACCACGCCATCAAAGACGTCTCAGTTGCGATTCAGGACAAGACCGTTACCGCCTTCATCGGCCCGTCGGGCTGCGGCAAGTCCACTTTTCTGCGCTGTCTGAACCGCATGAACGATACGATCGACATCTGCCGAGTTCATGGCAAGATCGAGATCGATGGCGAAGACATCTACGACAAGCGTGTCGATCCGGTGCAACTGCGCGCCAAGGTCGGCATGGTGTTCCAGAAGCCGAACCCGTTCCCTAAGTCGATCTACGACAACATCGCTTACGGTCCGCGCATCCACGGTATGGCAAGAAACAAGGCCGAACTGGACGAGATTGTCGAACGCGCCCTACGCCGCGGCGCGATCTGGGATGAAGTCAAAGATCGCTTGAATGCGCCCGGCACGGGTCTTTCGGGTGGTCAGCAACAGCGCTTGTGCATCGCGCGTGCCGTGGCGACGGAACCTGAAGTGCTGTTGATGGACGAACCCTGCTCCGCACTTGACCCTATCGCGACCGCGCAAGTCGAGGAACTGATCGACGAACTGCGCCAGAACTACGCCGTGGTCATCGTCACACATTCGATGCAGCAGGCCGCGCGCGTCAGCCAGCGCACCGCGTTCTTCCATCTCGGGCATCTGGTCGAATACGACGACACGTCGAAAATCTTTACCAATCCCGAAGACAGTCGCACTGAAAGCTACATCACCGGACGGATCGGATAAGCCGATGAACCAGGAACACATCTCAAGCGCTTTCGACCGTGATCTCGAAGGCATCCAGGCCCGCATCATGAAAATGGGCGGCCTAGTGGAACAGGCCATCCTCGACGCCGCGCAGGCGCTCGAAACCCGTGATCAAGAACTCGCCGAACAGGTCCGTAAAGGCGACCGCGCCATCGACGATCTGGAAGAGCTTCTGAACGAAGAAGCCGCCCGCGTCATTGCCTTGCGTGCCCCCACGGCCATTGACCTCCGGGTGATCCTGTCCGTCATGCGGATCAGCGCCAACCTCGAACGCATCGGCGATCTGGCCAAGAACCTTGCCAAGCGCAACGCGGTGCTAATGACCATGCCGCAGATCAACGGCTCTGCGTCCCAGCTGCGCCGCATGTCGCGCGATGTGCAGAAGATGCTCAAGGACGCGCTCGACAGCTACATTCAACGCGACGAGGGCTTGGCCCGCGACGTGATCGCGCGCGATGTGGACATCGACCAGATGTACAACACGCTCTTCCGCGAATTTCTCACCTTCATGCTGGAAGACCCGCGCAACATCACCCCGTGTATGCATTACCACTTCATCGCCAAGAACATCGAACGGATGGGCGATCACGTCACGTCGATTGCCGAACAGGTGGTGTTCCTCGTCACCGGCGAAAAACCCGGAGAGCCGCGCCCGAAAGAGGACGTGACCTCGTCCGACGCCGATCTGTCGCAACGCATGGAACTGGGGGACTAAACCGTGACCGCCGGGCAGCCCACCGTCCTTGTCGTCGAAGATGAACCGGCACAGCGCGAGGTTCTGGGATACAACCTCGAAGCCGAAGGATTTCGCGTGGCGAAGGCCGAGAATGGTGAAGAAGCGCTCCTCCTTGTCGATGAAGAGCAGCCCGATATCATCGTGCTTGACTGGATGTTGCCCAACGTGTCGGGCATCGAGGTGTGCCGCCAATTGAAGACGCGCTCGGACACACGCAACGTGCCGATCATCATGCTGTCGGCCAGGTCCGAAGAAGTCGATCGCGTGCGCGGGCTCGAAACTGGCGCCGACGACTATGTCATCAAGCCTTATTCGGTTGTCGAACTGATGGCGCGCGTCCGCGCCCAGTTGCGCCGTGCCCGTCCCGCGGCAGCGGGGCTCCGGCTCGAATTCGAGGACATCGTCCTCGACGCCGAGACCCATCGTGTCACGCGCGACGGACAGGAAATCAAGCTCGGGCCGACCGAGTTCCGTCTGCTCTCGACTCTGATGGAGAAACCGGGCCGTGTCTGGTCGCGCGAACAGTTGCTGGACCGCGTCTGGGGGCGGGACATCTATGTAGATACACGGACCGTTGATGTGCATGTGGGGCGGCTTCGGAAATCGCTGACCGCCACGGGCGGCACCGATCCCCTGCGCACCGTGCGTGGCGCGGGTTATGCGCTGGGGTGACTTTGCGCGGTGATGCATGACGCATCACTGGCCCGACCGCACCCTATCCGTCGACCGGCAAAATCACCGTAAAAGTCGTGCCAACACCAACACGGCTGTCGATCTGCAGGCGTCCCCGGTGCCGGTTGATGATGTGTTTGACAATCGCGAGCCCCAGTCCCGTGCCACCGAGTTCGCGGGACCGGTGGCTGTCCACGCGGTAGAACCGTTCCGTCAGACGGGGCAGATGCACAGGGTCAATGCCCGGCCCGGTATCATGCACGTCGATCCGCACCCCCTGCCCGCGCAGCCGGCTCTCGAAGCTCGGTTCCGACAGGCTGATCCGTACCGTCGCGCCCGTGCCAGAGTATTTGATCGCGTTCTCGACGAGGTTGGTCAGCACCTGTCGCAACTGATCCGCATCCCCCGGAACCGACACCGGAGTCTCGGGCAATTGCACGGAGAGGACGATGCCTGCATCGGCAGCAAGAGGGGCGAGGCTATGCTCTGTCTGACGGACCAGCGAGGCAAGATCGACGCTGTCGCGCGGCCGCACGCGTTCGTCCGCTTCCACCCGACTGAGCGAAAGAAGGTCCGACACAAGCCGGTTCATCCGTCCGGCTTCTGTGGCCATGATCCCCAGAAACCGCTCCTGCGCTTGCGGATCGTTCCGGGCGGAGCCTTGCAGCGTTTCGATGAAACCAAGCAGCGCCGTCAGTGGCGTGCGCAGTTCATGGCTGACATTCGCCACGAAGTCGCGCCTCATCTGACCCGCTTGTTCGACGGGCGTGATGTCCTCGAAAGACACCATGACGCCGCGCCCGCCTTGCATGTCGACCGCGCCGCAGGTCACCCGATATGTGACGTCATGCTGACCGTCATTGGTCAGGTATCGTGTTTCGCGCCGCGTCCCGTCGCGTTGCACCTGTTCGATGGTTTCCAGCAGAACAGGTTGTCGCAGCGCGGTGATGAAATGACGCCCTTCCGCGTTCAGGCCCAAGATTTTCTCTGCCGCCGCGTTCACTGCGAAAACCCGGTCATCGGGCGCAATGAGCATCGCCGGAATGCGCAACGCCGCCAGGATATCGCGCGGCGTCGCGGTCATCGTGACTTGGACACCGCTGCAAGCCCCGCATCAAACGCCGCGATCAAGGCGTCCGGATCCTCAAGACCCACGGACACGCGGAAGAACCCCTCGCTGATGCCCAATGCCGCGCGGCCCTCTGGCGTCAAGGCGCGGTGGGACGAACTCGCCGGATGGGACAACGTCGTGCCCACATCGCCAAGTGTCGGGGCAAAAGCGATCTGGTCCGCGCCCGCGGTGAACGCGTTCGCCGCAGCGCGTCCACCTTCGAGCTCGAAACTCACCATGTTGCAACCGTGCCCATGCAACAGGCTTTGCGTGCGTGGATAGTCCGGATGATCGGTCCGTGTCGGGAAAAGCACGCGCGTCACGCCGGGCTGTTTGGCGAGGTGATCCGCCAGCCGCGCGGCGGTTGCCTCGGCGCGGTCGAACCGCAGGTCAAAGGACATCAGGCCACGTTCCGCCAGCCAACAATCGAACGGGCTTGGAGTCATCCCGGTCGTCACCGCAAAATCGTAGATTGCCTTGGCATGGGCTTCGTCGCGCGCCGCGACCCAACCCAAAGTGACATCCGAATGCCCGGCAAGCAGCTTTGTGACCGAGTGCAAAACCACATCTGCGCCAAGCGCAAAGGGCTGCACCGCGCGCGGCGTCGTGAAGGTGTTGTCCACGACCAGAAGCACACCCCTCTCCCGGCAGAGCTCGGCAATACCGACCACATCCGCGATGCGCAGGGTTGGGTTGGACACCACTTCGATCAGGACGAGCCGGGTGTTCGGCCGCAACGCACCGGCCATCGCATCAACGTCTGTCGGATCGGCCAGCGAGGTCTCTATACCCAACCGCGGAAGATCGTCCCGCATCATGCGCAGCGACCGCCCGTAAAGCTGGTCACCGCCCACCACGTGATCCCCTGACTTGCACAGTCCCAGCAGCACGGCAGTCACCGCCGCCATACCCGACCCGACCGTGATCCCCGGCAGCGGCGCGCTCTCCAACGCATCGATACGGCGCGCCAGCACGTCGGCATTCGGATGTCCCTCACGCGCGTACGTATAGCCTTTGGCGCGACCCTCATATTGATCATCCAGACGATCCGGCGTCTCGCTTGCGTAAACCACGGAGGGCATAAGCGGAGTGACAACGGGGGTGGACGCGCTGTCTGGCATTCCATGCGGGCGCATCAGCGTGCGTTTCATCAACGGCGTTCCCTTTCGAACATTTTGCTGCAGCATGTTCGACACGGGGTGCCACAAAGCCCCGGCGGCAACAATGGGGGACGTCCCGCAACGTCCGAAGATCTCGCGCTTGCACCCGGCGGCGCGGCGCGCCATGACGGGGTATGTCTGTTCGCCCTGATATCCTCTGCATCGGCTCCGTTCTCTGGGACGTGATCGGCCGATCCGACCGGCATATGAAGCAGGGCAGCGACGTGCCCGGTCACATCACCCGGCTTCCGGGCGGCGTCGCCCTGAATATCGCCATGACACTCGCCCGCTTTGACTTGCGCCCTGCTCTTCTGAGCATCGTTGGCCGTGACCCCGAAGGCGAAGAGCTGGTGGCGGCCTGTGAGCATCTGGGCCTTCTGACGGAGCACCTTTACCGGTCGGACGACCTTCCAACCGATCAATACATGGCCGTGGAAGGCGCCAACGGTCTCATCGCAGCCATCGCCGATGCGCATTCGCTGGAACAGTCAGGTGACAAGATCTTGCGCCCGCTGATCGAAGGTCCGTTGGGGTTTGCCGATGCGCCCTTTGACGGTCCCATCGCGCTTGACGGCAACCTCACCGAAGGCCTGCTCGACCAAATCGCGCGCCATCCGGCCTTTGCTGCGGCAGATCTGCGCATCGCTCCCGCGTCGCCCGGCAAGGCCGAACGGCTCTTGCCGTTTCTGCGCGCAGGACGCGGTGTTCTCTATGTCAACCTCGAAGAGGCCGGTCTGCTCTGCCAGACCGAATTCGAAGACGCCCCACAAGCCGGCGCAACCCTGATCGAACGCGGCGCGGCGCGGGCGATTGTCACCGACGGCGCGAATGTCACCTGCGATGCAAGCAGCGACGGCACTCTCGCCGAACGCCCGCCCGAGGTCATGGTGACTCGCGTCACAGGGGCCGGAGACACGTTCATGGCTGCCCATATCGCGTCAGAGCTGCGCGGCGCGGATCGCGAAACGGCGCTTCACCGCGCCCTGTCCACAGCCGCCGCATACGTGGCCGGAGGACCGGGCGCATGACCACCCTGCCCCTTGATATCGCGTCACCGGTTCAAACCGCTCTCGATGAAGGGCGCGCTGTCGTCGCGCTCGAATCGACGATCATAACCCACGGCATGCCTTGGCCTCAGAACCTTGAAACCGCCCGCGCGATTGAATCCGCCGTACGCGATGCTGGGGCCGAACCAGCCACGATTGCCGTCCTCAAGGGCCGGCTGTGCGTGGGTCTCAGCGAAGCACAGCTGCACGATCTTGCCCAGGCCAAACATGTGGCCAAGCTCAGCCGCGCGGACATGGCGGTCTGTATCGCCAAGGGCGAAACCGGCGCCACCACGGTCGCAGCAACAATGACCGGGGCACAACTCGCGGGCATCGCCGTCTTTGCGACCGGGGGGATCGGCGGCGTGCACAAGGGTGCCGATCAAAGCTTTGACATCTCGGCGGATCTGCAGGAACTCGCCCAAACCCGCGTGACGGTGGTCTGCGCCGGGGCCAAGGCCATCCTCGATCTGCCCAAGACACTTGAAGTACTGGAAACTCTGGGTGTCCCCGTCATCGCCTACGGTCAGGACCACCTGCCCGCCTTCTGGTCGCGCCGATCCGCGCTCAAGGCGCCCCTGCGCTTGGACACCGCGACCGACATCGCGCGGTCGCACGCCATGCGCGCCGCTTTGGGCCTGCCGGGCGGGCAGCTGGTGACCAATCCCATTCCGGAAATCGCTGAAATCCCGCAATCCGAGATCGATCCGATCATCGCCCGCGCCACATGCGATGCCGAGGCACACGGGATCGCGGGCAAAGCGCTCACCCCCTACCTGTTGCAGCGCATTTTCGAACTGACCGAGGGCCGCTCGCTCGATGCCAATATCGCACTGGTGCTCAACAATGCCCGGTTGGCCGCCGAAATTGCACAGGAACTGACGCGCTTGCGCTGATTTCCGTGTCCTGAAAGTCACCGGCCATTGTATGGCGCGACCGGACTCCCTAGTTTTCAAGGGAACAGTGACGGAACCTCCATGACCACCCCATTCGACCCCAACCCTCGCAAACCGGGCTTGTTTTCCAGTTTGCGCGCAAGCTTTCTGACGGGTCTCGTGGTGATCGCCCCCGTGGGCATGACGATTTGGCTGATCTGGACACTGATTGGCTGGGTCGACGGTTTCGTCCTGCCTCTCGTTCCCGATAGATTCAATCCCGAAGAATACATCGGCATCAACCTGCGCGGCCTCGGTGTCATCATCTTTCTGCTGTTCACGATCGTCGTGGGATGGGTCGCCAAGGGCCTGATCGGTCGCTCGTTGATCCGGTTCGCCGAAAGCCTCGTGGAACGCATGCCGGTCATCCGCTCGATCTATAGCGGTGTAAAGCAGATCGCCGAAACCATCTTCGCGCAGTCCGAACGCAACTTCGAGAAGGCCTGCCTGATCCAGTATCCCCGCAAAGGCATCTGGGCGATCGGCTTCATCTCTACCGAGACGCGTGGCGAAGTTGCGATGAAGGCCGAAACCATGGGGCCACTGATTTCCGTCTTTGTCCCGACCACGCCGAACCCGACCTCCGGTTTCCTGCTTTTCTTCCCGCAGGAAGACATCATCGAACTGGACATGACCATCGAAGACGCGGCGAAGCTGGTGATCTCGGCAGGCCTCGTCTATCCAAATGCCAAGGATCCGACGCAACCCGCGAAGGCCGCGTAATAAATCCCTGACACTATCTTGAAGCGGAACACGGCGCTGTCCATGTGACGCTCAGGTCGCGCCGCAGTTTCGCGGTGGTGACTTGGGGATACATCTTTGGACATCATACTGGTGGCCTTCGGGCTTGCTGCGTTGCTGATCGGCGGCGATCAACTGGTGCGCGGCGCAGTGGGCGTGGCGAAACGTTTCGGCGTGTCGCCCTTGGTCATCGGCCTCACGCTGGTCGGTTTTGGCACCTCAGCGCCCGAACTGGTGACCTCGCTCAGCGCGGCCTTGTCCGGCGTCCCCGGCATCGCCATCGGTAACGTCGTCGGCAGCAACACCGCCAACATCCTGCTCATCCTTGGCGTTGCAGCGCTCATCCATCCTGTGACGGCCAACATGTCCGCCGTCTCGCGCGATCTGTTCTGGGTGGGGGGCACGGCCCTTCTCGTTGCCCTTCTCGCAGTTTTGGGCGAGGTCGGAAATTCGCTCGGCATGGTCTTGCTGGCACTGCTGGGCGTCTACCTCTGGCAGGCTTTCCGCGCTGCGGAACCTCCAAGCGAAGACCTGTCCATCCCGGCAGATCCGTTTTCCAACGCGGCCATACGATTTGTGATCGGCCTCGCACTGACCATCGGCGGAGCCATCGCGCTCGTCGATGGCGCAACCGGCATCGCACGCGGATACGGTGTTCCGGAAACGGTCATCGGTCTGACCCTCGTCGCGGTGGGCACGTCCCTGCCCGAACTGGCCACGACGGCCATGGCCGCACGACGGGGGCAATCCGACGTCGCCCTGGGCAATATCCTTGGCTCGGGCATCTTCAACATTCTGGGCATCCTCGGCACGACAGCGATTGTCGTTCCTCTGCCGATCGAACCATCGATGAGCCGCGACATCTGGGTGATGCTGGCAGCGACCGGCCTTCTTCTGGCGTTGCTCTACACAAGAGCACGGATCAGCCGTGCGTCCGGAGCCGGATTCCTGCTGCTCTACGCGGGGTACATGGCCTATCTCAGCCAAACATTTTAGTCAGATCGACGGTCTGGCGCTTACCCAAATCCTTGTGGTGATGCGCCAGAAAATCCCCGGCGGCGCGACGGCCGGCGTCCTTGAGACGGGCAATCACCGCCGGGACCGCGATCAGCTTTGTGGCCACCGACAGGTCATTCATCAGCGCGTCGTCGGCCACCATATGCACACGCACGTTCTTCATCGCGCCCTTCTTGATCGATCCCTCCGCCAACAGGCGCTGCACGAATTCGATCGCCCGCAATTCGCGCAGCAAGGAGGAATTGAAACTGATCTCGTTGATCCGGTTCTGGATCTCGTTCGGCATCACCGGCACCGAGTCCCGCTCCAGCGGATTGATGTTCACGATCAGAACGTCATCCGGCAGTTTTGGATCGAACAGCGGGAAAAGCGCCGGGTTTCCGGTATAGCCGCCATCCCAGAACGCCTCGACCGTCCCGGTCCGCGGGTCTTCAACCTCAACCGCCTGAAAGAGTGTCGGCAGACAGGCCGACGCAAGGATCGACTTCGTGGTGATGGCATCGCCCGAAAAGATACTGACCTTGCCGTCCCGCACCTGGGTGGCGCAGACGAAAAGCTCGGGCCCCTCGCGCGCGCAGACGCGACCGAAGTCGAACTGATCGACGATCTTCTCCAACGGGTTTTCGTAAAGCGGCCCCCAGGCATACGGCGACAGCATCCGTCCCAGCGTATCCCCAAGCATATAGGCGGGCGAAAACTCGATGGATTTGCTGACGATGGCGGGTTCGGGCATCCACGCCTGCATCCAGCGCGGCAGAGCCAGATCGTCCAGCTTTGCCACCTGCGTCCAGAGCCAGTCCAGGTTTTCCCGCGCGCCCTCGCGCCCACCAGTCAGCCAGCCGGACTTGAGCGCCGCCCCGTTCAGGGCACCGGCGGACGTGCCGGAAATCGCGGCAACCTCGATGTCATCCTCTTCCAGAAGCCGGTCCAGCACACCCCAGGTGAACGCGCCATGCGCTCCGCCGCCTTGCAGTGCAAGATTGATCTTTACCACAACACGTCTCGCTTCTCTGGTTCACAAATATCTCGGGGTGAGGCCGCAGGCCGAGGGGCAGCACCCCTCTCAGACGTCGATCACAACGCCGTCCAGCCGCCATCGACGGAAATCGTCGTCCCGGTGATCTGATCCGCCGCTGGCGAGCACAGGAACACCGTCGTTCCGCCAATCTGCTCTACCGTGGCAAACTCCTTTGACGGCTGACGTTCGAGGATCACCTTCTGCTTGGCCTCTTCCTCGGTCATGTCGTATTTCTTCGCCGTGTCCGGGATTTGCGCCTCCACCAAGGGCGTCAGGACATAGCCCGGACAAATCGCATTGGCGGTGATCGGCTCTTTCGCCGTCTCCAAAGCCACGGTCTTGGACAGCCCCACAATCCCGTGCTTGGCCGCGATATAGGCCGATTTGTAGGGTGAGGCTGTGAGCCCGTGCGCGCTCGCGATGTTCACCACGCGCCCCCATCCTGCTTTACGCATCATCGGCAACGCCGCCGCCGTTGTGTGAAACGCGGACGACAGGTTGATCGCGATGATCGCGTCCCACTTCTCGGTCGGGAACTCCTCGATGGGCGCCACGTGCTGAATGCCCGCGTTGTTCACGAGGATATCGCAGGCCCCCGCTTTCTCGATCAGCGCCCGGCACTGATCCGGCTTCGACATGTCCGCCTGAATGTAGCGCGCCGTGACGCCATGCTCCTTGCCGATCTCGGCAGCGAGGTCATGGTCTTCCTTGTTATCCGTGAACGAGTTGATAACGACATCCGCCCCGGCACGCGCGAGTTCCCGCGCAACGCCAAGTCCGATGCCCGAATTCGATCCGGTGATCACGGCGATTTTTCCCTTCAGCGACATGATCGCTCCTTCCTTCGTCATTTGCTTGTGCAGCACGCTAGATGCTGCGCCTGCATAATGCAAAGGGGAGATCGCGACGAACTCCGCGCATGCGAATCGATGGAGGTGGGGTTCCGAATCGGGACGTCGCGCTCGCGACGCGCCGATGACGCCGCCATTATCCGCATCCACGCTCGCGACACAGCGCGCCTTATTACAAAGGCACCTTGTGCATAACCCTGTGTATGAAGCGGCAAAAAAATGGCAGAAAAAAACCCCGGCACGAAGCCGGGGTTAAGTTATTGAGGCAGGTTTCATACAGGCAAGAAACCTATCGAGCAGTGACTCCTTTATAAGCAATGTTTCGCAGCGCTCCAAGCTAAAAGTTTGAAAAGGCACAAAAGCCTCGCTACCGTCGGCGACAATAAAACAAGGGCAGACAGGGATTGTTGCGAAAATGCGATCGGATTATTTCTCACTTAAGGGCTTGAGTTCCGCGATCAGTGCCCTTGCCGTCAGCGCTCAGATCGGAGCGGCTGAACCGCAGCATGGCATAGCTATGTACGGCGACCCGCAGCTTCCACCGGATTTTGTGTCCCTGCCCTACGCCAATCCCGATGCGCCCACTGGCGGCCGCATCGTCACCGGAGAGGTCGGCGGCTTCGACAGCCTCAATCCACATATCCCCAAAGGCTCCGTTCCGTGGCAGCTTCGTTTCCTCGCGTATGAAAGCCTGATGGGCCGAAACTACGACGAACCCTTCGCGCTTTACGGCCTTCTCGCCGAATCGATTGAAGTCGGGCCGGACCGCGATTGGGCCGAATTTGTCCTCCGGGAAGAAGCCCGCTTCTCCGACGGCAGCTCGGTCACCGTCGAAGACGTCATGTGGTCCTACGAAACACTCGGCACGGTCGGCCATCCCCGCTACCACGGTATGTGGGACAAGATCGCGTCGGTGGAACAGACCGGCGAGCGCAGCATTCGGTTCACCTTTAGCGAAGAAGACCGAGAGCTTGCCCTGCTCGTCGGCATGCGCCCGATCCTTCAGAAAGCGCAATGGGAGGGCAAGGATTTCGCCGAGTCCGGCGTCACGGAAATTCCGATCAGCAGCGCCGAATACGTGATCGACGATTTCGAACCCGGCCGCTTCGTGAGCCTGCGCCGCAACCCCGACTACTGGGGCAAGGATGTGCCCTTCATGCGCGGTCAGGGCAATCTTGACGAGATCCGCATGGAGTTCTTCGGTGACGGCACCGCCATGTTCGAAGCCTTCAAGGCCGGGGTCCTGAATTCGAACCGGGAATTCAACGCGGACGATTGGGACAATCGATACGATTTCCCCGCCATCGACTCGGGCGACGTGGTGAAATCGGTGCTGCCCCACGAACGCCCTTCGGGCATCACCGGATTTGTCATGAATACCCGAAACGAGGCGTTCAGCGACTGGCGCGTGCGCGACGCCATGCTGCACGCGTTCAACTTCGAGTTCATCAACGAAACCATGACCGGTTCGAAACAACCGCGCATCACGTCTTACTACTCGAACTCGGTTCTCGGCATGCGTGACGGTCCCGCAGAAGGCCGCGTGCGCGAATTGCTCGAACCCTTTGCCGATGAACTGCTTCCCGGCGCGCTTGACGGCTATGAACTTCCGGTTAGCGACGGCACAGAACGCAACCGCGCGAACATCCGGCAGGCCATCGCCCTGATGGAAGAGGCCGGATACACGATCACCGACGGTCAGATGATGACACCCGAAGGAGAGCCGTTCACGTTCGAGATCGTGCTCAGCCAAGGCAGTGCCGAAAACGAGGCGATCATCGACCTTTTCACCCAGTCGCTCGAACGCATGGGCATTTCGCCCACCGTCACCACCATCGACAGCGCCCAGTACAAGGAACGGACGAACAATTACGATTTCGATATGACCTATTACCGGCGTGGTCTGTCTCTTAGCCCCGGCAATGAACAGATGCTGTATTGGGGCTGTGATGGCGTCGAGGCACCGGGCACCCGGAACTGGATGGGGATGTGCTCACCCGCCGCCGAGGCGATGATCGACACGATCCTCAATTCCCGCAGCCGCGAGGAATTCCTGGCCGCCACCCGTGCACTGGACCGTGTCCTGACAACCGGCCGCTACGTGATCCCGATTTACCAGTGGAACATCAGCCGCGTCGCCCACGTAAAAGAACTCAAATACCCCGAAGAGCTGCCGATTTACGGCGACTGGATCGGCTGGCAGCCGGATGTGTGGTGGTGGGAAGAGGAATGATCTGATGCGACGCTGGTTCTTCCTGATCCTCACGGCTTGCACGCTCGGCGCCTGCGCCACCGTGGATGGCGTGGGTCAGGATATTTCGGCCGGAGCCCGCACCGTCCAGTCGTGGTTCTGACGGTCAAATCGCGGCCTACATGTTACCAAAGTCCTATGCGACTGCCTGTCACGTTAACATGTATTTGGGTTATGCCATTGTGAAAGCGCGAGGGGCGTTTAGGAGGAACGCCTGTGACCTGGGAAGACATTCGAAGCAATTGGCAGCATGCGCTGTCCGATTTGAAAGCCCGCTTTCCTCTGATGGATCACACGACCGTTGAGGCACCGCCGGAGACCTTGGTCGCCCTGACGCATCACATCGCAGAACGGCATGATCTGACCGCGTCAGAAGCATTGGAAGAGGTGAAGGACTGGATCTTCATTGTCTCCCTTGCCCGCATCGCAAGCGAGGTCGGTCACGAGTTTTCAGACCAGTGACGTCACCCAAAGGATGAGCGCGTCCTCGTCCGACACCGACACGACATTATGCCCCATCGTGGCGTCGTAATACGCACTGTCGCCCCGGCGCATCTCCACCGGTTCATAGAATTCGGTGTACAGCTTGATGACGCCCGTCAGGACATAAAGGAATTCCTCACCGTCATGGCGAACCCAACCGTCGAACTCATCCACCGACCTTGCCCGCACCCGCGCGCGGTAGGGCAACATCTGCTTCTTGGTCAGGGTTTCCGCCAAAAGCTCGTGTTCATAAGTGGTTGTGGCGTGGAGTTGACCCTCGCCCGTCGGCGTCACCACCATACGCCCGTTCACCTTTTCGCGCTGCGGCGGCGTGAACAGTTGCGGCACACTGATCTGCAAACCGGTCGCGAGCTTCTTCAGCGCGTCGTAGGTCGGCGACATCTGTCCGTTCTCGATTTTCGACAGGGTCGACCGCGCCAACCCGGCCTGCTGAGCCGCCTGCTCAAGCGTCCAGGTCCGCGCCTTGCGCAATTCGCGCACGCGCTCCCCTAAGTTAAGAGGTTCGGGGTGCTCATCGCCGCCACCATCACGTGCAATGCGGATCAGGTTTTTCGGATCATCTGACATGTGCGTAGCTATAGTCCGCGCCTTCCTGCCGCGCAACGTGCGCTTGCGCGCACCAGAACGACCGCATACGGCTTTGCCATGACCAGCCCTGCCTTTCCGCCCTGCCCGAGCAACTTCAACCTGACCGCCCATGTTCTGGGACAGGCAGACGCGCGCCCGGACAAGATCGCGCTTGCAGTGGTCAAACCCACCGGCGCAGAACGCTGGAGCTACGCGCGACTGAAAAGCGCCGTGCTTGGCTGCGCCACCGGTTTACTTCAATCGGGGCTCCAACCGGGCGACCGCCTTCTCATGCGCGTCGGCAATACTGTGGATTTCCCGGTCGCCTATCTGGCCGCCATTGCGGTCGGCATTGTCCCGATCCCCACCTCAACGCAACTGACCGAGGCAGAGGTGCAGGTCCTCATCGACATCACGGCACCCGCTGCCGTCTTGCACGATGGGCAAACCGACTGCCCGCCCGGTGTCAGGCTGATCCGTACGCAAGATACGCACGAATGGTACGGCCTCCCGCCCGCCGCCTACGATCCCGGCGACCCCAACCGCCTTGCCTACATCATCTTCACGTCGGGCACCTCCGGTACGCCCCGCGCCGTCTGTCACGCTCACCGCGCGATCTGGGCGCGCGGCATGATGATGGATGGTTGGTACGGGCTGCACGAGGATGACCGGCTCATGCATGCCGGTGCCTTCAACTGGACCTATACGCTCGGCACGGGTCTTCTCGATCCCTGGACCAAGGGCGCAACCGCCCTGATCCCGGCCCAAGGCGTAGAACATCACCAGCTCCCGCTTCTGTTGAAGCGGCACGAGGCCACGATTTTCGCAGCCGCACCAGGCGTTTATCGAAATGTCCTGAAGTCGTCTTCAATCGATCTTCCCAAATTGCGCCACGGGCTGTCTGCAGGCGAGAAACTCCCCGCCAGCATCCGTGACGCTTGGCAGAACGCCACGGGAACCCGGCTTTTTGAAGCCTTCGGCATGTCCGAATGCTCGACCTTCATCTCGACCAACCCTAAGTCCCCCGAGGTCGCCCCGCAAAGCCTGGGCTGGCCGCAACCCGGTCGCCGCGTCACGATTCTGGACGACTCCGGCCCCGTCGATTCCGGCCATCCCGGGATCATCGCCATCCACAAATCGGATCCGGGCCTGATGCTCGGCTACCTCAACGATCAAATCGCCACGGAACACCGTTACCAGGGCGACTGGTTCCTGACCGGAGACATGGGCCACATGACACCACAAGGCGACATTCACTACCACGGTCGCGCTGACGACATGATGAACGCGGGCGGCTACCGCGTCAGCCCGATCGAGGTCGAAACCGCCTTGCTGGCCCATCCCGATATCGCAGAGGTCGGAGTGACGGATATCGAGATCAAACAGGACATTCGCGTCATCGCGGCATTCTACGTGGCCGACCGCCCGCTTGACGAAGACGCGCTGAAGAACTGGGCGTCAAATCGTTTGGCCCGCTACAAGCAACCACGCCTGTTCCGGCGTATCGCCGCTTTACCGCGCAACGCCAACGGCAAACTTCTCCGCAAGACCTTGCCCGACGTCGATGCCCTATGACGTCGCCGGGTGTCCATTTCGGCCGGCACATGTTACGACAAACCAAATCGCAAGCTGGGAATGTAATATGGTCAAGCTCGACATCATGTCCGATCCGATCTGCCCGTGGTGCTATATCGGCAAGGCCAACCTCGACCGCGCCTTGGAGCAGCACCCGGATCACCCATTTCTCATCACCTGGCACCCGTTCCAGCTCAACCCCGACATGCCAAAATCCGGCATGGACCGCCGCGCGTATCTTGAAGCGAAGTTCGGCGGAAAGGAGGGTGCGGTCAAAGCCTATGCGCCTGTGGTCGAACACGCGGCAAATGCCGGGCTCGAGATGAACCTCGACGCGATCAAGACCACTCCGAACACTCTGAATGCCCATCGCCTGATTCATTGGGCCGGAATCGAAGGGCATCAGAACAGCGTCGTGGATGCGCTGTTCCGCGCCTATTTCGTCGAGGGCCGTGATATCGGCGATGTGGATGTGCTGGCCGATATCGCCGATACCGCCGGTATGGATGCCAGCATCGTCCTGCGCCTTCTGGCCACGGACGAAGACCTGAAGGACATCGTCGACCGCGATGCTGCTGCGCGCGGCATGGGCGTAACCTCGGTTCCCACGTTCATCGTCGCCAGCCAGCACGCCGTACCAGGTGCTCAACCGACCGAGCTTTGGCTCAAGGTTCTGGACGATCTCGCGCAAGGAGCCACGCTGGACGCATGACCACCCGCTTCCGTGTCGCGACCCTGATTCTCACGCTTGTGTTGATCATCGCAAGCGGCACGGTGTTTTTCCGCTGGGCCGAAGGGTGGTCCTGGCTCGACGCTTACTTCTTCACCGTCGTGACGCTGTCCACCGTCGGGTACGGCAGCCTCGTGCCAGCCACCGCGATCGGCAAGGTCGGGACAACCGTGTTCATCATGCTGGGCCTCGGTGTCTTTGCCGTCGCGGTCCAGCAATTCGGCGTCTTCGCCATGCGCAAACGGGAAGAACACGTGGAATGGCTCATCGGACGACTGCATCTCCCCGCAGAAACCGCGAATACGGACGCCGATCCGTCCGACTCCGAGGCCGAAGCCGAAGGCAAGGTTTAAGCTTTTCTCTATTCCTGACCGCAGCTTGGTGTTAGGCGTCGCGCCAGCCTGAGCGGAGTTCCCATGCCCACCAAAATGTCGCGTACAGAATTCATTGCCCTCATGGCAATGCTCGCGGCAACTGTTGCGCTGTCGATCGATGCCATGCTCCCTGCGCTGCCGCAGATTGCGGAAGACCTGTCGCCGGACAATCTCAACCGTGCGCAATTGATTATCACGAGCTTTGTCCTCGGCATGGGGGTTGGCACGTTTCTAAGCGGTCCGCTGTCTGACACGTTCGGTCGAAAGCCGGTGATGCTGGTCGGGGCCGCGATCTATATCTTGGGTGCGCTGATCGCGTCGACGGCGCAGAACCTCGACGTGCTTTTGGCCGCGCGCGTGCTGCAAGGGCTCGGTGCGTCCGGACCAAGAGTGGTGGCGATGGCCGTCGTCCGAGACCTCTATGTCGGGCGCGGCATGGCCAGGATCGTGTCCTTAATCATGATCGTCTTCGCCCTCGTTCCCGCCATCGCGCCGCTTCTCGGCGATATCGTGATCGACATCTGGAACTGGCGCGCCGTGTTCTACGGGTTTGTTCTGTTCTCCGCCATCTCGGCACTTTGGCTCGCCACTCGCTTGCCAGAAACGCTGGCACCGGAAAACCGCCGTCCGTTCCGTTTTGACGCCATGCGCATGGCAGTGGTCGAGATTTTTCGCCATCCCATCGTTCGGTTGTCGATTTTCGTTCAGACCCTCTGTTTCGCGATGCTGTTTTCTCTTTTGTCCAGCGTGCAGCCGATTTTTGACATCACCTTCGGACGCGCCGAGAGCTTCGCACTCTGGTTTGGAGCGATTGCGATCATTGCGGCAAGCTCTGGGTTTCTGAATGCGGCGCTGGTTGTCCGGCTTGGCATGATGGTGCTCGTGCGCGCGATGCTACTGGTGCAGGTCGCGCTCACCGCGCTTATCATCGCAGTCGGCTTTCTGGCCAAGGCCGGGCACGTCTCGAACGACCTCTATTTCGCGGCATTTGTTCTGTGGCAAATATCGCTGTTCTTTCAAGCCGGTATGACCATCGGTAATCTTAACGCCATCGCACAGGAACCAATGGGTCACATCGCCGGGATGGCCGCGAGTGTCATCAGCGCGGTGTCCACCGTTGGCGCTGTTTTCCTCGCCGCACCGGTTGGATTGCTGTTCGATGGCACACCGATCCCGTTGGCGGTTGCCATCTTCCTCGAAGCTGCGGCAGGGTTGGTCCTGATGCAACTCATGATGCAACGTGAGGCGCAACACATCGTGTAACCCGAGTGACCCAAAGGCAGGTAAGGACCGTCCCCATGTCAAAGATCAAAGTGGAAAACCCGATTGTTGAGATGGACGGCGATGAAATGACCCGGATCATCTGGGACTTCATCAAGAAGAAACTGATCCTACCCTATCTCGACATCGATCTGCTCTACTACGATCTCGGGATCGAGGAGCGCGACCGCACCGAAGACCAGATCACCATCGACGCGGCCGAGAAAACCAAAGAGGTCGGCGTCGCCGTCAAATGCGCGACCATCACACCTGACGAGGCGCGGGTCGAAGAGTTTGGGTTGAAACAGATGTGGCGCAGCCCGAACGGCACAATCCGCAACATCCTTGGCGGTGTGATCTTCCGCCAACCGATCATCTGCCGCAACGTCCCTCGCCTTGTCCCGGGCTGGACCCAGCCGATTGTCGTCGGTCGTCACGCCTTTGGCGATCAGTACAAGGCGACGGATTTCAAATTCCCCGGCGCGGGCAAACTGACCATGAAGTTCGAAGGCGTGGATGGCACCGTGATTGAACGCGAGGTGTTCGACGCGCCGGATGCCGGGGTTTTCATGTCGATGTACAACCTCGACGCGTCAATCACCGACTTCGCCCGCGCGTCCTTCAACTATGGTCTCAACCTGGGCTGGCCCGTCTACCTGTCGACCAAGAATACCATTTTGAAACAATACGATGGCCGCTTTCTTGAGATCTTTCAGGAGGTCTTCGACGCCGAATTCAAAGACCAGTTCGAAGAGAAGGGCATCGAATACCAGCACCGCTTGATTGACGATATGGTCGCCTGTGCGATGAAATGGAACGGCGGCTTTGTCTGGGCCTGCAAGAATTACGACGGCGATGTACAGTCCGACACCGTGGCGCAAGGCTTCGGTTCTCTGGGCATGATGTCTTCTATCCTGATGACCCCAGACGGCAAGATCGTCGAATCCGAAGCGGCGCACGGCACGGTCACACGACACTATCGTCAGCACCAGGCGGGCGAACAGACATCCACGAATTCCATCGCGTCCATATATGCTTGGACGGGCGCCTTAAAGCATCGCGCGAAGTTGGATGACAATATTGCCCTGCGCGCATTCGCCGAAACACTGGAACGCGTCGTCGTCGAGACAGTCGAAGCCGGCTTCATGACCAAAGACCTCGCACTTCTGGTGGGACCCGAGCAAAGCTGGCTCACCACGATGGGCTTTCTGGAAAAGCTGGACGACCGCCTGAACGCGGCACTGACAGGGTAATTCCCATGCGCGCCCTGCTCTTCGTCCTCGCATGTCTGGCCGCGCCTCTCTGGGCGCAAGGCTTTCCCGAGTTTGAGCGCACGACCATCACCGACAGGGCCGACCTTCTCACCGATGCACAAGAGGCAGCACTTCACGCCCGGCTCGCTCGGTTGCGTGAGGATACCGGTGTCGAACTTGCGGTGCTCACCCTGCCCTCACAAGCGCCCTACGCCCCGGAAGAGACGATCGAGACCTTCGCAACCAAACTCTTCAACCACTGGGGCATCGGCGACGCGTCGCGCAACGATGGCATTCTTGTGCTCATCCTGCCGGACGACCGCGCGATGCGCATCGAACTGGGCGCAGGATACGCCCGCGATTGGGATCGTGTTGCGGCAGAGGTGATCAACCGCTCTTTCCTGCCGTCGTTCGAGGCCGGCGACTACGCCACGGGTATCAGCACCGGTGTCGAGGACGTCATCACCTCCATCGCGGAACCTTTCACCACCGGCACCGAAGCGCCGCCGTCAAATATGCCCGCCATGAACTGGTTGGTCATCACTTCGATCGTGGGCTCATTTCTTCTGATCGCGAGGCGCTCCATCGGGGACTGGCTTACCCGACTGCGGCGCTGCCCCAATTGTGGGCGCCGGGCCCTCAGCCGCACGCGGAAAACGCTGCGAAAGGCCAGCAAGTCCTCCGAAGGCAACGGCGAGGTCAAAACGCGCTGCGCGATGTGTGACTACCGCGACGTGCGAAGCTTCACCATCCCGCGCACCCGATCCTCCTCGTCCGGCAGCTTTGGCGGCGGCCGGTCCGGTGGTGGCGGTGCCACTGGCCGCTGGTAGTGCAGGACCGGGTTGACACGGGCAATATATGTCATAATTCCTGACCTATGTTCCTGCTCAGCAAACCCCCTGCAGACCGCCACACCGCATTCGAAGATGCGCAAGGCATCCTCGTTGGCGCGACCCTCGTCGCGCTGTCGATCCAGTTTCTTGCCGCGTCGAACCTGCTTACCGGGCAGATCGCCGGTCTGTCGCTTCTGGGCAGCTACGCAAGTGACTGGTCTTTCGGTATCATCTTCTTTTTCCTCAACCTGCCGTTCTACATCCTCGCGATCCGCCAGATCGGTCTGACCTTCACGTTAAAAACCTTCGCCGCTGTCGTTGTGCTGTCGGTGATGTCGGAACTGTTTCCGCTGGTCCTTTCGATCGACACCCTTCATCCAGCGTTGAGTGCCAGTCTTGCCGGTGTCCTCGCCGGGGTCGGGCTGATCTCACTTTTCCGCCACGGCGCAACACTCGGCGGTGTCGGGATCGTGGCGCTCTGGCTTCAGGACACGCGCGGCATTCAGGCAGGGAACACGCAACTGGCGTTCGACCTCTTCGTCTTTGGCCTCGCCTTCCTGATCCTGCCGGCCGACGTCGTCATCTGGTCCTTGTTTGGCGCGGTCATCCTGAACCTGATCATCACGGTCAATCACCGCCGTGATCGCTACGTGGCCCGGTCATAACGCCCGCGACATGTCAAACGGCGCAAAAACGACCTGATGTCGTAATCGGCGCAGACCTGCTGCACCATCAGTCGCACGCTCCACCCTACGAATGAGGGAGGAGCTATGCGCAAACACTGGCCCGCGGTGGTCGTCATGTTGCGCACCATCGGAGCGCGTCGGGGACGCGCGGCTCGGGGACGACCCTTGGGGTGACCGATCCCGTCCACCCGTCCCATTGTTTGCCTGAAAGAACCCCATCATGACAGATATGTCCCCCCGTCGCGCCGGAGGCCGCGCCGCCCGCCGCGAGGCCCGCGCCAATCCTCTGGTTGACGAACTCCGCCCGATCCGCGCCGGAATGAACGGCGGAACCTACAAGCCTCTTGCTGAGACCGACCTCGAACGCATTCACAAGGCCGCCTTGCGCGCACTGGAAGAGATCGGACTCAGCGATGCCCCCGCCTCAGGCGTGCGGCTCCTGACCGAGGCAGGTGCCATCCTCGGCGACGATGGTCGCCTTCGGTTTCCGGCCGCTCTCGTGGAAGATATGCTGGCCATTGCCAACCGATCCGTCACGCTCTGCGGACGGGATCCGGTGCACGACCTCGACCTGTCGGGAACACGTGTGCATTACGGCACGGCTGGCGCGGCTGTGCATGTTGTCGATGTCGACACGCACGAGTATCGCGACAGCACCTTGCAGGACCTGCACGACGCAGCCCGCATCGCCGACCGCCTGGACAACATCCATTTTTTGCAACGGCCCATGGTAGCGCGGGACGTGACCGACAACCGCGAGATGGATCTCAATACGATCTATGCCTGCTGCGCGGGGACTAAAAAACATGTCGGCACCTCCTTCACCGAGGCCGCCTTCGTGCCAGACGCGCTGGAACTGTTGCACCTGATCGCGGGCGGCGAGGACACGTGGCGCGCGCGACCTTTCGTGTCGAACTCGAACTGCTTCGTCGTGCCGCCGATGAAGTTCGCGACCGAGTCGTGCGAGGTGATGGAGGCCTGTATCCGTGGCGGCATGCCTGTCCTGCTTCTTAGCGCCGGTCAGGCGGGGGCGACCGCCCCCGCATCGATCGCGGGCGCGATCGTTCAGGCCGTCGCGGAATGCCTCGCTGGTGTGGTCTACGTCAATGCCATGGCCCCCGGTCACCCGGCGGTGTTCGGCACCTGGCCCTTTGTCTCGGACCTGCGCACCGGCGCGATGTCTGGCGGGTCGGGTGAACAGGCGCTGCTGACCGCCGGTTGCGCGCAGATGCATCACTATTACAGCCTGCCGGGGGGCGCGGCCGCCGGGATTGCCGACGCGAAGCTGCCCGACATGCAGGCCGGATGGGAACAGATGTGCTCGAACGTCATGGCGGGTCTGAGCGGGCTGAACATGGTCTACGAGGCCGCCGGAATGCATGCGTCACTTCTGGGCTTCTGCCACGAAAGCCTGATCCTCGGCGACGACCTGATCGGTCAGGCCCTGCGTTGCGTTCGCGGGATCGAGGTCACCGAAGACGACCTGAGCCTTGAGGTGATGCGCGCCACCTGCCTCGATGGTCCGGGCCACTACCTCGGCAGCGATCACACGCTGACCCGCATGCAGCGCGACTACGTCTACCCCGTGCTTGGAAACCGCGCCTCACCGAAGGAGTGGGTGGAGCAAGGCCAGCCCGAACTTGTGCCGAACGCCACCGCGCGCAAGAACAGCATCCTCGCCCAACCGTCCCGCGCACGGTTTCCTGCCGAGATCGATGCGGACATTCGGCGACGGTTCGCCATCCATTTGTCGTAAAGCGGCGCGCCTGCGGCGCACAGGATGTTTTCATTGAGGGGCGCTGCCCCTCAAACTCCCCGGGATATTTTTGGCCGGAAGAAATACAGGCCCGCCAGACCCAAGCCCGACGGGCCAAAGAGAAAACTGCGTCTTCTCCCGGCGCGGTCATCGGCGTCCCCGCCTGTACCGCCAGGCCACCGTCGAAGACTTCGGTTAAGATTGTGTTTCTGCCGGCCGAAAATTATCCCGGGAGTGAGGCGCACCGCGCCGAGGGGGCCGACCCCCTTCCCTCATCTGACACAGGACCTGCCATGCCCTATGTGATCCTTGCCTTTGCCGTTCTGGCGGAAACCATCGGCACAACCGCCCTTCAGGCGAGCCAGCAATTCTCGCGTCCGCTGCCGTCAGTCATCGTGGTGATCGCCTACGGAATCGCCTTCTACCTGCTCGCCATCGCGCTCAGGACGTTTCCGGTGGGCATCGCCTATGCCATGTGGTCCGGGTTCGGGATCATTTTCATCACGATCATCGGCTTCGTCGTGTTTGGTCAAAAGCTCGACCTCGCCGCGGTTGCGGGTCTGGCAATGATTGTCGCGGGTATTCTGGTGATCAATCTGTTGTCGAATACCGCCACGCATTGATCGCACGCCCGGGCAGCCCGGGCGCGCGGCTCAGATCACACCGTCAGAAACGGAAGCTGCCACGGATCGAAATCGTATCCGCGTCCACGTCGATCCCGGAGTCGTCGAAATCCTCGAACCGGTGCGCGAGGTATTCGCCGCCAACGGTGAATTGCTCGGTCACCTTGTATTCGACGCCGAGACCGCCCACCAATCCGGTGTCATCCCCGACATTTGCGTTCAGCTGCGCTGCACCCACGGTGCCGTAGACCAGCGCGCGTCCGAGGTCGTACCCCCCGCGCAGCTTGGCGCGGAACACGTCGTCCACTTCGATCCCACCAAGTTCGATGTCTTCGCCGGTCTGGTAATCAAGCTCGCCCCCGATGACGAACTGGCCGAAATCGTAATCGTAGCCACCGTGCAGACCGTAGATGGTTTCGCTGTCGTCGAAATCATCGGCGTCGGCGGACAGATTGCCAAAGCTGAGACCGACATAAGGCCCGGTCCAGTCTCCGCCCGTCGGCGCGGGCGTGACCGCGATGGGTTGGGAAACCATCGGTTCCACCGGCGCGGGCTCGGGGCTTCCGGCAAAGCCTGCAGTTGCCGCCGACGCGATCAGCGCTGTGCTGAGCAAAATGCGTGTCATGAGATATCCTTTCTCTCAGGTAGGCCCGACGCGCGCCGCAACACTTTGCTGACGACCTGTCGCGGTGGGCTAGCCACACATGGCGCGATGCGGCGCAGTTTAGGAGGGGCGGCCACTTTGCTTGTGAATTCCGGCCATTCGCTGCCCAAATGCCATGCCGCGATCAGTGCTTTACCGCCGGTGGTCTGTCACAGTGCCGTGAGCCACTTGCGACGCATCTGCGGCACACCCAAATGCAACGGCTTTTTCGCTGGTGTTCCGAGACCCGGCCTTGTAACCCCCGCGCAACTCTTTCCTGTACGAGACTGACGATATGGACCTTCGCAACATTGCGATCATCGCACACGTGGACCACGGCAAGACCACGCTGGTGGACGAGCTCTTGAAGCAATCGGGCGCATTTCGCGCCAACCAGGCCGTGGCCGAACGCGCGATGGACAGCAATGACCTCGAACGCGAACGCGGGATCACCATCCTGGCGAAGGCCACATCCGTCGAATGGAAAGGCACGCGGATCAACATCGTGGACACCCCCGGCCACGCCGATTTCGGCGGCGAGGTTGAGCGCATCCTGTCGATGGTCGATGGCGTTGTTTTGTTGGTGGACGCTGCAGAAGGCCCGATGCCGCAGACGAAATTCGTCACCTCCAAGGCACTTGCCTTGGGTTTGCGCCCGATCGTTGTGCTTAACAAGGTCGACAAACCCGACGCTGAACCCGACCGCGCGCTGGACGAGTGTTTCGACCTTTTCGCCAGTCTGGATGCCAACGAAGACCAGCTCGACTTCCCGCATCTCTACGCCTCGGGCCGGTCCGGCTGGGCCGACTCTGAACTGGATGGCCCGCGCAAGAACCTCGACGCGCTGTTCAATCTGATCGTGAACCACGTACCCGCGCCCAAGCAGATCAAGCATCAGGACGAGGATTTCCGGATGCTTGCCACGACGCTTGGGTCGGACCCGTTTGTCGGCCGCATCCTGACCGGTCGGGTCGAATCCGGTCGGCTCAAGGTCGGTGCCACGGTGCAGGCGCTAAGCCGTGTCGGGCAGAAGATCGAACAGTTCCGCGTGACCAAGATTCAGGCCTTCCGCGGCCTGGCCATGCAGGACATCGACGAAGCGCTGGCGGGCGATATCGTCAGCATTGCGGGTATGTCCAAGGCCACCGTGGCCGACACGATCTGCGCGCTGGCGGTTGAAGAACCGCTCGAAGCGCAACCGATCGACCCGCCGACCATTACCGTCACCTTCGGCATCAACGACTCGCCGCTCGCCGGTCGGGACGGCAAGAAGGTGCAATCCCGCGTGATCCGGGAACGGCTGATGAAAGAGGCCGAATCCAACGTCGCGATCAAGGTCGCAGACACCCCCGGTGGTGAAGCGTTCGAAGTCTCGGGTCGCGGTGAATTGCAGATGGGCGTTCTGATCGAGAACATGCGCCGCGAGGGGTTCGAACTCAGCATCTCGCGCCCGCAGGTCATCATGAAAGAAGACGACGGCCAACTGATGGAGCCGGTCGAGGAAGCCACCATCGACGTGGATGACGATTATTCCGGCGCGGTGATCGAAAAGCTGACGGGCGCGCGCAAGGGTGAACTGGTCGAGATGAAACCGGCTGGCGCCGGCAAGACCCGCATCATTGCGCATGTGCCCTCGCGCGGTCTCATTGGCTATCACGGTGAGTTTCTGACCGACACGCGCGGCACCGGTGTTTTGAACCGCGTCTTCCACGGCTGGACGCCCCATAAAGGGCCGATCCCGGGACGCCGCGCGGGCGTTCTGATCTCCATGGAGAACGGAGAGGCCGTGGCCTATGCGCTTTGGAACCTCGAAGAGCGGGGACGCATGTTCGTTGGACCGCAGGCGAAGGTCTACACAGGCATGATCATCGGCGAGCACAGCCGTGACAACGACCTCGAAGTGAACCCGCTCAAGGGTAAGAAGCTGACGAACGTGCGGGCCTCAGGCACCGATGAAGCCGTGCGCCTGACGCCGCACATCAACTTCTCGCTCGAAGAAGCCATCGCGTATATCAACGATGATGAGCTGGTCGAGGTCACACCGAACGCGATCCGGCTGCGCAAGCGCTATCTTGATCCGCACGAGCGAAAGCGGATGTCGAGGGCAAGCTGACCCTGTTCAAATCGGAAGACACATCTTAGCCTGTGCATATGACCATGCGTGCATCGTGTCTCCTCGTGTTTGCCTTTTTGACAGGTGCTCCAGCCGGAGCCGTCGCCGAAACGCGCCTGTGCACGAACGGGTTGATCACGGTCCAAAGTGATACGCCCACTCACCTCGGCGCCATGTGTTCGGCGTCGGACCGCGCGCTAAGCCTGATGGATGAATGCGGCCTCAGAAAGCCGGCACCGGTAACCATCAGCGTCTCCGACCTCGACCCGCCGACCTGCCTTGGATTGTTTCATTGCGGTGAGGCCACAATCGAGGTTCTGTCGCCCGACATGATCGAAGCGCGTCGCAGTGAAACCGGAGTGTACAGCGACATTCCTGCAGACCGATTGTTTGAAAGCGTGATCGTGCACGAACTGGGCCATGCCGCGATGGACCAGACGCCCTGCCCGTATGGCAATTGCGTCGCGACCAGCGAATACTTCGCCTACACCTTCCAGCTTCTCGATCTTTCAGAAGAAGATCGCGCGACAGTGGTGCCGCAGGCCGAGCAACCGGTCGACGTGAAGCGCGATCAGATCAACTCAATGCTGCTTTTCATGGCGCCGGATGTGTTTGTCCGCAACGTGTGGGGGCACGTCTCGTCACGCGGGGACATATGCACCCAGCTGCGTGGCGTTCAGGACGGCATCATCGTCTTTGACCGGTTCCATCCCTAGGGCGCTCCCGGTCTTATTCCGTCGTCTCCACGATCAGCAATTCCCGCTCCGACGCATCCCGCGCGTGGTTCAGCGCCTGCTGATACTCAGGGCTGTTGTAACAGCTCTCTGCCGCTTCCAATGACGGGAATTTGGCCACCACGTTGCGCGCGCGCTCCTGCCCCTCAAGCTGCACATACCGCCCGCCACGCGCGATGAAGTGTCCGCCGTGCTTGGCAATCGCAGGTCCGGCCAGTTCTGCGTATTTTCCATACGCCTCGGGGTCGGTCACCGTGACATGGGCTATCCAGAGTGCTGGCATGGTCTATCCTCCCAAAACGGCCTCGGCGGCCTTGATCGCGGCATCGGCGTTCTCGGCGGATGCGCCGCCGCCCTGCGCCATATCGGGACGGCCCCCGCCGCCCTTTCCGCCCAGTTCTGGCACGGCGGCTTTCACCAGATCAACCGCCGACACGCGGTCTGTCAGATCGCCGGTGACACCCGCCGCAACTGCTGCCTTGCCGCCGGTATCGGCGATGAGCAGGATTGCACCCGAGCCCAGCCGCGCCTTGTGCTCGTCGATCAGCGGAGGCAGGTCTTTACCCGACACGCCTGACAGCACCTGCGCCAGGAACTTGACGCCATTGACCTCGCGCGCCTCGGCACCGCCGCCCTGCCCGGCCCCACCGGCCATCGCAAGCTCGCGCCGCAACTGCGCGACTTCGTTGGTGAGTGCCTTGCGTTCATCCAAGAGCGCCCGCACCCGCGACGGCACATCCGCCGCCTGCGCTTTCAACTCCAGCGCCACTTCGGCCAGACGGTGATCCTGCGCTGACAGATACCGGAACGCATCCGCCCCGGTCAGCGCCTCGATCCGGCGTACGCCTGCCGATGACGCGCTGTCGCCCAAGGTCACGAAAACACCGATATCCCCAGTCTGGCGCACATGTGTGCCGCCACACAGTTCCAGCGAATAGGTATTGCCGTTCGTGCCCTTTCCGGACCCCTTCTGCGCGCCCATCGACACGACGCGCACTTCATCGCCGTATTTCTCCCCGAAGAGGGCCTGTGCCCCGATCGCGCGCGCGTCGTCTGGCGTCATGATCCGCGTCTCGACCGGCGCGTTCTGACGGATGTAGGCGTTCACCTCCGTCTCGACCCTTTGCAATTCTTCCAGGGAGAGCGCCTTTCCATGGCTGAAATCGAAGCGCAGCCGGTCGGGTGCGTTAAGCGACCCGCGCTGCGCCACGTGATCGCCAAGCGCACGGCGCAGTGCTTCGTGCAGAAGGTGCGTGGCCGAATGGTTCGCCCGGATCGCTGTGCGGCGTTTGTGATCGACCTCCAATTGCAGCGCGTCCCCTTTCGAGAACGTGCCCCGCTTGACGGTGACCTGATGCGCAAACACCTTTCCGCCGCCCATGCGCTGGGTGTCGGTCACCTCGGCCTGTTCGTCCTCGTTTTCAAGACGCCGCAGCCAGCCGGTATCGCCCACCTGACCACCGGCTTCGCCGTAGAAGGGCGTCTGGTTCAGAACGACCCAGCCGGTTTCCCCTTCAGCCAAGCCTTCAACTTCAGCGCCGTCCTTGACCAGCGCGAGAACCTGACCTTCAGCGGTCTCTGTGTCGTACCCAAGGAAATCGGTCGCGCCATGCGCTTCTGCCAGATCGAACCACACCGCCGCATCCGCGGCCTCTCCCGATCCCGACCATGCCGCACGCGCCTTGGCCTTCTGTTCGGCCATTGCCGCATCGAACCCTTCGGTATCCACCGAACGGCCCTTCTCGCGCAGCGCATCCTGTGTCAGATCGAGCGGAAACCCGTATGTGTCATAGAGCTTGAACGCCGCCGCTCCGGGCAAAGGCGCTTCGTTGGACAGACTTGCCAGCTCGTCATCCAACAGCTTCAACCCGCGGTCCAGCGTCTGCTTGAATCGTGTCTCTTCCAGCCGCAGCGTCTCTTCGATCAGCGCCTGCGCCCGGCCCAATTCCGGGTAGGCCGCCCCCATCTGGCGCACCAGTGCGGGCACCAGCTTGTGCATCATCGGATCCTGCGCGCCCAAGAGATGCGCGTGCCGCATTGCCCGCCGCATGATCCGGCGCAGGACGTAGCCACGCCCGTCATTCGAAGGCATCACGCCATCGGCGATCAGGAACGACGTCGACCGCAAGTGATCGGCGATCACCCGGTGATGCGTCTTGCCCGGCCCGTCCGGATCGGAGGACGACGCATCGGCTGACGCCTCGATCAGCGCGCGCATCGTGTCGGTGTCGTAATTGTCGTGGCTGCCCTGCAAAAGCGCGCCAATCCGTTCCAAACCCATGCCGGTATCGATCGACTGCATGTCGAGCGCCTTCATGGAGCCGTCTTCGAACTGCTCGTTCTGCATGAAAACGATGTTCCAGATCTCGATGAACCGGTCGCCATCTTCCTCCGGGCTGCCCGGAGGGCCACCCCAGATGTGATCGCCGTGGTCGTAGAAGATCTCGGTGCAGGGACCACATGGGCCGGTCGGCCCCATCTGCCAGAAATTGTCGGACGTGGCGATCCGGATGATCCGGTCTTCTGGCACGCCCACCTTCTTCCAGATCTCGAAGGCTTCGTCGTCCGTGTGGTAGATCGTCGTGTAAAGCCGCTCTGCCGGGATGTCGAAATGCTTGGTGATCAGCTCCCAGGCAAACGGGATCGCCTCTTCTTTGAAGTAATCGCCAAAGCTGAAATTCCCCAGCATCTCAAAGAACGTGTGATGCCGTGCCGTGTAGCCCACATTGTCGAGGTCATTGTGCTTGCCGCCCGCGCGCACACATTTCTGCGCCGTGGTCGCGCGCGTATAGTCGCGATGCTCCACCCCGGTGAACAGGTTCTTGAACTGCACCATGCCCGAATTGGCGAACATCAGCGTTGGGTCATTTCGCGGCACGAGCGGGCTTGAGGCCACAACCTCATGCCCCTGTTTTTCAAAGTAATTCAGAAAGGTGGAGCGGATATCGTTCAGCGTTGGCATGGTGTGACCTGACGTGGCGCGGTGTGCTTTGATGTGGTTCGACGTGAAATAGCCGCTGGCCCATGCGCTGTCCACAGCCGAACCGGCCCCGCCAATGCAAAACAGGGCCGCCCGTCGGGAGCCCTGTTTCGCAACTCACCCAGACCTGCGTCGAGGTCCAGCGTGTTCAAGCAGTCAATGTCTACAACCGATCAGCTTTCGACGATGTCGTCGGCGTCTTCCTCGCCATGCGGCATGTCGAACTCCAGCCCGTGCGCGGCACGGATCTTATCCTCGATTTCGAGCGCAATGGCGGTGTTTTCCTTCAGGAAGGTCTTTGCATTCTCGCGCCCTTGCCCGATGCGTTCGTCACCGTAGGAATACCAGGCCCCCGACTTTTCGACGACACCGGCTTTCACCCCAAGGTCGATCAACTCTCCGGTTTTCGAGATGCCCTCGCCATACATGATGTCGAATTCCACCTGTTTGAACGGCGGCGCGACCTTGTTCTTGACCACCTTTACGCGGGTTGCGTTGCCGACCACCTCGTCGCGATCCTTGATCGCGCCGATCCGTCGAATGTCGAGGCGTACGGAGCTGTAGAATTTCAGCGCGTTGCCGCCCGTCGTGGTTTCCGGTGAGCCGAACATGACGCCGATCTTCATCCGGATCTGGTTGATGAAGATCACCATGCAGTTCGAGCGTGAGATCGACCCGGTCAGTTTGCGCATCGCCTGGCTCATGAGACGCGCCTGAACGCCAACGCTGCTGTCGCCCATGTCGCCTTCCAGTTCGGATTTCGGCGTCAGCGCCGCGACCGAGTCAACGACGACAAGGTTCACGGCACCCGACCGCACCAGAGTATCGGTAATTTCAAGCGCCTGCTCGCCAGTGTCGGGTTGTGAGATCAGAAGCTCATCAAGGTCGACACCCAGCTTCTTGGCGTATTGCGGATCAAGCGCGTGTTCCGCGTCCACAAAGGCACAGACGCCGCCTTTTTTCTGCTCTTCCGCAACGCAATGCAGCGTCAGCGTCGTCTTGCCCGAACTTTCAGGCCCGTAAATCTCGATGATGCGGCCTTTCGGCAAGCCGCCGATTCCCAGCGCGATATCAAGGCCGAGCGACCCGGTCGATGTCGACTCGATATCTCGAATGGCGTTTTCGCCACCCAGTTTCATGATCGAGCCCTTGCCGAACTGACGCTCGATCTGCGCCAGGGCCGAATCGAGCGCCTTTTGTTTGTTCGCGTCGCGCTTGCTGTCCATTGTCAGAAGATCTGCCGTTGCCATTTCTTTTCTTCCTTATTCCACACCCGTTGACGGGCGACAATTGCTGCTTTCGTTCACCTCTTGTTCTCACTGTGTATGAGATCAAAAAGAGAACATTTCAACTCTAAACTTCAACGCCACTGTTGCGCGCGCCGGTTAATGAGTGGTTTATGCCGCAGGATTTCGTCAAACGGATGCGCGTCATGCTGGTGTTCTGGAAGCAACGACTGGTGCTTTTGTCTGTGCCGAAAACCGGCACGCACGCGTATACACAGGCTTTGGCGCCTTTGGCATCCATGGTCATCACGGATCCACCAGAGCTGAAACACGCGCCCGTCTACCGCTACAATCGCTTCTTCCGCCCGATGTTCGAAAAGATGGGCGCGGACGACATGGACCTCGTTGCGGTGATCCGGGAACCGCTAAGCTGGCTTGGAAGCTGGTATCGCTACCGCCAACGTGACGACCTTGTCGGGCGACCGACGTCGACTCGGGATGTGACCTTCGATGACTTCGTCCGCGCGAGTTGCGAGGATGCGCCCCCGCCCTTCGCGAATGTTGGCTCGCAGGCCAAATTCTCAGAAGCGCGCCCCAACGGAACCCGGATCAGCCACTTCTTTCGCTACGAAGATCAGGCCGGATTACGTCGCTTCCTTGCCGAACGGCTTGGTCCGCTACCGGATATTCCGCATGTCAACGTCTCACCATCCACCGAGCTAAGTCTGTCCGAAGAGGAGCGCGCCCTCGCGCGTGCCCGACGCTCCGCCGACTTTGACCTTTGGGAGTCGATTCCCATCGCAGACGCGTCGCGCTAGGTATCCGCCTACTCGGCGGCGTCCCGGGCACGATCAGCGCTTGGCGCGACAAGTTGCTGATTCACAATCGACGTCAGATCGGTCAGGGAAAACGGCTTTGCGATAAAGGCCGACGCGTCGATGCCGGCACCTTCGGACTTGAACACGTCCTCGGCATAGCCCGACATGAACACCACCGGTACATCGGGCCGCGACGCGCGCGCTTCGCGCACCCAGCTTGGCCCATCCATGCCGGGCATGACGACATCGGTCACGAAGACATCCACGTGCAAGCTGTCGTCCTCCAGAAGTTCCAGCGCCCGTTCGGCGCAATGCGCTTCGATCACCTTGAACCCGCGCAGGGACAATGCGCGGGACGCGAACGCGCGCACGGGTGCCTCGTCCTCCACCAGAAGCACCACACCATGGCCAAGACCGACCGGCGCAGGCGCGGACTTGGGCGGGGTGCGGGGTGTTTCCGGCAGAGCGTCTTCGCATTCCGGGAACATGAGCGTGAAGATGCTTCCCTTGCCCATCACGCTGTCGACAAAGATGAACCCGCCCGTCTGTTTGACGATCCCGTAGACCGTCGACAAACCCAGCCCGGTGCCTTCGCCCGTGCGTTTCGTGGTGAAGAACGGCTCGAAAATCTTCTCGAGCTTGTCCTGCGGGATGCCCGACCCTTCGTCCTGAACCCGCACGATCACATATGACCCGGCGGGTACCTTGGCACGTCCATTCAGCGACGGTTCCGAAAGCACCTGCTTGTCGGTTTCAATGAGGATCCGGCCGCCATCCGCCATCGCGTCCCGGGCGTTGACGACGAGGTTCATGATGACCTGCTCCAACTGCCGCTTGTCGGCGCGGATTGGCGGCAAGGCGGGGTGCTGGCGCAGGTTCAGGGTCACTTTCTCGCCCACCAGTCGGTTCAGCAGATGCGTCAGATCCGACAGGCTGTCCCGCAGGTCGAGCCGCTCTGGCCGCAGCGTCTGCTTGCGCGAGAACGCCAGCAATTGACCGACCAATCCGGCGGCACGGTTGGCGTTCTGATGGATTTGGATCAGGTCGCCATATTCCGGATCACCCTGATCGTGCCGTAGCAACAACAGATCACAATGGCCTGAAATCGCTGTCAAAAGATTGTTGAAGTCATGCGCCACACCGCCCGCGAGTTGCCCGATGGCCTGCATTTTCTGACCTTGGACAAACTGAGCCTCCAGGCTCTTGAGTTCGGTCGCGTCGTTCAACACGGCAACGAGCATGGCCTCGCCTTTTTCGACCACGCGGGTCAGCGTGACCTGCACAAAGACTTCGCGGTCGGACCGGGTCAGCCGAAGGAATTCCGACCGCCGTAGGCCTTTCCCCGCCGCCGCGTCTTCCAGCCAGTCGGGGATCGACCGACCAAGCCCCTCCATGAAGTCGGGCAGCATACGATCATCCGTCTCTGACGCGTTGAGCAGTTCACGCGCCGACCGGTTCGCCCGGCGAATCGCGCCGTTCGGTCTGAGCTTCAAAAGCGGCACCGGCAAAGTGTCGAAGCCGCCCTCGTCGGCCTCGTCGCCCTCCATGCCGGTGGACGGCATCAGGACAACTTCCTCGCGGCCGAGGCCCGCTTCATGAACGCTCACCACATAGTCCTTCTGCGACCCGGTCCCGGTCAGATGGTGTACTTGCCCCGGCCGCAGCGGCGTATCTTCGATCAGGTCATCGATGCGTCGCACGCGCCCCCCGGCCAGATCGCGCGCGGCCTGGTTCATCCAGAGAACCGTGCCGTGTCGCCCAACCGTCAGCGTCGGAAATTTGACCGGTTTTCCGCCGGATACATCGCGCTCCTCGAAGTGCTCAAGCCGCCAGAGAAGCGCGTGCGGTCCGATCTGATGAGCGCTGATCCGAAGGTGCGAATCCGGCAAAACGACCGTCTCGGACGCGATGCCGTCAGCCATGGCGTTGCTCTGCACGCGATAGATCAGGGCCGCTGCGTCGGCCACGTACCCGTCAATCAACCCACGCACCGTCTGCCTGTCGACGGATTTGAAGGAATTCGCGGCGGCGCGGTTGGCCTTGATGACGGCACCGGAATGGTCAGTTAGCAGACAGGACGCCACATCGTATTCAACAAGACTGGCCAATTGTTTGAACGCGCGGCTTTCCATGATCCGCACCCAATAGCCTTTGCCGACAAGGAAGACCCAAGCCAAAGCAAATGCGCCCGCCGCAGACAGGAATCCCGTCTGCAGCGCCGCGTGCGGCGCGGCATAGGCCAAGATTGCGCAGACGCCCGTGAACATCCCCAACAAACCCTTGGTGGGAAATGCCTGCGACAAGGCAATAGCGGCGCGGTCAGGGTCGGTCATTGATGCGGGCCCCGGAACAGTTTGTTCCCGCCAGTGGACCGCATTTTCATTAAGCGAACATTAAGCGAGAATCGCGTTTAGGTTGTCGATGATTTACCGACTCTCCTCAAAATAGCTAGAAAAAATCCATCTCCGCCCGAAATCAAAGAAAACCGATGCTGAACAGCACAGATCCACTCGGGATGCGTCGACAGAAAACGTTGAATTTGAACTTCATTTTCAGACTTCAGCACAGAGCATGTGGCATAGGCTAAGGCACCGTCCGGCTTCACCAAAGGCGCCACGCGGTCCAAAATGCTCGCCTGAACGCCGTGCAGGTCCGAAAGACGGGCTTCGGTCAAACGCCATTTGCCTTCGGGAGAGCGCCGCCAGGATCCGCTGCCGGAACAGGGCACGTCGCACAGGACAAGATCGTAAAGGCCGGTCGGCGCGGCGACCTGCCGAATGTCGGCCCCCGCCCGCTGCGCGCGGGTGGTCAGGTCCGACATCCGACGCGGGTCGGCGTCATGCGCATCGACCGGGCCGCGCAGACGCGCCGCCATGGCAAGGGTCTTGCCACCCCCACCCGCGCAATAGTCCAGCACGCGCTGACCCGGCTGCAGTGGCAACGCATCGACAACCGCCTGGCTCGATACGTCCTGCAGTTCGACGAGACCGTCCAGATACGGACCGGACTGGGCAATGCGGCGAGCCCCATCGACAACCTCAAGGGCGGTCGGGGACAGGTCATGCGGGCGTGTGTCAATTCCTGCCGCGGAAAGCGCATTTTGCGCCGTTGTGCGATCTGCCTTCAGGGTATTTACACGCAGAAACACCGCCGCGCGCGACCGCACCGCTTCGGCTGTCGCATGAGCGTCATCGCCCAAGTCTCTGCGGAATATGTCGTAAATCCAATCCGGCAAGTCTGCCGCAGCCGCGCCGGACGGGACGTCACCGGCGTTTCGCTCGGCGTCAGATAGCGGTGCAAGACCGTACTTGTCCCCGGTGAACACCGTGTCCACGTCTAACCCGGTTTGCCGCACCCGCCCCAACACGAGCTCCCGACCGGACGTCCCACCGCCCAGCACAGCAACACTGCGCCAGCAGCGCAGGATGTCGAAGACGTGATCGCGCACCGCCGCGCGGTCCTTCGATCCGGCGAAGCGCGACCTGCGTGCCCAGTTGGTGAGCGCTTTCTCGGCTGGCACGCCGTCCGTGATCTCGTCCATGATCTGGGCAGCGGCAGCCCATCGCGCGGCAGGCGTCATGTCAGCGCTTACGACAAGCGGTAATTGGGCGACTCGCGGGTGATCTGCACGTCATGGACGTGACTTTCCTTCAGCCCCGCCCCGGTGATTTTCACGAACTGGCACTTGCTCCGCATATCCTCAATCGTCGCGCAGCCGGTATAGCCCATGGCCGCACGCAGACCGCCAACCAGCTGGTGGATCACCGTCCCGGCCGCGCCTTTGTAAGGCACCTGACCTTCGATCCCTTCCGGAACCAGCTTGTCATTGGCCGCATCCTTCTGGAAATACCTGTCCGCCGATCCACGCGCCATCGCCCCGATAGAGCCCATGCCACGGTACGCCTTAAAGCTCCGCCCCTGGTAAAGGATCACCTCGCCCGGGCTTTCGTCGGTCCCGGCGATCATGCTGCCGACCATCGCGCAGGACGCGCCCGCCGCGATGGCCTTGGCGAAATCGCCCGAGAACTTGATGCCGCCATCGGCAATCACCGGCGTGTCGCCCGCGGCCTCGGCGCAATCCATGATCGCGGTCAGCTGAGGCACACCGACCCCGGCCACCATGCGCGTCGTGCAGATCGATCCCGGCCCGATGCCGACTTTCACCGCATCCGCACCCGCGTCGATCAACGCCCGCGTCGCCTCGGCAGTGGCCACGTTGCCCGCGATGACCTGCACCTCGTTGGATAGCGTTTTGGCGCGTTTCACCGCGTCGATCACGCCAGCGCTGTGCCCGTGTGCGGTGTCGATGACCACGATATCGACGCCGGCATCCACGAGGGCACCGGTGCGCTCGAACCCGGCATCACCAACCGATGTCGCCGCCGCAACCCGCAAGCGGCCAAGATCGTCCTTGCACGCCGTCGGGTTCAGAACCGCCTGCTGGCTGTCCTTCAAGGTCAGAAGACCGGTCAGCTTGTTCCCCGCATCGACCACGAGAAGCTTCTCGATCCGGCGTGCTTTCATCAGGCTGATCGCCTCTTCCCGATCCGCCGGTTCGCGGAGTATGGCGAGGTTCTCCGACGTCATCATCACGTTCACCGGCGTGTCGTCGGAAGTTGCAAAACGCATGTCGCGATTGGTGACGATGCCGACCACGCGGTTCTTGTCGTCCACCACCGGAAATCCGGTGAAATTGTACCGTTCGATCAATGCCTTGGCGTCCGCGAGCGTCTGATCGGCGCGCAGCGTCACCGGGCTGTAGACAATCCCGGACTCAAACCGCTTCACCCTGCGTACTTCGCGGGCCTGCTGCTCAACGCTGAGGTTCTTGTGAATGACGCCCATGCCACCCGCCTGCGCCATGGTGATCGCCATCCGACCCTCGGTCACCGTGTCCATCGCAGAGCTCAGAAGCGGGATGTTCAACGCGATGCTCTTGGTCACCCGGGTGCGCGTGTCCGCGGTCGCCGGAAGCACCTCGGAGGCGCCGGGCACCAGAAGGACGTCATCAAAGGTGAGAGCCTCGCGAATCTCCATCGGAATCCCTTTCCACGGACAGTATCGTTAGGCACGTCCCTATCGCATGGGGCGGCACCGGGGAAAAGCCCCAATCGCCTTGCGGATTGCTCACGGCGTCGACTCGACCTTTACCCGGCTTTGACTCTGACGCACTGTCCCGGAAAAGACGGAGGGACGCGCGACATGACACACGGATATGAAACCGGGCGGCTCGATCTGCCCTTCACCGGCATCTGCACCTTCGCCCGCAGTCCCTATCAACCGGATTGGAGCGCCATCGACGCCGATGTCGCGATCCTAGGCGCGCCGTTTGATGCGGGCACGCAATGGCGCGCGGGCGCGCGGTTCGGGCCGCGTGCCGTGCGCGAGGCCTCGACCCTGTTCAGCTTTGGTCACGCCGGGGCCTATGATCACGAGGACGATGCCACGTACCTTTCAGATACGCGTACCGTCGATCTTGGGGATGCCGATATCGTCCACACCGACACAGGCCAAAGCCACGCCAACATTGCCAGAGGCGTCCGGGCGATCCGCGCGGCTGGCGCGCTGCCCGTGGTGATCGGCGGCGATCATTCCGTCAACATCCCCTGTATCGACGCATTCGAAGGCCACACCCCGTTCCACATCCTGCAAATCGACGCACATCTCGATTTTGTCGACGAACGCCACGGCGTCCGCGTTGGTCACGGCAACCCGATGCGCCGCGCGTCGGAAAAGCCTTGGGTCAGTGGCATGACACAAGTGGGCATCCGCAACGTCAGCTCTACCGCCCGCGAAGGGTACGAGGACGCGCGCGCCCGCGGATCGGACATCCTGTCGGTCCGTCAGGCCCGCGCTTTGGGTCCGAAGGGCGTGGCGACCCGCCTGCCCACGGACAAGCCGATCTACATCACCATCGATATCGACGCCTTCTGCCCCTCGATCGCGCCGGGAACGGGAACGCCGAGTCACGGCGGCTTTCTCTATTACGACGTGCTCGAACTGCTGCAGCAGGTGGCCCAACGCCACGAGGTCATCGGCATCGATCTGGTCGAAGTCGCCCCCGATTATGATCCCACCGGCTCCACATCGATCCTCGCGGCGCAGGTTCTGATGAACCTGCTCGGGTTCATCTTCCACGCCCGCGCAGAGAGAACCTGACCGCCCTGCCCACCAACGGGGCAAAGCGCACCCGTTTTCCGCCGAACGTGCTGCACCTGCAAAAGGGTGCTTGCGTCTGGCGCGCGCTCCGCCTTCACTCGGGGCAAACGACTCGACAGGCTTTTCATGACCCAAACCCTTACCGGTATTACGATCCTTGACCTGACCCACGTGCTCGCGGGCCCGTTCTGCTCAATGACGCTGGGCGATCTTGGGGCCACGGTGATCAAGGTGGAGCGCCCGGGCATCGGCGATGACACCCGGGCCTTCCCCCCGTTCAAGGGGGGCAAGTCGGCCTATTTCGCCGGCATCAACCACGGCAAGAAGTCCATTGCGCTCGACCTGAAAAACGATGACGACCGCGATACGTTCGAAAAGATGCTGGCGCGGTCCGATGTGCTCCTCGAAAACTTTCGTCCCGGCGTGATGGAGCGGCTGGCCTATGGCTGGGACGACCTGCACGAGAAATACCCCAAACTGATCTACGGCGCGGTGTCCGGCTTCGGCCACACTGGGCCCGAGGCCAAGCGCCCGGCCTATGACATGGTCGTGCAAGCCCGCGGCGGAGTGATGTCGATCACCGGAGAGAAGGATCGCGAACCGGTGCGCGTGGGCGCCTCCATCGGCGACATCGTCGCGGGAATGTACCTGTGCCAAGGGGTTCTGGCCGCCCTTTTGGATCGGGAAAGAACCGGCAAAGGCCGCAAAATCGACATTTCCATGCTGGATGCCCAGCTTGCCATCCTCGAACATGCCATCGCCATCACCACGGTCACCGGCACCCCGCCGTCACCGACGGGCGCGCGGCACCCATCCATTGCGCCGTTCGAAACCTTTCACGGGTCGGACGGGCTCTTTGTCATCGCGGCTGGTAATGACAAGCTCTTCGAAAAGCTCTGCGTCACGCTGAACCTGCCCTTGTCCGACGATCCGCGCTTTGCCACCAACCCGGCCCGGGTCAAAAACGCCCGGCTTCTCAAACGCCTGATCGAGGCCGTCACCATCGACAACACGCGCGCCCACTGGATTGCCAAACTCACCGCCGCCGGCATTCCGACCGGCCCGATCCAGACCGTCGATCAGGTGCTGCGAGACCCGCAAATCCTTGCCCGGAACATGGTGGTCGACGTGCTTGACCGCAACGGACGCCCCGCGTTCAAGGCATCGGGCAACCCGATCAAGCTGTCCGGCGTCAGTGACCCCTCCGTCCGTGCCGCCGCCCCGGACCTCGACGGCAACCGGGGCGAGATATTGCGCTGGCTGGAGAGCGACAAATAGCGTTACCCGCAAGGCCCTGCAGGGCGGGTCACGTCGACCCCCTGACGCGCGCGCGCAGTTACGGCCGAATGATGAAATAGCCTTCGTCATCAAGCTCCATCAACCGAACGACACCCGCTGTGACAACGCCGGCATGTTCCGTAATCGGCGGGGCAGCGCCCTCGTTCCGAGTCATCCCGGCAATCGTGTTGCCACACGCACTGAACGTCACCTCCGGGATACTTTCGGATATGCTTGCGATGCGCTCTAGAACGGGCGAGGTGTCCGCTCTGAGCATGTGGAGACCGGCATTGAAGGTCACGATCTCGATTTCGTAGAAATCACCGGAGTCGCTCATCCCCCGTGCAAAGTTTGTCGCCACGTTCAGCGCCTTGTTGAACGTGGCCGGATCATTGTCGCTGATCTGGATTGCCAGCCGTTTGACACCGTCTTCAGCTTGTCCGGCAAAGGCTGCGGGTCCGGCAAAGGTGGCCGCAATGGCCCCTGCCAGAACGGTTCTGCGTAACAGGTTCATGGTCGTCCTCCCTATGGTATGGGACAGGATAGATGCGATTATCGGCATGCGTCTAGGATTATGTCGTGCAACGCTGCCTCATGTCATGTTCAAACAGGCGCACACTGCCGTGCGACACACCCAACCAACGCACGGCATGTTTCGAGGTCGTTAACCAAGGACCCGGCATACCCCGCCGCACAAAGCGCTTTGAGCGGGAAGGGTCACTCCCATGCCGCGACACTTGAACTGACTCGCGAGGTTTGCGAATTCAAATACTATGTATTGCCAATATCCCGAGAGCGCGCAGCGCAGCAGGGTTTTGGCGATCCATGATTTCGAAAAGCTCGTATCTCTCTGCAGCCGGAAGGCGAACCATGAGAGACCGGTCTGAACAGGCTCTGGCAAACCCAGGGTACAGGTCCCGCGTTGAATCGCGGATTCGAGAGAACCGTCAGGCCCAAAAGGGCGGCGCCGCTTCTTTTCATGATGTTTCGTATGCCCGGCTAAACCCCGGTATACGACACACTATCAGTCTCGGGCGAAGGCCCGAGGACTTTGGAACACACAAATCCCTTGGTCAAACCAGGGGATGCCGAGCCCCTATGCGCGCGGGCAGGACATATCTGTCCAACCTGTCGGAAGCGATTTCGTCTACCGATACTGCCCCGCCGTGATGAACTCTCCGAACGCCTCGCACCAGACCACAACGGTGGTATAGGCCGTCAGATCGATACCTTCGGGGATCTCAAGAATGAACCCGCCAAACGTGTCGACATCCCCGATCAGAGCGGCCTCCGCCTTGATCGGTTCAAAAACGTCTTCGTGATCGACGAACTCGGTTGTCAGGTAAAGCTTGTAATCCGGCCCCGGAGCAAGCGCGCCTTCGTGCACGATCATGGTCGGTGTCAGGCTGATCGTGCCCTCCCCCCAATGCAACAGATCGCTGCCCCGCAAATCACGTGTCAACTCGACCGTGAAACTGGCGTTCGCCGCCTCCGCCTCGAGCATCGCCGCATCGGGGGATGGCGGTGCCGTGAGGATCGGCAGCAGATAGATGCCAAGCGCAAACCCGACCGCCACGGCAACTCCGTGGGTGAAAAGCCAAAGCAACAATCGCCTCATCGCACGTCTCCATAGGTGTGTCCCAAGCCTCGCACCACAAGCGCTGCGCGGTCAATCCGCGAACATGCCGTTCTGCATAATCATTATGACGCAATTCACCTTTTTCCGCCGACGCGCGCGCCTATGATCCATCGCAATCGAGCACAGTGAGAATCCCATGTCCGTCAAAGACCCTCTTGTCGTCTTCACACCCTCTGGCAAACGCGGTCGCTTTCCGGCAGGCACACCGGTGCTGACCGCCGCACGGCAATTGGGCGTGGACCTCGACAGCGTCTGCGGCGGGCGGGGCATCTGTTCCAAATGCCAGATCACGCCGTCCTACGGCGAATTTCCGAAACACGGCGTCACCGCGCTCGAAGGGGCGCTGTCTGACTGGAACGCGGTCGAGGCGCGTTATGACGAAAAGCGCGGTCTGAAGCCCGGGCGCAGACTTGGCTGTCAGGCCCAGATCCGTGGCGACGTGGTGATCGACGTCCCGCCCGAAAGCCAGGTGCACCGCCAGGTCGTCCGCAAGGCCGCCAGCGCGCGGGTGATCGAAATGGACCCGGCCACACGGCTTTACTATATCGAGGTCGATGAGCCGGACATGCATGAACCCACCGGCGATCTCGAACGCATCGCACGTGCGCTGAAGGCTCAATGGGATATCGCGGACGTGACCTGCGCCTTCCCGGTGCTCACCGGCCTGCAACCGATCCTGCGCAAGGGGCAGTGGAAAATCACCGTCGCCCTGCACAAGACCGCGCACGACGCCACACCGCAGATCATCGCCGCATGGCCCGGGCTGCACGAAGGCGGTCTCTATGGCCTGGCCATCGATCTCGGCTCCACCACCATCGCGGCGCATCTGACCAATCTCGACACGGGCGAGGTTGTGGCCAGTTCCGGCATCATGAACCCGCAGATCCGCTTTGGCGAAGACCTGATGAGCCGTGTCAGCTATGCCATGATGAACCCCGGTGGCGACGCGGAAATGACCCGCGCCGTCCGAGAGGCGATTAACACGCTGACGGTCGAAATCGCGACCGAGGCGCAGATCACGACGGATCTGATCCTCGAGACGGTCTTCGTCTGCAACCCGGTCATGCATCACCTTCTGCTGGGCATCGACCCGGTTGAACTCGGCCAGGCCCCCTTCGCGCTGGCCACCTCCGAGGCGATGAACCTCACCGCGCGGGACCTGCATCTGAACGCCCTGCCCGCCTCGGCGCAGATCCACATTCTGCCCTGCATCGCGGGCCATGTCGGCGCCGATGCCGCCGCGGTCGCGCTTTCCGAGGAGCCGGGCAAGTCCGAAGACCTTGTGCTGATCGTCGACGTGGGCACCAATGCCGAGATCCTGCTCGGAAACACCACCCGGGTGCTCGCCTGTTCCTCGCCCACCGGCCCCGCGTTTGAGGGCGCGCAGATCAGTTCGGGCCAGCGCGCCGCCCCCGGTGCGATCGAGGCGATCCGCATTGATCCCGGCACCAAGGAGCCGCGCTTCAAGGTGATTGGCTGTGACCTCTGGTCCGACGAGGACGGCTTCTGGGACCAGACCGCGTCCACCGGCATCACCGGCATTTGCGGCTCGGGCATCATCGAGGCCGTGGCCGAGCTGCGCATGGCGGGACTGATGGATCCGTCAGGCCTGATCGGGTCCGCCGCGCAAACCGGGACTGAGCGCTGCATTCCCGAAGGCCGCACCCATGCCTACCTGATCCACGACGGCACCGCGGACGGAGGCCCGCGCATCACCGTCACCCAGGGCGACATCCGCGCCATCCAGCTTGCCAAATCCGCCCTTTACGCGGGCGCACGCCTCTTGATGGACGAAATGAACGTCGACACCGTTGACCGCGTTGTGCTGGCGGGGGCGTTCGGGGCACACATCTCTGCCAAACACGCGATGGTTCTGGGCATGATTCCAGACGTTCCTTTAGAAAAAGTCACGAGCGCCGGGAATGCGGCCGGCACAGGCGCCCGCATCGCGCTCTGCAACCTCACCGCCCGCGAAGGCATCACTCGCACCGTCCGCGAGATCACCAAGGTTGAAACCGCCATCGAGCCGAAATTTCAGGAGCATTTCGTCAACGCCAACGCCATCCCGCACGCCACCGACCCGTTCCCGGAATTGGGGAAAGTGGTGACCCTGCCGGTGGTGGGGTTCAATGCGCAGGGGGATGGGAGTGATGGGAGGAGAGTTAGGAGGAGAAGGAGGGGTAACTCGCACGTCTGAATGGCATGTAAAGCTTGGGAATGCGTGCAAAAAGTGTTGTGGTGCAACCTTAAAGTGTGATCTCTTGTGTGTACGGCGTGAAGATCGGAGCCATTTTGTGGAAGTTAATGTCGTTTGCCCGTATTGCGAGAAGCAGAACCGTCATCAGGTTCACGGACTCAAAGAACACTCACTTACATGTCCTTATTGTAAGAAAGAGTGGCACTCACTAATTGGCATAATCAGGTCAAAAAGGTCTCGCGGTGACAAACGAAACCATTCGCGGAGCTACTCAATTAGAGCATTCTTCGACAATGGAGAAGACTTGCTGGAATTTCAGAGCTCTAGATATGAAGACGCCGAACTAAAGTCGAAAGACGACTTCATAATCAGTTACATTGAAAATAAACCAATCATTCTTCAAAACCTCAATGTTGCGAAATATTGGAAGTTGAATAACGGGCCAGTAGGTATCTGGGCAGTCCTTGTCGCTCTAACAATTATCCTTTTATTATTGCTTCTGTTGTTGTGAAACGACTCTTCCTGTGATGACAGTGATTTTTGAAAACGTCAGGCTTTAGAGCGTCTAGCATATCTCCTGCTGCATAAAACAAGTCCTCTGCCCCCCCCGACTTCGTTCGAACAACAAGGGTTGGGTACGTAATTTCACGCACCACCGATCTGCAAAACAACGTGCGTGCACGCACAAACCCTACGGCGACACATTGACCTGACATATAGTTATCCCGCCCGAGCGGCGGCGAAGCCGCCGAGTGATCGCCAGCCCGTCTCGGCGGGACGGCGATTTGGGTGACGTCTCGCGCCGCACATCGGATCGGCGGGTTTGGCTGGCATAAAGCGCATTGGAGCAGCGGTTGCATCGCCCTCCCACGGGCTCGCGGTCGCCCCGCTCACCCGCTTGCCGGAGGGTGTGCGATACCACGCCACTCGGTCTAATCCCGCACTCCCCTCGAATACCCTGTCGCACCATCCGGGGCTCTCGGCATATGGTCCGCATCTCACTTTGCTCCGGCGAAAAAAGCCACTGAACACGAAAAAAGCGCGGCCCAGTGGACCGCGCTCCTTCGAAAACTGTGGTATGGTTTACGCCGTCGCGGCGCGACCGCGGGGGCCTGCGATGAGCCAGACGATAAAGCCCACGACCGGCAGGATGAGGATCACGAGCGTCCAGATCACCTTGGGCAGTGTCGACGCGGCGGATGTGAAAATCTGGTAGATCGCATAAATATTCGCGACAAGAACGAGCAGTCCGATAAGTCCATATTCCATCTTAAGTCCTCCTTGAGATAACTGCTGGCTCAACCGACCACCCGTCACAAAGTTCCGAAAGAAATTTTGGGAACCCGATGCCACCCTGCTCGTTCTACCTGCAGTCAGCGGCTCGGAAGCTGCTGAAATGAAAGGAGTTTTAAGATGAAGGTTGGAGCTATTCTTGGTATCGCCGTGGTTGCCGTCGCGATCGCATTTGGTGTCTACATGGTTGATGTCGAACAGACAGAAGAGGCATCGCTGCCCAATGTCGAGCTGAACGTCGAGGGCGGGAACCTGCCCGAGTACAACGCCGAGGTGGGTGACATTGAAACCGGCACGGAAGAAGTGACCGTGACCGTCCCGACCATCGAGATCGAAAGCCCCGAAGAAGACGGCTCTTCCGGCTAAGGCATTATTGAACACGAACGCAGCCCGCTGACGCGCCACACGCCCGTCGGCGGGCTTTTTCGTGCCCGCAGCCCCCCGGCATGTCGAACGCTGACCCTGATCCCCTCGAAACTCTTTGGGCGCCCCACGAAAGCGCGGTATACTCGCCGCATTTCAGCACCCAGGGATTTCGCCATGACCGCGCCGCATGACCCTTTGCCGTCCCGCCGTCTGATCATCTGTTTCGACGGCACCGGGAACGAGATCGAGCAGAACGAGAGCAACATCCTGCGGCTCTACAAATGCCTCGAACACAGCGATACACAGCTGGTCTACTACGTCCCCGGTGTCGGCACGACCGACCGGGCGCGGATTTCCGGGCATTGGCTCGAAGGGTTTCGCGAATTGCAGGGGTTGGTGTTCGGACAGGGGCTGGAGGCGAATGTGCTCTCGGCCTTCGAATTCCTCTGCCGCAATTACCGCGAGGGCGATATCCTGTACTTCTTCGGCTATTCCCGCGGCGCGTACACTGCGCGGGTGCTGGCCGGGTTCATCAACCAGTTCGGTCTTGTCGCGCCGCACGAATTGCACCTGATCCGCCCCGCCTTCCGCATTTACCGCAGCCTGACCGAGACCGATCCGCGCAAGGCCTATGCCGATCTGCGCATCCAGACGCAGTTCTTTCACATGACCCACCCGCCGATCCGCTTCCTTGGCCTTTGGGACACGGTGAGTTCGATGATCCGCCTGCGGTTGGGTGCGGAGCGATGGATCCAGTTCGGCACCCATGCCTCGGTCAATGAAAACCCATCGGTGCAAGCGGTGCGGCACGTGCTGTCGATCGACGAACGCCGCCGCCTCTTCCGCCCGCAGTTTTGGGAACCGGGCCCATTCTACGGCAAGCGCAAGGGCAACGCGGCAACGGCCGAGGATCAGGATGTGAAACAGGTCTGGTTCCCCGGAACCCATACCGATGTCGCCGGGTCCGTGAGCGAAGCGCAGGCGGGGCTTGCCAAGGTGAGCTTTGTCTGGATGCGCGAAGAGCTTGATGCGCTCGACACGCCTTTGGCCTTCGAAGAAGAGCTGTATCGGCGCTATATGCTGGGCGAGCCGGACACGGTGACCAAGGAGATGGACCTCGATTTTGTCGCCCCCAATCCGCTGAGCACGCTGCATGATCAGTTGAAGAAGAACTGGGCCTGGCGCGCGTTGGAGCATTGGCCGCGCCGCAATGCCGACTCGAGCTGGCCCGACCAGAAATCCCGCCCCGGCTGGTACCGCCCGCGCGGACAGCACCGCTACATCGCCGAGGATGCCGACATCCACCCCGCCGCGTTCTTCCGCCGCCGCGAGATCAAGGCCTACGACCCGGCGAACCTGCGCCGTTTCGACGGCTGAGACTTCTTGACGGGTCCCCGCCCGCCCCGTATCTCACAGCCTTAGAGCGCGGGTATGGTGAAAAGGTATCACGCGAGCTTCCCAAGCTTAAGTTACGGGTTCGATTCCCGTTACCCGCTCCATGACTTTCCGGACACGATTTAGAGGAAGGTGACGTCGCTCTGCGTGCCGACGATCTGCAAGAGAAACTCACCGCTTCCATCGGCTGCCGTTGCCAGATCGAAAAACCCGTCCGCGGCGTTGAGACTGGCGGCTATTCCGTCGGACGTTCCATCAAATAGCGCCATCACTGTCGCGGCATTCTCAACGTTGCTCATGCCAAGCTCGGCTGCGAAATAGCGACCGATCAAAGCTTTCGAGATCAAGAAGTCCTGATCGGTTTCCTGCTGAGAGATGAAGTCTTCCGTCGCATCTGATGGCGTGAAACGCGTGCCTTCCAAGACGGCCAAAACAAATTGGCCGCGGTCCACGGCTCCGCTTTCCAGGGCACCGGTCCAGAAGGCGCGCCCGGCGTCGTCAGGCGCGCGCCCCAGCGTGTTTTCGTAAACGGTTGTGACAAGCTGCTGGGCCGGAAGGTCTGCCGGAAATACGGCAAGCCCTTCGGGCGATGTCGCGAAGAGTTCGGCAATCTCGGTCAATGGCGTGCCATTGGCAAAGGCATCAGCCCAGAAGGTTAATCCGACCGCATCAGGCGCACGATTGAAATAGCTGATATACATCTCAACCAAGTTGGTGAGGGACTCAAAACCGAGCGCACCGCCGTCGTCAAACCGCGACACATCGAATGAGCTATCTCTGAATTGAAGTGTTTCGATATCGAGCAAGGTGTCGACACCTTCGGCACCGCTTCTGTCAGTCAGCGTAATCCCATCGCTGAGGGAAAGCGTAAAAAGGTTCTGGGCGCCCGCGTAAACCGCCGTATCTGTGTTGCCATCGCCTTGCAGCAGGTCGTCTCCGGCATTGCCGATGATTGTGTCAGGCCCCTCCGTCCCTTCGAAGATGTCGTCCCGGCTTGACCCGGGCAGTTCATTTCCCGCCTGCGCCGTAAGGTCGAAACCGGCGGCTTTCGCTGCTCCCACCACGAAATCTGCGATGACTTTGTGTCCCGCTCCAGTCGGGTGAATGCCGTCCACACTGAAATATGTCTGATCATCCAAAGGAGCATCATCGGCAAAGATGTCGCTTGAGACATTGCTGAAACCAAAGCTGGCGGGATCGTCTTCGATATCGTCGACGAGCGACGCAATGTCGATGTAAAGCGCGCTTTGACCCACGACGGCGTCAACGTCGTCTGCGTAATCACTGAGCGCGTCATTGAAATCATCTGCGCGGCCATTCCAGAATCGTGCCAGCAGCGATCCCGAAGGAGCTTCATTGCCTAGGAACGCCCCGCCGATCGTGGGTTGGCCCAGAAGCAGGAAGTTCCGCGCACCGACTGCTATGAGTGTGTCCACAGCGGTTTCGATGTTGTCGACGATCGAGGAATCGAGCGAAAAGAGCTTTAAAATGTCGAAGTTGCTGGCATCTGCAACTTGCAGAAAATCATTGCCGCCGATCCAGATGGCAAAAACGTCCTGATCGTTTGGTGCTTCGATCTCGCCCGCCGCTACGAGGTTGGCGAAGCCTTGGGCTTGTTGCACGGCACCCGGCAGGGTCGGGTCCTCGTCCGAAGACGACACCGCGCCGCCATGGGCAAAATTGATCCCGTTCAGTTCTGAACCACCAAGAAACCCTTGTTCGTCCGGGGCCTGACTTATTGATGCAGCAGCAGGAGCAACGGCAAGGTCGTTACGAATGTATTCGTGCCAAACAAGCCCGTTCGAAGCCCGACCCGCGAAGAACAGGTCAATCGGCTCGTCTTGCAATTGAACGGCCGTCGCACCGTCATCGGACAGGCTGTCACCGAACACATAGAGTTCACCGGTTCTTGTCATGTTTTACAACTGTCTCATGATAAAGGGTCTGCCGGACAGACACTCGTTTGGTTTCAAACGCTCCGCAACCATTATACCAAGTCTTTGCGCCAGAGGCATAATTCCCACGAGTTGTCGAAGGTGGCCGGATCTTCGAACGTCCATTGACCTATCAATGGATCCATCGCGGCAACTATGTTTTCGTCAGTTCCCCAAACGCATACTGTATGGACCGAGCGCTTCCAGGTGCTCTTGCGATACATGTAGATCACGTGGCTGTTTTGCAGCCGCGGATACATCGAGGCATTTGTCGCAAGATCGGTTCCGTGAAACCATTGTAAGTTCAGTCGTGTCGCGAGCCAGCGCACGCCCTTGTCGCCACCCCTAAGCGCGCCGTTCCACGCCACGACCCCGGCGGCTTTCCCTTCATCCAGCAATTCAATGTAGGAAAGATGTTCCTGACCAAGGGTCTTTTCGGTATAGGCTTCAGTTGCGGCGGCCCAGCACGTGGACTGTTCCTGAATGAGGCGGGTTGGGCTTTCTCGGTAACACACTGGCATGATGATCGTCCTTTCAAATCGGCATTGAAAGGTTTCTGCCTGCAATCGACCTAGCTTGCCTGGTTCGGTTTTGTCGCACCACCAGACTCAAGGGTCGTCCCTGTTGGCACACCGGTCAATGGGCTTTGACCCAATCGGCGGAAAACCGATCATGCGTCCCGCAGGGCGATATCCGCTTCATGACACCTTTTTGCGTGTCTCGGCTTCTTTCACTTTCCTCGCGAGATCCTGCGCAATGGCGAAGGCGCCTTTGATCTTGTCGCTGTCTTTCTTCCAGTCGCGGCGGACGATGATCTTGTTGTCTTTCACTTTTGCCAGACCGCGTTGATCCTTGATGAAATCGACAAGGCCTTCGGGTGAGGCGAACTTGTCGTTGTGGAACTGAATGGTGGCACCTTTTGGTCCGCCGTCCAGTTTTGCGATCCCGGCGCGTTTGCACATCGCCTTGATGCGCACGATGAGAAGCAGTGTGTTCACTTCTTTCGGCAATTTGCCGAACCGGTCGATCAATTCGGCAGCAAAGCCTTCAAGCTCGACCTTGGTTTGCAGGGACGAGAGACGGCGATACAGGCCCAGGCGGACGTCGAGGTCCGGCACGTAGTCTTCGGGGATCAGCACCGGCACCCCCAGATTGATCTGCGGAGCCCATTGATCGTCGACCTCGGCCAGCCCCTCCATCTCGCCCGCACGGATCTTGGCGATCGCCTCTTCCAGCATCGACTGGTACAACTCGTAGCCCACATCGCGCATCTGGCCGGACTGTTCCTCGCCCAGGAGGTTTCCCGCGCCGCGGATGTCGAGGTCCTGGCTCGCGAGCGTGAACCCGGCGCCCAGCGTGTCGAGCGACCCCAAGACGCGCAGCCGCTTCTCTGCGGTGGTGGTCAGCTTGGCGCGCGGCTTGGTTGTGAGATACGCGTAGGCACGGGTTTTGGACCGGCCCACCCTGCCCCGGATCTGGTACAACTGGCTGAGACCGAACATATCGGCCCGGTGTACCACCATCGTGTTCGCGGTGGGGATATCGAGACCGGACTCGACGATCGTCGTTGCAACGAGCACGTCGTATTTGCCGTCGTAGAAGGCGTTCATCCGCGTGTCCAACTCACCGGCCGCCATCTGACCGTGGGCGATGACGTAGGACACTTCAGGCACCTGCTCTTTCAGGAACTCCTCGATCTCCGGCAAGTCACTGATGCGGGGAACCACAAAGAAGCTCTGCCCACCACGATAGTGCTCGCGCAGCAGGGCTTCGCGGATCGTCACGGCGTCGAATTCGGACACGTAGGTGCGGATCGCGAGGCGGTCGACGGGCGGTGTACCGATGATGCTGAGGTCGCGGACACCCGACAGCGACAGTTGCAGCGTGCGCGGGATTGGCGTTGCAGTGAGGGTCAGGACATGGATGTCCGAGCGCAGCTGTTTGAGCCGTTCCTTATGCGCCACGCCGAAATGCTGTTCCTCGTCGATGACAAGAAGCCCGAGGTTCTGGAACCGAATGCCTTTTGCCAAAAGCGCGTGGGTGCCGACGACGATATCCACTGTCCCCCGCGCCAGCCCGTCGCGGGTCGCCTGCGCGTCCTTGGCCGAGACAAAGCGCGAGAGCGGTCGCACCTCCAGCGGGAAGCCCCGGAAACGATCGGCGAAGCTTTTGTAGTGCTGGCGGGCGAGCAGTGTTGTCGGCGCAATCACGGCCACCTGCAAACCGGACATCGCCGCGACAAAAGCCGCGCGCATTGCGACCTCGGTCTTGCCGAACCCCACATCGCCGCAGATCAGACGGTCCATCGGCGTACCGGCGTGCAGATCGGTCATCACGTCTTCGATGGCGCGCAACTGGTCGTCGGTTTCCTGATAGGGGAAGCGCGCCGAGAACGCATCCCACGCGCCCGGCGGCGGATCCATGACAGGGGCCTTGCGCAAGGCCCGTTCCGCCGCGACGCGAATGAGCTTGTCCGCCATTTCGCGGATGCGCTCTTTCAGCTTGGCCTTCTTTGCCTGCCATGCGCCGCCACCCAAACGGTCAAGCAAACCTTCCTCGTGGCCGTATTTCGAAAGAAGCTCGATGTTCTCGACGGGCAGGTAGAGTTTGGCGTTCTCCGCGTATTCGATCAGCAGGCATTCATGCGCAGCGCCCGCGGCGGTGATGACCTCCATCCCGAGGTAACGACCGATCCCGTGGTCGACATGCACCACAAGGTCTCGCGGGCTCAGCGATTGCGTCTCGGTCAGGAAGTTCTCTGCCTTGCGGCGCTTTTTCGGGCTGCGGATCAGCCGGTCGCCCAGCACGTCCTGCTCGGACACCACCGTGATCCGGGCTTCTTTGCCCGCTGGATCCCAAGGGGCTTCGAACCCTTGCTCCAGCGGCCAGACCGTGAGGTGAAGCCCGCGCTTCCCGACCCGGGTCAGATCGTTGACCGAGATCGTCTCGGCGAGCCCTTCGTCTTCGATGAGCCCTGACAATCGTTCCCGCGCGCCTTCGGAATAGGACGCGATCACAACGGGCCCGTCCTGAAGTTTTGCACGTACATGATCAGCCAGAGATTTGAAAAGGCTGATGCTTTCCTGCTGACGCTCTGGTGAGAAGTTGCGCCCGATGCGACCGCCTGCATCAACCACGCCTGGACCGGAGGCCTGTGGCAACGGGTGAAACTGCACAACGCGACGATCCCCGAGCGCGGCCTCCCAAGCAGCGTCGTCGAGATAAAGCTGTTCGGGCGGCACCGGCTTGTAAACGGTATCGAGCCGCGATTTCTGCGAAAGTGCTGCCTTACGCGTCTCGTACTGGTCGACAATCCCGTCCCAGCGCGACAGCCGCGCGGGTGTCACCTGATCGTCCTGCGTCACGGGCACGCCCGGCAGGTAGTCGAAAAGCGTCTCCAGCGTCTCATGGAAAAACGGCAGCCAATGCTCCATGCCCGCCTGCTTGCGCCCTGCGCTCACCGCCTCGTAGAGCGGATCGTCACTTCCCGCGGCCCCGAATTCTATGCGGTAATTCTGCCGGAATCGCGTGATCGCCGCATCGTCCAGGATGACCTCGGACACCGGGGCCAGTTCTATAAGGTCCAGCTTCTCCGTCGTGCGCTGCGTGGCCGGGTCAAATCGGCGCGCACCGTCCAGAACGTCTCCGAACAGATCGAGCCGGACCGGGCCGCCTTCACCCGGAGGAAAAATGTCGATGATGCCGCCCCGGATCGCGTAATCGCCCGGTTCCAGCACCGTGGGAGCCTGTGAAAACCCCATGCGGACAAGAAAGGATCTCAGGGCGGTCTCGTCGATCCGGTTGCCGACTTTCGCGGTGAAGGCCGCATCCCGCAGCACGCTGCGCGCCGGTATCTTTTGTGTCGCTGCGCTGAGCGTGGTCAGCAGCACGTAAGCGGACGGCATCCCGTGTGTCAGCGCCGCCAGCGTCGCCATGCGCGCGGCCGAGATATCGGGATTGGGAGACACCCGGTCGTAGGGCAGACAGTCCCAGCCGGGAAAGGTGAAGACCGGCATATCCGGTGCGAAAATGCGTAGCGCATCGCGCATCTGCGCCATGCGCCGATCATCGCGGGCGATATGGCACACGGCACCACCGGCCTTTTCGGCCTCTGCCAAAACCAGCCGTGCATCGAACCCTTCGGGCGCGCCACCGATTGTGAGTTTTTGAGGACTGCTCATAGCCGCGTCATGTGGCGCGCGGGCGGGCAGAGGTCAACCGCCAAGCACTCCGATGCTCAGGTTGACATACATGCCCCACATCGCGGTGATGAAGATCGAAACCATACCGATGGCCTGTACGACCAACCGATGCCGCGCAAGGCGCTTGTAGATCTGGTCGATCGTATGCTCGGTCTCAAAAAGCGCCCGCGCCGTGCGCACGCTCAGCAAGCTGATGATCGCCATTGGGAATCCCAGGAAGAACAGGGCTTGCGCGATTTCCACACCGTAGAAGAACCCCAGCGTCACGCAGGTCGTCAGCAGGAACATGCCCACCCCGATGACCCAGAGGCCCGCCTCGTCCGCGATGTAAAGCAGTCGCCGGGAATTGATCCGCAGCAAATCGACAAAATCGTCTTCGGCCTGTCCGCCGTGCCGGCGCGCGCGACCGATCATGTCGTAGGGCACGCCCAGCACCCAATGGCTGGCCGATGACCATACCACGGCCAATCCGATCCAGAACCAAAGGTTGGAAAAGGACCGCATATCAATCAGTTCAAAGACGGATGAGTACCAATCCAAGTGGCTGCGGGTCCCTTGTTTGCCGGTCTTGCGCCGATCGAGGTCTTGTTCAGGCGGTCATTCCATGCCACCCAAACAGCACAAAGACAAGGACCGCCCCGATGAAACCGATCACTCCCGCTTTTCCTGCCACACGCCTGCGCCGGTTGCGCCGCACGGAAGGGTTGCGCGCTATGGTCCGCGAGAACAGCCTGAGCCCGGCAGATTTCATCTGGCCGGTCTTCGTGCGCGATGGCGAGGGTGTGGAGGAACCGATCCCGTCAATGCCGGGCGTGGTGCGGCGATCGGTGGACAAGGTGGTGCAGGCGGCGCGCGAGGCATATGCGCTGGGCATCCCGGCGATTTGTCTTTTTCCCTACACCGATCCGGCGTTGAAGACCAAGGATTGTGCCGAAGCCTGGAACCCCGAAAACCTGTCGAACCGCGCTACGCGGGCCATCAAGGACGCGGTGCCGGATCTCATGGTCATGACCGATGTGGCGCTCGATCCCTACAACATCACCGGGCATGACGGGTACATGGACGAGACCGGATACATCCTGAACGATGAAACGGTCGAGGCGTTGGTCAAACAGACGCTGAGCCAGGCGCGGGCGGGCTCGGATATCATCGGCCCGTCCGACATGATGGACCATCGCATCGGCGCGATGCGGGACGCATTGGAAGGGGAAGGGTTCCGAAACGTGGCGATCCTCAGCTATGCCGCGAAATATGCCAGCGCCTTCTACGGCCCGTTCCGCGATGCGGTGGGCGCGTCGGGCGCGTTCAAGGGGGACAAGAAAGGCTACCAGATGGACCCCGGCAATTCCGACGAGGCGATGCGCCTGATCGCGCGGGACCTGTCCGAAGGCGCAGACATGGTGATGATCAAACCGGGCATGCCCTATCTCGACATCTGCCGCCGCACCAAGGACATGTTCGGCGTGCCGACCTTCGCCTACCAGGTGTCCGGCGAATACGCGATGCTTGCGGGGGCGGCCGAGCGGGGGTGGCTCGATCATGACCGGGTGATGCTGGAAAGTCTGATGGCGTTCAAGCGCGCAGGCTGCGACGGGGTTCTCACCTATTTCGCCCCGGCGGCGGCGCGCGTTCTGAACGGGTAGACAAGGTGCCGGGCTGAGTCCGGTTCACCCCAACGTGTAGCAGTGCGCCGCTGATCCTGATCTATCCTTAGTGACAGAGCGTGTTCGTGGCGCTATACTGCGCACCAACCGGCGATAGACCGGACCATGAGGCATCGGCAAAAGAAAGAGCAGAACCATGACATCCCTGACACGACGTGAGCTGGCCCTTGGCCTTGGCGGCGCAGTCCTGCTTGCAGGCTGTTCGAATGGCGTAGGCGGCAATGGCGGCGCCCGCATCGATGCGCGGGTGGACGCGACGCTGGCGGAAATGTATCGGCGTTTCCCAGGAACCCAGAACCTCGCGGGCAATGCAAACGGCCTTCTGGTGATGCCGCTAGTGACCGAGGCGGGCCTCGGGCTAGGCGGTGCCTACGGGCGCGGCGCGCTACGAGTGAACGGCATCACCGTGGATTACTACTCGACGGCAAAGGCCAGTGCCGGTCTGCAGATCGGCGCGCAGCAATACGCACATGTCCTGTTCTTCATGACCGAGGACGCGCTGATGAACTTCCGTCGTTCGCCGGGTTGGGCCGCCGGGGCGAATATCGAATACGCGATCCCCGAGGGCGGTGAGACCATTGCAGCGGAAACCACAACGTCGCTGTCGCCCGTAATTGCGGTGATCTTCGGCCAGGCCGGTCTGCGGCTTGGCGCGACGCTGGAAGGTGTGAAGTATACGCGGATCATTCCCTGATCCGCGTCTGCTTGGGGGCTCTGCCCCCAAACCCCCGGGATATTTCTGAACCAGAGAAGAGACCTGCGGGTCCACCCCTTGCACGATGGCAAGGGGCTTCTCCGGTTACGGCCATCGGCGTCCCCGCCTGTACCGCACCGGCAGCTTGACGCGTTAAGGTTAACGCCTGGTTACTTCTCTGGTTTTCAAATATTCCTCGGGGGTGAGGCGCAACGCGCCGAGGGGGCAGACAGCCCCCTGCCCGATCAGCCAGCCATCGCCGCGGTCAGGTCTCTCAGTGCGCCGACCGGGTCGTCGGTCCGCCAGATTTCCTCACCGATCCCGAAGAAATCCGTGACCGGCGCAAGCGCGCGCACTGTTGCGGCGTCGAGGCCACCTTCGGCCACGACCGGAAGCTCGATGACCTGCGACCACCACTCGAACAGCTCGAATTCGGCCCGTGATCCGTCGCCGAGAGCGGTTTCCCCGACCGGGCCAAAGCTGACGTAGTCGGCACCCGCCTCGCCCGCGTTCATTCCGTCATGGCGTGACTGGGCGCAGAACGCGCCGACGATGGCGTCCGCCCCCAGTTCCTTGCGCGCCATGCGGACCGAGCGCGCGCCATCGGTCAGATGCACTCCGTCGAGGCCAAGGCGCTGCGCAAGGACCACGTGGGTGTCAATCACCAGCGCCACATCGAACCGATGCGCCACCTCGCGCACCGCGTCCGCCGCGCGCAGGATCAGGTCTTCGTCGCGGCTGGCCAGTGAGAGACGGACACAGGCCACCGCGTGGGTGTCCAGAACACGGGACAGGTCGGTCGGAAAATGGCTCAATTCGATCTCGGGCGGCGTGATGAGATAGATCTGCGGCTGCTCGGTGTCGGACATCTGCGGCCCCTTCGTGGTCTGTTGCGCTCCTATAGCGTCATTTCAACCGGCACGCCAAGGGCTTGGATGGCTTGCCCTTTGACCGGGGGCGCAATAGTCAGGCGCGCAATCGGTCCATTCGGAGCTTTCGTCATGCCCAGCGAGACAGCGCAGCCTGCCTTTGTACTCGTGCGCCCGCAGATGGGCGAGAATATCGGGGCCGCCGCACGCGCGATGTTGAATTTTGGCCTCGACCGGATGCGGATCGTGGCCCCGCGGGACGGCTGGCCGAACCCGAAGGCGGTGGCGATGGCCTCGGGCGCTGGGCGGCTTCTGGACGAGGCTCTGCTGGTGGAGCGAACCATCGACGCGGTGGCGGACTGCACCTATGTCTTTGCCACGACGGCACGGCAGCGCGGCATGACCAAACCCGTCGTCACACCGGAACGCGCCATGGAAATGGCGCGAGACAGGATCGCGGCCGGCGAGAAGGTTGCGGTGCTGTTTGGACCGGAACGTGCGGGGTTGGAGAATGACGATATCGCGCTTGCCAACGCGATCATTTCGGTTCCGGTCAACCCCGATTTCCCGTCACTTAACCTTGCGCAATGCGTGCTTCTGACCGGATACGAATGGCGGCGGCAGACCACCGAGGTTGTGCCGGAAACGGTCGAGATGGGCGGCAGTGACTGGGCCACGGCGATCGAAATGGAGAAGTTGGCCAGCCATTACGAAGACCAGCTTGACGCGGCGGGGTTCTTTTTCCCCGATGCCAAGGCGGATGGTATGAAACGCAACCTGCGGAACATGTGGTCGCGCATGCCGATGACGCGGGCCGATGTGCAGATGCTGCACGGCGTGCTGCGTCAAATGGTGCGTTGGAAAGAACGTCGCGACTGACTGGACGATGCCCGGGTGCAACCCTACTGTCTGCGCCAAATAACGGAGACACAATGAGCAGCAAACGCAGCATCTTTGAAGAGGTTGGCGCAGAGACGCCGCGCGCCACCGCACCGAAGGGCGGAATGATCGACGCGGGCAAGCGCGGCGCGCGCGGCGCAATCCGGGTCTGGCTGATGATCCTTTTCGCGCTTGTCGTCGTAATGATCGCCGTGGGTGGGCTGACGCGGCTGACCGACAGCGGGTTGTCGATCACGGTCTGGGCGCCGATCAGCGGGGCGATCCCGCCGTTGACCGCAGAGGACTGGCAGCGCGAGTTCGATCTCTACCGGCAGATCCCCGAATACCAGTTGCAGAACCAGGGCATGACACTGGCCGAGTTCCAGTTCATCTACTGGTGGGAATGGGGGCATCGGCAGTTGGGCCGCGTGATCGGACTGGTCTGGGCGCTGGGCTTCCTTGGTTTCCTTGTGGCGCGCAAGATCCCGACAGGTTGGACCGGACGTCTGCTGTTTCTGGGCGTACTGGGGGGGCTACAGGGCGCCATTGGCTGGTGGATGGTGGCGTCGGGTCTGACCGGAACCATGCTGGACGTGGCATCCTACCGATTGGCGACGCATCTGGGGCTGGCTTTCGTCATTCTAGGCTTCATCGCGTGGTACGTGTTCGAGCTGGGCCGCGAGGAGCGAGATCTGATGCAGGCGCGCCGCGCGCGGGAGGGCAAGCTGTTCGGCCTTGGTACGGGTCTGCTGCATTTCACCTTTCTGCAAATCCTGCTGGGGGCGCTGGTCGCCGGGATCGATGCCGGGCGGACCTATAACGATTGGCCGCTGATGGCGGGTGGCCTTCTGCCGCCCTTCCCGTTCGACATCGCGCCGGTCTGGCGCAACTTCTTTGAAAATGCGGGACTCGTGCAGTTCATGCACCGGGTGGCCGGGTACCTGTTGCTGATCTTCGGAACGGTTGTCTGGCTCCGGGCGCGGAAATCGCCCAATGCCGACACACGGTTCCGGTTCAACGCGGTTTATGCGATGCTCTGGCTGCAGATGGCGATTGGCGTCGTGACTGTGCTCTACATGGCCCCGTGGCAAATCGCGATCCTGCACCAGTTCGGCGCGGTGGTGCTGTGGGTTCTGATCCTGCGGGCCCGGTTCGGCGCGGGCTATCCAACGCAGCAATCCATTCGGGGAACCACGGCATGAGCACGGCCTATGACGCTTTGATGGCCTTTCAACGCGAGACCGAAGCGCTGGGTCAGATCGCCGGTCGGCTGGGCTGGGATCAGGAAACCACCATGCCACGAGGCGCGGCGGCGCAGCGCGGCGAAGAGATGGGCGCTCTGGAAAGCGTGCTGCATGCGCGCCGAAAAGACCCGCGCGTCGGCGAGTGGCTGGCAGCGTCGGACGCGACCGATGACGAAGCGAAGGCCAATCTGCGCCACATTCAACGGAGCTTCGACCGGGCGTCAAAAGTGCCGGATGACCTTGCCGCGGAGATCGCGCGGACAACTTCACTGGCGCAGGGCATCTGGGCCGAGGCACGGGCCAAGGATGACTTCGCAGCTTTCGCGCCAACCCTGAAACGGGTGCTGGACCTACGGCGTGAGGAAGGCGCGGCATTGGCAGATGGCGGTGACGCCCATGACGCGCTCTTGCAGGATTACGAGCCCGGCACGACGGCGGCAGAGCTTGAGACGATGTTCGGCGCGCTGCGTCCGCGTCTGGTGGCATTGCGCGACAAGGTGCTGGGTGCGCCCGCGCCTGCGGGTCTTGAAGGCACCTTCGATGAGACCGCGCAGATGAAACTGTCGCGCCAGATCGCCAAGGTCTTCGGCTACGACATGAGCCGCGGACGCGTCGACAAGGCTGTCCATCCCTTCAGTTCGGGGTCCGGCAATGATGTGCGGATCACCACGCGCACGAACCCCGTTGATCCGTTCAACTGCATCTACTCCACGATCCACGAGGTTGGTCACGCGGCTTATGAGCAGAATATCGACCAGGCCTATCTGCTGACGCCTCTGGGGCGCGGCGTGTCGATGGGGGTGCACGAAAGTCAGTCGCGCATCTACGAGAACCAGCTCGGGCGGTCGCGGGCGTTCACGACCTGGTTGCATGGGCAGATGGTCGAGGCCTTTGGCGATTTCGGAATCGCGGACCCGGACGCCTTCTACGGCACGGTCAATCGGGTGCACAAAGGGTTCATCCGGACAGAGGCGGACGAGGTGCAGTACAACCTGCATGTCCTGTTGCGCTTTGACCTGGAACGGCAATTGATCAATGGCTCACTGGATGTGTCCGACCTGGAAGAGGCGTGGAACACGCGGTTCGAGGCGGATTTCGGCTATCCGGTGGATCGCGCGTCGCACGGTGTGTTGCAGGACGTGCACTGGTCGGTCGGGCTCTTCGGCTATTTCGCCACATATACGCTTGGCAATGTCTATGCGGGATGCCTGCACGAGGCGCTGACAGCGGCGATCCCGGACATCGATGCACAGCTTGCAGCTGGCGACACCTCGGCGGCAACGGGCTGGTTGCGGGACAATCTGCAGCGGCATGGCGGCCTCTACGAGCCGCGAGAGGTGATCGAGCGTGCCTGCGGGTTTGCGCCGAATGAGGGACCGCTCCTGGCGTACCTGGAGAAGAAGTTCGGCGAGATTTACGGGGTGTAGGCTGGGTCTGCTTTGCGGACAAAGCCGCCGTTGGTCATTGCAGCCGGAATGGCTGCTTCTGGGGATGAAGATCAACTGCCTCAGGAAATCGCCAAACTACAAGGCAGCGCCCTGATTTCTCCAACAGCCATCTCTCCAATTGTCTGAGCAGTTATTACCACTCCGGCGAAGCGGTGCGTAAATTGATCGCTGGAGTACGCTTGTCTGGTAGTCCCCAAGGCTGGTTGCCGGCGCAACTCGTCAACCACACTCCCGTCACGGGCAAGGAAGCGCATCTCGACAGGTATACTGTTTCTTTGTTCTCTGGGTGGCAGGCTTATTTGGAACCCAATAGCACAAATCTCTTCGTCGAAGAGAAATGCGACGGAGTCTCTATCCTGCATATCAACTGACACCGCCAATTCTCCCGTTAAACCCTCCACTAAAGCTGCGCCGACTCGCACGCCTTCACCATCAATGACACGCCCCACAAGTTCTGTTGCTGTGAAGAAGCCCTCCAAAACGAGAGAGTTTGCCGGATCAATGTGCAGATAATTGGTTTCCCTAATACCATCCGCGGCGAGAGGACTACTTCCTAGGCAAGCAAAAGCCACACAGAGAAGACTACTTTTCATTTTGTGGTGCGTGCCGCTCGATTCATCACGTGTCACTCTATCCGGATCGTGTTCATCTAAAAACCGTGAAAGTCAGTTGCACAATACTGTTGACCTTCGTCATGAACATCGGCACTTGAGTATTTCATACTCATTTTCCATCGATCAAGATTCAAAAGCTGTCATTCGTTGGTCGCGCAGCATTTGGCGTTCTGGGCTCAACCCGGCTTTCACTGCACAAGCGAGAACGCCGTCGACCTTTCGGTACGTGGAGTGTCGGACGCTCTCTACAACGCCTTTTAGATGCGGCTTCGAAACTGCGCGCCAACGCCTGTCGATAGGCGTTGAACCCTTGCTCTATTGAACGGTGAATTCCCCCACCAGTTGCTGCCATTCGCCCGAGGCCAGCATCTTTCGGTGCGTGTATTGCACCGAATGTAACGGGCCTTCGATGCTGTCCTGCCAGAACTCGATGAACTCGAACAGTTTTGGATGATCCGGGGCCAAATCGTATTCCTGCCAGACAAAGGTGTTCAGCACATTCCGGTAGTCCGGCATTCGGTAAAACAGCTGCGCCGTGGTTAGCCCGTAGCCGCGCAGCATCAGCTCCGTTTCGCTCATCTCTGACATGCAAACCTCATACGTCGTTTCTTATACGACTCAGCTTGCCATGGTTTTCTTAACTTTCAACAAAAACAGTATGTTGGCAGGGCGCATGGATGAGTGCCAAAGCCACAGGTGCTGAAATCTTGGTCATTTGCATTGCGGCCTACATCCTGTCTCTGATATACCCTTGATCAACAAAATATAGACAAACCGACAGCAGGCTATCCACGTGAGCGACACGCCAGAACCCCCTGAAAATACGGAAGATATGCCGCCCTCGCGTCCGAAGTACGATGGGCCTCAAATCTCGATCACCGACGAGATGAAGTCTTCCTACCTCGATTACGCGATGAGTGTGATTGTGAGCCGGGCGATCCCGGACCTGCGGGATGGCCTAAAACCGGTGCACCGCAGAATTCTCTACGCGATGCATGAATCCGGCAACAGTCACGACAAGGCGTACCGAAAATCGGCGCGGCCTGTGGGCGACGTGATGGGGAAATACCACCCGCATGGCGACAGCGCGATCTATGACGCGTTGGTGCGGATGGCGCAGGATTTCTCGATGTCGCTGCCACTTCTCGATGGTCAGGGCAATTTCGGGTCGATGGACGGCGATAACCCGGCGGCGATGCGCTATACCGAAGTGCGCATGGACAAGCCTGCCGCCTATCTGCTGGCGGACATCGACAAGGACACCGTCGACTTTCAGGACAACTATGACGGCAAGGACCGTGAACCGACGGTTCTGCCCGCGCGGTTCCCGAACATGCTCGTCAATGGTGCGGGCGGCATTGCCGTCGGCATGGCGACGAACATCCCGCCGCATAACCTTGGTGAGGTGGTGGACGCCACACTGGCCCTGATCGAAGAGCCGGACCTGTCATCCGAGCAGTTGATCGAATACGTTCCCGGCCCCGACTTCCCGACGGGGGGCATCATGCTGGGCCGGTCCGGCGCGCGGAAGGCGTATCTGGAAGGACGCGGGTCGGTCATCATCCGCGCCAACACGCGGGTCGAGGAGATCCGCAAGGACCGCTGGGCCATTGTGATCGACGAGATCCCCTACCAGGTGAACAAGGCAACGATGATCGAACGCATCGCAGAAGCGGCGCGGGAGAAGCGGATCGAGGGTATCGCCCACGTTCAGGACGAGTCAGACCGCAACGGCGTGCGCGTGGTTGTCGAGTTGAAGCGCGACGCGACGGCCGAAGTTGTTCTGAACCAGCTGTTCCGCTTCACGCCGATGCAGACCTCGTTTGGCTGCAACATGCTGGCGTTGAATGGCGGGCGGCCGGAACAGCTGACACTGCGCAAATTCCTGACGGCGTTTATCGATTTCCGAGAAGACGTGGTGGCGCGGCGCACCGCCTACCTGCTGCGGAAAGCGCGCGAACGAAGCCATGTGCTTTGTGGTCTGGCGGTCGCGGTCACGAATATCGACGAGGTGGTGCAGACCATCCGGTCCTCGGCGGACGCGGCCGAAGCGCGCGAGCGGTTGATGACACGGCGTTGGCCGGCCAAGGACATCCTGCCCTACATCGCGCTGATCGACGACCCGACCCATACGGCGAACGAGGACGGGACCTATAACCTTTCGGAGACACAGGCCCGCGCGATCCTGGATTTGCGGTTGCAGCGCCTGACTCAGATCGGTGTCAAGGAAGTCACCGACGAGTTGGAAGAACTGGCGGGCAAGATCAAGGAATACCTGGAGATTCTCGGATCGCGCGACCGGATCATGGGTATCATCGCGGACGAACTGCGCGAGGTCCGCGAGTTGTTCGCCGTCGACCGTCGCACCGAGATCGTCGACTGGTCCGGCGACATGGAAGACGAGGACCTGATTGAACGTGAGGACATGGTCGTCACGGTCACGCAGTCGGGCTGGATCAAACGCACGCCTCTTGCCGACTTCCGGGCGCAAAAGCGCGGTGGCAAGGGCCTGTCGGGAATGGCGACCAAAGATGACGACGTGGTCACCACGCTGTTTGTCGCCAACACGCATACGCAGTTGTTGTTCTTCACGACCGACGGCATGGCCTACAAGCTCAAGACCTGGCGGCTGCCGCAAGGTGGGCGCACGTCCAAGGGCAAGGCCATCGTCAATATCCTGCCAATTCCGACCGGCGTGTCGATTGCAGCGATCATGCCGGTGGATCGGGACGAGGAAGACTGGGACGACCTGCAGATCGTGTTCGCCACGAGCGCCGGTGACGTACGGCGCAACGCGCTGTCCGATTTCACCAACGTCAAGTCGAACGGCAAGATCGCCATGAAGCTGCCCGAGGGGGTGGAACTGGTGAACGCGCGCATCGCGTCCGAGGATGACGACGTCATGCTGGTCACAGATGCCGGTCGCGCCATCCGTTTCCGGACCACCGATGTGCGTATCTTCAAAGGGCGCGACTCGACCGGCGTTCGGGGCATCAGGCTGAGTAATGGCGACCGCGTGGTCAGCATGGCCGTGATCCGACACTTCGAGGCCACGCCGGATGAGCGCGCGGCATATCTTAAGCAGCGGCGCCTCGTTGCAGGTGTGACGGACGATACGGAAGCGACCGATGAGGACGAAGGCAACGCAAATGCGCAACTGACGCAGGAGCTTTATGCCGAGATGTCCGCAGCGGAGAACCTGATCCTGACGATCACGGCCAAGGGTGCGGGTAAACTGTCGTCATCGCACGACTACCCGGTGCGCGGGCGCGGCGGTCAGGGTGTGCAGGCGATCGACAAGGCGATGCGCGGCGGGCCACTTGTCGCATGTTTCCCGGTCGAGATGGATGACCAGATCATGCTCGCCACCTCCAAGGGGCAGTCGATCCGTGTGCCGGTGGACGGTATCTCGTTCCGGTCGCGCAGCGCAGGCGGCGTGAAAGTGTTCAACACCGGTGCCGACGAGGAAGTCGTCTCGGTCGCGTGGATCGCGGATCAGGGCGAAGAAGACGCGCCGGAGGAATAAGCCCATTCCGGCGCGACCGACCGCCAAGACAAGCAACGATAGTGAGCGGCGCAGGGTTTTTCCTGCGCAGTTTTGTCTTTGTGGTGGTCGATGGGCCCGAGCACAGCGCGATGCGATTATCGCTGCACACGTCCATTCTTCGGGTCGAAATGTGACGTAGGGTCAGGAAATCCGGACTTGGTGCTTACCCTAGGTAAGGTGTATAAGTTACGTGTAACGAAAGTTCGTTGTGACTGGACTGAACGACATATCATTTCAATTGTCATCGCAGTTCGATCGCATCTTGTTCACGAGTGACCAAAAAAACGATTTTGAAAGACCTTTGACGATTTGGTATTGCGCGCGGCCCTGATCCGTAAGTGACACCTTCTTTTCAGAACGCCGGCCCGACCTACCCGTCGCACGGCAGGTCGGGTCTATTGACCCGGAGACGTTATGTCAGGCGTCCTTGACTACATGCGGACCTATCCAGACCTTCTTCAGGCCAGCGGTGTTCTGGGCTCGATCATCTATGTCGGTGGATTCGCCCTGGTTCAGTCGGGGCGCGCCTGCGGGAACGGGGCGACCTATTCCGCCAGCAAGATCGTCGCGGCGCTGCTTGTGCTCATCAGCCTTGTGGGCGCGTTCAACCTCGGTGCGTTTCTGATCCAGATCGGGTTCATCTTCTTCGGCACCTGGGGTCTGTTTCGGCGTTCCGGTACGCTGCCGCCGCAGGACGGGGTGGTGCACGCGCGCCTCGACGGGACGCGGCTGGTCACTCAGCCAAGCGCGAATGGGCAGATCGCACCTGCGTCTCCAGATGACTTGCCAGCGATTTCCGGTTCGGAAAGCCATCAACCGGCACCGGCGGGTGGTAAATCAGCTCGACTTTTCCTTGGCGACGCTGGGCCAGCACTCTGATGAGGTGTTCGCCAAATCCCATGTCGCCCCACCAACCGTAGAACCTTTGATCGCGGCCTTCCGGCGGATGATAAATCACCGTGACCGGCTGCACGTGCATGGCATGCATCAAGCGATCCGAGAAGAACGCGGCGAACAGGGTCGGCTTGAACGGCAAAACGCGTAGTGTGTCGGTCGACGTGCCTTCGGGGAAGAACAACAGCCGGTGGCCATGCTGCAGGCGCTCTTCGAAGATCGCCAACTGATTTTTCGCGTCGCGCGGGTCACGCCGGACAAAGACCGTGCCCGTGGCGCGTGCGAGCCAGCCGATCCCGGGCCACCCGGCGACTTCGGATTTGGAGACGAAATACACGTTCTTGCGTGCGTTCAGCGCGAATATGTCGAGCCATGAACTGTGGTTGGCCACAACCGCCCCCTGCACCTTCATCCGTGGCCCGCGTACCAGAAGGGGCAGTTGCAGAATGACAAATGCGGATCGGCATACGGCCTGGGTGATGTACGGGGTGACGGGGCGGTCGACGCCGAAGATGGGTCGTTCGATCAACCGCACGACCAGCAAGAGGCCAAGCCCACCGAAGGTCACAAGCCCAAGCAAGGTGCCGCGCCAGAGAACGCGCGTCCAGCCGAGCGCGGAAATCGCAACATCTTCGGGAGGATCGACGCTGTCCCAGGTTGGGCTCATGGTCGGGGCCGCGCCGCGAAGGACCCGGCGCCACCGGGCAGCGCGTCGGTGTCGAGGATCAGGCAGACGTCGGTGGTGTTGAACGCGTGATCCACAAACGCGCCCTGCCCGATCTTGCCGCCGATCTTGAGATAGGACTTGATCAGCGCAGGCGTGTCGCGCATCGCCGCCTTCCGGTCGACCTCGTTCTCCGGCAGGATTGCTACGGCGTCCGGTGTGCGCGATACCACCCGGTTTTCAGGGCGCGCGAGATAAGCGTGATGGAGATGCGAAATCGCATTGCTCAGGGTCACGACGTCGGTGCCGTGAAAACTTGCGACGCCGAACAGCACGTCGATCTCGTGCGAGGTCACGTAGTTCGCCAGCCCCTTCCAGAGCGCCATCAGCGCAGCGCCGCCGCGGTAGTCCGGGTGAAGGCAGGATCGCCCGAGTTCGAGCACCCTCCGGGGACTGTTCGTCAGGGTCGAAAGGTCAAATTCCCGGTCAGAGTAGAAGCCACCCGCCTGCTCTGCCTGCGTGCGCCGCAAAAGCCGGTAGACACCGACGACACCGCCCGTCGGTCCCTCGGACTGCAGGGGATCGTGCAAAAGCAAATGATCGGCAAACGCATCGAAGCGATCCCGTTCAAGCCGGGCATCATGATCGACATCCGGTCCATCCCCGCCCAGTTCGGCGATGAAGACCTCGTACCGCAGACGTTGCGCCGCCCGCAGATCGCTGTCCGAGCGGGCCAGTGAAACGTGCAGTGTTGGCGCATCCTGAAGCATGAATGAGGGACCCCAAGGTCGACTGACGCCACTCTAGTGGGAGCGGGTGTGACGCGCAACGACGTCACCCTGACGCCCGAATGTTGCCCGCGCTGCACGAATTAGGACTTTATCAACTTTTGGTTGCAAGCCTAGTCTTCAAAAACGGGAAGAAGTCCAATTCGCGACCCATCAATCACCACCTTGCCGACCTCGCGGAAATTCACGGTGATACGGCCGCCAATTTTGGATTGGACCTGTCCGATCCCCCAATCGGGCTCGGTTGGGTGGCGAACCAGTGAACCGGGTTCCAACAGGCCATTGAGGTCAGACATCAGAAGGCTCCTTACAGCGTGACGGAGAACATAGTGCACCACGACAAAGCTTCACTGGCCGCATTGATCGGATCGCGCATTTGCCACGATCTGATCAGCCCGATCGGTGCGATCTCAAACGGTCTTGAGCTGGTTGCCATGGGCACACCGGACCCGGCAAGCCCCGAAATGACCCTGATCCAGCAAAGCTGCGACAACGCCGCCGCGCGGATCCAGTTTTTTCGCATCGCATTCGGAAGCGCCGGTGATCCGCGACTGGTTTCGGCCGACGAAGCGCGCCGGACCCTGGCCAATCATTATGGCGGGACACGGATCATAACAGAATGGGCGCTGGACGATCCCGCCTCTCGGGACACGGTACAGTTCGGCTTCCTCGCCGCGCTGTGTCTCGAGTCGGCCTTGGGTCAGGGTGGCAGCATCGTTGTGGCCGTGGAACGTGACGCGGTTCTGGCGGATGCCAGGGGGCCCAGTATCCTCAATGATGCCGACTGCTGGTCGCTTCTCGAAACCGGCGCGGGCTCGGCGGACCAAGCCCTGCGCCCGGCTCAGGTGCAATTCGCTTTCCTGAGGCAGTTGTGCACGGATGCCGGCGTGACACCGCTGGTGCAGGTCTCAGCGACGCATGCGCAGGTCGTGATCCCGTTAACCACGGCGTGATTTCAATCTGCGCACGACGTCGTTGACGTGCTCCGACACCGGCCCGTCGCGCGGGGGGTCGAGCAGCGTCGTCAGCATGTCCGCCGTGGGCCGCGCCTTTCGCGTCCAGGTGAGTTCCGCAAGGATGGCGTGTGCTTCCGTCGGAAGGCGATCCGGGATCGTCTGCCCGGCCAGGGTCGCCCAGACGCAGGTCCATGCGCGACCGACGCTCCACGGATTGTAGCCGCCACCGCCCGAGACGATGAAGCGCGGCGACAAGGGGCGCAGCGCTTTGACCGCTGCAACATGGCAGCGGTTGGAGAGGTTCAGGCGCGACAGCGGGTCTTCGGTCACGGCGTCAGCCCCGCATTGCAGGTAGATCGCCTCTGGGCGGAACGCCTCGACAGCGGGCAGGATCACCTCGTTCAGGATCAGCGTAAATTCGGTGTCATTGAAACCGCGCGGCACGGGGATGTTGATCGCCGCGCCACCGGCGGTGTCGTCCACATCCCCCGTGAAGGGCCAGCGCCCGTCTTCGTGGACCGAGATCATGCGCACCTCTTCGGAGCCGTGAAACCCCACTGCAACCCCGTCGCAATGATGCGCGTCGATGTCGACATAGGCCACGCGGGTGAGACCCTGCGCCAGGAGGTGCTGGATCGTCAGGACAGGTTCGTTGATGTAGCAGAATCCGTTCGCGCGATCCGGCAGCCCGTGATGCGTCCCACCGCCGGGATTGTATGCGACACCGCCGTGACGCACGAGTTCCGCTGCCAGAAGCCCACCCCCGGCCGCGGTTGCGGGGCGGCGGTAGACTTCGGGAAACACGGGGTTGGACAGCGACCCGAGGTCGAAGTCGAGGTTCGGTTTCAGCGTGGCTTCTGCCGTTTGAAGCGCGTCGATGTAATCCGGCGCGTGAAAGCCGTGCAGCGCATCGGGTTTGGCGCAGGGGCTGGTGCGGTATTGCTCGGAGGGGAGCCATCCAAGGGCGCGGGAGAGATCGGTGACCGTCGGCACACGCGGGATCGACAGGGGATGATGCGTGCCATAGCTCGACCCGCGATAGATGCGGGCGCCGATGAAGACGGGTGCGGTCATGGGCGCAGAGCTAGACCGGCGCGCGCGGTGTGCAATGCGTGGACGCATTGCACCGCTTCCGGTGACGGCAGCGTCATCCGGCTTCGGCCTTTTCCGACAGTTCGAGCCATAGGTCCTCGGCCTCGGACAGCGCTTTCTGGCGGGCGACCAGGGCCTCTGACGCTTTCTGGAACTTCACTGGCTCACGGGTGAAGAGATCCGGGTCCGCCATCAACTGTTCCAACTTGGCGATCTCTGCGGTCAGGCGGTCGATTTCGGCGGGAAGTTCTTCAAGGCGGTGCTTTTCAGTGAAACTCAGGCCAGACTTTGCTTTCGATTGCGGTGCAGGATCGGTTTTGGGCTTGGCCTTGATCGCCGATTTCGCAGTGGATGCGGTGTCCTCTGACGTCTCACCCCGCTGGGCGCGATAGTCGCTCCACCCTCCGGCATAGACGGTGGCGCGGCCCCTGCCCTCCATCGCCACGGTGGTCGTCGCGACGCGATCAAGGAAATCGCGATCGTGGCTGATGAGCAGCACCGTGCCGTCGTAGTCACCCAGCAGATCCTGCAGCAGGTCGAGCGTTTCCACGTCGAGATCGTTGGTGGGTTCGTCCAGCACCAGGAGGTTCGATTCCCGCGCCATGATCCGGGCAAGCAGCAGCCGCGCTTTTTCGCCCCCCGACAGGGAACGCACCGGCGCGCGGGCCTGCCGTTCGTCAAAGAGGAACTCCTTGAGATAGCCGACCACGTGGCGAGGCTGTCCGCGCACCATGATCTGGTCCGTCTTTCCGGACACGCGCATCTCGGGATCGCCGGTCAGGTTCTCCCACAGCGACAGATCGCCGTCCAACTGCGCGCGGGTCTGGTCAAAGACGGCCGGCACCAGATTTGTGCCGAGCTTCACCGTCCCGGTGTCCGGCGCGATTTCCCCGATCAGCATCTTGATGAGGGTCGTCTTGCCAACGCCGTTCGGACCGACGAAGGCCACGCGATCGCCACGCTGCACGGTCAGCGAAAAGTCTTTCACGATAACGGTATCGCCAAAGCTTTTGGCAAGATGTCTGGCTTCGATCACCTTGCGGCCGGATTTCGGAGCGGAGGCGAGGTCCATCGCTGCCGCGTCCTGCCGCTTGATCATGGCGGCGCGTTCCTTACGCAGGTCCTGCAGCGCGCGCACCCGGCCCATGTTTCGCTTGCGGCGAGCGCTGATGCCTTCGACAGCCCACCGCGCCTCGGCCTTGATCTTGCGATCCATCTTGTGGCGCTGCAGGTCTTCTTCGTCCCACATCTTGTCGCGCCATGCCTCGAAATCGGCGAAGCCCTTGTCCTGACGACGCACCTGCCCGCGGTCGATCCAGAGTGTCACGCGGGTGAGTTCCGAGAGAAAACGGCGGTCGTGGCTGATCAGGACGAACCCCTTGCGGGTTTGCTTCAGTTCGTTTTCGAGCCAACCGATGGCTTCGATGTCCAGGTGGTTGGTCGGCTCATCGAGGAGCATCACATCCGGGTCCTGCGCCATCAGGCGCGCCAGCGCGGCACGGCGGCGTTCCCCACCCGAGGCCGTCTCGACCGGGCGCGCGGGATCGAATTTCAACCCTTCACCAGCCCGTTCCACCTTGTACATCTCTGACGGCTCAAGCCCGGAAGACGCGTAGTCGCCAAGTGTTGCAAAGCCGCGCAGGTCCGGGTCCTGTTCCATATAACCGACGCTGGTACCGGAGGGCACAACGCGGTCGCCCTTGTCAGGCTCAACCAGCCCCGCCATCACTTTCATCAGCGTCGATTTGCCCGATCCGTTGCGCCCGACCAGCGCGATGCGGTCGCCCGGTTGAATGACAAGACCGAGGTCATGAAAAACGGGCTCTCCGCCGAAGGTCAGCGAGATATCATTAAGTTGCAAAAGCGGGATGACAGCCATGCCGCTGCGCTATGATGCGCGGCGTCTGACGTCAAGTGGCGGCGTGCATCCCCCGCGCCAGGGCACGCAGGCGGCGCTTTCGCGGCTCGGGAATGTCCCCGATGCGCAGCGCGGTGAAGACGTGCAGCCGGTCGAGATCGGGGTCGCGTACCGCGAAATCGCTGACCCAGCTTCCGAGGCCCAGATAGCTTTTCAGAAGATGTGGCAGCCCTGCCGGGTCCGCGGGCCCATTCGGCAGGTCGATTGTGTCCACCGCGGTTTTTCCGGGTCGAAGCTTTTGCGGGCCGAGGTGATGCGCCCTGAGATACGCGAGCGCAGTGCGGTGGCGGTTGACATCGGTTCCGTCAAAGGAGCTGCACCCGATCATCATCGCCGCGCCATGGGTGTCGACCAGCGCGCCAAGCGCTGCCCATACGAGGCGAAACGCCATCGGGTCCAAAAGATCCGGCGCGTGACACAGGCGGCCCACCTCGACAAACGGCCCACGTTCGAACTGAAGCGGTGTCAAATCATAGGATTGGGCGGTGTAGGTCGATGACAGATGCGCGGCGTTGGATATCACGCGGGTTCGGAAGGCTGAAAGCACTTGGTCATTGCGCGTGTCGCAGACGGTCCCGTGCAGGCTAAGCGCATCGAACCTGTCGCGATCCGTGCCGGATTGCGGCCGAAAACAACGCCCTCGCAATTCGAGCGCAGCCTCACGCAAGTCCGCGCCAATGCCGATACGCGCGCGGTACGGTCCGACCCGAAGGTCGACCTCGTCAAGACCGTCCGCGACAGGCTCTGTCGCGGCGGGGAGCGCCATCAGTTGAAGAAATCGGCGGCGTTGATCCCGCCGATATTGCCGAAGAGCTTGCGGATGAAGCTCAGATCGCCATCGCCCGATTCCGTTACACGGCGCGCCAGCGGAACCACTTGCCCGTCCTGCAGGCCGTAGCGTTCGATGTTCTCTACCACCCCGGCGGTGTCGAAGGTGATCGCAAGAACCTCACGGTCTACCACTTCGGGACGGCGCCAGGCGAAGGTGCGCATTTCACTTTCGACATAGTAGAAGCCCGACTCGTTCAATGTACCCGAGGTGGAAGGCACACCAACAAGGTCCTCGACCGTGCCGCGCGTGTCCACGCCGGGCACGATTTGCTGCAGTTCGTCTTCTGTGGGAACGTAACCATGTGTGCGGTACTGGGCCGCACACCCTGCCATCGCGACAAACACAAGCGCCCCAAGCCCGATCCTGAGTGTCGATCCGATGCCCTGCATAGCGCCTCTCTTGCGTTGGCATTCACTGCCTTTTATCCCGATTACACGGCCTTGGGCCCGCGTTCAAGCAAAGGGTGCATCAAGAGACATGCCACAACAGGTTCTGAAACCCGGACAATTTCGCGTCGCCGATCTTTCGACACGCCATCCGACTGCCTTCGATCTGCAACCCGAAGCCGACGCGCGCGCGGCGGTGGCGGCGCAGTTGAACCTGCTGGGCGTGAAGAAGCTGCGCTTTCGGGGGGAGATCAGTCCTGCCGGCGCACAGGGCTGGAGCCTGACCGGTGCGCTGGGTGCGACGGTGGTGCAACCCTGCGTCGTGACGCTTGACCCTGTGACGACGCGCATCGACGAAGCCGTCGAGCGGCTTTTTGTTCCCGCCTCGTATCTTGAGATCGAAGCAGAGGCCGGGGCGGAAACCGAAATGCCCGAAGACACGCGGTTGGAGCCTCTCGGGCCGGTGATCTCGGCCTATGACGTGATGATAGAATCGCTGTCTCTGGCGCTGCCGCAATATCCGCGGCGCGCGGATGCTGATCTGGGCGACGCGGTGTTTGCCGAAGATGGTGTCACCCCGCTGACGGACGAGGATACAAAGCCCTTTGCGGGCCTTGCAGCGCTGCGCGACAAGCTCGACAAGGAAGAGTGAATAAAGGCGCCAGAAAACGCTTGCGGATTTCGCGTTTGCCCCTATGTTCGCGCCTTCATCTGAGGTGGGGGTTGCCCCCTGACCCGGTTCCCCGTAAGAGGCCGGACACACCCGAAAATGCGGCATGGCATTCATGCCACCGGTTATAGACAATTGAGGTTGAGACATGGCTGTCCAACAGAACAAAGTATCGAAGTCGCGTCGCAACAATCGCCGCGCACATGACGCTCTGGTTGCGGGAAACCCGAACGAGTGCACCAACTGCGGTGAACTGAAGCGTCCGCACCACGTGTGCCCGTCCTGCGGCCACTACGCGGATCGCGAAGTGATCGCACAGGCCGACGAAATCGACCTGGACGAAGACGCAGCATAAGCAACGATAAGGCGTTTCCCTCCGCATGACCTCCTTGCAGGATCAACATATGGCGGGTGACGGACCAATCGTTTTATCAATCGACGCGATGGGCGGCGATCTGGGGCCGGAGGCAGTTGTCTCCGGCATGTCTCGTTCTGCGAAGGCGAATCCGGAAATCCGGTTCTTGGTGCATGGCCCTGCAAAGAAGCTCAACAAGCTGATTGCAAAGAAGAAAGGCCTCGCCGAGCGGTGCGAGGTCCGCGATGCCGACAGTGTCGTGTCGATGACCGACAAACCGAGCCATGTCGTGCGCAACGGGCGCGAGACCTCCATGTGGGCCGCCATTGAGGCTGTCCGCAATGGCGAGGCAACCGTGGCCGTGTCCTGCGGCAATACCGGTGCGCTCATGGCGCTGTCGATGATCCGGCTGCGCAAGCTGCCCGGCGTGAACCGTCCGGCCATCGCGATCCTTTGGCCGTCGCGTAACCCGCAGGGCTTCAACGTGATGCTGGATGTGGGTGCCGATATCCGCGCGGACGCCGAAGACCTGTTGCAATACGCGCTGATGGGGGTGTCCTACGCCCGCAACGGATTGCATCTGAAGAAGCCCCGCGTCGGACTTCTCAATGTCGGCACTGAAGAGCACAAGGGTCGCCCGGAACTGCACGATGCACATGAGCTGATCTCCAAGGCGGCAGAACGTGCGCCTTTTGAATTCGTGGGCTTTGTCGAAGGCGGCGACATCCCGGGCAAAGCCTGTGACGTCATCGTCACCGACGGATTCACGGGCAATGTCGCGCTCAAGACAGGTGAAGGTACCGCATCGCTGATCGGCGATCGCCTGAAGGAAGCGTTTGCCTATTCACCTTTGTCGCGTCTCGCATCGCTTCTGGCGCTGACGTCCCTGCGACGTCTGCGCAAGAAGATTGACCCACGGCGCGTGAACGGCGGTGTGTTTCTTGGCTTGAACGGCACCGTGGTGAAGTCGCACGGATCTGCGGATGCGACTGGTGTGTCGGCGGCGATCAAGCTGGCCTTCCAATTGGCGCAATCCGGTTTTTCGGAACGGCTTGCCGCGCGGCTTGAGTCGATCAACGACATCACCTGGGACATCACCGAAGACACCGGCAGCGACAAGGAGAGCCAGGCATGACCAGACGTGCGGTTGTTGTCGGGCTTGGGCATTACCTACCGGAACGGGTCGTGCCAAATTCGGAGTTCGAGGCCACGCTTGAGACCTCGGACGAGTGGATCAAGTCACGCTCCGGCATCGAACGGCGTCACTTCGCGGCAGAGGGCGAGACGACATCTGACCTTGCGACGCGGGCTGCCGAGAAGGCGCTTGCGAATGCGGGGCTTGAGGCGAACGACCTTGACGCGATTGTCCTGGCGACGTCCACGGCAGATCTGACCTTCCCTTCAGCGGCCACGATGGTGCAACACGCCCTTGGCATGACACGGGGCTTTGCATTTGACGTTCAGGCCGTCTGCGCCGGGTTCATCTATGCGCTCAGCACGGCCAACGCGCTGATCCTGTCGGGTCAGGCCAAACGGATCATGGTGATCGGGGCCGAGACCTTTTCGAAGATCATGGACTGGACCGACCGCGGCACCTGTGTCCTGTTCGGCGACGGGGCCGGTGCGGTGATCCTCGAAGCACAAGAGGGTGAGGGGACGGCAGCGGATCGCGGTATTCTTTCTGTCGATCTGAATTCCGACGGGCAACACAAGGACATCCTCTTCGTTGACGGCGGGGTGAGCACTCAGTCAACCGGCTTCCTGCGGATGCAGGGCAAGGAAGTGTTCCGCCATGCGGTCGAGAAGCTGGCACAGACAGCGACCACAGCGATGGAACAGGCGGGCATCGACAGCGCGGATGTGGACTGGATCGTGCCACATCAGGCCAATATTCGCATCATCCAGGGCACCGCGAAGAAGCTTGGCCTGTCGATGGATAACGTTGTCGTCACGGTTCAGGACCACGGGAACACATCGGCGGCCTCGATTCCGTTGGCGCTGTCGGTTGGCGTCGAGCGCGGCCAGATCAAGCGCGGAGATGTCGTTGTCACCGAAGCGATTGGTGGCGGTCTGGCCTGGGGCGCCGTGGTGCTGCGCTGGTAGGCAAAAACCTTCTAAATTCTCGCACACAAGCCATTGATATTGACTCGGAAATTCGCAGGTCGCATGCTGTCCGGAACCGGGAGGGATGTATTGATGGGCCAAAAGACTTTGACACGGATGGACCTGAGCGAAGCGGTTTTTCGCGAGGTTGGATTGTCCCGAAATGAAAGCGCCGACCTTGTTGAAAGCGTGCTGAATCACATGTCGGACGCGCTGGTCGCGGGCGAACAGGTCAAGATTTCGTCCTTTGGCACGTTCTCGATCCGCGACAAGGCGGCACGCGTTGGACGCAATCCGAAAACCGGTGAAGAAGTCCCGATCAATCCGCGCCGCGTTCTGACTTTCCGGCCCTCTCATCTGATGAAAGACCGCGTGGCCGCCGGCAATAAGGGCTGACCACAATGAGCAAATCCGCAGATGCCTTCCGCACCATAAGTGAGGTGGCAGAGTGGCTGGACACACCAGCCCATGTTCTGCGGTTTTGGGAGAGCAAGTTCACGCAAGTCAAACCGGTCAAACGCGCCGGGGGGCGACGGTATTATCGTCCGTCAGACATGCTGCTGCTCGGGGGGATCAAGAAGCTGCTTCACGAAGATGGTATGACCATCAAGGGCGCGCAGAAAATATTGCGTGAACAAGGCATAAAGCACGTTTCTTCACTCTGCACTTTAAGTGTCGGTGACGAGGACATCATCGAGGACGTGGTGCTTCAAGAGGTACCCGCGTCCGAACCGGTGGACACTGTCGTGCCCTTCGCGAAACCGGCCGAGTCTGACACCGTTGATGACGCGACGGAGGAGATCGTTGCGCATGCCGAGGACGCGATGTTGGAGGTATCGACCGAAGACGAAAACGCACCAGCGGATGCGCAGATTGCCGAATCTGACGCCTCGGACACAGAACCCGTGTCGCCGGAAGAAGAGGCCCTGCCTGAGCCCGAAACGGCTGTTGAAGACACGCTCGAGGCCGACGCCGAGCCCGACAAGTCAGAAGACCTTGAACCGGAACCAGAGACGGCCGCCCTGCCCGGCTTTCTTCAGAAATCGATGGAAGAGCGCATCGAGGTTCAGGCGGAAGAGGCAGAGACCGAAGCCGCTGTCGCCGACCCCACACCGGAGCCCGCCGTCGTGGCACCGGAGCCGAAAGAACCTGCGCCCAGCGTCCTAAGTCACCTTTCGCGGATCCGAACGCTGTCGCCCGAGTCGGCCAAAGAGATCGCGCCCATCGTCGAGAAGCTCCGCGCCCGCGTTGGGTGATTGATGCATGAAGTGACGGTGGAATTCGCTCTTGCGGCCTGATCCAAAACCGTTATGACAGTCCGCAGTCGGGCTATGGCGCAGCCTGGTAGCGCGTCCGTCTGGGGGACGGAAGGTCGCAGGTTCAAGTCCTGCTAGCCCGACCAATCACACCATCCGCTATCACATGTCTTCGCACGAAAATCACTCTCGCGCGGGGCTCACCCAGTTGCTATGCAAGGCGAAACGCGAACCGGGGGAGTTTGGCATGACGGGTGTGTTGGCCAACCAGCAGATCGAGGCACTGATGGATCAGGGCGTGATTGCCGCTGATGTGCCGTTCGTCGATGGTCAGGTTCAACCCGCAAGCCTCGACCTGCGTCTTGGTACGGTCGCCTATCGCGTGCGGGCGTCGTTCCTTGCGGGCAAAGGCCAGCGCGTCGAGGATCGGCTCGCCGATTTCGAGATGCACCGGATTTCGCTCGAAAGCGGGGCGGTGCTTGAGAAAGGTTGCGTATACCTTGTGCCGTTGATGGAGCGGCTGGCGCTGCCCAAAGATATCAGTGCGGTGGCCAATGCCAAAAGCTCCACCGGGCGGCTGGATCTGCTGACGCGGACGATCACCGACGAGGGCACGGAGTTCGATCGGATCACCGCTGGTTACACCGGGCCGCTTTATGCCGAGATCTGTCCGAGATCATTCTCTGTGTTGGTTCGGCCCGGAATGCGGCTGAACCAGATCCGGTTCCGCAATGGGCAGTCCGTGCTGTCGGATGACGCGCTTGCAACGCTGCATGAAGAGCAAACGCTTGTGAATGGCGGCCCGGCGGTCATTGGCGACGGGCTGGGATTTTCAGTCGACCTGAAACCTGCCGAGGGGGATCTGGTCGGGTATCGGGCGAAACCGCATACCGGGGTGATCGACCTCGACAAGCTGGGGCATTATCGCCCGTCCGAGTTCTGGGAAGAGCTGCACACCACAAATGGCCGCCTGATCCTTGATCCGGATGCGTTCTACATTCTGGTGAGCCGTGAGGCGGTACACATCCCGCCGGATTACGCCGCCGAGATGGCACCGTTTTTGGCGATGGTGGGTGAATTTCGCGTTCACTACGCGGGGTTCTTCGATCCGGGCTTCGGCCATGACGCAGCAGGTGGCACGGGGTCTCGGGGCGTACTGGAAGTGCGCTGCCACGAAGCGCCGTTCGTGCTGGAACACGGGCAGATCGTGGGGCGTCTGGTGTATGAAAAAATGGATCAATCCCCGAGCCAGCTTTATGGCGCGGGGATCAAATCGAATTATCAGGGACAGGGTCTAAAGCTGTCCAAGCATTTCGCGGCTTAGTGCTGCGCGTCGTCGGAATGCTGTGACGGCTGCGGTTTTTTCCGCTTGGCCAGTGCACTTTGGCCCGCGTTCATCCCTGCATTGATGCCGGAATTGATGACGCGACGCATCACAGTGCGCATTACCATGTTGATGATCTGATTGAGGTTCATGTCGCCCTCCTACTGCTTTTGGCTGCCTCGATCCTGCAGATAGGCGACAATTGCGACGATTTTCAGGCAGTGTTTCTGAAAAAATGTGCAGAATTAATTAATCTTCAAACAGTTCGGACTGACCCTCTTCGGTCTCTTCCTCCGCGTCCACATCGCCTTCCCCAAGCTGCGGGACAGTTCCGGGCGGCGGACGGTTCTCTAGAAGACCTGCTGCGCGAAGTTCTTTGAGTCCAGGAAGATCGCGCGCGGATTCGAGACCAAAATGGTCGAGGAAATCCTGTGTGACGACAAAGGTCACAGGCCGACCCGGCGTCATGCGGCGACGCCCGAAGCGGATCCACTCCATCTCAAGCAGTTGATCGACAGTGCCCCGGCTGACCGAGACGCCGCGGATCTCTTCGATCTCGGCACGGGTCACCGGTTGGTGGTAGGCGATGATCGCGAGTGTTTCGATCGCGGCGCGGCTGAGTTTACGTGTCTCAACCGTTTCCTTTTGCATCAGAAATCCAAGGTCCGGCGCGGTGCGGATGGCCCAAGCATCGCCGACCTTGACTACATTGACCCCCCGGCCTTCGTAGCGCTTGCGCAGATGCACCAGCGCTTCGGCGGCGTCCGCGCCATGCGGCATGCGGTCGTTCAGTTCCTTCACGGTTACAGGTTCTGCTGTGGCGAAGAGGATCGCTTCGACCATACGCTCCTGTTCGCCCATCGGCGGTGCTTCGAAAAGGCTCTCTTCGATCTCGCTTTCGGTTGTGTCAGTCACCGCGCGGCTCCTTCCGGCGCAGTTCGATGGGGGCGAAGGTGTCGGACTGACGCAATTCAACCTTGCCCTCCTTCGCCAGTTCCAGCGAGGCCGCAAAGGTCGACGCGGTGGCTGAACGCCAGCGCCCCGGATCGATATTCCACCCATCCGGCATATAGGTGGAGATGTCCGTCCACGTTCCCGCAAAGCCAATCAAACCACGCATCCGCTCAAGCGCTTGTTCCATCGTGAACACCGCGTCCCTGTCCATAACGAAGGGGCGGAATTCATCCTTGGTGCGGATACGGGCGTAGCCCTGCATGAGGTCAAGCAAGGTGGCCGTATATTCGACCTTGCGCACGCGCTCGACCTGTTGTGTCACGCCGCGGGCAAAGAAATCGCGCCCCAACTGGTCGCGCGCCATGAGCTTTGCCGCCACGTCGCGCATCGCCTGAAGCCGTTCCAGCTGAAACGCGAGATGCGCGGCAAGATCTTCGCCTGACGGACCTTCTTCGGTCGGGTCCGGTGGCAGCAAAAGGCGGGATTTGAGAAAGGCGAGCCACGCCGCCATCACAAGGTAATCGGCCGCCAGTTCGATCCGCAAGGCTTTGGCCTGTTCGATAAAGGCGAGGTATTGCTGTGCGAGTTGCAGGACCGAGACCTTGCGCAGATCGACCTTTTGGGTGCGGCTTAGACTGAGGAGCAGATCGAGCGGGCCTTCGAACCCATCGACATCGACAATCAGTGCCTCGGCGGCAAGCCGATCAGCGACTGACACGTCAAACGTCTCTGGAGTCACGTCGTTCATGCACTGCGTCCCTGCTCAAGTTCTGCCAGATTGGCCTTGAGGGCGGCAATGTCAACATCCTCTGGCGTCGGACGTCGCACGATGGCCGCCTCGGCCCGGGCCTGACTTGCAGCGGGCATGGTCCCGATCCGGTCGATCAGGGCGATCCGTTCGGCCAGATCGCCGTTGCAGTGCAGAATGACATCGCAACCGGCGCGCATCGACGCGGCGCCCCTCTCCGGGACAGTGCCACTGAGCGCGTTCATCGAAATGTCGTCGGTCATGAGAAGACCGTTGAACCCGATATCGTCGCGGATTCGCCGGATCATGCTGGGTGATGTGGTGGCCGGTTGTGTTTCGCCCAAGGCACTGAAAACAAGGTGCGCGGTCATGCCCATGGCGCAGTCTGCAAAGGGTTTGAACGCCGCGAAATCGATCGTGTTCAGCGTCTCTTCCGGTGCGTCGATCCGGGGCAAGTCAAGATGGCTGTCCATCCGCGCCAGGCCGTGCCCCGGGATGTGCTTAATCACCGGGAACACCCCGCCAGAGAGGTGCCCTTCGACCACGGCTCGGCCAATCCGAACCACCTGATCCAGATCCGATCCGTAGCAGCGATTGCGCAGGAACGGATGGGTTTCGGGACGCGCGATGTCAAGCATCGGGGCACAGTTGGCGTCGATACCCAAGTCCATCAGTTCGTGCGCGATGATCCGGTAACGCAGGTGCATGCCCTCTTCCGCGTTTTTGCCAAGGCGTGTCACGTGGTCAAGTGGGGGCAGCCATACCGTCGCCAATGGGGGGCGCAGGCGCTGTACGCGGCCGCCCTCCTGATCGATGAAGATGGGCGCGTTCCAGCCCACCGTGTCGCGCAGGTCGGCGGTCAGCGCGCGGATCTGATCGGCGGTTTCAAGATTTCGGTCGAAGAGGATGAAGCCAAAGGGGTTGGCCTCTGCAAAAAACGCGCGCTCGTCCGGAGACAGGCGCGCGCCGTCGCAGCCGAAAATGGCTGCGCCAAACGGTGTCACCGACTGACCACCGGGATGCAATCGGTGCCTTCTGCAACAATGGCGGCACAAAAGCGACGCGAGTCGCTCAGATCGGCAAATCCGTGCGCCCGAAGGCGGTAGAAGACGCGCCCACCTGACGTGGCTTCCTCGATCACGCGCGACTTGCCTTCAAGGTATTCGCCGAACCGCGCTTCGAGCTTTGTCCACTGATCGCGAGCAATCTCGGGGCTGTCATACGCACCGAACTGCACGAGCCGTGTGCCGGTGGGGATCTCGGACGGAGAGAGTTCCGAAACGCCGGTCGGCGCGGCGGCGGGGATGGCCAAGGACGCCTGCTGCAGCCCGGCCGGGCGTTGGGCCGGTCGCAGGGATCGCGCGACACCCGGGATCGAGGCGGGGATGATCTCTGGGCCCTGGTCGACGGCGGCCACCTGTTCCGTGGCGGTGTCGTCAAAGACACCCGTGTCCGGCGCGGGGTCCAGGTCGGCAAACGGCGTGGCGTTTGCGGCGATCTGGTCCGCCAACGCGCGGATCGGATCATCCGCGCTCATGATATCGGTGAGGGCCAAAGACGATGTGTCTTCTTCCGCGTCCTGGCGCAAGGATGCGAGAGCTACCTGCTCTGCCTCGGTCAGCGACGTGTCGGGGCCGATCTGAGAGACCGGGATGTCTTCATCCGTGATATCCAGAGGACGCGGCGCGAGGACCAATTGCTCGGGCGGTTTGGCCGAGGTGCCAGATCCGGCCACGTCGTTGACGGCCAGTCCTTCGTGACGGGCAATCTGTCCACCCGGGTTTTCCGGGGCCACCCGCATCGGGCCGTCGATCGCCTGCACCACCGGGACGCCGGATACGTCTCGCATGATGAGCCTGTAGCCCCACACTGCAATCCCCACAACCAACGCCAGCGACATGGCCGCGCCCAGCCAGTTGGCTGCCGAGGCCACGTTGCCCGACGTCTTCTCCCCGCGTGCGGGGCCCGTCATCTGCATGTCTGCCATGTCCGCCTCTTTGCCCGGTGACTGTGCCACCGGTGATCTCTTGCCTTTGCCTCAGCCAGTCACGGCGCTTTTGTCAGCGCATCTCTTCGACTGGCGTCACGCCCAAGATACCAAGGCCGGACGAAATAACAACCGAGACCGCCCGAGCGAGGGCGATTTTCGCTTGTGAGGCCGCGGTGTTGCCTTCCTGCAAAAACCGAAGCTCGGGCACGTCGTTGCCCCTGTTCCAAAGCGTGTGCAAATCCGACGCGAGTTCATAGAGATAGAACGCCACGCGGTGCGGTTCGTTGGTCCGGGCGGCGATCTGGATCAGACGTGGCCATTCGGCCAGTTTCCGCGCGACTGCGAGTTCCGTGTCATGGGTCATACCGGACAGATCGACGGAGGCGAGGGTCGCGTCATCAACATCAATCCCGGCCTCCCGCGCCTTGCGCAACACCGAATTTACCCGGGCGTTGGCGTATTGCACGTAGAAGACGGGATTGTCCTTGGACTGCTCCAGCACCTTGTCGAAGTCGAAATCCAGCGGCGCATCGTTCTTCCGCGTGAGCATGACAAAACGGGTCACGTCGGGGCCAACCTGATCGACAACGTCCCGCAGGGTGACAAAGGTCCCTGCCCGCTTGGACATCTTGAACGGCTCGCCGTTCTTGTAGAGCTTCACAAGTTGGGTGAGTTTGATGTCGAGCGGCGTCTTACCATCCGACAGCGCACTGACCGCTGCTTTCATCCGTTTGACATAGCCGCCATGGTCAGCACCGAAGACGTCGATCAAGAGGTCGTAACCACGCTGCACCTTGTCGTAGTGATACGCGATGTCGGGCGCGAAATAGGTCCAGCTGCCATCCGACTTCATGATCGGGCGGTCGACGTCGTCGCCATGCGCGGTCGACTTGAACAGCGTCTGTTCGCGCGGTTCCCAATCTTCGGGTTTCTTGCCCTTGGGCGGTTCCAACACCCCCCGGTAGATCAGGTTCTTGTCCCGCAGACTATCGATGGCCGCCTCGATCAGACCGGTGCCGTAGAGCGACTTTTCGCTAAAGAACACGTCCATTTCGACACCGAGCAGCGCGAGATCCTCGCGGATCAACTGCATCATCGCGTCGGTGGCGAAGGACCGGACCTCGGCCAGCCAGACGGACTCGGGTTGATCGACATAGGCGTCGCCGACCTCGGCCATCAGCGCCTCCCCGACCGGGATCAGGTAGTCGCCGGGATAGGTGCCGTCCTCAAAGGCCACCGCCTGACCATGCGCTTCGAGGTAGCGCAGGTAGACGGACCGCGCGAGCACATCGACCTGCGCGCCACCGTCGTTGATGTAGTATTCCCGCGTGACGTCGTAGCCCGCGTAATCAAGCAAGGACGCCAGCGCGTCCCCGAACACCGCGCCACGGGTGTGACCGACATGAAGCGGACCGGTCGGGTTGGCGCTGACATATTCGACATTCACCTGTTTGCCCGCGCCCATGTCGGACTGGCCATAGCTCGCGCCAGCACCCAGAATGGCGCTCGGCAGAGTTTGCCAGACCGAGGTATCCAGCCGCAGGTTCAAAAACCCCGGACCGGCGACCTCGGCGGTCGACACCCGCGGATCCTGCGCAAGTTTATCAGCCAGCGCCTCTGCGATATCGCGCGGTTTCTTGCCGGACGGTTTTGCCAACACCATGGCCGCATTGGTCGCCATGTCACCGTGCAACGGATCGCGTGGCGGTTCGACCGTCACGTTGTCAAAGCCCAGCCCGTCCGGGAGCGCACCCTCGGCCACCATGGCATTGAGGTTGTCGATCACCAGTGTCCGAATGTCGGAAAAGAGGTTCATGTCACACGTCCTTTGCTCGGCACGTCCTCTACCACCTTGGCGCGCGGCGTCAAATGGCGGTTTCCGTGGGTCAGGAATGCGCGTCCATGACATCGGTCCCGGTCAGACGGGCGTGCTCTTGCAGGGCAAAGCGGTCGGTCATACCGGCGATGTAATCGGCCACGATCCGGGCGAGTTCGGTGTCCGACGTCACCTCGGCCACGTCCTTGCGCCACTGTTTGGGCAAAAGCGACGGATCGGACATGAAGAGCGGGAAGAGCGTGTTGATCACATCCGTCACTTGCGTGCGCATTGTGACCACGTCGGGAGCGCGGTACATCCGGTGGAACAGGAATTCGCGGATCACCTTCAGATGCGTCCAAAGGTCGGGCGAGAATTGCACCATCATCCGGCCGGCGTGCCGGATATCGGTCGGTGATTGCGGATCGAGGTCAGCTAGGTTGCGGCGCGTCACGGTGATGACATCGGAGACCAGCAATCCGAAGAACCGGCGCAACGCTTCGTGCCTGCGGCGGTAGTAGTTGAGGCCGGGATGTTTGCGATCCACCTCGGTAAAACAATCACTTACGATGGGGAGTTCGGCCAGTTCATCGGTCGAAAACAACTCGGCACGAAGACCGTCATGCAGGTCGTGATGGTTGTACGCGATGTCGTCTGACAAAGCCGCGACCTGCGCCTCGGCGCTGGCGTGGGTGTGCAGTTCAAGATCGTGGCGCGCGTTGTAATCGGCCAGGGCAAGTGGCACTGGGGCGCCCACCGGGCCATTGTGTTTGGCAATGCCTTCAAGAGTTTCCCAGGTGAGGTTCAACCCGTCGAAATCGGCGTAGTGCCGCTCCAGAGAGCTGACAATGCGGATCGCCTGGGCATTGTGATCGAACCCGCCATAGGGTTGCATCAGCGCATTGAGCGCGTCTTCGCCCGTGTGGCCAAACGGCGTGTGGCCCAAGTCATGCGCCAGCGCAACCGCCTCGGTCAGTTCCAGATCGAGGCCCAGCGTCTTGGCGATGGTCCGCGCCACCTGCCCGACCTCGATCGAATGGGTCAGACGTGTGCGGAAGTAGTCACCCTCGTGTTCGATGAAGACCTGCGTCTTGTGTTTCAACCGCCGAAACGCCGAGGCGTGGATGATCCGGTCGCGGTCGCGCTGGAAACAGGAGCGGAACTCGCTTTCCTCTTCCGGATAAAGCCTGCCCCGCGATCCCTTCGGATCGCACGCAAATCGCGCCGTCATCGCCGCACCGCCTGTTCTTGTCGCCTGTCCCGCCGATCCTTATATTGAGGGTTGAGCACAAATCAAAGCGTAGCCGAGGGCAACATGCAGCTTCCCCCAAAAGTCACAGAACGTGCGTTCGAACGTTTGTCCGAGATCGGCGCAGGCGCAGAGGGCAAGGCACTGCGCGTTGCGGTCGAAGGCGGCGGGTGCTCCGGGTTTCAGTACGACATCAAGCTGGATGAGCCCGCCGAGGACGATCTGGTCCTTGAAGGACACGGCGAACGGGTCGTGGTGGACTCCATCTCGTTGCCGTTTCTGTCGAATGCGGTGATCGATTTCTCCGAGGAGCTGATCGGCGCGCGGTTCGTGATCCAAAACCCGAACGCCACATCCTCATGCGGATGCGGCACCAGTTTTTCGATGTAGCGATCTTGGGGGCGCTGCCCCCAAACCCCCGAGGTATTTCCGAAACAGAGAAGGATCAGCGGGCGACGCTCTGATCCGCGCGGGCGAAGCCGTGGAAAAAGTCCGCAAAGTGCTGTGATGAGGTTTCGGCCTGGTCGAGCACCGTCATGGCCTCTTGCGACAGGGCGTCTTCCATATGCAAGCGCATGGTCAGCCAATCGCCGCTGCGCGCGTCCATGTTCAACATCGCTTCGGACATCTCTCGCATCGGTGTGGCGCGACCGGGACGGTGATCGAAGCGCATCCGGTCATACGCGAAACCCTTTACGAAGGCCGGGTCACCGGTGACGGCCTGGTGCCAGTTGCAGACCAGAAACTCGTGGTAATCGTCCTGCAGACCGACATGTGATCCTTCCTCGACATGGAAGAGCGCGGTTTCGCGTTTCAGCCAGTCAGTCCAGAGCGGGCTTGGCGTTTCACCTGCGTAGTGCATGGCGATGCAGATTTCCGACAGCAGATCGGCGTTCTGCTCGATGAAGGCCAGCAGCCCGGCGAAATGCAGACTGCGCTTGGCCTGCGCGTCAATCTGCGGATCGCGGCGGCCGTATTCGCTCAGATAGAACACGATATGCGTGAGTTCGTAGGCGGCCTTCTTGTTGGGCAGTGTGAATGTCTCTGACCGGGCCATGAAGTCCCGCGCCCGGGCCTCAAGCGCCGGAATATCGCCTTTCGGCATCACGCCGCGACGTGTCATCAGGCGCACGGCTTCGAACCTTTGCAGGTCGGACAATTCGCTCTGCGGCAGGTCCTTGTCGGCGACCCATCGGATCAAACGCTCCGCGTGGTCGCCCGGCATGCCAAGGTCTTCCAGATCGAGGGTGATCGACAAAAAGAACCGGTAGTACTGCGGGAAGAACTGCAGCCGCTTTTCGATCTTGGCGTAAAACTCGGTGTAGGGGTTGAGCGCTTCGGCACCAGGTTGCGTTCCGGTGCATTCGAGGATGTTGAGGACCTCTGCGTTTTCCTTGAGCCAGAACACATCGTCCGTGGTGCGGCGGTGGCGGGCGAAGCAGCTCAGAAGCGCGCCGAGGCGCGCCTCTTGCGGGTTGATCCGGGACGGGGGGGTGAGTTGAATGACGTTGGTCATTGTCCATGCCTCCATTTTTTTCGGGCGACAGGACGGGCCACCCCGCCCCGGGTCAGATACGTGGATTACAGGCCGCAGGTGAACAGCGCGCAGCCGTCACCGGAGCGTGTGTCGGACGCGGATGCCGAGAGACCGCAGGTGAAAGCCTCGACGGCGTCGCCAGTACGGCTGTCGGTGGAGGTCACCCCCAGACCGCATGTGAAAGCCTCAACGGCGTCACCAGTGCGGCTGTCGGAAGACGTCGGGGCGAGGCCGCAGGTGAACATCTCGGTCGCGTCACCGAGCATCACGTCGCCTGAAGACGTCGAAGTGAGACCGCAGGTGAAGAGCGCAGTTGCATCTCCGCCGTGAATATCGCTTGCGGCGAATTCCTGCTGAATTTCTTGCGTGTTTTCAGTAATCTGGAACTTACGAAGTGCGGTCATGATGACCTCCTGTGGCTAGGGTTTAGAGCCTCAGGCTGGCACGCAAAAATTGTATTTGTGAATATTGAATATCGTTAAACGTGTACTAGGCGATCTTATCCACACGAGGACTCGCCTATAGGTTGTTTTTGAAATTGGCGGTTCTGGCTTGTCCACAAATGCAAATTTCTTGTGGATAAGATGACGTTTGGTCAACGACACCGGACACATTGTGCTTTTTCGGGACCGCAGAACCTCGATCTAGCGCCGAATCCTTGCGTTTCGATTCGGTACAAACACGCCTTGTGCGTCTCACTGCATCTTGGGATAGAGGGGCATGGCGGGAGGTCTGACATGAAAATAGCCACGTTCAACATCAACGGGATCAAGGCGCGCCTGCCGGCCCTGAAAGACTGGCTGACCGAGAGCGCCCCGGATGTGGCGATCCTGCAAGAGATCAAATCCGTCGATGACGCCTTCCCGCGCGAGGCCATCGAAGAGCTTGGATATGCGGTCGAAACACACGGCCAGAAAGGCTTCAACGGGGTCGCCATCCTGTCGAAGCTGCCCTTGGAGGACGTCACACGCGGCTTGCCCGGTGATGACGACGACGAACAGACCCGCTGGATCGAGGCCACGGTCGTGGGTGAAACGGACGCTGTTCGGGTCTGTGGTCTGTACCTGCCGAACGGCAACCCGGCGCCCGGACCGAAATACGACTACAAGCTGGCGTGGATGGAGCGGCTGCATGCGCGCGCACAGGCGCTTCTGGCGGCCGAGATGCCCGCGCTGATGGCCGGGGATTACAACGTGATTCCACAAGCCGAGGATGCCGCGAAGCCGGAGCAATGGACCAAGGACGCGCTGTTCCTGCCCGAAACCCGTCAGGCGTTTCGACGCATCCTGAACCTAGGCTTTACCGAAGCCTTCCGCGCACGCACGCACGGCGGCGGGCATTATTCGTTCTGGGACTACCAGGCTGGTGCATGGGAACGGAACAATGGTATCCGCATCGACCATTTCCTGCTGACGCCCGCCTGTGCGGACATGATGACGGATTGCTGGATCGAAAGCGCTGTACGCGGCCGGGAAAAACCGTCCGACCACGTGCCCGTCTGGGTATCCCTGACGGCCTGAGCGACACGTCTCTTGCCTTGCGCAACAGACCACCGCGACTTACATCGTCACCAAGACCAACCACGGAGTTCCCCAGTATGGCCATGCAAGCGCAGGAAATCGAAGACTTGATCCGCGCAGAGTTTCCGAATGCCAAGATCACCATCACCGATCTGGCGGGTGACGGAAATCATTACGCGGCCGAGGTCATCGACGAAAGCTTCAAGGGCAAGAACCGGGTGCAACAGCAGCGCGCGGTCTACGCGGCGCTCAAGGGCAAGATGGATGGGTCGAACGGTGAATTGCACGCGCTGGCTCTGACGACGAAAGCCCCGGACTGATGCCCGCACGCCTGTGGAACATCTTCATGGTGCTTCTGATTGGGCCATTCGCCTATTTGGTTTGGAAACCCGTCGGCGCGAAACCCGGTGAGCCCCCTTCCAAGGCTGGCGCGGAATGCTAGACTTCCTTGCCAATACATGGCCGATGTTCGCCGCCATCGGTCTCGTGACCGTAATAACCATAGGCGCAACCATGCCGTATATCCGCAAGGACCGGAAACGCCACGAAGAGATGGAGCAAGACAATGAGTGACGCGACGCAGAAAATCGAGGAAACCGTCAAATCCCACGACGTGGTGCTGTATATGAAGGGCACGAAAGAGATGCCGCAATGCGGGTTCTCCAGCCGTGTGGCTGGTGTGCTCAACTACATGGGCATCGACTATACGGATGTGAACGTGCTGGCAGACGAAGGCATTCGGCAGGGGATCAAGGAGTATTCCGACTGGCCGACCATCCCGCAACTCTACGTCAAAGGCGAATTCGTCGGCGGGTGCGATATCGTGACCGAGATGACGCTGTCCGGTGAACTGGACACACTTTTCGATGAAAACGGCGTCGCCTACGACAAGGACGCGGCGGAGAAAATTCGTCAAGCAAACGCCTGACACTGCTTTGCGTATCAGGAAAAAGGCGCCCCGGAGGCGCCCTTTTTTCTTGAAGCGGCCCCTACCCGGCCCGTTCCTCGACATCGCGCGCCAAGGCTTCGGTGCGCGCGGCGATCTCCTGCAGCGTCTCCGTGACTTCGGTTGGGACCACCGGAACTTCCACCCGCTCGGGTTTGGGTGGCGGCGCGTCTTTGAGCATCCGCAGCTCTGATTGATAGCCCGCTGCACGATCTTCCATTTCGCGCAGCTTGTCTTCAAGACCGGCAGTCTTGTCCGCCAACATCAGACCCGCCATCAACAACATGCGGGCTTCCGGAATACGCCCGACCTGCTGGGCCAGAACCTGCGCTTCGGTGTCCAGCATCTTGGCTGCCGCATGCAGGTACTGCTCTTCGCCTTCCTGGCAGGCAACATCGAATTTGCGTCCACCGATCGAGATTTCGACTTCGGGCATCAGCTTGCCTCCTGTTTGTCCGCTGCCGCTTCGAGGAGCGGTTCGAGCGAGGCCAGCACCGCTTGTGTTTCCGCGCTCTCGACCGCGCGCGCGGCGCGCAGGCCTTCCAACTCGGCCAGCATGGCTTTGTTGATTAGATGCGGTTCTCCGACGTTTTCGGCAAGCGCGCTGCGCAGCTCTTCGTTTGTGGCGCGCAGCATCTCGTTCGACTGGCGCAAACGCTGCATTTCAAGGTCTAGGGCAGAGACATCGACGCCCGGCGCCGCGCTCGCGCGGGCCGCTTCCAACTCGTCCCGGTGACTTTCATGCAGCTTGCGTACCCGCTCTTCCAATTGTGCGTTGGCGAGCTTTTCGTCTTCGAGTGCTTCCTTCAGACGGGCCACCTCTTCGGGGTCACCCTGTGGTTCCGGTGCTGGGCTGGAGGCCGCAGAGGCACGCTCTTCGAGGCGCGCGACACCCTGCGCCACCCTGTCCAAAGCCGCCGTGATGCGGTGTTGCAACTCGTCAATCTGGGTCATTTGCCTGATCCCTGTTTCTTCTCTGCCCGAGCGTGTCCAACTGCGGTCACACCCATTTTTCCGTGCTCCCGGAACGAATCGCTCCGTCCTCTTAATGTGAAAGTTTAACAATCCGCGCATAAAAATGCGCCCCCCTATCGGTGACCGGCGCAGGCGTGCGGCTTGAACTCTGACACAACACTGGTATGAGCGCCCTGACCGACCCTCATCACCTTTACGACAAGGACGAATTGGCCCGTGGATATCGAAACACTCAAAGCGCAGAACCCCGCTCACTGGACCAAGGCCGCCGCCATCCGGGCGCTGACGCTCGACGCGGTTGCGGCTGCGAATTCGGGACATTCGGGCATGCCTATCGGCATGGCGGATGTGGCGACCGTGCTGTACGAGAAGCACCTGAAATTCGATGCCGCGCGCCCGGATTGGTTCGACCGCGACCGGTTCATCCTGTCCGCAGGGCACGGGTCGATGTTGCTCTATTCGCTTCTGTACCTGTGTGGCGATCCCGAAATCACCCTCGATGAGATCAAGAACTTTCGTCAGTGGGGCGCAAAGACCGCCGGACACCCGGAGAACTTCCTCGCGCAAGGGATTGAGACGACAACCGGTCCGCTGGGTCAGGGTCTTGCCAACTCCGTGGGCTTCGCAATGGCCGAGGAATCCCTGCGGGCGCGGTTCGGCAAGAAACTGGTCGACCACTACACCTACGTAATCGCAGGCGACGGATGCCTGATGGAAGGTGTCAGCCACGAGGCCATCGGCATCGCGGGCCGACAGAAATTGTCGAAGCTCGTTGTCTTCTGGGACAACAACAACATCACAATCGATGGCACGGTTGAGTTGTCGGACCGGACGGATCAGGTCGCTCGTTTCAAAGCGGCGGGCTGGCACGTCCAGGAAATCGACGGCCATGATCCGTCCGAGATCGACGCGGCCATCACTGCGGCGAAGACCGACGACCGTCCGTCCATGATTGCCTGCAAGACGCATATCGCCCTCGGCCACGCGGCACAGGATACGTCCAAAGGGCATGGCGCGCTGACCGACGCTGACCAGAACGCGGCCGCAAAGGCGCTATGGGGATGGACCACCGGACCATTCGAAGTCCCGGATGACACGAAGACGGCGTGGGAAGACATCGGCCGCCGAGGTGTTGCGGAACGCGAGGCCTGGGAGGCGCGCGTGGCCGACCTCTCCGCCACGCGTCGGGCCGAGTTCACGCGGACGATGTCGGGCGAGGCCCCGAAGAAACTGTCCTCGACCATCAAGGCCCTGAAGAAGCAAATCTCCGAATCCGCGCCGAAAGTTGCGACACGCAAAAGCTCCGAAATGGTTCTTGAAGTGGTGAATCCCATCGTGAAGGAAACCATCGGCGGATCAGCGGACCTTACCGGATCGAACAACACAAAAACCGGCGATCTGGGTGTCTTCGACGTCGACAACCGCAAGGGCCGTTACGTCTATTGGGGCATCCGGGAACACGGCATGGCCGCCGCGATGAACGGGATGGCGCTGCATGGCGGCATTCGGCCCTATGGCGGCACGTTCATGTGCTTTACCGATTACGCGCGCCCGGCAATGCGCCTTTCGGCGTTGATGAAGGTGCCGACGGTCTACGTGATGACGCACGACTCGATTGGACTGGGCGAAGACGGCCCAACGCACCAACCTGTCGAACACCTCGCCATCAGCCGCGCTACACCGAACACGCTGGTCTTCCGGCCTGCCGACACGGTCGAGACCGCAGAGGCATGGGAGTTGGCGCTGACACAGACCTCCACCCCCTCCGTCCTGTCGCTGACGCGGCAAGGCCTGTCCACTGTCAGGACCGAGCACAAAACCAAGAATATGGTAGCCCAAGGCGCTTATGTGCTGGCCGATGCGGACGGCAAACGCCAAGCGATCCTGCTGGCCACCGGGTCGGAAGTCGAAATTGCCATGGCGGCGCGTGATATGCTGCAGGCCGACGGTATTGGCACGCGTGTCGTGTCCATGCCCTGCTGGGAACTGTTCGAAGAGCAGGACGAGCGCTATCGCAAGCGGGTTCTTCCCGGCGGCCCCGTGCGCGTTGCGGTCGAGGCAGGCATTCGCTTTGGCTGGGACCGGTGGCTCTTTGGCGAGCGCGGCAAGCGCGAAAAGTCGGGATTTGTCGGCATGCATGGCTTCGGCGCGTCTGCCCCGGCCGAGACCCTCTATTCCGAGTTCGGCATCACGGCAGAGGCCGTGGCGCAAAAGGTGCGGGGTCTCATTGAGGGCAAGTGGCAGCCGGACCCGCGCACGTAAGACGTGCGCGTCGGGCGGTGCACACCGCCCGCACGATGCGGTGACGCATCGGTCGTATCGCGATGACGCGATCCGGGCGATGCCGGACGGCATCGCTGAGACTGCGGTGACGCAGTCTCTGTGCTGTCAGGACGTGCGGCGCAGCTCCGTCGATCTTTGGAACACCGGATAGGCCCGTTCCGAGAGTTTTGGCGGATCACGCTCCACGATGAGGCGCACCGGATCGCGGTTGCAGAACACCACGAACTGTTCCCCGTTCTCCACCAGTGTGAAGCCGCGTCTGTGGACTTCGGCAACGAACAACTCGCGCCCCGCGATCCGTTCCACGTCGCGCACGGCGCGATGGATAACACCACCACGGCCAACCGCCTTGGCGGAAAAGACGCTGCGGAGCCAATGGACGGGATCGAGGGGACACGGTGTTGTCATGCGGTAGAGCATGGTCCCATCGCGGTTAAGGAGTAGTTAAGCCCCCTTGGGCATGATCGCCCTCCAGACGGGACCGACCACCTTCACGCCAACTGGGATCAGGATCAGCCCCCACAAAAAGCCCAGTACGAAGTCAACGGCTGCGGTCACCGCCCATTCGAGGAAACCGTTCCCATTGCCGAGCGCGACTGCGAGATGATGGATCGTGTCCTCGGGCCAATGCCAGCCCATCTGCGCGACGGAGTGCACGATGATGGACCCGCCAACCCACAGCATCGCCGCCGTGCCGACAATCGTCAGCCCCTTCAGCAGCCACGGCATGAACTTCACAATGCCACGTCCGAGCGCCCGCGTGATGCCAAGCTTGCCCACCTGGCTGAGCCACAGCCCCACGTCATCCATCTTCACGATGATCGCCACGGCACCGTAGACGGCGACCGTCACCATGATCCCGACGAGCGCCAGTGTCGCGCCCTGCATCCAGATATTGTCACTGTCGATGACCGAGAGCGCAATAGTCATGATCTCGGCCGACAGAATGAAGTCGGTCTTGATGGCGCCTTTGACCTTCTCTTCCTCGAGATGCAGCGGGTCCTCGATGTCGTGGCTGCCATCCGGGCCACCGGAGTGATCGTCATGGGGCTGCAAAACATGCACGATCTTTTCGGCGCCCTCGAAGCAAAGGTAACTGCCGCCGAGGATAAGAAGTGGCGGGATCAGCCATGGCGCAAAGGTGGACAACAACAGCGCGGCGGGCAGAAGAAAGACGAGCTTGTTGATGAAGGACCCGCGCGCGATGCGCCAGATGATCGGCAGCTCGCGGGCCGGTTCGAACCCGTGCAGGTATTTCGGTGTGACCGCCGCGTCATCGATCAGGACGCCTGCGGTCTTTGACCCGGCTTTCGCCGCCGCAGCACCAATATCGTCGACAGAGGCCGCCGCTACCTTTGCAATTCCCGCAACATCGTCCAGCAAGGCCAGCAAGCCACTCATACCATCTCTCCACGCGACCGGTCTGCGCGAAAACCTAGCGCCACTTGCCGGTCAAGACCACCCGTGTGATTCCCCGCAGCGCGCGACGGTGCAAACCGTTATCGCAAACGGTTTCCGCATGGCGCGCGATTGTTAGCGCAAGCACGAGGCACCACGCCACGTTTATCGCTAACATATTGCGAAAAAACGGCTTTTGCCTTTGCCCGCATTGCATGCATCGGTATACGAAGCGTGAAAACGCAGGAGACGCAGTCATGACGGTCACTCTCGGTATCAACGGTTTCGGACGCATCGGGCGCTGCACGCTCGCGCATATCGCGGAAAGCAGCCGCAATGATGTTCAGGTTGTGAAAATCAACGCGACCGGCCCGATTGAGACCAACGCGCACCTTCTGAAATATGACAGCGTTCATGGCCGGTTTGCCGGCGACGTGAAGATCAGTGGCTCGACGATGGATCTGGGCCGCGGTCCGATGGACGTCTTCTCGACCTACAACCCGGAAGAGCTCGACTGGTCAGGCTGTGACGTGGTGCTGGAATGCACCGGCAAATTCAATGATGGCCACAAAGCCGATGTGCACATGAAACGTGGTGCGAAATCGGTTCTGATCTCGGCACCTGCGAAGAACGTGCAGAAAACCGTCGTCTACGGCGTCAACCATCGCGACCTGGTGGCGGGCGATACGATGGTGTCAAATGGGTCCTGCACCACCAACTGTCTCGCACCGCTCGCGAAAGTGCTGGATGAAGCCATCGGCCTCGAGTCGGGCATTATGACGACGATCCACTCCTACACTGGCGATCAGCCGACGCTGGACCGTCGGCACAAAGACCTGTATCGCGCCCGCGCCGCGGCGATGGCGATGATCCCGACCTCTACGGGCGCTGCGAAAGCGTTGGGCGAGGTCTTGCCGAACCTCAAGGGCAAGCTCGATGGATCGGCCGTTCGGGTGCCGACGCCGAATGTGTCGGCTGTCGATCTGACGTTTTATGCGAAGAAAGATGTCACGGTAGATGATGTGAACGCGGTCGTGGCCGAAGCGGCGGCGACACATATGGGCACTGTTCTGGCTTACGATCCGGAACCCAAGGTCTCGATCGATTTCAATCACACCACGCAATCCTCGATCTTTGCGCCAGACCAGACCAAGGTTGTGGGCAAGCGCATGGTTCGGGTGTTGGCGTGGTACGACAACGAATGGGGTTTCTCGGCGCGGATGGCGGACGTCGCGGGTGCGATGGGACGCCTGTTGCACTAACGCGGCGCGTTGACACCCGAATGCCGTCAAATGCGCGGTTTGGACGCCGGTTCCCGGTCTGAATCGCAAGTATTGGGCTCCCCCTTCGCTTCGATCAGCAGCACCTGAACTTCCCTTTCCGCGCGCGGACGGTGCACGACTCTTTTGGGCACGATGACCATCTCACCTGCCCGCACCACTTCGGATGTGCGATCCTCGTAATCCATGATCATCTCACCCGTCAGCACGAGAAAGAAATCGTCGGTCCTATCGTGTTTGTGGAAAGGAAATTCGCCCTGGAATTTCACCACCATGACTTCGCTGTCGTTGTAATCCGCGACAACGTGCGGGTCCCAGTGCTTTGAAATTACGCCAAGTTTTTCCACAAGATTGATGGCGTTAATTGCATCCTCCGTCACTCCAGGCCCCTGGTTTCCACTGTGGCACAGAACCTGTGATGGGGTGGCGTGACAAGCCGATTGCGCTCTGGCATGTTTGGCCCGAGCAGAAAGTGTGGGTGACGTGACCAACTCAATTGCCATTGGCCTGGGGCTTTTGATCCTTGGAGGGATAGGCGTGGATGCCTTTCTGACCGGGGGCGAAGGATTTTTGTTTCTGGTGCGCAAGGGCCTAGATCTGCTCGAGTGGATCGCGTTCTGGCGATAGCGACCGCGTGTTCGGTCGCTTGACAGTGGAATGATGGTCTGATTGTTAGCGTTAACAGCGCCGTCCGGCGCGGCTGCCACCAAAAGCGAGGAGCCCCGAATGAGCATAAAGGTTGCAATCAATGGATTTGGCCGGATCGGCCGGAATGTGTTGCGGAGTATCATTGAATCGGGGCGCACCGATATCGAGGTCGTTGCGATCAACGATCTGGGTCCGGTCGAAACCAACGCGCATTTGCTTCAATTCGACTCTGTGCACGGCCGTTTCCCGGTCGAGGTGAAAACCACCGAAGACACGATTGATGTGGGCCGTGGCCCGATGCGCGTGACCGCGATGCGCAACCCGGCTGACCTGCCCTGGTCGGACGTGGATGTCGTCATGGAATGCACCGGCATCTTCACGTCGAAAGAGGCCTGTCAGGCGCATCTGGACAACGGGTCTTCCCGCGTCCTCATTTCGGCGCCAGGGAAAGATGCCGACAAGACAATCGTATACGGCGTGAACCACGACAGTCTGACCTCGGACGATCTGGTGGTCTCGAACGCGTCCTGCACCACGAACTGCCTGTCGCCAGTGGCCTACGTGCTCAACAATGCGATCGGTATTGAGCGTGGGTTTATGACCACGATCCACTCCTATACCGGCGACCAGCCGACGCTGGACACGATGCACAAGGATCTGTACCGCGCCCGCGCGGCGGCACTGAGCATGATCCCCACCTCCACCGGTGCAGCCAAAGCCGTGGGACTGGTCCTGCCTGAGCTCAATGGCAAGCTGGACGGCGTGGCGATCCGGGTGCCGACACCGAACGTGTCCGTGGTTGACCTCACCTTCACTGCGTCGCGCGAGACAACCGTGGATGAGATCAACGACGCGATCCGCACGGCGGCAAACGGGCAGCTCAAGGGCATCCTTGGCTATACCGACCGCAAGCTGGTGTCATCGGATTTCAACCACGATCCGCATTCGTCGATCTTCCACACCGATCAGACCAAGGTCATGGACGGCACTATGGTGCGGATCCTGACGTGGTATGACAACGAATGGGGGTTCTCGAACCGTATGGCGGATACGGCGGTGGCGATGGGCAAGCTGATCTAGGCCTTCTCGCCCTGCAAGACCTGAAAAGCGTCCCATCGGGGCGCTTTTTTGCTGACCGATACGTGGTCCGGGAACAGTGTTCGCGTCATGGCGTTGAGCCTTCACAAGGAGGACCATCATGACCCATTCCGTCAATCCCCCCATCACCGCAGGCCGCGAGCCCGATCTGGCCGATGAGGATGCCCGCACTCCGAACGATCACCTGCAAGAACTGTATACCCGCATCGTTGACGCCAAGGCTGGCTTTGACGTCATGGTGGATAAGGCCGAACCGGACTTCCGCGATGTGGCCCTGTCTTTTCGCGACATGCATCAGCGCCATGCCGACACGATCAAGGACATGCTCCACGGCAATGTGGAGGAGGACGGGTCGTTCATGGGCACGATCAACAAGGCCGTGGTCTCCATGCGCGCGTTTTTCGACGAGATCGACGAAGACGTCATGGACCAGGTCCGTCGCGGGGAAGAGCATGTCATCGATGCCTTCCGTACTGCAGAGGCGAGTGTGTCACAGGCTGACGAAGCACGTCTGATCGCCTTGCGCGCCGAACTGGAAGACCTGCTGGATCGCACCAAGCATCTGGATTGACGGACACAACTTGACGTCGGGTCGCTATGCATCCCATGCATGGTGGCTTGACGTTTTCTGCAGTTGTGCTGCGGCGCGGCATCCCTATCTCTTGGGCATAGCTGGTAGCGCAAACAGTGCTGTCGGTTCAGGACCATAGAGCAAGGAAAGGACTGACAATGGCCCATTTTATGTCTTCCGTGCGTGACCGTATCGAAAAGCGGGCCGCTTACAATCGCACCGTGCGCGAAATCCGCAACATGCCGCTGGATGTGGCACTTGACCTGGATATCTACCCAGGTGACGCGGAGAAAATCGCGTATCACGCCGTTTACGGCCGGTGAGCGCCGATCACACTCGGACCCATGGCACAGCCGCGCGATCTCGCGCGGCTTTTGTCATTTGGTGTTCTGGAACCGTTGGGTCAATGCGTCCCGCACCGGGGCCGTGACAAACTTGCTGACGTCGCCGCCAAGTCGCGCGATTTCCTTGACCAGTTTCGACGCAATCGCCTGGTGACGCGCTTCGGCCATGAGGAAGACCGTCTCGACGCTGTCATCCATGGCCCGATTCATGCCCACCATCTGAAATTCGTATTCGAAATCCGCAACGGCACGAAGCCCGCGAATTATCAGGGTCGCCTTCACGTCATGGGCACAGTCGATAAGCAGGTTTTCAAACGGATGCACCACGATCTCGATCCCGGTCTGTTCCGCAAGAGAGACGCATTCGGCCTCGATCATCGCCACACGCTCTTCCAGATTGAACAACGGACCTTTGTCGCGATTGATCGCCACGCCGATGACAAGGCGATCCACGAGCGCCGCCGCACGGCGAATGATGTCGATATGGCCCATGGTGATCGGGTCGAAGGTCCCTGGGTAAAGACCAATGCGCATGGGCAGTCTCCGGCGTGACGTCGCTGTGTGCCTGTCTGGCATCAAAGACTGAGGAGAATCAAGTCGATGGGCTTCGGGCCTAGTGGCCCATGATCATCCCTTCGAGCGCATTCTTCTCCATCGCCAGTTCGTTCAGCCGGGCCTTGACCACGTCACCCAGTGTGATGAGGCCGATCATCTTGCCATCCTCGACCACCGGCATGTGTCGGAAACGGCCCTCGGTCATCTTGGCAAGAACATCATCGGCGTCATTGTTGCGTTGGCAGGTCACGAGTTTGGATGTCATGTAGGTGTCGACCGTTTCGGACAGGCACCCTGCCCCGCGCGCAGCCAGCTCGCGGACGATGTCGCGCTCGGAAAGAATGCCAAGCGCTTCGACCCCGTCGTTGGAGATCACCACCGTCCCGATCCGCTTTTCCGCAAGCACCTTGGCCGCTTCAGAGATGCTCGTCCCGGACGCCACCGTCACAACCGCGTCGTTGGCTTTGCTCTTCAGGATGTGGTGCACTTGCATGATCGTCCTCCGATGACGTGATCTTAAACACCAGCGTCCTCACCGGACCGTGATCTGTCAAGTGTTTCAAGGTCGGACAGGTGCGCCCGGCGGAAACGCTGCGCGCTATCCACCGCATCGGATTGAACCAGTCGCATCGGGAAAACGACAACGGTTGGCTTTGCTGCCGTTCGTCGAACTCGATGAATCGTAGCAAATATCTGATCAACAGTTAGTCTTCTTGAACATGAGCCTTGAGATCACACTGCTGGTACTGATCGCGGCCGCGTTGCACGCAGGCTGGAATGCACTGATCAAGATCAGCGGTGACCGTATCGCCGTCATGGCGGTTGTCACGTTGGCTGGCGCAGTTCTCTCTCTGTTTGCCCTGCCTTTTGTGGAGAGCCCGGCACCGGCAAGCTGGCCGCTACTGGCGTTGAGTATCCTCATTCACACCGGATATCATTTCTTTCTTCCTGTAGCCTACGACCACGGTGACCTTGGGCAGGTGTATCCCATCGCTCGAGGCGCCGCACCGATCCTCGTGACAGTGGGCGCGTTTGTTTTTGCAGGTGAAAGTGTCAGTGGGTTTGCACTCGTTGGCATTGGTTGCCTTGCGGTGGGGGTCATGGCGCTCACGTTTGATGGCGGAAAAGCCAGTTCAATCAAACCCAAAGCAGTCTTTTTTGCGCTTGCGACTGGGGTTTGTATTGCTGCCTACACGGTCGTCGACGGGTTGGGCGCGCGGCAGGCGGGTTCCATTTTGGGCTTTGCGGTGTGGCTTACGATTGGGGATGGCATCCTGACGTTTCTGATCGCGCTGATCTGGAAACGCCGCGAAATCACTGGCGTCATCAGAGACAGCGCATTGATCGGCTTCGCCGCTGGCGCGATGCAAATCGGGGCGTATTGGATCATTGTGTATGCCTTGGCCGTCGCACCAATGGCCATGGTTTCCGGCTTGCGAGAAACAAGTGTCCTCTTCGCGGCGCTCATTTCGACATTCATACTTAAGGAAGGATTCGGTGTGTGGCGCTTTGTCTCTGCCACACTGGTGACTTTTGGGCTGATCGTCAGTCGCGCGAGAAATTAGTCAGTGCAGGTGACGTCCACTTCAGGCTCGGAGTTGCCATAACTCGGCACAAACCGTGCTCCGTCTCGTTTGGTATTGCTGGCTAAGAAGTCTGCGCACTCTCACACCCCCTTGAGCCTAAGCGCGCGGTGACTAAGCTGCGCGCGACTTGTGGAGGAGGATTCTCATGGAAGAGCTGTCGCATTATCTGGATGGCGCGCTGGTTAAGGGGACGTCTGGGCGGTTCGCCGATGTCTACAATCCGGCAACGGGTGAAGTTCAGGCAAAATGTCCGCTGGCCAGCGCCGACGAAGTGGCCAAGGCGGTCGACATCGCGGCGGCGGCACAACCGGCCTGGGCCGCGACCAACCCGCAGCGCCGCGCGCGCGTGATGATGGAGTTCGTCCGCCTCCTCAACCGGGACATGGACAAGCTGGCCGAAGCGCTGAGCCGCGAGCATGGCAAGACGATCCCGGACGCGAAGGGCGATGTCCAGCGTGGTCTGGAAGTGGTGGAATACTGCATCGGCGCACCGCAGATGCTGAAGGGAGAATACACTGACAGCGCCGGCCCCGGCATCGACATGTATTCGATGAAACAGCCCTTGGGCGTCACGGCCGGCATCACGCCGTTCAACTTCCCGGCCATGATCCCGATGTGGATGTTCGCGCCGGCCGTCGTGTGCGGCAATGCCTTTATCCTGAAGCCGTCCGAACGCGACCCGTCCGTGCCACTGATGCTGGCGGCGCTGATGGAGGAAGCGGGTCTGCCCAAGGGCATTTTGCAGGTCGTGAACGGCGATAAGGAGGCGGTGGACGCCCTGCTCGACCACCCGGTGGTCCAGTCGATTGGTTTCGTCGGCTCCACGCCGATTGCCGAATACATCTACGGGCGCGGCTGCTCCAACGGCAAACGCGTGCAATGCTTCGGTGGCGCGAAAAACCACATGATCGTCATGCCCGACGCGGACATGGATCAGGCGGCGGACGCGCTGGTCGGTGCAGGTTACGGCGCGGCTGGCGAGCGTTGCATGGCGATCTCGGTCGCGGTGCCCGTGGGGGACGAGACAGCGGACCGTTTGATCGAGAAACTGGTGCCCCGGATCGAAAAGCTCAAAGTTGGCCCCTACACTGCCGGTGATGATGTGGACTACGGTCCGGTCGTGACATCCGCTGCGAAGCAGAACATCCTTGGCCTTATCCAGTCCGGTATCGATCAGGGCGCCGAGCTTGTCGTGGATGGTCGCGACTTCAGCTTGCAGGGCTATGAGGACGGCTTCTTTGTCGGTCCCCACCTCTTCGACCGGGTCACACCCGATATGGACATCTACAAGAAGGAAATCTTCGGTCCCGTCCTGTCGACTGTGCGCGCCGGATCTTATGAAGAAGCCATCAAGCTCGCGATGGACCACGAGTACGGAAATGGCACCGCGATCTTTACCCGTGACGGCGACGCGGCCCGTGATTTCGCCAACCGGATCAATATCGGCATGGTGGGTGTGAACGTCCCCATACCGGTACCGCTGGCCTACCATACTTTCGGCGGATGGAAGAAATCGGTCTTCGGTGACCTGAACCAGCACGGTCCGGACGCTTTCAAATTCTACACGCGCACCAAGACCGTGACGTCACGCTGGCCGTCCGGCATCAAGGAAGGCGGAGAGTTTAACTTCAAGGCGATGGACTGACCGCACGGGTTTTCAACGCGGAAGCGGGCGATCCCCCGCTTCCGCATCTCAACAGCGTCACGACTTGCGCCACGGCAAGCAGTTCGGGTCACGCTCTGAGGTACACGTCAATTTCAGGGCGCAAAATTCCCGCGTCACATCAGATTTCACGCCGCCACTGACTTGGGTCGATGGCTGTTGCACCCGCAGCACTGGCCACGCGGGCCAAGGCAGCCACCCATACCGTCACCCTACAGGGCTTTGCGTTTTCGCCTTCCTCGCTCACGAATTCTCCGGGCGACACGCTCGTTTTCACGAATGCCGACGCCGCACCGCATGCGGCAACGGCAAGCAACGGCGCGTTCGATCCGGGGCGTCTGGGACGCGATGAAAGCGCGCAGCCACAGTTCGCGTCCGCAGCCTCTTTCGCCGATATCTGCGCGACCCATCCCAGCTTTCCGGGCTCAATCACCGTCACCTGACGCGATCTCACGTGGTGCGCCTCACAATCAGGTTTGCGCGACAAGGGATTGATCTTCCTTATGTTTTGCGAAAGAACCGGGGTATTGACCCACAATCGCCCGGTTCCCATATGCCCGCCACGTTTCAAATCCTGCCCTCCCACAACCTTGTCTATGTCCAGTACAGCGGGCTGATGCTGGTCGAAGACAGTCTGCGGGCCTTCGGCGCTTACGCACAACACCCCGACGCCCGACCGGGCCAGCGCCATTTGATCGATCTGAGCCGCATCACGGATATGGAGCGGGATTTCGCAAAGGTGATGCAGCTTCAGGCCGCAAAGGCGGAGGACCTTGCTCATAACGGATTGGAGACCATGATGGTCTATTTCGCCAATACGCCCGTCTCGCTGAAGGCGGCGGCGCTGGCGAAGAACGGCTGGTCGGCAAGCCAAGGGGTCATCGCGATCGTTCAGGAAACCGAGGCCGCGGCGTTGTCGTCACTTGGTCTGGCGTTTTCGAACATCTCGGCCATGCTCACCGCTGAAGAACGCAAACGCGCCTGACGCGGGTTGATGACAACAGACACACAATGTCTAAACTGACGCGACTTGCGACAGGAGGCACGGCATGGCAGAACCGGAATTCAGCATCGGGATCGAAGAGGAATACCTGCTGGTCGACCTCGACAGTTTCGAGTTGGCCGAGGCCCCGGAAGAGCTGATGAATGCCTGTGCAGCGGAGCTGGAGGATCAGGTCAGCCCCGAGTTCTTGCAATGCCAGATCGAGATCGGCACCAAGGTGTGCGCCGACATCAACGAGGCGCGGGACGATCTCAAACGACTGCGCAGCACGGTGGCGCGTTGTGCCAAGACATACAACCTCGCGCCGATTGCCGCCTCCTGCCATCCGTTCGGCGACTGGAAGGCGCAGCACCACACTGACAAGGAAAGGTACAATAACCTCAATTCCGCCCTGGGCGGGGTCGTGCGGCGCATGCTGATCTGCGGCATGCATGTTCATATTGGACTGAATGACGACGCGTTGCGCGCCGATCTCATGGGCCAGATGGCGTATTTCCTGCCGCATCTGCTGGCCTTGTCCACCTCCTCTCCGTTCTGGCAAGGCGAGGATACGGGTCTTGCCTCCTATCGCATCTCCGTCTTCGACAACCTGCCTCGCACGGGCTTGCCACCGTCCTTCGACAGCTGGTCGGAATACGAACGCTCCGTACAGGTGCTGATCGACCTCGGCGTGATCGAGGATGGCACGAAGATCTGGTGGGATCTGCGCCCCTCTGCCAATTTTCCAACGCTGGAAACCCGTATCATGGATGTGCAACCCCGGCTGGAAGACACGCTGAGCCTTGCGGCCCTGAACCAGTGCATCATGCGGATGCTGTGGCGTCTGCGCACCAAGAACCAGCGGTGGCGGCGCTATGATCCTTTCCTTATCGCCGAAAATCGCTGGCGCGCGCAGCGCTACGGTGTGAGCGACGGGTTGATCGATTTCGGCCGTGGCGCGATCGTGCCGATGCCGGAACTGATCGACGAACTCATCGACCTGATCGAGGAGGACGCTGGCATCCTGCGCTGTCTCAGCGAATTGGAGAACAGCCGCGCCATGGTCACATCGGGCAATGGCACGACCCGGCAACGCGATGTCGTTGAGGCGTCCAAGTCGGCGGGCAAGGACCAGGACACCCAGATGCGGGATGTGGTGGCGCATCTTGTCGATGCTTTCCATGACGGGCTCTAGCGCGGGTCTTGCAAAACTCCTGAAACAGTTGGAAATTAAACGGGCGTTCAATTCGCAGACCAGAGGGGGAGCTGTGCGATGGATTTCGCCCTGACCGAAGAACAATCCGCGATTTTCGACATGGCCTACGCCTTCGGGCAAGAGAACATCGCGCCGCATGCCCGCGAGTGGGAAGCGCAGGGCACCATCCCGAAAGAGCTCTGGCCGGAACTGGGGGCCTTGGGCCTTGCGGGGCTCTATGTCTCTGAGGACAGCGGAGGGTCGGGCCTGAGCCGCCTCGACGCGACGCTGGTGTTCGAGGCCCTGTCAATGGCTTGCCCCTCGGTCGCGGCGTTTCTGTCGATCCACAACATGTGCGCCAAGATGATCGACAGCTTCGCCAGCGACGAGATGAAATCCCGGGTGCTACCCAAGGCCATGACGATGGAAACCGTGCTCAGCTATTGCCTGACCGAGCCGGGCAGCGGGTCGGACGCAGCCGCGCTGAAGACCCGCGCGGATCGCACCAATGAAGGCTATACGCTCAACGGAACCAAGGCGTTCATCTCGGGTGGCGGCTATTCGGACCTTTACGTCGCGATGGTGCGCACCGGTGAGGACGGACCGAAAGGCGTATCCGCTGTTCTTGTCGAGGATGGCACGCCGGGGCTGAGCTTTGGCGGGTTGGAAGACAAGATGGGCTGGCGGTCGCAACCCACGCGACAGGTGCAGTTCGACGACTGCAAAATCCCCGCCGCGAACCTTCTGGGTGAGGAAGGCCATGGCTTCAAATATGCCATGGCGGGTCTCGATGGCGGACGTCTGAACATCGCCGCCTGCTCGCTCGGTGCGGCGCAGACCGGACTGGACGCAACGCTTGCCTATATGAGCGAGCGCAAGGCGTTCGGGAAATCCATCGATCAGTTCCAGGCCTTGCAGTTCCGCCTGGCCGATATGGAAATCGAATTGCAGGCGGCCCGAACCTTCCTGCGTCAGGCTGCGTGGAAGCTCGACACAAACGCACCGGATGCCACGAAATTTTGCGCGATGGCCAAGAAATTCGTGACCGAAGCCGGCAGCAAGGTGGTCGACCAGTGCCTGCAGCTGCATGGCGGCTACGGCTACCTCGCCGATTACGGCATCGAAAAGCTGGTCCGCGATCTGCGTGTGCACCAGATCCTCGAAGGCACGAACGAGATCATGCGCCTCATCGTGGCGCGCCAGATGCTTGCCAAATAGCCCGCGTCCGGGCTTCTCTGGTTTCCAAATATCCCGGGGGTGCGGCCGAAGGCCGAGGGGGCAGCGCCCCCTGCTCCGCCATCAACAAGCGACGGACCATGACAGACATCCACATTCGCCAAGACGGCCACGCCGGTCGCATCACGCTGAACCGGCCGAAAGCCCTGAATGCGCTGACCTACGAGATGTGCCTCGCCATCGAAGACGCGTTGTGGCGCTGGCGTGACGACGCGGGTGTCAAGCTGGTGCTGATCGACGCGGAAGGCGAAAAGGCGTTCTGCGCGGGCGGCGACATCGCAGAGATGTACGCCACCGGGACCGCAGGGGACTTCGCCTACGGTCAACGCTTCTGGCGCGATGAATACCGCATGAACGCATTGGTGGCGGAATACCCCAAACCCGTGGTCAGCTTCCTGCAGGGCTTCACGATGGGCGGCGGCGTCGGGGTCGGCTGCCATGGATCGCATCGCGTTGTTGGCGACACGAGCAAGATCGCCATGCCGGAATGCGGGATCGGTCTGGTTCCCGATGTGGGCGGGTCCTACCTGCTGGCCCGCGCGCCGGGGCGTCTGGGCGAATATCTGGGCCTGACAGCCGAACGGATGGGCGCGGGCGATGCAATCCACGTGGGCTTTGCCGATCTCTACTTGCCCGAGGCTGAGTGGGAAGGCGTGAAAACCGCCCTAAGCGCCTCCGGCGACGTGACGCACCTAAAGACCCGCGCACAAACACCACCCGACGCCCCTCTCGCCGCGCAGCAGGCGCAGATCGATGCACTCTTCGGTGGTGCGCAGCTGGGCGATGTCGTGAACGCGCTGCGGGCCGATGGCGGTGAGTTCGCGCAGTCGGCGCTGGACAAGCTGCGCCGCAATGCGCCCCTATCGATGGCTTGCGCGCTTGAGATCATACACCGGTTGCGTGAAGGCACACCGAACATTCGCAAGGCGCTGGAGCTGGAGTATCGCTTCACTTCGCGGTCGATGGAACATGGCGATTTCATCGAAGGTATCCGCGCCGCCATCATCGACAAAGACAGATCACCAAAATGGCGGCATGATCTGGAGTCGGTGCCCGCGGTCGACATGGCGGCGATGCTGCGTCCGGTGACTGGGGAAAAGTTGGATTTCGAACGACAGGAGCGAGCGATGAAGATCGGGTTTATCGGTTTGGGGAACATGGGCGCACCAATGGCGAAGAACCTGGCACGCGCCGGACATGAAGTCATCGGCTATGACATGGCCACGGTTGCAGTCGATGGCGTCTGGTCGGCCCGCAGCGCGTCCGAGGCGGCGACCGATGCCGACATCGTCGTCACAATGCTGCCAAATGGCGATATCCTTCGCGCCGTCGCCGCCGAGGTGATCCCGGCTATGAAATCCGGGGCCGTGCTCCTTGATTGCTCGACCGTCGACGTCGAAAGCGCGCGCGCCGTGGCGGCAGATGCCGAGGCTGCCGGTCTTCTGCCCCTCGATGCGCCGGTGTCCGGCGGGATTGGCGGCGCGGCTGCCGGAACGCTCACCTTCATGGTCGGAGGATCCGAGGCGGCGTACAAGACCGCCCTGCCCCTGTTCGACATCATGGGCCAGAAGGCGGTGCATTGTGGCGCGTCCGGAAACGGTCAGGCGGCGAAAATCTGCAACAACATGATCCTTGGCGTCACAATGATCGCCACCTGCGAGGCGTTTGCCCTGGCAGACAAGCTGGGGCTCGACCGGCAGGCGATGTTCGACGTGGTAAGCACGTCCTCGGGCTACAGCTGGTCGATGAACGCCTACTGCCCAGCCCCGGGGATCGGACCGCAAAGTCCGGCCGACAATGACTATACCCCCGGTTTCGCAGCGGAATTGATGCTCAAGGATTTGCGGCTCAGTCAGCAGGCCGCCGAAGCCTCGGATGCGGACACGCCGCTCGGTCAGGCGGCGACCGAGCTCTACCGGACCTTCGTTGAAGATGAAGACGGTAAGGGGCGCGATTTTTCAGCCATGTTGCCCAGGTTCGAAGCCCGCAAGCGTGGGTGATATGGCGGCGCAGGTTTGATTCATATCATATTCCAGGTGGTGCATGTGACGTAGAGTGACGGCATGGAAACCTTGGGAGGCTGATATGTTTGCAAAAAATATGCGGACTTGGGACCGCATTCTGCGCATCGTCGTCGGAGCGGCCCTGATCATCGCGTTCTTTATGGGCGTTGGCGGCTCATGGAACTGGGCGTTTCTGATCGGCATCGTCCCGCTTGTAACCGGAGTGCTGGGATCCTGTCCCGCATACTCGGTTTTTGGGATCAAGACGTCCGGCTGACCTGCCTTAATTCGGGCCAACCCGTAAACAATCGTCAAGATTAAGTCCCAATTAACCTTAATTCCTGCGCACTGATGCCGTCTTGGCGAGTGAAACAAAGGCAAGTCACCTTTGGTTCACTCGTCGGGACAGTATCCCATGCCCATCGCAACAGAGCTTCCAATCAACACCGCCGCCACTGCGCTTGACATGGCGAACGAAATCTTCGGCAGCGGCGTTACCGTCGTCAGTGCCACCTATTCCGGGGACCCGCTGTCGTCGGGAACCTATTCCAACGGTCTTGTGGTATCACCGGGCGTTGTTCCGGCAGATACGGGCGTTATTCTGTCCACTGGGTTTGTCGCAGACTTCACCAACGATTCCGGCACCACGAACACGAACATCAGCGCCAGCACCGGGAGCAACTCCAGTGGTATTAACGGTGATGCCGACTTTGATGCCCTTGCCGGACGCCGCACGTTCGATGCGGCGATCCTCGAAGCCGTGTTCGTTCCCGATGGGGATCAGATCACCGTCGACTTTGTCATCGCCTCTGACGAGTACCCGGAATTCGTGAATTCGGAATTCCTTGATACCGTAGGTGTTTGGGTGAATGGCGTGGAAGCCACCGTATCCATCGGGAACGGCGATGCGTCGGTTGGCAACATCAACAGTTCTTCTGCGCCGAACCTGTACAACGACAACACCGGCGACCAGTTCAACACCGAAATGGACGGCTTCACCGTCACACTGACCTTTGTGGCGCCGGTCAATCCCGGTGTCGCCAACACCATCAAAATCGGCGTCGCGGACGTATCCGACCCGAACTACGACACAAACCTTCTGATTGCGGGTGGCTCGGTGCAGTCCACGATCGTGGCACAAGACGATCAGGTGAACGCGGGTTTGAACAGCACCAAAACCCTCGCCGTTCTGGACAATGACAGCACGACTGGCGGGACGCTGACGATCACCAAGATCAATGGCATTTCCGTCAATCCGGGAGACTCGGTCACGCTCACCTCCGGGCAGGTTGTCACGCTGAACGCAGACGGAACTCTGACGGTTGATACCGACGCGGACGTGGAGACCGTCTATTTCAACTACACGGTGTCCAATGGCCTCGGAAACGAGGATACCGCGATCGTTCAGGTCACGCAGATGCCCTGCTTCGTTGCCGGCACGCTGATCGACACACCCAAAGGCCCGGTCCCTGTCGAGACCATCAAGGCCGGTGATCTGGTCATGACGCTGGATGATGGGCCGCAGCCGGTGCAATGGGCCGGTGCGCGCGAGACAGCGGCACAGGGTGATTTCGCGCCCATCCGGATTTCCGCGGGCACATTCGGCGCAAGCGCCGATATCTGGCTGTCACCCCAGCACCGCGTGTTGATCAGCGATTACTGGGCGGATCTGCTGTTCGGCGAACCCGAGGTGCTGATCAAGGCGAAGGATTTGGTGAACGGAACCACCGTGCAACGCGTGCCGACCGGAACACCGGTGACCTACGTGCATCTATTGTTCGACCGTCATCAAATTGTACGAAGCAGCGGATTGGCATCCGAGAGCTACCTGCCGGGGCCGATGATGTCCAAAAGCTTTGACGCAGAGGCGCAGGCCGAGATCGTCGCGCTGTTTCCGGAGCTGGCCGATGTGACCAATCGGGCGTGGCCGTCCGTGCGCCCCATCCTGAAGAGTCACGAAGCGCGCACCCTGCTGGCACGCGCGGCGTGATCGTCATTCCGCGGCCATCGGTTTCTTTGTTCCCAGCATCGGTTTGAGGTAGCGACCGGTATGCGAGGTCGCGACCTCGGCCACTTGCTCGGGCGTACCCGTGGCCACGATTTCCCCACCGCCATCGCCGCCCTCAGGGCCAATGTCGATCAGCCAGTCGGCCGTCTTGATCACGTCGAGATTGTGTTCGATCACGATGACCGAATTTCCCTGCTCCACAAGTTCATGCAGCACTTCAAGAAGTTTACGCACATCCTCGAAATGTAAGCCAGTTGTGGGCTCGTCCAAGATGTAAAGCGTCCGCCCGGTCGACCGTTTTGCGAGCTCTTTCGACAGCTTCACGCGCTGCGCTTCTCCGCCTGACAGAGTCGTCGCTTGCTGGCCAACCTTGATGTAGCCAAGCCCGACTCGTACCAATGCATCCATCTTCTCGCGGATGCTGGGCACCGCCTTGAAGAACTCCTGCGCATCCTCAACCGTCATATCAAGAACGTCGGCTATGCTCTTGCCCTTGAACTTGATTTCAAGTGTCTCGCGGTTGTACCGCGCGCCTTTGCAGGTTTCGCAGGTGACATAGACATCTGGGAGGAAGTGCATCTCGATCTTGATGACACCGTCGCCCTGACACGCCTCGCAGCGACCGCCCTTGACGTTGAAGCTGAACCGCCCCGGTTTGTAACCGCGCGCCTTGGCCTCGGGCAGGCCCGCGAACCAGTCGCGGATCGGAGTGAAGGCCCCGGTGTAGGTCGCCGGGTTCGACCGTGGCGTCCGGCCAATCGGGCGTTGATCGATATCGATGACCTTGTCGAGGTGCTCCAGCCCCTTGATCGTTTCGCACGGCGCCGGTGTCTGCCGCGCACCGTTGAGGCGCATGGAGGCGGTCTTGAACAACGTCTCGATCGTCAGCGTGGACTTGCCGCCGCCCGACACACCCGTGACGCAGACGAATTTGCCAAGCGGGAATTCGGCAGTGACGTTTTGAAGGTTGTTGCCAGTGGCCTTGACCACCTTGATCGACTTGCCCTTCTTGCCCTTCCGCCGTTCCGGTGGCACCGCAATCTCCCGCGCGCCGCTGAGGTACTGGCCGGTCAGCGACGCCGGATCGTCGGCGACCTGCTTGGGCGTGCCCTTGGCGACGACCTGCCCACCATGCACACCGGCGCCCGGGCCGATATCGAAGACATAGTCGGCTTCGCGGATGGCCTCCTCGTCATGTTCCACAACGATCACCGTATTGCCTTGATCGCGCAGCGATTTCAGCGTGCCGAGCAGACGGTCATTGTCGCGCTGGTGCAGACCGATCGAGGGTTCGTCCAGCACGTAAAGCACGCCGGTCAGACCCGACCCGATCTGGCTGGCAAGCCGGATCCGCTGGCTCTCGCCGCCCGAAAGCGTCCCGGCATTGCGGCTGAGCGTCAGGTATTCAAGACCCACATTGTTGAGGAACCCGAGCCGTTCGCGGATTTCCTTGAGGATCGCACGCGCAATCTCGTTCTTCTGATCGGTCAGGTGTTCCGGCACGATTTGACACCAGGCGAACGCCTCCTTGATCGACATCTGCACCACCTGGCCGATATGCAGAAGACTGTCCGGGTCATTCGACGGGCCGATCTTGACCGCCAGAGCCTCTTCCCGCAGGCGATAGCCGCCGCAGGTACCACAGGAGCGATTGTTCTGGTACCGCTCGAACTCTTCCCGGATCCAGTTGCTGTCGGTCTCGCGATAGCGGCGTTCCATGTTCGGGATCACGCCTTCGAAGCTGCGCGTGACCTGATAGACGCGACCGCCTTCATCGTAGCGGAACAGGATCTCTTCGTCGCCGGAGCCGTAGAGGAAGACCTGCTGGATATGCGGTGCGAGGTCCTTCCAGCGGTCATTCTTGTTGAACTCGTAATGCTTGGCGAGCGCTTCGATGGTCTGCAGGAAATAGGGTGACTTGCCCTTACGCCACGGGGCCAATGCACCGTCTGCGATCTTGAGTGTGGCATCCGGGACGACCAGACGTTCGTCGAAGAACAGCTCGACACCCAAACCATCGCAATCCGGGCAAGCCCCGAACGGCGCGTTGAACGAAAACAGGCGCGGTTCGATCTCGGGGATGGTGAAACCGCTGACCGGACAGGCGAAGTTTTCTGAAAACGTGAAGCGCTGAGGCTCCTGAGCGCCATCGTCGCCGGAGGAGGACGGCACGGTTTCAAGGATCGCAATGCCATCCGCGAGATCGAGCGCGGTGCGGAAACTATCGGCCAACCGCGTCTCAAGCCCTTCCTTCACCACCAGACGATCGACCACCACGTCGATGTCATGCCGGAACTTCTTGTCGAGCGTCGGTGGTTCGTCCAACTCGTAAAACTGACCGTCAACCTTGACGCGCTGGAAGCCCTGCTTGCGCAGTTCAAGGAATTCCTTGCGGTACTCGCCCTTCCGGTCGCGCACGATGGGGGCAAGAAGATAGGCGCGCGTGCCCTCCTCCATCGCCATGACACGGTCAACCATGTCCTGCACTTGCTGCGCTTCGATAGGCATGCCGGTGGCGGGGCTGTAGGGCGTGCCGACGCGTGCGAACAGCAAGCGCATGTAGTCGTAGATTTCGGTAACCGTGCCCACGGTCGAGCGCGGGTTTTTCGAGGTCGTCTTCTGTTCGATTGAAATGGCCGGGCTCAGGCCCGAGATGTGATCCACATCCGGCTTTTCCATCATGTCGAGGAACTGCCGCGCGTAGGCGGAAAGCGACTCCACATAACGGCGTTGACCCTCGGCATAAATCGTGTCGAAGGCCAGAGACGACTTGCCCGAGCCGCTGAGACCGGTGATCACCACAAGCTGATCGCGTGGAATATCCACGTCGATGTTCTTGAGATTGTGCTCACGCGCGCCGCGTACTTCGATGTTCTTCAGCTCGGCCATCATGTCCCCCGGATCGGATGCGTTAACACATAGTAGACGCCTCCGATTTCGCCAATCGAAAAATGAGAACAAAGGCGGAACTTCACATTTCGCCCACAGGAAAAGCAAAAGCCCCGGGCCATCCCCAGGGCTTTGTCGTGATGCGATATGCTGGCCGTTACTTGAGCGTCACGCCGCAACTTTCGAAGAACGCGAGGATTTCGTCGGTCAGAAAGCCTTCGCCGGTGGCGATCTGGATCAGTTCGAAGGCACAGCCATTGTTGACTTCAATAACGACGGGACCGTCTTCGGTGATCGCGATATCAGTCGATCCGAAGCGGTTCGCCCCATGCATGAGCGCCACCTTCTCGTTAACGTCCAGCACTTCTTTCCAGTACGGCAGGGTCTCGCCCAGAAACTTGCGATCCGATCCGGGAAGGCCATCAAGCTCGGTCAGCTCGCCATTGCGGTTGGCGACGATGCGCTTGATTTCGCCCGTTTCCGGCTCAAGCAGGCACACCAGATTGCCTTTGCGCCAGAAGTTGTCGGCAATGTTCGCGCCCATGGGCAGCTTGAGCAGCGTAAACGGCACGCGGAAGCCATCGTCAGTGATGAGGTTCAGACAGCGCACCGTTGCCACGGCATCCGTCACACCGTCGAAGAAGCTATGCGGGACAACGCAGTGCTGGATGAGGTAGCTGCGGTCGCCGAAGACGTCATTCGCCAGTTCCTCGTACGTCACAGGATCACGGCCATCGACCATCACATGCGTGTCGGTGCAGCCAGACAGACGCACTGCGCCCGCGCTCCACATGCCATTGAGGTTCTTGGCGAAGAGCGGGAACTCTTTGCACGTCGTCAGGAAGTCTTTCAGCGCGTCAGCGCCGTGTACCTTCGGCACGTCCGGATAGTAGCGCGGGCTTGCATCGTAGACGGCGGCGTTGCGCGGCTGGGGCACACCATGTGCGGCGAGGATGGAGAAAGACAGCCATTTGTCTTCCGTCACGGACCACCACTGCGGGTCATTGCAGGGCTTGATCGTCGGCCAGTGGATATGGGCCGAGATGAAACGCGAGCGCTGGTCGTCGGTGTATTTGCTGCGGTCATAGAGCTTGTACATGAGGTATTCGTACAGCTTCAGCTTGCCGCGCTGCTTGCGCAGCTTGAAAAAGTCAAGCGCGATTGTGATCGGGCTCAGACCGCTGGCTTTGGCGGCGGCGGCGAGTTGCTCGGCCGCGTTGACCTTTGTTTTGCCCTCGATCAGCGCGAGGTCTTCGACGTAAACAGACATGCTCATCCTCATTGAACTGTTTCCAATTCGGATAAGCGGGATTTGTGGGCAGATTGTGGCGGAAGCAGATCAATTTTCGGGAGGTCAGGGTACCGACCTGCTTCCGCGCAGGGATCACCGATAGAGGAGCGATGTCCCGTTATGGAACACGTGCACCTTGTCAGGTGACGCCCCCAATTTCACCGATTTCCCGCGCAGTTCCGCGTGGATGCCGGGCAATTTGCCGATGACAGCATCGCCATCGCCCTGCTTTTCGAAGTAAAGCAGCGTGACCTCTCCGAGGGCTTCTGTGATGTTCACCTTGCCTTCGAAGATGTGTTCCCCGTCGGTTTCGAGGAAGTCCTCGGGGCGGACGCCGACATTGACCTTCAATCCCATGTCCGCGTCCGTGGTCGGGTAATCGGACACCGCGGTCCCGCCGCGATCCATCTTGATCGTGGTTTGCTGCCCGGTGCCGACGATTTCGCCCGGAAGCAGGTTCATCGACGGCGAGCCGATGAACTGCGCGACGAATTCGCTGTTGGGCCGCTCGTAAAGTTCGAGAGGCGCGCCGACCTGCGCGATGCCCTTGTTGGCCAGAACCACGATGCGGGATGCGAGCGTCATCGCTTCGACCTGGTCGTGGGTCACGTAGATCATCGTGGATTCGGGCATCTGCTCTTTCAGCTGCGCGATCTCGATCCGGGTGGCGACGCGCAGTGCCGCGTCCAGGTTGGAGAGCGGTTCGTCGAAAAGGTAGACCTTCGGATCACGCACGATGGACCGGCCGATGGCCACACGCTGACGCTGGCCACCGGACAGTGCTTTGGGCAACCGGTCGAGGTAAGGATCAAGCTGCAGCATCGTCGCTGCGCGGTTCACCGCCTCGTCGATTTCGTTCTGCGGCTTCTTCGCGATCTTGAGCGCAAAGCTCATGTTCTCGCGCACGGTCATGTGCGGGTAGAGCGCGTAGGACTGGAACACCATGGCAATCCCGCGCATCGCGGGGGGCATGTCGTTGACCATTTCGCCGTCGATTTCCAGCGTGCCGCCAGTGATCTTTTCAAGACCTGCGATCATCCGCAGAAGCGTGGACTTGCCACAGCCGGACGGGCCGACGAAGACGATCAACTCCCCCTGCTTGATATCGAGGTTGATATTGTTGAGCACGTTGACCGCGCCGGCATATGTCTTTTCGACATTGGTCAGCTTCAAGTTGGCCATGATTGTCCCTCCCTTTTCCTGGTATTTCAGGAATTCATTTTCAGCGCGAGGCTGGGTTGCCACGGGCCAAGATGCAATTTGCCGTCCGGCTGTGGTCCGGCACTCCCTAATTCCAGACCGATCTGCGCCCATTTCCCTTTCGGCATGTCGATGACCGCCGGGTCATCGCTGATGTTGAAGGCGCAGAAGATCGTTTCGTTCTCGTAGGTCCGGGTGAAATGGATCACCGTCCCGGTTGCCTTGACCTTGTCATGGCTGCCCTTGCTCAGCGCGCGGTGCGCGTGGCGGAAGCCGATTGCGCGACGGTAGTGGTGCAGGATCGCTGACGGATCCTCCTCCTGGTGCGCCACTGACCGCTGCAGGTGTTCATGGCTGACCGGGAGCCAAGGCATTCCGGTGGTGAAGCCGCCGTTCTGGTTGGAATGCTCCCACACCATCGGCGTGCGGCATCCGTCGCGACCCTTGTACTCCGGCCAGAACTCGATGCCGTACGGGTCCTGCAGGTCTTCGAACGCCACGTCGGCTTCGGTCAGGCCAAGCTCTTCGCCCTGGTAGATACAGGCCGATCCGCGCAGGCACATCATCAGCGTCGTCATCAGGCGCTGCGCGCTGTGGTCGAGGCTCCAGCGGGTGGCGTGGCGTTGCACATCGTGGTTGGAGAAAGCCCAGCACGCCCAGCCGTCGGCGGCCACGTTATCGACCCGGTCCATGACCTGCACGATGTAGTCAGCCGTCGGTCGGGTCCCGGAAAGGAACTCGAACGCGTAGCACATCTGCATGAGATCATCGCCCTTGGTATATTCGCCCATGATCTCGAGCCCGCGCTGTGCATCGCCCACCTCGCCCACGGCGGCGGCCCCGTAGGGTTCCATCTCCGCGCGCAGTTTGCGCAGGAAATCGAGGTTCTCGGGTTGGTTCTTGGAATACAGGTGATCCTGGTGATTATACGGGTTCACGCTGGGCGCGATGGTCGAATTGCGCTTCTCGGGCGGCAATGGCGGGTTGTCCCGCAACTCCTTGTCATGGACGTAGAAGTTGATCGTATCCAGACGGAAGCCATCCACCCCGCGATCCAGCCAGAACCGTGCCACGTCCAACAATGCATCCTGCACTGCGGGTTCGTGGAAATTCAGGTCAGGCTGCGAGGTCAGGAAGTTGTGCAGGTAGTACTGCTCTCGCCGACCGTCCCACTGCCAGGCCGAGCCGCCAAAGATCGACAGCCAGTTGTTGGGCGGTGTGCCATCGGGTTTGGGATCGGCCCAGACATACCAGTTCGCCCGCGCGTTGTCGCGGCTTGACCGGCTTTCCTTGAACCACGGGTGCTGATCCGAGGTGTGGCTGAGCACGAGATCGATCATCACGCGCATGCCGTGCTGATGCGCGATCTGAACGAGATGATCGAAATCGGCGAGCGAACCGAACATCGGATCGACATCGCAGTAGTTGCTCACGTCATAGCCGAAATCCTTCATCGGAGAGGTGAAGAACGGGCTGATCCAGATCGCATCCACGCCAAGCGACGCGACATGCGGCAAACGGTTGGCGATTCCAAGAAGATCGCCGATACCGTCGCCATTGCTGTCCTGATAGCTGCGCGGATAGATCTGGTAGATCACCGCACCGCGCCACCAATCCGTGTCGATGGCTGGCAATTTCGCTGCTTGGCTCATTGCAACGCTCATGTGTCTCAATCCTTGAATTGGCCCCTTTCGGGCCGGTCTCAGTTGTTATTTGGGCGGGGGTCGATGTTACTTGACCGACCCGGCAAGAAGTCCGCGCACCAGGTATTTCTGCATCGCGAAGAACACCAAAAGTGGTACGGCGATCGACACGAAGGCGGCGGTGGCGAGGATTTCCCAGTTGCCTCCACGGGTGCCGAGCAATTCCACGATCTGGTTGGTCATGACGGTCGTCTGCCCCGTCGCGTCGATCAGGAACACTTTTGCCACCAGCAGGTCGTTCCACGTCCAGAGGAACTGGAAAATCGCGAAACTGGCGAGCGCCGGGAAGGACAGCGGCAGGATGATCTTAACAAAGATCTGGAATTCCGTCGCCCCGTCGACGCGCGCGTTCTCGATGATGTCACGCGGCAGGCCGACCATGTAGTTGCGCAAGAGGTAGACCGCCAAGGGTAACCCGAACCCGGTATGCGCCAGCCACGTGCCAAGGTAGCCCTTTCCGATGCCGATCCCGAGGTGCAGTTTCAGAAGCGGGATGAGGGCCAGTTGCAGCGGCACCACCAAGAGGCCCACGACAATCGCGATCAACAGCGCCCTGCCCGGGAAATCCATCCATGCCAGCGCATAGGCTGCAAAGGCGGCCACCACGATGGGAATAATGGTCGCCGGGATGGTCACGGTCAGCGTGTTGAAAAACGCCTTCGCCATACTGTCGGTCGCGTTGCCCGACAACAGAACCTGCTCGTAATTTTCCAGCGTGAAGTCCGGCGGCACTTCTGCAGTCACAAAGACGCGCTGCCCTCGATTGCCCTCCATCTGCACCGGGCTTTCCAGCCGGTAATCGCCATTGGCGTTGACCGTGATGCGCTCGCCGTCGCGCAGCTCGGCTGTGTCGCCGGGTGCATACGCCCCCACATCGCGGGACGAGGTACCCCATGCGGACATGTCGATTTCGTCCGACAGGTCTTCCCCGGCGAACAGGTTGCCTTCGATCACGTAGACACCGTCGACCAGCACTTGTTCATCCGGTGCCGCAGTGCGGAGCGTGAGGCTTTGCTCGGTCGGGAACAACGCGTTCCACCAGCCCGACGTGGCAATCTGGTCGGCCGTCCGGAAGGACGACACGAACAGACCCACGGTCGGGAATAGCCAGAGCGCGACCAGCACCACGACCGAGATATGAACGGCCCAGGTGAGAGAGGATTTGGTTCCTGCGATATTGTCCATTGGTCCGTCTCTCCCTAGCGCATTTCAGCGCGCGCGTTGCGCACATTCCAGACCAGGATCGGCGTCACCAAGAGCATGATGACAATCGCACTGGCCGACCCGACGCCCCAGTCATTGGCGCGGAACAGTTTGTCGAACATGTAGTTGGCAAGAACCTGCGTCTCCCACTGGCCATTGGTCATCGCGAAGACGATGTCGAAAACCTTGAGAACGACGAGCGTGATGGTGGTCCAGACCACGACAATGGTCCCCATGATCTGCGGAACTTTGATCTTGAAGAAGATCTGCAAGGGACTCGCGCCGTCCACGATGGCGGCCTCGATGGTTTCTTCCGGAATCCCGCGTAGAGCGGCGGACAGGATCACCATGGCAAAGCCTGTCTGGATCCAGATCAGTACGATCATCAGCAGGAAGCTGTTCCAGATCGGAACGGTCAGCCACTGTTGCGGGTCGTTGCCGGTCATCCAGACATAGATCGCGTTCAGTACACCGATCTGCTCGGTCCCCGGCGGGCGTGCATCGTAGACCAGTTTCCAGATCACCGCCGCGCCCACGAAAGAGATCGCCATCGGCATGAAGATCAACGATTTCGCGATATTCCCCCACGAGATCCGGTCGGTCAGCTGCGCCGCAAGAAGGCCGAAGGCCGTCGACATTGCAGGCACCACGATCAGCCACATCATATTGTTGCGCATGGCTTCCCAGAACTTCGGTTCGGATGCCATTTGCGTGTAATTGGCGAGCCCCACGAAATTATAAACCGTGGTCCCGTCCGGCAGCGTTTCGCGTTCGGTCAGGGACAGACGAATGGTTTCAAAAACCGGGTAGGCCAGATAAAGCCCCAGAGCCAGAATGGCAGGCAAGAGAAACAGCCAGGGACGCACAAGATTGGCCCGGTTGATGTTCTTTCCGGCGTTCGGTCCCTTGGCCGGGAAGATCACCTTGTCCAGAAGCTGGTTCGAAAAGTAGAAATAGCTGAGACAACCGCCGACGCCGATGGCGATGGTCAGAAGACCTTGTAGCGCGGGATTCATTCTCGTCCCTCCCAATGTGTTGGCTGATCCAGCATGTTTCGCTGGCAGACCCTTCGCGGGCTCTTGGTAGTGCAGCGGTCAGGCTGCGGGCTGCCCGGGGAACCGGGCAGCCCTTTGCTTGATAGGCGTGCTTACTTCAGCGCGTCCCAGCTGTCCTGGATCTGGCTGGCAACTTCACCAGCGTCTGCGCCGCCAGCATAGTCGACCATGCCGGTCCAGAACGTGCCTGCACCCACGCCACCCGGCATCAGGTCGGACCCGTCAAAGCGGAAGGTCGTCGCGTTCAGCAGGATGTCGTTCATCTTGGCTGCCGCGTCGGTGGAGAACTTGGAGCTGTCCACACCCTTCAGCGGTGTGAGGAAGCCACCCTTCTCCATCCAGATCTCGTGCGCGTCTGTGGTTTGCAGATACGCGATCAGGTCATGCGCCGCGTCGTTTTCGTTGGTGATGGCCCAGAGCGTGCCAGCACCCAGAACCGGGGCGCCAAGATCCTGACCTGCATAGGCCGGGAAGTAGAAGAAGTCGGCATCCGCGCCCACTTCGGTGCCTTCCGGGAAGAATGCCGGAATGAACGACGCCTGACGGTGCATGTAGCACTGCGGCGGCGCTGCAAAGAGACCCTTGGGACTGTCGCGGAAATCGGTCGAGGCCACGGCCCCCGCTCCACCGGCAACGTAATCGTCGTTGCGGGCGAACGCTCCGAACTCTTCGATCGCCGCAACGACACGCTCGTCATTGAACGGGATCTCGTTGGCGACCCACTGGTCGTAGACTTCAGGCGGCTGCGTGCGCAGCATCATGTCTTCGACCCAGTCCGTCGCTGGCCAACCTGTGGCCCCGCCGGACCCCAGACCGATGCACCACGGTGTTTCACCGTCGGCAACAATCTGATCGGTCAGCGCCTTGAGCTCTTCCATTGTCTCGGGGATGTCGTAACCCGCGTCTTCGAAGTTCTCCGGCGAGTACCAGACGAGCGACTTCACATCGACCTTGTAGAAGAAGCCATAGAGGTCCTCGGACCCGTCGGGACCCGCATAGGTGCCCAGATCAACCCATGACTGACCCGCCGCGTAGTTTTCGGCAACCCAATCTGCCGTGCCATCACGCAGCGGTGTCAGGAACCCGCGCGACGCCATGTCGGACGCCAGACCCGGCTGCGGGAACACGGCGATGTTCGGAGCGGACCCGGCTTCGGCATCCACCACGATCTGCTGTTCAAAGCTGTCGGAGCCGACATAGCTGACGTTGTGGCCGGACTTTTCCGCGAAGTCGGCGAGCACCGCCTCAACGATTTCCTGGTCCGGGCCGAGCCACGGGCCGAAGACCGTCAGGTCTTCAGCATAAGCGGCGCTAGCGCAGAGCGCGGCAACGGCCACACTCGACGTGAGTGTCTTTTTCATGAAATACCTCCCAAGTTGCGCTTTATCAGCGCCTAACTCATCCCCCGCCCCGGAATCACTCCAAAGCGCTTTGGATGCAGTGACGATACGCATTCCCGTGCACCTGTCAATCCAATGATGATACCGCTAACCACATAAGTTTTGCTGCTTTGCAGCATAATTCGTTTCTCAAGAGGGCTTCCCACCAAAGAAGTTTTGTGTGTTACTGATCGGGTGTTTTCAAAGCGCTTTGGGACCGACACGTGAATCTCAAACAATTGTCAGAATACCTGAACCTGTCGCAAACCACGGTCAGCCGTGCGCTGAACGGGTACCCAGAAGTGAACGAGGACACACGTACACGGGTTCTGAAAGCAGCGCACGAGCTGAATTATCGTCCAAACACACGCGCCAAAGGCCTCGCCACGGGTCGCGCTCTGGCCATCGGACACGTCATACCGGTCTCGAACCAGCATGAGATGGTCAATCCGGTCTTCGGCGACTTCATCGCGGGCGCTGGCGAAAGCTATGCCAAGGCGGGCTACGACATGATGCTGTCGCTCGTCGCCGATCAGGACGAGGCGCGCGCCTATCAGGACATCCGCGCGCGTGGCACCGTGGATGGCATCATCGTGCACGGACCAGTCATCAACGATGTCCGCATCGCGCTTTTGTCGGGCATCGGCTTGCCCTTTGTCGTGCATGGCCGGTCGACGGACGTGAATCTGGCCTATTCTTGGATCGACGTGAACAACCGCGGCGCGTTCGAACGCGGCACGCAGTTTCTGATCGAACTCGGCCACCGGCGGATCGCCCTGCTCAACGGGCTTGAGCACATGGATTTCGCATTCCGCCGTCGCAAGGGGTACGAAACCGCGCTGCAGAACAACGCCCTCTCCATCGACCCGGATCTGATGCGGAGCGAGGAGATGACCGAGATCTATGGCTACCGCGCCACGAAAGCCATGCTGGGGTACGAAGACCCGCCCACCGCGATTGTGTGCTCGTCGATCATCACCGCCATCGGCGCGCGCCGTGCCATCCACGAGGCGGGACTGACGCTGGCGCGGGATGTGTCGATCATCACCTTCGACGATGCGCTGAGCTACCTGGAAAACGGGGACGATGTGCCGATCTTCACGGCACTGCGGTCCTCGGTGCGCTATGCGGGACGGGAAGCGGCAGAGATGCTTTTGTCGCTGATCTCGGTGCCCATGAACGCTCCAAAAACACGGCTTCTTGAGGCGGAACTGATCATCGGTCGCTCCACCGGCCCTGCCCCAACATAAAGGACATCGCTATGTTCAATTTCACGCGGCAGGACTTTCCTGACGACTTCCTCTTTGGCACCGCGACGTCGAGTTACCAGATCGAAGGCCATGCCTTCGGAGGCGCCGGAAAGACCCATTGGGACACGTTTGCCGCCACACCCGGCAACGTGGTTCGCGCCGAAAACGGCGACCGCGCCTGCGACCATTACCACCGCTACGAAGAAGACCTTGATCTGGTCGCTGCAGCGGGCCTTGACGCCTATCGCTTTTCGACCAGCTGGGCGCGGGTTCTGCCCGAGGGCCGCGGCACACCGAATGCCGAGGGTCTCGACTTTTACGATCGCCTCACCGACGCGATGCTGGAACGCGGTCTGAAGCCCTGCGCGACGCTCTACCATTGGGAATTGCCTGTGCCGATGGCCGATCTCGGCGGCTGGCGCAATCCGGACATCGCAAAATGGTTCGGCGATTTCGCGCACGTGATCATGTCTCGGATCGGGGACCGCATGTATTCGGTTGCGCCCATCAATGAACCTTGGTGTGTCGGCTGGCTGTCGCACTTTTTGGGCCACCACGCCCCCGGCCTGCGCGACATCCGGGCGACGGCGCATGCGATGCACCACGTTCTTCTCGCTCATGGCACAGCGATCCAGACGATGCGGGGGCTTGGCATGACCAACCTTGGCGGCGTGTTCAACTTGGAATGGGCGACGCCCGCGGATGACAGTTTGGCCGCGAGACAAGCCGCTGACCTATATGACGGGTATTACAACCATTTCTTCCTGTCCGGCGTCTTCAAAGGCACCTACCCCGAAACCGTGATGGAAGGTCTCGGGCCCCACATGCCAAAAGGCTGGCAGGACGATTTCGATGTCATCCAAAGCCCGCTCGACTGGTGCGGGATCAATTACTACACCCGCAAGATTATCGCGCCGAACGATGACCCGTGGCCGAGCCACGAAGAGGTTGAAGGCCCGTTGCCCAAGACTTTCATGGATTGGGAGATCTATCCCGATGGCCTCTACCAGTTCCTGACCCGGACGGCGCAGGACTACACAGGCGATTTGCCGATCTATGTCACCGAGAACGGCATGGCGGCCCCTGATGTGCTGGAAAACGGTCAGGTCGCGGACTCGCACCGGATCGATTACCTCAACCAGCATGTCGCCGCCGCGCAACGGGCGATGGCCGACGGTGTGCCGCTCAAGGGATATTTCATCTGGTCGCTGCTCGACAATTACGAATGGGCGCTTGGATACGAGAAACGCTTCGGACTGGTGCATGTCGATTTTGACACGCTGGACCGCACGCCGAAATCCTCTTATCACGCGCTCAAAACCGCTTTGGCCCGGAGCTGATATGCCGCTGAAAGCCCTCGTCGCCGATCTGGGCGGCACCAACACACGCGTGGCGCTGACCGATGGTGCTCAGGTCCGCACGCATACGATCAAACGTTACCGCAATGCTGACTACCCGGACCTGCCTTCAGTCCTGCGGGCCTATATGGCCGAACAAGATGCCGCACCGGATGCCGCATCGGTTGCGATGGCGGGGCCGGTTCGGGACGGTGTCGGCACACTCACCAATCTGAACTGGACGGTGGACCGCGCAGCGGTGGCCGAGGCCACGGGCGCAAGCACCGTTGCGGTGCTGAACGATCTCCAAGCACAGGGCCACGCGGTCGATCACCTGGCACCCGACGTGGTCAAAACGGTCCTCAGAGGCGCAGAGGCCGGCCCGCAGGCGGCGCGACTTGTGATCGGTGTCGGCACGGGCATGAACGCCGCGGCGGTCTACCGGCTGGACGGCCGCACGTTGGTACCGCCATCAGAGGCAGGGCACGTGTCCTTGCCCGCGCAAGATACCCGAGAGTTGCGCTTGCTGGACTGGATCGCGCGCAAGCACGGGACACCGGGACTGGAAGACGTCCTGTCGGGCCGAGGGTTCGAGAGAGTTTACGCTTGGCTCTGCGAGGAGGCCGGTGACGGCGACCCGCTCGACGCTGGCCAGATCATGGCCGGTGTCGATGACGGATCGAATCCGCGTGCAGTGGAGGCTGTGCGGATGTTCATCCGCATGCTCGGTCGCGCGGCGGGCAATCTGTCTTTGGTTCACCTGCCTTTCGGCGGTGTGTATCTCTGCGGCGGCGTCGCTCGGCACTTTGCGCCGCATTTCGAACGGTTTGGTTTTGAAGAGGCGTATTTTGACAAGGGTCGGTTCTCGGACTTCATGCATCAGTTTCCGGTGCACGTCATTGAAGACGATTTCGCTGCGCTGACCGGGTCCGCTGCGCATCTGGTGGAGATTTACGGGTGAACATCCGTTAACGCAGTCACGATACGCATCGATGGTTAGATCGGGTCGCGACGCACGCCAGCTGACGCAAGCGTTTCCCCTTCAATCTCAACGTCATGCGGGTTGTGGTTAAACCAGAATCGTTCGGTCGCGGTGTCACGCACACGCACGCCCCGCGGCAGGTCGAGCGTCTCAACACCAGCACGGTTGCAGAGATCTTTTACCAACCGGTCAAAAAACGCGTCATCACCCCATCCGCCGCAATAAGTTGTGGTCCCAGACCGCATGACCACCGGCATCTTGCTCTCGGTTTCAAAGACCGCCTCGGCGCCACCTTCCAGATGCTCGAACCAGTTCCGAACGGAACCGCCACCCGCCACCGCGATCGGCATATCCGGGCGCAGTGTTTCGAGGCGAGAGACCGTCACGTCCAAATCCGGCCAGGCAGGTGGCAGCGGTACAGGGATGTTGAAATCCGCGTCACGGCACGCGCTGCGCGGTCCGATCAGAACTTCGGTATCTGACGCCATCAACGCGGTCTTGAGGTCATCTGGCATCACCATCATGCCCGGCGCGGCCACAATTCGATAGCCATCGAACTGTCGCTGCGTCGGCGGAAGGATGTCGATGGACAGGCCCGCCCTGCGGAACGCCCGGTAGAGATCGAACACCAGCCCGAAATAGTCGAGCCCCTGCCCCTGTGGCTGCACCTCCCAGGACCACGCTGCGTCGTAGTCGAAGATCAACGCGACCGGTGCTTGGGCGGGTGCCACATCGGGCGCGTCGGCCAGCTCCTCTGCCACTTGCTCGGCCTCGAAAAACCCCGGTGCGGCCACGCTGTCGGGCCGCAGGAGGCCCGCGTGCAGCTGTTCCTGCGCAAACGGCGCTTGCCGCCAGCGGAAATAGCACACCGCCTCTGCCCCGTGCGCGAACGCCTCCCACGTCCAAAGCCGCACGATCCCGGGCAGTGGCGCGGGGTTGTAGGGCGCCCAGTTCACCGGGCCGGGCTGCTGTTCCATCACCCACCAACGGCCTTTGCCAACGGCACGGTAAAGATCGTGGTGAAATGCCTGAAAATCCGGGTCCCCCTGACGGGCATAATGGCGCTGGTCCAGGGGCGTGGCCCCGACGCGGTCTTCGAGGAACCCCAGCGGATAGCTGTCCCATGTCGCGATCTCGAGGTCTTCGCCAACTGCGAAATGGTCAAAATCGACGATCCGGCCCATGTAATTGTGCGAGATCGGCGCGTCGGAATACTGCCGGATGATGTCCACCTGCGCGCGGTTGAAGGCGACGACCTGATCCGATGAAAATCGCCGAAACGCCTGCACATGCGCGGGGTTGGGTTCGGTGACCGTGAGGTTGGGCAACTCGATCTGGTCGAAATCGTCGTAGTCCATCGACCAGAACACGTTGCCCCAAGCCGCGTTCAGCGCCTTGATATCACCATCGTTGCCATGCCCCGGATAGCGCGCGCGCAGCCAGCCGCGAAATGCCTGACGGGCGGCACTGGAATAGGACAGGATGGTGTCGTGGCAGCCGTATTCATTGTCCGTCTGCCACGCCGCCACGTGCGGATTGCGCCCGTAGCGTTTGGCAACCTCGGTCACGATCCGGCGGCATTCGTTCAGATACCCCTGATGGCTGAAGCAGTAGTGCCGCCGCGACCCGAACCCCCGACGCCGCCCATCTGCATCGACCGCGAACATGTCGGGGTGCTTGTCACATACCCAACGCGGCGGTGTGGCAGTTGGCGTGCCCAGAACGACCTTGAGACCGGCCTCTCCAAGAACGTCTATCGCATCGTCGAGCCAGCCCCAGTCGAACCGTCCGCCTTCGGGTTCAATCCGGCTCCACGCAAATTCGCCGATACGAACCCAGGTGAGGCCCAACGCAGCCATCCGGGCCGCGTCCTCTTCCCAGATCTCACGCGGCCAGTGTTCGGGGTAGTAGCAAGTGCCGAGCGTGCGTTTCATAGCAGGACTTGGTGTTCTTTCTGGCCTGTGGTGCCCGAGGGTGCAGAGAAGGTCATCCCGTCGGTGTCGCCTGCGGGGTTCAGACCATCAGCTGCGGTGGTCACAAAGAGCGTCGACAGATCCGCACCGCCAAACGCCGGGCAACTCGACTGTGCACCCGGCACGTCGATAGCGCGGACAAACGCGCCGTCGGGACCGTAGCACGCCACGCGCCCGGCCCCCCACTGCGCGACCCAGAGATTGCCGTTGGCATCCACAACGGCTCCATCGGGATTGAGACCGGCCGCGTTCAAATCCGTGAAGAGCTCCGGCTTGCCCTCGGGAAAGCCGTCATCATCCAGCGCGACGCGCAGGATCTTGCGGTTCGGCGTATCCGTGTAGAATGCGTGGCGGCGATCGGGGGCGAAACAGATCGCGTTCGAGATGGTGATCCTGTCGAAAAGTTTGGTCAGCGTGCCATCGTAGTACCGATAGATCGCGCCAGCCTTGGGTTCGGCATTCTTGCCCATCGTGCCGATCCAGAACCCGCCCCAGGGATCCGCACGCCCGTCATTAGACCGCGTGACGTCATTGTCACTCTCAAGCGGATGCAGAAAGGTGCTTTCGCCTGTTGCAGTCTCAAACACTGACAGCGAAGTCTCACTGGCGATCAGAAGAACGCCGGTGTCGATCCATCCCGCGGCCGAGACGTGTTCATCGAAATCCCAGCTCTGCTCGTCCGTGCCATCGCTGCGGAAAAGCCGTTTGCCAAGGATGTCGAACCAGTAAAGCACCTGTTCTTCGGGGTGCCAGAGTGGCCCCTCTCCCAATGCGCAGACCGTTCGGCTGAAGATATCCGCCATCAGGTCATCACCGCGTCATAGGCTGTGACAATCTCGGTCGCGCGGTTGTGGACGTCCTCAACGCTCGCACCGGGTTTGTAGAGTGCCGATCCGATGCCGAAACCGCTGACACCGGCTTTAGCCCACTCCGCAAAATTCTGCGGACCCGCGCCACCAACAGCATAGGTTTCTGTATCCTCGGGCAAAACCGCCTTGATTGCCTTCAGCCCGTCCGGCCCGATCAGCGATCCGGGAAAGAGCTTCAGCCCGTCCGCGCCATTGCGCAGCGCCGTGAAGCATTCAGTTGGCGTCATCACGCCCGGATAGCTTTGCATGCCGGCCTGTTTCGTCGCCACAATCACGCGCGGGTTGCAGTCGGGTGACACCACCATCCCCGCCCCAATCCGGCTGAGGCGCAGCACATCGTCGGGCGACAACACCGTGCCTGCGCCGATGAGAGCGGTATCGCCGAACGCCGCGACCATGCGTTCGATGGAGGTAAACGGGTCCGGCGAATTGAGCGGCACTTCGATCCGGTCGATGCCCGCGTTGATCAGCGCTTCGGTGATCGGTTGCGCCTCGTCCGGTGTGATGCCGCGCAGGATGGCGATGATCTTGCGGCTCATGTTGCGCGCTCCTTCAGGCCCTCGTAGGCCGCCTTCAACCCTTCAAGCGTCATGCGTTCGGCATCCGTTCGTTTAACGGGCAGACCCTGTGCTCCAAGCGCGTCTGCGTAAGCTTTGCACAACGCGTCGTCGCCGATCAGCGCAACGTGCTGGCCCAGCCAATAGGGTCGCGCGGCGGCAAGTTCTGCGCCAATGAGCAGACCCGACAGCCGGGCGCGCGCCTCGTGTGCATCAAGATTGTTCAGCAACCCCTCGGCCCGTATGGAAAAAAGACGTGCAGCGAGGTCGGACGGGTTCGACATGGCGGTCGAAACTGCATCGGCAAAGGCTTCTGGATCCCATCCCATTTCCGCGACGCTGTGGCGGAGGACCGATTGTTCGGACAGAAGAGCGAACATCTCGCCGGTCATGAAGGTGCGGAAACTGACGATCTCTCCCGCGCTGATATGCGCCCACTTGGTGTGCGTGCCGGGCAGGCAGATGATGCCGTCGAATTTCGGGTTGAGCGCGAGGAAGCCTGCGATCTGGGTTTCCTCACCGCGCATGACATCCGCCGGGCTGGTTTGTTTCACACCCGGCAGGATGTGAACGGTCAACCGTGGATCCCGTGTCGCTAGCGGTGTCGCGCGGTCGATGCCCGGTGGAGCGCAAGGAACAGCCACGTATTTCGCCTCGGCCCAACCTTGCCGCGAACCGGCCATCCCGCAGATGACAACAGGCGTGCGATCCGTCTCAAGCGCTTCGCCGACAAGGTCCAGCAAGGCGGGTTCGAACTGATCGCGCGTCAGGTGCCCCATGCCCGCATCGCTGGTTTTCCGGAACTTCACTGCTCCGTCTCGGGACATGCCCCAGACGCGCAGATGCGAAGTGCCCCAATCGACCGCCAGCCAATCCGTCATGCCGCCACCGTCACGACACCACCGTCGACGGCCAGCGTCTGGCCCGTCATCATGCGGCTGGTTTTGGACGCGAGAAAGAGCGTGGCATCCACCACGTCCTGTTCCACGAGGTGTTCCTTGAGGCACTGCTTCTCGAGATGCGCGGCGAGCGAGGCCGGGTCGGCCCACAGCTCTTTCTGTTTGGGGGTCAGCACCCAACCGGGGGCCAGCGCGTTGATCCGGATGTTGTCGGGGCCGAATTCGCGGGCAAGGCTGCGGGTCATGCCGGTGATCCCGGCGTTCGACGTGGTGTAGGCGATATATCCAGCGTTTCCCATCATGTAGCTGATGGAGCTGAAGTTGACGATGGCGCCGCCGCCGGCGGACTGCATGCCCGGGATCACGGCCTGGCAGGCAAAGAAATACGCGTCGAGGTTGATCGACAGGGACCAGTCCCAGAACTCCGGATCGACATCGAGCGCCTCGTGCCGCTTGTCATTGGCAGCGTTGTTCACAAGTGCGGTGATCGGGCCATGCGCCTCGGATGCCTGCGCAATGGCTGCCTGCAATGCAGTGGTGTCGGTGATGTCGCATTGTATGAACAGCGACTCTGTGCCGTGCTTGTCCGCCATCGTGGCCACAAATTCCGACGCGTCCGAGCGGCCGACAAACGCGACCTTGGCGCCCTGCCCCAGAAAACCGTCCGTCAGAGCCGCACCGATACCGGACCCGCCCCCGGTGATGAACACCGACGCGCCCTTGAGGTCGTGGAAGGTTGCATATGACGACATTCAGGCGGCCTTTTTCCGTCGGGCGAATTCGGGAAGCATCTCGCCATGCGCGGCGAGCAGATCGGTCACGAGGCTGCGGATCTGGCGCAGGTCCAGTTCAGCAGCGGTGTGCGGATCCATCATCGCGGCGTGGTAGATGTGGTCAATGTTTTCGTCCACTAATGCGCGGACCACCAACTCCTGCACGTTGATCTGTGACCGCATCAGGGCCACGAGTTGCGGCGGGATATCGTCGACGACCGAAGGCTGAATGCCATTGTGATCGACCATGCACGGTACCTCGACCGCCGCGCCCATTGGCAATTGCGGCGCCTGCCCGCGATTCGGAAGGTTGCCATAGATCGTGTAAGGCTGATCGGTGACCATCGCATTCATGATCTCGGCTGCGAATTCGTGGCTTTTGGCGAAGTCGATCTGATCCGTCGTGCGGTAGGTTTTGGCCTGCTCAGACCAGTCGGCCATCTGTTCGATGCAGCGCTTGGGGTATTCGTCGAGCGGTACGCTGAACGTCTCGATAAGGTCCTCACGTCCATCCTTGATGAACCACGGCACGTATTCCGCGAAGTGTTCCGAGCTTTCGGTACAGAAATAGCCCAGATGCTCCATCACCTCGTAGCGCACCTTGTTGGCACAGCGCGGCATGAGCAGCGGCGGTTTCGGCAGGCTGCCGGTGCGATACCCCTCGCGCAACGCGGGATAGAGCGATTGGCCCTTGTGGGTGAGATCAAGGAAGAAGGCGACGTGATTCACGCCGGCAACGCGGTAGCGGATCTCGTCTTTCGGCAGATCAAGATCGTGCGCCAGTTCCTCGACCGTGTTCTGCACCGAATGGCACAGGCCCACCTGCTTCACGTGAGGATACCGTTCGGCGAGCGCCCAGGTGTTGATCGCCATCGGGTTCACGTATTGCAAAAGCGTCGCCTCGGGACACAGCTCTGCCATGTCCGCAGCCACGCGCCAGAGATGCGGTACGGTGCGCAGGCCACGCATGATGCCGCCGACGCCCAGCGTGTCGCCGATGGTCTGGCGCAGCCCGTATTGCTTGGGAATGTCGAAGTCGATCACGGTGGACGGCTCATACCCACCGATCTGGAACGCGGTGACGACGAAGTCGGCGCCGGCCAGCGCGCGGCGTTGATCCATCGTTGCTTCGACCTGCGCGCGCCGACCAGAGGCAGCAATCAGCTTGCGCGCGACGAGTGCCGATTCTTCCAGCCGCTGCTCGTTGATGTCCATCAGCGCGAAGGTGGCCCCCTCCAGTGCCGGGAAGTGGAGGACATCGCCCACGATATTCTTCATGAAAATCGTCGAGCCCGCACCGATAAAGGCGATACGTGTCATCTGTCGTAGGTCCTTATTTCACCGCGCCCAGCGTGAGGCCCGCGATAAAGTGTTTCTGCATGAGGAAGAACATCAGCACCGGCGGCAGGGCCGCGACAATGCTGCCCGCGCTCATCAGGTGGTAGGCGGCGCGGTACTGTGCGTTGAAGCTGGTGATGCCGGCAGTGACGGGTTGGGCGTCCGGCCCTTGCGTCAGCACGATGGCCCAGAAGTAATCGTTCCAGATGAAGGTGAAGATCAGCACCGCCAATGCGGCCAAGGCCGGTTTCATCAGCGGAAGCACCACAAACCAGAAGATGCGCCATTCCGCGACGCCTTCGACCCGCGCGGCTTCGATCAGCGGAAACGGCAAGGCGCGGATGAAGTTGCGCATGAAGAGCGTGCAAAAGCCGGTCTGGAACGCGATGTGAAAGAGAACGAGACCGGTCTTCGTGTTGTAAAGCCCCATGTCGAGCGTCAGATCGCGCACCGGCACCATCAGAATCTGGAACGGCACGAAATTGCCCGCGACGAACATGAAGAACACCCACAGGTTCGACCTGAACTTGTAGATGCCAAGAGCAAAACCCGCCATCGCGGACAGCGCCACCGCACCGATCACTGTCGGCACGGTGATCAGCACCGAATTCAACATGTAGCGCGGCATGTCCGAGTTGAAGAACACCTGAGAGTAGTTATCAATCAGGTCGAAGGAGCCGGGCATGCCCCAGTAATTGCCTTGCGTGAAGTCGGAGGCTGGTTTGACCGAAAACACAGCCACGGCGATCAGCGGCAAGAGCCACATGATGAGCGCGAGCGGCAGGAGCGTTTTGTACGTGGTCTGCGCGGCGGGGCTCGCTTGTTGGATGGGACGCGGGAACATCAGCGCACCTCTCTCGCTGGAAGCGCATCGCGCTCTGCCTTCTTCAGGCTTTTCCGGATCAGATCATAGGACGCACCCAAACGATGCGTGACCTCGTCGAGATCGGCATCATCGAACCGCAGCCGCACCCAGCTTGCGTGGAAATAAGGGGCTTTCACGGCGCTGGTCGTGTCAATGAGCATCGCCGCCATGTCAGCGCTTTCGGTTTTCACAGACACACCGTCCATGTCGCCGTCACCGCCGAAGCAGGCGTACATCTTGCCGCCGACTTTCCAGCTGACCAGTTCCGGCGGATGCGCCGGGGTCGCTCCCGGAAAGGTCGCACAGATGGCGTCAATCTGGTCTCGGGTGACCGCCATCTCAGCGCCCTCCCCGCTCTTCGCGGTACATCGAGAAGAGGAAGTAGGCGATGAAGACCAGCATGATGAGGAAGAGCACAACCGCAATGGCCGCGCCGTAGCCCATGCGGAAGCCATATTCCGACAGGGCTTTTTCGAACATGTAGAAGGACAGTACCCGCGTTTGCCCAAACGGGCCGCCATTGGTCATGATGGAAATGAGGTCGAACGACCGCAGCGCGCCGATGATGGTCACGACGAACGCGATGAACGTGGCGGGTTTGAGCTGCGGGATGATCACGTACCAGAGCATCTTCCAGCCCTTTGCCCCATCCAGACGCGCGGCCTCCACCTGCTCCGGGTCCACGGCATTGAGGCCCGTCAGGTAAAGGATCATGCAATACGCCGTCTGCGGCCACAGACCGGCAGCGATGATGCCATAGGTGGCCCATGTCGGATCACCCAGCACGTTCACGGGGCCAAGGCCGAACCAGCCCAGCATGTTGGACAACAAGCCCTCATTCGGCAGGTAGAACCATGCGAAGACAAGGCCGACAACGACCTGTGAGAGAACAAACGGAGAGAAAAACAGCGACTTGTAGATGCGGATGCCCGTGACCGTCTGGTTGAGGAACAACGCAATGAAAAGGCCCGCGGGAATGGCGAGAAGGTAGAAGACCAGCCATTTGAGGTTGTTCCAGAGCGACACCTCGAACGCGCGGTCGGTCACCAGTTCCTGGTAGTTCGCCATGCCGACAAAGCGCGCCTCTCCCAGACCGTCCCAGTCATAGAGCGAGATCGAAAAACTCTGGAAGATCGGGATGATGACGTAGACCGCGAAGAACAGGATCGCAGGCGCAAGAAACAGCCATGGCGTGACCGCAATTTCGTTACGCTTGTACCAGCCGCGTTTCGGCGGCGTGGCTTCGGTGTCGGGCAAGGCTGTGACGGTCATGGGCGTTTCCTCCACACGGCACATGCGAAAACCGGCAGTTTGCGGATGTGTCGTGGTGGGCCGGGCCAAAGCACCGGCCCACCGGTCTGGCGTCGGCCGGGCCTAAGCCCGGCGTCAGATTATTGATAGACGCGCTGGCGCACCTGTTCGAGGCGGGACAGGATGTCGTCAAGGTTGTCCGGGAACACCATGAATTCCTGGAAGCCTTGCATCGCTTCTGCCGCCATCTCGGCCGGGAAGTCGCGGTCAAAGAACTGCGCCACACCGCCCGGGCTGTTGGAGCTGAGCATCTCGAAACCTTCCGCGAGGAACTTGTCATCGTCGATCGACGCCGAGGCGTTCACCGGAAGCTGGCCCAGGTTTGCGCCGTTGTTGATCTCCGTCTGCTCTTGCGCCGAGACGACGAAGCGCAGGAACTCACGCGCCGCGTCCTTGTTCGCGGCATTTGCCGGAATGTGGAACGTGTCGGTCGGCGCATCTTCGGCCAGCGCGACATCCGGGTTGATCGCCGGGAACTGGTAGAAATCGATCTGGTCGTTGCTCAAACCCGCTTCGCGCAGCGGAGCCACGGCGAAATTCCCCATAAGATACGCGGCAGCTTCGCCGTTCACCATGAAGGGCAGAGCTTCCTGCCAGCTGTAGTTCTGATGGTTGTCGACATAAGCGCCCATGTCGATCAGCTCGCGCCAATTGGCGAAGGTCTCGCGCACGCGGTCATCCGTCCACGGCACATCCCCGGCGGCCATTTCCATATGGAAATCATAGCCATGCGTGCGCAAGTTCAGGTAATCAAACCAGCCACCCGCGGTCCAGAGGAACTTGGTGCCAATGGTGTAGCACTTCACGCCATTGTCCAAGAGCGTCTGACAGTTGGACTTCATCTCATCAAAATTGGTGGGCTCGCTCAGACCGTACTGGTCGTAGAGGTCCTTCCGGTAATAGACGCCCCACTGATAGTACGTGTACGGCACCCCCCACTGCTTGCCATCGATGGTCATCGCGCCCTTGGTCGAGGCAAGGTTCTCGGCGATTTCGGGCTCTGCCCACAGGTCAGAGACGTCTTCGAAGAGACCCGCCTCAACATACGGACGCATGCGGTTCGCCGCGTACCATGTGGCCACGTCGGGCGCATCGGCAGTCAGGAAGTTGCGGATCTGCGTCTTGTACGCTTCGCGGTCGATCACCGTGGTTTCGATGTTCAGATCGGGATGCATTTCCTGGAAGCGGCCGATCATGGCTTCCATTGTGGCGCGCGGTGCCGGGTTCGACGTGTCGAGAAAAATCTTCAAATCGCCGGTCAGCGCGTGGCCCTCTGCAAACGCCGCCGGAGCGGCAAATGCCGCTGCAAGCGCCAGTGCCGACGCTTTCAATGTGGAACGCATGGTATCCTCCCTTATGCTCCCAACTCTGTCGCAACTGGTTTCATTATTTGAAACCTTGTTTTGCATATTGAAATCATAACAGCGACTCGCCTATGCTTGTCAACAGCCGCTTCGACGCGACGGACGGCACAGGGAGGATTTTCGCGCATATGACGGCGGTCGATAAAAGCGACGGAACCGTGGGCAAAGCGCTTGCCGTGCTGGACCAGATTGCGTCTTACGGGCGCCCCGTGCGCTTTGCCGAGCTTCTGGGTGACTCGCCCCTGCCGAAGGCCACGCTCTATCGGTTTGTGCAGACCCTGACCAATCAGGGCATGCTTCAATACGACGTCGAGCGACAGACCTATGCACCCGGTTTACGCCTTGTGCGTCTGGCGCATTCCGCATGGGCTCAGGCCTCTCTGGCACCCGTCGCGCGGCCCCATATCGACGCGCTCAGCCATGAGACTGGCGAGACGGTGCATCTGGCGCAGCTTGACCATGCGCAGGTTCTGTACGTCGACAAGCGCAACGCGCGCGATCCGGTTGAGATGTTCAGCCAGGCGGGCAAGGTCGGCCCTGCCTACTGCACCGGGGTCGGCAAGGCGATGCTGGCTCATCTGCCGGAACCGGAACTGACCACGGTTCTGGCCCAACAAAGCTGGCACCAGTTCACACCCGCGACGCACGGATCGCCCGAGAGCCTCCGTGCCGAATTGGCCGAGATCCGGGCAACCGGGATCAGCTTTGATCGCGAAGAACACGAGATCGGGATCATTTGCGTCAGCGCGCCGATCCTGAACAGCCAGAACCGCCCGCTTGGCGCTTTGTCGGTCACCGGAACAACGCGTCGTACCAATCTCGACGCGCTGGCGCAACTTGGACCACGGCTGCAGCAAGCGGCCCGCGCCATCGCCCGGGACGCCGAAAGCTGGGTGTTTCCACAGTCAGCCGCGCCCCACACCATGTCACAGGGAGAGAGACCATATGTCCGGAGTGACGCTTGAGAAAGTCATCAAGCGCTATGGAGACACACAAGTCATCCATGGCGTCGACCTCGACATCGAGCACGGCGAGTTCTGCGTGTTCGTCGGACCATCCGGCTGCGGCAAGTCCACGCTTCTTCGCATGGTCGCCGGGCTGGAGGAAACGACGGAAGGTACGATCCATATCGGCCCACGCGATGTGACGCGGCTGGACCCGTCCGACCGGGGCGTATCCATGGTGTTCCAGACCTACGCGCTTTATCCGCACATGACGGTTGAGGAAAACATGGGGTTCGGTCTGAAGATGACAGGCCATCCCAAAGCGGCAATCACCGAAAAAGTGGCCGAAGCGAGCCGTATCCTGAAGCTCGACGAGTATCTCAAACGCAAGCCCAAGGCGCTTTCCGGCGGCCAGCGGCAGCGCGTTGCCATCGGGCGCGCCATCGTCCGTGGACCAGAGGTGTTCCTGTTCGACGAACCGCTTTCCAACCTCGACGCCGAATTGCGCGTGGAAATGCGCGTCGAGATCGCGCGCCTGCACAAGGAAATCGGCGCCACCATGATCTACGTGACCCACGATCAGGTCGAAGCCATGACGCTCGCCGACAAGATCGTCGTGCTGCGCGCGGGTCGGATCGAACAGGTCGGTGCCCCGATGGAGCTTTACCGCGACCCCGACAACCGGTTTGTCGCCGGTTTCATCGGCTCGCCGTCGATGAATTTCCTTGCCGGGACCGTCTCAGGCGACAGCGTTTCGTCCGAGGGTCTTGGCACATCCATTGCAAAAACCGCCTCGGCTCAGGATGGGCAAAACGTTCTGATCGGCCTTCGCCCCGAACATCTGGAGATAACCCCGGGCGGCCAGCACCGCGTGGATCTGACCGAGAGTCTTGGTGGCGTGTCCTACGCCTATATCACTTGCCCGAGCGGCGAGAAGATCGTTGTGGAAGAACGAGGCGATCACCGGTCTTCCGAAGGCGACATGGTAGGTCTGGTGATCGATCCCAACCACCTGTTCTTGTTCGACGCAAAAACCGAAGCGCGTTTGCGCTAGCCGAGGATCAGGCTTCGATCATCTCGACCCGCGTGGCGTGACGCCCGCCTTCAAACGCAGTCGTCAAAAAAGCCTCGACGATATCAAGCGCCAGTCCTTCGCCCACGACACGCGCGCCGAGGGACAGCATATTCGCATCGTTATGCGCCCGGATCATCCGCGCCGAGAAGGTGTCAGAACAGACACCGCAGCGGATGCCTGGCACCTTGTTTGCGGCCATCATGATCCCCTGCCCGGTGCCGCACAGGATGATCCCCAGATCGCAATCGCCGGAGGCCACCTTCTCGGCCGCAGCCTTGCCGTGAACCGGATAATGCGTGCTCTCGGTCGAGGTCGGTCCGATATCGACCACGTCCCAACCCAAGCCTTGCGCGTGACGCGCCACCGCCTGGCGCAATTCGATCGCGGCGTGATCGCTCGACACAACAATACGCTGGGCCATACTCACTCTCCGTCAATTTTGAAGGGGCAAAAGGGTCAGTTCAAAGGGATCGATACTCGAAACTGAACAGTTTCGATGCCCGGGTTGTCGTCGTAGATCCCGGCATTGGAGCGATGATCATAGCTCACCGCCATGCGCCATCCTTGCCGGGTTTCGTATCCCAGCTCGATCCCAGACCGGAACGCGATGGGTCCACCAAGGTCGAACCCGCCATTGTCGAAATAGAGCCCCGGCATCGAGTGCAGTTCAGCATAGGCGCCGCTGCGGCCGAACGGGATGGTGTAGGTCGAGCCGAAACCCATCCAGGTCTCGCCGTTTTCCCCAACGGACAGACCCGCCGCATTGCCGAACGGCCCCCGCTTATGGCCCAGATCGTAGCGCAAATACACTTCCGCCGCCGGATCGGCCCGTCGTTCAAGCACTTCGCCCCCCGACAGCGCAAACCGCGGCGTGGTCTCGGATTTGCCAAGACAGCCCGCCTCGGTGCCGCAATGGTTCATGCCCATGTCGGTCAATCCAAGAACAAACAACAATACCGCGAAGGTCCCGTCTGCCATGATACCTGCCTCGTCACTGCTTTTGCAGACCATGCCAAACTCGCGCGTGAGACGCAATCATCGCCCCCGGACTAAGACCAAGTTTCCGCTGAAGCATCCGTTCACGGGTTAGTCGCTCAAACCGCTCGCCTGCACCGCGCTGTGCGATATCCGCATCTGGACACGGTGCCCCGACATTGTAGGATCCCAATGTTCAGATTTTTCAAAGGAATTTCACATGCCCGTAGAGTACCAGGTTTTCAGAGACACCCCTGCAGTTGCCCATTACGCACCCTACGGCCTTGGGGACCTGGTCTTCACGACGTTTTATTTCCGCGTCCCGAACGGACTGGTGACGAACAGCAATCGCCGTCGACCGGTCATGCACGCGAACGTGACAAACAAGGGCGGCGTCACATTCCGTGCCACCCTGAACGGCGTACTTTTGGTGTCCCGGTCTCTGGGACGGAACAGCAACGTCTTTGTCTCGGAAGTTTTTGACTGGCGGACAGTGGTGCCGGACGGCGCGCAGCCCGGAGACGAACTTGCCTTTCGGTTTAGCGGAGACCACAACCTCAGACTTTCAGATGCCGTCATCTGGTATCATGTTGAATAGAGGTCGCAGCAGACACAAAACTCGGTAATCCGAGCGGTGCGTCAATCATGCTGGTGCAAGGCACGTGCGCGGGCTGCTCCACCCCGCGACAGGGTTGTTTCATCGTTTTTGAGGGATACATCACTTTTTACTAGGTTTGGCGGTGACCTACTCTCCCACGTCTTGAGACGCAGTACCATTGGCGCGACGGCACTTAACGGCCGGGTTCGGAATGGAGCCGGGTGTTTTGCTCGTGCTA
>NZ_FQXC01000001.1 GCF_900129875.1 Marivita hallyeonensis | reverse complement strand
AAAACCCGCTCCGGCAAGATCATGCGCCGCATCCTGCGCAAGATCGCCGAAAACGACTACGGCGCCCTCGGCGACACCTCAACACTCGCCGACCCCTCCGTCGTCGATGACCTCATCAACAACAGAATGAACAAGGGGTAAGGGTCATGGATGGCACGCGTACACCCACAACCGCCCCGGTTCTTATCCTTCTCGGCCCTCCGGGCGCCGGGAAAGGCACACAGGCGCGGATGCTGGAAGAGCAGTTTGGCCTTGTCCAGCTCAGCACCGGTGACCTCTTGCGCGCTGCGGTGGCAGCAGGCACCGAGGCGGGCAAGCAGGCCAAGGCGGTCATGGAAGCCGGGGAGCTGGTGAGCGACGACATCGTTATCGCCATCCTGCGCGACCGTCTGGCCGAACCGGATTGCGCCAACGGCGTGATCCTCGACGGGTTCCCGCGCACCACGGTGCAGGCCGAAGCGCTCGATTCGCTGCTCGCAGAATCAGGTCAGAAAATCGACGCCGCGATCAGCCTCGATGTGGACGATGCGGCCATGGTCGAACGGATTTCCGGCCGGTTCACCTGCGGAAATTGCGGCGAAGGCTACCACGACACGTTCAAAGCGCCTACGACCAAAGGCGTATGCGACAAGTGCCAAGGCACTGATTTCAAACGAAGAGCGGATGACAATGCAGAAACCGTCGCGGCGCGACTTGATGCATATCATGCTCAAACATCTCCCTTGATTGCATTTTATCTCGCACAGGGCGCACTCGCCCGTGTGGATGCGATGGGAGCCATCAACGACATCGCGTCCGACCTGGGAGCGATCGTGAAGAAAGCCACCGCCTAGAGCGGCGGCTGTTCGCGGTCCACGAACGGGGCCGCAGACGAGGGACGCGCACATCCGGGTGGGTGTGTGCCAACGGAGGAAAAGGAGGAGCCGCAACATGGCGGACCAAACATCTCAAACAGCGCAAGCTGCCGAAAAGTCCGACGCGGGCTATTGGGCCGCAAACGTGCGCATCATCTTGATCAGCCTCGTGATCTGGGCGCTGGTCTCATTCGGGTTCGGCATCCTGCTACGCCCGATGCTGTCCGGCATCGCCGTCGGCGGTACCGATCTTGGCTTCTGGTTCGCCCAGCAAGGATCGATCCTCGTCTTCCTGGCGCTGATCTTTTTCTACGCCTGGCGGATGAACAAGCTCGATAAAGAATTCGGCGTCGAGGAATAACGGACATGGATCAGTTTACGATTAACCTGCTCTTTGTCGGCGCGTCCTTTGCGCTGTACATCGGCATCGCGATCTGGGCCCGCGCGGGCTCCACATCCGAATTCTACGCCGCCGGTCGCGGCGTTCACCCGGTCACCAACGGTATGGCGACAGCGGCGGACTGGATGTCCGCGGCCTCGTTCATCTCGATGGCTGGCCTCATCGCCTTTACCGGCTATGACAACTCGACCTTCCTGATGGGTTGGACGGGCGGTTACGTGCTTCTGGCACTTCTGCTTGCGCCGTACCTGCGGAAGTTCGGCAAGTACACGGTGTCGGAATTCATCGGCGACCGGTTCTACAGCCCCACAGCCCGTGTGGTTGCCGTGATCTGTCTGATCGTGGCGTCCACCACCTACGTGATCGGTCAGATGACCGGTGTGGGCGTTGCCTTCGGTCGCTTCCTTGAAGTGTCCAATACGACGGGTCTTCTGATCGGTGCCTGTGTGGTGTTCGCCTACGCGGTTTTCGGCGGCATGAAGGGTGTGACCTACACCCAGGTGGCGCAGTACTGCGTTCTGATCATGGCCTACACCATTCCGGCGGTCTTCATCTCGCTGCAACTGACGGGCAACCCGATCCCGGGTCTCGGCCTCTTCGGGTCTGTCGAAAGCGGTGAGCCGCTCTTGCAGAAGCTTGACCAGATCGTGGCGGAGCTTGGCTTCAACGAATACACGGCCCACCACGGTGACACGTTCAACATGGTGCTCTTCACCCTGTCGCTGATGATCGGTACTGCGGGTCTGCCGCACGTGATCATGCGCTTCTTCACCGTGCCGCGCGTGGCTGACGCCCGCTGGTCCGCTGGCTGGACGCTCGTGTTCATCGCCCTGCTCTACCTCACAGCTCCAGCTGTTGGTGCGATGGCGCGTCTGAACATCACCGAACAGTTCTGGCCGAACGGTGCTTCGGGTGAGCCTGTCTCCACCGAAACCATCGCAAGCGATCCGGCCTATGACTGGATGGCGACGTGGCAGCAAACCGGCCTTCTGGGCTGGGAAGACAAGAACGGTGACGGTCGTATCGCGTACTTCAACGACCGTGACGCAGAAACCGTGGCCATGATGGAAGCGGCTGGCTGGGGCTCGGAAAACGAGCTGACCAATTTCAACCGTGACATTCTTGTTCTGGCGAACCCCGAGATTGCCAACCTGCCGGGTTGGGTGATCGGTCTTGTGGCTGCCGGTGGTCTTGCTGCCGCGCTCTCAACAGCGGCGGGTCTGCTTCTTGCAATCTCCTCGGCGGTGTCCCACGACCTGATGAAGGGTCAGTTGACGCCGAATATCAGCGAAAAGGGCGAACTCCTGTCCGCGCGGATCGCGATGGCGGTGGCGATTGCCGTGGCAACGTATCTGGGTCTCAATCCTCCGGGCTTTGCGGCGCAAACGGTGGCCTTGGCCTTTGGTCTGGCGGCGGCCTCGATCTTCCCTGCACTGATGATGGGCATCTTCACGAAGGTGAACAACAAAGGTGCGGTTGCCGGTATGCTGGCTGGTCTGATCGTGACCCTGCTTTACATCTTCCTGCACAAGGGCTGGTTCTTCATCCCGGATACGAACAGCTTCACCGATGCTGATCCGCTCTTGGGTACTGTGAAGTCCACCTCCTTCGGTGCGATTGGCGCGATGATCAACTTCGCAGTTGCCTTCACCGTGTCGAAGATGACAGCCGCGATCCCGAAAGAGATCGAAGAGCTGGTGGAAAGCGTGCGTGTGCCGCGTGGCGCAGGCGCCGCTCAGGACCACTAAATGCAAGCGGTGCGCTGCCCCGGACGGGTGGCGCATCCTTTTCTAAACAGGTCCCGCGCCGGAAACTCTGGAGCGGGATCATTTATGTCTGAAGGTACGTCACCGGAATGAAACCGACGCCTGAAACGCTTCTGCAGTTTTTGTCTGCCATCCACCCCTACGACGCGATGGAGCAGGCTGCCCTCATGTCGATGATCGGAGCATTCGACATTCGCAGCTACGCCGATGGCGACATGGTGTACGCGCTCGGCGAGACGCTGGACGGGTTGTTTGTTGTCTTCGAGGGCAATGTCGAAATCCGGGATGAGCATGACGTACCGATCTCTCTTCTGGGGGTTCGGAATTCATTCGGCGAACGCGGCCTACTGCGCGAGGGGGTCAGCCTCACCTCGGCCCGTGCTGTAACCGAGACGATCCTGCTTGTTCTTCCGGCCAAACGCTTTCATCAGGCGCTTTCTGATGATCCGAATTTTCGCAAGTTCTTTGACCGCAGCCGCCTGGAGCGACCGCAGAAAGCCGACCTTGCGACCACGCGCGTCGAAGAGCTGATGGCGACAAAGCCGCTGACCTGTACGCCGGACACCGATGTGCAGACCGCTGCGAGGCTGATGCGGGACGCGCATGTGTCATCGATCTGCATTGCAGAGAACGACGCCCTGCGTGGCATCGCCACCGTGCGGGACCTGTCGGGCAAGGTTGTCGGCAACGGCCTGTCGTTCAGCACACCCATAAGTCAGATCATGACCCCGGACCCCGTCACCCTGCCCCCCTCCGCGATTGGATCGGACGTGCTTCACATGATGATGGAGCGCCGCATCGGTCATGTGCCGGTCGAACAGTCGGGCAAGCTCGTCGGGATCGTGACGCAAACGGATCTGACCCGCTTTCAGGCGGTCAGTTCCGCCGAGCTCGTGTCCGAGATCGCTTATGCCGACACGGCAGAAGAGATGGCCAAGGTGACCGCACGTATCCCGCAACTGCTGGCGCAGCTTGTGGCGGGCGGCAACCGGCACGAGGTCATCACCCGTCTGATCACCGACATCGCCGATACGGCGACACGGCGGCTCATCGCGCTGGCCGAACAGACCCTAGGTCCGGCGCCCGTACCCTACCTGTGGCTGGCCTGTGGCAGCCAGGGTCGGCAGGAGCAAACCGGCGTCAGCGATCAGGACAACTGCCTTTTCCTCGACGACAGCGTTCAGCCCGATCACCTCCCCTATTTCGAAGCGCTCGCCCGATTTGTCTGCGACGGGCTCGACACCTGCGGTTACGTCTACTGCCCCGGTGACATGATGGCGATCAATCCGCGTTGGCGTCAGCCGGTGCGGGTGTGGCGCGACTATTTCGCCGGTTGGATCAAAACGCCGAACCCCGAAGCGCAGATGCTGGCCAGCGTGATGTTCGATCTTCGGCCGATTGGCGGCGCTTTGAAGCTTTTCGAGGACTTGCAAGCCAATACGTTGAACGCGGCGGCGTCGAATTCGATCTTCGTGGCCCATATGGTGTCCAACTCGCTCAAACACACGCCGCCTCTGGGGTTGCTGAGGGGGTTCGCCACGATCCGATCAGGTGAACACAAGAACCAGATCGACCTGAAGCACAACGGCGTCGTCCCGGTGGTGGACCTCGCCCGCATCTATGCACTTCAGGGCAAGCTGACCGCTGTGAACACGGCTGCGCGGCTCGAAGCCGCTGTGGCCGCTGGCGTTCTGAGCCAATCCGGCGGTCAGGATCTGCGCGACGCCTACGATTTGATCGCGGAGACGCGGCTTGAACATCAGGCCGCACAGGTCCGCGCGGGCGAGACACCAAACAATTACTTGAGTCCCACGAACCTGTCGGACTTTGAGCGAAGTCATCTGAGGGATGCTTTCGTGGTGATAAAGTCCATGCAATCGGCAGTGGGACACGGGCGCGGCATGCTCAGTTAACGCTGCCGTTTGGGAGGAGGATACATGTTTCTGGAACTCATCGCGGTCATCGTCGCGGGCCTTGCGGGTGCGGGTGTGATGCTTGCCATCTCGAAACTGTCCGGCGGGCGCTTGCCGAAATGGATCATCCCGGTCGCGGCCGGGTTGGCGATGCTTGGCACCACGATCTCCAGCGAATACGGCTGGTTCGCCCGCACGTCGGGCAACTTGCCGGACGGTCTGGAAGTTGTGCAAACGGTTGAAAGTACCGCGATCTATCGGCCCTGGACGTACCTCTTCCCGTATGTCGACCGTTTCGTTGCCATCGATCAGGAAAATGTCCGCGCCAACAGTGAACAGTCGGATCTCTACCTGGCCGATCTCTATTTTTTTGGACGCTGGACCACCGTTCAATCGGTCGAGGTCATGGTGAATTGCCAGACCGGCCAACGCGCGGACCCGGCACTGGGTGATGACAGCCCACCGATCTGGCGCGACGTGCCAGAGGATGACCCCATCGTCAGCGGTGTCTGCCGCAGGAGTTAGGCCCATGCTCGCGAAACTCAGTCTGCGTTTGCGCATCTTCCTTTTCTTCTGTCTTCTGGGGCTTGGCGGATTGGCCTCTGTCGGGGTTTCGCTTTGGTTCGGTTATGCCCGGGCCATGGATACCACCGTCGCCAATGGTTTTACGTTCGCCGCCATCCTGTCGGCGTTCCTTGTGCTGGCGTTGACCGTTACGATCTGGCTTCTGTTCGATGAAAACGTCGCGAAACCGATCGAAAGGCTCGCGTCCGAGATGCGCACGCGGGCCCATGCCGGGGTCGACCGCGAGATGGACGCAAGCGCCGCGCGGTATCTGGGTGATCTGGCACCAGCGGCCTGCGCCGTGACCAAGCAACTGAACGAAACGGCCCTGAGCACGGCCCAGACGGTCGCCGCCGAGACCGCCCGCCTGAAGGCCGAGAAAGCACGGTTGACGGCCTTGCTGAGCGAGGTGCCGGTCGCCACGATCCTCGTCAATGCGGACGGCCAGATCGTGCTTTACGATGGGCAGGCTGCCGAAGTTCTCGCGCAACTTGGCGTTCCACGCCTCAACGCCCAGATAACCGAGTATTTTGAGGCCAGTTCCCTCGAAAAAGCGGTGGCAAACCTGCAGAAGACCGGCAAAGACGTCGCCTTCGAAGGGCGCTCGAACGACAAGGCGCAGAGTTTCGACGTCAAGCTCAAACCCATGGACGGCGGAGGTTACCTGATGGTGATCGACAGCCAGACACTCGACATCGCCCCGGATGCCGCCCGTCCCCTGGTCTACGATTTCGATCTGCTGGAGCGGCGTCAGACCGATGCCGAAGCAAAGCTGCAGGACCGTCCGATCCGGGACCTGTGCTTTTCTGTGTTCGATACGGAAACGACCGGCCTTCTGCCCCACAAGGATGACATCGTGCAATTGGGCGCGGTGCGCGTGTTGAACGGACGGATCATCGAAGGGGAACAGATCAACCAGCTTGTCGATCCCGGCCGTCCGATCCCGCCCGCATCCACAAAGGTCCACAAGGTGACGGATGCCATGGTTCAGGGCCAGCCGGATATCCGGGCGGTGGCGAAGCGGTTTCATGCCTTTTCGCGCGATGCGGTGATCGTGGCCCATAACGCACCGTTCGACATGGCGTTCTTGCATCGCCATGCAAAGGACTCCGGGGTGACGTGGGACCACCCGATCCTCGACACTGTGTTGCTGTCCGCGGTGCTGTTCGGGGCCAGTGAAACACACACGCTCGACGCGTTGTGTGAGCGGCTGAACGTGACTATTCCAACCGAGTTGCGGCACACGGCTCTGGGGGACGCGCAAGCCACTGCCGAGGTGCTGGTTCGGATGCTTCCCATGCTCGACGCGCGCGGTCTGAAAACATTCGGTCAGGTCATCGAGGAAACCCGCCGCCACGGCCGGCTGCTCGAAGACCTTAACTAAGCGGCACTTTCCGGCGCAGCGTACTCCGCGTGATTGCGACCACGGTGATAACCGTCAGCACCCAGAAGAACCACGTGATCGGCCCGCGCAAAAGGATGCTCGGGTCGCTACCCGACATCAGCATCGACTGGCGAAAGTTATCTTCCAGCAAGGGTCCGAGAATGAAGGCAATCAGGAACGGTGCGGCCGGGATACGGTTGCGCATCATGATGTAGCCGACCCAGCCCATCGCGAACATCACCCCCACGTCGAAGATGTTGTTGTTCACTGCGAACACGCCGTAGACGCAAAGGACAAGCACGGCTGGCATCAGCAGACGCTTCGGCACGTCGGCAACGAACTTGAACCCACGGATCGCCACGGAGCCGACGATCAGAAGGAAAACCGAACTGACGATCAGTCCGATGAACAGCCCGTAAATGATATCGACATTGAGGATGAACATCATCGGACCCGGCTGCAGCCCGTGCACCATGAACGCGCCGATGATAATCGCGGTGATCACGTCGCCGGGCACACCCAGCGCCAGAAGCGGGATCAGCGTCGCGCCTGCAACACCGTTGTTTCCGGCCTCAGAGGCCGCAACGCCCTCGATCTCGCCCTTGCCGAAATTCTCCTTGTTCTTGGACGTTCGCCGCGCTTCGGAATAGCTGAGGAAGGCCGAAGGAGCCGCTCCGATACCGGGGATAGACCCAAGGAAAACGCCGATCATGCTGCCTCGGATGATGCTCTTGAAACAGCTCAGGTAGTCGGCCAGCGTCACCCGGGATTTGCCCAAGGCGCGCGTTTTGCCTAAGTGCGCCACCGGGTTCCACGCCATCGCGATGATCTCGGGGATCGCGAAAAGACCGATCAGCACGGCGATGAAGTTGAGGCCCCCCATCATGTTCGGATCGCCGAAGGTAAAGCGATTGGTCCCGTAGACGAGGTCCAGACCGACCGTGGCCAGCAACAACCCGGCTAAAGCCGACAGCGCACCGCGCAAAAGGCTTTCGCCCGACACACCCGCAATGATGGTCAGCGAAAAGAGGATCAGGGCGAAGAACTCGGGCGGCCCGAAGTTGAGGGCGAAAGACGCAAGCCAGCCCGCGAAGAGGATCAGCGCGAGGTTCGACACCGCATCGGCGGTACAGGACGCGTACAGCGCCATACCCAGGGCGCGCCCGGCCTCCCCCCGCTCTGCCATCGGATAGCCATCGAGGATGGTGGCGGAAGAGGCAGGCGTACCCGGTGTTTTGATCAGGATCGCGGGAATTGATCCGCCGAAAATGCCACCCTTGTAGACCCCCAAGAGCAACAGAATGCCGTTTATCGGCGTCATCGAAAACGTGAAGGGCAGCGTCAATGCCACCGCCATCGTCGCCGACAGGCCCGGAATCGCGCCGCCGATCACGCCGATGACGAGCCCGCAGAACAGCATGAAGAAGGCTTCGACGTTGCCGACCAGTGAAAGGCCGGCGGCAAGACTGTCCATCAGGCTCATGGCAGCCTCACAAAATTACCCTGCGGGACAGCAACGCCCGCCACATGCGCGAAGAACGCGTACAGAAGAAGCGGCACAATCACCGCGCAGACCAGTGCAAGATACGGGTGGCGGGTTCGAAACAGGAACGCGCACGCAACAAAGGCGATCATTGATGTCCAGACCATTCCGAGCCGGGGAAGACCGTACATCATCAACGCCATGATGCTTGCAAGCGCCGCCAACCGCAGCCACGGCGCAAGACCGGGCCCGATATCGGGCTCATCCGAGTGGTCCTGCGCGGACAGATCGCTGAAAAATGAAGTCGCCAAAAATCCCACGCCCACGATGCCTGTCAAACCAGAGAGGACGTAGGGCCAAAACGTCGGAGCCAGCACGATATTGCTGACGTTAGAGGGCGAAAAAACGAAGGTCGGAATGGCGTAGAACGTCAAAAACGCTGCGCCCAGTACCGTGGCAATACCGATCCGCAAATGCAGGGATTTGGTGGTCATGCTCGCTCCGATAGGACACGCGCCGGAGTCCAGGACCCCGGCGCGGAATTGGTCATCACATCATAAGGTCTAGCCTTCGATGCGCATCCCCAAATTGTCTACTAGTGCGCGGAAGACGTTGTATTGGCCCTGAATGAATTCGTTCGCCTCGACCGGACCCATGAGTTCGATCACCGACCCACGCGCTTCCATGGCCGAGCGGAATTCTTCGTCCGCTGTTGCGGTTGCCATCCACTCTTCCCACTTGGCCGCGACATCGTCCGGCAAACCGGCAGGACCCGCGATGCCGGTCCAACCGACAAGCTGGTTCAGCCCCGGCTGGCCCAACTCGTTCACGGTCGGCGCGTCAAAGCCAACCACCGGCTCCTCAGTTGTGACCAGAAGCGGGCGCAGCTGGTTGTTGGCAACAAAGCTCGCCAGCGACGACGAGTTCGTGCAGACAAGATCGGCCGTCCCGTTCAGAACCGCTGTGATCGCAGCGCCACCGCCCTGCTGCGGGATGTGTGTCGCGGTGTTGTTCGCGTCTTCAAGACCAAACGCGTCCAGCACCATCACAGCCCCCAGGTGAGGACCCGAGCCAACGCCCGATGACGCAAAGCTGAGGCCCTCGCCGTTCGCCTTCGCCATCAGATCATCCATCGACATGATGTCCGAGTTCACGTTCACGGTGCAGGCGAACGGGTTGATCTCGTAGACGTTTACAAAGCGGAAATCGTCCAGCGTATATGGCAGTGTGGCCTTCATCGCCGGGTTCACCGAGTGTGAACCGACCCGCGCGAAAAGCATGGTGTAGCCATCCGGCGCCGCGTTCTGAACCGCGACCGATCCAGTTGCGCCGCCCGCTCCTGTCACGTTGGCCATGACAAGCGCTTGACCGACCGCTTCTCCCAAAGGTTCTGCGATGGTCCGTGCGGAGATATCCGTCGCACCGCCGGCACCGTACGGAATGATCATGTTGATTGGCCGTTCCGGGTATTCCGCCATCGCGGCGCCCGCCATCACACCCACCCCGAGCGCGATCACTGAACCAAGTGTCCTCAGTTTCATACTTTCCTCCCATGTGATTTTCGGCCCCGTGCGGGCTCTTGACTTACGTTAACCTTAAGTAGAGCTTTGACGAAGAAATAAAGTTTTACAAGTTCTGTAAGCAGAAACTGCAATCCACCCCATGTCCATTCGGTTGTTGAAAACACTGGTCGCCGTGGCGGACCACAAAACCTTCAGCGCGGCTGCGGACGCGGTGTTCATCACCCATGCGGCCGTGAGTCAGCAGATGCGCACGCTGGAAACCGAATTGGGGATCGCGCTTTTCGACAGAAGCCGCCGGACGCCTGAACTGACACCGCTGGGCCGTGCCGTGGTTGCGCGTGCGCGCAAACTGGTCGACGACTACGACACGCTTGTCCCATCTGTTTTGGGTGACGACGGCTTTTCGGGCGAGATTGTGCTCGGGGCCGTTCCGACCACGCTGACCGGGCTCGCGCCATTGGGAATGCGGATCTTGCGCGCAAAATACGCTGATCTGCACGTCCGGATTCATCCCGCGCTCACCTCGGCGCTGATGTCGAGCCTCGATCGCGGCACGCTTGATGTCGCGCTGATCTCGAAACCGGTTCTTCTACCGCCCGGCATGTCCTATCTCAGGGTCGCCGAAGAACCGCTACACCTTATAACGGCAGAAGAGATCGACGTATCGGATCCGATCAAGGTATTGGAAACAAATCCGTTTATCCGCTTCAATCGCGATGCGGTCGTCGGCACGCAGATCGAAACCTGGCTGCAGGAAAACAACGTCCGCGTCAGCGAAACGATGGAGCTTGAGAACCTCGAGGCGATCTCAAGCATGGTGCACGCCAACCTTGGGGTGTCGATCGTGCCGACACCCTGCGTTGTCACAAAATATGCCATTCCGATCCGCCGGTTGCCCTTGGGCCAGAACGCCCCGTCGCGGGAGCTTGTGCTGCTTTACCACAAGGAACACCCGAAAATCCGTGTGATCGAAGAGGTGCACAAAGCCCTCCTGAACGCGATTGCCGCCAATGCGCCGTCCGAGGCCGACGCCTCATGACGTTCGATTCCGTTCTGTACATCCTGATGGGTGCGGTCGCCGCAGGTTTCATCAATGGATTAGCTGGCTTCGGTACAGCACTGTTTGCGCTTGGATTTCTTCTTGCCGTTCTTGAGCCCGTAAGCGCTGTTGCGGTGGTGACCCTGCTATCTGTAATCACCGGATTTCAGGGCCTGTGGGAGGTCCGCCGCGCGCTGACCCGCAATGTGCCGCGCCTGATGCGGTTCATCGTGCCCGGCCTCTTGGGCGTGCCGCTTGGCATCACTTTGCTTGCTCATATCAACGCTGATACACTTAAGCTCGTGATCGCGGCGTTCCTGATCGTCTATGGCGGGTTCTTCAGCTTCCGTGCCAACCTTCCGAAATTCGAACGGCGCACGCCGGTTCTTGACGCTGGCGTGGGTCTCACCGGAGGCGTGCTTGGCGGCATGGCGTCGCTTTCGGGTGCCTTGCCGATGATCTGGTGCTCCATGCGTCCTTGGCCGAAGGCGGAAACGCGCGCCGTTCTTCAACCCTTCAACATGAGCGTTCTGGCGGCCACGTCTCTCATGCTCTGGTGGCGCGGAGCCTATGACGGCCCGACCGTCACGGCCTTTCTGATCGCGCTTCCGGCATCTCTTCTTTCGGCTCAAATCGGTATTTTGGTTTTCCGGCGCATTACCGACAACACGTTCCGCCGCCTTCTGATCGGCCTGTCTTTTGTTCTCGGTCTTGGCATCCTTCTGCGCACACTGATCTGACCGACACCACACGAGGAAAATCACGCATGCTCAAGCTTTACTTTGCAAAAGGCAGTTCGGCACTGGCCTCTCATCTGCTGCTCGAAGAGGTCGGTGCAGACTACACAGCGCACGAAATCTCGATCCAGTCCGGTGCGCATAAGGAAGGCGCGTATCGCGCTATCAATCCGAAGATGCGGGTGCCGGCCTTGGAGACGGCAGAGGGCATCATCACCGAAAACCCCGCGATCCTGAACTACGTGGCGGCGACGCATCCCGCCTCGGGCGTGCTTCCGGACACTTCCTTTGGACGGGCACAGGCCGACGCGTTCAACGCATATCTGTGCGCCACGATGCATGTTGCCTTTGCCCACAAACTGCGCGGAGCACGTTGGGCCGACACCGAACAGGCGCGTGAGGACATGGCGGCGAAGGTTCCCGCCAACCTCAGGGACTGTGCGCAGTTGATCGAGGCACATTACCTCAAAGGCCCGTGGATCCTCGGCGACCAGTACACGACCTGCGATGCGTACATGATCCTCGTGCCGCAGTGGTTGTCCAAGGCCGGCGTTGATATCAACGAATTCCCGAAACTCGCTGCGCACCGGGACGCCCTGATGTCCCGCCCTGCGACCCAAACCGTGATGGCGGCGCATGACCTCTGACGTCAGGTGAGTGTCGGCGCGGGCATTCCCTTGATCGCCACATTCACACAGGCAGGCTTGCCAGAGGCGACGGCGTCATCCAACGCAGAGGGCAGATCCGACAGGTCAGTGACATACGCCCCAAAGCCGCCAAGTGCCTCGACAGCCTGATCGTAGCGCGCTCCGCTCAGGGTACAGCCGTGCGCACGCTCGGGGCCAAAATCGCGCAGCTGGATTTGGTGTTCGGCGTTCCAGCTTTGATCGTTGCCGATCACTGCGACGAAAGGCAGGTCTTCCCGCACAGCGGTTTCGAATTCAGGCAGATGAAATCCAACGGTGCCGTCCCCCATCAGCGCAAACACCGTGGCGTTCGGATCGGCGGCGCGCGCCGCCATGGCGTAGCACAGCCCGCCCCCAATCGCTCCGGACACCCCATTGACGATGCGCCGAGGGGCCGAGATGCCCGCCTGCGCCCATTGCCCGAACTCACCGCCATCGCAGATGAGCACCGGCGATGATGCCTTGGCGATATGCGCGTTGATGCTTTTGCACAGCGCATCGGGGAGGATCGCGTCCTCCGATGGCGCCAAGGCGACCCGTTGTGACGTCTGCTTTGCCACAAAGGCGCGCCACTCGGATCGATGAGCTGGTTCGGTCGATGCACGGGCCAGATGCCGTGCTGTCTCGACAGGGGATTGATGCAAGGCCATATCCAACCGCTTGCCGACATTTCGCTTTGCCCGCGCGACCTCGGCCTTGTCGCCAGACACGATGGCCCAGGACGCGGCGGGTGCGGCAGTTCCGAACTGCACCGTGAAATCGAGCGGTTTGCCCAGCAGCAGCACCTGATCTGCCCGGTCAAAGATCGACGCAAGATTGCCCAGCGCCGGATCGTTCAACCCGCGCGGGCTTTCCATCACGATCACGGGCGCGTCCAACGCATCGGCCAACTGCTCCCGCAAGCCAGGCTGTCGCGTCTCGGACAAGGCCGGCCCCAACACAATCACCGGGGAGCTTGCCCCGCGCAGCCACGCCTGAATCTCGGCCACGGCAATCGGCGCGTCTTGCGGCGCGTCATCTCCCGTGATGGCATCCGCCGCTGTCGTCAGAACGTCAGCGGGCAAAGAGACATGCACGGGGCCGGGCCGCCCCGATTGCGCGATACGGGCCGCTTTTCGGATCACGGCTCCGACGTCTTCGGCGCGGTTCGGGCGCGTTGACCACTTGGTCAAGGATTGCGTCAGCGCAACCTGATCCATTTCCTGAAACGCCCCCTGCCCAACCTTCCCGACGGGACTGTCCCCGCTCAGCAAGAGCACCGGCGTATCTGAGGCCTTTGCGGTAAGAAGCGGACCGATGGCGTTGCCCAATCCCGCGCCTGCCGTGACAAGCGCGACCCCAAGCCCGCCGGCAAGCTGGGCGTAGCCTTCGGCCATGTAGACCGCCGCCGCCTCGTGCCGCGTGTGGTAGAGACGTATGCCGGCCTCCAGACTGGCATCGAACAAGGGCATGATCTGATTGCCGGAAAGCGCAAAGATGTCCCGGACACCAAGCTCGGCCAGTGTCCGCATCACGTGGTCCGCGCCACGCATCACGCAGGGATGTCCGAAACGTGCACCTCGACGCGATGGACAGAGTTGTTTCCGAATCCCGCCGCATCGAACCGGCTTTGCATCGGCTGGGTGTTGCCTTCCGCGTCCGTGGCACGGCAGATGAGGTGATGAACTCCCGGTGTGGCCGCCCACTCAACCTGCCAATGCGTCCAAGCGTACCGGCTTTTGGGGCGCGTCAGGTCGGCCTCCTGCCATACGCCATCAAGAAAGACCTCCACGCTCTCGATTGGAACTCCGCCCCCGGACCACGCCCGACCCTCCAGCGTCACGGGTCCGGCCACAAGCCACCGCTTGCGCGTTACCCAATCCGGAACTCCCGGCGGCTTGATGAGCGATTTGACCAGAATACGTGTGATCGGCGTCCCCGCTTCATCGCTGCGTTGCCGGTAGTGATACCCGTGCTTTTGCTGGTAGCCATCGAACCGTTCGGTCAGCGCCGTGATCGACGTCAGCCATTTGACGCTCGCCATCCCGTACCATCCGGGCACAATGATCCGAAGCGGCGCACCGTGTTGAGGCAAAAGCGGTTGGCCATTCATTCCCCAGACCAGCATCACCTCCAGATCGGCGATCTGATCCGGCGTCAAGCTGCGCGCGAAGCTGTGCGCATGGCCTTTATCGAACCCGAAATCAGCCCCGGTGAAGACGAAATCCTGCACATGTTCACGCGGCCTGGCCCGCTCCAGCAAAGGCGCGAGCGGCGTGCCCATCCATTCGGAGGTGCCGACCGCCTCGTACATCCACGGCATCAAATGGCTGCGCGGGCTGACCCCTTCGCGCCCGTTGCCGGCACATTCCAGTGTCACCCGTTCCGTGACCTGCGGCAGCGCGCGGATGTCTTGCATGCTCAAGGTCAGAGGCGCATCGAACGCACCGTCCAGAAGGAGGCGATGATCGTTCTCGTCGATCAGCGGTACGTCGAAATGATTGAGCAGGTAGTGCAGACCGACAGGTGTGACGTCGAGAGACAGCGTTTCGAGGAGAATGCCGGAGTTCCGGTTCGCCAGCGCGACTTCCTCGCGCGAGAAGACGCCATCCCGCGTCTCAGGTCGCGGGTATCCGGGTTGGAACGGACTCGCTTCCATGGGTCACCCGATCACTTCGTCAGACCGGTCGTCGCTTTCGCCATAGCGCTTCAGCACCGCCGGTTTCGTGCCTTCGTAGACCCGTTCGATGTTTTCCGCGATCTTCGCGTTTTCCCGTTCGAACAAGCAATTCCCTTCCAGGTCTGATGCCACGATGAACGGTCCCATCCGTTTGCATCTGATGACCCACATCGCCTGTGCAAGACCGAGTTCCTCGTTCCAGTGCACGGCCTCCACATTTTCCACGCCGCGCCCCAGAAGCGCACCCGTGCCATATCCCACGGTCGACAAATAGACTGCGCCGTTCGGGACGAAGTAAGACTTGTAGTCTTTCGAAGACATGCCGCCCTTGCCAATGATGAGCTTCGCGCCGGTCTTGTCCATCCATTCGGGCAGCCATTTGGCAAATCGGAAGGAGGCCGTGGCCGTCACAGCGCCCATCTCGAACGAGCCGTCCGGGTTGATCCGCGCGGCGGGGGAGCAGTGAAAGTTGGCCGCGCTTTCGCTCGGCAATTCCATGGGAATATTGGCTTTTTCCTCCAGAGCGCGCATGTAGACGCCCTCACGCGCCGTGTACATCAGACCGTTGAGGTAGACGATATCGCCCAGCCGCAACTCCGCAATGGCCTCGGAAGTGGGTGTGGTCGACAAGACGATCTCACGCGGCTTCATTGGCCATCCCTCCCGAAAACCGCCTTCGAAATCGCGTAAACCGAGATTTTCAAAAGCCCTTGCCCACTCATTCCGCCGCCTCGCGCACCGGTTCCCACTCCACGGTGTCGCGGCGCTGGTAGTCGGTGAACCAGTCCGGATCGGTCCGGTATTCGACCCGCCCGTCCGGCCAGACACGCGCCACCGCGCGGCGAGAGGACAGGCAAAAGGCGTGCACCGACATAGGCATCCCGCCGGTGTGGCAGTAGCCCACCTCGATATTGCAATCGATCACCATGTTCTTGCCGACAAAGCCCATCGCGCCCATGCCGATGGAGTTGCCCAGTTCCTTGAACTCGTCCTCCATTTCGGCAATGCGGGGGTCCGAATTGCGGCTGCCCACCGTGCGCAGCACCGCCGCCCGTTTGCCCAGCACCATGCAGGTGTCCTTCGACCCGCCAAGGCCGATCCCGATGATCGCCGGCTGACAGGCGAGGCCACGCTTGCCAAACGCCATGAGGCTGTCGAGGTAGAACCGCTTGATCCCCTGAATGCCGTCGCTCGGAAAGAGCATCCGGTAATCCGTACCAAAGAGGCCACCCTTGTGTACGGTGATGAGGTCGATCCAATCGCCTTCCGGCTCGAACCCGTACTCGATCTCAGGCGCATTGATGCCCACGTTGTTGTCGTGGTCGGTGCGCCAGAGCGGATGAACGCGGTTTGGTCGCAGCGGCACGCCGTTGGTGGCATTCGCCGTTGCCCGGCGGAGCGCGGTTTCAAGCGCGACCATCCCGCCTTCTATCCGTGCCTCGTTGCCCATCTTGATGAACCAGCGCGGCACGCCGGTGTCCCCGCACATCGCACGTCGGTCTTCCTTAGCCGCTTCGTAATTGTCGAGCATGGCCTTCAGGACAAAACTCGACAGATCGCCGTCCTCGGTCTTCGCCGCCTGCTGCAGTCCGTCGAGATAATCCTGCGGGATCTCGATCGCCGCCTTGTCCATCAACGTCTCGGCGGTTTTCTGGATGAGGTCGATCGGGATCATTGCGCCGCCACCAGTGTATCTGGTTCGCCGTCAGGCAGGATCGTCTCACCCGGTTTGACAATGGTGAACTTCACGTCCTCGCGCGTCACTTCGACCGTATCGCCCTTTTGCTGTGCGACAGTGAAATAGCTGTCGATCATCGCCCCCGGCTCGGGGAAGTCCTCGCGGTAATGCGCACCGCGCGAATTATTCCGTGCCAGCGCGGCTTTGGTGATCACCTCGGAAATATCGCAAAGCGAGCGCATGTTGAGCCAGTCGTGCCAGGTCAAGTTAAAGGCAAGACTGTCCGCGGCCACACCGACCTCCATCAGTTCCTCCGAGATCTCGGCGATCCGCTTCAGCCCGTGGTTCAGCCCGGCTTCGGTCCGCATCACGCCGACATCATCCCACATCGCCTCCTGCAACTGCTTGCGCAGAGGCAAGACCAGTGCGGGGTCTCGTGTCAGCGGATGGCAGGCGCGGGTCAGTTCGGCCTCGAGCACCGTCTCATCCGGATCGCGCAACGCACCCATGCCGCGGATATCGGCACCCATCACATCCCCCGCGATGCCGCCATAGACAGTTGAGTTCGCAACTCCGTTCCCGCCCAGACGGTTCGATCCGTGCGCGCCGCCGGCATCCTCACCGGCGACATAGAGTCCTTCCATCGCCGTGCGCGTGTCCACGTCCACGACCACGCCGCCCATGAAGTAATGCGCGGTCGGCACCACCTCGACCAGCCCCCCGGCCAGATCGAACCCGCAATCGGCGCAGCGCTTGACCATGCCCTTGAATTTCTTCACGACGTTCTCCGGCCCCAGATGCGCCATCGAGATGAAGACGCCTTCCTGGTCGGGATTGTTGTTCTTGCGCATCTCGGCATAGATGCCGCGGCTCACCACGTCGCGCGTCGCGCGTTCGCCCTTGGCATCGTAGTCGAACATGAACCGCTGGCCCGCGTGGTTGACCAACTGCCCGCCAGCACCGCGCAGGCCTTCCTCGAGCACTGTTCCGGTCATCCGCGTGTGATCGCCCGCCAAGAGGCCCGTCGGATGGAATTGCACCATCTCCATGTCGCGCAGCGGCAGACCGGCGCGCAGCGCCATCGCCAGCCCATCCATTGTCTTGTCGCCCGAGGGCGTGTGGTACTTGTACATCGTCGGGCCGCCGCCCGTCGCCATCAGCACTGTCTTGGCGCGCACAAACCGGAACTTGCCGGTGCGCATGTCGATCATGAGCACACCGGCCAACGCCGAGCCGTCTTTCGTCGGGATCAGCCCAATCGCACGGTGTTCCTGCAGCTTTTCGACCGGGCGCGAGAGCACCTGCTCCATCAGCCGGTTGATGATCTCGATACCAGTCAGGTCACCCTTGTGCACCGTACGGTCCGCCGTTTGCCCGGCAAAGGCTTTCTGGTGCAAAGACCCGTCGGCGTTGCGGTCGAAGAAACAGCCGATCTCGTTTTCCAACTCGCGGATGCGCACCACCGCCTGTTCACACAACCGCCACGCCATGTCCTGATCGGGCAGCCATTTGCCACCCTCGATCGTATCCATGAAATGCCGCTCAACACTGTCTCCGTTGCCCAGAGCCACATTGTAGCCGCCCTGCACCATGCGCGTGCAGCCGCATTTGCCGATCAGGCCCTTGACCGCGATGGTCACCTTCGTGCCTTCGGGCGCGGTCTGCATTGCGTGCAGAGCGGCGAACATGCCCGCCCCGCCCGTGCCGAGGATCAGGATGTCGGTATCGTGGCGGTCGATGTCGCACGTGCTGAACATATCAAATCGCCTGTAGAAAGAACGTGCCGGACACGAAAAGCGACCCGGCCACCGCCGCCGCCGCCCATGTCTTTTGCGGTGCGGTCCACGGCAGCCACTCCATCGCTAAAAGCCGCAACCCCCCGAAAAGATGCACCGCCAGCAGGAAGACCAACCCGAACTCGGCCAGCTTGACCAACGGCATCTCGGTCAGCGTCAGAAAACTGTCGAGCCGCGCGGCATCGGTCAGCGCCAACGAGAGGACCCAGAAATGCAGCGGCAGGAACAGTGCCAGTGCGATGCCCGACACGCGGTGCAGGATGTAGGCCAGCCACAGCGGATGCGCGCGCGCGACTTTCATGCCGTCACCGCCCAGACCGCGTTGGCCCCCATGGCGAACAGAACAAGGCCGATCCCCCATGATATTACGCTCAACGCTACGCCCTTCAGTCCCGCCCATTCGAACAGGATTACTCGCAACCCAATGGCCGCGTGGATCGAGACGGCGACAACGAAAATTCCGTAGAACAGGAACCAGAACAGTGATCCTTGGGTACGCCCCAGGATTTCCGCCGCCGTCAACCCGCCCTGGATCGCGTAGATCATCACCCCGATATGAACGATCACGAACGGGGCCATGACCAAGGCACTCAGCCGTTGCGCCATGTAAAGCCGCATGTCGAGCATCAGCCGCGCCTCCCGAAGAACCGCCGCGTCGTGGCGCGCTTCAGTCCGGCGATGGCGGACAGCGGGTCGAGTTCGTTCGGACAGTAGGCCGTGCAGGACCCCATCGAATGGCAGTTGTGGCACCCGCCCTTCCCCGACACGGCGTCCAGAATCGCATCACGATCCGCATCCTTGGCGTCGTTGTACAGGGTCCACGCCCGCTGCAGCGCCGCCGGGCCAAGGTAGTCCGGATTGCCGGTAACAGTGTCGCAGGCGGAGTAGCAGATCGAGCAGTTGATGCACTCGATCCCGGCACTGGCAGCTTGCCGTTCCTCCGCCTGCGGGTCCACGGGCGCGATCTCCTCCTCTCGCGTCCGTGTCGGATGGTGCTTCCCCTCGGCAGCCACCCATTTGTCGAAAAATGGGTCCATGTCCGCGGCAAGGTCCTTGATGACCGGCAGATTGCGCAGCGGTGCGATGTTGATTTTGTTGCCGTCAAGAACCTTGCTGACATGCGTCCGGCAGGTCCAGCGTGGCACTCCGTTCACCATCATTGCGCAGGACCCGCACATGCCGACCCGGCAGGCGAAGCGATAGGTCAGCGTCGGGTCCGCGTTCTGCTGGATCCAAGACACCACGTCGAGCACTGTCTGATTGTCATACGCGGGCACATCGAACGTCTCGGTGCGCGTCGGCGTATCGGCCGATCCGCGTTGCACCGTCACGTTCATGACTGACCCGTGTTCTGCCACGTGCATTCCCACCGCTTGGTCTCGGAAGTCCCCACGCGCACAGTAACGGTCAGCATTGATAACCAAAAGCCAAATTTTCTTATGGGTTCTGATATTTCTTCTTACAAAAAGAAAAGCGGCCTGTCGCTAAACAGGCCGCTTCCAATTCGTTCAAACGGTTACGCCGCTTGTCGCGACCGGGACCGGCGGCGTCCGCGGCTCTTGCTTTTCGGCTTCTGTCCCTCGGGTCGCGCCGCCTGCGCGGGCCCACGTCCGCGACCACGCGGTTGCGGTTTTCGGGCGACTGGATCGGTCGGCGGTTCGCCACTGCCCACCGGGATGGCGATTTTCATGAGCTTTTCGATCTGTCGCAAGAGATCTGCCTCGTCCGGCGTACAGAAGGCAATCGCCTCCCCCTCACGTCCGGCGCGGGCTGTGCGTCCGATGCGGTGCACGTAGTTGTCTGGCACATCGGGCAGATCATAGTTGATCACGTATTCCACGCCGGGAATGTCGATACCTCGCGCGGCAACATCGGTCGCCACAAGAACGGTGATCGTACCGTCCCGGAATGCCTTGATCGCGCGGTCGCGCTGACCCTGGCTCTTGTTGCCGTGGATCGACGCGGCGTTGAATCCATCGGCGACAAGCCCCTTCATCAGCTTTTCCGCACCGTGTTTCGTGCGGGAAAAGACCAATGTGAGCGCATCCATATCCTTGGACAGGATCTCGCGCAGTTTGACCTGCTTGTCCGCCTTGTTTCCCAGAAAGTGCACAGACTGCGTGATCTTGTCCGCCGCCTTGCCCGGAGGTGAAACCTGCACTTTTTTCGGGTTGGTGAGGTAGGCTCTGCTCAACTCCTCCATCTGTTTCGGCATCGTTGCCGAAAACAGCATGGTCTGGCGGGGCGTGCCAAGCTTGGGCGCGATCCGGCGCAAAGCGTGAATGAAGCCCATGTCGAGCATCTGATCCGCTTCGTCGAGCACCAGATGCCGCACCTGACCCAGATCGACGGCGCGCCGATCCATCAGGTCGATCAAGCGCCCAGGCGTCGCGACAAGAACATCCGTTCCGCGCTGAAGCTGGTGGATTTGTTTATTGATGGACTGCCCGCCGACCACGACGGTCACGCGCAGCTTGGTCTTTTGCGTCATCGCTCGAAGGTTCTCTGCGATCTGGTTTACCAGTTCACGCGTCGGTGCAAGGATAAGCGCTTTGGCCGTCTTCGCCGCCGGTCGCTCGGGCATGTCGAGAAGATGAGAGATCAATGGCAAGCCAAAGGCGAGCGTTTTTCCGGTTCCGGTTTGTGCCAGCCCCAGAATATCGTGCCCCTCGGTAGCAAGCGGAATGGCTTGCGACTGGATCGGGGTCGGAGATGTCAGGCCGGCCTCTTTCAGCGCGGCGTTTAGTTCGGGCCTCAGGCCCAGTGTGTCAAAGTCAGACAAAATTATCCTTTTCGTCCACGCACCCGTCCGGCACGCAGAATTGTCAGTGCCGCAAAGCCTGCGGCCGTCGAGGGTCTCGCAGCGCCATTTGACCGAACGGGATCATCCCGGATCGGGTGGCAGTGCGTCAGGAACCCTGCGTGATGGGGAACTGAAATCGTTTCGCTGATGCGCCTCAACCGGGCGCGGCAAGCTCACGCGGCTGCGCAGCGATAGACTGCACATGGGCGTCGCGCCGCAGGAAGTCAACCAATAAAGCGGTGAAGCACATACGCGGCGGCGACGATATGGATCAAAGTGATCACAACCGACACGCCATGCAACAGCGCGAAGCGCTTCTTGTCACCAGCATCCGTCGCGGCATTGATGGCGGGCATCAGCTTTTGCCGCGTCGGCACGGTTGTTGCGGCAATGGCGGCCATGATGAGCGCGCCAATCGGATCGGACAAGGCCAGCAAGACCGCCGAAACCGCCGCACCCGCGATCACGAAGAGATAAAAATGCGGGAACGCCCGCCGTATGGTGGGCCCGGCCGTTTCGGCAGGCAGAGCCGTGAACAGAAACGCCGCGAAACCAAAGGAATAGAGCACCATTCCTCCGAAGAGCAGTGCCGTCGTCAAAAGCGCCAATGTCGTCACGTCGCTGCCTTTTGTGCCGTTCCCATGTAAATGACCATCGTGCCAGGCACGCGGCCGAACACGAAATCACCCCTTCGATTGATGCCTCGCGGACCGAGCCCGGTCATCGGCCCGACGTCGAAACCAGCCGCTTTCAAGTGCTTTTCCAATTCTGTCGGCTTGACGAACATGTCGGGGTCATGTGTGCCTTTGGGCAGAAGCTTCAGAACATCTTCGGCCACGGTGATCGTTGCGAATTTGGCAATCGCATTGCGGTTGATCGTGTCAAAAAGAAATGTCCCGCCAGGGCGCAGCACCCGCGCCACTTCGCGTATGACCTGCGGCAGGTCCGAGACGTGTTCCAGAACGTCAACGCATACGACTGCATCAAAGGACGCGTCCGGATAAGGCAAGTCTTCACCCACGCCGACATCATACCGGATGTCCCGCCCCTCGGACACAGCGTGCGCCTTGGCTGCTTCAATTGCGTCCTTGGCGGGGTCGATGCCGGTCACATTCGCCCCTTCGTCATCCAATGCTTCGGCCATGAACCCGCCTGCGCATCCCAGATCAAGCACCTCTTTGCCTGCCCAATCGATGTGCCGATTGAACCAGCTCAGCCGCCCCGGCACCATGTTCTTGAGCGTACGCACCCAGCGGATGTCGTCCGACCACCACTGCGCGGCCACGTCGTCATAGATCGCAAGGTTGTTGCGCTGTCCGTCAGGCATTATGGCCCTCCTCGCTTTTCCCGGCACCGTTCTTCAACCGCGGCATCACATACGGCACGTCGCGGCGATAGCGATCAAACGCGTCCCCATAGCGCTTCTCGAAGCGCTTTTCCTTCAGTCTCGGCGCCAACAAGCAATAGGCCGTATAGCTGAGCGCGAGGACAAGTTGATCGGGTGTCCAGACCGGCACCGCCCAGAGTGTCAGTGCAAACGCCACGTAAATCGGTTGGCGGATGATCCGGAACAGGCCCTGGGTCGGCATGTCCGGAAATTTTGGTTTGATCTTGCCCAAGAGCGACATCCAGCCCAACGCGCCCGATTGAACCTCTGCACCGGCGTCGAAACTCGCCTTCATCAAGAGCAGCCAAGTCGCGGCATAGGCCGCGCAAATGGCCCAGAATGCCAGCCCCTCGGCCCGGTACCAAATGATGCCCGAAGGTGTCCAAAGCAGAAACAGCGCGCCCAGCTGCACCGATGCAATGATCGCATAAGTCGTGGTCGACAACGTCCCGCCATGCGGTCCGGGCAACATCCGCGCCAAAAGCCCCATCCCCCGCTTGGTCAGCAGGAAGGAATGCACCAGCGGAAACTGAAGAATGAGGAGCGCGTTCGCGACAAAGGCCCAGGGCCAAGGCACCGATCCAAAACTCTCGCTCATGCCGAAAAACATCGCCCACATCATGGCCAGAACACCGACCGCGAAAACGGCATGGCAGAGAACGCCCATAAATAGAGCGAGCGCAATCCGGCGACGTCCGGCAGGCGGACGCAAAGCGGCTATCACAAGCGTGATCAGTCGGGCGATACGGGGATCAGATAAGGTCATGCTGCCTCAACAGATCCCGCGCGATTTCGGTTCCGCTTTTCCAGGCGTGTTCGACCTTTGGCCCAAGCGCCCAGTCGCCGCCTGCGTAAAGCGTGTTGTCTTGGTTGGTCAGAAACGGCCGTCCAAGTGGTTGCGCCACCTGTGCATACCGCCAACGATGCGCCGCCGCGTGGCGCACATCCTTTGCCGCGGCACCGCAATGTGACAGGAACCGCTCCAGCAGCAGCGCGCATATGTCTGGCTTGTCCATCTCCAGATGCCGGACGCTCCACTCCGGCGTGGCCTGCACCACCCAACACGCGGCGTCTCCGCGTCCGGGCTTTGAACTGTCTCTTGCGATCCAGGCGATTTCTTCAGTCGGTGACACCTGCGTGTCCGGCAGGTCCACGCCTGCGTCGAGCGCCACCATCAGCGTGAGACAGGCATCGTATCGCACTGCGTCCAGGTCAGCCGCGTTCGGCAACACGTTCGCGCACACCACCGCCGTCTGCGGCGCCGGTGCCGTACAAACCACAAGGTCGAATGCGCCCAATGGTCCGTCGCCGTTCAGATGCCACATCCCGCTTTCCGCTTCGATCGCATGCACTTCAGTGCTTTGCTTCACCTCGACACCGTCTGCCAGGTGCTTCGCCAGCCCTGTCATGCCCGGCACCCCCACGACACCCAAGGCTTGCCCGCCCGACACCCAGTCGTCGGCCCAGCCCGCCCGTTTCGCGCTGTCGAGCACGCTCTGGAACTCCGGGCTTGTCGCGGTCGCAAACTGCGCCCCGTGGTCGAATTGAATCCCATCCGAACCGCGTCGCGTGGCAACGCGTCCACCAATGCCCCGCCCCTTGTCGAACACAACGGGATGCAAACCCACATCCACCAAGGCCCGCGCGCAAGACAATCCCGCCATACCCGCCCCGATAATCGCGATCCTCATTCAGCCCCACTCCGTATGCCTGCCGCGGGAGACTTAACCCGAACGCAACCGCCGTCGAGGGCACGCGATTGTCAGTCACTTGCAGCTTACGTCAGATCGAAGAAAAGGCGTCGCGTTCACGAAACGGCAAGGAACCAGCCCGTTCGAAGTGTCCGAAACATTTGCGAGTGAAGCTGCGACTTGGTGTGCTCGTTCAAGCTCAACTCAATTCTGGCTTTTGTCCCACCATCGCGCTGAAGAAACCTGGATTTGAGCTGCCCGCAGGTCCGGTCCTTCAACCTGAACGCTCAAAGCCGCCCTTCTGAGATCCATTCGTCAAGCTTCTGACGGCTTACTTCGAAATGCATGCTGTCCTCGCGACGCCATGCGGCACCCCATACCCAGCCTTCACTTCGAAAGAAATCCGCGAGGATCGTCAATCCAAGTTGCGTCTTTCCATCGCCAAGTGTGTCGAGCACTCCGTCGATATTAAGGTCCACTGCAAGGCCAAAGGCATGGGTCGATGCGCGACCTCTCGTGCCCCGGATCTGGCGGACACACAGTGCTCCAGCGGTATTGATCCGTGCATACAGGTCAGGATCGGTTAGTCGGATATTCTCAAAGACGCGACGCAGCGAGTCCACGGCGGGTTGCAACATTTGCACACGGATCGGACCCACTTTTTCCAGCACCAACTTGTCTGCCAATCTTCGGTTGGTCATCTGTTCGCAACGGTCGGACAGCTGCTCTCGCGGAGGGCCGAAGGTTCGGGCGAGGTAACTCGGTCCGGCGATTTGAAGCCCTTGGTTTACTTCTTTCCGGTTGGCGATCAGAACGACCTGTGCGTACGCGTCAATGATGTCGTTAGGTCCGCTCGGCTGGAAAGGCTCCTGCTCCTGCGGTGCGGTATTGAAGGTGGGAGCGCTTTGAGGCACTGGTCGCGCCTTAACTTCAGCCACTTCTTGCGAAAGCTCGTCAATTCGGATCTGCAGATCCTCAACGCGCTGATTGAGCATCTCAATTTCGATACGGGCGCCGGAGTCTATCGCGGGGCCATCAAAGGACTCCTCTTCGATGAGCAAACTTGGCAGAAACACCCATATCACTGACGCGATTATGATTGCCAAACCGATAATGGCGGCTGGGAGCACGCGCATATTCAAAAAAACCTCAAATCAAACTGTGTCCCTTCAGGTCACGTTGCCATTAAACCCTCTTTGGCGCGACGCGCCAAGCCTGAAGGGCTTTTCCGCGACACGTCGACAACCGATGAAAAAAGTTGTCGGTCCGCGTCGCGTGGGATAACCTTTTGTCAGACCGATTTAATGCATTATAGGACACGATTTGCCATGACACGCCATGAATTCATTACCAGCGTCGCAATCGCGGTCGCCCTTGCTTTCCCGGTGGCGGAGCATGTCTCTGCCCAGTCCTCGGAAGAGATGACCGCCGAAGAGATCACACGCGCTTTCGAAAAGCAAAAAACACGCGGGCTCGTCCTTGTACCGGCAGACGGCGCCGAAACCGCGACAGATCAGGCTACACCGTCAACCACAGTTGCCGTTGCAGAACAGGAATACACCGAGGTCGACAAGGCAGATCAGGTTAACATCAAGATCCAGTTCGATTTCGACAGCGCAACGCTGCGCGACGATCAGAAACCCCAACTCGCCACGCTGTGCCAGGTGATGAAATCTGTTGATGTGCAACTATTCCAGATTGTCGGCCACACAGACAGTTCCGGGTCAGCTTCCTACAATCAGAATCTGTCACTCTTGCGCGCTCAAGAAGTCAAACGCCATCTTGTGAACGACTGTGGCATCGCTGAAACACGGCTTGAAGCCATCGGTATGGGCGAAGGCGTTCCGTACAATGCCGACGATCCGCGCGGAGACGAAAACCGTCGGGTTGAATTCCAAGCTTTGGGTTAATGACTTCGGAAGACCGATTTGAACCGGAGACATTATGGCTGACTCCCGCCCAGGCGACCTGTTTCAACCTGGCGATTTGGTGAACAACACCTATCGGATTGAGGCGATCCTCGGTCGAGGTGGCACTTCCGACGTGTACAAAGCGCGCTCCGAGATTTCGGGGCGTCTGATGGCGCTGAAAGTGCTGAAGTCAGAATTCTCCAGCAACGACGATTACCTTCTTCTGTTGACCCGCGAAGAGGCTATGCGTGAGATCCGCCATGATGCCGTGGTGCGATATGCTGACAACAATCGGACGCCTGATGGCCATGTCTATCTCTTGATCGACTACGTCGAAGGGCCTGGCCTAGACAAAAAGCTCAAGGAAGGCCCGATACCAGCAGAGGACCTGCTGGTGATCTGCCGTCGCGTGGCCGAAGGGTTGCAAGCCGCACATGCGCACAACATTTGTCACCGGGATTTGTCCCCCGACAATATCATCCTGCGCGATGGCGATCCCGCACAGGCCGTCATTATCGATTTTGGCATCGCAAAAGATACGAACCCGGGTGCCGAAACAATTGTCGGAAACGAGTTTGCAGGCAAATACGCTTATGCTGCGCCAGAACAGCTTGCCGGGAACACTGACGAACGCACCGACATCTACTCGCTCGGTGCGCTCTTGTTGGCAAATTTCCGGGGTCAGTCGCCCGACATCGGTAAGAACCCGATGGAAGTTGTTCAAAAGAAGGCCGAACGTCTAGACACTGAAGGCGTGCCAGAGCCGTTGAAGTCTCTCCTAGACAAGATGACCGACCCAGACCCGGACAAACGCTTTCAGTCCGCAAGCGAGGTACTGGCGGCGCTCGGGGGCGTTGTTCCGGATGACGGAGGTGACGGCGAACTCTCCGAAGCCACAGTGATCGCCCCGCCGCCAGCGACTGCTGAGAAGACAAATCCGAAAAACACGCCCTCCAAGACACCAAAACCCGCACGCAAAGCGGAAACGCCGAAGTCGACCCAAAAACTACTTGTTCCGATTGGCGCCGCCGCGGTGGTGATTGCAGGATTGGCTGCGGCGTTCATGTCCGGCGTTTTCACAACCCAGCCGCAGTTGCCTATCGCGGATCCCTATCGCCTTTCGATTGCAAAGCCCAAGGACGCGACGCCTCGCGCAGTGGGGTTCGTTCCGTCGGAAACCGTGGCAAACGAGCTGCGCGAGCACATGACACGCCAAGAAGGAACTTCAGACCTGACCCTAGCGGCTGGCGAGATTGGCGAAACATGGGGGGACGATGTCATAGCTGTCCTCGAAACGGTCGATGAATTGGACGCATGGCGCGTCTCGCTCTCCGGTAATCGCGTGGAAGTCGAAGGCACGACCACACGAAAACCGTTGTACGACGCTGTTCAAGCCGCCTTTGACGCAGGTGTGCTTGGTGTTCTGGACGGCGACGTGAACGTCACACTCGAAGAGCTAATTCTCGCGCCGCAGCGCCTTGAATCCATCCTTGCGTCGCTCTCGGATTGTGGACCTCTGTTCTTGACCAATCCACCTGCAGCTGGCTATGGGCCGGAGGCTACAATTGAGGTGCGAGGCACTCTGTCCAGCGAGGAAAGCCGCGCCAATCTCAGTAACTCGCTGGCCGCGATCAGCGGCGACCGCCCCGTCCGGATCGACACCAATATCCTCAATCCAACGCTTTGCCTGATCGAAAGCGTGATGCCCAAGGCACCGTCCAGCGCAATAGACATTGCCTTTTTCCAAGGGGATCAAGACAACGCGCCAAATCCTTCGGGAGTATTCGTAGTCGGCGAAAACCCAGTTATCGATGTCGAAATCCCTGGCGATACGGTCGATGGATACCTTTCGGTCTCCGTACTGGATGTGTCAGGCAATGTGTTTCACCTATTGCCCAACATCAATCGTCCAGACAATTCGGTGCAAGCGCTGCGCGACGGACAAACTGGCGCCATATCAGTCCGCGTCGCCTATTCGATCGCAGAAGCGCAGACCAATGGCGGGTTGGCATTTCGGGTCGATGATTCAACGCTTGGAAAGACCAAAATCCTCGCAATCCACTCGAGCGAACCCTTGTTTTCAGAGATGCGTCCAACGAGTGAGTCTGCGCTCAGCTACTCGGAAGCGCTTCTTGAGGAGGACCGCAATGCTGCGTCCCGGATCTATTCGTTGGACAGCCGCATTCTCGAAACCATGGCGCGCTGAGCGGATGCCCCTCAGGTGATATCGACCACCACCACGGTGATGTTGTCCGCACCACCACCGTTCAAAGCTATCTGGATCAGCTGATCCACGACCGTTTCCAAAGGTTCTTTCTTCAGAATGTCTTCAAGCATCTGAAAAGTCGCGTACTTGGTCAGCCCGTCTGAGCAAAGAAGAAACCGATCTCCCGCTTCGACCTCGCCGCGCACCTTGTCCAGCTCAAGCTCTTCGCCCACGCCAACGGCGCGGGTAATGGCGTTGGAATGCGGGTGATGCTCCGCCTCGTCCCAGCTCATCTGCCCGGACTCAACGAGGCCCGCCACGACGGAATGATCCGCCGTAAGCATCTGAATTGCCCCGTGCCGCACGCGGTAAATTCGGCTGTCCCCGGCCCAGATACCTAGAAAATGAGAATTCGACAGCATCAGGCTCGCTACGGTCGCACCGATCACGGCCACGCCTCGTTCCTCTGCCTCCGCACGGATCACCTTGTGGGCCTGCTGAATGGCCTGCCTCAGTGCATGCATCCGCTCGGTCGCAGACAATTCAGGGTCAATGGTCGCAATGAGGTCAGTAATCAGACGACTGGCATAGTCTCCGGCTTCGTGTCCTCCCATACCGTCCGAAACCACCCAGATATTCTGCTCGGGCAATGCCAATACAGCGTCTTCGTTTACACTGCGCTTCAAACCGATATGACTGCGAGCACTGTATCGCACGCGATGGACCACGTTCATGCTGGATCTGCCTTCCAAATGTCCGCATCCAGATCGAACAAACCTTGCATGTTCGATCCGTCCGGTAAACCGTCGCACAGCATCAGACGGACGTCGCCTTCCATGACCGCGCTCCAGATGCTGGGAGCCTGAAACGTCGGCGACAAGCAGTCAGATGCCAAGATTGACGGCGTCAGGTTCGACCCATGCGAATGACGCAGAACCAAAGCGTTTGCAGTCTTGGCAATGGACGCATCGAAGCCTGAAACGTCGGTATTCAGGCCGGACAGTCCGTCTTCCAAGATAGCGCGCGAAGCATCATCCTCCAACGTCGCTAGTGCGAGATCCTCCATGGCCGCAAACATGTCGTCCCGCGAAAAGTGGTCGAGCAATACCGATCCGTTTTCCGGTAAGACAGCCATGAGTGTCAGGGGAAACCGCCGCCCAACCCGATCCACCGACGGCATCAGGACGCCCATGATCCTCTGAGGCCCAGCGAGGCCGGCGGAAAGGCAGAAACGCCAGATCGGGACTGACATGTAAAGCGACTCCCAATGCGAGCCAAATGTGTGCGACCCTGAAACGAGGCACTTCTGCAACCATTCATCCCAGACCTGCACAAAGCCGGATGGTGCCCTAATACGGAGGAAATCGCCCGCCGCTGGGATTTTTCCAAAGGCACCTACCGCAGCGACAGTCATTAGAACGTCTTGGGGCAGTTGAATTTCGAGAGCGCCGGTAGCGCAAAAGGGTTCAGAACCGATCCAGACTGCAATTGAAAGATCGCGATCCGCCCGCCGACGTTGAAGATGACCCGCTTGCGGTCCGACACATTGGTCCGTCGTACCTCGGCGGCGTCAAGAAGTCTGAACCAGGCCCACGGGCCGTCCTTCTGGAGAATACTTTCCACGTTGCTGGCTTCGGGCTCGAATGCGATCCGGGCGAGGCCAAGCCCGCCGGGCCAATCAAGGGAGATGGGTGTCGGCGCACCACCGCGATGTGCGAAATGAACACGTTTGCCATGCACCTCTAAGAGGACCGCCTGTGCCTTCGGATCCAGTGCCTGTGGCATCATCTGGAATTGGATGGCTGGCGGTGCTGCCCCGGCAAAGAAAGCATCCCGGATTTCTGCCGCGTATTGCAGCTGTTGAAGGACTGCAGGGCTGATCCCAAGATCGACATCGTTGACCGTTTTCCAAGACCAAGGTCTTGTTCTTGTATCAATGTAGTTCAGCAGGTTTTCGTTCACAAAGCTGTCGATCAGACCTGCCGGTCCAAACAGTTTCTGGAAGTCCGCCAAGGCAACATCTGCTCGAGCGCGACGGTTGAACGGGTATCGATCGCTCAGGGCTTGTTCGCAAAACGGAAGCACGCTCGCCTGCCAACGGGCATTGATCCCGGAACGCGTGTTGTCTGTCGTGATCCCTGTCGACCCGGACCCTATCTGCGTCGCCCAACGTTCCAAAGGACCTTCGGCACGCGCTGCGGCTTCCTGAAATTGACGGATCGCCATGCCCCCTTGACCACCGTCGGAAGACCCCGAGAAACTCATCTTGTTGAGCTCTTGGTAAACTTGCGTCAGCAACCCGATCAACTCGTCCAGCTGGGACGGTACGCCCGGTTCCGGGGCCTCGGTTAAGCGGTGCAGCCAGCCAAACCGGTCCTGAACATAGGTCCCTGGCGGCTGTGGCGCCTCTTGCCCGCTTACCGCTGCCGATTGCGCGAGCGCTTCGAGAAGGATTCGCGTCCTGAACCCTGCATTCCTTTCAACCCCGTCTTCCGCAATTGTCGCCGCTCCACCGGCAAGGCTATCGGCCACGCCGCCAGCGCGTTCCTCGGCAAGCCGCGTCTCGTCGGAAACCGCCTCGAGGATATTTACAATTGGGGACGTCGGCCCCGAAAGGACATTCGTCACCTCAACGGCGTGGCTGAGTGATTCAAGTGGAATGATGTCGATATCACCAAGAAGCGTGTCGTAACGCGAGATGTAATCGTTGTAGTAGAGATCGAGAACATCGCGACTGAGAGCCGCGAGCGCCTGCTCCGACTGCTCTGCCTCGCCGCGCGGACCAAGCACCCAACTCTCGCGTTGAAGTCGCACCGCGACGCCCAGCGCTTCTCCGAGGAAAACTTGATTAAAGCCATCGTGGGTGAAGATGCCATCCACACCATCGGTTAGCGGCTTACCCGACGACCGCACCAGTACCCGGGAAACAGCGGGACCGCCGACATCCGTGATGCGCCACTTGGGCAGTGCAACCGCTGTAGGGCTGTTGATGATCCCGTTGTAAACTCGTTGCGCCAGAGGCATCTCGGACAAGAGCCCTTGCACTTGGTCCACCAGTGGACCGTTCAACGCGATCTCCTGCATTGGCTGATCAAGCATGGCGTCCAAATGCCCTTCCAGATCAGCACGAAACTGATCCCGCGATGGGCCGGGATAGGCAAGCGACCAATCGAGCGCCATCCACTCTTTCACCAAATCTTGGTTCATGGGCCCTTGAAGCCCGAGCATGAGATAAATCTTCAGCGCTTCATAGAGCAGATCGGGGTTGTTCATGTTTGCGCTGATCTGCTCTTCAAGACGCAAAAGGAGGCGCGGCAGTAAACGTTGATTCAGCGCCCGGCGATAGGTTTGCGCTGCCTGCGTGCCGATGACCTCACCTTGATAAAGACCGTAGGTGAGCCGCGCTTCGGGCTCAGGATCGGCAACTGTGGGGTTCGCGGGCATGTCCCGCAAGATATTCAACGCGTCCACAACCGGCACTAAATCGGTGTCGCCTATAGGGCTCCCTGGCAAGACCGCAGACGCCGTCCGGTAATCCGTCACCGCCGCATTCGCTTGCGCGATCAACTCAGTATTTCCGTTGAAGGACCGCACCAACAGCGCACCCGTCCCAGTCGCCACCATCAGAGTGGCGATGATCGCAGCCCATTTTGTGAGACGATAGCGTTTTTCAACCTTGTCGTCAGCTGAGACCAGGCCTGCTTCGGGGAAAATTACGCCCTCGAACAGCCGCGTGAGAAAGTATGATCGACCAGAGCCTTGCCCGCTGCCAATCGCTTGACGGCCGATACCAAAGGTCCGCGCCATACTTAGCATCAGTCGGTCGATTGGAGTGCCTTCTTGGGTGCCCGAGGTAAAATAGACCCCGCGTAGCATCTGTCGGTGCTGAAACCGGTTCTCCTGAAACACCTCGGTCAAAAACGCCTTCGCGACCCGCCTGATCGACGCCACCTGCGACGGGAACCCTGCGATAAGGGTGCGGCGCTGTGCATCGGTCTCGCTCTGCATCCGTTCCAGAGACTGGGAATTGAGCCTTTCGAGCAGAAGCGCGAACTCCTCATCAAACTCGGCGACAGGAGAAACTTCGCCTTTGGCACTCTGCAACGGCAGCGTGAAGCCCCAAACTTGTTCGCGATCTTCTTTGCCAAGGTTGTCGTGAAACTCCGTGAATCCGGCAATCAAATCGGCTTTGGTGAACAGCACGTAAACCGGAAACCGCACACCTAACTTTTCGCGAAGCTCGGTCAGGCGCGCACGCACTGCGGCGGCATGGCCTTTTTGCGTCACTTCGTCTTGCAAGGCCAAATCGCTTAGGCTGATCGCCACAATCGCCCCGTTGATTGGCTGCCGCTTGCGGAATTTCTTGAGCAGCCCCAGAAAGCCCAGCCAAGATGCATTGTTGACCTGCGCATCGCTTTCCTGTGTCGTGTATCGTCCTGCGGTATCAATCAACACGGCATTGTTGGTAAACCACCAATCGCAATTCCGCGTGCCGCCGACCCCGCCGATCGCAGTCTTGCCCATCTCATCTGCAAGCGGAAACTGCAGCCCGGAGTTCACGATCGCCGTCGTTTTTCCCGCGCCCGGCGGTCCAATCATGATGTACCACGGCAATTCGTTCAGATGCTTGCGTCCGTTCTTGGACTTGCGCAGCTCCGTCATTGCGGTTTTCAACTTGGTCCGCAATTCGGCGATCTCACCTGTAACCATGTCGTCGCCGGAATCGCCTGTGTCGACGCTTTCAGCGATTTCTTCGGTCAACTCTGCCTCGCGCTTTCCGCGGATCATGAACACGGTCAGGCCAATCATTCCGAAAACCAGGAAGATCAGCCCTGCCATCACCAATCGCACTGCGGTCGAAGCCAGAGGTCTACTATCGCCGGTGCCGATCAGAGGGCCAAAATACCAGGCCGCCAGCGACAGAGCGATAGCAGTAAAGAACAAAACGAAATAAATGGATGTAAAAACACGTAAGACCTTCATGCGTCCTGCTCCTGGATCAGAACCACTTCAATCCGCCGGTTCGTTGCCCGCCCCTCACGCGTACTGTTATCCGCAATCGGATCCGCATCAGCACGGCCTTCAGCGCTCAGGCGGCTGTCATCGTCAATCGCGCCGGCCATGGATTCCATGACCGTTTTTGCCCGCGCCAGGGACAGAAACATGTTCGACGGGAACCGCGAAGACCGGATAGGTACGTTGTCCGAATGCCCCACCACGATGATCTTGCCGGGCTCGTCGTTCAAAGCCTGCGCAACGCGTGAGATGGGTACTCTGAACCGATCGACCAACGCGTCCGAGCCCGATCCGAACATGCCCGAACCAGCGATGCGGATGATCAAAGCATTCCCCTTGCCAAAGACGGTAACCAGGCCTTCGTCAATCTCTGGCTGAAGAAATGCCACCACCTTCTCGACATTGCTTTCCTGCGGCGGAGGGGCTGGAGGCGGCGGCGGAGCGCGGCGGAGCAACTCTGCGACAGGACCAGCCTCTACGACAGACAATTGACCCACAAGGTTCTCCGTACGGTTCGAAAGGACGTAACTCAACCCGCCGAATTCTGTGACGAGCAACAGGCCGGTCACCCCCAAAGCTGCGTACACCGGCTTCCACGCGGACAAAACTTTGTGCGGTTTATCCACCCCTCTCCAGTTCGGAGACAAGTCGCGTTCAACCGCGCCACGCTGCGTTCTGATGACCGACGCAAGTCCTTGTCGAATGCGCAGGTGCTTGTCCGTCCCACCCTGTTCGACACGGAGCCGCCCCTCGAACCCAAGCGACAGGCACATGTATATGAACTCGAGCATGTCGATGTTGTTCGCCGGTTCTTTCTGCAACCGCGCAAGAAGGTCATAGAAGCGATCCCCGCCCACCGTCTCACGGTGGAAAGTGCCGACCATCGATTGCAAACCCCAACTCGACTGTCCTCCCCACGGTGTGTTTAGAACCACATCGTCCAAGGTTGCGCACAGCGCATAACGAGCCGCTTTGACCGTCTGCGCGGGAATGCCAGCCTGCAACGCCCTGTTCTCGAATGCACGCACCTCCGACACCACCGACTGCCTCAGCTTTTCGGCGTCCATGTGCTGCGCCCTGTTGCGAATGCGGCTGATGAGCGAGAACAATGGCGCGGCGCAGGCGTTCAGACGATTCATTCCTGTCAGGACAAGCTCGGTCTCTGGTTCCTGCGAGCCACGCGCGGCGGGCTGGCCTGACGGATCGGGGCTCAGGGCCGGAATTCCAAACGCATCCACAGCCTCTGCTTGCGGTTCTGGCTGTGGAGGCTGCGGCTGCGGTGTCAAAGCCGGTGGCGCCGGCGGCTTTGCAGTGCGCCGCCCTCCGGGGTTTGGCTTGATGACCGTCCTGTCGGTGTCGTCAGGTTCGGCAAACGGGTCTTCGTCAGACATCGCGACTAATTTCCCTTAGCTATTCCGGATCGCCCAAAGCTCCATCTTCAACCCGGGATACTGACCTGAAACATGCACGGCGATCCCGCCCGAAGTGGTCATTTTTCCCCAGGATGGGCTATCCGCATCCAACTCAAAATAAACGGTTCCCGCCTGAAACGGCACCTGCCGCGGCGCAACAGGAAGCGGGCGCAACGTGATCCCGGGCAAGGCAGAATTCACCAACTGGCGGATTTCTTCCACAGGCCCGATCTTGGACTGGCCAGCAAAATGGCGCCGCACATCCTCGGCAGGCACATCCGCTTTCACTGCCAGAACGAAGCCCGCTGTCGAAAGCAGCTTGCGATCCGCAATCACACCAACACTGATACCGTATTTGCGCTCTTCCAGTGCAATCAAGACGGCGCTCTGTTCCAGCACCGCGCTGAGATATTGGCGCAGGATCCGAATGACAGGCGTGAAAGTCGCGGGCAGGTTGTCATGCTTGTACGGCGGAAACTGCGGCGCTTCCTTGTTGTCTGCCATGAATGACGCCAGCTCTCCAGCCAAACCGACACATGCGCGATAAGCCAGCTCGGGATGCAGGTTCTCGATGCTGGCGAAATGCCTGAACAACGGAAGTGCTTTGTTCACGGCAATCAGCAGCAGAAAGTCGGAAATATCCGCCGTGCCGCGCGCCGGGCCACTTTCAGACAGCCGCCCAGCCAATGCTTGCATGCGATGTGACAAAAGCCCCTCCAACTCGCTCACGAACCCGGCCAACGCCGGGGCTGCGCGGATGTCTACGCAGCTTGGGATAAACGCCCGATCCAAGAGTATTTCCTTGTCCGGCCGAACCTCGATAATCTTGGCAATGGGGATCGCCAAGAGATCGGCCAGGTCGTCTACCTCCAACGCGAATTGCAGGCGCAACTTGCCGACACCAATCGGCACTGGCTTCTTGTCCGCTCCCATCGTGTCCGTGATTTCGACCTCCGCGGGACGGAGACGGGACGCCGAGTGATCCACATTTGTCAGGTCGACCTCTGTCGCCCCTTGGCGTCTCTGCGGTACGGTCAGCAAGACAACGCAGTCCTTTACGTTTTCAGGCACTTCCAGAGACGGCGGATGGTCTTCCGCCTGCGGCACCCGGAACGTCACACCATCCTGTGTCAGCCCGGCACAAGACTTGATTGCAAACTTGCCAACTTTCAGTGCTTCTTCGTCAATCTCAAGCGCATCAAACCCCCAGGCATACGGCGTTGTCCGCCTAGCCAGTCCGGCCACCAAAGACTCGGTATAGCGGTCAGCCTGCTGAAAATGGTGAGGCTGCAAAAACAACCCCTCGGTCCAAAGCACCTTGTTCTCCCACGACAATGGGCGGTCTCCCGTTCAGTTACGCCAAAAGGCGCTATTTCAACTTGTCGAGCTGTTCCTTGTACGCACGCGCGAATTCGCGGCTGAACAGTTCATGAAAATCATTTTCTGCCTGGTCCGAGATCTGCGCATACATCTTTTCGTACACTTCCCAGTATCGCGCCTTCTTGCCCTTAAACATGCTGCCGATGGCGCTAGACGTTTCGATCTGCCCAGCCAGAATCTCGGGATCAAGCTTTGCCAAAACGCCCTTGATCGCCGCTTCCATGCCCGTGACCATGGCGATCTCATGCGCCTTGATGTCGTCCAGGGCTTCGGCTGCGGCTGTTTCTGGGGCCTGATAACCCTTCGACTTCGGTTTCATCAGCGCTTCGACCGCCTGGTCTTCACTTAGCGAAAACTTCAGAGGATTGTTGCCGCCAGCGCTTATCATCGTCTGGTCGATCCGAAATTCCGATTTGATCGATGTCCGCGTCATAAGGATTTCGCGCAGGCCCACAATCATCTTGCGCAGGATGCGACCGGCCCGTTCCATTGTCGGTTGAAGGTCCGCGTCCTTGATCTCTAGGTCTTCGACATCGAGTGCCTGCAGAAACGCGCGCGCCGCAGATTGGTCCCCTTCTGAGACAGGTGAGCTTGGGATCGCAGTCGACACCTTCGCAGGCTCAACTTGCTCAGGTTGCTCTTCTGCTGGTGAAGGCATGTCAGGTACAGCTGCAGGCTCTGAGCTGATAGGCTCTGGCGTCACATTGGCACTAAGCGAAGAAGGTTCTTCCTCGTCTTCCAGTGCATCCAACTCCGGCGTGTCTGGTGCAAGAAGATCATCCCAATCGTCCGGGATCAGGCTTGCTGAAGCCGAGAAACTGTCGCTCGCAGACGGATTGTGCATCGGCAGGGACGCCCCGCTGCCCTCGCGCCCATCCTGAGGCTTTTTGAAGAACGGATCTTCTTGCTCTCCCAAGGGCGGCAGAAGCTCATCAATCGGATCCGTGGTATCCAACTGCTTGGGCCCGGTCGGGCCGGACTCAGCCCCCAACAGGTCATCAAGAAAATCACCTTCGCCGGCGGGAGAATCCAAAACATCCAATGGATCAGAGGAGGCCGGGGCAGTCGGTTCAGCCACACCAGGCGCGGGAGCCAAAAGATCATCAAGATCCGGCAAATCGTCGCCAATTTCGACAACCAGCTCATAAGCCCCAACTGATAAGACATCGCCGTTATTCAACGTCGTTGGCGTCCTTCCCAGCGGTACTTTCGAATAGTTCAAAAACGTCCCGTTGGTCGAAAAATCCACGATCACAACCCGGCCGTTGTGATCCTCGATCACAAAGTGGTTCTTCGACAAAACGCGGTCCGGGTCCGGCAACGTCAGATCATTCGCGGGCCCGCGGCCCACGGTCAAGCTGCCACCTCGCATCGGCACCGGATCGCCATTGCCGGGCACCATCCCCGAAGACTGGAACTTAAGCGTCACGCCCATGCGCTGCGATTACCCTCCAACCAAAACATTGAACGCACCCGTCACGATAGCGCCTGTACAGATGCATTGGTCACCGATACGTGCTGCTGGCAACTTTCCAATCATCACGGTGCTTGAACCCATAATGATCGGATGGGGAAAGGCCGGATTGGCGAGATCGAAAATCCGCGCTGCGGGTTGTTTGACAACATGCACCGTGGCGCAGCATGGCGGATTGATCGGGGTAGGCACTGGAATCGGGACCGGCGGTGCCGGTGGCGGTCCTGGCGTGAAGCAGCCATGCAAATCGAACATTCGTGCCTGTGGCTTGCCCATGAATTAAGCCTTCTCACCTTTGCCATTACCGCCCCGCGCGATGTCGAGCGCTCGGTCGATCAAAATATGAAGATGCCCGTCCCAATCCGCGCGATGCGCCACGAGAGCTTCAAGGTTCATAGAGAACGCCGCCAAGGCGCTGGCGCCGGGCGGTGCGGGAAACTCGGCCATCTCGCCCGGACCAAGGGTGTCGTCGCAATAGGCCACCGCCATAGCACAATGCCGCGTGAGGTCTTTCACTGTGGCCTGATCAAGACTGACAATTGCCGCTTCTCGGTTCTCGTCAGTTGGTCGGAACACCCATGCCTCGGCAGCTCGGACAGACGGAGTTTCGCTTTCCACACCTGGACCGATGATATCCCGCGCAGCAAGACAGGCCCACCAAACACGTTCCCGGACAGGCAGGATCGCGGCAAGCAAGCGCAGCATGTCAATGTCGCTTTTTTCAGCCTCTGCCAATTCTTTCAATACAACGTCGACCGGCGCACTTGTCGGGGCAGTTACCTTCGTGTCCAGCGTCAGGTTGCTTTTCGCCAAGAACTTTGCCGCTGGCTCGTTCGGCACTTTTGTCAGGTTTGCGAAACGCGCGGTCATCATCCAGCCCTCAATTGATCGCAACCAGATTACCGGTCAGCGTCAGAAGACCGTCCGCGTTAACCGTTGTGAGCGGTGAGGTCACATCCACCTTGCCGGTACCTTCCACCGTAATCGTCGGGCTTGTGATGCTGATCGAATACGGATCCATGAAAATCGTTGATGATCCTACCGTCAGCTCGATCGATCGTGCAGCTGTCATAACAATCTTGCCAGATTGAACATCGACCGTCTTATCTCCGCTCTGAACAATGGTTGTTTCGTCGCCCGAATTGATTGTTTTCGTGTAATCGTTTTCCACCGTCAGAGTGAGATCACCGGGATCCTTCTTCTGGACACCGATCTCAACCGTTGCGTTGTTCTTGACGATTTCCTCGTAGTTCTTCTCAGACTGGAACCGAACCAACTCGTCACCCGCCTTGTCCTCGAACATCAGCTCATTGAAGCCACCGCCTCCGGGCGATGAATTCGTTTTCACACCCGATTGTGTCTTGTTGTCTGGCAGCTTGTACGGCGGCATCGTCCGGTCATTGTACAGCATGCCGACGCAAAGAGGTCGGTCAGGGTCGCCCTCTTCAAAGTCGATGACAACCTCTTGCCCAATTCGCGGAACGGCAATCGCTCCCCAGTTCTTTCCTGTCCATGGCATCATCGTGCGGACCCAACACGTCGTATTGTCGTCCTTGTTGCCATCCTGATCCCAATGGAACTGGACTTTGATCCGACCGTACTTGTCCGTGTAAATCTCTTCTCCCGGCGGCCCCGTCACGACCGCAGTATGTATCCCGCCGACATTGGGCCATGAGGTCACAATCGGCGCACGGTACTGTTTGGTTTTGTCGACAGCTTCGAACCTTACCCTGTGCGGTTCATGCATGTCGCCTATACCAGCAGTTTCAAGCACTTCGCCCGCTTTCTCGAAATAGCCATCCGCAATGGCTTCCAATTGAACGAAATCGTGCTTGCAAGCGACTAGAAGAACATTCGCCGGGTCCTTTGTACGCTCCAATTTGGTGACCGAAAAGGTTCGACCAACCGCAAGATGAACGGCGTCAGACGTGCCATTGACGATATGATGCTGGATGGCTTCCGCCTCCATGCGGACTTTTGCATAGTGCTCACCCAATGAAGAACTCCGATATCGTCCAGGGTAGTCGTATCGGACATCCGCTGCTTTCGAATACGTACCGGCGGCCACGGTGCTCAACGCTTTCATGGAAGATGTCGAATTTTCAAAATCGTAGTCTTCCAGGCTAACCTTCCCGCTGCGTACTTGCTCTGACCCCATCCAATCGAAGACCAACGGGTCAGTGATCTCAATCGTGGAGCGCATGCGCGTTGGATTGTACATCAAAGACGATGGTTCAGGCACAGAGAGTGCGTCTTGGAGTCCATCCGACAGCACCATCTCTTCGGTTTCCGGATCATGTTCGAAGTGGTAGTAAATGCCCTCCTCCTCCATGAGCCGACTAATGAAATCAAAATCGGTTTCTCTGTATTGAACGCAATAAGTCCGGTTGTCGTAACTCTTTCCCAATTTCAGCTTCAGATGGCCCGAAAAATTGTGTTCTCCAAGTACAGCCTGGATGATGTCGACCACGTTCATCTCTTGGAAAATGCGCAAGTCGGTACGCCGGGTGAGAAACCAAAGCCACGGGCGTACAACGGCTTTGTAGTGCCCCCCGACAGTGAATCGTTCGACAAATTCCGCCGATACACATGTTCCCCGGAACCAGCGCTTCTTTGACTTGTCATCGCTTTCAGCAACGAGGTGCATCGTTTTGCCAACGATCTCTTCAAGAGCGAGCTTGCCGTTTTCACAAAAGAAATCGACTTCAATCGTCGGGATCGTGCTGATCCGCTCAGTCACCCTTGCCACGATCGGAAGAAGTTTCTTTTCAGTGCAATCACCTTCCAACCGCAATGGAAACTTGCTTGGATCAAGGTCGATCAACATGTCAAAAGCCTTTCCCTCACAATGTCAGCCTAGCCCAGAAATCGTTAACTTACCAACCATGTATCTGCGCTCGCCCGCGCCAAACGCACATCCGCGTCAATCGAATTCGTAGACAAAATCACTGTCCTTCGCATCAATCGAGACCTTCGAAACCGACTTCCCTTCCATCATTCGACGCAGGAATTCGGACGAGATGTCGGGCAACATGGAATTGGTCACAATCGCGTCGATCATGCGTCCACCGGACTCAAGCTCCTGGCAGCGTGAGACGATTGTATCCACCACGGCGTCCGAGTAGTCGAAAGGAACACCATGTGCATCAGTGACACGCTTCTTAATGCGGTCAAGCTGCAGGCGAGTGATCTTGCCGATCATATCCGGGCTCAAAGGATAATAGGGTATCGTTACAAGCCGGCCCAAAAGCGCCGCCGGGAAAATCTTCAGAAGTGGATCGCGTAAAGCTTTCGCGATCCCTTCTGGTTCGGGCATCAAATCCGGATCCGAGCACATGTCCATGATCAGGTCCGAGCCCGCGTTCGATGTGAGAAGGATGAGGGTATTTTTAAAGTCGATCACACGTCCCTCTCCGTCTTCCATGACGCCCTTGTCGAACACCTGGAAGAAAAGTTCATGCACGTCCGGGTGGGCTTTTTCGACTTCATCCAGAAGCACCACCGAATACGGTTTGCGCCGCACTGCTTCGGTTAACACACCACCTTCGCCATACCCCACGTATCCCGGAGGTGCACCTTTCAGGCTGCTAACAGTGTGCGCCTCCTGATACTCCGACATATTGATCGTAATGACATTCTGTTCACCACCGTAAAGCACTTCGGCCAAGGCCAACGCGGTCTCGGTCTTGCCAACGCCGCTGGTGCCCGCCAGCAGAAAAACCCCGATGGGTTTGTTGGGATTGTCAAGTTCCGCACGGCTGGTCTGAATGCGCTTTGCAATCATCTCCATTGCGTGGTCTTGCCCGATCACACGCTTTGCGAGGTGGTCCTTCAGTTCCAGAACCGTTGCCAGTTCATCCTTGACCATGCGACCCACGGGGATGCCCGTCCAGTCACCAACAACACTAGCGACGGCCTGCGCGTCAACAATTGGCAGAATCAAAGGATTTTCCCCCTGCAGTTCGACGAGTTCGGCGTTCTTCGACTTTAACTGCTGCAGTAGTTCCGCCCGTTCTTCGGCGGTCATTGGGCTGGCTTCCGCCGCCTCTTCGCCGGCGGCTTCGGGCGCATCTACAGGGGCACCGCCTTCGCGCAGCTTGGCACGTAAATCGAGAATATCAGCGACAACCGCTTTTTCCGCCTCCCACCGCGCATCGAGTTCGGCCAATCGGGTTTCTTCCTCTTCCTTCAGCGCCGAAATGGTATCGCGACGCTGGCCAACATTCATACCTGCGGTCTCGTCGCGTTCGATGATCTCCAACTCGGTCGTCAACGCATCGATCCGTTTCCGGCTGTCATCCACTTCGGCGGGAACCGCATGCTGGCTGACCGCAACACGCGCGCAGGCTGTGTCCAAGACGCTGACAGATTTGTCCGGCAATTGCCGCGCCGGAATGTATCGCGCAGAGAGAGAAACCGCAGCTTCAATACCTTCATCCAGAACCTGAACTTTGTGGTGCCTTTCAAGCATGGTAGCGATGCCGCGCATCATCATCACCGCTTTCGGGATGTCCGGCTCATCCACCTGCACCACCTGAAAACGCCTTGTCAAAGCAGGGTCTTTTTCGATGTGCTTTTTATACTCCGCCCACGTCGTCGCACCAATGGTCCGTAAAGTGCCACGCGCGAGGGCGGGTTTGAGCAGGTTCGCCGCATCCCCGGTGCCCGCTGCGCCGCCTGCGCCGACCAGCGTATGCGTCTCATCCACGAACATGATGATTGGCACCGTCGAGGCTTGCACTTCGTCGATCACTTGTCTCAGACGGTTCTCAAACTCTCCTTTCATTGACGCGCCGGCCTGAAGCAGTCCGACATCCAGCACCAAGAGGCGCGCCTCGCGCAGCGCAGGCGGTACGTCACCTCGCGCGATGCGTAGGGCAAAACCCTCAACGACAGCAGTCTTACCGACACCGGCCTCACCCGTAAGGATCGGATTATTCTGTCTCCGCCGCATCAGCACATCAACGATCTGACGGATCTCTTCATCGCGACCGACGATTGGGTCAATCTCACCGTTGCGGGCCTGCTCGGTCAAATCGGTGCAAAACTGCCGGAGGGCTTCTTCCTTTCCCATCGCACCCGGTGCCATAGCGCCGGATGCTTCACCAGGCACTGCTCCCCCGCCCGTGTTCGACCCATCCTGCGGGCTGAGCCGATCTTCAACCGAGCCATCCGTGACCGCATCGAAATTGTCAGACAGATCGTCCGCGCCAACCTTCGAGAACTCCCGCGAGATGTTAAAAAGGATTGATCGCAACTCGGGCGTTTTGAGCATCCCGAGAATGAGATGCCCCGTCCGCACCTGGTTGGAGTTGTAAAGCAGAGACCCGTACACCCATGCGCGCTCCATCGCGTCCTGCAAATGCGAACTGAGATCCGAGATCGAACTCGCGCCGCGCGGCAGCGCGTCCAACGCGCGCGTCATGTCCGCAGACAGCTTTGCCGGGTCGATATCGTAGTGCTGAATGATCTTTTGAATGTCGGAGTTATCCAGTTGAACCAACTGTGCCAGCCAGTGGATCACCTCGACATACGGGTTCCCTCGCATCTTGCAAAAGACCGTGGCGCTCTCAATGGCCTGATACCCAACCTTGTTCAACTTCCCAAACAGGGCCACTCGGCTAATCTCGCTCATATCGGTCTCCTTCGCGTCTACGCGACAATTGATTTCTTCTAAGCTGCCAGCGCTTCGCCCGACGCCTTTTGGCTCATCGGACTCAGATACAGATCATTAACTTCTGGCGGATGGGCGTCCGAACCGATCCAGCTTGTCAGGCCGAGTTGTGTAGAGGCCCCCAACTTCGCCTGCGGGACTTCATCCCCCTTGATCACAAGGTTGAGATCCCACTCAAACTGGTCGCCGATGAAATTGCGGACGATCGCGCGCAAGCGCCGCAACGCCGGAGTGCCCGGCAGAAATCGTTTATAGTCTTCAAGCGACAATGGCCCAATTCTTAGCCGGAACTTCGCTGCATTCGACCACACCCGTTCGCCGATGCACGTAGTACTTCCTAGTCCTCCCCCGGACCCAAGCATCCATCTGTCATCGGGTTCCAGGTACAACCAATCCCCGATGAATTCCTCTAGTTCGACCTTTGCGCCGAAGAAGCCATTAAGGATTGCGACGAGGCTTTCTGCGTTTTTTGGGGCTGCGGAAAGCATGCCCGCGAAATGTCGCTTGGCGAGATCGGGCATTTCGTCCCGACTGCGCAGATGATTGCCAAGAAAGCCGCTCAATGCCGCAATTTTGTTTTCCGTTTCACTATTGTCGCCTCGGTCAAATGCCGCCGTCGGTTGTCCACGAACCCAAGCACGATACATGAGCGTCATTGGCCGATGCATCAGCATATCCGCAAAAGCCGTGAATGTCGGGTCACTGTAGTTGAACTTCCGCGACCGCGCATATTCGGTCAGATGCAAAGGTAGTGGGCCGTTGGACCCGAACAATCCAAAGAAATAGTTTACCAGTTTAGGAGGCACATCCGCCTTCTTCGGCACGTACGCGGCAATCGTTGACGGCGGAAATCCAAGTGTTGGTTCCTGTCCGAACCTAACCTTATCCTGCCGAGGCCGCCGTGCTTCGCCGAATTTTGGACAGTCGGGAAGCTGCGCCTCAAGTACGCGCAACGCAAAGAAAATGTGGTAGGATTCGGCTTCGCGGATCAGACGCTCCAGGTGGGTCAGATCACGCGGTTCATCCCCATTTTGGGTGCCCATCGCGTAATCTCTCCCCGTTGTTGTGTTCTCAATACTGTTTCCGTGAAACTGTTTATTGTTGCGTACTTCTTGAAAAATCGCTCCAGAACCAAAGCCAGTGCAAAGACCGAACTGCCTTCGAACAAAGCCTCGTCAAATTCCAATGTGATCTGTTGGCCGCGGACCGCAGTGGACAAAACACCGTCATGCATGCGGCGCACAATCGGACGGGTTGTAACCGAGGTGATACCCTCCAGCTGTTGTTGCAACGCGCGGTCGCCGATCGGGGAATATAGACCCACGATTTCACGCAATGCCGCCGCACCACCGCCTTCGGCACCCGAGTCATCGGCGATGGATAGGTAATTCAGGCTGAGGTGACTGACCGCTCTCCACGCTGCATCGCCCTGTGCAAGACACGCACGCGGCTTGGTTGGGCCTACCGGCGTTCGGATGCTTGCGACTGGTCCACCGTCAGGCAAATGAAAAACATCCGCGACACCGTTCGGCAACAACATTGGCAAGTCGCGATTGGTGACCATGGCTTCGACAGAAAGCTGGCTTAACCTTTCTGCAAAAGGCGCTTGCTGCGCATCGACGACCGACAGAAAGCTTTCGGATCCTAGGTAGTTCGTGCGCATACCTTGCAGTGCTTCGCTCTCGGTGCGCTGTCGAAGATGCCGCTGATGCGTATAATATGCAGACCCGCCTCCGCCTGCGGCAGTCAGCTCATCTGATGAGTAGAAGGCCGAAAGCGGGATATCCGCCTTCCCGTCCTTGCTGACACCCATAACTTTCTTGATCGAGAATACCTCAAAGTCCTTTGGGGCCGTCCGATCCGGAACCAGATGATATTCGGTTACACTCGGGCTGACTGGCACGCGATCACAGCGTTTCGGAAAGAGATTGATCGCTGGTACGCAATTCAACTTGAATGCCTCCAGCGTGATATTGGGTGCGATCTCCGGCTTGTTTTCACGCAGCAGAATGTAAAGATCGACGTCATCGTTCTTCGCGTCCGGCAAGACCGATTTTAGACCGGCCACCTCGACGAAGAGGTTTCGCTCCGGCATCGCGAAGTATTCTTGCAAAAGGCGGTACCCGTCAAAAGACGGACGCGGCGTCGGGAGTAACGCTTCGTCCCGGTCGAGACCCCGCGATCGCAACCGCGCGTCAAGAGGCGCCACCCAGTCGTCGCGTCGATCCGTGGACCGCGCGATCACCATCGAAGGATGCGCGCAGAGCATCTCAAGCAGCGTCCAGGACGTGTTGGGTTGCCCCCCGAGGAAGAACGTCAGCCGGTCTAACGGCAATTCGGAAATAGGAAGCTTCGCATGCCTCTTGAGCCGGATGCGTATCGCGGCGCGAGCTTTAGGATCCTTTGCGACCCCTGCGGCAACCAAGGCACCGCGACCATCTATGTACTCCGTCTCTGCAACCGTGAGAGGCCAGAGCTCAAGATCGTGCGCGGTCCTGAACTGGCAGGCTTTCTGAGCGCCAGACACGATTTTCGATCGCAGAACCGTGTGTCTGGGCAAGGTATAACCGGATGCCAGGTCCGCATCTTCGAGATCGGGAGCAAACTCGGCGATCATCATCGACGGTGTCGGCGCGACAAAATGCGGAAAGACGACATCAAGCAAATGGTTGGTAAATGCAGGATACTGCATCTCCAATTCGAGCTGGACACGTGCTGTGAGAAACGCCGTCCCTTCGATCAGCCGCTCAACATAAGGATCGAGGACCTCAAGACCGTCCATCCCCAACCTCGACGCGATCTTTGGGTACGACTTCGCGAACTCGGCGCCCATCTCGCGCAGGAACGCGAGCTCGGTTTCATAGTGACGAAGAAGTCGCGTATCCATTTTCGTCAGCTCCCGCGCTCGAGACTTATCTGGCCGGTTGTCACATCAAACTGGCTGCGCAGATAAAGCTCTGTGGGCAACGGCTCGGCCCACATGTCGGCAAGAATGTCGAACTCGACGATTGCCTCTCGTTTGGCATCGTCTGTGCGTGTTATGACCTTCAGGGTGCCATCAATGATCCGCGGTTCGAATAACTCAATGGCTTTTTGGATCGCGTCACGTACCGCCGTCGCGCGTTCGACGTTTGCGAAATCACCCGTGGGGTCAGGAACACCGTAATTCAACACGGAAGTCATGACGTGCGGATATTCTTCGCTGTCGATTTCGCTATCAAGATTTCCCGTGTTTAAGAGCCAAGACAGATCCCGTTGAATGATTTCGCGAAGCCTTCGGATATCGATCATCCGTTCCGCCTGCGTTTCACTTTTCTTCGAAGGCTCGTGGTCAGTCAGCCTATCGATGATTGACGGCTGAAGGCGCTCTGTGAGCGTGCGGTCAGCCATCATCCGCACCTTGGGTCAAATTCGGAGCGAACTGGAAATTACGCGCATCCATAATCGCAACTTCGGACTGGTCCGTCGCAAAAAGCCGTTGCCCTACGCCGCCAAAAGTTCCGCCGCCAAGGTCTTCCCAATGCGTGGCACGAGACAGCTTCATCGCATCGTCTCCACGGTCAGTGGTCCCGGCATAACGTGTGGGAATTAGCCCGACAAGTTCGCCACCATTGTGAAGCGTCAGGTTCGCTGCGGTCCAAACCGCATCACGCAAATCGACCGGTGGGTCCAATCGCAAACTGGCCAGAACGTTGAATGGCATCCAGAAGTACTTGCCATTGATAATGATTTCGAGCACAGGACCCAATCGCATATCGGCGTCGGCAATCCATTCGAAATCGATTTCATCAAGCGCTCCGCTGGTCGTTGGCGCTTTTTCGAACGCCTCTTCCCTGAGCTGTGCCGCTTGGTCAGCGTGACCCCGCGCCAAAGCTTTTACAGATTGCGCCAACAGTGCCACCCAATCCTGTGGTTGCCCGAAGATCAACGCATCTTTTTCACCCGAAAAGACCTTCTCACGAAAGACCTCGCATATGATGGCTTCTCGATACGTCTGCGCCATTGGAAGCGCCGCCGCATCAAGCTGCGCGCAAAGCTTGAGCTGAGCCACCGCGCGGTTCCAATCGCCCATCACGCAAAGCAACTGAAAGAGGAAGACGCGCAATTTCGCGTCTTCCGGCTTTGCACGCACGGCATCCTGAAGACTGGCCAGTGCCCCTTGCAGGTCTCCGGCCTTGAGTAAGTCCTGAGCAGTATTCATCACTGGCAGTCTCCAGAATGGTTACGCGCGCCGCGAGCGGACGGGACTTAGCTTTTGTCTTCGTTTGCTTCGATGTCGAAGGCGAACTTCTTGTCAGGACCGCCGGAACCGTCGTCTTTTTGTTCTTTGTAGGTCCATTCGATTTCGGCGAAGTTCAAAGTGACGTTTTGCGTCAGTCGTTCTTCGCCGCCGGACCCACCGAAAGACACTGACGTGACCAAAATCTTCTTCATTTTGATGACGAGATATTCAAGCGGCTTCTTGCCAGCCTTTCGAACCGTCAACGTCGCATCATCAAAATGCTCTCCGGTCCCGCATGCTTGAAGAAGGGCTGAGGTAGAATTTTCGATATATGTGGTGATCGAAAGGTCTTGGTAGTTCGCTTTACCAGCGCCGCCGCCGCCACCGTGGTGCCATGTGCCGGAGTTGCTGCAACCCCACGACCACGCCAGAACGTCGATCTCGCCCTTCTTTTTGTGGTCCTTGGACTCCCCGTCAAGCGGTCCGATCTTAATAAACATATCAACGGCCATGATGATCTTCCTTTCTTCAAATGCGGCACCCACCGCTCTGTTGAAATGATTGCCCAAGGCGCACCATGCGCCTTGGGCCTATCATTATTGCTTTTCGGAAGGCAGCTTCGAAACCAGCCGCAACGACACCGACAAACCTTCCAACTGGTAATGAGGTCGCAAGAAGAATTGCGAACGGTAGTAACCGGGGTTCTCCTCGTCAGCCTCGACAACGACTTCGGCTGCAGCAAGAGGTTTTTCGGCTTTCGTCCGCTCCGTGGACCGGTCGGGACTGCCATCGACGTATTGCATGATCCATTCATTCAGCCAGCGCTCCATATCCTCGCGCTCTTTGAACGAACCGACTTTATCCCGAACCATGCACTTCAGGTAATGCGCAAAACGGCATGTCGCGAAGAGATATGGCAAACGTGCTGCCAGATTGGCGTTCGCTGTTGCATCCGGGTCTTCGTAGACAGCCGGCTTGTGCAAAGACTGCGCTCCAATGAACGACGCGTTGTCGGTATTCTTTCGATGCAAAAGCGGCATAAGACCGGCCTTCGCCAACTCCGCTTCCCGGCGGTCGCCAATGGTGACTTCGGTCGGGCACTTCATATCGACACCGCCATCATCCGTCGGGAATGTGTGCGTCGGCAGACCTTCGATTGTTCCACCAGACTCAACGCCACGAATTCGGCTGCACCAGCCATACTCCTTGAACGAGCGATTGATGTTCATCGCCATGCCATATGCAGCATTCGTCCAGGCAAATCTGGAGGAGTCGCCGTTTCCGGTGTCTTCTTCGAAGGCGAATTCCTCGACCGGGTTCGACTTGGCACCATAGGGCTGACGGCTGAGGAATTTCGGCATCGCGAGGCCAAGGTATTTGCTGTCCTCGCTATCCCGAAGACTGCGCCATCCCGCGTATTCGGGCGTCTGGAAGATCTTCGTCAGATCGCGCGGATTCGACAACTCAGACCAGCTTTCAAACTGCATCAATGACGGTGCTGCTGCTGCCAGAAAGGGCGCGTGCGCGGCCGCGGCGATCTTTGACATCTCGCCCAGCAATTCAACATCCGGTGGCGTATGATCGAAATAATAGTCGCCGACGAGACAGCCATATGGTTCTCCGCCGATCTGGTCGTACTCCTCGCCATACAGTTTTTTGAAGATCGGTGATTGATCCCAGGCTGTGCCTTTGAACTTGCGCAAGGTTTTGTGCAGGTCCTTCTTTGAGATGTTCATCACCCGGATCTTGAGCATCTCATCCGTTTCGGTGTTGTTCACCAGGAAATGGAGACCGCGCCAAGCACTTTCGAGTTGCTGATATTCTTCGTGGTGGATGATCAGGTTGATCTGTTCGGAAAGTTTCCTGTCGATCTCTGCGACCATCGCTTCCAGAGACAGCAACACATCTTCCGAGATAAGCGACGCGTTTTCCAAAGCCTGCTGGGCCAAAGTGGTGACAGCAGACTCGACGGCTGATTTGGCAGTATCGGTTTTTGGCTTGAACTCCTTTTCAAGCAGCGCCGCGAAATCAGACTCCGTGGCTTCGGCTGTACCTTCTGCCACCTGCGCTTCTGTTGCTTGTTCGGCCATCGCTTATCCCTCTTCCTTGGTTGACTCGTCGTCAGACGGGGCCGCCTGCGCAGCAAGTGACTTCAGCAAGGCCGGATCGTTCATGGCCTTCGAGATCAGTTCCTCGGCACCAGGTTTGCCGTCCATGTACGTAGCCAAATTCGATAGTTCGTTGCGCGCATCGAGTAGCTTTTTCAACGGCTCGACTTTTTCGGCAATCCTGCCAGGAGAGAAGTCGTCCATACTTTCAAACGAGACATCGACCGACAGATTACCTTCGCCGGTCAGCGTATTCGGCACCGAAAACGCGACACGTGGCTTCATGGACTTCATGCGATCGTCGAAGTTATCAACGTCGATCTCAAGAAACTTGCGATCGGCGACGCCCGGCTGTTCGACTTCCGATTTGCCAGCCAGATCAGACATAACGCCCATTACGAATGGAAGTTGAACTTTCTTTTCCGATCCGTAGAGCTCCACATCATACTCGATCTGCACTCTCGGAGCCCGATTTCTTGCGATAAATTTTTGTGAACTAGACATCTTTTCTCCCTATTCCATCGGCTTTTTGTGGTTTTGGACTTGAGTTTCGCCGCCTCAACTTGACGGCACTTGCTAGTAGGACTCCTCTTCCGAGATCCCGCCAACCAAATTGACGTTCTCAACACCAAGTGGCGCCAAATCATTGATAATAGTTAGGAAATCCGCTCCAATCAGTCGGCGCGCACGCTGAAGCAGGATCGGAATTGGGCTCGAGGGTTCGTGCTTGGCATAATAAGCAATGATCCGATCCAGCGTGGCTGCCACATCCGCCTGAGACGCGATTTGTCCCGGTGTGCCGCTACCGCCTTCGATCGAAGCTGACACTGTTGGGCCCGCGTTCGAGGATTGTCCTGTAGCTTCCGGCTCATCTTCGCCAACAGCTTCCGACAAGACCGAGATGACTTGCGCCAACATTTTCTGGAGCGGTTCCAGCGACGGTCCAAACCCGGGAGTCTTCTCGAGGAAAACAGCGTCGACTGCGTTAACATTCTCCAAAGCGGCCTGCGCGCTCGTAAGAAACTCGTTCAGCTTTTCATCATTCGTATCCAGAAACGCGCCGTTCAGATCCGAAGCCGGCATCGGTGTTTCGTCCTCACGCGGAGGTGTCTCTCCCTTGGACACCTCAATGTCACGCAGCGTGACCTGCCCAAATGCCCGGCTGTCGGTCAACGGCGCTTCCACGCGCAAACCTCTCAAGATCGTGCTGCGATCTGACAGGTTTGTGACGGCGTTGATCCGCATGGTGGGGTCATCGTCATCGTCAGCATCCAGCTGGGGATGGCAGGTGTCCCAGTGCTCTTCGAGGCAAAAGCGGATGTAACGCGTCATCTCAGCGAAACCGGATAATCCGGTCAGTCGCAGCTCCGCATTCGCGAGATATACCGCCGCTCGGATATCGTGACACCGCTCAAGGATGGCACGTGCCTTGGCTGCGAGGTCTTTGAAATCCGGGTCTTTGCCTTCGACAATCTCATCTCCAGCCTGGCGCTCTTCCTCTGGCTGGGCAGCCAACTCCATCGCCGTGAAGTCGGGATCGTACTCAAGGTTTTCCCCACTTGGAGCGTCATCTCCATGGGCAATAAACAAGTCAGACAATGTGGCAGCCTTCAGGTCTTGAGAAAAAAAGTACAAACAAAATAGCTAACGTGGCGGAATGCTATCAAACCTCTGTCAAAAATCTAGCGAAGAATTTGAAACGAACTATATTTTCGAGTTCGGCTCAACTGAAGATTGTCAGTCGTGGGCTCTAGACCCGCCATCTGAGCGGCACAAAAGACCAAATGTCAGTACCGCGGTTTCGCGTAGCGGGTCGGTAAATCGTATCCATTCGCTCGTGATTGGTCCAAGATCGGTGACCACACCGTTCTGAGCAACGACTCGTCGCGTTTTGCAATGAACGGGCCCATCCGCTCTGCCGCGCGACGCGCTTTTTGGGCGTCCTCTGCGCTAGCTTGTGCAAGGTACAGATCGCCCTCTATGTGTCCACAGCCAAGATCTTCGTACCGATGGGTGAATGCACGATAAGGCGCGATGAGCAGCGTTCCAGGGTGCGCTGTCTCGACAATCAACTTTTCCATCTCCATCAACAAATCCTCATCCCGCATGGGCCGATAGAAATAAATGACGTCGAACTCGCCGTAGTCGTCATAGCTTAGGGCATTTTGTTGAAAAATGCGGGCGGGATCCAAACCTCCGCGCGTCGCCAAAGACTTGCCGAAGTCTACATAAGCCGGATCGTAGTCAAATCCGAAAACCTCATCAAAATAACGCTTCGCTGAGATCACTTTAAGTCCCGCTCCGCACCCCACATCAAGAAATCGCCAGTCCTTTTTCTCGGGTCGTGCGAGAAGGACACGGTACGCGGCATGAAGATGTGCGTGGAAATCACTGTTCGAAAGCCCGATGTCAGGGAAACACCCGTAGTCCTCGGCAGACGCACTTTGGTCAGCGGGGTTCAGTACTGCATGGATGGCATGAAATACGTCATCTCCTGCAAGCATCTGAGACATCGTGATTTCCGGCACTTTCGCTGTCGGAACGTAAAGCCGTCTTCGCTTGGGCTTACGCTGCCTGTCGACCAGAACGCGCATTTCATGCCACCGGTTCAGCTCTATCCTGAATAAACTGGCATTCGCGGTTGTTGGCCCCCAAAGACGGCGCAGTTCAATGAATTCACTGTGGTCCGTTGCTTCTTGCTCTGCTCGAGCCCGGACAGCATCGATACGCGGCAAGAAAGCATGGTAATCACGAATGGCTTGATCGATTTTCAAGCACGCCGAGGCGATACGATCGCCGTTGCGACGATAATTCCTGCACAGTTCTTCAACGATAACGCCAACCTGGTCTGCAACCTTTGATCGAAAGGCTTCAACTTGTGCGTAGATCGCTTCTGGCGTGTCGGCCGTTTGCAGCATCATCCACTTGCTCCGCAAAGAAACTCGTCCAGCAACGTTCCCACACTTGACCGCACAAAACAAACCGCGCCTCGGCAGCAATTTTGAATAGACCCCTTTCCCTTGTCACTTGACCCGTTTGCTTACTTCGCGTTTCCTTAGGCAAGGGATGCGCCAGAGCAATCCGATACTGGACGTGTCTGCGCCGAAAAACCCGTTATTATTGAATAAATTCATATTCTTAGATGGGTGAATTAAATTTTGGGAGGCTCTTATGAAGGATGTGTCAGTTTGGCTGTTGGTTGCTGCTCTGGCGGTTTCAGCCCAGTCCGCAACGGCACAAGATGCACTTCTGAGCGTTGAATTGAACAAGTTTGAAACGGCTGAGGACGGCGGATGTCAGGCATATTTTCTCTTCCGAAACCAGACAGGCAAAAGCTTTGAAGGCTTTGAGATGAGCCTTGCAATTTTAGATCGATCCGGGGTTATTGACCGCCTCCTGTCCGTCGATGCGGCCCCGTTGCCAATCGCGCGAACCACTCTCAAGCTTTTTGCCATTCCCGAGATCGCATGCACCGACATTTCCGAGATCGTTCTGCACGACATGGCGTCCTGCCGGCCGCAAAACGAAGAGGAGACGGATTGCTTCGCCTTCCTTGACCTGCAAAGCAAAACAAATGCCGCTTTGGTGAAATAGTCGTGTTTGGGTCCCTCTCAACACTCGGGACCGGCGGGCCGATTATTGCAGTGCTTCTGGTTTTGTCTTTGGTCTCGCTGACCTTGATCGTTATGAAAACGCTCCAACTGTGGTCGGTGACATCTGGAGAAATCCGACGGCAAGACCTTATCGCCAAATACGAAGACGGCGACACTATTTCTGCGCAATCTTCTGCGGAACAAGGCCGTGCCCCAGCGGATCGCGTTTTGGCATTCGCCATTACTTCATTGGAAAAAGGCCGTTCGGGCGCTGCGTTGATGACGGAACTGACACGCCGGGGAAACGAAGAGTTCAATGCAATGACGCGGCATCTTCGGTTGCTCGAATTGATTGCGATGATCTCTCCGCTCTTGGGGCTTCTTGGCACGGTGCTTGGTATGATCCAGTCCTTCCAGGAACTTGAACTAGCGCAAGGCGCGGCGAACGCGTCGGTGCTCGCCGGCGGTATCTGGCAAGCATTGCTCACAACAGCAGCGGGCCTGCTCGTCGCTATCCCGGCCGCGGTAGGCGCATCGCTCCTGTCATCTCGGGCCGAGCGCGCGGCACAGCTTATCGAAGGCGCAGTAGCACAACTCATGCTGGCTGCCGACGCGCCAAAGCCGTGACCACAATGCTGCCCGCCTCTGCAACGCTCACGCTGAAACGCCCTACGCCGCCGAAAGCGGCGATCTCTTTGGTTCCGATGATCGACGTCATGCTAATCCTGCTCGTCTTTTTCATGGTGACGTCCACGTACCTGAACCTTGACATGATCCCCGCAGCGAACCGATCCGAGGCAGCACAGAGTCCTTCAACCGATTCCAGCAGCGCTTCAAGCGGGGCCGTTTTGATCCGTCTCGCCGCCGACGGGACGGCTACGTTTCGCGGGCAAACACTGACCGACGAAGCGTTTGCAGCATTGGTTCAGCAAAGACCGGACGCACGCATCCTCATCTTACCGTCCGGTGCCGCTGACATGCAGGCTCTGGTGACGCTCATGGATGCCGCATCACGCGCAGGGGCGACAAACGTAAGCGTTGTCCGCTTGGAAGCGTCGCCGTGAGGCTTACACGTCCGCCAGCAAAACAACCGCCTGAGACCATCATCTCACTTATTGACGTTGTTTTCTTTCTATTGGTCTTTTTCATGCTGATCGGGCGCATGGACGCGACGGCACCCTTCGAAGTAACACCGCCAACTGCACTTACCGGTGCGGACATGCCAGCGGGAGGGGTCACACTTTCGGTCTCGGCTGGCGGCATCCTCGCGCTGGACGGTGAATTGATAGAGCCAGATCGTCTTGCCGAGGCCCTGTCCGACAGGAGCACAAAAGCAAATACACCTCTCGTCCGCATCAACGCTCACAGAAAAGCGGAGTTGCGGAATGTGCTTCCACTCGTCAGCAAGATCGAAGCGCTTGGCGGATATGAAGTGGTTCTTGTCGTCACGCCAGAAGCCGCACAACCATGACGAAGTCATCTGTCATATGGTCATTCAGTCTGGGATCGTCCGTTTTGGCGCACACAGGAGCCGCTGCGGCTCTTCTTTGGGCTGTACAACCGGGTGAAATGGCCGTCCAAACTCCGCCGGAAACAGAGCTTCACCTCGCCGCCTACCCGGTGAAACGGTCTGAAGCCGAGGCAGCCACCCCAGACGCCGACACGCTCGCTGCCAATGACGTTGATGGAACCCGCTTAGGTCAGGCGGCGGTCGCGACCACGTCTGCACCATCGATCGCGCCGACGGTGGAAGCTCTTTCAGCTTTACGGGATGAGGCCACGTCAGTGACATTGCTGACATCGACGACCGACGCGCTCCAAGATATCGCACATGCAGAACCAGCGAGTATAGTTGATGCACCCATCACCTCGACTGAGACCGGTTCGTTGCCAACAGACGCAATCACGCCACAGTCGATAGTTCCCAAAACCGCTGAAGCTCTATCGGCGAGAACAGCCACATCCGCCATCCAAGAACCGATGGTGAGTGTAGCCACCACAGCTCCGGTCATGGGGGCACAGATCGCGGTGATGCGTCCGTCATCTCAAGGTGTCATGCCCTCTAGGCCCCTCGTCCAACTCGCACCCCCTCAACAGAAACCAATTCTCGCAGCGGTTCCCGTGGAGCCAACAAGTGTCAGCGCGCGTGCCGCTTTAGCATTCGATGCACCAGGTGACGGACCCATAGATCCCGTCTCCCTGACCGCGTTTCAGAGTTTCATGGCACCTGACAGCCTTGGCGCACAAACGACCGATGTGCGCGATGGGATAGCCAATGCGCTGGCGGACATACCCTGTTCCCGGCTCCAGGTTCGCTTCGACCCCGATGCAAACACTTTGATTGTGGGAGGCCACGTCCCCGAGCCCGCGCTGCGCCAGTCCGTGGTCACCGCAATGCAGTCCAAAATGGGGGCAGATATCCCAGTGCGGGAAAGTCTGCGCATCCTCCCCAGCCCACAATGCAACGCGCTGACTGGCATTGATCGGGTCGGTTTGGCACAATCGACTGATCAGATCACCAACCCTTTGCTCGTAGGACCGGACTTGCACGCGCGAGAGTTCAACTACGTCGAAGGCCAAGCACTTGTTCTCGACCTGCAGGGTGCCGACTATGACGCCTTCATCTATGTCGATTTCTTCGACGCCGGTGGCAATGTCCTGCACCTTGCGCCCAATGAATTCGTTCCTTTGGAAGTGACTGCGGCAAAAACCTCAATTCGGATTGGCTCGGAAAACAAGCTATTACCCGGCGAGCCGGGTCTGCACATCCGCATCGGTCCGCCATTCGGACAGGAGATCGCTGTCGCCTTCGCAACCTCCGTTCCGCTTCATGACGGTGTTCGCCCCCTAATCGAGCCAGCGGATCAATACCTTGCCTGGTTGCGTGACCGCGTCACCACACTGCGGGATCGGCATCCTGACTTCAAAGGCGAATGGGTGTATTTCTTTGTTTCCACCTCGGCGAATTGACACTCAAGCTTCGGGGCCTCGCTGACACCGAGCTTGCGTTGCACAAGGACGCGCCATAGCATTCTGACGTAGAGTAAAGCGAAAATGCCGCAAAAATTCGCAGCCTAAGCCCCGAAGTACGTGCTTGATGCCTACCGACCGCAACAGAAAGTTTGCACCATGATCTCAAAGAAACATTTCGCAGTTGGATTGGCTACACCACTTGCCCTTGGTCTTCTGGCTACACCCATGCTGGCCAGAGCACCCGATTCAGCACAGGTGGGACGAAGCTTTGTCGATACGTCTCGGATCGAGTTGCTGGGTCCACAATTGGCCCAAGTCGGCGGCGACGAAATCGGCGGCGGCGGAGGGACGGATGATGGCGGAAGCAATCGACGCACGCCGCCTGCGGGTCCGGATGTCCCTGTGTCCGACGGGCAGACTGCGCAGATTGTCACGCAACTCGAACGCATCCAGCAAATCTGCGAATTCATGGGCGACGAATATCGCCTCGCCTGTATCGCCACCACCTATCGAGAACTGGCAGACGACATTCCCGCGAACGGCGACTATGCCGTAGCGCGCGAGACGATCCTGAACGCCGCGCGCGAATTGGATACCCTCGTTCGTTCCAATCGTGATCGCCAGAAACCGGCCCTGCGCGCGCGGCTCAGAGCACCGTCAGGACAATCCGTGCAGACGCCGCCTATCGCAGCCGTTCGCGCCGACCGAGCTGTGCAACTCAATCGTCAGGCCAGCAATATTCTAGAGGAAGCGGAAACCGTGCTGCTCCGCTCTGCCAGGTCCGACGCTACCCGCGCAATCCATTACCAACGCATCGCCGCTGCGGTCGGATCGAACAAGGTTCTATTGCGTTCAAGTTGAACAAATTCAATCCAAACCGTAAGCCGCGCGAATGCCTCTTTTTGTGCCAGGACCGATGTCACCGTCGATCGTGCCTTCGTAGAAGTTGAACGCCTGCAATTGTACCTGCAACTCGCGTCGCGTCTCCTCCGTAAACATGGTCGGCCGTTCCAAAAGCAGGTTAAGCACATCGGTGCTACCGCTGCGCAGCGCTTGATAGAGGTATTTGGCAGACTCGCTAGGCCCTTTACCCGGGATGAGGCCATCATCAATCAATGCTGCGTAATTGAATTGCGCTTCAGGATGACGCAAGTCCGCAGCTTTGGCGAACAGTTCAAGAGCTTTCCCCGGATTGGGTCGTAAACCCAAACCGCCATTGTAGTGCAGGAAGCCCAGATCATTAATCGCATCGGCGAATCCCTGATCGGCCGAGGCCTGATAAAGTTCCAACGCCCGCGAGTGATCGACACCAACTCCAATTCCCTGCTCATACAGTTTCGCCAACTCCATTTGCGCCTCAGGCGAACCTTTCGCCACCGCTCGTTCAAGGAAGTCTACGGCCTGGGCCGGATCAAAACGAGGGTCCTCCGGGTTGAGCCGAATGTAGGCAAGTCCCAGCATCGACCGCGTATCGCCAAGGTCTGCCAAAGCAAGGAGTTGGGATTCCTGATCTGGGCGTAACTTGGACCAGCTTTTCGCCGGTTCGGCAGCCGCCACTTCGACGTCACTTTCCGGCCCGCCAGACAGATAGAACGGAGTCCCCGTCAACGACCCATAGGTGTATGGCTCCTGAAGGTTCTGCGTTTCGGCCAACACAGCGTCGCGCACCTGACGGAACATCAGGCTTATCTCTAACCCGGGCTTCGCCATCTTTTCCATCAGAGCGCGCGCATAGGGGCTGTTGCCTTGCGTCCCATCAAGCGCAACCTGCCCATCTTTGGCGGCAAAAGCCACCAGAGTGCCACGATCCGGATTGGCCGGTGCCAATCCACCGGCCCCGCGCGTCGCTTGTTCAGTCGCTTGTGCAACCGCCGTTGCAACTGCATCTGTATCGATGCTCCCGCCCAGTGGATTATCGCGGCAGCTGTCTAGGATGACGATCCGCATTACACGCGCTTTTTCGACAACGTCCAACATCTCCTTGAGTGACACCGACTGTCGCTGCACATCAAGGTTTGTAAGCGGCGTGGCATCAATTGGGATCAGGAAATTTTCGCCCTGAACCTCGATCCCATGCCCGGCGAAATAGATCAGTGCAAGGTCGGCAGTTTCAGACCGAAAGGCAAAGTCATTCATCGTGTTGCGCAGTTCCGCCTCGGTCAGGTCGATACCAAGCGTCACGTCAAATCCGATCTCGGTCAGCACCTCGGCCAGGTCTTCCGCATCGTTGCGCGTATTTTCCAGTGGCGTGATCGTCCGATACTCCGCCATACCAACGACAAGCGCGACACGGTCCGGGCTGGCCCAGACCAGACTGGCCTGCGATAGAAGCACCAGAACTGGGAGAAAGAGGCGACGAACGAGCTGGGTCATGACAGAAATCGCGTCCACAAATGTCCAATACACGGACCGACTGTAGCGGACCCTCGCAAAAATTCACTCACTTCTTTGCGTTTCCATGTTCGGGTTGGGACGTCCGGAAAACTTCAAAAGGACAACCATCCGCTTGACTCGTTTACCGTTTCCGCTTCTCATTGAGCCGAGTGTGGCTGCCTCGAAAAATCGCAAAGATTTCCATCAAAGACCGGTCTCGGGTAATTCGATCAAAAACAAGTTCAGAGCAAAGCAGCTACAGTCTTGAGGCTTATTTTTTGACGGCCCCGTTCGTGCTCAGGCCGCACCCGTGGGCGAAGGCAATAGACTGGACCCACCATGCCAGACGATTTTGATGACTCGATCTTTACGACAGGAACCACCGCGGTTTCCGTTCCTACCCTGGGCGAAATCGAGGAATCCGGCGATGTTGACTGGTTCGCGGTGGAATTGGTCGAAGGTCACAATTACCAAATTCAATTGCGTGGGAGCTTCACCGGCGACGGGACCCTGTCCGACCCATTCTTTTCTGGCGTCTACGATGGTGTCGGCCAACTAATCGGCTTCGACAACGACGACGCGAACGCGCAGAACCCCAACAGTCAGGTCGACTTCACTCCCACTTATACCGGGCTCCATTACTTCGCAGCTGCCGCTGCTCCTGCTCCGTCGGGAAGCTCAAACCTCGGCACCTACGAACTGCAATTTTTCGATTTCGGCACGACGCCACCGCCGGTCGTTTCGCCCGGTATATTCAACGCTAGCGTGAACGAAGGCGACGAACTGGAACTGGCCGTCAGTCTGCCAATTCCGCCGTCCATCGCTCTTGTCGTGCCGCAGTTGCTTTCCGTGGACGAACGGATCGCCGCACGAAACATCAATATCACAATCACAACAGGAAACGCTACGCAGGGCGACGATTTCCTGGTGGACTACAGCGTAGGAAGCCCACAGTCACTCATTTTCCGAGCGCTCAACGACGATCTGGTGGAGAACGACGAAACTGTTCTGGTTGAGGTCGACGGAACGATCGATTGGATCGTGCCACCATTCATCACCAATGGTCAAAACATTCAAAACCTTCTGGGCGGAATAGTATTCGGCGAAATTCAACAGGAAATCGTCGATTTCAGCCTTGACGTCACGATCAACTCCGCACCAGAAGGCAATCCTCTGGACATAGATGATTACACTTTCGAAGGTCCGGAGATCGTTACCAATCTACTGGATACATTCACCGACGGCAGTGGTGAATTCTTCGATGCCGTTCCGTTCCTTTTTTCCGGTGACCATATCGAAGGTGAGGTTCTGGCGAACGGCGATCTGAGGATCACCGACGCGTTCGGAAATCCCGGCGACACCGTTACGCTGCGATTCATCGTTGAAGATGCGCGCGGAGCGCAAACCATTGGCGAGCAGACCATCAATTTCGGTGCTCTGCGCGACGACTACCTGCCCGGAGACACCGCGCTCGCGCTCGGGTCCATAGCCGTCGACAGCACCGAGATTGGCAGTGTCGAACGGGCAGATGACCGTGATCGCTTCCAAGTGTTGTTGGAAGCCGGGCAACTCTACGAGATCAATCTCGCCTCTGCGACAACGCCTAGCGGGACGCTGGCAGATCCCGAAATTTTCGGCGTTTTCGACAGCCTGAACGTGTTGATTCCAAATTCGGCTGACAACGACAGCGGTATCGGTCTCGACGCCGCGGTTGACCTAGTCGTGGATGTTACTGGAACTTACGAGATCGAGGTCGGGAGCCATACAAGCATCGGACGCGGCGGGTATGAGCTGTCGATCGACAATCTGGGCTCTGCGGACGATTACCTGCCCGGCGTTTTTGCCAGTGATTTCGGTAGCGCTTTGGTCGATGTGCCCGTCGCCGGCATCATTGAACGTGATGGTGACCGCGACCGGTTTGAAGTCTTCCTCCAGGCAGGGATCGAATACGACATCTCGCTCGAAGGCGCGCCGACCAGCGCCGGGTCGCTTGCCAATCCTCAGATCACTGGCGTTTTCAACAGCAACGGCGCACTTCTGGCCGGGACAACAAACAATGACGGGGGCGTCGGTTTCAATGCGCTCGTGGATGGCCTGCTTGTTCCAACGGATGGCGTCTATCAAATCGAAGTAGCCAGCGCTCGCGACCTTGGCGTGGGCGATTATTCACTGTCAGTGGATCTCGTGCGCTTCCTTGACGACTATCTCCCCGGAGTTGCTGCCGGGTTCGGATCAGTCGCTACCGGCGGCTCCGCAACCGGCATCATTGAAGCACCGGACGACATTGACGGCTTTCTTCTGAACCTCGATGCGGACACGACTTATCAGATCAATTTGCTCGGTCAGGACTCGAACGGCGGCACACTGGCTGACCCGATCATTCTAGGCGTTTTCAATCAGGGCGGGATCGTCCCCTTCTCGCAAACCTTTGACGATGACGGCGGTATTGGACGCGACAGCCTTTCCAACTTCACCCCACCGCAGTCCGGGACTTACATTGTCGAAGTAGGTAGTTTCGACGACGGGATCGGGACCTACACGGTCACTGTTGATGATCTTGGCCTACTTGATGACTTCGCAGCGGATCCCACCACGAACGGCGCTATCTCTGTGAATGGCAATGCGACCGGTCGCATCGATTTCCCCGAAGACGCGGACTGGTTCGAAGCCTCTCTTTCCGCAGGTCGTCTCTATGAAATAGAGCTTGTGCCAATCGGAGATGGTAACGCCCTCTCGGATCCTTTGTTTAACGGTGTCTACGACAGCAACGGGGTCCTCATTCCAAACACAGAAAATGACGACGGTGGTGACGGTCAAAGCAGTGCAATTCTGTTTTCGACCGAACAAAGCGGGACATATTACCTGTCGGCAGGAGGATTTCTTGAAAACACCGGCCAGTACAGGTTGATCCTGTCCGACCGTGGCGGCGTTGTAGATGACGACAATTTCGACATCACGCTCAACTACGAAGGACCAAACCAGTATCTCTCTGCGTTCGAGGCAGCCGCCGATAGGTGGGAAGAAGTCATCACCGCCGACTTGCCATTCGCATCGGTCGAAGGGTTTGGCTTTGTCGATGACATCCTGATCGAAATAACGGTCGATGATATCGATCTCGAATTTGCGGGCGTTGAACAAACCATCATCGCCATCTCAAGCATACTTGACCAACGCTCCCCTCTGTCCAACGAAGGAGCATCATTGCCAACGTTTTCGCGGATTGTCGTGAATTCAGACGAAGCCGACCGAGTGATCCGCAATCTCGAAGATCTTGCCGCGAACACCATTGGGCGCGCGCTCGGATTCGGTTCTCTTTGGGAAGAATTCGGCCTTGTCCGCGATATCGATGGCATCTTGACCTACGTTGGGTCAAACACGCTGCGCGAGTTGGACGATCTCAACGACGACCTCGATGGCGCGGACCTTCTTGAAGATGGAGCCGACGGCGCACTTGCAGGAGAATACTGGCGCGAGTCCATCTTCAACGCCGAACTGATGACACCACGGATTGAGTTTCGCGGCATCAATTCTGATCCGCGCCCCCCCGGTGTGACGGATAATCCGCTCAGCGAGCTGACCATCGGCGCCATGCAGGATCTCGGCTATACGGTCAGTTACGGAGCCGCCGATCCGTACAGCCTATTCTTCGGATCGCAACTGCGTGTCACCCAAAATTCGCAAAGCGCCTCGACCGACGCTGCGGTGGTTGACGCGGCAAGCGCCCGCTCCTTCCGCCTCGCAACCGATCTTCCTGATCCGGACGAATTTCCGACCGGGGCCGTTTTCATCTACGCTCGTCCGAACACTCTGTCGGAATCCCCCGGAAGCTATGCGCTCAATGGCGACAACTCAGAACTTATCCGGATAAGCGGTACGTCTGCCCTCTTCATTGAAGGTGTCACCGGCGACAACCTCGTGGTCGAAATCAAAGGCGCGTTCGAAAAGACCAATCCGACCAATGTTAACGGTATTGTCGGGACCGTCGACTCTATGGAAGTCTTCTCACAATCCGGGACGCTTCTCTTAGCCATCGACTACACGCAAAAACCTGTCGACGTGGCTGATATCATTTCGGGATGGCCAAACTACCCGATCGACGGCCCGAATATAGTGGTTGTCGATACGCTGCCCGACACGGTTGCCCGTTTTAATCCGAATGGAGGCGGCCCCGAAACCGATCGCATCTTTGTGGGCGCGGATGACGACTATGTCCGAGGCGGCAATAATGCCGAATTCATCCACGGCGGCGGCGACAACGACAGTCTCGTTGGCCTCGGCGGCAATGACACCTTGATAGGAGAGTCCGGCAACGACGTTCTTTCCGGTGGTGCAGGTAATGACCAGATCAACGGAGGCAACGGAACGGACACCGCAACGTTTAGCGGCGCTCAATCGTCGTATACGCTGACCCTGAGTGCGAATTCGACCACCGTCCAGGACCGTCGTGGAGGCGAGAATGGCCTCGACACCTTGATAGACATCGAATTTCTCAGCTTCGATACCAACTTCAACGATGGCGGGCCGTTCAACTTGCAGATTTTCGGTGGACCGACCGGGCTGTCCGCTCCTGATTTCGAGAGCTTCATCGAGCTTTATATCGCCTATTTCAACCGCGCCCCCGATGCGGTCGGCCTCAATTTCTGGGGTACGGCCTTTGCCAACGGAACCACGCTGGCCGAAATGGCAACACTCTTCGTGGGCCAACCCGAAACCCAGGCTGCGTACCCAGACGGCACCAGCAGCCTCGACTTTGCAACATCCGTCTACAATAACGTGCTGGGTCGCACTCCCGACGCAAGTGGCCTCGATTTCTGGGTGAACGCGCTCAACACCGGTAGCGTCACGCGGGATGGCTTTATCCTAAGCGTCTTGCAGGGCGCCAAGTCCGCACTGAAACCAGAAGAAGGTCAGGACTTCGTCGACCAGCAACTCGCTGACCGCGCTTACCTTGAGAGCAAGACCGACATAGGCGCGTATTTTGCCGTTCACCGAGGTATGTCTGACGTCGACAACGCGGTCGAGGCCATGTCCCTGTTCGACGGCTCTCAGAGCAGCATCAACACAGCCGTCGCCCGCATCGACGATTTCCATACGGCGGCGCTCAGCTCAAATACCGGAGAGTTCCTGATGCAGGTCATAGGCGTTCTGGACAATACGTTCGACGGCTGATGCAGGTGACCTGCTCCCCTGAGAGTCCACGTTTATTACTTGGCTCCGTTCAGGGTTTGGTTCTCTCTTGACCGTTGGTGATACTCGCACGGGATGAGCCCGCCGAGGCTCGAATGTGGGCGGTTGTGGTTGTAGTCGGCGCGCCAAGGTCAAAAGCGGTGGCGACTTAACGCGAACTTGAATGGAACCGCAAAGGCAGGAATCTTCAAAGGGGGGAATGGGAAGAGCCATCACTGATCACCGGTTTTCTGCCGTTTGTTTGAAGGTAGCAGACGTTCAATAAAACTTACCAAGCTTCAGCTTCGCCCCACATTCTACCCTTCCGACCGCTGCATTGCTTCAAATGTCGGACGTTACGACGGGTGTCTCAGCCGAAATGCAGCTTAACAAATACCAAGGGCACCCGCCGAAGCGGATGCCCTATCAATTTGTGAACAGAACGATCAATTCAGAACAGTGAATTCGATTCGGCGATTTCGTGCGCGGTTCTGCGGCGTGTCGTTGCTCACGATGGGCCGAGCTTCGCCATAACCAACCGCCGCCATGCGATCACTCGGAATGCCCTTGTCAAGCAGCCAAGTCCGCACTGACGCCGCCCGGCGTTCGCTGATCACTTGGTTTTGCTGGTCGCTTCCGATCGAGTCCGTATGGCCCGCAATCTCCAATCGGAAGCCGGGGCAACGGTTCACGATGTCGTAAAGGTTCTCCAAAAGCGGTATGCTCTTGTCATCGAGCCGCGTACTGCCCGAGGCAAAGAAAATGTTGCCGGTTTTCGACAAGATCTCAAACCGACCGCGGCAGGCTTCTTCGGACATATCGCCCTTCGTCTCCAGCGCAACTGCCGCCGGGGTCAAAACGGCTTCCGGAATGTCCGGCGGCGTCCCTGGCTGCGCGCGGTTGAAAACAAAATTGAAGCTCACCACACCAACCGGCGTGATGTCTACGTTCGCCGCTTCCTGTAGCTTCATACGACCTTCTTCGAGGTCCAGTTCCTCTAGGGTGAACGCAATTGGCGTGATCGAGGATACAACCACGCGATCGTTGTCGATCAGCGTCACAGCCACGTCGGTCGTCCGGTCCAGCGTCACGCCGCGCAACGTGAAGGAATACGGCAATTCGATCTCTTTGCGCCGTGTCATGTGTAGATCGGTCAAAAGTTCGGGATTGAGTTCCGCCGTGATGATTGCTTCGGGAAACTTGAAGGTTTCGAAGAACAGGAAACGCATGCGCACATTGCGCAGGTCCACCTTCGTATCGACCGAATCCAAGAGCACGCGCACCTGTGCCTGCCCATTCTCGGTGATCAGGCCTGACAACGTCGCAAACGAACTCGTCTCGGCAATCTTTGATTTTTTGACTGACAAAAACCTCAATTCGGACGCGTCACCATCCAAATTCCAGCCATACTCGAACGGGTCTGCGCTTTGTGCGGAAGCCATACCGAGAGGCAGGGCCAGCAAAAACGCAAAGACACACAGGACACGAAAAGCTGCGGATTTCATAATCACCTCGCTGACAATATGCGCACCGAAAGGTACAAGCTGATAATGTTAGTCTTCTGGTTGAGAGTTTAACAGAAAACTTGCATGCTTGCATAGGACGAGCGATAAAAAGATGATTTTGAAATACATAGTTATACAAGTCTCTGAAAACACTCGGATTTGCCATGGGAGAAGCGGTTTGACTAAGGTTAGCTACGGGATCGCGAGGCGTGCGGTTTCAGTAACCATTGCGGTCTTATTCTCATTAATGTGCTCCGCGTCCGTCGGATCCGCGGAAGAGCGCATCGCGTTGATAGTTGGAAACTCCAGTTACAGCTCCGTCTCATCGTTGGATAACCCGACCCGTGATGCTCAACTGATGGCCGAGACGCTTGAAACCGTTGGGTTCGATGTCACGCTTCTGATCGACGCATCTCAGATTGAGATGATCCGCGCCCTTGCCCAGTTCGGGCGCGATCTTCGCAGCGGCGGTGAGGACACGACGGGGCTGTTCTATTACGCCGGTCACGGCGTTCAGAGCTTTGGCAACAACTACTTGCTTCCTGTCGATGTCGCATTGGAAGACGCGGCTGACCTCGACCTACAAGGCGTGGAAGCGCAAGCCGTTCTGCGCCAAATGGCTTCTGCCCGCAACCGAACGAATTTCGTGATTCTCGACGCTTGCCGCAACAATCCATTTGCCGACATGGCCGATTTCGACGCACCGGGCCTCGCCGAGATGAAAGCGCCAACTGGGACGTTCCTGTCCTATGCAACTGCGCCCGGCGGTGTCGCGCTTGATGGACTCGGCGAAAACAGCCCCTTCACGACTGCATTGGCACAGGAAATCGTTAAGCCCGGCGTACCGGCCGAACAGATGTTCAAACAGGTCCGTGTAGCGGTGCTAGAAAAGACCGCAGGCCAACAGACACCGTGGGACACGTCCTCACTTACAAGCAATTTCAAGTTTGTGGATGCGCCTGTCGAGACATCCGAAGACCTAGCGGCCCGGCAACTCTGGGAGTCGGTTCAAGCGACCGCAGACCCGGTACAGATTATGCTCTTCCTGCGTGGGTATCCTGACAGCAAATACGCCGATCAGGCGCGTGATTTACTGGCGAGGGCGATTGCGGAAGAACTCGAGGAAGGCGGCGAACCGCAGCAATCAGTTGCGGCCGCACCCCCCGACGATGAGCAAAAGATGTTCGAAGCCCTGCAGGAAAACCCAACACTTGCAGGCTACGAGGAATTCGTTGCAACGTTCCCGAATAGTGCTTTCGTTGAATTCGCAAATCAGGAAATCGCCGCCCTGCGTAGCCAGACCAGCACCGATCCTGTTGGCGAAGGTGTGACCGAACCCGAGCCGGAAACAGAGACCGTGGCGGCCCTGAGCGAACGCTCCACTGCCGAGCCGAGCGTTGTGACATTCGACACGCCTCTGGTCGCTCCGGGAAGCATCATTGACGGTATTTTACTGTCCGAGCTGACGAACTTGTCACCGCAGTTTCCGCCGATCCCCGATCTTCCCGAAGAATTTTGGAAAGAACAAACCTGCTCGAATTGCCATGAATGGAATCGAGAACGTCTATGCGAGCAATCCAACGTCTACCTGAATCTCAGTGGACAGAGGTCACTTGAGAAAGCTCATCCGTTTGACGGCATTCTGAAACGCAATCTCAGACAATGGGCTGCCGGCGGTTGCCAGTAAATCTCGCGTAGAAAGCGAAGGCTAACGAGCCAGCGTCGTCGCAAAGACTCGCCCAACTCCGCGCACGCGGTCGGCGAAACCGGCCAGCTGGGCGAGATGCCAGATCAGGGCCTGATTGCTCGAGAGGACGGGCTTGCCGATCCGTTCTTCCACCACTTCGATGACATCAAGAGTTCTGAGGTTGGTACAGGACAGGAACACCGCGTCGCAGGTCTCTGACCGTCCCATCTCCACAGCCGCCGCCTCAAGAGACGCGGGGGCGATGCGGACGACGCGCGCTTCTTCCGCCTCTTCAAAACTGGCGAATGCGGTGACCTTCAGACCGGCTTCTGAAAGCGCGTGTCTAAGCTGATCCGACACCGCTTCCACGTAAGGGCTGATCACCCCGATCCGCGTGACCTGCAAGGCCCGGCAGGCCGCGATCACGGCGGACAGGGGTTCGGTCACGTATGGCGTCGCAACACCGGCCTGCACCAGCGCGCCCACACGCTCCGACCCGATTTCGGCCGAGGCGGATGTGCAGCCATATGCCACCGCCGCGATTTCCGCGCCGCGCGGCAAGAGCGACGCCGCACCGGTGATCCGCCCCTCCATCGCGCGCAACGTCTCGCGCGACACGGTCACATCCGACGGAACGCGCGACACGAGGTATTCGACATCGTCCGGGATCATCCGACGCAGGTCCGGCTCGAGGCTCTCATCCGCCTGCAAGGCAAGGACGCCCACCTGCAGGGGCCGGTCAGTTTCAAGCGTATAGGGGAGTGCCATCAAATTACCCGTATCTGAGCGGTTTGCGGTGTTGACAAGTACACGGCCCCGTCCTCACGCACGACGATGTTTTCCTCGTGCACAAGGATGCGCCCCTCTCCGACAGCGACCGATGGCTCCAGTGTCAGAACCATACCCGCCTGCAATGGCGTGTGGTCTTGCGGGATGATCGACGGCCATTCGGTCAGTTGCATCCCAAGACCGTGTCCCAACCGCCCAGCCTCCATCTCTGCGCCAGCAGGGTTCACGACGTCATTCATCACGTGAAAAAGGTCTGCTATGGTCTTGCCAGGACGAGCAATCTCGAACGCGGCCTGCGTCGCGTCAACAAGGCGCGCGTGTCCGTCCGCGACCGCTGCACTTGGCCTTCCAACGCTGTAGTTCCGGTCGAAATCGCAGAAATACCCGTCCCAGACCAATCCAGTGTCGAGCATCAGCATATCACCGGCGACCAGCGGCGCGTCCGACGCGGGAGAGATCACATCCGCATAGCCCCCGTGCTCTGCCGCGCCCGCGAGGTAGGGAACCCAATCCGCACCTTCTTCGAGGCAGAGCCGCTGGAAATCGCGGAATACCTGCGACAGAGGCACGCCTGCTTTGGCAATGCCGCTCACCCGGTCGAAAGCGCGGTCGCCGATGCCCGCAGCTACGGCGATCTTGGCAATCTCCGCCTCCGATTTGATCAGGCGCAACCGCCGCGTGATGGTGGCGTCGCCGACAATGGGACGGTCCGTGACCGCGCGTTCGAGTGCGCGCAACGACGCCAACGGCATCCGTACATGGCTTTCCATCTGGTCAGCGATCCCGATCCGGCCATCGACCGGTACCACTTCGCACAGGGCGTCGGCCAAAAGCCCGATCCCGTCGTCCATGTAATCCGGCGCGGCCCAGGTCCGGATGTCCCGCACCCAGCTCTGCCCCATCAGATGCGCCCCGATCGAGGGAATCACCGCAATCGGATCCCCGCTTGACGGCAATACCAGAAACCAAGGGCGCGTCGGGCTTTCCCAGAACCGGGTGAGGAAACCGGTGTAATATCGGATCTCCGGTTCGGTCGTGAGCAGGAGCGCCGCGAGATCAGCCTCGGCCATCAACGCTTGCGCGGCCCGTACACGCGCCTGAAACTCCGATGCCGGAAACCCCCGCGCGGGCATCGTCACGCCGCTTCACTCAGGATTAGCATCACGCGCGATGATGCATCCAGTCCCAGCACCCCTTGTACCTTCGCCCCGGCCAGCAGAGCCGCCACCCCGGCGCCGCCAGAGGCTGTGGTCGGCAAACCCGCGACCGAACAGGCGTCAACACCCATCGCGGCCTCATCCTCAGAAATGAGCACATAGTCATCGGCATCCCGCGCAAGACCCTTGAGCGCGATAAGCGACGGTTCCTTGCAATCGAGCCGACCCATCTCGGAACTCGGGCCCTTCGTGATCTGCGGTCCACCTGCCACAACAGATGCAAACAACGCCGGCGCCACCTCTGGCTCCACTACGACGATGCGCGGGACATCTCCCCATGCCTGCCGCGCATAGGCTGCGCACGCCGCCGCCAGGCCACCGACACCCGCTTGCAGAAAGATATGCGTCGGCGCTTGCGCCATCTGTGCCACGGCCTCCTGCATCAGCGCGAGATATCCCTCCATCAACACATGCGGGCGCTCGAAATAGCCCGGCCAGGAACTGTCCGACAAAAGCGCCCAGCCCTCGGTCTCGGCGCATTCCGCCGCACCGGCCATCGCGTCCTCGTAGATGGCCCCGTGGCGACGTACCTCGGCCCCATATGCCCGCAACCGCTCGGCAAACGCTTCTGGCACCGTCTCGGCCAGAAAGACGACCGCATTCGCCCCGAACGCCTGCGCCCCGGCCGCAACCGACAGACCGTGGTTGCCCGCGCTTGCGGTTACATAGGTCCGTCCCTTGGCGACACCCGCCTCCGCATCCCGCGCAATCACATAGGCCGCGCCCAGCGCCTTGAAGCTTCCCAGCCCCATACGCCCGCGTTCGTCCTTGACCCAGACTTCCGCCACACCTGTGGCTTCCGCCAAGGCAGGCGACGCAACCAATGGGGTCTCCGCCGCCACCGGGCACCGCGCCAACAGTGCGGCAGTCCGCTCCGCATCCACACTCGGCAGTGGCACGTCGGCCAAGGCGTCCATCAACACCGCTCGCCGGTCTTCCGTATTTCGTATATAGTCCACGCCTATCGCTCTCCACGCCTGTAAGGCGCCATCAACGCCTCTGGCACTTCCGCCCGCCGCGCCACGAGAATGAGTGCAACGATGGATAACACGTAGGGCGCCATCAGGAACAACTGATACGGTACGCCTTCCACGACCGTCTGCAACCGCAACTGATACGCATCGAAAAACGCGAACAAGAGCGCGCCGACCAAAGCCTTGCCGGGTTGCCAAGAGGCGAACACCACCAGCGCGATACAGATCCAGCCGCGCCCCTGCACCATTTCCGGGAAGAACGAGTTGAACGCCGCCGTGGTCAGAAACGCTCCGCCCAGTCCCATCAGCGCCGATCCGGCCACCACCGCGCCAACGCGCAAGGCGTTCGGGTTCAACCCCTGCGCCTCGACCGCGTGCGGGTTTTCCCCTGTCATGCGGATCGCCAGACCCAGCGGCGTGCGCGCCAGAACGTAGGCCAGCACCGCCACCGTCACCAAAGCCAAATAGGTCGGCGCGGTTTGCGTGAACAGCACCGGTCCCAACACCGGGATGTCCGACAAGACAGGCACCGCGTAGGGCCGGAACGGCTCGATCGTCGGTGGCGTCTCGCCCACCTCGACGATCAGTCGGTAGAGGTAATAGGCCAAAGCGGACGCAAAAAGCGTGATCCCCAGGCCCGACACATGCTGCGACAGACCCAAAGGCACTGTAAGCCCGGCATGCAAAAGCCCCATGAGCGCCCCGGCCAAGGCCGCGATGACCAGACCCATCCAAAGGTCTCCGCCCAGATAGACCGTCAGCCACCCGGTCATCGCGCCCATGGTCATGATCCCCTCGATCCCGAGGTTCAGCACACCTGATCGCTCGCACAGGAGCGCGCCCAGGACACCGAAGATCAGCGGCGTCGCGATCCGTAGCACAGCCGCCCAAAGGCTTTCGCTCATCAGCAGGTCCAGCGCTTCGATCATCGCCGCACCCGGTAGGTCGTGAAGAGAAGCGCCACCAGCATCGTCAGCAGCGACAAAGCGACGATCACATCCGCGATAAAGCTCGGCACGCCCGTCGCCCGGCTCATCGCATCCGCGCCGACAAAGACGGTGGCAACGAACACCGCCGCCGCCACCACGCCCGCCGGATGCAGCGCCGCCAGCATCGCGACGACAATCCCGGCATAGCCGAACCCGGGCGACATCGTCGTCGTGACGCCGCCAGTCACGCCCATCACCTCGATCGCACCCGCCAAACCGGCCAACGCACCCGACAGCAAAGCCACCCCCATGATCGTGCGCGGCAAGGAAATCCCGGCAAACGCCGCCGCCCGCGCGTTCAACCCGGCGGCCCGTGTTTCGACCCCGAAGACCGTCCGCGTGAGCACGAGCCAGACAACTCCCGCAGCCGCCAAGGCCACAAGAAGCCCCATGTGCAATCGCGTGCGGGGCACCAGATCGGCCAGCCGATACGCCGAATCCACCGGTACCGACTGCGGCCAGCCAAAGGCCAGCGGGTCGCGCAGCGGGCCTTCGATCATCAAACCGACAAACAGGATCACGATGAAGTTGAGCAGCAACGTCGTCACCACCTCGTCCACCCCGAACCGGAGCCGAAGGAACGCCGGACCTGCCAGAAGCAACGCCCCCGCCGCCATGCCGCAGATCATCAGGACGGCCATGCCCAGGAGACCGGGCAAGGCCAACGAATGCCCGATCCAAGCAGTCGCCAGCGCGCCCATGAAGAACTGACCCTCGCCTCCGATATTCCAGAGCCGCGCCCGGAACGCGACGGCCGCCGCAAGCCCGGTCAGAATGAGTGGCGTCGCCCGCGTCAGCATCTCGGTCAGTGACAGGCGCGATCCGAACGCACCGCGCAGCATCTCACCATAGGCCGCCAGCGGATTCACCCCTGCCGCCGCAATCAGCCCGGCGGCCAGCACCAGCGCAGCTACCACGGCCGCCAAAGGCGCTGTCGCCACCAGCGTCAGTGGCACCGTTTCCCGCCGTTCAAGCCGCATCTTGCGTGTCCCACACACCGGCCATCATCAGCCCCAAACGCCGCGCGTCGGCCTCTCCTGCCGCCACCGGCTCCGACAAGCGGCCCTTCACAATCGCCTGAATGCGATCCGACAATTGCACCGCTTCCTCCAACTCTTCCGAGATCAGGAGGATCGCCGCCCCCTCGGCCCGCGCCGCGAGCAACTCCTCATGCACCGCCGCAATCGCCCCCTCGTCAAGTCCTCGCGTCGGCTGGTTTGCCAAGAGAAACCGCGGGCCCGTCGCCAGGCACCGCCCAAGGATCAGTTTCTGCATATTCCCGCCCGAGAGCAGCCGAATACGCGTGTCCGGCCCTGCCCCGCGCACATCGAACCGCTGGATCAACTCCCTTGCATGCGCCTTTGCTTCGGCGCGCCGGACAAAGCCGAAACGCGAGAACGCCGCACTGCGCAACCGCTCCAGAATTGCATTTTCCCAAACCGTCATCTCACCCACCGCGCCCTCGGCGTGGCGATCCTCCGGCACCCGCGCTGCCCCCGCCGCGATCAAGCCGCGTGGCCCCAACTGCCCGACATCCGCACCGTTCAGACGCAACGCGCCCGACGTGGGTGCCATCAATCCCGACAACAGCGCCCCCAAGGCGCCCTGTCCGTTTCCGGACACCCCGACAATCCCCAGGATCTCCCCTTCGTTCACGGTGAACGATATATCCTCAAGCCGCGTCTCACCCTCTTCGACAATGGTGATCCGCTCGGCCTGGAGTACCGGCGCTCCGATGGCGTGGTCCTGTCGCACGGGTCGCTGCACTTTCCGCCCGACCATCAGTTCGGCAAGCTCTGACGACGACGTCTCAGACGTTGCGCGCTCTGCCACCATGCGGCCACCACGCAAGACCGCCACCCGGTCGGACGCCGCCATGACTTCATGCAGCTTGTGGCTGATAAAGATTAGCGACAGCCCGTCTTGCGTCATCCCCCGCAAGGTCTCGAACAGCCGCTCCGCCTCGGGCCGCGCCAGAACCGCAGTTGGTTCATCAAGGATCAGCACCCGCGCATCACGATAGAGCGCTTTCAGGATCTCAACCCGCTGCCGCTCCCCCACGCTGAGCTTCGACACCCTTGCGTCCGGGTCCACAGGCAATCCAAACCGCTCCGAGATCGCCATCAGCTTCTTGCGCGCCGCGCGCCGGTCGGACCCGATCCGGGACAGGCGTTCGGAGCCCAGCATGACGTTGTCGAGCACACTCAGATTGCCGGCCAAGGTGAAATGCTGGTGCACCATGCCCACCCCCGCCGCAATCGCCGCGCGCGGTTTGCCTGCGGGCAGGGTTTCTCCGAAGACGCGCACCTCGCCCTCGTCGGCCTCGTAATGACCAAAAAGGATATTCATCAGCGTCGTCTTGCCCGCGCCGTTCTCCCCCAGCAGTGCGAGGATTTCCCCCTGTCCAAGGCGCAACGACACGTCCTCATTCGCCACCAGCGGACCAAACCGCTTGGTGATATGCGACAGTTCCAGAACCGGCGTCATATCGGCATCCCCGCAATAGTCTGCGGGAACGGAATATCCACGAGATGCGCCAACGGCGCCGCCATGTCGAGAAGCGCCGTATCGCTGTTCGGTCGCCCGATAAGCTGCGCGCCCACCGGCAGTCCGTCGTCGAACCCGGCAGGAAAAGCCAGCGCCGGCAAGCCGGCCACATTGGCCCAGGCGGCGTTCGGGGCCAGGCTTTCCATCTTCAGAAAATGCGCGTCGAGATCGGCATAATCCATCGGAAACGCGCCCAGTTTCGGCGGCGGGCCGGACAGAACTGGCATCAAAAGCGCGTCCGTCTCACCAAAGAACTCAAGGATGTTATCCCTCAACTCCATGAGGGACCGCGACGCACCGAACACCTCGACCCCTGTCAGCGCTTCCCCTTCCTGCCGCGCCGCCCGGATCAGCGGCGGAAGCTCTTCGTCGGGTACGCCCGTGGCGGTCAAGCCTTCGTGCAAAGCGGCGCAAAGGATTGTTCGGATCACGGACATCGGCCGCGAGATGTATTCAGGATTGGGCGAAGACGGCGGCCCGTCCGTCACAGTATATCCCGCAGCCTCCAACGCCTGCGCCGCGCCAAGCGTGGCTGCGCGTTGGCTGTCGTCACAGGTCTCCGGTATGATCACCGCCACACGCGGCGCAAGCGGCACGTCGGTCTTGGCAACGCAGGCCAAAGCCGTCCGAACGTCCCTCAACGACCGCGCCAGCACCAGCTCGGAGGCGATGCCCATCAGCCAATTGTTGTAATCCGGCCCCATCGGAGACACCCCGCGCGACGGTTTCAATCCCCACAACCCGCAGCAGGCAGCCGGTACCCGGATCGACCCGGCGGCATCGGTCGCATGGGCAATTGCGACAATCCCGCTGGCCACGGCCGCCGCCGCACCACCAGAGGAGCCGCCTGGTGTGCGACTGGCATCAAAGGAGTTGGTCGCAGGCGGTTGGCCTTCGGGCTCCGTCGACAACGCAAGCCCGACTTCGGGCACCGCAGACAGGCCAAACGGCACCAGCCCCGCTGCGCGGAACAATGCAATCAGGCTGCTGTCCGCCTTCGATGCCTCGATCCGCTTGGCAATGGCGGCGCTCCCCGCCGATTGCTTCAACCCGCGCGCGAGTGACCCCAAATCCTTGACAAGGAACGGGACACCCGAAAACGGCCCCGGCGCGGCTTCCTCCACCAACGCCAGAGCCTCTTCGTCAGGAAGCACCCGGGACACGGCTCCGGGCACCTCGCGCATCCGTGCAAGGCTGGCCGCCATCACGTCTCTGGTCGACACCCGACCTTCGGCAATGGCGGCCGCAAGGGCCGTCGCGTCGGTCACGAAGGATCAGGCCGGTTCGTTATTGTCGATCGGTACCTCGAACTCACCCGACTGAATGGCCGCCTGACGCGCTTCCATCGCCGGGATCGCGTCCGCAGGCACCATGTCGGCCACGTAGATCAACTCGTTTCCACCATGCTCCATGAACGAAAACTCGGTGTAATCCTTACCCACCGGGTTGCCCGCCTGGATATCCGCCACGATCGCCTCGATGGTTGGCCCGTAGTTCCAGATCGCGTTGGCGAACACCGTCTCGGGATAGCGCGGCGTATAGTCGATCAGCGACCCGATGGCCTTCACGCCCCGCGCTTGCGCACCGTCTGCCGTGCCGATGCGTTCACCGAAGAGAATATCTGCGCCCGCGTCGATCTGCGCAATCGCCGCCTCCTGCGCCCGCGCCGGATCGAACCACGCGCCGATAAAGCCATTAAGGAAGGAGGCCTCCGGGTTCACCTCGGACACGCCTGCGCGGAACGCGTTGATGAGCAGGTTCACTTCCGGGATCGGATAGCCGCCAACCGACCCAAACACGTTGCTTTCGGACATCGTGCCCGCAAGCATCCCCGCCAGATAGGCCGCCTCGTGATTGCGCGTGCCGAACACGCCGAAATTGTCGCCTTCCGGCCCGCCGGACGATCCCATGAGGAACGCCGTGTCCGGGTAATCCGCCGCCACTTCGCGCGCCTCACGCTCCACCGCGTAGGATTCGCCCCAGACAAGGCCAACCCCGCTTTCCGCATATTCCCGCATCGCGCGCGGATAATCCGTTGCAGCCACACCTTCCGAGAATTCGTACTCGATCAGCCCGGCCTCTGCCGCCTGCTGCATTGCCAGATGGATACGGCTGTTCCACGCGTTCTCGACAGGCGAGGCATGCACGCCCGCCACCTTCGTCACCGATTGCGCGTTCACCCGGCGGATATAGGCAGGCAGCGCCAGCGTCGCCGCCGCGCCGATCATCAGGCTCCGTCGATTTGTCTTCAAAGTCATGGCAAGTCCTTTCCTGTTGGTCGTCTTATGTTGGTTATTCATTCAGCGGCGGCGCGTAATCCGCCGGGTCCAGCGTGCCGGGCCGCCCTTCCAGCGAAAGCTCTGCGCGCCGTGGCGAAGTGCGCGAAATCACCCGTCCGTCGCGGATCACCGCCAGCCGTGTCGCCTTCAGCCGCACCGCCTCGATCGGATCGCGCGCCTGCAAGAGCACCATGTTCGCCGGTCCACCCACGCGCAATGTCGGGTCCGGCAACCCCATCGCCGCCGCGCCGCCCAAAGTGACGGAGTGGAACGCCCAATCCATCGCCTCGCGCGAGGTCATCGGCACCGCATGCACGCCCATATGCGCCACCTCCAGCATGTCCGCAGAGCCCAGCGGATACCACGGGTCCATCGTGCAATCCTGTCCGAAGGCGACATTCACCCCCGCCGCCCGCAGCTCGGCCACACGCGTCAAACCGCGCCTCCGCGGATAGGTGTCCGACCGTCCCTGCAATGTGATGTTGATGAGCGGGTTTGGGATGACGTTCATCCCCGATTCCGCGATCAGCGGGATCAGCTTCGAGGCGTAGTAATTGTCATAGGAATGCATCGCCGTGACATGGCTCGCCGTCGCGCGGTCTCCCAGCCCAAGCCGCGTGACTTCCGCCGCAAAACTCTCCACGTGCCGCGACATCGGATCGTCGCTTTCATCACAGTGCAAGTCGATCTGTAGCCCACGCTCCGCTGCGATCTCGCAAAGTCGCGTCACCGACCGCGCGCCGTCCGCCATCGTCCGCTCAAAATGCGGGATGCCGCCGACAACGTCCACGCCCATGTCCAGCGCTGCCACCAGGTTCGCTTCCGCCTCTCCGGCCCGGAACAGCCCGTCCTGAGGAAACGCCACCAGTTGCAGATCGATATAGGGCGCGACCCGTTTGCGCACCTCCAACAGCGCCTCGACCCCGATCAAGGGCGCCGTGCTCACATCCACATGGGTCCGGATCGACAACAGCCCCTGCGAAACCGCCAGATCGCAATAGCGCATCGCCCGTTCGACCACCGCGTCGACCGTAAGCAACGGCTTCAACTCACCCCAAAGCGCGATCCCTTCCAAAAGCGTTCCCGACTGGTTCAACCGCGGCAGCCCAAGGCTCAGCGTCGCATCCATGTGAAAATGCGGATCGACAAACGGCGGCGACAGCAAGCGCCCCGCCCCGTCGATCACCTCGCGCGCGTCCGCCTCCAGCGACGGCTCCATCACTGTAATGCGCCCGTCGACAACCCCCACATCCAGCGGCCCACGCCCGTCCGGCAACCGCACATCGCGGATCAAAAGATCAAGCATATCCCCCCACGTCTTTTCGACACGCTACCCCCAAGGCCCAGATTTCCCAAGAGTTTCCGAGGTCTCGAGGGAAAAAAACAGCATTCGGCATTTCGACTGAATAAGTCGGGCCATCGCCGGACACATTGCTCATTTTCTTTGCTCAAGGGGGCTACCTGAACGGCGTGGAGATCGCTCTGCCCCATCGACCGCATCTGCTTCGACCTGGACCAAGGAATGACTCCTAACTCGGCTCGAGCCAGGTCTTGAGCCACGTGTCTTTCAATAACCCGGGATATGCGGTCGTAGCTCTGATACAGGCGCTTCGCAAAAAGAAGCACCGCGCCAAAAAAATTATGTTAAATTGACGCTACGTCAATGACGCTTCAGTAGTCAGATTGGGAGGTCGCTGTGAGCTTTGAATCCACAGAAAAATTCAGAAATATGGGCAGTCATGCCGAAAAACAGATCTACAAAGGCATCTACAACTCGGTCGCCCCCACCATTCTTCATGCCCATCAGGAGGTGCGTCTTCCGATCACTCGCGGCAGCGAGCGATGGCGCAAATTCAGCGTCAGTCTGGATTGGATGTACATCTCTGCATCTTACGAATTCATTGGCTTTGATGAGGATCCGCGCTTTGTTGGCTCGATTTCGCACAATGGAAACTCTTCCGGTTTTTCGGTCGCCCCGTCGGATAGTGACGCCAAAGTCGGCAAACGGTTGAAGATCGGCTCAACAATACTGGTCATAGACACGCTAGATATCGCACCGGCATCGGCGTCGCTGACCGTGCAGGCCTTCGACACTTCCGACGACCTGTCAAAAGAGATCCTCGAAGAGTTTAGAAGCAATTCGAAAGCACTGGCAAATGGAGCCATGGTTTCGTTCGGGTCGAGCTTTTCAGGCGCTACCAACGTCGCCCAAGCCGTTATAGACAGATTATTCGACGAAATCGGAAAACCCGATCAAGTCGGTGATGGCTACACGCTCTTCAATGTGGAGCACTTGCAGTACTGGAAGCGACCTGCCAACAAGACCCATTGGGTCGCACGCAAGATCGTCCCCTTCGTGAACGAAACCGGAGATCCGGATGACCCGCATCGCGAGATTTACTTCGCCGCCTTCGAGCTTAAACTCGAAAGCAAGGAGTCGATGATCGGCGAAATACAAGAAAGCGGCGCGATGCCGGTAGAAGAGCAAAAACCCATATTGACCGTCGATCCGATGGAGGAAGACGATGAGGACTGAAGCCGCGCACTGAACTGAAGTGATTGGTGCGGTCGAGAAGACTCGAACTTCCACGGGAGTTACCCCACAGCGACCTCAACGCTGCGCGTCTACCAATTCCGCCACGACCGCACTGTCTTGACTTGGTAGGCGGGTCATTAGCGAAACGCCAAAGCCGGGGCAAGCGCAAATTTGATCGCGGTTACCCCTGGAGGCGGTCGTGCTTCCGAGGGCGCGCCAACCGAACGCAGACCCATAGCACACACACTGTGACCGGCAGCCAACCCAGCTGCGGCGCATCGGGAAAAACCACGCGGTTGAGCGTGCGCTCGGGCATCACCGTAAGCAGGCCCGCGACGATCAGGCCGTAGGTATAAAGACTGCGGAACACCGCCTCATGCGCCGCGAACTCCCTGCGGATCGCATGGCGTACGCCGGTCCAGAGCGACAAGAGCGTGATCACCGCAAACACGTGCAGAGGTCCAAGCCCGACAGGCGAAAGGGTCGAGGGGATCGCAAACGCGCTCAGCGCCAAAACCGCCATCGCGATTACCCACACATACCCGAGCACCTTGTGCACCCTGTCACGTCGCGGGCGATACAGCGCAAAAGCGCCGACACTCATTCCGATCAGGGCAGCGATCACGTGGATTTGGATGGCAACCGACCCGTTGAAAAGGGGCACAAGCGTCATGGCGTCCTCTTGTCGTTTTGATCTCGATGCGGCACCACATCGATACCCCTGCATCAAAGGCCACAAAGGATGCGGCAATGACGGCTGGACTTCGTGAATAACGACCCTTCGCATTCCACGCTGCGCGAATGGCGGCAGCACGTCTTTCATCCGCTGACCCTGACAGCGCTGGCATCCGTCGCGGCGATTCTTGCGCTGGTCGGGCCGTTCGGCACGCAAGACCTGCTGTCCTTGCCCGAACGTGCGGCGTATTGGACGACGCTCACCGGTGTTGGATATGTCACGGGCTATGCTTTCGGGTCGCGGCTTCTGAAGGGACAGGCCCCACCCGCGCGGCGCGCGTCTCGGGTCATACTGGCCGGTTGCCTGACCGGCTGTGCCATGACGCTCTTCATCGCCGGGCTCAACTGGCTTGTCTTCCGCATCGTCCCTTCCACCGCAACCTGGCCTGCCTTCGCGCTGACGACCATCGCGATTTCCGTCATCATCATGGCGGTGCTCGACCAGTTCGACCAACACTTGCAGCCCGTCGCAGTCAGGGCCGCCGACCTCGACCCGCCGCGTCTTCTCGACCGCCTGCCCCTCGACAAGCGCGGCGCGATAGTGGCGCTTTCGGTCGAAGACCACTATGTCCGGGTCAGAACGACAAACGGGGAAGACATGCTGCTCATGCGCCTGTCAGATGCCATTCGCGAGACCGAACCTTTGCGTGGCGCGCAGGTGCATCGCTCGCATTGGGTCAGCTACGATCAGGTGACGTCCGTCACCCGCCAGGGCGACCGCGCCATTCTGTCGATGTCTCACGGACCCGACATTCCCGTCAGCCGCGCCAACCTCCCCAAGCTGAAAGAGGCCGGGCTGTTGCCCTGAACGCCGCATGGTACAATGGATCATCACCGAGGGTCTGACCGGATATGAAAAGGCGGTGACCGACATGGAGGCACGCGCTGACGCCATTGCACGTGGCGAAGCGGATGAGTTGATCTGGCTGCTGGAGCATCCGCCGCTCTACACCGCCGGCACCAGTGCCGAGGCGACCGACCTCAGGGATCCCGACCGCTCGTCAGATTGAGCGATCGACGAAACCGATGTGGCATTATGCGGCGCACCGTGATTGCCACGGTGCTATGAATACGCAGCTTTATTGATCCACAATTAGTTGCGGGATTTGCATTTGGACTGGTTCCGATACCGTAGCTCCGCCTGTCAAGCTGGACGTCGCCAATTGCAGTAGAGCGAGGCGCTCTCCCTGATTTGGCACGAATACGGGATTAGCTCCGTCCGCCAATGCTGTGAGTGTTGCCGTATACCATTCGGCAGCTAGATCAGTGCGCTTCGTCGCCCCAATGCCTTGACTTAGGTGATGTCCAGCGAGCTCGCCATACGCGTGATCCCCCAAGGCAGCCAGTAACAACGCCGAACCTATCGCGACATCCATGTCGTCGACTCGATAACCAACAGACAGGCAGATCTTGGCGGTAGCCGTTAGTTGTTGAGGCGACATTCCACTGGACAGTACGAATGATGAAACGCCAGCGATCGCATCGGCTCGCGATTTCAGCGAAACAGCGGAAACATGCTCCTTCAGCAGAGGCCCAAAGGACCGGCATTGCTGCGTGACTTGCTCTGGTGTCACATTGCTCACTTTTGCGATTAGATCGTCACCCTCTGCCATGACCGCAGTTCGCGTGAGGCACATCTGTTCCGCCAACGTGAAGGACGGATCGGAGAAGGATGCTTCTGTCACGAACCCACCATTGGCGCTCGTCATCAGGTTTACCTTGGCACAGTAGGAAGTGAGCGATTGGGCAGTCCCTTCTGAGCCACCGAAAAAGTTCGGAATGGTTGGCGCCGAATTCACGACAGTTGTCGAACCATTGACGACGGGCTGAGCAGAGGGAACTGGTGTGGCAACGCCGGCTGGTGCCTGAATGGATGCCATTTGAGTGTTCGGCAGAGTAGGAACGGGAGCTGGCTGCTGTGGAATCAATTGCGCGGTAGCTAATTGAGAACCGTCATTGGTCTTGGAACACGTTCCACGTGTGCAAGAAAACATCGCCGGAGAAACATTGAACGCCTGAAAATCGTTTCGTTCATATCCGTCGGGGGTAGAGGCAAACACACGCACAGCGCAGGCTTGTGCATTACACCAAAAAGCAGATCCGGTAACGGAGGTATCCAAAATATAATCCGTTTGTCCATCTCCGTTTATGTCGGCTAATTGTACAAACCCACTGCGTTGGATCAGTTGTTCGGCGGATGGATCAGAACTTTTTGCAATTTCATTGACCGCAGCGGCAACAACCGGCGGCATACCATAATGCCCTGCAATTGCGGAAGAGCCCGCACCACCGTTAAGTTTTTCGTCACGGTAGGTAAGCAGTAGCCCTCTTACGCCTTGCGGGTGTTGCGCGATGAGTTGCGCAGTAGTTGCGCCACCGGATTGAGCTCTGTAATATGAAGAAATCAGAAAATCTCTCTCAAATTGAGTGACTTGGCCGGTCGCCGGATACCCAAGATGAACTTGGTAGGCTGTAACTGCCGCTCGGGAGTTCCGCCCCATCACTCCGTCAGGTGCTCCCGCGTTGAACCCGAAGTAATTCAGTGCTTCTTGCGTCTGTCGATTAGCTTCTCGTTGCGCGGTATTGACCGTCCTTTTAACAGGCGCCGGTTTATATACTCGCTTTGTTGTGGTTTGTCGCTTCGGTTGGTTGGAAATCGCTCCACCGATAATCCCGCCGACAATACCGCCGATCAATGCATCATTAGCAGCTGCCACGGCAGGAGATAGAGCGACACTACAAGCCAGAACAATTCGGATTGAGATCTTAGTAAACATCGGCAACCTTTCAAATCTTGCGCAAAAGCGCGGTCAAGCACGCCTGTCCACTCTCTGAAACTGATCACCGACTTGTCAACCGATGATTCACGCGTCGCGTGTGTTATCCACACTTGAAGTTGGAAGACCAATATGGACATCAAATCGGTTAAAGGCACCTTGCTATGGAAAGCTACAGACAAAAGTGCGAAACCCTGATCTCTCCCCAAGCTGAAAGAGGCCGGGCTGCTGCCCTGAACGCCGCATGGTACAATGGATCATCACCGAGGGTCTGACCGGATATGAAAAGGCGGTGGCCGACATGGAGGCACGCGCCGACGCCATTGCGCGTGGCGAAGCGGACGAGCTGATCTGGCTGCTGGAGCATCCGCCGCTCTACACCGCCGGCACCAGTGCCGAGGCGACCGACCTCAGGGATCCCGACCGCTTCCCTGTCCACCCCACCCGGCGTGGCGGGCAGTACACCTATCACGGTCCCGGGCAGCGCGTGATCTACACCATGCTCAACGTGCGGGAGCGCGGCCGCGACGTGCGTCGGTTCGTACAGGACCTCGAACGCTGGGTGATTGCGACGCTGGGCGAGTTCGGTCTGACCGGACATATCCGCGAAGGACGTGTCGGTGTCTGGATCGATCGTCCCGACAAACCAAAGCTCGCCGACGGGCGCATGGCCGAAGACAAGATCGCAGCGATCGGCATCCGCATGCGCCGCTGGGTCAGCTTCCACGGCATCTCGATCAATGTTGAGCCGGACCTCAGCCATTTCGACGGCATCGTGCCTTGTGGCATCACCGACTACGGTGTGACGTCACTTGTCGATCTCGGCCTGCCGGTCACCATGGATGATGTGGACGTTGCCCTGCAGCGCAATTTCGAGGCTTGCGTCACATCGCGCACTGCAGAAACGCCGGGCTGAACCGTCGGCGGGCTCAGACCTCAATTCTCTCCACAGCCGTCATTTGCCATGGCGTCGTCAGGCAGCTGGGTCTTGCACAAGCGCGCCGCGCTCAGATCGCTGTCGACCAGAACCGCCCCTTCGAACACCGCTCCGGTCAAGTCCGCACCAGCAAAGGACACGTTCGACAGGCGCGCATTCACGAAAGTGGCCCCGCGCAGGTCCGCACCATCAAAGTTCACACCGTTCAGCCGCGCGCCATCCAGCACGGCCACCGACATCGACGTATTGGAAAAGTCGACATCACTCACATCTGCATTGCTCAGGTCAAGGCCCATGAGCGGGCGGTCCGAATAGTCTTCGCCGGTGATCGCGCAATCCGCGCAATTTCCGAGCATACGGATTTCAGCATTCGGATCCGCAGACGCGTTTTGTGCCGCCAAGAGCAGCGTGGCGACAAGAGGAATGGCGTACATGGGCGGGTCCGGTTCATGAAAAGGTGCGTCTCAAATTCAGATGGGATCGAGAGGGCGCTCTTCAAGGGAGGCGCCGCCAAATCCGCATGGCGTCTGCCGACAGGCGCATCGGTCATTGGCACCAAGCGCGTAGCGCAGCACCTCTTGTCAGCCGGTCTTCCAGCAAAGGCCGGCTCAACGCTTAGACGCGCTTCTCCGATGCCCGGCAGCGACGAGGTGCGATGCTCCGCGTCACGTCCGTCCAACACCTCCACCGGTGAGCCCCCACCGTGCTCTGACCTCGTCAGCGCAGCCTACCGGAGCGCAACAACGCATCAATGGAAGAGTGGGTAACAACCCATTGTTTTCTCTTGAAAACGGGCGAAGAGTGCAGGAATCCACAGCACGCGCGCATGCGACAATAAGGATTGATCTGCGTCAAATACGTCCGTTGCTGACACCTTCGACACATTCTAAAAGAGGGATGACAAAAATGGCGCTCGGGATTCCTTGCGCCTTTTTATTGGGAACCAGCAGGAGGCAGATATGGCAGACGCCGCCATTCACGGCCACGAGCATGAGGACACACGGGGCTTTTTCACCCGGTGGTTCATGTCCACGAACCACAAGGATATCGGGATTCTCTACCTGATCGCCGCCGGTATCGCGGGCTTCATCTCGGTGGCTTTCACCGTCTACATGCGCATGGAACTAATGAACCCCGGGGTTCAGTACATGTGTATGGAGGGCGCACGCATGACCGCAGCGGCGGTCGGTGAATGTACCCCCAACGGGCACCTTTGGAACGTTTTGATCACCGGACACGGCATCCTGATGATGTTCTTCGTGGTGATTCCGGCGCTCTTCGGCGGCTTCGGCAACTATTTCATGCCGTTGCAGATCGGCGCGCCGGACATGGCGTTCCCGCGTCTCAACAACCTGTCTTTCTGGCTCTTCGTCGCCGGTACGACGCTTGCGGTCTGTTCGGTCTTCGCGCCGGGCGGTAACGGTCAGCTTGGCTCGGGCGTGGGCTGGGTGCTCTACCCACCGCTCTCGACGACCGAAGGCGGTATGTCGATGGACCTCGCGATCTTCGCGGTCCACGTATCGGGTGCGTCCTCCATCCTCGGTGCGATCAACGTGATCACCACCTTCCTGAACATGCGCGCACCGGGCATGACGCTCTTCAAGGTGCCGCTGTTCGCGTGGTCGATCTTCGTCACTGCCTGGTTGATCCTTCTGGCCCTGCCAGTTCTTGCGGGCGCGATCACCATGCTCCTGACCGACCGGAACTTCGGCACCACATTCTTCGATCCTGCAGGCGGCGGTGACCCGGTTCTGTACCAGCACATCCTGTGGTTCTTCGGCCACCCGGAAGTGTACATCGTGATCCTGCCGGCCTTCGGCATCATCAGCCACGTGGTCGCCACGTTCAGCCGCAAGCCCGTCTTCGGCTACCTGCCGATGGTTTGGGCGATCATCGCGATTGGCGCTCTGGGCTTCGTCGTGTGGGCGCACCACATGTACACCGTTGGCATGTCGCTGACCCAGCAGTCCTACTTCATGCTGGCGACGATGGTCATCGCGGTGCCGACAGGGGTGAAGATCTTCTCCTGGATCGCCACCATGTGGGGCGGCTCCATCGAGTTCAAAACCCCGATGCTCTGGGCGTTCGGCTTCCTGTTCCTCTTCACCGTGGGTGGTGTGACAGGCATCGTTCTGTCTCAGGCTGCCGTGGACCGTGCCTATCACGACACCTACTACGTCGTGGCGCACTTCCACTACGTGATGAGCCTTGGCGCCGTGTTCGGCATCTTCGCGGGGATCTACTTCTACTTCCCCAAGATGACCGGTCGCATGTACCCGGAATGGGCAGGCAAGCTGCACTTCTGGACCTTCTTCATCGGGGCCAACCTGACCTTCTTCCCCCAGCACTTCCTGGGCCGTCAGGGCATGCCGCGCCGCTACATCGACTATCCCGAGGCATTCGCTTACTGGAACTACATTTCCAGCTGGGGCGCATTCCTGTCCTTCGCCTCGTTCCTCTTCTTCATCGGCGTGATCGTTTACAGCCTGCGCGCAGGCCGGGTCGAGACCGCGAAGAACCCGTGGAACGAATACGCGGATACGCTGGAATGGACCCTGCCCTCCCCGCCGCCCGAACACACGTTCGAGCAGCTTCCGAAGCGGGAAGACTGGGACAAGCAGCACGCGCACTAGGCGTACGTCTGATCCGAACCAAAGCAAAAGGCCCCGCACCGCCGGGGCCTTTTCTGTTAACGAACCTACCATTGAGATCGGGTACGTTTTCCGGTAGATTAATTCACAAAGGAGACGCGCCCATGCCCCGCAAATCCACCAGCATCAGCCTCGACGCAGACCTCATCGCCCGCGCCAAGCGCGTCGGCGTGAACCTCTCCCGCGCCGCCGAAGCTGGGATTGAGCAAGACGTGCGGAAGGCCGAAGCCGAACGCTGGAAAGAGGAAAACAAGGATGCGATCCAAGCTTACAACAAGCGTGTCGAGGCAGAAGGCCTCCCGCTTGATGCTTACCGGAAATGGTGAAGCATGGCGCGCCAATTCGATGTCTATCGAACAACCAATGACACCTATGTCCTCGTGCTGCAAAGCGATACGTTTGACAGTCTCGCCACGCGCGTTGTTGCAAGACTGGTGCCGGACGACTGGCCCGATCCACCCTTGAAGAACCTTTCACCGAAACTGGCCCTCGGGGACATCTCGCTGCGTGTACAGATGACGCAGATGGCGACATTGACCAGACAGGAACTCGGAACCTATATCGGCTCTGCCGCCCACCAGCGCGACGAGATCATCCGCGCCACCGATCTGCTGCTCACCGATTACTGAAGGCGCACGATGCCCTATACCTGGACGGAAACCCACACCAACACTGCCGAATTGCGCCTCTGGCCGCACCAGTCGCTACCGGCGCACGGATTTGCGGCGACGATCCTTGGCATTTTCACCTTGTCGACGATCCCGCTCTACGGCCTGATCGGCACCGTGCTGCTCTGGGGTATCCTGCCCTTCCTCCTGCTCGCGCTCGGTGCGATGTGGTACGCGCTCAGGCGCAACGAACGGGACCTGCAAATCCTCGAAGTGCTGACACTCACGCCGGACGACCTGCACCTGTCGCGCCAGAACCCGAAGGGCAGCGCACAGGAATGGCGCTGCAATCCCTACTGGACACAGGTCAACCTGCACGAAAAGGGTGGCCCCGTGCCGCACTACGTGACCCTGTCCGGCGCGGGAAGAGAGGTTGAGATCGGCGCGTTTCTCAGCGAAGACGAACGCAAGGTGTTGTACGCGGAACTCAAGGACAAAGTCGCGCGCATCGCACATCCCTGATCCGAGGCCCCATGGCACAGGTTCCCGCCGTTCCGAAACTCACCCGCGCCTGGCACCTGCTGCGCGCCGAATGGCTGGGCCAGATTGCCCCAACGCCGGGCATGGCCGCGTCAGAGAACGCCGCTCTCACCCTGCGCGCCAAATCCCTTGAAAAGAGCCACGCGGATCATCTGACCTTTCTGATCCCCCTTGTCGGTCCGCACCATGTCTCAGACTGGGACGCGGTCACACATCGCCTGACCGCCACGCTCGGGACCTTCCAACGCCAGACCAATCCCAACTGGACCGTTGCGATCTGTTGTCAGGAGCGTCCGAACCTGCCCGACGACCCCCGCATCTCCTACCTGCCCTTCACCGACCCGGCTGCGGGGAATGACAAATGGCGGAAGCTGCGGCTGCTGAACGAGGCGCTGCCCGACCTGACGGAAACACCCGGCTACGTCATGTCCTTCGACGCCGACGATCTTCTTCACCCTGATACCGTGGACGAGATGCTGACACGCCAAGCTTCGGGCGGGTACCTCGTGCAGTCCGGTCTCGTCATGGACGTCTCCACGCAAGAGATCGCGCTCGCGGACACACGCAGCCTCAGCGCACCGATGCGCAAACCGTTTTGGAAACTCTGCGGCAGTTGCGCCGCGCTCTTCCACGACCCGCGTGAGCCAGCCTCAACCGCCTTCCTCACCGAGATGACGCAGCACGAACATCGCATGTTTCCCTACCTTGCTCGGCTTGCCGGACAGCCTCTCACACCGCTGTCATACCCGGCGGTGCTCTACATGCTCAATCACGGTGAAAACTTCGGGGCCCGGCGCGGCCGCGTCGGCTACAAGACCCGGTTTGTTCAGAAATACCACATTTCAGACGCACAGCGGCTGACCCGAATCCGCGCTGACTTCGAACTGGACTAGGCTTATTTCTTGTCTATCTTGGAGAGCTGTTTCTGTAGCTCCGCCAACTGGGACTTGATGGCATCCAGATCGTCGGACTCCGCCGGTGCTTCCGGTGATGGGGCCCCTGTCTCCTCCGGTGATGGGCCGGACCACTGGCTCCCCATTCCGCCCGTCATGGCCTTGAGAAACGCTTCCTGCTGTGCCTGAAGCGCCTCGAACCCGGGCATGCCCGCCATCGGGTTAGCCTTGTTCATGTTCTCCATCCACTTGGACTGGCTGTCGCGGAACATCTCGAAACTCGCCGCAAGAAACTGCGGCACGGCGCTCGTCGCCTGCGTCGTGTAACTGCGCACCAGATCGTTCAGGACATTGGTCGGCAACACGCTTTCGCCACGGCTTTCGTGTTCAGCGATGATCTGCAAAAGATATTGCCGCGTGAGATCGTCGCCTGACTTCAGATCGACGATCTGCACCTCGCGCCCGTCCCGGATGAACGTCGCGATATCCTCAAGCGTCACGTAATCCGAGGTCTCGGTGTTGTACAAACGCCGACTCGCGTAACGTTTGATCAGTAATGGTTTTTCTGTATCGGCCAAGGTCCCCTCCCCGGAAAGCCAGCGCTGCATTGCAGCTTACGCACACGCAGCACAAAAAGAAAGCATTGTCGCACAACCATATGGCCGAAAAGAAAAAAGGCCGGATCCACAAGGGACCCGGCCAGAATGTAGCGTTCCAGATTTGGGAGGAGAGAACGCTAATTCTTAACGGTGCTTACTTCGCAGCAGCAGTTGCCTTCTTGGCAGCGGCAGTTGCGTCAGCAGTCGCTTTCTTGACAGCGGCTGTTGCGTCTTCCGACAGGTCTTTGCCTGCAGCCATCATCAGCTCGACTGTGTCCATCTGGACTTTCTTCGCGATCTCAGCGAAGGCCGCCATGTTCTCGGCAGCAACTTCTGCCTGAGCGGACGCGAAATCGGTCATCGCCTTGGCGTAGTCTGCCGGCTCTGTCTTCGCCTTGGACATGTCGCCCAGCTTGGCGAGCGTGTCTTTGGTCCACTTGGCGGAGATTTCTGTCGACTTCTCAGCTGCTTCCAGAGCAACGTGCGACAGCTTCTCGTTCAGAGTTGCTGTTGTCTTGAAAGCGTCTTCCATTGCTTTCGTGTCAACCGGGAATGCGCCCATCATCTCTTTCAGGGTCGCGGTCATGTCAGGTGTCTTTGCCATCGTTCAAAATCCTTTCCTGCTCGGCGGGCCCACCCCGCTGTGTTTTGCAGATGCAGAATATATACATGCCGCACTGCAGCATTTCAACCCTTTTTCTGCACTGCAGCATGCCAAAGTGTCGCAGGGTAAAGAAGGTTATGGCAGGCTTAGGCGGTGGCCTTGACCCGCACATAGGTCCCCGGAGCTGGAGCCAGGGTCGGATGCGCCTTGTCACCCGGCGTGCGCGCCTTGATCCACTTACCCGCGCGCTTGGCCAGCCATTTTTCCCAGACCGGCCACCACGACCCTTCGGTATACTCCGCCCCTTCCAGCCACTTGTCCGCGGGCAGGGACAGGTCGTCATTTGAATAATGGCCGTATTTCTTCTTGGTTGGCGGGTTCACGATCCCGGCGATGTGACCCGACTCGGAGACGATGAACTGCTTCGACTTGGAGCCCATCTGCTGCACCCCGCGGTAACAGTCCTTCCATGCCGCAATATGATCGGTCTCGCAGGCAATCGAACAGATCGGCACATCCACGTCCTTGAGGCTGAGCGTTTCGCCCATCAGCTCGAACCCGCCCTCCGCGAACTTGTTGTCCTGGCATAGACCCCGCAGATATTGGATCGCCATCTTACCCGGCAAATTCGCCCCGTCGCCGTTCCAGTAAAGCAGATCGAACGCCGGTGGCGTCTCGCCCATCATGTAGCTCTTGATCGCGGGACCGTAGATCAGATCGTTCGACCGCAAATAGCTGAACGTCCGCGCCATGATGAACGATTTGAGAATGCCCGTATCGCCGATCTCGGCCTCGATCCCGTCAATGAAATCGTTCTGCAGGAACGGCGTGAACTCGCCCTGATCCGAGAAATCGGTGAGCGTGGTGAAAAAGGTCGCCGATTTGACCGTTTTATCCCCGCGCTGCTTCATCAGCGACAGGGTCAGGTTCAGCGTCGTCCCTGCGATGCAGTACCCGATCGCATTCACCTTATCGACGTTGCAGATCGATTTGACCTCTTCGAAGGCGCGCAGGTAGCCATCCTCGATATAGGTCTCCAGACCCACATCCTTGTAGCTCTCATCCGGATTGATCCAGCTGACCACGAAAAGCGTGTAACCCTGATCGACCACCCAGCGGATGAACGAATTCTCCGGCTTCAGATCGAGAATGTAGAACTTGTTGATCCAGGGCGGGAACAGCACGATGGGCGTCTCATGCACTTTCTCCGTGGTCGGTGCATACTGGATCAGCTCCATCATATGGTTGCGATAGACCACCTCACCCTCGGCGGTGGCGATGTTCTCACCGATCCTGAACGCGCCCTCATCGGCCAGCCGAACGACCAGCTCGCCATTATTGGCCTCAAGGTCCGCGACAAGGTTCTCAAGCCCGTGAACAAGGCTTTCGCCCTCCGTCTCCAGCGCCTTTTGCAGGGCATCCGGATTGGTAGCGAGGAAATTCGTCGGCGCGAACATGTCCACGATTTGCTGTGCGAAATAGCGCAGACGCTTCTTCTCGGTCGCATCCAGATCGTCGATATCCTCGACCGCCGTGCGGATCGCTTCGGCGTTGATCAGATACTGTTGCTTTATGAAATTGAAGTACGGGTGTTCATCCCAAAGCGGATTCTGAAACCGCCGATCCTTTGGGCCCGGATCCTCCGGCGCTTGCAGCTTGCCCTTCGCCAGCGCTTGCTGCGCCTCCACGTAATGGGTGACCGATTTGCCCCAATACTCGATCTGATGCTCAAGGATTTTCGCGGGGTTCTGCAGCCATTCCGCCCAGTAGGCCTGCATCGCTTTTCCGTAAAGCGCCGCGTCCGGACCGTGCAGCGACGGATTGATTTGCCTCTTGTTCGACAACGCGGACATCAGCCGCTGAGTCAGTGTTTCGATCTTTTGCAAATTGGCCTCAAGTTCCGCGCTCATTTCTGGTGCGGCGACGTCTGTAGTTGTCATGGCCAACATTCCCCCCTATGCATGCTGCCATGCAGAATACAGTCGCTCGCATGGGGAGGCAAAGCGACGAATTGGCCCGGTCAAAGGGTTCATGCTGAAGGAGATGCCTCTATGCGTTACATGATGACCTACGATCTCATGGAGACGTTTCGCAATACAAATCAATGGCTTGGCGCAACCGCGAAAACCATGGCCTCGTATCCCGCCTGGGCGATGATACCGAACCCGGGCATGCAATGGCTCGCCGCCTGGGGCGAGGTGACCGAACGTACATTCGAGCGCATGGTCGTCAAACCCGACTGGGGGATTCGGACGTTCACCTGTGAAGACGGCAAGGATCATCTGGTCTCGGTTGATACTATAGTCGAACGTCCCTTCGGCGATCTGATCCACTTCAACGTGGTCGGCCGCGAAGAGCAGCCGCGCAAGATTCTTCTCGTTGCGCCGATGTCCGGCCACTATGCGACGCTCCTGCGGTCCACAGTCAAATCTCTCATCGTGAACTGCGAAGTGTACGTGACAGACTGGCACAATGCCCGCGACATTCCCGTCAGCGCCGGCAAGTTCGATGTGGAGGATTACACCCTCTACCTCATGGACTTCATGAAAGAGCTTGGACCGGACACCAACGTCGTCGCCGTGTGCCAACCAGTACCGCTGACACTGGCCGCAACCGCTTACCTTGCCGAGCTTGAACCAGACGCCCAGCCCCGCACGCTCACGCTGATCGGCGGCCCGGTGGACCCGGACGCGACACCAACGGATGTCACCGACTTCGGGCGCCGCGTAACCATGGGTCAGCTCGAAGAGACCATGATCCAGCGCGTTGGCTTCAAGTACAAGGGCGTCGGCCGCATGGTTTATCCTGGCCTGCTGCAGCTTGCCTCGTTCATTTCGATGAACGGCGAACGCCACTCGAACGCCTTCACCAATCAGATCCAGAACGTCATGCGTGGCGACGCGTCGGATCACGATCCGCATAATCGCTTCTACGACGAATACCTCGCCGTGATGGACATGCCGGCAGAATTCTACCTGTCCACAGTAGACCGCATCTTCAAGAAACGCGAAATCGCGAAGAACGAATTCGTGGTCAAAGGCCACAAGGTCGACATGGGCGCCATTACCAACGTCGCGGTCAAAACCGTCGAAGGCGCAAATGACGACATTTCGGCCCCCGGCCAATGCATCGCCGCCCTCGGCCTTTGCACCGGACTGCCGGACAACATGAAGGCGAGCCACGTTGAACCGGGCGCCGGCCACTACGGCATCTTCGCCGGCAAAAGCTGGCGCAACAACATCCGCCCACTGGTGCTCGATTTCATCGACAGCAACGCGGGCGACGCGCCTAAGGCGAAAAAGGCCAGTCAAAAACCGGCCAACACCAACGCCGCATGATACGAAAGGGCTGATCTCAGGATCGGCCCTTTTTCGTTCCATCGTGACGTCCGAGCCCTCGCCCATGTCCGCGATGAGGAAACCGCGACACGCCGCCTCACGAATCTTGTGTGCGAGTGATGTCGGCACGGCCGAAGAAAGCGCATATGCGCTTCAACGGCGCAGATACCCGGTTCCGGTGCCGGGGAGCCGAAATTACCCCTAACCGTCGATCAGAAGCACCGATCGGAGGTCGTCAATCCCGCCGTTGAAATGGTTGCCGTCGGTTTCACCGTTGATCCCTGGGACAACGTGGGCGTCAGTATACTGCCATAATGTCCAGTTCCCCCAACCGTCGGGGATTTCAGGAGTGTCTACGCCATACTGCGCGATCCAGAGCGGATAATGTGGTAGGTGCTCCTTCATCACATGCGTCCAGAAGTCGGGACCCGTATAGATGATCGGCTTCATGCCATAGTGATCTTCGAGCATGTCGAGAAAGACTTTGAACTCGTCCTGAAGTCCTTCTCTGACCGGAGCCTTCACCCGCTCTATGTCGACAACCGGCGGCAGGTCACCCGCTCTAAGGCCGACATTCTCAATAAACCAGCTTGCTTGAACCTCGGGGGCGTCGTTGGTCTCGTAGAAATGATAAGCGCCCCTGACCAAGCCCAAAGTCCCCAATGTCTCGAACCGGTCCGCAAAGGTGGGGTCCAGATAATCCATTCCGTCCGTAGCCTTCAGAATGACAAAGGAAAGTTCAGCGGACGTTATTGCAGACCAATCAGATACAGTGTTGTGATGGGACAAATCGATCCCCGTCAGTCGTTGAGTAGTGTCTGCAATCGCTTGGGTGGAACTCGACATCAGGCAAATGCCGACCACACATGCCCCGAAATGGTTCAGGAAAGCTTTCATTGTCCCTCACGCGTTTTGCCCTTGGATTGCATAGCGTCCAAGGGACTTAAGCCTCGCCGTTGAACCTTCCTATTCGGGTAGTTTTGCAGGAATGAGGCAGCATTTCATCGAATTGATGGTCCCCTTTCGGGCCAACGCCACCGCCAGCAGAAAAGCATCCCGGCATCGTCGTTTTTGAAACCTAATTCAGGACATTGCACCGGTGGCTCGACCCGTCCAACGGGCTCGTACACTTGATCCTGACCCGCAAGGTGCAGACCTATCGTTCCGCCGCCCAGATCATATCGATAAACGCTTGAGTCCCGCGGCTGAACTCCAGCGAGCAGGGATAGGGCGCCTCACCGCGCACCGCTGCACCGAAGGCTTCGACCTGCAGCACGTATTGGTTCACACCGGGATACCGGAACACCTCAACCGGTCCCGATTTGCGCATCAACCGAACCTCCGCATCGCCATAGCCCAACGGATTGAACGGCACCGGCACCTCGACCACGCCCTCGGTGCCCTGGAACGTCACCGACTGATATCGCAGCATCCGCATCGAGGTCAGCGAGGTCAGCGTGAAGCCGTCGAACTGCGCCACCGCTTCGGCCCGCACCTCGACCCCGTTCTCGCGCCGGATATCGGCAAAGAGAATATCCGATGGCTCCTGCCCGGTGACGAAGCGCGCGCATCCCAGTGTGTAAACGCCGATATCCGGCAGGCTCCCGCCGCCGGTCTCCACTGCATTCCGAATGTTGTCCGGGTCGCTGGAATTGTCATAGGTGAACGTGGCCGACACCCGGCGCAGGTCGCCAATCGCACCGGTCTGCAACCAGTCGCGCACCTGGTGCCACTGCGGGTGGTGCACGATCATGTAAGCCTCCGCTGCCACCAGCCCGGTTCGATCGCGCAGTGCGATCAACCCGTCGATCTCGTCTGCGCGCATCGCAATCGGCTTCTCGGTCAGCACGTGCTTTCCCGCCTCCATTGCTTTGCGCGTCCACTCCACATGCAGCGTATTTGGCAAGGGCACATAGACCGCATCGATCTCCGGGTCCGCGAGCAATGCCTCATAGCTGTCGAACACCCGCAACCCCGGCGCAATCGCCTGAAACGGCGCGGCTTTCGCCGGATCGGACGTGGCCAAAGCCACCAGTTGCGTATCCCGCGCGGCATTGATCGCCGGACCCATCTGCTCGCGTGCGAACTTCGCCGCACCCAATATACCCCATCTGATGGCCGCCATGATCGCCCCTCCGCGCGTTTTCGGTAGCCCTAACACAGAAAAACGCCGGGCACAGGCCCGGCGCATCTCAGGGAGGAGATCAAGTGGAGATCAGGCGCTTGTCAGAAGCCCCTGCTCCTTTGCAAGATCGCGCATCCGCTTTTGCAGCTTCTCGAATGCACGCACCTCGATCTGGCGGATTCGTTCCCGGCTGACGTCATACTGACCCGACAGCTCCTCAAGCGTCACCGCCTTCTCGGCCAGGCGCCGCTGCGTAAGGATATCTTTCTCGCGGTCATTGAGCACGTCCATCGCCTGCGCCAGCAATTCGCGCCGCGCTTCCAGTTCGTCCCGCTCTTCGTAATCACCGGCCTGGTCGGCGCCTTCGTCTTCGAGCCAGTCCTGCCACTGCATGGCACCTTCGCCGTCGGATCCCACGGTCGCGTTCAGGGACGCATCACCACCCGACAAACGCCGGTTCATGGAGATCACTTCGTCCTCGTTCACACCCAGATCATGGGCGATCTTCGCCACGTGTTCCGGCCGCAAGTCGCCATCTTCCAGCGCGCCGATGCGCGATTTCGCCTTACGCAGGTTGAAGAACAGCTTCTTCTGTGCCGAGGTCGTGCCAAGCTTCACCAGCGACCAGGACCGCAGGATGTATTCCTGGATCGAGGCGCGAATCCACCACATGGCGTAAGTCGCAAGACGGAAGCCCTTTTCCGGGTCAAACCGCTTTACCGCCTGCATCAGGCCGACATTCGCTTCCGAAATCACCTCGGCCTGCGGCAGGCCATAGCCACGGTAGCCCATGGCAATCTTCGCCGCGAGGCGCAGGTGCGATGTCACCATCTTGTGCGCCGCTTCGGTGTCTTCCTGCTCGACCCAGCGTTTGGCCAGCATGTATTCTTCTTCCGGCTCCAAGAGCGGGAATTTCCGGATTTCCTGCAGATACCGGCTCAGGCCAGCTTCCGGCGACGGGGCCGGGAGATTTGCATAGTTCGCCATACCCATGTCCCTCCAATGTTTATGCGCTTAACATTAAATTTGGTATCGCGCACGTCAGTTTCAAGTCTTCGCGTTAATTCTAATTTAACGCACAGACACCGCGGCGTAAGCCTAATGTCAGTGCTCTCACGCACATGGGACGTTTGTTTCAGCCTCGCAAACCCGTGATCGACCGGCACGTCGCGAAAGCTGATTCCCGCAACCACAAGCGCCTTTTCCCCGTTGCAGGGTCTGCGCTACGCTGGTCCTTATTTCACCGAAGGCTCAAACACCGTGACCGCCGCATCGCCGCACCCCGTCGGGACCCGATCCGCATCAAAGCCCGCAGTTCGGCTGGCCGGACTGCTATATCTCGTCATCATCCTCTCTGGGCTCTCGGCAGAGTTCGTGTTTCGCGGCCCGCTCCTGTCCTCCGGTGACGCCACCACCACCATCGACGCCATCGCTGCATCCATGGGCATGTTCCGCGCCGGCTTGGTGGGCGATGTCGTCATGTTGCTCGCGGACATCGCCCTCGCGCTTGTGTTTTTCGCCCTGCTCAGCGACCGCGCCCCAATCCTGGCCCTCTCGGCCATGGTGTTCCGTTTGATGCAAGCCACTGTGATCGCCGCCTCTCTGGTCCTTCTCGCCGCCGTGCCCGGGCTTGTAACAAAGAACCAGCAAGACCTTGTTCTTGCCGCCGTCCAAGCCCATGCAGGCGGTTACGATCTGGGGCTGATCCTGTTCGGCGTGAACTGCTTTTTGATGGCGCTCATTTTCCTGAAAGTGACCGCTCTGCCCCGGATGATTTCCATCGGCATCGCAGCGGCCGGGGTTGTGTATATTACAGGCGGCCTGTTGCGCCTCACTGCCCCAGACTGGCTGGTGGTCTTCCAACCCGCCTACCTGATCTGCATTCTCGCCGAAGTCGCCTTATGTCTCTGGCTTCTGATCACGGGGCGTCTTTGACCTGCAATGCGGCGATCAGGTCGGCCATGTCGTCCGGCACTTCCGCTTCGAACCGAAGCGCGTCACCGGTCACCGGATGCGTGAACCCCAGCACCGCCGCGTGCAACGCCTGCCGGTCGAACCTGTCCACGGCCTCCATGGCCACATCCGGCAAAGCGCCCTTTGCGATCTTGCGCCGTCCGCCATAGACCGCGTCACCGATCAGCCCGTGGCCCGCATGGGCCAGATGCACGCGGATCTGATGCGTCCGGCCCGTCTCCAACCGGCATTCCACCAGCGCCACCTGCGGCGGCGTGCCGAATGGCACGACAACGCGCACGCGCGTGATGGCATGTTTGCCGTGGCCGAAAAACACCGCCTGCCGCTGGCGGTCGGTCTTATGCCGCGCCAGATCGCTGGTGATCTTGATCACGGACCCCGGCTCTATCGAGACCCCGCGCACACCGCGCAGGCGCGGATCACCCGGATCCGGCACGCCGTAGACCAGCGCCTGATACACACGCTCGACCGAATGCGCGGCGAATTGTTCCGCCAGCCCGTGATGCGCGCGGTCCGACTTGGCCACCACCAAAAGCCCGCTTGTATCCTTGTCGATCCGGTGCACGATACCCGGTCGCCCAACACCGCCGACCCCGGACAGGTTTCCACCGAAATGATGCAACAGCGCGTTCACCAAAGTGCCCGACGGTGTGCCCGGTGCCGGATGAACCACCATGCCTGCAGGCTTCATGACGACGATCAGATCTTCATCTTCGTACCGCACATCAAGCGGCAAATCCTCTGGCGCGATATGGCTTTCAACGACCTCCGGCACCGCGATCTCGATCACGTCCCCCTCGGCCACCCGCGCTTTCGGGTCATCGAGGACCGCACCCTCCCGCGACACGGCACCGTCCGAAATCAAACGCGCCAGCCGTGTCCGCGACAGCGCCGCCGCCTCTGGCACGTCTCGCGCCAAAGCCTTATCAAGGCGCGCAGGCGGTGACGCGCCAATGGTGACGTGCAAGACGGGATCAGACATGGAAAACGCCCCCGAAGACCCGGCCCCCGAACCCGCCAACCTGCGCTTCCTGCGCCGGCTCGTGACGGTCCTGACCGCTGTGATGATTGGCGGTGTCATACTCATCACCGCATTGATTGTCATCCGCACGCAACAAAGCGCCACACCTTTGCCGGACACGATCACTCTGCCCGACGGCACCACCGCTACAGCCTTCACACAGGCCCGCAACTGGTACGCCGTAGTGACCGAGGATGACCAAATCCTGATCTTCGCCCGCGACAGCGGGCGGCTGTTGCAGGTTATTAATGTCGTTGTCTCGTCAGAGTCGGACTAATCCGCTTAGTGCCTCAACGCTGTCGCTTTGGCGGCAGCTAGTCCGTCCTCAGCACGCTTGCCACTGCAGATGTTGGCGATCCTCAGAACATCAGCCGGAGTCCAGACCGCTGAGTAGTAATCTGCGTATTCGACCTTTGCGCCCATGTCAGAATAAGGGTTGATTGCGCGTATTGAAGCCAAGATGTGCCCGAATCCGCCAAGATTTGGTGCTATAGTCGTGACGTTGTATGCATGCTGACCGAGCGAATATTTTTCGCCTGCACCGCATTTGAGCAAAAAGGTAGCGATAGCCCAAGAGCAGTTCGTGCCTCTGACATCATAAGTACTCGTTGGATTGCCCGAGAATGAATGCCACCATTCCAAGCCTTTGCGCTCGTTGAGCCCCTTTATGGTTGTGTGCCAATCGCTTGGTCTGCCTTCCATTTCCACATCTTCGTTGTATCGCTCTAAAGCCCGGCCCGGCGCACTATCCTTCTTGTCCCCAAAATCAGGCCACCACGAAATGTAGTTGGGATTTCCGTCGAGAAAACACTGCGCAGACGCATGCCCCACACCAACCTTATTGGGCTGCCAAATCCTTACAATAATCATAATCAAATCCTCAAATACACCGATACCCGGTGTCATTACGAATATACTGCAGAACGGTTACGCGGAAATGTGGAACCAACAAGAATGCATTTTGAACAGCAATACGATCAAATGCAATTCGAACTAATGCCAAATTGACAACGCGGCATTTGGTGAAATGGTACCGACACCCCGGCTCGAACGGGGGACCTCTTGATCCACAATCAAGCGCTCTAACCAACTGAGCTATGTCGGCACTACGCGGCGGGATAACGGCAGGCCAAAAGCAATGCAAGACCCAACTGCGTCAAAGCGCGATCTCCCAGGCCTGCTCCACCAGATCAACGCCAAAGCTGTGCACCGGCTTCGACGAAGTGCAGGTCCAGCCGAATTTCCGATATAGCGCACAGGCCGCCGTATGGCTTTCATGCGTCCAGAGCTGCATCTTCCGGTATCCCATGTCCCGCGCGAACCCCATGCACGCCGTCAACAACTGCGTGCCCACCCCCTGCCCCCGCGCTTCGGGTGCCAATAGAAAGAGACGCAGCTTGGCCGTGCCCTCGTCCAGCCGCACGCAAAAGATGCTGCCAACCGGAACGCCATCCCGCTCCGCAATCCAGCCGCGCTCACAGGCCGGGTCATGCTCGTCCTGAAACGCCCGCAGGATCGACGCCACCAAAGGCGCGAAGGTGTCGTCGAACCCGTCGACCTCGCGGTAATGCACGCGGTGCAGCTCGACGAGCCAGTCGAAATCCTCCTGACCGTACGCCCGCAGCTGCACATCACCGCTCACAGCAGCAGCTCCCAGCTCTGGTTCTCCACCGTCTGCCCGAAGTCAGTCTCGGTCTGTCGATCGACGCAAACGAACCCGGCCCGTTCGTAAAGCCGGATCGCCCCGTGCAACTGGCCTTGCGTCCAAAGCACCATTTTGCCGTACCCCGCCTCCCGCGCGAACGCGATACAACGGTCCACCAGCTCCGCTCCGATCCCCTGCCCGCGCGCCAGCGGATCGACGAAAAACAACCGCAGCTTGGAGATGTCCGGATCGTCTGAATGCACGCACATGATCGTGCCCAGCCGCAGCCCCGCGCGCTCTGCAATCCAGACCCGGTCCCGCGTGGGATCGTGGTTGCGCAGATAGCCCACCAAGATTTCCGCCACCAACGCCTCGAACCCGGCATCGAACCCGTAGGTCAACCGCGCGAATTCGCTAAAGCGTTGGATCAACCAGCCCGATTCCCCGGGGGTCAGATCGCGATAGATCACCGGCGTCTCCGCAATCGCGTCCCCCGCGAGGTGATGCCGCAACCGGCCGACCGCTTCATCCGTGTGCAATGCGTTGACCTCCGGTACATCACCCAGCAAGGCTCCGGCGCGCACCCGCATCCGCTCCACCAGAACCGCCCGCTCCGCGCGGCCCTCGGGTGTCACTGACAAAACCCGGACGCGCCGGTCAGACTCCGAAACCCTCCGCACAACCCAGCGCCGCCGCTCGAATTTCGAGACGATCCGGCTGACATAACCTTCGTCCAGCCCCAGGTACTCGGCCAGAGCCCGCCCGGTCCACTCCCGCTCTCCAATCTCATAGAAGACCCGCACTTCGGTCAGCGTCAGGTCACTCCCCGCAAGTTGCGACCCGAACATGCCGACCGCGCGGGTCATATCGCGTGTCAGCGCACGGAAATTGTCGATACGATCCAAGGCGGCCTCCAAATTGCTTGCTGCAGTCAAGGATTTATCCTTGCTTCAGTCAAGCAAAATCCCGCCCTTGCGAGAAACCCCCGGTTTCGCTACTGCACCGTCCAGCGAAGGAGATGGGTCATGGGCATCAACGACGAACGCGATATCGAAGCCAACCTGCAAATCGGCCCCACCGATCAGGGAATGGTACGCCTCTTCGTGGCCGCTGATGGTGCCGAGATCCCGATGGACTTTTCCCCCGAAGAGGCCGAGGAAATCGCTGAAGAAATCCGCCTCGCCGCGCAGGCCGCGCGCAAGGTCAAGCCCAAGCGTTAAGCTGCGCCTCCGGGTCCCGCAGCGCGTGCAGACGCCGCGCCGCGTGGGTCGCGAACTTGCGGATCAGCTTGTTCCGCCGCGCCGCGGCCAGCTTGTCCTCCGGAGCCATTCGCACAATCTCGGCGTCATACGCATCGGCAATGATCAACCCCGTCTCGGCAGGCAGCAACTCGGTCGGGAACTCCAGATCGACGGCCCAGAAATACCGGTCGCACCACTCCAGATAGCCCTGCCATTTCTGATCCGACTGAAAATCGGCGCGGGATGACTTGCATTCGACGACCCAGACCTCACCCTTCGGGCCAAGCGCCATCACGTCCACACGCAAACCGCGATCCGGCACGAACTCCTCCACGACCGAGAAGCCGTGGCTCGCCAGATGGCGGCACACGCCGCGCGCCAGAAACTGTCCGGGTTGAAGATCGTCACGCATGTGGGGAAAGATGAACAAAGTGTGAACAAAAATCAAGCGTGACACAAAAAGAAACGCTCAGTTACCCTTGCCGCGCACCACTGGGCGCCTTAGGTCTGCGTGAGGCGGGCACTGCCCTTCTCGTGACTGGTTGCATTCCGGTGGCCTTAAGCAATTCCGAGGGAGTTGGCTCTGTCCGGGCCCTGGTCCGGTTACCCGACGCCCACCTGTATATACAGGTCCTCGGGAATGAGAGAACCGCACGGTTGGTGTGGTCCCGCCGCTTACTTCCTTGAAATACCGAGAATTCTGCTCGGCGCCGCTTCCACGCGGATCGACTCCAGCCCCGACGGCGTCCCACCGCGCGAAGCCTCTTCGGGTTTCAGCATCATGATGGCGATCCCGAACTGCACCCCTGCAAACACGATCCCATTGAACACCCACAGCAGGAAAACCGCCAGCGGACCCACGTCCGTGTGGGTGACCAGATACCAGAGGTTCGCCACGTTGAAGTACAGCACCATCGCCACAAACCCGGCGGCAATGCCAAAACCGATGGCACAGTGGCGAATATAAAGCTTGATGAGATCGGGCATGGTCTTTCCTTGCGTCACCTTTGACAGGATAGCGCCCAAGCCGCCCGGGTCAAAGCGCGCTTCGGCGCAAAACCGCTAGAAGGCCTCTGGTTTCGCCTCGCGTGCCATATGATCCAGCACGGCATTCACGAATTTCGGCTCTTTGCCCTCGGGGAAAAACGCCCGCGCCACGTCGACATATTCGGTGATGACCACCTTGGGGGGCGTATCGGTGCTCACCAGCTCCGCGCCCGCCGCCCGAAACAGCGCACGCAAGGTCGGATCGATCCGCGCAATCGGCCATTTCGCCACAAGCCCGCGATCCGTCATCTGGTCGATCTTCGCCTGCCAGTTCACAGCCTCTTCGGTGATCTCGCGGAACAGATCGACATCGCCTTCGACCAACGCCTCCGCGTCGTCTTCCTGCGCCAACCCGAAACGATGATCGACAAATTCCGACGCCACGCGATCCACCGACTGGCCGGACTGCTCCATCTGGAACAGCGCCTGAACGGCATAGAGCCGCGAGGCAGACCGCATGCGGCGCTTTTCATCTGACTTTCGGGATTTGGCAGGGCGGCTCATGCGGTTTTCGGACCTTTCGCATCACCCGCGATCTTCAACTCATCGGTGCTCGGGACAAATCCGACACCTTTGCGGGCCGCGCCCCACTTACGGCTGAGCGCGATCAGGTGCAAGGCCGCTGCCGCCGCACCGCCGCCTTTGTTCTGGCCGTCGACCTCGGCCCGCGCCTGCGCCTGACCCATGTTTTCAACGGTGAGGATACCATTGCCGATACACAACCCCTGCAGGCCAAGCAGCGTGATCCCGCGCGAACTGTCATTGCACACGGTCTCGTAATGGGTGGTCTCCCCCCGAATGACGCAGCCCAAGGCAACATAGCCGTCGAAGTTCGACATGCGCTCCGCGATCCCGATGGCTGTCGGCACCTCAAGGGCACCGGGCACTTCGACCAACTCATGCGTACCGCCACAGGCTTCGATCTCGGCCTTGGCCCCCGCGATCAACTGATCCGCGATGTCCTTGTAATACGGCGCGACCACGATCAGGATCTTCACGGGCCGGTCAAAGCTCGGCCGCTCAAGGGTGTAATGCTCAATCGACGCCATCAGCCCAACTCCGAAATTCTGCGTGTTCCAACGATTTCAAGCCCGTAGGCCTCCAGCCCAACCACCTTCGGTGTCGGTGAATTGGTCAAAAGCGTCAGCTTGGACAGGCCCAGGGACGACAGGATCTGCGCGCCCAACCCGTACTGGCGCAGGGTCTTCGGCGACACCTCGTCGCCCACATCCATCTTCATCGACGTATCGCGCAAAAGAACCACAACGCCACGTCCCTCGGCGGCGACCGCCTCCATCGCGTGCTGGAACTCATGCGCACGCCCCTTCGGTCCGGTGCCGATCACATCCAGCATCGGATCCATCGCGTGCATCCGCACCAGAACGGGATCGTCGCCCGACAGATCACCCTTGGTCAGCACGACATGCTCATCCCCATGCGTCTCGTCGGTATAGATCCGCATGTCCCACTCGCCTCCGAATTCCGAGGTGATGGTCTCCTGCTGCCGCACGCGGACAAGGTTGTCATTGCGGCGACGGTAGGAAATCAGATCGCTGATCGTTCCGATCTTGAGCCCGTGCAACTGCGCAAACGCCACCAGCTCCGGCAGTCGCGCCATGGTGCCGTCTTCATTCATGATCTCACAGATCACACCGGCCGGGTTCAGCCCCGCCAGACGGCTCACATCCACCGCCGCCTCGGTATGCCCGGCCCGCACCAGAACGCCACCGTCTTTCGCGCGCAGCGGGAACACATGCCCCGGCGTCGCGATGTCCTGCGCCCCTTTCGTGCCGTCGATCGCCACGGCCACCGTCCGCGCCCGGTCCGCCGCCGAGATCCCCGTCGTCACGCCTTCGCGCGCTTCAATGGAAATCGTGAACGCTGTCTCATGCCGCGACGAATTGTTCGTCGACATGAGTTCAAGCCCAAGCTCCGAAATCCGGCCCGACGTCATCGCAAGACAGATCAGGCCCCGCCCGTGCATCGCCATGAAGTTGATCGCATCCGGTGTCGCCCACTGCGCCGGGATCACCAGGTCGCCTTCGTTCTCCCGATCCTCGTGATCGACCAGAATGAACATTTTGCCGTTGCGCGCGTCCTCGATGATTTCCTCGACCGAGGAAATCGCGTCGCGCCAGTTCTCTTCGACCGGTCCGGGATTTTCAAATGTCGTCACGCAGGGCCTCCGTCTTTGCCACAGCGGACTTAGATCACGCAGTGCGAATTGACCAGTGGAACGTCCCGTACGGAAACTCCGGACGATCCGTACGGAAGACGGGGTCGACAGGGATTTTCAGCGGAAACTGCTGTTGTGGGGTGGACGTTCGCGGTCTGTCCGTACGACAGACCCAAGGATTCCGTACAAGATCAATCGAAAATGTCTTCCAGAACGTCAAAGGCCTCTTCAAAAAACCGCTTCGCCAGCGTTTTGCGCTTCTTCTTCTTTTTCTTCTTCAAAGTGCCCAGCTTCCGCTCCCACGACGGCAGCGGCGTAACACCCGCAGTCCGCTCCTTTTTCACAGGGCGCGCGGGATTGAATTCTGTTGTAGAAACAGGCGTTTGCACCTTGGCCGACGGCAGCATCTTCATGTCGTGCAACGGCGCACCACAGGCCGCACAGCTCAATTCATGCCGATCTTGCCCGCGCAACACCAAGGCCGCCCGGGTTCCGCAATAACAGCATGTCGCGATTTTCGTCCCGTGCGGCATGGTTTCTCCTTCGGCTAAGATATTGGTATCTCGTCCAAAACTTACAAGTCACACCCGTGTCGCATAAAGCGCGACCGCTGCGGCATTCGACACGTTCAAAGACCCAAACGCCCGCGCAAACGGAATCTTAAGCAACGCGTCACAGGTGTCTTTCGTCTTCGGCCGTAGCCCTGGCCCCTCAGCCCCGAGCACCAGCGCAATCGGGCGATCCCGAACCGGCGAAACCGCCTCTTCCAGCGTCTGCTCCGCTTCCCCGTCGAGCCCGAAGATCACGTAACCCATTGATCGCAAACGCTCCATCGCGTCGGCGAGGTTGCGCTCCCTCAGGTAGGGCTGCCGCTCCAACGCCCCTGACGCCGTCTTCGCCAGCGCCCCCGTCTCGGGCGCCGAATGGTGCAAAGTGCCCACAACCGCCGAAGCCCCGAACACCTCCGCCGACCGAAGGATCGCGCCCACGTTATGCGGATCGGTCACCCGGTCCAGCAAGATCATCCGCGGAGGACCATCCGGCCCGCCAAGCGCCACATCCTCCAACCGCCCCCAATTGAGCGGCTTCACTTCCAATGCGGCGCCCTGGTGCACGGACTGCGGATCGATCGGTGCCGCAAACTTGCGTGGATCGCTGAGCTCCGGAGAAATCCCAGCGGTTTCAATCGCTTCCGCAAGTTTCTGCTGCGCGTTCTGGGTCACGATCAACCGCAGCTTCTCGCGGCTCGGGTTCATCAGCGCATCCCGGACCGCGTGTAACCCAAAGAGCCACACCGTCTCGGCAGCCGCCGCTTTCTTCGACTGCTCCTTGGCCACCACCCATTTCGGTTTTTTGGCCATCCCAGCCCCTTCGATTGCACCCAGACTACATCGGATTTTCCTGTTGACGCCGCAAGGGGCCAATTGTAATCACCCGCTCACGCCGGGGTCAGCCCGGCCAGTGGGCGACAGGCCGCAAGGTGTGGCAGGGGACTGTAACTCCCTCGCGGAGACGCACGCTTGGTTCGATTCCAAGGTCGCCCACCACTATCCTCCTGATTTTGTTCGATTTGACTCTCGCATCATTGAAGCGTCCAATGCGCGCATGCGCACTGTAGATGACCTCCGAACCACCGCCCGGCTGCTGTTCGATGCCGCCGTAAAGGCCGCCGATCCGGCGGCGGCCGTGCAGCGCGGGTTTGCGGAAACTCCCCCGCCCAGTCCCAAAACCGGCGGACGCACCATCGTCATCGCGGTTGGCAAGGCAGCCCCGGCCATGCTTCGGGCGGCGATGGAGCGGCTGCCGAAGGTCGATGTGGCGCTTGCCGTCACACATCACGAGAACATGGCGCTTGTTCCGGGCGCCGAAGTATTGCGCGCAGGACATCCCGTGCCGGACGAAGCTGGGGCAGCAGCGGCCGATTGCGTCATCGAACTCCTTGAAACTGCGACAGAAAACGACGTGGTCGTCGCGCTCATCTCTGGCGGTGGATCGGCCCTGTTGCCCGCGCCTCCCGAAGGTGTGAGCCTCGCGGAGAAAGCGACGCTCAATGACCACCTGCTCGCGGGCGGTCTCGACATCGTCGAGATGAACATGATCCGCCAACAGGTCAGCCGCCTTAAGGGTGGTGGCTTCTCGCGCCTCGCCGCGCCCGCCCCGGTCTATGCATACCTCCTGTCCGACGTGATCGGCGACGATCTGCGCGCCATCGCGTCCGGACCCACGGTCAGCCCAATCGGTACGCCAGAAACCGCGATCAATAGCCTCAAGAACGCTCACCTCTGGGACCGCGTGCCGCCTTCAATTCAGGTCCATCTTGAGACAGCGCAACCTGCGGGAGCCGTTGAATCAAAATCACAAAATACGCTCTGCGGATCAAACCGCCTGTCGCTTGAGGCGATGCGCGACGCCGCGCGCTCCATGGGATTGCCCGCGACCATCGTCTCCGACCACCTGACCGGCGATGTAGCCGACGCCGCCGACAAGATCGTCGGTCAGATCAAGGACGTTCCCGCCCCGGCCGCGCTCCTGTTCGGTGGCGAAACCACGGTCAAGTTGACAGGCACCGGTCTTGGCGGTCGCAATCAGGAACTTGCGCTGCGGGTCGCCATGGCCGCGCCGAAGCTCGACGGCCAATGGGTGTTTCTCTCAGGCGGCACCGATGGCCGCGACGGGCCAACCGACGCAGCGGGTGGTCTTGTCGACGCAAATACATCGCAACGCATTGAGGATGCAGGCGAAAATGCGCAAGCACTCCTTGCTAACAATGACAGTCACGCCGCGCTGAAAGCTGCCGGAGACCTGCTCATCACGCAGGCCACGGGCACCAATGTCGCCGATGTTCAGGTCTTGTTGATCGCGCCCTGACGCCCCTCGAACCGCCGCAACGATACGCCCGCGTCAGAGAGCGCGGAACGCACCGTTTGCGCGATCTGAACCGCCGTCTTGCCATCGCCGTGCAGGCAGATCGTGTCTACCGCCGCTGGGATATGTTTGCCACTTTCGGTGATGATCGCGCCCGCCTTCACCATCTCGACCATCCTGCGCCCGGCAAGATCCGCATCGTGGATCACGGCCCCCGACAGACTCCGGTCGACCAGCGTCGCGTCGTCGTTATAAGCCCGGTCTGCAAAGATCTCGCCCGCCCAGCGGCAGCCCAGCGCTTCGACCGCCGCCTGCTGCTGTGTCGCGGCGAGGACCATGATGATGATATCGGGATCAACCGACAGCGCGCCCTCGTAACAGGCTTGCGCCATCTCCGCGTCCTCGGATGCCATGTTGGCCAGCGCACCGTGCAGCTTCAGATGCCGCACCATCCCGCCAACGGATCGCGCCATCGCCTGTGCCGCACCAAGCTGGTAGCGCACAAGATTGCGCAAGCTATCCTGCGGTATCTGCATCTTGCGACGTCCAAAGCCCTGCAGGTCCGGAAACCCGGGATGCGCGCCAATGCCCACGTCTTTTTCCACGGCAAGAGCCATCGTGTCGGCCATAACATCCCAGTCGCCCGCGTGAAACCCGCAAGCCACGTTGGCCGAGGTGATCACATCCAGCAATTCGGCATCCGATCCCATCGGCCACGGCCCAAAGCTTTCCCCCATATCTGCATTCAGATCGACATGCATTTCCATGTTTCCCTTACCTTATTTCGGATCACCGGATGTCGCCCCACTGATCAGCTGGTAGCTCAGAAGATCGCGGATCTGCGATGGGTCGCGCACCAGCGGTTTGCAGAGTTTGGGCAGCGACGCCAGATACGCGCGATGCCGCCTTTCGGCATCAAGCGCTTCGTCCCGGCTGACAAAACGAAACGACAGGGTTTTGCCCGCCGGCACCTGCGCGGCTTTGGCGAGGTCCGCCGGAATCACGGTCCCGATCCGTGGATACCCCCCGGTGGTCTGGCTTTCCGCCATCAACAGGAACGGAACCCCGTCGCCGGTCATCTGGATGTCGCCCGGTACAACCGTCTCGGACAGGATGTTCAGCCCACCTTTGGCCTGAAACCCCGCACCATCCGAGTTGAGCCGCATCCCCATCCGGTTGGCACGCGCGTCGCGGGTAAAGGTCGTGGCCTCGAACCGGCCGCGCGTTTCGGCATCGAACAAGTCGGTCTGGAAGCTGGCGACCATCCGGATCGCACCGCCGTCGAAGCGCGCGTCGGTCGGCAGGGACAAACCGGTCTCTGCGCCGTTGTCCGGTCCAATCGGCAAAACCTGACCGTCTGAAATCGCAGCACCCACCTTTGCCGCAAGATGCGCCGACCGGGCGTACAACATCTCTGGCGTCGCGATTCCGCCGCCCACATGAAGATACCCGACACTGCCCGCCGTCACCGGCCCAATCGTCAGCCGCGCGCCTTTTGGCAGACGATGCGAGGCGTTCCAGACAAGGGTTGTTTCGTCGATCTGCGCGCGCATTGGAGCGCCGGTGAGTGCAATCCGGATGTCATCGCGCGCTTCGAACACGCCACCCGCGCCAGGCATTTCGAGCGCGGCAAGCCCTGCCGACTGCCCCAGCAGCGCCGCCCCTTCCGCAAGCGCCACACGGTCGAGCGCGCCACCCCGCGATAGCCCGTAGGCAAGATACCCGGTGCGGCCCATGTCCTGCACCGTGACGCCGGGCGCGATGCGGTGGACCTGCAGCGCGGTCATGTGATCGCCTCGATCTCTGCGCCGCCGTCGGGATCAGAGGCGAAGCGGTCCAGCGCATCCGCCTCGACGGGCACGAACTGCACCTCGTCTCCGGGGCGCAGGAAGAACGGATCGTCGCTGTCGGCTCGAAAGAGTTTGAGCGCCGTCTGCCCAACATGCCGCCATCCGGTCGGGTTGCTGACGGAAAACAGGACGAGCTGACGGATCGCCACCACCAGCGCGCCTTCCGGCACCGCCTTAGTCAAAGCCGTCTGGCGCGGGATGTTCCAGTGTTCGGGCAAAAGGCCAAGATAAGGCTGGCCCGGTGCAAACCCGATGGTCTGCACCCGAACACGTGCTTCGGCCAGGTCTGCCTTGGCCACGTCGACCGAGACACCCGCCGCCTGCGCCGCTTCCTCAAGCTGTGGCGCATGGGTGCCACCATAAACGGTCGGAACCCGGATGAACCTGCGCCCGGTGGGCATCGGTGCTGCGTGCCAGTCCTGATCTTCCAGCAACGCGGTGAGTTTTGCGGTCAGGTCCGCGTGGCTCTGGTGTAGTGGATCGAACCGCACGAATGCGGACACAAGCGATGGCGCGCACTCCTCGACGCCGTCCAGACCGGCGCGTTCGACCGCCGCAGAGAACGCCAGCGCGGCACGGTTTGCCGGCTCTGTCAGGCTGTCGCCGAACGTCACAAGCATCCCGCACAGACCGGCGGGCCGAATTGTCGGTACAAATGGAGCGGTGGCTTGGTCGTTCATGCCTCAGGCGTACCACGCAAAGCCGATGAGGCAAGTCGCTAGTGCAACTTGTCCTCTCTCGGTCGCTCGGCCTCGGCCGCTTCAAGCGCGGCCTCGATGTCTTCCGGATCTTCGGACGGAACGGCATATTGCCCGTTGAGCCATCGGCCCAGGTCCAAGTCAGCGCAGCGTTTCGAACAAAACGGGCGCAGCTGTTGCGATGTCTCTTTCCCGCAAATCGGGCAGCTCATCTCAGCACCTCATCTAGTGGCAGGCGATCGCGTTTGCGTTGCAGCTCTATATGGCCCAGCGGCGTCCAGCCAACAAATGTCGTCTCGACACTGTCGCGCTTCAATGCGGCGCGCAGGGCGGATTCGATCTTGCGGCGATCTTTCTTCGCGGTTGGGGCGGGGTCGATGACCACCTGGCCGCCCAGCCCGCGCAGCCGCAACTGGCGCGGCAAGTCCTTCACCGCCGCCAGATTGGCCTTGAGACCCGCCGCGGGGCTGGTGTCGCCACCCGTATTCACATCTACCGCCACCAGTGCGCGTGTCGGCTCAACTGCCATGGAGGCCCGCGCGCCCAACGGCACGTCCCGCGTCCGCAGCGCATCCAACACGTCCAGAACCCCGTGGCGTTCGAAACTGCCCTCCGCCGTATCGATCTCTGCCTTGTCGGTCCATTCGCGCCAGGCCAGCAGGTGCGGACCGTCGCCTTCGACAAGCGTCTCGGCGTCGCCCTGCGCGTCCGCCGTGACCTGCGCCGCCAGATTCGCCATGGCAGTAACATCGCCAGCGATCTCGTCCGCATCCGCGCCATCGCAAGACGAGCGCAGGATCAGACCGAAGCCGCCGTCGTGCATGGCCTCATGCGCAATCTCAAGCAAAGTTTCCCGGGCATCGTCGTCCTTGATCCGGCGCGACACGTTGATGCCCGGCGCGTCCGGCGTGACAATTGCGTAGCGGCTCTTGAACAGGACCTTCGCTGTCACCGGAATCGCCTTGCCCGGTTCCGCGTAGCCGGTGACCTGTACCAAAAGCGGTTGGCCAGGGGACAACCCTTTGACCTGCCGCACAAAGGCCGACCCATCCGGCGTCCGCAGAAACATGCCGCCCTGACCCTTCATCGGGCGCTCGACAATCGCGCGGTAGATCGTGCCCGGCGCGGGCAGGTCGCTGGCGACAAACAGGTCCTCGACCCGTCCGTCCACCATCAGGGCAGCGGCCTCAACCCCGTTCACATGGTCCAACGCAATCAACTGTCCCTTCATGCGCCGGCCTCGTAGAGCGGATAGCCCGCGGCAACCAGAAGGTTCGCTGTCTCTGCCAGTGGCAAGCCCACAACTGCGCTGAAACTGCCGTTGATCCACGGGACGAACGCGCCAGCAGGTCCCTGGATCGCATAGCCGCCCGCCTTTCCGCGCCAATCGTCGCTGGCGAGGTAGGCGTTTATCTCTGCGTCATTGAGGGATTTGAGCTTCACTTGGGTGACCACATCGCGCTCCCAAAGGTTGTCACCGCGGCGAACTGCAATGGCCGTGACGACGCGATGGCGACGACCGGACAACATGTAAAGAAACTCCGCCGCTTCCGCCGCATCGGCGGGCTTGCCCAAGATGCGCCGACCGAGGGCAACCGTCGTATCTGCCGAAAGCACGATCTCGTTTGCGTCAGCCGGGATCGCCAACGCCTTTTCGCGCGCAAGCCGCACGCAGTAGGGACGTGGCAACTCACCGGGCAACGGGTCTTCATTGATGTCCGGGGGACGGATGTCATCCGCCTCGACCCCGATCTGCGCCAAAAGCTCTCTGCGCCGCGGACTGCCGGAGCCGAGGATCAATCTGGGTTTAGTCATGAAACTCCGCACCCCGTCCGAACCTCGGAACCCGGTCTTCGGGATGCGAACATGCGTTATTTGAAGCGGTAGTTGATCCGACCCTTGGTCAGATCATACGGCGTCATCTCGACTTGAACCTTGTCGCCAGCCAGAACGCGGATGCGGTTTTTCCGCATCTTGCCTGCCGTATGTGCGATGATCTCATGGCCGTTTTCCAGCTCGACCCGAAACGTCGCGTTAGGCAGGAGTTCCTTCACGACACCGGGAAATTCGAGCGTATCTTCCTTGGCCATGGTTTCTCCTTCGTAAGAGCCCCGCCATAGTGCAGGGCGCGCTACTAAATGGGGCCAAATCGCCAGATTATCAAGGGCAATTCAGCCGAGTTTCCGCGTTGCGGCAATGAAATCACGCCCCGTCTGTTCGTCCCAGTGCCGCCGATTGAGCACCACGCCATCCGCCCGCACATGCGCGATCTTGTCCAGATCGACCTCTGCATAGGTCCAGCCGGGCGTGTTTAGAACACCCTCCGCAAGGACACCCGTGGCAGGAAAACCGGTGTCCGGAGGCCCGAAAACACCGCCCATCCCGGTGTTTTCATCCACCGATTGCGACCAGTCGCAAGATCCGACGGTCGAGGCCATGACGGTCACACACTGATTTTCCAGAGCCCGCGCCATGGCGCCGATCCTGACCCGCGAATACCCGGTCAAGGCTTCGGTGCAGGAGGGCACGAGGATAAGGTCCGCCTCGGCCATCGCGCGACCCAGTAGCGGGAATTCGGCGTCATAACAGATCAGGATGCCGATCCTGCCCAGTGTCGTCTCGAAAAGCTGCAATGGTCCGCCCGGGACCACGCCCCATTCCTCGCGCTCGAAGCGGGTCATAATCTGCTTGTCCTGATGGCCCACGCTCCCGTCCGGCGCGAAGAACCGCGCCCGGTTCACCGGGCGATCCCCGAGGGCGCAATCGAAGACCGGTGCAGAGGCCGCAAGGATGTACACGCCGAACTCCTGTGCCAGCGCGCGATGTATCGCGTCCGCCTCGGGAACACGATCTGAGACAGCGCGCAGAGACGCCTCCAGATCCAACGCCGCCTCGCGCCCCGCAAGCGTGGCCAGCTCCATCGCTCCATATTCCGGGAACACCAGCAGGTCAGCGCCGCGCGCCGCCGCGTCACTCACCCATCGCTTCAGCTTGTCAGCGTAAGCATCTAAGCCTGAAAGGAAATCCATTGAATACGCTGCGGTTGCCACTTTCACTGCTCATCTCCCCTGAAGGTACGCATCCAGACCTGCAATGGCTTCATCGTCTCTGCAACCTGATCCACGTCCTTCCATCTGAACTGCGCCACCGCTCCCTCCAGCGGCCGATACCCGCGTTTGCGCCAGAACGGCTCTAGCGATCGATAGTCGCTCGGCCGCATCGGGTGGTCTTCCGGGCGCATCACGGCGCAGAAAGCCGAAATCGACGCGCCCAGCGAACGCGCATGTGTCTCCCGAAGATCGAAAAACCGATGCCCGACGCCTTGCCCGCGATACTCCGGCAAAAGCACCGACTCGGCGCAGTAGAACACATCCTCCAACGCGATGCCGGTTCCGTCAAAGGCCGCCGCGAAATCATCGGCATGATCAGCCATCGGCGTTCCCGTCGCCGCACCGACGAGGCGATCGCCATCGAACGCGCCCACGAGGATCGCCGCTTCGCTCTTTCGGTAGGTCTCAAGGTAGCGCCGCTCGTAGTCCAGATCGCCGTCGTAAAGATACGGCCACTCGCGAAACACCGCGATCCGCAACGCGGCCACATCCTCCAGCGCCGCGTCCAGCGCAGCGCCTGTCAGAGCCTGAACGCGCATCACGACACCTGACGGATCCAGTCACTGAGATTGTAATATGTCACCACCCGCGTGATCTTGCCGTCCGCCATCGAGAAGAACGATCCGGCAGGAAGACGGTATCCCTGCCCCTGCGCCTCCGGTAGCCCCGTGTCGGTCTCAAGATAGGTGCCGTTGACCATGTATTCGGCAGCGCCGCGCATTCCGTCTTCGGCCGTAAAGATCACAAGTTCGGTCAGAGTCTCATCATAGCACCGCGCCATATGATGGCAGAAGGCCTCGAAACTGTCCTTGCCAATCCGCACATCACCTTCGTTGACATGGTGCGCGACGTCATCCGACAGACAGTCCACCATGCCCACGATATCCTTGCGGTTGAAGGCATCGAAATACCGTTCCAACGTCAGTCTGCTCATATGTGGCCTCCCCATTTCCGGCTGAGCTGATCAACCAACTGATCGCGTGTCTGCCGATACGCGTTCAATTTCTGCTCGCGCGTTTCCCCCAGACCGGTCGGGTCCATGATCGGCCAGTATTCCACCGTCAGGTGATAGAATCGTGTCAGATCGAGCGCCCTGCGCTGCGACGCGGGCGACAGGGCAACGATCAGGTCGAAGCCGGACAGGGCCTCGCCGTTTTCCTCAAGCTCATCGAAACTCCGGGACCGGTGACGCTGCAACTCGACCCCGATCTCTTCGCAGACGGAAATGGCAAACCCGTCGATCTCAAGATCATTCATCACGCCCACGGATTGCACGTAGGTTTCAAAGCCGTAGAGCTTTTTCATGATGCCTTCGGCCATGGGGGACCTGACGGCGTTGTGGTCACAGCAAAACAGGATCGACTGCGGCAGCGCCCCCACGCTTAACCCCCGAAGTGCAGAACGCAGACCAGCGTGAACAGCCGCCGGGCAGTGTCATCATCAACCGTGACCTTGCCCTCCAGCCTCTCCTGCAAGATGCGCGCGCCTTCGTTGTGGATGCCGCGCCGCGCCATGTCGATGGTCTCGATCTGGCTGGGCGGCAGTGTCTTCACCGCGTCGAAGTAGCTTTTGCAGATCTGGAAATAGTCCTTCACCACCTGCCGGAACGGCGTCAGCGACAGATGAAACTCCGCCGCTTTTTCATGCGCTTCCGTGGTGACATCGAACACCAGCCGCTTGTCGCGGATCGACAGACCCACATGATAGGGCCCCGGCGGTACGGGCCGTCCGTCGCGGTCGGGCAGTTCGAACGTGTTGTGCTCCATCAAATCGAACATTGCCACGCGGCGTTCCTGTTCGATCTCGGGGGTCGGCGGCGGCAGGTTGGCGTCGTCGAGCTCGATATGGGCAATGCGGGTCATGGGCGGTGTTCCTTAATCTGCGCACCTCCCTAACGCGCGGTGTCTGGTCTCGCAACGCGCCGTTCGTCTAACGCCGCGTTTCGTCCTCACCGGGCAGTAAACCATATCTTGCGGCGACATCCCAAACATGACGCGGTACCATGTTCTTGATTTTCGCCGGATGCGCACGGCGCAGGTGCAAAATTGTCTCAATCGCCTTCATCTCGACCCGCGCCCGCGCAAATTCGAGGCCCCTTGGCCCGGTGCGCGGCTGCAACCACGCAACGATGGGCCGCACCCAATCCGGCATCCGCCGCAATGGCAATCCGCCCGCCGCGCGCTCGGTATTGGCCATGAAACCTTTGACCGCCGCATCCCGCTTGCCCTTGTCGGTCAGCGGCGCGGTCACAACCTTATCGCCCAGGCGCGCCAGCACCTCCGCTCCACGAGCATTGCGCACAATCAGCCACTGATCGCCATCGCCGCCCATATAGCCGACCGTGATGTCCGCGAGACGATTGGTGTAATCAACGCAGGTCTTGCAGGTCATGGGAAAGAAATCGGACGGCAGGTTCGACAGCGGCAGCTTCAGAAACGGAACGAAACGCGGCTTGCGGCCATCGTCAAACCGCAACTCGACCCGATAGTCGGCGCGAAACTCCAGATAAGAGACCGTGTCGGGCTTGTCGTCCAGTAGCTTCAGAAACGCGTGGAAATTCGCGGTCGTCGTGTTGTCCGAACAGGGCGTTCCGATCACCGTGATCTCGTCAAACCCAAGCTCGGCCTCCAGCGCGCGCAGCGCGTAGACCTGACACGGCACGCCAACCAGGGCCAGGCGCCGATACCCCGCCGCCCGCGCCGGTTCCAGAAGCGCCAGCAAAGGCCCGTAGCCCATGCGCATGCCCCGGCATTGCGCCATGTCGCCGGGGTCGGTCACGATCACCGGCAAGGGTTTCCAACGGTCCTCCGGATCGGGCGCGGTTGCCAGAACCGCATCGACCGCCCCTGCACGCAACAACTCCGCCGCCAGCGCCGTTGTCAAACCCGTCCATTGCGCCCCCTCCGCGGCGGGCTCCAGCCGGGCGCGATGCATGGCCTGCGTCACGCCGAAGAACGCTTCGTCACCACCGCCAGCGGTCCGTCCGTGCACCGCGCGCTCAAAACCCTCGTAATCCGGCTGGATGAACTGGCAGGCCCGCCCGCAGGCACGGCCATCGCCCATGCGTGACACACCGCAGTCGGTACACAGCCCCGCACGCGGCGCGCCCCCGATTTCCGGCACGCTCAACCCGATGCGACCACCGTCCATGTCCGACTCCGCTCACAGCAATGTGTCAACCCTAGTTGACACTTTCGCGCAGCGCCAGTCCCTTCTTCTTTTTCCAAATATGCAAACGAGACACCGACACGCACACTTGCTCCTCAAATGCGTTGCGTATCCAAAAGCGCCAGAAACCAGAGCGCGTCAGCGCACCTTCAGCGTCGCCAGACCGATGAGCGCGAGGATCAGCGAAATGATCCAGAACCGGATGACGATCTGCGGCTCGGCCCAGCCCTTCTTCTCGTAGTGGTGGTGGATCGGCGCCATCAGGAAGACGCGCTTCCCGGTCCGCTTGAAGTAGAGCACCTGAATGATCACCGAGAGCGCCTCGACCACGAACAAGCCGCCGACGATGGCCAGAACGATCTCGTGCTTCGTCGCCACCGCAATCGCCCCCAAGGCGCCTCCCAGGGCAAGCGATCCGGTATCGCCCATGAAGACCGCCGCAGGCGGCGCGTTGTACCACAGAAAGCCAAGGCCCCCGCCGAAGATGCCAGCGGTAAAGATCAGGATCTCCCCTGTCCCCGGCACGTAATGCACGTCGAGATACTCGGTGAAGTCGACCCGTCCCACCGCGTAGGCGATCACGCCCAGCGTTCCGGCGGCGATCATCACGGGCATGATGGCCAGACCGTCCAGCCCATCCGTCAGGTTCACCGCATTCGCCGCACCGACGATGACGATCACCGAAAACGGGATGAAGAGCAGACCCAGGTTCAACAGCGTGTCCTTGAACACCGGGAAGGCCAGTTTGTAGGTCAGATCATCCGGATGGTACTGCGCAGCCCAGTACGCAGCCACCGCGGCGATCAGAAAACCCAGCAGCAATCGCAGCTTACCGGACACACCTGCAGTATTTTGTTTCTTCACCTTGGCATAGTCATCGGCAAACCCGATCAGCGCGAAACTCATCGTGACAAAGAGAACCATCCAGACAAACGGGTTGTCCCATCGCGCCCAGAGCAAGGTCGACGTCAGAAGCGCCCCAACGATGAGAAGCCCGCCCATCGTCGGCGTCCCTGCCTTCGAGAAATGCCCTTCCGGCCCATCCTCGCGGATCGGTTGCCCCTTGCCCTGACGTTTGCGCAACACGTTGATGAGCGGTTTGCCGAACAGAAACCCGAACAGCAACGCAGTCAAAAACGCCCCACCCGCTCGGAAGGTGATGTAGCGGAAGAGGTTGAAGAAATCGCCTCCATCGGACAGCAGGGTCAACCAATACAGCATGAACTCTTATCCTCTGCCCTCAGATCGCGGCTCGCTTTCGCCCATATCCCGGATCGCGTCAACCACGCGGGCCAGCGCCATGGAGAGCGATCCCTTCACAAGGATCACATCGCCTGCATCCAACAGTCTGGGCAGGTCTGCCGCCATCTCGGCCGATGTCTCGCGCCACAGACCGCGCTGGCGATCCGGCAGCGCGTCGTAGAGATGCCGCATCAGCGGCCCGACACAATGCACCCGGTCAAGGTCTTGCGTCGCCGGAAGCTGCGCCAGACCGGCGTGAAGATCGGGGCCGGTGGGGCCCAACTCCTTCATGTCACCCAGCACCGCAATGCGCCGTCCCCGGCTCACACGGCCGATGTCATGCTGGACCGGGGCCGATGCCAACACCGCCAGCGATGCCCCGACCGAGGCCGGGTTGGCGTTATAGGCATCGTCGATCAGGGACAGCGTCGTGTTGCGATCCGCCGGGTCAAGCGCAACGGTCACCGTCTGCCCGCGTCCTGCCCCCGGCTGCCACCGCCCGATGGCGGCGAGTGACAGCGCCCGGTCCAGACCCAAGGCTTCGCACACCGCGAGAACCGCGGCACCGTTGACCGCGAAATGCCGTCCCGGCGCGTCGATCTTGTACAGCAATTCTGCGCCGTTCGTCCGCGCCTGCACGACGCTACCGGTGTCACTCACACGCAGATCGGTCACCTGCATGTCGCACCCCTGGCTTTCCCCGAACGACACGCTGACGCCACCACACCGCTTTGCCCACTCGGACAGGATGCCCGACGTCGGCAGATCACCGTTCCAGATCGCCACGCCGCCCGGTTCCAGCCCCTCATAGATCGACGCCTTCTCATGCGCGATCCCGTCGATGCTCTCGAAGGCTTCCAGATGCGCGGGCGCGACAATCGTGACCATCGCAACATGCGGCCGTGCCAACCGGCTGAGCGGTGCGATCTCACCGGGGTGGTTCATACCGATCTCGATCACCGCGAACTCGGTGTCTTTCGGCATCCGGGCCAGCGTCAGAGGCACGCCCCAATGGTTGTTGTAGCTCGCTTCCGCCGCATGGACGCGCCCGTGTGCGCCCAGAACCGTGCGCAACATCTCTTTCGTCGAGGTCTTGCCGACCGACCCCGTCACGCCGACGACCCGCGCTTCCGTCCGCGCCCGACCCGCGCGGCCCAGAGCCTCCAACCCGGTCTGCACATCGTCCACGATCAGCAGCGGCGCATCGTCGGCCACGCCTTCCGGCACGCGCGACACCAAGGCCGCCGCAGCACCCTTATCGAGCGCCTGCGCCACGAAATCATGCCCGTCCCGCGCGGCTTTCAGCGCAATGAACAGGTCGCCCGGCTGCAACGTGCGTGTGTCAATCGATACCCCGGTCGCGGTCCAGTCGGTTGTCACCTGTCCGCCTGTGGCCTCCGCCGCTTCTGCGCTGGTCCAAAGGGTCATGCGAGTTTCCCGTCCAGCGCGGCCACAGCGACGCTGGCCTGTTCCACATCGTCAAACGGATAGACGGTGTCACCCACGATCTGCCCGGTCTCATGACCCTTCCCGCAGATGAGCAGCGCATCACCGGGGCCGAGCGCATCGACGCCGCGCAGGATCGCCTCTGCCCGGTCGCCAACCTCGGTCGCCTCCGGCGCACCGTCCAGCACCGCCGCGCGGATGGACGCCGGGTCCTCCGAGCGCGGATTGTCATCCGTCACGATCACCTGATCTGCATGTTCTGCCGCAGCCGCGCCCATTAACGGCCGCTTGCCCGCATCCCGGTCCCCCCCGGCACCGACGATGGCCACCAGCCGACCCATCACATGAGGCCGCAGCGCCTGACAGGCGGTCGCCACAGCGTCAGGCGTGTGCGCGTAATCGACGTAAACCGCCGCGCCATTGGTTCGTGTCGCGGCAAGCTGCATACGTCCGCGCACGGTCTCCAACTCGGGCAGAACCGCGAACACGCGATCCGGCTCTGCGCCGCTGGCGATCACCAGCCCCGCCGCGATCATGACGTTTTCAGCCTGAAACCCGCCGACGAGGTTCAGTCGTGTCTGGAACGTCTCGCCGCCGAACCGGATGCGCACGTCCTGCCCGGTGCCATCAAACCGCTGGCCCAGCAGGGTCATATCTGCCCCGCCATCCCGGCCCACGGTCATGACTTCCTGCCCGCGCGCCCGGGCGATGGCCACCATATCCACGCCGCGCGCGTCGTCGATATTGATGACAGCGATCCCGTCCTCGGGCAGCACCCGTGCAAACAATCCCGCCTTGGCGTCGAAATACGCCTCAAAGCTCTCGTGGTAATCCAGATGGTCCTGCGTGAAATTGGTGAACCCCGCCGCGCGCAGGTTCACCCCGTCAAGCCGCCGCTGCGCCAATCCGTGCGAAGACGCCTCCATCGCCGCGTGAGTGATCCCGGCCTCGGTCGCGCCCGCCAAGGCCCGGTGCAGCGTGATCGGCTCGGGCGTTGTGTGCGCCAAGGGCGCTTCCCAATCGCCCTCAACACCAGTCGTGCCCAGATTGACCGCCTGATGGCCCAGCAACTGCCAGATGCGCCGCACAAAGCTCGCCACGCTGGTCTTGCCGTTGGTGCCGGTCACCGCGACGACGGTGTCCGGCTGCGCACCGAACCAAAGCGCTGCGGTGAAGGCCAGCGTCTGGCGCGGATCGGCGGCGATGATCACGGCCGCTGTGGACCCATCCAAAACGTCGCGCGCGATCTCGGCTCCTTCGGTATCCGTCAGAACCGCGGCCGCGCCCATGCGCAAGGCATACTGGATGAATTCTCCGCCATGCATGCGTGTGCCCGGCAAGGCGGCAAAAAGATAGCCGTCCTTCACGTCCCGGCTGTCCACCGCCAGACCGGTGACAAACGCATCTGCCCCGCCGCGCGCGGTCAGGCCCAGTTCGCTCAGGCTTTTGGCGTCTGCCCCCATGACGCGCCCCTCTTGTCGTTGCTCGACCAAGGGCGTGCCCTCAGTTCGAGGTGTTGATGATGCCCGTCAAATGCCTTGTTTCGACATCGGGCCGCAAGCCCAGAAGCGGCGCAACCCGGCGGATCATCTCCGCTGCAACGGGTACAGCCGTCCACCCGGCGGTGCGACGCGGCTTAGTTCCGCTGGTCTCAACCGGCTCGTCCAGGGTCACGATAAGCACGTATTTCGGGTCGGTCGTCGGAAAGACCGAGGCAAAGGTGTTGATTACCTTGTCCTTGTAGTACCCGCCACCGCGCCGCTTCGGCTTGTCCGCCGTGCCGGTCTTGCCGCCGACATGGTAGCCCGGCACCTCGCCAAAGCTGGCCGTGCCCTCGGTCACAACTTTTCGCAGCATTTCAAGGGATTGCGCGGCGGTGCGCTCTGACATGACCCGCGGACCAAGCCGCGGCCCATCCTGCCGCAACAGGGTGGGCGCCACATAGTGCCCGCCATTCGCAATCGCCGCGTACCCAGCTGCGAGGTGCAGCGGGCTGGAACTCAGACCGTGACCGTAAGAAATCGTCACGCTCGACAGTTCCGTCCACTTCTGTGGCAAAAGCGGCTGACCGCCTTTCGCTTCCACGATCTCAAGCGGTGTGGGCTCGAAGAACCCGAGGTCCTCGAGGAACTCTTTCTGACGCTTTGACCCGATCGACAGCGCCATTCGACCGGTACCCCGGTTCGAGCTTTTGACGATGATGTCGGACACTGACAACGGCCCGTAATTCTTGTTGTTGAATTCACCGATCTTGAACCCGCCCACTTTCATCGGGCCGGAGGTGTCGATCACAGTCCCAGGGTTCACCAGCCCAAGCTCAAGCGCCTGCGCCGAAGCAAAAATCTTGAAGGTCGAACCAAGCTCATAAACCCCCTGCACAGCCCGGTTGAACAAGGGGCTGTCCGAGGCATCGCCCTCGGTCAAAGGTCGCGGACGGTCGTTCGGGTCGAAATCGGGCAGCGACGCGATAGAGATCACTTCACCGGTGTGCACATCCATCAGCACACTCGCCGCGCCCTTCGCGTTCAAAAGTTTCATCCCGCCCAGAAGGACCCGTTCTGCCGCCGACTGGATCGTCAGATCAATCGACAATTGCAGCGGCGCACCCTCGCGCGCGGGATCGCGCAATTCCTTGTCAAAGAACTTCTCGATCCCGGCGGTGCCGATAACTTCGGCAGAATGAACACCTTCGCGGCCAAAGCTCGCGCCGCCCAGGATATGCGCTGCCAGGGCGCCGTTGGGATAAAGCCGCATCTCGCGCGGGCCGAACAAGAGTCCGGGCTCCCCGATATCATGCACGCTTTGCTTCTGCTCTGGGCTCAATTTCTTGCGCACCCACATAAACTTGCGATTGCCAGTGAAATCTTTGCGCAAACGGTCGTGATCAAGCTCTGGAAAAATCTTCACAAGTTCGGTTGCAGCGCGTTCCGGATCGATCATCTGCTGGGGGTGCGCGTAGAGCGAAAACGTCTCCATATTGGTCGCCATGATGCGACCCTTGCGGTCGACGATATCGGCGCGATTCGCGATGATCGAGGCTCCCGTGGCCTGCGCGCGCGGCTCCATCGGCTCTGACGCCGCCAGCGTTCCCATGCGTGCTCCGACGACACCGAACGCGCAGAAGAACATCACCGCCATGACCAAAAGGCGACCCTCGGCGCGCAACCGCGCCTTGTCGCGCATCTGCTCGTGCCGAATCCGCAGATTTTCACGCTCAATGGCATCCGGGTTCTCGCCCTTGCGGCGGGCGTCAAGGATGCGGGCCAGGGGACGAAGCGGCGTGCGGATCATTCGTTCGCTCCGGCGCTGGAAACCTCAATCGGATCAGTGATCGGCACTTCGGGCGGCTTGGGATAGGCGACTTGGTCGACCCGCCCGAACTGATCCGGCTGCAACGGCATCAGACGCAACCGGTCGAAATTCACCTCGGCCAGATCGCGCAGCCGGTCGGGACGGTTCAGATAGGCCCATTCCGCCTTGAGCACGGCCAGCCGCGCCCGTGCGTCGCGAATCTCTGCCCGCACCGCCTGCGCCTCGCCCAGCGCCGCCTGAGTCTTGTAGTTCTCGTGATAGGCCCAGAACGCGGCGCCAATCACCGTGAGAAAGGTCAGAACATACATGAGCGACCGCATCAGCGTGCCTCCTTCAGTTGCGGCAGAGCGATTTGTCCTGCGTCGATATCTCCGGCAGGCGCGTCCGTGCGCCGCGCCACGCGCAGTTTGGCCGATCGCGCGCGCGGATTCGCGGCGACCTCTTCGGGATCGGGACCCACTGCCTTCCGGGTGACGATCTCGAACGCGGGTGCAACAGCTTCGACCTCGGGCGCGTAGCGATTCGCGCGCCCGGTCTGCCCGGCGCGCGACTGCATGAAGCGCTTGACCATCCGGTCCTCGACCGAATGGAAACTCACGACAGCCAGCAATCCACCGGCCTTGAGCACCCGCTCCGCCGCCATCAGCCCGCGCATCAGTGCGCCGTATTCATCGTTCACCGCAATGCGGAGCGCCTGAAAGCTGCGCGTCGCAGGATGTGACTGGTTCGGCTTCGGACGCGGTAGGCAGGTCTCGATGATGCCAGCCAGTTCCAAAGTCCGCGTGATCGGCGTGATCTTGCGCGCCGCGACAATCGCCTTCGCGATCCGTCGCGAGGCCCGCTCTTCGCCGTAAGTGTAAAGGATATCGGCCAAATCCACCTCAGCGGCTTCATTGACGATATCCGCCGCAGACGGCCCGTCCTGCCCCATCCGCATGTCGAGCGGGCCGTCTTTCATAAAGGAAAACCCGCGCTCCGCCCGATCCAGCTGCATTGACGACACGCCCAGATCAAGAACCACACCATCCACGTCGGACGCGATTTCGTCCATCTCGGCAAAATTCGCCTGATGCAGTTCGATCCGACCCGCGTAGTCGCCAAGCCAATCCGCCGCCATCTCATGCGCCAGCGGATCGCGGTCGATGCCAATGACCTTCTCCGCGCCCGCCGCGATCAATCCGCGCGCATAGCCGCCCGCGCCAAAGGTCCCATCGATCCAGACACCGGACACCGGCGCGACGGCCCGCAAGAGCGGGCCAAGCAGGACGGGAATATGCGGGTCAGGGACTGTCGTGGCAGCGGCAGCGGACATCTTGGTTCAGCCCCCCGCCGGCCCATCGAGGAAGATGAGCGGATCCACATCGTCGGGCAACTCGTCCAGCCACTCTTCGGTGGCCGCCATTTCCTCGGCCTCGTAGGTGTCGGGCTCCCAGATCTGGAAGGTGTCGCCGGCGCCGATGAAAAACGCCTCGGAAGACAACCCGATCTTCTGCCGTAACTTCGCGGGCAGCACCAACCGCCCCGTCTCGTCCACGCTGGTGGACAGGGACTGACCATTGAACAGGCGTTGCAGCATCTTGCGCTCAACCGACCCACGCGGGAGCGCCTCGATCTTCTCGTCCACCTCTTCGATGGCCTCGACCGTATAGCATTCAAGGTATTTCCGGCGCTTGTCGCCGTAGACAATGACCAGCTCGGGGTTCAGACCCTCGGTATAGTTCGGGTCTCCCGCCTCCAGCACACGGCGAAACGAGGCCGGGATGGACACCCGACCCTTGCCATCAACCTTGTGATGGCTTTCACCTCTGAACCTCAGCTTCCGGGCCACGTCCCGACTGGTCCTTTCTGTCCTCAAGTCCCTGGAAACGGAAACGGCGAGTCGATCTGCTGCCACTGATCAACCCGCCGTCCGAGTCCCGTCTCCGGGAAGTCCGACTGCGCGCGCCACCTGGGGGGATGTCTGCTCGCCCGCGCGCCGGATCTCTGTGTTTGATGAAAGCGGGTGCCTGTATGAAACCTGCGTTTATTATTGTTCGGATACCGCTGTGAGGTCTTGGTGCCTCGTTTGCCGTTCCTGCTCTCATCTCGTGATGAAAGGGATGACATGGGAAAACGTGGGTCGCAACAGTTTTTTATGGGAAATCTATACAAGATTTGGTTTTCAAACCCTCAAAACACAGCATCTAGCATGCAATCTCAGCCAAAAATCGGAACATCGGCCACAAATGACAATCTCAAACACTATATGTTGTGGCCCACGCGTCTTTCCGTATATGCCCATAATTTCCCGAAAGACCTTGGTACAAAAGTGGAACATTGGCTTGGAGCAATCATGTCAGTCGCAAAATTCATCGCAATAACCACAATATCTCGGTGCTTTTTGCATTTGATTCGACTCAGGCACCACACATTCCCAACTCGATCCCATCATTTCCCATGAGATAAGCGGCACCGCAAAAGCTGGCCGTCGAAAGTGCCTTTCAAACGGCGCGACTTTCCGGTCTTCTGCGATCAGCAAAGCAGGAAAGACGGACGCATGACCTACGAGACCTGGCTGGCCTTCACTCTCGCAAGCGCGATTGTCGTTCTCATCCCCGGCCCGAACATTGTTCTGACGGTGAACTACGCCATCCGCGACGGCAAACGCTCGGGTCTTGCAACCATCCCCGGCGTCGTCACAGGCGCATTCATTGCAATGTCGCTATCGCTTCTGGGCGCGGGTGCGGTGCTGGCCACGTCTGTCTTTCTATTCACACTCCTGAAACTCGCAGGCGCGTTTTACTTACTATGGTTGGCCTACACGCTCTGGACCGCACCCGTCGCGACTGTGTCCCTGAACAACGACACACCCGCCAAGCCATTGTCGCAGCTCTTTTGGCAGTCAATGCTGATCAGCGTTCTCAACCCCAAGGGCCCGGCCTTCTACGTGGCCTTCGTCCCACAATTCGTGACGCCCGGCGGCCCGGTGTTCCAGCAATTTGCAATCCTCATCGCGACCTTCCTAGTCGTGGCGACCCTCAACAGCCTGTTCTGGCTGATCTTCGCAAGCAGCCTGCGCAGACAATTCACGAAACCTCATGCGATGCGCCTGTTGAACCGGATCGGGGCAAGTTGCCTGTGCGTTGCCGGTCTTTTCACACTCAAGGCCACCCGTTCCACCTGAGCCGCGCGCACAAAGCTTGCAACGCTGCCCGCACCCGGTTACGCCAATCCTGTCACGGTCCGGGCAACCCCCGGTGAAAAGGGAACGCGGTGCAAATCCGCGACTGCCCCCGCAACTGTTAACGGCGAGCGTGTTCGGCACATGCCACTGGGAAACCGGGAAGGCCCGAGCCACGTGAAGACCCGCAAGTCAGGAGACCTGCCGTGACGGTTCACCCTACACCCGCGCGGGGTGCGCGATGTGTAACGGTTCTCCGGCGTGGTGGCGTTCACCGTTTTTGCGCTTCGGCACAAAGACATGTTGAAGACACGCGCGGGGGATGGAGCAGTGAAGCTCTTTGGTGCGCTGATGGTCCTGACTGTGGCGATGTTCACCGCATCGCTTTTCGTGGGCTATGCAGCGATCTCCCTGCCCGATGGGTTGGCCGCGCTCTTCGGCTCGGGCGATCCGCTGATCGTGACGGTCATGCAGGAGATCCGCCTGCCCCGGACGCTTCTGGCCGCGATGGTCGGGCTGTCGCTTGGCCTTGCCGGTGCCGCGATGCAAGGCTTCTTGCGCAATCCCCTCGCCGAACCCGGCCTGATCGGCGTCTCCGGTTCAGCCGCGCTCGGTGCTGTGATCGCGCTGCAGACGGGCTTTGCGTCGGCCTTCCTGCTGGCGTTGCCGGTGTCCGCGCTGGTCTTCGCCGCCGGAGCTGTGGGGCTGATCCTCCTGCTTGCCGGACCACGTGGATCGTCGCTGACCCTGATCCTGACGGGCATCGCGGTCTCGGCCTTTGCCGCCGCTCTAACCTCTCTGGCGCTGAACCTGTCGCCCAACCCCTATGCCGCGTCCGAGATCGTGTTCTGGCTGATGGGCTCTGTCGCGGACCGGGCCATGACACATGTCTGGCTGGCTCTACCGGTCATGGCCCTTGGATGGCTGGCGTTGATCACGCTGGGCCACGGGCTTGACGCCCTGACGCTTGGCGAAGACGCGGCAGAGGCCCTGGGCGTGTCGCTCTCGTCCCTGCGGTTGCAATTGCTGCTGGGCACCGCCGCCGCTGTTGGGGCCGCGACCGCCGTCGCCGGAGCCGTGGGTTTTGTCGGCCTCGTGGTGCCGCACATCCTGCGGCGCTTTGCCGAAGGTCGCCCGTCAACACTTCTTTGGGCCTCCGCCCTTGGCGGGGCTGCGATGGTGCTTGCAGCAGATCTGGCGGTGCGAGTGATCCTGCCCGACCGTGACCTCAAGCTTGGCGTGGTCATGGCCTTGATCGGCGCGCCGCTTTTTCTGCACCTGATCTACAAGACACGGAGGGAAATCGCGTGACCTTCCTTACGCTGGACAGCCTTACTGTGCGCCGTGGCGCGTGCCCCGTGGTGGATCAGGCCAGCCTGACGATTGCCGAGGGGGAATGCGTCGGCCTCATCGGCCCGAACGGTGCGGGCAAGACGTCCCTCCTGCGCGGCGCGCTGGGGCTTTTGCCGATCGAAGGCCAAAGCTCTCTGGCCGACCTGCCCCCCCGGCACCGCGCCGCGCAAGCGGCCTGGCTCCCACAAAAGCGCGAAATTGCCTGGCCGATGAGCGTTGAACGGGTCGTGGCGCTTGGCCGCCTGCCCTACCTTGCCCGTGGTGCGACACTCTCGGCGCAGGATCAATCTGCCGTCGACGCCGCCTTGCACCGCATGGGGCTTGACGGTTTCCGGCAGCGGATCGCGACGCAGCTCTCGGGCGGTGAACAGGCCCGTGTCCTGATCGCCCGAACGCTGGCGCAGGACACGCCGCTTCTACTTGCCGACGAACCCATCGCCGGCCTCGATCCCGCCGCGCAGATCGCGACGCTTGACGTGTTCCGGTCCCTCGCCGGGGAAGGCCGCGCGGTGCTTACGTCCCTGCACGACCTCAGCCTTGCCGCCCGCTACTGCACTCGCCTGATCGTCATGCATCAAGGCCGTGTCGTCGCCGATGGCCCGCGGGACGACATCCTGACGAAAGAGATGCTGGCCGACGTCTTCGACCTCAGGGCCGAAGTTCTTGACACCGCCGAAGGTCCGATTGTGCAACCGCTCGGTGTGCTGCATGCATCAACCGCCCCCCAGACCGGAGCCCACGGATGACCGACATCATCGCCTTTCTCAATCGCGGCGGCCCCGCTTTGTGGGTCATCGCCGCCCTGAGCGTCATCACACTGGGCCTCATTCTTTGGAAACTCTGGCGCCTCTCCCGGATGGGGGCATGGCGCCGCGATCCGACGGAAAACGCGGTGGAGTTGTGGCGGCAGGGTCAGCATGACGCGGCAACCTCGGCGTTGCAGACCCGCACTGGTTTACGAGCGCGCGTCGCCCGGTCCGCGATGCAGGCGGCGCACAGCTTACCGCAGGACGACGCACGCGAGGAAACCGCCCGCGTCGCGCGCGGCGCGCTGATGGACGCGGGCAGCGGTCTGCGCGCGCTTGATCTGATTGCCACCATTGCGCCTCTGGTCGGCTTGCTGGGCACGGTGCTTGGCATGATCGAGGCGTTTCAGACATTGCAGGAAAGCGGCGCACGGGCGGACCCGGCAGCGCTGGCCGGTGGCATCTGGGAAGCGCTCCTGACCACCGCCGCTGGCATGGCCGTCGCGATCCCGGCCTCCATGGCGCTGAGCTGGTTCGACAGCGTCAATGCGCGCCTCGCGCATGATTTCGAAGATCTCGCCATCCGTGTTCTGACAACAAAAGACCCGCATGCTTGACCTCGCGCCCGAGACACGCCGACGCCGCATCGGGTTGACCCCGATGATCGACGTCGTGTTTCTGCTGCTTGTCTTCTTCATGCTGGCCGCACGTTTCGGCACGACCGATGCCATTCCGGTCACCCTGACAGCGGGCGGCACGGCAGACTACCAAGGCCCACCCCGACTCGTGACCGTGTTGACCGATAGCATAAGAGTGAACGGCATCGAGGTCTCGAACCCGGTGAACGCGCTGTCTCCGCTGATGACCCAAGACAGCGACATCATCATTCTGCGCCCAAGCGAAGACGCATCCGTTCAGCACCTTCTGGACGCAATGACGACCCTGCGTGCCGCAGGTTGGTCCAACCTCGTGGTACTCGAATGAGACGCCGGTTGCGCCTCGCGCCACAGGCCCGGCGCAGCACGCGGGAACCCGTCGTGCCGATGATCAACATCGTCTTCCTGTTGCTCATCTTCTTCCTGATGACCGCGCAGATCGCGCCCCCCGTCCCATTCGACGTGTCGCTGCCCAGCGCTGAAGGCGAGGAAGAGACGGGCACATCCAACCTCTTCATCAGCGCCGAAGGCCTGATCGCCTTCGACACCCTGCGCGGCGAGGCCGCTCTGGCGGAAAGCGTCCGTGTCGCGGGCACGGATGTGGTGCGCCTTAACGTGGATGCATCCCAGACCGCAGCGACGCTTGCGCAGGTGCTGGCACAGCTCGCTGCCCTCGGCGCAACCGGGGTCGAGATCGTGACGGAGGGCCGTTAGGTGCGTGTACTGGAGGTCGCGGCGTTCCTCAGCCTGTCGGGCGCACTTCACGTGGCCGCCCTGACGCTCGCCCCCCTGACCGGCGGTGGCGCGGGCAGTGGTCAGAGAGGAGACGCCGACGTCACGCTTCAGGCGGCGACACCCACGCTTGCCGCCATGGTCGCGGACTGGTCGCGCCCGCCCGAGATCGGGACCGTGTCGGAATTGGCCCAACCGGTCGCGCACCCCGCGCCGACCCGCCCGACTGGCGACACCCCGGTCGCATCGACGGTACAGCCCGACGCGCTGTCGGCACCAAACGATCTACCAACGCCTCCAACAGTTGAGACGCGGCTTCCCGCCCCGCAGATGCCCCTGACAGATCAGGCCCCAAACGCTCTACTCCCGCCCGCGGAACCGCAAAGGACCGCCTTGCCCACGCCATCACGCGCCACGCCGCCGACCCGCACGCCGTCCCTCTCGCGCCCGGACACTCCGACGGCGATGGCACCGCCGACCGTGGACACGGAACCCGCCCCAGAACGGCACGCCCCGACAGTCTCGGCCCGCCCGGTCGAGCGCCCTGCCCGACCAGCGGCGGCACCGTCACCTCAAAGGACGCAAACCGCGCAGCGCCCGGCACAAACGGCGCGAGGATCCGGCACGCGCCCTGCCGCCAGCGCCGCCCAAGCAGCCCCTGCGCCGGTAGCCAGCGGACCCTCGAAGGCACAGATCACCAAGGCCCAGCAGCAATGGGGCGCGCGTATTCGCACCGCGGTCACCCGCGCCGCGCGCTATCCAAGCGGGACACGCGCGGTAGGAGAGGTGAAGTTGCAACTTGCCGTCAGCCCGTCCGGGCGTCTGTCCGGCGTGTCACTGCTGCGGTCATCGGGGGATCGCAAACTGGATCAGGCGGCGCTTACGGCGGTCAAACGCGCAAGGCTGCCGCGTGCCCCATCGGTGCTGACGCAAGGCAGCTACCAGTTCGCCGTCACACTTGCCTTGGCCCCACGGCGCTGAGTCACGCCATGCCGCCCTGGATCAATCGGTCTGCCAACCGCGCGTAGGCCGTGCTCATCGGTCCGTCCGCCGTCGCCACCGGTGTGCCGCCATCCCCGGCCAATCGGGTGTCGAGATCAAGCGGCAATTGCGCCAAAAGCGGAATGCCCCGCGCCGCCGCTTCCTCTGCAACGCCGCCCGACCCGAAGACGTGGCTTTCGCCGCCACAATGCGGACAGGTGAAGACGGCCATGTTTTCGATCAGGCCCAGCACCGGCGTCTTCAGCGTTTCGAACATGTCGAGCGCCTTGCGCGCATCGAGCAGCGCCACATCCTGCGGCGTGGACACGACAATCGCGCCTGACACCTGCGCCTTTTGACAAAGCGTCATCGCAACATCTCCGGTGCCGGGCGGCAGATCGACCAGCAGAACGTCAAGCGCACCCCACGCCACCTGGCTCAGCATCTGTTGCAACGCCCCCATGAGCATCGGCCCGCGCCAGACAACCGCCTTTTCCTCGGGCAGCATCAGGCCAATGGACATCATCGTCACGCCATGCGCGATGAGCGGCTCGATGATTTTGCCATCCGGGCTTTTTGGCTTCTGCGACACCCCCATCATGCGCGGCTGGCTTGGACCGTAGATATCGGCGTCGAGCAATCCGACCCGCCGCCCCGCGCGCGCCAGCGCCACGGCGAGGTTCGACGACACCGTGGATTTGCCAACCCCGCCCTTCCCCGACCCGATGGCCAGAATGCGCTGCACACTCGCGGGTTTGAGTGACCCCGCCTGCGCCTTGGGATGACCGCCGATCTTCAATCCTTTGGGTGGGTCCGCCGCCGGACCATGCGCCGTCAGCGCGACAGAAACGGTTGTGACCCCCGGCAGCTCCGCCACCACGGCCTCTGCCGCCTTGCGCACGGGCTCCATCAGTTTCGCAATCTCGGGGGACGGAGCTTCGATCACGAAGCGCACCGCGCCATCCGCCACCTGAATCGCCCGGACCATATCCGCAGAGATCAGGTTTTTCCCGTCCGGCAACGCCACGCGCGCCAGCGCCGCGCGAATCTCATCGGGTTTTACCGTCATGTCGCCTCCCGTTTGGTGTTGCCATTAAGTGGCAATCGCGTGAAGGACCTGCAACCGCGCGCCCGAATAAGCGGCCTCGCGCGAAAAGATTGCTCAAAAATGCACCATTTAGCCTATGCAGTTGCTGCATAGCAGCATTGAGCACGCGAGGCATTGTGCAATTGCAGCATTCACTTATCTTACAGCCAACACAGCAACCACACGGCCTTGAACCGAGCAGACCAATGACACATCTCAACCTGACACATACCGCATCGTACCGCGGACTGTCCGACCGGATTGCCGGTTTTGTTGCTGACTTGCGGGCGAAACTGGCGCGGCGGAAGGTCTATCGTGAAACCTTGCGCGAACTCCGGACGTTGGATGCGCGCGAATTGGCAGACCTTGGTCTGAACCCATCCATGCTCAAGCGCATTGCCTACCAGGCCGCGTACGAGACGTAAGTTTTCGCGGGTATGGCGCGACATCGCGCCCCCGCACATCAGATCGGACGCCGTCTCCTCCCTTTAGGCGTTCCGAACACAGCGACGGCACACTCCTCCTCCCTCGTGCCGGAGCTGAAAATTCCGGGCCACCCGGCCCGATCGAGATCGGCACCCTCTCCTCCTCCCTGGGTGTCGTGAACTGGAACGGTGATCCCTCTCCTCCCTTGGGATCACCGTTTTTTCTTGTCCAAACCTATCCCCGGCGGAGTCCGAGCTTTTGCGTTCCGGGCTGATATCGGTCAGGGATTGCGCGCAGACCGGCTCGATCATCGGGAGACCCCATGTCACATTCAAACGAGGGCGCAGTTGAGCGCCGCACGCCGTTGTCCGACGACGACCGGCGCGCCATGGAAAGCGCGGCTCAACACGCCGTCGCTTACCGCGCGGACCTCGCCGATGCGCCGGCGCGTCCACATCTGCGCCCCGAGGGGGTGGAGGCGCGGTTTTCGATCGGGTTGCCCGAGGCGGGTGCCTCTGCAGAGGACGTGATCGAACAGCTTGTTGCCGACGCGTCAGACGGGCTTCACGCGCACACCTCCCCTCGGTTTTTCGGTTATGTCTGCGGCGGGTCCATGCCTGTCGGCGCGGCAGCGGATTTTCTTGTCACCGCTTGGGGCCAAAACTCCGCGTCCTCGTGGGAAAGCCCATCCGTCGCCCAAATCGAACAGACGGTCTGTCACTGGTGCCTTGATCTGCTGGGGCTTCCCGGCACGTCCGGCGTAGGCATTGTCACCGGGGCCACCGTTGCAAACACGCAAGCGATCATGGCCGCCCGCGATGCGTTACTCGCGCGGCAAGGCTGGAGCGTTGCGAAACAGGGCCTTTTTGGCGCGCCCGAGATCCCGGTTTTTGTCGGCGCCGATGCACATTCCGCACCGCTTGCAGGGTTAAGCTATGCTGGCCTGGGTGCAGGTCGGGCCATCCGTGTCGACACGGACAACCAGGGCCGTATGCGCGTTGACGCCGTGAAAGACGCCCTTGCGCACTGCGCTCAACCGCCTCTGGTCATCCTCCAGGCCGGGCAGATCAACACCGGGGCGAGCGATGCCTTTGCCAAGATCATTCCGCTTGTCCACGACATGGGTGGATGGGTGCACGTGGATGGTGCGTTCGGGCTCTGGCTGCACGCGGTTCCGGAGCTGAAACAGCGCCTTGCCGGTGTCGATTTGGCGGACAGTTGGGCGGTCGATCTGCACAAATGGCTCAATGCACCCTATGACGCGGGGCTGTGCATTGTGCGGGACAGAGAGGCGCTGGTCCGCGCCATGTCGGCGCGGGGGGCCTATTTGCCGGCGACCGGAAATACGTGGGAGCCGGGAGACACCACGCTTGAACTCAGCCGCCGGGCGCGTGGCGTGCCGAGCTATGCCATCCTGCGCCATCTCGGGGCTGCGGGCGTGCGCGACATGATCGCCCGGCACTGCGCTTTGGCGGCGCATCTCGCCGACCGGCTTTCGCAAGAACCCGGGATCGATATCTTGAACGAGGTCGTATCGAACCAGGTTGCCATCGCGTGCAAGGATGACGCCACAACCGAAGCGGTGCTCGAAACAGTGCAAGCGCGGGGAAAAGTGTATCCCAGCCACGGGGTCTGGCAGGGGCGCAAGATCATCCGGGCATCCATCATCAATCACGCCACTGATTGGACGGACATCGATCTTCTGGCTGATGAGATCATATCCGCTTTGAGAGCGCTCCACTGACAGGACCGACCTCCACCGCATTTTCCCGGCCCGCTTGGGTTTTCCTTTCCCCGCCCATTCGCTAGATGAAGCGCGACAGACACACGGGGCTGGATGCCAGTCCCTCGAAGATCGGGATTTGACCCATGGCGATGGAAAAGACGTTCAACGCGGCCGAGGCCGAGGACCGAATCTATAAGGCGTGGGAAGAGACTGGCTGTTTTGAAGCCGGAGCCAACGCCAAGCGCAATGAAACGTTCTGCATCATGATCCCGCCGCCGAACGTGACCGGATCGCTGCACATGGGCCACGCCTTCAACAATACCCTGCAGGACATCCTCGTGCGCTGGCACCGGATGCGCGGTTTCGACACGCTCTGGCAGCCGGGCACCGACCATGCGGGGATCGCCACGCAGATGGTGACCGAACGCGAGATGGCTGCGAATGGCGAGCCGTCCCGCCGAGAGATGGGGCGCGAGGCGTTTCTGGATCGTGTCTGGCAGCAGAAGGTCAAATCGCGCGGCACGATCATCGGGCAGTTGAAGCGGCTCGGGGCCTCCTGTGACTGGTCGCGCGAGGCCTTTACCATGGGCGGCGCGGCGGGCGACCCGGACCGTGGCAACGGGCCGAATTTCCACGATGCCGTGATCAAGGTCTTTGTGGACATGTACAACAAGGGCCTGATCTATCGCGGCAAGCGATTGGTGAACTGGGACCCGCATTTCGAAACGGCGATTTCCGATCTTGAGGTCGAGAATGTCGAAGTTGCGGGCCATATGTGGCACTTCAAATACCCCCTCGCGGGCGGCGCGACCTATACTTATGTGGAGCGCGACGAGGACGGGAATGTCGTTCTTGAAGAAGAGCGCGACTACATTTCCATTGCCACGACGCGCCCTGAAACCATGCTGGGCGATGGTGCGGTTGCGGTTCATCCGTCGGATGAGCGTTACGCGCCAATCGTCGGGAAACTCTGCGAGATCCCGGTTGGGCCGAAGGAACACCGCCGCCTGATCCCGATCATCACAGATGACTATCCCGATCCCGATTTCGGTTCGGGTGCTGTGAAGATCACCGGCGCGCATGATTTCAACGATTACCTCGTCGCCAAGCGCGGCAACATCCCGATGTACCGCCTGATGGACACCAAGGGTCACATGCGTGACGACGGTGTGCCTTACGCCGAAGCGGCCGAGATCGCCGGCGCCGTTGCGCGGGGCGAACGTGACTTGAACGAGGCCGAAACGGATACCTTGAACCTCGTTCCCGATCATCTGCGGGGGCTGGACCGGTTCGAGGCGCGCAAGCGCGTGGTCGAAGAGATCACGGCAGACGGCCTTGCGGTGATGACCCGTGCCGACAACCCGGTGCTGGGGCGCAAGCTGGGCGAAAATGACGACCCGTCAGAGCTGGTGCCACTGGTCGAAGCCAAGGCGATCATGCAGCCCTTCGGCGACCGCTCCAAGGTCGTGATCGAGCCGATGCTGACGGACCAGTGGTTCGTGGACGCCGAAAAGATCGTCGGCCCGGCGCTGGATGCCGTGCGCAATGGCGATGTGACCATTGTCCCGGAATCGGGCGAGAAAACCTATTACCATTGGCTCGAAAACATCGAGCCTTGGTGCATCTCGCGCCAGTTGTGGTGGGGGCATCAGATCCCTGTGTGGTACGGGTTCGACCTTGCCCGCGAGGGGTTCCGCGATGACGAAGGCGACGGTGCGCTCGATCTGGTCGAGATGGGGCGTCTGCTGGACGCACAGAGCCTGTTGAAAGGCAACGAACGCCACCACGCGGCGGCGGAGTACGATGCGGTGCAGGCGCAATTCGCAGATGTAATGTCAGGCCTGCCGACCCCGCTCAACCACGCGCGGGTGGTTGAGGTCGAAGACCGCGCGGCAGCGGCGCATGCCTTGGCTGAAAGCCTTGCGCAATACGAAATGCACGACCAGGACCCGACGAAACTGGTCTACCCGGTCTGGCGCGACCCCGATGTGCTTGACACATGGTTCTCGTCCGGACTTTGGCCGATCGGCACGCTCGGCTGGCCCGAGGACACTGACGAGCTGAAGCGCTACTTCCCGACCAGCGTGCTGGTAACCGGGCAGGACATCCTTTTCTTCTGGGTTGCCCGAATGATGATGATGCAACTGGCGGTGGTCGACCAGATCCCGTTCAAGGACGTCTACCTGCACGGCCTCGTACGCGACGCCAAGGGCAAGAAGATGTCCAAGTCGCTGGGCAACGTGGTTGACCCGCTTGAGATCATTGACGAATACGGCGCCGACGCGCTGCGCTTCACGAATGCGGCGATGGCCTCGCTCGGTGGGGTGCTGAAGCTCGATATGCAGCGGATTGCGGGGTATCGGAACTTTGGCACGAAGCTCTGGAACGCGACGCGCTTTGCCGAGATGAACGGCGTGTTCGAGAACCGCGTGCCTTCCGCCGACGTGCCGCAGACGACCGCCACGGTGAACCGCTGGATCATCGGCGAAACCGCCCGCGTGCGCTCTGAAGTGGATGCCGCGCTGGCCGCCTACCGCTTCGACGACGCGGCGGCGGCGCTCTACCGGTTTGTCTGGGGCAAGGTCTGCGACTGGTACGTGGAATTCGCCAAACCGCTGTTGGCCGAAGACGCGCCCGAACGCGCGGAGACGCAGGCGGTTATGGGCTGGGTCATCGACCAGTGCCTGATCCTTTTGCACCCGATCATGCCGTTCATCACCGAGGAACTGTGGTCTGTGACCGGTCAGCGCGAGACAATGATCGTCCATGCCGACTGGCCAACCTATGGAAACGACCTCATCGACGCCGAGGCGGATACAGAGATGAACTGGGTCATCGCACTGATCGAGGGCATCCGCTCCGCCCGCCAGCAGATGCACGTGCCGGTGGGCCTTTACCTGCCGCTGGTGGTCAAGGACATGGGCGAGGCCGCGCGCGGCGCGTGGAGGCGCAACGAGACGCTGATCAAGCGGCTCGCGCGGATCGAGGCGTTGACCGAGGTGGACAGCTTCCCGAAAGGCTGCGCCACGGTCCCAGCGCAGGGGGCGACCTTTGGCCTGCCGCTGGCCGACATCATCGACGTGGGTGAAGAAAAGGCGCGGCTGGAGAAGTCGCTCCAGAAGCTCGCCAAGGAAATCGGCGGGATGAAGGGGCGTCTGAGCAACCCGAAATTCGTTGAAAGCGCGCCGGAAGACGTGGTTGAGGAAACCCGCGCCAATCTGGCCGAGCGCGAAGGCGAAGCGGCGAAGCTGGAAGAGGCGATGGCGCGGTTGGCGGAAATCGGGTGACACAGCACACCCAAAGCGTCCATTGATATGTGACCTTGGGATGCGCGCAGAACCCGTTTCAATTCACGAAGGGCTGTGAAGACCCGCAGGGTGGCGCAAATGCGCCGCCCCTTGGGGGCGGGTCGGCGCAGCCCGGCGTTGCCGCCGGGCACGGTCTTTCGATTTCAAACGGTCACTCTGCAGGTTCAGTGACGCTCCCCCGGCCCTCCTTCTCGGCCGCATAGGTCTGCTGCGCCGTCTCGACAGCCTTGGCGTGAATTTCCGCCAGCTCCGGTCGCATCTTCTGCGCGCGGACGGCCGCGTTCATTGTCGACATGTGCTGACCCTGGAAGTGCGGGAACACTTCGCGCGCGATCAGGTCATAGCTGCGCTTAGTCGCGTCGAAATTCGCCCAATTGTGCGCGAGCATGAGATACGCGCCAAAGCCACCGTTTGACTGCTTCCAGAGCCGGTCGATCTGCGCCCGGCACATCTCGGGCGTGCCGATGGCGCCGAAGCCACTGTCATTGATGAAGTCGATCATCTCTTTCGCGTTCTGCCCCGGCATCGACATTTGCGGGAAGGCGGCGATTTCCTGGAAATAGTTGAACCAGTGTTCGATCCCGTATTCCACGTCACGGCGCGCCTGTTCGGCGGTCTCGGCGATGTGACAGAGGCCCACAAGCCGCCACTTGGAGCGGTCGACCTGCTGGTTGTGGTGCTTGGCCTCTTCCTCGATCACGTCCCAATGCAGCGCGAGCGCGTCAAAGCCCGCGGCAGTGGTCGCACCGATGGAGATGAGCCCGGTCCCGTACTTGCCCGCCAGTTTCGGCCCGGTGGGCGAGGCAACGGCGGCGGTGGCCAGATCGAAGTTGGAATAGGGGCGCAGGTGCAGACGCGCATCCTTGAGCGTCCAACGGTCGTTTTCGAAATTCACCGGCTCATCCGAGCGCAACAGCCGCGTGATGACGTCAAGCCCGTCTGCCAAGAGCCCGCGCGTGTCCTTCTGCGACAAACCAATCATCGTCGCGTCCGTCGGCAGCGATCCCGGCCCGAGCCCCAGCATGACACGTCCGCGTGTCAGGTGATCGAGCTGCACCATGCGTTCGGCGACCCAAAGCGGGTTGTGATAGCTGACGGACACCACGCCTGTGCCCAGTTTGATGTGCTTCGTGCGCTCCGCTGCGGTGGCGATCATGATTTCCGGGCTGGCCGAGATCTCGGATCCGGCGGAATGATGCTCGCCGAACCAGACCTCGTCGTAATCACAGCGATCAAGCCATTGCACCAGTTCAAGGTCCTGCTCCAAAGCGAGCGTCGGGTTGATGCCCGGCTTGTGGAACGGGGCCAGAAATATGCCAAAACGCATACGGTTGTTCATGTGAAATCCTCCCTTGCGACGCCCGCACGTTGTGTGCGTGACGCAAAGGAAGGTTAAAACGGGTTTTCGAATCCGCCTAATGAACTTTGATCGTATTGCGCGCAGGTTTTTGCGCATGTGGGTATGGCCCGTCCGGGATATCCCGATCAGGCTGAAACCCTATGGCTTTATGAAGAAGCGGCGCCGCCCCGAAGGTCTGACATCTGCTTTTTGCTCTCGGGCGTATCTGCCCGAACCCTGTGGCCATCTGAGAGGCCCTTTGACCGGTCTTTCACGGGTGTCCCCTGATGGGGCGTGAAAGCAATCGTCAGCTGGTGTCGCGGTGTGGGAGTGACCCTCTCCGCTCGATGCGCATCGTGCGAGAGGTTTTGCCGGGTCCCCATTAAAGATTTTGAAATAGGGCGCACGGACGGGCTTTTCACCCTCAGGCGGTAAGGTCAGGCTTCAATCGGATCAGGGTCGGACGGTTCGCCTCGAACGCCGCAAGAACCGCGGATTGCACGTCCTCCAGCGTGTCGGGCTGTGTCGCGTCGGCTCCGTAGGCGCGCGCCAGCGCCAGGAAATCCGGATTGCGCGCGACGACCGCATTCGGGGCGATCTGGCTTCGCACCATGCTGTCCTCGATCTCGCCCAGCTTGCCATTGTCCCAGACAAGGATCGGCAGTGGCAGACCCAGCTCGACCGCGGTGCCCAATTCCTGAATGGTGTATTGCAGACCGTAGTCTCCGGCGACGGCAAGCGTCGGAAGACCCGGCCGCGCGACCGCACCGCCAATTGCCGCTGGCAAAGCGTAGCCCAGCGTGCCGAACCCGTACGGATGGTGCCAGTGACAAGGGCGCGGCATATCCCAGACCTCTTTCGCGGCATAGGCGAACTGGGTCATGTCTGAATAGATCATCGTGTCATCGGGCAGGACCGCGCGCAGCGCGTCGCAGACAAGCACAATGCCGGGGCGCTCTGCATTCACCTCGGCCCGCCACACATTACGCTGCCGGACCACCGTCGCAGTGTCCCATTTTGCGGGCCGATCGTCGGTTCGGGCGGGGATGGCGATGGACATGGCGCGCAACAGCTCGCCCGCATCGGCCAATATCGCGTGGTCTTCTGGACCCAGGCCCGCAAAGCATTCGGGATCGATATCGACGCGGATCATCGGGGCCATGTGGCCCAGCTCCGACCGCCACAGATCGACCTCGGACAGGGTTGTTCCGACAGCGACGACCAGATCGGCTTCGGCCAGGACACGCGCGCTGTCGGGGCGGGCGAGGTAGCTGCCGAAGTAGAGTTGCGTGTCCGGTGGAACCAGCCCGCGCGCCGCATAGGTGACGAAAGATGCCGCCCCGGTTTGGCGCAGAACAGCCGGGACAGCGTCCGCGCCTGCAACAGCGCCTCCCCCGAAAACGAAAATGGGCTTTCGTGCGGCGAGCACCCGATCCGCGACCGTGTAGACGTCATCGTGCCGCGCGGCGGGCCGGGTCGGCCTGTCTTCGGGTGCCGCCGGTGCCGGATCGGCCTGCGTGCCCAAAAGATCGATCGGAACCTGCACATGGCACGGGCGATTGCGGGCGCTGGCGAATTGATCCAATGCGCGGTCAATCAGCGCGTATGCGGCGCTTGCACTCCGCGCTTCTTCGGACCATGCACAGACCGTCTCTGCTGCCGCGCGCTGGTCGCGCATCTGGTGCAGCTGACCGCGCGTTGCCGCGGTTTCGTCAAGGCAGGACGACACCACCAGCATTGGCACGGAATCCGAATAGGCCTGTCCCATCGGTGTCAGGATATTGGTGAGCCCTGGCCCCGAGATCACGTATGCCACGCCCGGTTTCCCGGTCGCCCGCGCATAGCCGTCGGCCATGAAGCCCGCACCCTGCTCGTGCCGCGCCAGAATATGGGTGATGCCCGCCTGTTCGATGCCGCGGTAGAGTTCCACATTGTGCACACCGGGGATGCCGAAAACCGTGCCGACGCCCCGATCCTTCAGCATCTTAGAGATCTGCACGCCAAGCGGCTGCTGTGTCATCACGCTCTCCAAAAGGCCACGGTGAAGATCGCGTAGACGGCAAGCAGCTCGAGCCGCCCGAGCAGCATGCCCAATGACAGCATCCATTTGGCCGTGTCGTTGAGACCGGCGAAGTTGCCGGACGGTCCGATTTCCGGACCCAGCCCCGGTCCGATATTGGCCAGTGCTGCAGCCGCGCCGGAGACGGATGTGGTCAGGTCAAGCCCGGTCATGCCCAGAGCCACCGACAGTACACCGAGCGTCACAATGAAGAACACGAAGAACGAGATGACGGAGTTCAGCACCTCGTCGCTGACCGGGCGGCCCTCGTAGCGGGGCATGAAGACCCCGTGGGGCGATCGGACCTTGCGCAGTTGCACCCAGACCGACGCAAACAAAAGCTGGTAGCGGAAGACCTTGATCGAACAGGCGGTCGAGCCCGCGCACCCGCCGATGAGGCCAATGAAAAAGAACACCGCGACGGCCATCGGCCCCCAGAGCCCGTAATCCTGTGACGCATAACCGGTGCCGGTGATGATCGACACCACGTTAAAGAGCGTCTTGCGCACCGCCTCTTCGCCCTGCGCTTCGGTAACCACCATGCGCCACGCCAAAAGCAGCAGAACAAGGATGGTAACGGTGACGAAAAACACCCGGATCTGGCTGTCAAAGAGCAGCGGTCTGACGCTGCGGCTGGTGGTCAGTTGCACGTAGCGCACAAACGGCAGCGCGGCGAGCAGCATGAAGACCGTTGCCACGTATTCGACCGGCGCGCCGAACGCCTCGAATGAGGCGTCGTAATTCGCAAAGCCGCCCGTCGCGACCGTGGTCATGGAATGCACGGTGGCATCGAAGACCGACATGCCGGCAAGCACATAGGAAAACGCACACGCCAGCGTGAGGCTGACATAGATGGTCGAGATCGACGCCGAGATCTCGGTCGCGCGTGGCAGGATCTTGCCCATCGTATCGAACCCTTCGGAGCGGAAGATCTGCATCCCGCCGACACGCAGTTCCGGCAGGAACACCATGGCGACCACGATGATGCCGATGCCGCCCAGCCATTGCAGCAACCCGCGCCACAAGAGCAGACCCTTGGGCAGCTCTTCCAGACCGGAGAACACGGTGGACCCCGTGGTCGTGAGACCGGACATCGCTTCGAAAAACGCATCGACGAAACGCGCATCGGTCGCGCCCAGCAAAAAGGGAATTGCCCCGAAAATCGGTAGCGCCACCCAGACGCCCGTGGTCAGAAGAAAGGTCTGCTGGATCGACAGACCCTCTTTCACCCCGTTGGAACAGGCGAGCGCGATCAGGCCGCCGGAAAACATCGTCAGAACAGCGCTTTGCAGGAAGACCGGCCACTCGCCACGGCCTTCGGCCAAATCCACGAGAAAGGGGAACAGCATCGTTGCGCCAAGCACGGTCACAAGGAGGCCGATCACGTAGGCAACGGGGCGCAGGTCGAACATGGGGCCAAGCGTTGAACCCGGACGATCAGAGTGTCAAGCGCCGGATCAGCGGCCGGTTTCTGACGTATCGGCCAGGCAATCCGCAAAGACAAAGGACAGGATATCGTCGCGTGCGAGCCCGCAGGCCAATAGATCGGCATCACTCATGGCTTCGAGCATCAGAATGTCCGGTAAACGCTGTTTGACTAGAATGGCGGAATTGAAGCCCTGTCCGAGTTCAGCGAAGAACAGATCAATTCGGCTGCGCAGACCGGGCCGGATGAACGAAATCTGGGGGTGGTGATACGACATTGGAAACCTCGTGACTGTACGGTTCGGTTTCCTCCCACCTTTGAGATTACACTTTGAACGTGGCGGACTGGTTAATTCTTTGAGTGAACGCCCCGATGCGGCGAAGGAATACCGTCACCGTGGCATCCTTGCCGCGATACTCCGCCGGGGTGACGCATTCTTGGGCGTGTCTGCCGAAGAATTGGAAGTGCCACGAACTTGCAGCGATTTCTCAGGGGCCCGATGTGACCTGATGTCGGTCTTCAAACGGAAAACAGCCACACCCTGGGATGGGCGTGGCTGCAATTTCAAATCAGCCGACGTGGAAGAGTGTCGAAAAGAGCTTTGGATCAAGGCTCTCCGCTGCGAATAGCGTGCCTTCGGTCAGGACCGACACCGCATCGTGGCTGTGCAGGCTTTCCTGATGGCTGGCCAGAACGCGGTAATCACCAACGCGCGGGTCTTTCTGCAACTGCTCCGCAAAGAGGCGTGCCGCGTCTTCGACGAAGATCGGGTTCGCCGCGTTCAGCTCCGCAAACGCCTGTTCATCCTCGCGCTTCACCATGACCTGCGTCTCTGTCGGCACCGCTTTGCGGCACATGTCGATCAGGTCTTCGAACCAGAGGCACTTTCCGTCCTTCACCTCGACCGAAATCCTCGCGACTGAGCGTTGCGAGTGCGGCGTGGCAAGCTGTCCACGCTCGCGGCGCGCGTGTTCGCTCAATTCCAGCGAACAAGGGCAAGTCGAGCTGTAGACGTAGTCAAGATGCATGATCTGACGGCGCACGCCGTCAATCTCGACCAGTTCCAGCGCGATGTCGTAATACTGATACCCTGACAATCCCGACCGCAGGCTGTCCATCTTCATCGGGAAGGACAGACGCATGTTGATGCGGGCGTCGAAGGATTCCAGATCGGACTTGTAATCGTCCAAAGCCGCCTCGATCACGTTGAAGCTGAACGTCTTCTCAGCATGGACGTAGAACGACCGCATGATACGGCTCATGTTGATGCCCTTCTTGTCGGCATCAAGGCTCACCGTACCGGTCACACTGGTTTCCAGCGTCAGGTCTCCGTTATCCCGCGTGTGATAGCTGATCGGCAGGCGGAAATTCGAGATGCCCACATGCTGAATGCCGCGATTTGCCCCACGGATGAGCGCAGATGGACCGTTTTGCAGGTCCGGCAGCGTCGCCTTGTAGGCCGCGTCCACGGCAAAGCCATCGGGGTAATCGCGCGACAGCACCGGGTAGCCGTCATCTTTCACGCCGTCGACGAGCTTCCGCAGGACCGGATCGACAAGGTCGATTTCGGCGTCATGGGCCTTGTTCGCCCACTGGCGCAAGACGGCCAGCGCCTGTTCGGCCTCATCGAGACTCGGTTTGCGGTCGAACTCAGGTGTATGGATATTCATAATCAGGCCCCCTCGCCTGTGGGTCGGACCCAACAGATAGGTACCAGACCGGTGATGTCCACTCAGTCTGAGTACGATTTATCCGGGAGTACGGATCAATTATAAGGGGAAAATCAGGGATTACGCTGCATTTAAGGCGTTTTGCAGGTCTTCGATCAAATCGCCGGAATCTTCGATGCCGACCGACAACCGCACCAATCCATCGCTGATCCCCAGCATCTTGCGCTGATCTTCGCTTAACCGCTGATGGGTCGTGGTGGCAGGATGGGTGGCGATGCTTTTGGCGTCGCCAAGGTTGTTCGAGATGACCACGACCTCAAGCGCGTTCAGGAACCGGAACGCCGCCTCTTTCCCGCCCGCAAGTTCGATCGACAGCATCGTACCGCCCGACCCCATTTGCCGCTCGGCAAGCTCTGCCTGCGGGTGCGAGGCGAGACCGGGGTAGATCACCTTGGTCAAGGCCGCGTGCCCTTCCAGCGCCTCGGCGATGGCCTGCGCCGAATGGGCCTGTGCCCGGACGCGCAGATCGAGCGTTTCCAGCCCCTTCACCTGCACCCAGGCGGTAAAGGGGGACATGGAGCCGCCAGTGTGCTTCATGTACGGCTCGACCGTCTTGCGGATGAACTCCTGCGTGCCGAGGATCACGCCGCCCAGCGTCCGGCCCTGCCCGTCGATGTGCTTGGTCGAGGAATAGATGATCACATCAGCGCCCTGACCAAAGGCGTCCGAAAAGATCGGTGTGGAGAACACGTTGTCCACGATCACCGTCGCACCTTGCGCATGTGCGATCCTGGAAACCGCTTCGATATCAACCAGTTCCAGCGTGGGATTCGACATGGACTCGAAGAAGACCGCCTTGGTGTCAGGCCGCACAGCGTCGCGCCACTGGTCGAGATCCGCGCCATCCACGAGCGTCACCTCGACGCCGAAGCGCGGCAGGATATCCTCGACGATGTAGAGGCAGGACCCGAACAAGGCGCGCGCAGACACAAGGTGGTCGCCCGCCTTGAGCATCGACATCAGCGCACCGTTCACGGCGGCCATGCCGCTTGCCGTGGCAAAGGCGTCCTCGGCCCCTTCCAGAAGCGCGATGCGTTCTTCGAACATCGCGACCGTGGGGTTCCCGTAACGCGCGTAGATGTATTCGTCCGGGCCTGCCTTGATAAAGCGCTGTTCCGCCTGTTCCGCGCTGTCGTAGACGAATCCTTGGGTGAGGAAGATCGCCTCGCTCACCTCGTTCCATTGGGACCGCTTTGTCCCACCATGCACCAGCCGGGTGCGCGGTTTTTTGTCTTTCATCACCGTCTCTCCGGGCCTCCAGCCCAACAAAAAAGCCCCGTTCGGCCAAGGCGAAAGGGGCTTTCGTCGGGCCTTTTAGCGGCATGTTTAACGTGGCCCGCAATCCGGTAACAAATCGCCACGTCGTCGCAATAGACCGCGCAGGGCCCCTGCGTCAAGAACATGCCTGGTTCGACCCGCGTAAGGGTCACGCAAATCGCTCCGGTAGCGCGCAGCAGCCTATCGGGTGAATCACGCGCAAGACACCGTATGGCCGACATGACGTCGCAAATGGGCCTATTTCCACTGCAAACTGTCGAAAAACGAGGATTGCACAGTGCCAAGAGACGCTCCGCCCATTGCCCTGCCCGCGATTTCGCTGGTCGACAACGAAACCGGCGCGTTGCGCTATGGCGGGTATCCGCGCTTGCCCGTATCACTTGACTGGCCCCTCCACAGCGATGGCGAGCCGTTTCATTTCGTGGCAGAGATCGACCTGGCCGCACTCCCGCGCGAGATGGATCAGGCCGGGCATCACTACAAGATGCCGCAATTCCCCGAGACGGGCTTCATCTACATCTTTCTGCGTCTCGACGGCGACATGGTCTACGAGGTCGATCCGGTCGTCCTTTACGCCCCTGAGGCCACGGCCGAAACCCCAATGCGCCAGCCGCCAAAACCGCTGCCCCGTCTTGATCCCGAAGATGCTTACGCGTTTCAGCCCGACGCTCTTGCCGCTAATCAGGTGACGCTCAAACCGGGCCATATGGCGGCATCGGCGTTTCTGTCGGCGCGCGCCGAGAATTCTCTCTGGCGCAACCTCGACCGGAACAGCGTGTCGGAGGACGAAATCTATCGCCGCGACAAGGCCTTCGCCGATCAGTTGAATGCGCTAGGGTTCGACTACGAGGTGCCTTTGCCCACCCCGCAAGCGGCGCGTGAGCCACTTTTTGAAACCATTCCGGAATACTTCCAATCCTATTTCAAGCGCGGCGTCTTCCAGTGGGACTGGCGCTACGTCTTTGCGGTTGCCAAGGAAGCCCTTGCCGGCTGCCACGACTTCCCGATCGAGGAGTTGGCCTACGAGATCGACAATTGAAATGATCATCCACGATACCACAAGATGATCGCCAAGTTTCGCGCCAAACAGAACGCGATCATGGCCGAAAGGATGGAAGACCGCCCGGGCTGGTGGGAACCCTTTTCCTGCGATCACGCGCCGTCCGTCAACATTCGCTTCGATGTGCAACTGCGCCGATGGATGGGGTATGCCCGGGTCAGTCAAAAGCGCGAGATGACAGAGGCAGATAAGGAAGCCTTCGTTGCGCTTCTGCGCTTTGTGGACTCAATGGCACAGGATGAGGAACCCGCCGACCTCAAGATCATGGGCATCTTCAAGCACCATGAGGCGCGGCGGTCCTTCCTCCAATTTATGGTCAGGAACGGGTTTCACGCCGCAGCGCGGGATCTCAAGCATCTTCACCCCGATCGGTCAGCGGAACCGAAGCACGATTTCGGCGACGCCGATGTAGCCGCGCGTCAGGTTCAAATGTTCGGGGCCGGGTACCTGATGCAGCATGCCGCCATTCTGCACGAGGACAAGGTGATGCTGTTCCAGCTTGCCTGTGCCTGCGGGGTGGAGATGGTCGACGGGGTTCTGCAGATGTGGATCACCGAAGACGATTTGGCCCATGCGCGGTTCGACAAGGTCGTCAGCACCATGGAGTGCACCTGACCAAACGGTGGATTGGCCGTGTGCGACGGCGAACCGCGAAGCAACTCGTCCACAACGACGGGTTTCGCCGACCTTCAGCAGTTTGTCAGAACGGGACGTCATCCGCGCTGCAGATGAATTTGGCCACAACCTTCTTCACGCCCGCTTTTTCGAACTCGATCTCGAGCTTGTCGCCCTCGATCCCGACTACCGCGCCGTAGCCGAATTTCTGGTGAAACACTCGTTCACCCAGCGTGTAGGCCGAGATTGCGGAGGCGTCGATCACCGTGTTGCGGGTCTCGCGCGGTTGGCTGAGCGGGCGTTCGGCCGAACGCGCCTGCAAACGCCGCCAGCCGGGAGAGTTGTAGACATTCGCTTCCGCCGCCTTTTCGTGAAGGTCCGACCCGGCCATCGCCTGCGTGACCGGTGAAGCCATTCCGGCCGCGCCGTAGCCGCCACCGTATAGGCCAGGCGGCGTCAGAACATCCACATGCGCCTCGTCCAATTCGTCGATGAACCGTGACGGCAAGGACGACTGCCACTGGCCGAACACGCGCCGATTGGCTGCGAAAGAGATGGTGCAAATTTCTTCCGCGCGGGTGATGCCGACATAGGCCAGACGGCGTTCCTCTTCGAGGCCCTTGAGACCCGACTCGTCCATTGACCGCTGCGATGGGAACAGTCCGTCCTCCCATCCCGGAAGGAACACGGCGGGGAATTCGAGTCCCTTTGCGGCGTGTAGCGTCATGATCGAGACTTTCTCGCCGTCACCGCCCTTGTCGTTGTCCATGATCAGGCTGACATGTTCTAAGAAACCCTGGAGATTGTCGAATTCTTCCAGTGCCTTGACCAGTTCTTTGAGGTTTTCCAACCGCCCCGGCGCTTCGGGTGTCTTGTCGTTCTGCCACATCGCGGTGTAACCGGATTCGTCGAGGACAATTTGCGCAAGCTCCACATGCGATACTTCTGGCTCTCCAAAACGGACAGTGTTCAGAACCTGTGATCCATCGTCAAGCAACTCGTCACTGTCTTCAATGATTGCTTGGCCTTTTGTCATGCTCGACCAACGCGCGAGGTTCTCGACAAGCAGTTTCAGCTCGGTTGCACCTTTGCCTTTGATCAGACCCTGCTCCACCGCCAGCGCCGCGCCGTCGACCAGCGATACGCCATTGGCGCGCGCAACGGTCTGAATGGTTTGCTGGGCCTTGTCGCCAAGACCGCGCTTGGGCGTGTTGACGATCCGCTCAAACGCCAGATCGTCGTCAGGCGACACAACCAGCCGGAAGTAGGCCATCGCATCGCGGATCTCCATCCGCTCGTAGAAGCGCGGGCCGCCGATCACGCGATAGGGCAGACCGATCGTTAGGAACCGATCTTCAAAGGCGCGCATCTGGTGGCTGGCGCGGACGAGAATGGCCATTTCGTCAAGGGACATGCCGCGCATGCCCCGCGTCCCACCCTGCATCGCTTCGATCTCTTCACCGATCCAGCGGGCCTCTTCCTCGCCGTCCCAGTGACCGATCAGGCGCACCTTCTCGCCCTCGTTCTTGTCAGTCCAAAGCTCTTTACCCAGACGCGCGGCGTTGCCGCGAATGACCGAGCTTGCCGCGGCAAGGATATGCGGGGTGGAGCGGTAATTCTGTTCCAGCCGCACCACATGCGCGCCCTCGAAATCCTTTTCGAACCGCAGGATGTTGCCCACCTCGGCCCCGCGCCAGCCATAAATGGACTGGTCATCGTCGCCGACGCAGCAGATGTTCTTGTGACCACCGGCCAACAGTCGCAGCCAGAGATACTGCGCGACGTTGGTGTCCTGATACTCGTCAACGAGGATGTATTTGAACCAGCGCTGGTATTGGTCGAGCACATCCGGATGCGCCTGAAAGATCGTGACCATGTGCAAGAGCAGGTCACCGAAATCGACGGCATTCAGCTCTTTCAATCGCGCCTGATATTGCGCGTAGAGCTTCGGCCCTTCGTGGTTGAACGCGCCCGCATCGGCGGCCGGCACCTTGTCAGGCGTGATCGCGCGGTTTTTCCAGTTGTCGATGATCCCGGAAAGCTGTCGCGCGGGCCAGCGTTTATCGTCGATTCCAGCCGCCTGCACCAGTTGCTTCAAAAGCCGAAGCTGGTCGTCGGTGTCGAGGATCGTGAAGTTCGACTTCAACCCCGCCAGTTCGGCGTGACGGCGCAGGAGTTTGACGCAGATCGAGTGAAACGTGCCAAGCCACGGCATGCCTTCAACCGTTTGGCCCAGAAGCCGCCCGACCCGCTCTTTCATCTCGCGCGCGGCCTTGTTGGTAAAGGTGACCGCCAGAATTTCGTTCTGACGGGCGCGGCCGGTGTTCAGAAGATGCACGATCCGCGTGGTCAGCGCCTTGGTCTTGCCGGTGCCTGCGCCAGCGAGCATCAGAATCGGGCCATCCAGCAACTCGACTGCCTCGCGCTGCGCGGGGTTGAGATCGTCCAGATAGGGCTGCGGGCGCGCGGCCATGGCGCGGGCGGACAGAGAGGCGCTTTCGAACGCCTCCATTTCATCGAAACTGCTCATGCGCGCGAAGATAGCGCCGCCGCAACAAGAGATAAAGATGTTCTGATAATGTTCACATATCCACAGGCACTTTTTCGTACCCGGAAACGCGCGGACTCCCGGAAAAATCCGCCGCTGGACAAATACCGCGGCTTTGCTCCAAATGCCCGCTATGGATTTGCATGCCCGTTATCCCGCGATCAGCGATCTCAAGGCCCGTGCCAGACGGCGGATCCCGAAATTCGTCTGGGAGTATCTCGACAGCGCGACGGGCAAGGAAGCGACGCTGCAGCGCAACAGGGACGCTTTGGATCGGGTGCTGTTCACGCCGTCCGTTTTGCATGGTGAAATCTCGTACGATCTGAGCACCACGCTGTGCGGTCAGACCTATAGTGCGCCGTTCGGGATCAGCCCCGTGGGCATGTCGGGCCTGATCTGGCCCGATGCGGAGCGCAAACTGGCGCGGGCGGCGACCAATGCCAAGATCCCCTACAGCATCTCGACCGTTGCGACACGGACACCTGAAGAGGTCGCGCCGCGTCTGGACGGAAATGGCTGGTTCCAGATGTACCCGCCGCGTGATGAGGGCATTCGGTCGGACATGCTGAAGCGGGCGAAGGATGCAGGCTTTTCGACCCTCATCCTGACCGTCGATGTGCCGGTTCCGTCCCGGCGGGAACGGCAGGTTCGGTCAGGCCTGACGACGCCGCCGAAGCTGACGCCGCGCTTGTTGGCGCAGATCGCGATGTGTCCGACTTGGGCGATGAAGACCTCCGCCATGGGTGCGATGCCGCGCATGAAGCTGATTGACGATTACGCGGGCAAGGTGACGGGACTGAGTTCGACACAACACGCGGGCTACCTGCTGCGGACCTCTCCGGATTGGGATTACGTGACATGGCTTCGCGATGCCTGGGACGGCACGTTCTTCGTCAAGGGCGTGCTGAACGCCGAGGACGCGCCGCGGCTTGAGGCAATGGGCGTCGATGCGATCTGGTTGTCGAACCATGCGGGCCGCCAGTTCGACGCCTCCCCCGCCCCCATCGAGGCGTTGCCCGCCATGCGCGAGGCGACCAAGGTGCCCCTGATCATGGACAGCGGCGTAGAGGGCGGTCTGGACATTCTGCGCGCCATTGCGCTTGGCGCGGATTTCGTGATGCTGGGTCGTGCGTGGCATTATGCGCTTGGCGCACTCGACACGGACGGCCCGCCCCATATGGTGGATATCCTTCGCAAGGACATGGAAGCCAATATGGGCCAGCTGGGCGTCACGCGGCCTGCTGAATTGCGCGGCAAGGCGTTCGTGTCGCCGGTTTAATCGGCGCATACCCAGTTCTACGAGTTGAGAACGCACTGAATACTGAATAAGCAGACCGAAGACACAAAGGTCAGGACCGCTGCCATGCCCGATTTCCAGAAAATCCTCATTGCCAACCGCGGCGAGATCGCCATCCGCATCATGCGAGCCGCCAACGAGATGGGCAAAAAGACGGTCGCCGTCTATGCCGAGGAAGACAAGCTGGGCCTGCACCGCTTCAAGGCCGACGAGGCCTACCGGATCGGTGAGGGGATGGGACCGGTTGCGGCGTATCTGTCGATTGACGAGATCATCCGCGTGGCCAAGCAAAGCGGCGCGGATGCGGTGCATCCGGGCTACGGGCTTCTGTCGGAAAACCCCGATCTCGTGGATGCCTGCGCGGCCAATGGGATCACCTTTATCGGTCCCAGGGCGGAAACCATGCGGTCGCTTGGTGACAAGGCGTCGGCGCGGAAGGTCGCGATTGAGGCGGGCGTACCGGTCATCCCCGCGACCGAAGTTCTGGGCGACGATTTCAAGGCGATTGCGAAAGAGGCCGCCGAGATCGGCTATCCGCTGATGCTCAAGGCGTCCTGGGGCGGCGGTGGTCGGGGCATGCGCCCGATCAACGGGCCGGACGAGTTGAAGGAAAAGGTGCTGGAAGGCCGCCGCGAGGCCGAAGCTGCCTTTGGCAACGGCGAAGGCTACCTCGAAAAGATGATCATCCGCGCGCGGCATGTGGAGGTGCAGATCCTTGGCGACAGCCACGGCAACATCTACCACCTTTACGAACGCGATTGCTCGGTCCAGCGCCGCAACCAAAAGGTGGTGGAACGCGCCCCTGCCCCGTATCTGTCAGAAGCCCAGCGCGAAGAGCTTTGCGAACTGGGCCGCAAGATCTGCGCGCATGTGAATTACGAATGCGCGGGCACGGTCGAGTTCCTGATGGATATGGAGTCGGGCAAGTTTTACTTCATCGAAGTGAACCCACGCGTGCAGGTCGAACACACGGTGACGGAAGAGGTCACCGGCATCGACATCGTGCAGGCGCAAATCATGATCGCCGAGGGGAAATCACTGGCGGAGGCCACCGGCAAAGCCTCGCAATACGATATCCGTCTGAATGGCCATGCGTTGCAGACGCGTGTGACCACCGAGGACCCGCAGAACAACTTTATCCCAGACTATGGCCGCATCACCGCCTACCGGTCGGCCACGGGCATGGGCATCCGTTTGGATGGCGGCACGGCCTACGCGGGCGGGGTCATCACGCGGTACTACGACTCGCTTCTCACCAAGGTCACCGCCTGGGCACCGACACCCGAAAAAGCGATTGCCCGGATGGATCGCGCCCTGCGCGAGTTCCGGGTGCGGGGTGTGTCGACCAACATCGCGTTTGTGGAGAACCTGCTCAAGCATCCGACCTTCCTGTCGAACCAGTACACGACCAAATTCATCGACGAGACGCCCGAGCTCTTCCAGTTCTCCAAGCGCCGGGACCGAGGGACGAAGGTGCTGACCTATATCGCGGATATCACCGTGAACGGGCATCCCGAGGTCGCAGGGCGTCCGAAACCCGCCGAGGATCTGAAACCGGCCCGCGCGCCAAAGCTGCGGGTCGAAACACCGCCGCCCGGCACCAAGACGCTGCTGGAAGAGAAAGGTCCGCAAGCGGTCGCGGACTGGATGCTGGCGCAGAAGGGTGTGCTGATCACCGACACCACCATGCGCGACGGGCACCAGTCGCTACTTGCCACGCGGATGCGATCCATCGACATGATCAAGGTGGCACCCGCCTATGCCGCGAACTTGCCGCAACTGTTCAGCGTCGAGTGCTGGGGCGGTGCGACCTTTGATGTGGCCTACCGGTTCCTGCAGGAATGCCCGTGGCAGCGCCTGCGCGACCTGCGCGCGCGCATGCCCAACATCATGACGCAGATGCTTTTGCGCGGGGCGAACGGGGTCGGCTACACCAACTACCCCGACAACGTGGTGCAGTTCTTTGTGAAACAGGCGGCCGAGACAGGCGTCGATGTCTTCCGCGTCTTCGACAGCCTGAACTGGGTTGAAAACATGCGTGTCGCCATGGATGCGGTTCTGGATACGGGCCGTATTCTCGAAGGCACGATCTGCTACACCGGCGATCTGAACGATCCAGACCGCAGCAAGTATGACCTGAAATACTACGTGCAGATGGGTAAGGATTTGAAGGCCGCTGGCGCGCATGTGCTCGGGTTGAAGGACATGGCGGGGCTGATGAAACCAGCCGCCGCGACAGCACTGGTCAAGACGCTCAAGGCAGAGCTTGGGCTTCCAGTCCACTACCACACGCATGACACGTCCGGTGCCGCGATTGCCTCTATCATGGCGGCGGCAGAGGCGGGCGTGGATGCGGTCGACGCAGCGATGGATGCACTCTCGGGAAACACCTCGCAGCCGACGCTGGGTTCCGTGGTAGAGGCGCTGCGCCATACCGACCGCGCGACCGATCTCGACATCTCGGCCATTCGCGAGATCTCGAACTACTGGGAAGCGGTGCGCGGCCAATACGCGGCGTTCGAGACCGGCCAGCAGGCCCCGGCATCAGAGGTTTACCTGCACGAAATGCCTGGCGGGCAGTTCACCAACCTCAAGGCGCAGGCGCGGTCGCTGGGGCTGGAGGAACGCTGGCACGAGGTCGCGCAGACCTATGCCGATGTGAACCAGATGTTCGGCGACATCGTGAAGGTCACGCCGTCCTCCAAAGTCGTGGGTGACATGGCGCTGATGATGGTCAGCCAGGGCCTGACCCGGGCGGATGTTGAAGATGCGGACACCGATGTCAGTTTCCCCGACTCCGTCGTCGACATGATGAAAGGCAACCTTGGTCAGCCGACGGGCGGTTGGCCGAAGAAGCTGCAAAAGAAGATCCTCAAGGGCGAAAAAGCCTTCACTGACCGTCCCGGCAAACACGCCGAACCCGTGGATATCGAAGAGACCCGCGCCAAGCTGATCGCGGAACTTGAGGGAAAGCTGGTCGATGACGAGGATCTGAACGGGTACCTCATGTATCCCAAGGTGTTCCTCGATTACATGGGCCGTCACCGCACCTATGGCCCCGTGCGGGTGCTGCCGACGAAGACGTTCTTTTACGGCATGACACAGGGCGAGGAAATCAGCCCCGAAATCGACCCCGGTAAGACGCTCGAAATCCGGCTGATCGCGGTCGGAGAGACCCAGGACGACGGCGAAGTGCGCGTGTTTTTTGAGTTGAACGGCCAACCCCGCACGATCCGCGTGCCTGACCGAAAGGCGAAGGCGGTGACCGCGGCCCGACCGAAGGCGGAGGTCGGCAATGACAACCACATCGGCGCACCGATGCCGGGCGTTGTCGCCTCCATAGCCGTGTCAGCGGGGCAAAAGGTCAAACAAGGCGATCTGCTTTTGACCATCGAGGCGATGAAAATGGAAACCGGCCTGCACGCCGAACGCGACGCGGTGGTGAAAGCGGTCCACGTTCAGGTAGCTGCACAGATCGACGCGAAGGATCTTTTGGTGGAGTTGGAGGGCTAAAAGGTCGCAATTGCGCGTCCGTCCTAGGCCATCTCAAGTACCGGGCCGTCGAGAAGTTGCATCAGGTCGCCGAAGTACCCACCGGACCGTGCAGGTTGAGTCGGGTCTGAAGTGATCGCAACGGCCAGACCACGCGCGCGATGGGCTGCAATGATCTGCCCGCCATACCCGCGTGCCAGAACATAGCCCGAGCGTGACAGGAACCAGCCATAGCCATAGGAAAGGCCGGACCATCGCGAGCGCGTGCGTGGTTCGACTGATGCGTCGATCCACGCTTCCGGCACAATCTGCCGCCCATCGAACACGCCGCCGTCGCGCACCATTGCCGCGATCTTGAGCATCGCGGTGGGACGCAACGCCATCTGGTTGCCGCCGAGATAATATCCCTGTGGATCCCGGGTCCAGGCGGGGATTTCGATCTCCATCGGGCGTCCCAGATGCGTCCGCGCAAGCCCGAGGAGGCTGTCTCCGGTGGCCTCGGTCAGCGCAGCGCCGAGGATATGTGTGCTTGCCGTGGAATAGAGCATCTGCGTGCCCGGCTCGGCCACCATCGGCCGACTGAGTGCGTGCGCGATCCAGTTGCTTGAACTCACCCAAGCGCCATAATTCGGGCCCGACATCCGTTCCAAGCCAGCGCGCAGTGTAACGAGGTCCTCCATGGTGATCCGGCCTGCCCCCTCCGTGGCGCTACTCCCCAAAAGCCGCGGCGCAACTTCGGTAAGGGTGGCGTCGACGGATGGTATGGCCCCCCGGTCGATGGCCACGCCAAGGAGCAACGCAACGATGCTCTTGGAACAGGACTTGATATTCGCCAGTGCATTCAGACCGGGCCCGCGCGGGGCCTCGGCGAACAGCAGGTCGGCATTGCGCTGCACTTGTAGCGAATGCAGTTGAGGCAAACCCGCAATCGCGGCTCTGAGCGTGTCCGATCTTTCCGCCCGCACAAGGGACGGCGCGGCAAGACCGCAGGCCATGAGGTATCGGTTGAAAGTACGTCGTCGCATCATGCCGGTGAACGTAGGGTATCTGGCCCGCATTTACAGCCTCACCGGAAGCCCTGTGGGGTGATTTTGAAGGATCCCCGACGCGCCATTCGGGTTCCGGGCCGGAAAACACTGGCGCGTGAAGGACGCCTCAACCTAGCGCCTTGGCATCATGTCTGCGACTGTCCCAAACCCACCCGCGTGCAGCCTCGCACGACGGCTGGCGTCGCTGACCAAACCACGTATAACGGAGCCATCGTTTCATGGACGGCTTCGTTTGACCTATTTTCAGTTGCTCGGCCCGTTTTTGCTGGCCACGTTTTCTATCAGTTTCCTTTTGGTGCAGCGTCGCTTTCCGCATTTGCGGTCGGCGATTTACTTCGCCGCGAGCTATGCCAGCCTTGCCTGTGCACTAACGCTCGACTGGTTGCGGGTCAGTTTTGACCCAGTGGTGGCCACATACCTGACGAACATTCCGTATCTGTCGACCGCCGTGTTCTTTGCGGCCGGGCTGTTTCAGGTCAACGACCGGGATGTCCCGTGGCGGTCGATTACCGGTGCTGGGCTGGCGGTGTTTCTCGGCGTTCTTTGGTTTCGGCATGTGCAACCCGACCTGATCATGCGGACGGTTGTGATGACCTTCGGCGTATCGGCCATCTTGCTCTATGCCGTGTTCCGCGTCCTGCCGCACGCACCGGCAGGTTTGAAACGCGCGATACTCTGGGCCCTCGCTTTGAGTGCCGTTTTGGCCATTGTGCGAACCGTGCTGACCCTGATGGCAGAAGCCGAAACCCTGTCAGAACAGACCTACGCAACCTCGGCTGTCTCTTGGACGCTGCAACTGACAACCGCGATGTCGGCACTTGCGGTCGCGGTTTTGTTATTCGCGCATTATGGGCTTCAGGTGATGCGCATGCTGACCGATGATGGCGTGCGGCGCGTGCGACAGGTCGAAGAGCAGTTCTCGAAGTTTCTCTCGCCCTCGGTGGTGGAGACCCTCATGGCGTCGGAGGGACGAGATCTGGCGGTTCAGACCCGCACGATCTCCGTCCTCCTGGTCGATTTGCGCGGTTTCACGACCTATGCGCAAGTGCATGGGTCGGATGCCGCATCAGCACATGTGAACCGTTTCCTTGCCGTGGCTACGGAAGAAATCATGAACCGCAACGGCACAATCGACAAATATCTGGGCGACGCCGTGCTGGCCTTCTGGAACGCACCACTCCTGCAGGAAGATCATGCCGATCTGGCGATTGACACGGCCTTGGCGATTCAAACACGCCTACGACAGTTGGCCGAACCGATGGAAGCTGTCGCTATTGTCGAAAGCGGGGAATGCAGCGTTGGCAACCACGGGACCGACCAGCGGATGGACTACACGGCCGTTGGTGGCGCTATGAACGTCGTGTCCCGGTTGGAGAAGGTGGCAAAAACGCGGTCGGTCGATGTTCTTGTCGGCCCGCAGGCGGCAGAATTGGCACAACGCGATCTGCAGCCCATCGGGGATATCGTTCTGCCGGGCATCACCCACGCAGTCAGGATACACGCGACCAATCCCACTGGTCCGCATGAGGGCTGAGGCTGTCGTCAGGTATATGCGGTGCTCTCTAAGGTGCCGCCCAGATTGAGAAATCCGATCACGGTTCGCCGTGAAGGAATGCTTTGCCAAGGTGACCCTGCCTTGCTAGCACATCCAAGGCCTTTACCGCGAGGATGCCAGTGGACCCCTCTCAATTCTTCTCAGCAGAGTTTTTCGTACACGTCGCGTTGTTCTTCTACGTATGGGGTCTGCTTGCCCGCAATGAGCTATGGCTGCGACTTCTCATTCTCGCAGGTACGTTTTGCTACATCGTTTACTACTACTATGTCTCCGAGGCGCCGCTTTGGGATGCCATTTGGGCCAGCTCGGTGATCGGCGTCACCAACCTGTTCATGATCGGTGTGATCCTTCACGAGCGTTCAACCCTGGGCATGAATGCGACGATGCTGGCACTCTACGCTTCCTTCCCGACGCTCAATCCGGGACAGTTCCGGCGGATCATGAAGCACGCAGATTGGGTGACGGCCGAAGCCGAGACCCGGATTTGTACGCGAGGTGTGCGACCCGACAGTCTTTACCTCGTCTCAGCAGGACAAATGCACCTTTTTCGGGACGGGACAGATGCGTGGATCGGACCTGGAAATTTCATTGGCGAGATCTCATTCCTGATCGACGGTCCCGCAACGGCGGACGTGATCGCACAAAAGGGAACCGAATATGTTCGTTGGGATCGCGCAAAACTCAAAGCGTTGATGGACAAATCGCCCCGCATTTCCAATGCAATCAGCGCGTTGTTCAACAAGGACATCGCACGCAAGCTGTCGGTGAGCACCCCCGTGCCCGAGCAAGCCGGACAAGCGACCGGGACCTTGAATTGATAGGCAGTTCAAGGAAGGACGCGCTGCCTCAAACGTTTCGGCACATTCACAACAGGCCGTTTTTCCTGGCCCGTATGACGGCAGGTTCGGGCGGCATAGCGATCTCTGCTGCTCTGCCACACCACCCGGACCGCCAAGATCCACACCCGGAATTTTCCTCTTGCACCCTGCCCCGTCACCCACTAAATCCGCCTCACCAAGATTGGCATGCGGGCGTAGCTCAGGGGTAGAGCATAACCTTGCCAAGGTTAGGGTCGGGCGTTCGAATCGCCTCGCCCGCTCCAATCTGGTCTGATCGATGGCAGCGCGGGCGTAGCTCAGGGGTAGAGCATAACCTTGCCAAGGTTAGGGTCGGGCGTTCGAATCGCCTCGCCCGCTCCATCGACCTTCCTTCACAGAGATTTGGACATCGCCGCGCGCGCCAGTCTATGGTCTTGTATTTCGATCGTTTCGTGGTGTTCGATGGCAAATCCCTGCCGGGCAAAGGCGGGCTGTGCCATGAGACTGGCATGTGTAGTGAGCCGGAGGATGCGCTTCCGTCGGGCCTCGGCCTCGATCCGCGCAAAAAGCGCGGCAAAGAGCCCCTGCCCACGCGCGTCCGGCAGGATAAAGGCCAGGTCGATGTGGCCAGCGGGCGTCAGCGTCATGAAGCCCGTAATCGCGTCCGGCGCGGCCAGCACCACGAATTGCGCAGCGAGCCGGTCAGCCCAATCGGGACCGCGGTTGGGGCGGGCGAGCCACGCGGTGCGCTGCGCCTCTGTGTAGGGGCTGGCGCCTTCATGGATGGCGCGAAACATGACCACTCCCAGCGCGTCGGCGTCATCGGCTCTGGCGGTGCGAATGGGATGCTGGGTCATGGCAATAGGTTCTGCAAGGTCGTGCCGAGGAAACACGCATGGAACCGCAATTGCAACGGGGCCTTGGCGCTGCCGGGGCGCGCGCCTATAAGGCCGCTGACATGAGCGAAGGACAGGCACATGCGCAACGCCACAGTGACCCGAAACACGGCCGAGACGAAGATCACTGTCGAGATCTCTCTCGACGGCACGGGAACGTATGACAACCAGACAGGTGTCGGCTTTTTCGATCACATGCTGGATCAGCTGGCCCGCCATGCGCTCATCGACATGACCGTGCGCTGCGAGGGCGACACCCATATCGACGATCACCACACGGTCGAGGATGTGGGCATCGCTCTGGGGCAGGCCTTGACGCAAGCCATGGGCGACAAGCGCGGGATCGTGCGATACGGGTCATGCCTGTTGCCGATGGACGATGCGCTGGTGCGCGCGGCACTGGACCTGTCCGCGCGCCCGTTCCTCGTGTGGAATGTCGCAATGCCGACAGCTAAAGTGGGTACGTTCGACACCGAGCTGGTGCGCGAGTTCTTTCAGGCGTTCTCGACCCATGGCGGGATCACGCTGCACGTGGACCAGCTGCACGGCGTGAACAGCCATCACATCGCGGAGGCGGCGTTCAAAGCGGTGGCGCGCGCGCTGCGCGACGCGCTTGAGGTTGACCCGCGCAAATCGGACGCCGTCCCGTCGACAAAGGGGTCGTTGTAAGTGCTCACGGCGATCATCGATTACGAAAGCGGCAACCTGCATTCGGCTGAGAAAGCGTTCCAGCGCATGGCGGCCGAGGTTGGCGCAGGCGAGGTCGTGGTGACGGCAGAGGCCGATGTCGTGGCGCGCGCCGACCGGATCGTGTTGCCGGGCGACGGGGCTTTCCCGGCCTGTGCCAAGGCCCTGCGCGCGGCGGGCACCTTCGCCGCGATGGTCGAGGCCGTGGAGGCGAAGGGACGCCCCTTCCTTGGCATCTGCGTCGGCATGCAGCTCATGGCGCGGCAGGGGCTGGAATACGAGCCGACAGACGGTCTGGGCTGGATCAACGGGGTGGTCGAGCGGATCACACCCGCGGGCGGGCTGAAAGTGCCACATATGGGGTGGAACGATCTGGTGATTGACCAACCACATGCCGTGCTGGAGGGCGTCGAGACGGGCGAGCATGCCTATTTCGTGCATTCCTACCAAATGCGCGTCGAAACGCCCGCTCAGCGACTTGCCCATGTGGATTACGGTGGCGATGTCACGGCCATTGTCGCGCGGGACACAATGATCGGTTTCCAGTTCCATCCGGAAAAAAGCGCCGCAACCGGGCTGAGGATGATCGCCAACTTCCTGACCTGGACGCCCTGATCTACTGCCGCTTGGCGTAGGTGTTCAGCACGGCAAGCGTTTCGTCATGGCCGTTGGCGAAATCCCAGACGCTAGCGCCCGAAAAGCACCCTTTCCCCGTGTCGCCTGCGCAAGCGGTGATGTCCGCACCGACCATCAACAGCGCCTCGGTCGCGACCGGCTCCCATTCCGACACTGCGGTGATGAGCGGCGTCCATTGCAGTCTGCAGGTACGGTGTTCGAGATCTGCGCCAAGGTCGACACAGCGTGTGACAAATCCGGCAAGATCTTCAGGAGCAAGATGACGCGTGCGGGCGAACCCCAGCCCGTGCAGCACATTGCTGTCCGTCAGCCCCAATCTCGGGTCGGCCCCGGCATCGAGAAGCAGGTGCACAACCTCGAGCGACAGGCCGTCTAATTCGGTCACAGCATGATAGAGGGCGGTCTTGTCGTACTCTCCGAACCGGGCATTCACATCGCAGCCATGAAGCGCCGCACGGATCTGAGATACATCGCCGGTCTCGATCGCGTCGAAGAGCGGCGGCTGTGGCGGCGGCGGGTTCCGCAGCGCGTTCAGTGTCTCTGCGGCGATGTCCGGATCGCTCAAGGTCAACCGCAGCCCGCTCAACGCTTCCGCAAGCTGCGTCAGCGTTGAATCCTCCGGGTTATCGCCAAGCGCCTCCATGACGTCATCATGCAAGGCGAGAAACTCGGGCGAGAGCGACGGCGCGCCGCTTTCATCCGTGACGATCATGTTCGGCATCACCGCCGCCGCGCGGCGTTCGAATTCTGACAGGTCCATGACGACGGCCTTCTCATTTGATGCGCCGCATCGAACCAGAGGAAATCGTCAGAACTACGCCAAAACCGTGATGTTGCGTCTCGGCCCTGAAAGTTGACGTGACGACCTGTTTTGAGATGGCCCGCTCTGCCAATCGCCTTCGAAAGCGATCTCGCGGAGCAGTGCCAAAGCCGGGACAACCGATGGCGCCCATGGGCTTCTCTGTTTTCCAAATACCTTGGGGGTCTGGGGGGCAACGCCCCCCAGCCGGTCGCGGCGACGCAGTCGCCGCGAAACAGGATCAGTTCACGCGCGTCCAGGTCTGGCCGCGGCAGATACCAAGCACACAACCCTCGACCTTCAGCGTGTTGCCGTTCAGGGTCATCTTCGAATTGTAAGTTTTGTCACGATCCGGTGCCCAGATCTTGCCGCCCTTGTAGGCGCCGCCGCCTTGGGCCTTCATGCCCCAGATCATCTGGCGTCCGATATTGGGCGACGAAATCTTCTTGCCGCTGGCATCGTAGCCCTGCCCCAGCACGCCGCAGATCTCTGCGCCGCACGTGTTGATGGTCACAAGCCCGTAATTGCCATCGTCGCCCGGCTGGGTTTTCCAGGTGCCGACCACCGGGTCGGCCATGGCTGCGGTGGCGGCCAGCACGAAGCCGGCGGCGAGTGTCATTAGTTTCATGTTGGTCTCCTCCTCAGAGTGGTGGCAAATCCTCACCTCACCAAAGCCCACCGATCAAGATTGACGCTGGGTCGCGTTGCATGTGCCGTTCCGTCATGTCAAAGCGCGGGGGCGTTTTTTTGCCCGGAGACCCGCCATGATCCTCTACCCCGCCATCGACCTGAAGGACGGACAGGCCGTGCGCCTCTTGCGGGGCGATATGGAGAAGTCGACCGTGTTCAATGACGATCCGGCGGCGCAGGCGATGGAGTTTGTCGATGCCGGGTGCGAATGGCTGCATCTCGTTGATCTGAACGGCGCGTTCGCAGGTGAACCGGTGAACGCCGCGGCGGTGGAAGCCATTCTCGCGCGGACAAAGGTGCCAGCACAGCTGGGCGGCGGCATCCGCGATATGGCGACCATCGAACGATGGCTCGACAAGGGTTTGCAGCGGGTCATCCTCGGCACGGTGGCCGTGGAAAACCCCGATCTGGTGCGCGAGGCGGCGAAAGCCTTTCCGGGCCATGTTGCCGTCGGCATCGATGCCCGTAACGGCCGCGTGGCGACGAAAGGCTGGGCGGAAGAGACCGACGTGATGGTCACTGACCTTGCGAGATCCTTTGAAGACGCGGGCGTTGCGGCGATCATCTACACCGACATCAACCGCGATGGCGCGATGCAGGGCCCGAATGTCGAGGCCACGGCGGATCTGGCGCGCGCGGTGTCGATCCCGGTCATCGCGTCCGGAGGTGTCTCATCCCTCGACGACCTGATCGCGCTGCGCGATTGCGGCGCGCAGCTGAACGGGGCGATTTCGGGCCGCGCGCTTTACGACGGCGCGATTGATCTCGAAGAAGCTTTGGCCGCGCTGCGTTCCGATTGACGGCTGTCTACTGCGACGCCCCATCGGTGAAGCGCTGAAGCGCACCGGCCATGACATTGAGATATGCTGCGTCGTCGGACACACCGCCCAGCTTGCCAAGCATCGCGGCGGGTTCTTCGTAGACGATCTTGGTCGCCCCCATACCATCGGTGTAGACCAAGACTTTCAGCGGCAGATACAGGCCTGCCACGGGGTCATCCTTGATCGCGGGCGTGCCGACCTTCGGATTGCCGAAGACCAGAAGCTGCATCTCTCCAACGTCCTCACCGATCGATTGGGCCCCGGCCCCGTGGTCGACGCGGGCGAAGATGGTGATGCCGGCCTCTTCCATGGCGGACACCATCGCATCGACCGTCTCGGTCACGCCAAGCGCGCTGTCTTTCTGGATCATGCCGTTTTCGCCAGCGGTTGCCGTTGTGGCGGCGAGCGCCAAACCAACGGCCAAAATTACGTGCTTCATTCAAACCCCTCCTCTTGCAGTGATGGCACCCTGCGGCAGGGACAATTCAACTGAAAGCCACGTTCGCGTGACCGGCGGCGCGCCGCTCAGATCGATCCGGCTTCGACCATGTAATTGTTCGCCGTGCACATCGCCGCGTCGTCAGAAGCCAGAAAGAGCACCATTCGGGCAAGGTAGACCGGCTCGATCAGGTCGGGCAGGCATTGCTTCTGGCGATGCCGTTCGAGCGCTTCCGGCTCTGCCCAAAGCTCTTTCTGTCGGTCGGTCATCACCCATCCGGGGACAACCGTGTTCACACGGATGCGGTGCTCCCCCAGATCGCGCGCCATCGTGCGGGTGAGGCCATGAACGGCCGCTTTCGCTGTGGTGTATGCGGGCATGTTGCCGCTTTTTTCCCACCAGCTGTTCGATCCCATGTTGATGATCGACCCACCTCCGGCAGCGATCATGTCAGGTGCAACGGACTGAATTGAAAAGAACATGTGCCGCAGGTTGGTCGCCTGGCGTTCGTCCCAGTATTCGGGTGTGACCTTGCGCCAGTCGTGCCGGTCATCGCGGGCTGCGTTGTTCACGAGAATGGAAGCCGGTCCGAGCTTGGCTTTCAACCGCTCGAACGCCGCGCGCAACGCTTCGATGTCGCGCAGGTCGGCTTTCTCCCAAGCGATGGTGCCGTCGATGTCAGACACCAGCGCATCGGCAGACGCGTCATCGAGATCGATGAACCCCACCTTGGCGCCCTGAGCCGCAAATGCCTTGACGATTTCGGCACCGATGCCTGAGGCACCGCCGGTGATGAACACGGTTCTGCCGTCAAGGCTTGGATAGCGCGCGAAACTGTCGGACATGGTTTGCTCCCTCTTTTCGATGCCAGAGGCATAATGCGTGACGCTTGGCCTTCACAAGCGGCGATCTTCGGGGTACGCGACACAGCATGTTGAAAACCCGCATCATCCCCTGTCTCGATGTCGCCGATGGCCGTGTGGTCAAGGGCGTGAATTTCGTCGATCTGCGTGATGCCGGTGACCCGGTGGATGCGGCCCGCGCCTATGACGCGGCGGGGGCAGACGAGATCTGTTTTCTCGATATCCACGCGACGCACGAGAACCGCGGCACGATGTTCGACGTGGTAACGCGAACCGCCGAGCAATGCTTCATCCCGCTGACCGTCGGCGGCGGTGTGCGCACCGTGGCGGATGTGCGGGCGTTGCTGTTGGCGGGGGCGGACAAAGTGTCGTTCAATTCCGCCGCGGTCGCCAACCCCGATGTCGTGGCCGAAGCCGCAGACCAGTTCGGCAGTCAGTGCATCGTTGTGGCCATCGACGCCAAGACGGTAGAGCCGGGCCGATGGGAGATCTTCACGCACGGCGGACGCAAGCCCACGGGCATCGACGCGGTGGAATTTGCTAAGACTGTCGTCGCCAAGGGCGCGGGTGAAATCCTGCTCACTTCCATGGATCGGGACGGCACCAAGGCAGGTTTCAACCTTCCGCTGACCCGTGCCATTTCAGATGCGGTGGACGTCCCGGTGATTGCCTCGGGCGGTGTCGGCACCTTGGATCACCTCGTTGAAGGTGTGACCGAAGGCGGCGCAAGCGCGGTGCTGGCGGCATCGATCTTTCACTTCGGCGAATACACGATTGGCGAGGCCAAGGCGCATATGGCGGCGGCAGGCATTCCGGTGAGGCTGACATGACTTTGGACGATCTTGAAACGATCATCGCCACCCGCGCCAAGGCCAGCCCCGACGACAGCTGGACGGCCAAACTGCTGGCCAAGGGGCCAGAGAAATGCGCCGAGAAATTCGGGGAAGAGGCGATCGAAGCGATCATCGAGGCCACCAAGGGTGACAAAGAGCGGCTGACCTCGGAAGCCGCGGACGTTTTGTTTCACCTGCTCGTCATGCTGAAGTCCCAGAACGTTGCCCTTGCCGACGTGATGGCTGAGCTGGAGCAGCGTCAGGGGCAGTCCGGCCTGCAAGAGAAGGCTGGTCGCACTTAACTCGGCGAGTTCCAGCGCATGGATTACTGACCTTACGTCAACGGCTTGACGAGTCCTCGGCAGAGATTGGCTTATCCCTAAGCAGATTTTGGCCCAGGGCTTTCCCGCATAAATAGAGAGAATCGGCGCACGTGGTACGCTCACGATGTGCAGTTTTTGTGCTCATTTTTTTCCAAAGCAACTTTTGAGAGGTGTTCCAGATGGCTGAACTATCCCATGTAACCCCGGTTCGCGTTTCCCTTCCCGCCTCGGTCGCAGCTGACCTTGGCACATTCAAAAAAGCCGTGGGGTCGATCCTCGACAAGCTGGGCTGTCAGGCCTGCTGTTCAGGCCACGACATCCGTTTCGATTTGCACCGCGACATGGTCTTCCGTGACCTGTCCGACATCGCAGTGCCGCGCGCGACGGCAAGTCTTCAGATGAAAGCCGCGCGCAACACGGTTGCGATGAGCCCGGAGGTCGGAGCCAAAATCGACAATGTCTACGCTGCAATTGACCGGATCGCCCGCTTCAGCGGTCATGACGCCTGCTGTTCGGGCCACGACCTTCGCTTGCAGATCGAACACAACTTCGTGCTGGACGAAAAGCTGAACGTCGACGCGCAGGCGATGCGGTTCGGCTAGAATGCGCGCGATGTTCCAGCCACCGAAGCTGGGCATCGGGATGATCTTTTCGGCGGCGCTGGACCCGTTTCTGCGCCGTCGGCCTGATGCGCTGGACGTGCTAGAGATCGAACCGCAGACGCTCTGGCTGGCAGAGGATGCGATTGCGGGTCCGTTTGCGGAATACCGCCCCGCGATGGAGGCATTTGCCGCCCTTCCTCAAGCCAAGCTGGTGCATTCTGTGGGTGTTCCGCTGGGCGGGAGGCGCAAGCCCAGTCCCGGACAAATGGCGCTGCTGCGTGAAACGGCGCAACGGTTGGATAGTCCTTGGGTGTCCGAGCACCTGTCCATCGCCGGCACGCCGCATAGATCCGCGGGTTTTCTGTTGCCGCCGCTGCAAACCGACGAGGGCGTGGCCACGGCGGTTGAAAACATCGCTGCCTTCCGGGCGGGGGTCGGTCGACCCATCGCGGTGGAAACCGGGGTGGCTTACCTGAAGCGGAAGCCTTTCGAGATGCCCGATGGTGAGTTTCTGGCACAGGTGGCCGAACAGGCCCAGTGCGGGCTGTTGCTCGACCTGCACAATCTGTGGTGCAACCATTGTAACGGGCGGATCGATTTCGATGAGACCCTCGCACAAATCCCGTTCGACCGCGTGTGGGAGGTGCATCTCGCGGGTGGCGATGACATGGGCGGTGTGTGGCTGGACAGCCACTCTGGGCCGATGCCCGATGCCCTCGCGGCGCGTGCGCGGGAGGTGATTGCAGAGCTTCCCAACCTTGGCGCCATCAATTTCGAGATCTACGACACGTTCCTCGAACGGCTTGAGCCCGCGGTGTTTGATACCATCGTCGATGGCCTGCGCGCGATTTGGGACGGCGCGGGGCAGAGCCGGTCGGACACGCGACCCGTGGACCTTCGCGGAGCGCCGCCCGCGCCAGAGACCACGGTTGAGGCGTGGGAAGACAGTCTCACACTGTCGGTCTGGACCGCCGATCCGACCGGTCATCCCTGGCCCGAGGATCATCCGCTGTTGTCGCTCTATGCCTTTCTGGCGCGGTCGTTCAGGGGCTCTATGCTGACCCGCGCAATGCCGCGTACCGTGCGCTACGGCTTGCTCCGGGATGGTGAAGGGTTCGAGGCGAAGATGAACGCGTATTTTGATGCGCATTCGCCAAAGATGTACGCCCCCTTGGAGGCGCAGGCGTTTCGGGCGTGGTTGCTGGAGATGGGCGAGGACGATCCGTTGATGCTGGGCCTCTTGGAGTACGACATCGCGTTTGTGCGGTTGCTCAAAGAGACGACGCCGCAGATCGTGCATTTCCCCGGTGATCCCGCGCCGATTTTCGAAGCGCTGTCGGAAGGCCGCCTGCCCGATCCTCCGACGCCGCCCGCGTGGGAATTGGAAATCCTGCCCGAAGCCGTTGCCGAAGGGTTCGTTCAGGCGGCGGGGGCGAGTTAGGCGCGCCTCAGAGTTTTGACGAGATCACGCCGGTATTGAAACCGCCCATACGCAGTTCGCCGAACAGGCGCTGGTATTCGATCTTGGGACACCGGTTCATCACCACGTCCACGCCGCGCGCTTCAGCCTTGGCGGCGGCCTCTGCGTGTTCGACGCCGATCTGCATCCAGATGGTTTGCAGGTCGGGGAACACGTCAAGCGCCTCGTCTACAATGGGCGGGACCGCCTCGGACCGGCGGAAGATATCCACCATGTCAACGGGTTGATCGATCTCGGACAGGGACGCGACAATGGTGTTGCCTAGCAGCGCTTTCCCGGCGTGCCCCGGGTTGACCGGGATCACCGTGAAGCCTTTCAGCCCCAGATAACGCGCGACGTAGTAGGACGGACGCACCGGGTTCGTGGACACGCCAACCACCGCGATGGTTTTGGTGCGGGTCAGGATGTTCTTGAGGTACCGGTCCATCTCAGTCATGGAGAGACCTTAAACCGGGCCACACAAAAGAAAAAGCGCCCAAGACAGGCTTGGGCGCAAGTGTTGGAACGAGGGACAGTGAAGGTGTCGCGGGTGTTCCATTCCCGCGCTCCTGATAGTTAAGTAGGGTGTGGTTTTGCGGTTTAAAGGGCGCATCGCTCCGCTGTGATAACCTTTTTGTCAGGAATTACGTCGAAAGCGCCGCGCGTGCCCTTTTGGGTTGCGCGTCTTCCAGCGTTTCGTGCAGGCGCTCGGACATATCCGAACCCACGCGCCTTTGCCGACGGTGCCAGAACAGCTTCCCCCAACCGCGCCAATTCCCCACGGAGGGCGCCATCACGTCCTGCGGAAAGCGTGCGGCCCAGTCCTGAGGAAGCGGAAGGCCAACCGCCTCGGCCCGGCCCAGCATCCAGGTGAGCGGGATATTGGCGAGCGGACGCGCCTGTTCGTGGCCGCGCAACTGCCCGCCAATGTCGCCGTGCACGCCACGAAACCAGACCTGCTCCACGTGTCCCGACCACCCCGGTGGGCAAGTCCAGAGGACAGGTTCGTAGGCCATGCGCTTTTCGTGGTAGGCCAGCGCATGAAAGCCGTGCGACGTCGCCGGTCCAAGCTGGTCGTTGTGAAAGGCGTGGTTGTCGTTGGTCAAGCACCATAGAAGCGGCAGACGCAGGCCAAGCGCCTTGACCGTGTCCCAGACGCCGACCACCTCGATGGTGGTGTTGGGATGGCAGTGCGCCTTGGCGAAATCCTCAACCGTGCCGTTTTCGGGCGTGTGGCGGTAGAGGCGGTACGCTTGGCGGATGTTGCGCTCCGTTGCGTGTTCCGCCCGGATGAGACCGATCTGGTCGATCACGCCCGCCAGCGATCGGACGGCAAAGGCACCGCGGGAATAACCGAAGAAATAGATGCGGTCGCCGGGTTTGTAGCGCGAGGCAAGAAACCCGTAGGCACGGCAAATCTGGCGATTGATGCCGCGGCCCACCATGATTTGTGTCGCGCTGCGCCAGTCCGCCCATTGCAGACCGGATTCGTAGTACAGCGACAGGTCGCCGCCGACCTCTTGCAACAGGCGGTAGAGAAGTCCGGCGTTTGTCTCGCATCCCGGTTCCAGCGAAGACATCGTGCCGTCAAGGATGATCACATGATCGCGGCGACCACGCCTTGCGGTGACGGCCGACTGGTCCGCCGATGGCCACCGGTGGAACCAGCCGAGAACCGTCTTACTCAGCCGCGACGCGCGCATCCTGCAACATGCCCCAAACCCGTTGCGGCGTGAACGGCATATCCGCCTGCCGCACACCCTGTGCCCACATGGCGTCCTGAACCGCATTTGCGACGGCGGCCAACGCACCCACGGTTCCGGCCTCGCCGCAGCCTTTCATGCCCATGGGGTTGGTGGTCGATGGGGTCGCCTCCGTTGAAAAGCCAATCATGGGAACATCATCGGCGCGCGGCATTGCATAGTCCATGAACGTTGCCGTGAGGAGCTGCCCGTCCTCATCGTAGACAACGCGTTCGGTCAACGCCTGGCCGACGCCTTGCACAACACCGCCGTGGACCTGACCTTCGGCGAGCATCGGGTTGATAAGGTTGCCGAAATCGTCAACCACCGTATACCGCTCGACCGTGACGTGACCTGTTTCGGGATCAATCTCGACCTCGGCCACATGCGCTCCGTTGGGGAAGCTGCGCGCGTCGAGTTGAACCGTGGCGTCAAAGGTCAGAAGGTCTTCGCGCCCGGCCTCGCGCGCCATTTGGGCGACCTCGAGCATCGTCGGCGTGACATTCGATGTGCCGACACGGAACTGTTCGTCGTCGAAGCTGATGTCGCCTTGCGGCACATCCTGCTGCTCGGCCAGAAACGCGGTGAAGGCTGTGATCATCTTGTCGACAGCCGCAAGCGTCGCGGTGTTCTGGATGGTGACGGACCGCGATCCACCCGTGCCGCCGCCGCGCGCGATCAGGTCGCTGTCGCCCTGCACGAAGCGGATCTTGTCCGCAGGAATCCCGGTTTGATCCGACAGGAACTGCGTGAATACCGTCTCGTGCCCCTGCCCGTTCGACTGCGTGCCGACATAGATCGACGCACCACCGTCTTCATCGAAGGTCACCTTCACGTCTTCGGTCGGCGCACCAAGAATGCTTTCGATGTAGTAACACAACCCCAAGCCGCGCAGCTTGCCCTGCGACTGGCTTTCGGACCGACGGGACTCGAATCCGTCCTTGTCAGCAAAGCGGGCAATGCTGTCGAGAACACGGTCGAAATCACCGACGTCATAGGTTTCGCCCGTTGTCGTCTTGTAAGGGAACTGGTGCGGTTTGATGAAATTGATGCGGCGCAGGTCCCACGGGTCGATGTCCAGTTCCCGCGCGGCGCGGTCGATCACACGTTCGAGAAGGTAGATCGCCTCGGGCCGCCCGGCCCCGCGATAGGCATCGACGGGCGTGGTGTTGGTGTAAACGCCCTCAACGTGCAGCCACGAGGTCTGCACATCGTAGACCCCCATCAGCACCTTGGAGAACAAGCTGGTCTGAATCGCCTGCGCAAAGTGAGAGTTGTAAGCGCCCATATTGGCAACCGTGTGCACGCGGTAGGCGGTGATGCGGTTGTTCGCGTCAAAGGCCAGTTCGGCGGTGTGATTCAAATCCCGTCCGGCGCTGTCGCTCAGCATGCCTTCGGTACGCTCGGACATCCACCGGACCGGACGATCCAGATGTTTTGCCGCGATCGCGACGAGGAAGTTTTCGTTATGTGGCATGGCTTTCATACCAAAGCCCCCTCCCACATCCGGATTGGTCACGCGAATGGCGTCCTCGGTCACGTTGAGCACTCGGGCCAGTTCGGTCTTGTGGCTCCAGACACCTTGCGCATTGAGCGACAGATGCACGCGATCGCCCTCCATCTCCGCGTAGCAGCCCCGCGGTTCCATGGCGTTGACGATGATGCGGTTGTCTTCGACATCGAGGCTGACCGTCCGGTGCGCCGCGTCGAACGCTGCCTGCGTTGCGGTTTCATCCCCCATGCCCCAGTCGAATGCCCGGTTATCGGGCGCGACGGAATGCAGAGCCTCGCCGCCAACGGCATGCGCCAGATGCACGGGTTTCTCGGTATAGTCGAATTCGATGGCTTCGGCCGCATCGCGCGCCGCTTCGAGCGTCTCGGCAACGATGAACGCCACCGGTTCGCCTACGTAACGCACCGTGTCGGTCGCCAGCAGCGGGCGAAACGGGGCCGCGCCCTTGGTGCCGTCGCGGTTTGGCACGGTGGTGCCCCACATCCCTTCGGTGATGCCCATCTCGGTCAGGTCCTGTGCCGTCAGGACAAGCTGCACGCCCGGGATCTGCCGCGCGTCGGTGACATCCAAGGTATCCACCGTCGCATGGGCGACAGGTGACCGGAAGACGTAGCCGCGCAAGGCATCCTCTGGCGCGATATCATCCACATAGCGGCCCGCACCTGTCAGGAAGCGAATGTCCTCTACCCGTTTCACAGGTTGTGACTTGCCGAATTTTTCCATTTGTCCCTCGCGCCGTTGACCCTTGCGGTACTGCGGCGGACACTAGCCTGCCAGACGCCCCTGTCCAGTGCCACCTTTCACGGTGCGAAGGTCAATCTGCTGGCGGGTACCGTATCCGTTGAACGCCGTGACGAGGGCCGTGCTGTATGCCCCGGCGGCGCGAATGAGGATATGGTCGCCTTCGGCAATGTCAGAGGGCAGCTCCCACGTGCCCGGAACACGGTCCAGGCTGTCGCAGGTGGGACCGAAAATGGTGAATGGCTGAGGGTTGCCGCCGCGCTCGACGCCCTGCGGGCCAAAGGTGCTGCGTTGGCCGGGCACCGGCATGTCGCGCCATTCGCCCAGCGCGCCGTAGAGACCGTCATTGAGATAGAGGATATGGCCACAGCGTGCCTTGACGCGCAACAGCAACCACGCCGCATCCGCCACCATCGCACGCCCCGGCTCGCACCATAGGGTCGGTGGGTCGTCGGGGAAATGTGTGGCGATGGCGGACCGGATCGCATCGAAAATCGGTGCCAGCACCGGCCCCTCGGCGGCTTCGCGCGACGGAAAACCACCGCCGACATTGAGCGCCGCAAGTCGAAAGCGGGCCTGGCGGGCGATCAGCGCACAGGCGGCGATGTAATCCGTCCAGGCGTGGGGATCGGTGCATTGCGTTCCCGGGTGGAACGTCAGCGCGAGGCTGAGACCGCGTGCGGATACGTCTTTCAGCAGCGCAACTGCCATGTCCGGGCCTGCTCCGAACTTAGTACCGAAATCATAGGCCGCGCCTCCGCGATTGAGGGTCACCCGCACCGCGATCTGCGTTGTCGGGGGAAGCGCGCCCAGCTTGTCGAGTTCGGACAACCGGTCGACGGACCACGAGGCAACGTGCAACGATTTGGCCTCTGCGATCTCCGCCGCCGATCGGATCGGGTTGTGATAATGCAGCCGGGCATCGGGCAGGCACTCCCGTACAGCGCGCATCTCGGCCACCGAGGCCACGTCAAAGGCCGTGACGCCGGACCGAACGAGGGTGTCGAGCACGTCGGTGGAGGGGTTGGCTTTAACTGCGTAGCTCACGTGGCCCGGAAAGCCGCGTTTGAAGGTTTCGGCGCGACGGGTCAGCGCCTCTGGTCGGAACAGGAACACAGGGTCTTCGGGCGGGGCTTCCCGGATCAAAGCCGCGACACGGGCGGTGTCGTAGCGGGCGTGGCGGATATCGTCTGCTCCGGCGACCATGGCTGCCTCATGGGTGTTGATTTTGCACAAGTGTGCGGGACGACAATAACAAAAGGATTCGGCAATTCTTGCTTTTTCGAGTCTCGAAGAGTCATATTGACGGAGTGACCTTACAGATCGACGATATCGATACCCGATTGATCGCGCTCTTGCAGAAAGATGCACGCGCGCCCGTTGCGGAACTTGCCCGCAAACTGGGGTTGGCGCGGACGACGGTTCAGACGCGTATCGACCGGCTCGTGGCCAAAGGTGCGATTGCGGGCTTTACCCTGCGCCGCGGAGACGCGCTGGCCGCGCCGATCCGGGCGACTGTTCTGGTCTCCATCACGCCGCGCACGGGGCCAGAGGTCCTGGCCCGTCTGCGTGCCCTGCCCCATGTCGATGCGGTGGTGACCGTGTCAGGCCGGGCGGATCTCGTGATCGAACTGAGCGCGCGCTCCACCCAAGAGCTGGACGCGACCCTGGACGACATTGCCGAAGCGAAGGGCGTTCAAAGCTCGGAAAGCTTCATTCATCTCTCCACCAAGATCGACCGCCGGGGGTAGACGCGCGCAAGCACCGGGCCGGACAGTTTGTCCGACCTGAGAGAGCTGCGTCAGTCCTCTTCCACGGTGCTGTATTTCTGGATCACACCCGCCTGCGCGATGAAAAAGAAGAACAGCGCGCCGGTGAGGACGAAGGTTTCGAAATAAACCCAGACCTCGGTGCTTTGAGTGCGCCAGACAATCTCGTTCGAGGCCGCCAAAAGAAAGAAGAACGCGGTCATGCGCCGGGTGAGGATCATCCAGCCCTCCTGCTCCATCGGGAGCAGTTCGCCCATGACAACCCGCAGATAGCTTTGCCCGCGCAATAGACCGATGGCGAGCACGCCGCCCAAAAGCAGGTAGACCATTGTGGGCTTCATCTTGATGAACCGGTCGTCATTGAGCCAGACGGTCAGCCCGCCGAACACCACAACCAGCACCGCAGTCACGATCTGCATGCGGCTGATATGGCCGGTCAGCCACCACAAAACGCCCATCGAGGCGAGGATGACCGGGATGAACCCGGCGGTGACAACAATGAATCCGTCATATTCCGTGCCGCCAATCGTGAAGACCTCGTCCTTGAGATAAAGATACGCGACGAAGAACCCGATCACCGGGCCCAGTTCCAGCGCGGATTTCACCCATTGCGGGACGTTGCGATGTGCCAAGGCCTAGCCTCCTGCTTCTACGATGACCGCCCCTAGCGCGATCAGGGCCATGAGCGCAATCCTGCGCGGGCCAACGGTTTCCTTCAAAAACACCCAGCCGATGATCGCAGCGAAGACGGTGGAGGTTTCGCGCAGCACCGCCGCTTCGCCCACTTGATCGAGCCGCGTGGCCAACATTATGGAGCCGAAGCTCAGGAAGGCCAGCAAACCGCCGATCACACCCCGGAGAGCCAGTGGCGGCAGCGCGGGTCGCACCGCCATATTGCGGTAACGGATGGCCGCGATGATCGGCATGGCGATGCCGTCGATCATGAAAAACCACGCAAGGAAGGTGAACGGATCGGCAGTGGCCCGGATGCCGTAGGCGTCGTAAGTGGTATAAAACGCAACAAAAAGCCCTGTCGTCACAGCAAAGCCCAGCGCGGCGACCAGCGTGTCGCGTTCGGTTTGCAGGAAGATCAGATTGTACAGGGCCAGGCCGAAGATGCCCAAGAGCAGTACACCAAGACCGATCCATTGCGTGGTGGTAAAGGTCTCACCAAAGATGAGGTACGCCCCAATGACCGTGAAGAGCGGCCCCATGCCTCTCACAACTGGATAGACCACGGTAAACGCGCCTTTCGAGTAGGCCAGCGCCTGGAACACCTTGTAGCCGAAATGAATGATGAAAGCGCCTAGGAAGATCGGCCACATATGCGGTTCGGGCCACGGGACAACGAAGAACGCAAATGGTGCGGCCATCAGACCGTAGCTGATGTCAATCGCACCGCGCGACAACCAAGGGTCGTGGCGGCCTTTCTGCAGCGCGCCAAAGACGGCATGGAGGAACGCCGCGATGAGCGCGAGGTAGAGCGCGACCTGACTGCCCTGTGGCGTGCCTTCGAGCGAGATCAGCCAGTCGCTGATCATGAGCGGCGGACGGGTTTTCGAAAACCCGTCTCAGGGGCTCTGCCCCTCGGCGCCTTGCGCCTCACCCCGGGATATTTCCGGCCGGAAGAAGCGCTCATGCAGCTTCGAGACCGGTCAGGGCCGCCGCGAACTCCTCTGGATCGAAAGGTTGCAGGTCATCGATCTGTTCGCCCACACCAATGGCATGGATCGGCAACCCGAACTTGTCGGCAAGTGCAACCAGCACGCCGCCCTTCGCTGTCCCGTCGAGCTTTGTCATCACAAGGCCTGACACATCGGCAAGTTGCTGAAAGGTTTTGACCTGGCTCAGCGCGTTCTGCCCAGTTGTCGCATCGAGCACCAGAAGCGTGTTGTGCGGCGCGTCGGGGTCTTTCTTGCGGATGACGCGGACGATCTTGGCCAGCTCCTCCATCAGGTCCTGCCGGTTCTGCAGACGGCCCGCGGTATCGATCATCAGAAGGTCGGCGCCGTCGGCCTGCGCCTTGGTCATGGCGTCGAAGGCGAGGCTTGCCGGGTCAGAGCCTTCGGGAGCAGTCAGCACGGGCACGCCTGCCCGGTCGCCCCAGACCTGCAACTGTTCGACGGCAGCGGCGCGGAACGTATCGCCCGCGGCGATCACCACTTTCTTGCCAGCCGCGCGGAACTGGCTGGCGAGTTTGCCGATGGTCGTGGTCTTGCCGGACCCGTTGACGCCCACCACCAGCACGACCTGTGGCTTGGTCGGGTAAAGCGGCATCGGTTTGGCGACCGGGTCCATGATGCGGGCCACTTCGCCCGCAAGCAGTTCCTTGATTTCCCGCACGCTGAGTTTCTTGCCAAAGCGGCCTTCGGCGATGTTGGCGGTGACCCGCAGCGCCGTATCGACGCCCATATCGGCCTGGATGAGAAGTTCTTCCAGCTGTTCGAGCATGTCGTCGTCCAGCTCGCGCCGGATTTCGGTCGGGGCAGCCGAGCGGCCAAGGATGCGGTTCAGAAAGCCGGGTTTGCGAACGTCCTGCGCGGGTTCCGCCATGTCGAGCCGCGGTGCGGTGATCGTCGTCATCATCGGCGTTTCGAGCGGTGTGACGTTGGGCACTTCGAGCGGCGGCGCGGCGGGTGTCTCCACCGGCTGAGGTGGCATCTCGACGGGTGGTTCAGGCGGCGGGACGACGTCCGGTGCAGGTTCGGGATCGACCGGTTGCGGTGCTTCTGGTTCAGGCGGGGGCGGTGTCGGGTCGGCGGGCGGCGGCTCTGGCAGGTCGGGCTCTGGCACCTCCTGCGGCGCATCCGGTTCGGGCAGGTCGGGTTGCGGCTCTTCCTCGGGCGCCTCGGGTGCGGGCACGTCCGGCGGTGGCGCGACAGGTTCGGGTTCAGCTGGCGGCGACGGATCCGCCGGTGGGGGCGCCTCGGGCGTCGGGGTTTCTTCCCCACCGTCCTGCACAATCGCGTCCAGCCCTTCGTCCAGTTTGGAGGAGGATTTGAAGAGCTTGGATTTCAGCTTACCGAAAAAGGACATGAGGCCCGCCCGATGGTTGAAGACTTTCCCTTCACCTAGTCCTTCTGCTGCAAATATGGAAGGCTCAGACCTCGTCCGGGAAGTGCTTCATTGTCAGACGGATCGGGTTCGGCGCGGCTTGCCCAAGGCCACAGATCGATGCATCGGCCATGGCCTGACACAGCTCTTCGAGCAACGGCTGGTTCCAATGATCCGCCTGCATCAGCTTGACCGCCTTTTCACAGCCGACCCGGCAGGGTGTACACTGGCCGCAGGATTCGTCTTCGAAGAAGCGCAGCATGTTGAGCGCGGCATCGCGGGCTTTGTCCTGATCCGACAGGACCACAACGGCGGCGGAGCCGATGAAGGACCCGTGCGGTTGCAGCGTGTCGAAATCCAGAGGGATGTCGTGCATGGAGCTAGGCAGAAGGCCGGAGGACGGGCCGCCCGGCTGGTAGGCTTTGAAGCTGTGGCCTTTGGCCATGCCGCCTGCGGCCGCGATGATATCGGAGATCGTGCTGCCGGCGGGCAGAAGGTAGACGCCCGGTTGTGCAACGCGCCCGGACACCGAATAGGAACGCAGGCCCCTGCGTCCGTTCTTTTCCGTGCTGTTCAGGCATTCGGGGCCCTCGCGGCAGACGCGGGCAACCCAGTAGAGCGTTTCGACATTGTGGACGAGTGTCGGGCGTCCGAAGACGCCGACCTGCGCCACGAAGGGTGGGCGATGGCGCGGCAAGCCGCGCTTGCCTTCGATCGACTCGATCATCGCGGATTCTTCGCCGCAGATATAGGCCCCTGCCCCGCGCCGCAGGTCGATATAACCCGGAGCGACCATGCCAGTGGCTTCGAGCGCGGCGATCTCGCGGCGCAGGATTTCGAGGACGGCCGGGTATTCGTCGCGCATGTAGATGAAGCAGGTTTCCGCCTCGACCGCCCAGGCCGCGATCAGCATGCCTTCGAGGAAAAGATGCGGCACACGTTCGAGGTAGAACCGGTCCTTGAACGTGCCCGGTTCGCCCTCGTCTCCGTTCACAGCCAGATAGCGCGGACCCGGATTGGCGCGCACGAAGCCCCATTTCTTGCCGGACGGGAAGCCCGCGCCGCCAAGCCCGCGCAAGCCGCTTTCAAGCACCTTGTCCTGCACCGCTTCCCAATCACCATTGGCGCGCAGCTCGGTCAGAGCGGAGTACCCACCGGTTTTGAGATAGGCGTTCAGATCCTGATAGTCGGGGATATGTGCGTGCGTGTCACCGGCGGCGATGGCGGCCTGTACCTTTTCGGGGGTCGCGTGATCTATGTGGTTGTGTCCCAGCTCCAGCACCGGAGCGGTGTCGCAGCGGCCCATGCAAGGCGCGCGAAGGACGCGGACCTCTGTCGGGTCGAGCCCGTCCTCAAGCGCCGAGATCAATTGCTGTGCCCCCGCCAGTTCGCAGGAAAGCGAGTCGCAGACGCGGATGGTCAACGCGGGCGGCGGCGTCTCATCCTCTTTGACGATGTCGAAATGGGCGTAGAAGCTGGCGACCTCGTAGACTTCGGCCATGCTCAGGCGCATCTCTTCGGCCAAGGCACGCAAATGCGCGGCGTTGAGATGGCCGTGCGTGTCCTGCAAGAGGTGCAGGAATTCGATCAGCAGGTCCCGACGGCGCGGGCGATCGGCGAGAAGCGATTGCACCTCGGCCAGTGCAGCGTCGGTGAATTGACGGCCCTTCGGCGTGACACGACCTTTGCCGCGCCCGGATTTCCACACGCCTTTGCGTTCGTCCAATGCCATCGATCCGCCCTTCCTTCGCGTTCGAGCGGACCGTGGCATGGCTCTTCGGACAAAACGAGCCTGAAAACGACCAACAGACGGGCCTGCGCGGCTGCGACAGGCGCAGATGGGGAACAGGGCGCGAGTTTCGGAAATCTTACGCCGATGTCATTTGTACCGCCCCGGCTTTGGGACTACGATTCCATTTATGAAACAAACGCTTTTGAGTGCCGCAGCTCTGGCTGCAATCGCATGTGCAGGTTGGGCGGCCGAACCGATGTCGGGGGCCGAATTCGAGTCCTATGTGACCGGCAAGACGCTGTATTTCGGGCAGAACGGGCAAGCCTACGGGGTCGAGGAATACTTCGACGACCGGCGCGTTCGGTGGTCGTTCCTTGATGGGGAGTGCAAGGACGGTGTGTGGTATGAAGATCAAGGCATGATCTGCTTTGTCTACGAAGACAATCCGAATCCGCAATGCTGGTCTTTCTTCCGCGACAGCGGCGGGTTGCGGGCCATCTTTGAAAACGACCCGAATGCGACAACGCTTTACGAAGCGCGGCAAAGCGATGAGCCGATGATGTGCCTGGGGCCGGAGATCGGCGTTTGAGCCATCTGCGCCAAATGACATCGCGCATCCCAAGAATTTATTAAACTCTCCACCAGAAACTTCGTACGAAGTTTCTGTGGCCGCCCTAGTAAATTTTGTTGAGGCCGCGAAAACTGCGCCTTGAATAGAAAAGGGCTGGCACGGTGGCCAGCCCTTTCGGATGTCGAACTCTCGGCAGTCTTATTCGCGATTGCCAAGCAGTTGCAGCAGGAACATGAACATGTTGATGAAGTCGAGGTAGAGGCGCAGCGCCCCCATGATACCGGACTTCGCCAACCACTCGCTGTCTGCGTGGGCGGCGTGTTCAATGTATTCGTTCTTGATCGACTGCGTGTCGTAGGCTGTCAGACCGGCAAAGATCAACACGCCCAGGATCGAAATCGCGAACATGATCGCGGGCGATCCAAGGAAGATGTTGATGATCGAGGCCACGATAAGACCGATCACACCCATGATCAGGAACGATCCCCAACCCGAGATGTCTTTCTTCGTGGTGTAGCCCCACAGCGACAGACCCGCGAACGCGATCGATGTCACGAGGAACACCTGCGCGATGGACATGCCCGTGAAGGCCACGAAAATCCAGCTCAGGCTCAGGCCCATGACGGATGCAAAGACGTAGAAGAACGTCTGTGCGCCAGCGGCCGACAATTTGTTGATCATTGCGCTGAACGCGAACACCATGATGAGCGGCGCGAACATGACGATCCAGCCCAGGATGTTGGGCGACAGCGTTACCGGGTCGCGGAAGACGGCCAGCAGTTGAGGGCTGGTGCCCACGGCCCAAGCCACCGCGAAGGTCAGCAACATGCCAATCGACATGGTCGCGTAGACCTTATTCATATGCGCGCGCAGACCCTCATCAATCTGGGCGGCACGGGCGCCAGCAACGCCGGTCGTCCGGATTGTGTTATACTCAGCCATTTATCCCTCCGAATGAAACTCAGGAGTCACCCGCACCTGCGGGGACATGTGCCACGAATATCGGGTGTCTGATCCCGCATTTCAAGCTTTGCGAAACGCGGGATCCACCAAAATGTGTATCGAGCATGTATTTTTCAGAGAATTTCCGTCGGGATTGCTTGTTTTCCGGGCGAGTCGGTCGGGAAACTCAGTGTTTCCACGTCTGCGGAGCGTCCCAGATCGGGCGATTTGCCTCTGCTTCGGCGTCGCGGGACGTCAATCCGATGTCCGCGAGCATATGATCATCAAGCTCGGCCAGACGTGCGCGGCTGCGACGCAGTGCCATGGCTGCGTTCACACGTGCCAGAAAACCTTTGCGCGGAGCGGCCTGATCAAAACGGCCAAACAGGGTATCGAGGAGGGTCATCATGGGATGTTCCTTTCACGTTTGTGATGGTTTCTCCTGAAATCATCTTGTTGCCTGATGTATATGCGCCTGCTATGATCATTTGTGAAACGAATGTTTTTGAAGAATTGCATCAAGGAACGTGATGAATGCGAAATCTCGACATCACCACTCTCAGATCGTTCATCGCCGTTGCAGATTCGGGCGGCGTTACCCGAGCGGCGTCTTTCCTGAACCTCACACAATCCGCGGTGTCGATGCAGATCAAACGGCTTGAAGAAAGCCTCGATCTGACACTGCTTGACCGTCAGGGACGCGGTGTCGCGCTGACCGCTGCGGGTGAACAGCTCCTCACCTACGCCCGGCGTATCGTCGATTTGAACGACGAAGTGTACGGGAAGCTGACGAACACCGTATGGGAAGGGGAAATCCTTCTCGGCGTGCCGCATGATATCATTTATCCCGCGATCCCGAACGTGATGAAGGCGATGCAGCGGGATTTCCCCCGCGTGAAGGTTCAACTTCTGAGCTCGTATACCAGCGACCTAAAAGAGCATTTTGCGCGCGGCGATGTCGATGTGATCCTGACGACCGAGACCAAACCGGGGCCGGATGCGGAAATCCTCATGCAAGTTCCGTTGCGCTGGTTTGGGGCGCCCGGCGGGCAGGCGTGGAAAACGTCACCGCTTCCGGTCGCCTTCTGCAACCATTGTTCCTTCCGGCCCGTGGCACTTGACCGTCTCGAACGCGATAATCGCGCATGGGATCTCGTTCTGTCCTCCGACAGCGACCGCGCGATCGAAGTGGCCGTCAGCGCGGATCTCGCGGTGACATCGGTCCTCGAAGGGCACGAGCCGCCACAATTCGAAGCGATCCCGCTTTCCGCCGACCTGCCGGAGTTGGGGCATCAATCCGTGGCGCTTTACCGTGGATCGGCCCGATCGCAGATCATTGAACCGCTCTGCGCGCTGTTGCGCCGGGAGTTCGCTGCGATCTCGGGTGTGGACCTGCGTCCGGCGGCGGAGTGAGCGTCACGCGGTCACTTTGATGACCACCTTGCCAGTCGACTTCCGCGACCGGAGCAACTCCAGCCCCTCAGCAGCCTGCTCGAGCGGCAGGACGTGACTGACATGTGGCTTCAGTTTTCCTTCGGAGTACCATTCCAGAAGTGTCTTCAGGCTTTGCGTGATCACTTCCGGTCGGAACTGAAGATAGCCACCCCAATATAGCCCGAGCACCGACAGGTTCTTGACGAGCAGGTGGTTCGACTTGATCTGCGGCACATCCCCGCTTGCGAAACCAATGGGTAAAAGCCGCGCTTCGGGCTTGCAGGACCGGAATGCCGCTTCAAACTGTTCTCCACCGACGGGATCGTACACCACGTCCGCGCCTCCGAGCGCTTTCATTTCGGTACGGATGTCCTGCGTTTCAGCGTCGATCAGGTGATCGGCCCCGGCCGCTTTCGCCGCCTCCAGCTTGGCCGCGCCTCGGGCGCAAGCGACAACCGTTGCGCCCATCAGCTTACCAATTTCCACCGCCGTGAGACCCACACCTCCCGCGGCCCCAAGAACCAGGAGGGTTTCGCCCGTTTGCAGATTTGCCCGATGGTCCAGCGCAACATGGCTGGTGCCGTAGGCGATCTGGAACGCGGCCGCGTCTTCCATCGGCATATCGTCGGGCAGTCGAACGGCGCGGCGTGCGTCGAAACACCCGTATTCAGCAAGCCCGCCCTGGCCGCCGAACACCGCGACGCGGTCGCCCACATTGAAGCCCGTCACGCCATCGCCAAGCGCATCGACTCTGCCGGCCACTTCCATGCCCAGGGTAAAAGGAAGTTCCGGGGTGTCCTGATAGGTTCCTTTGACCATCAGAAGATCGGCGAAATTGAGACCGCAGGTCTCGATTTCGACCCGAATCTCTCCGGCTTCCGGGGATGGTGTCGGCACCTCCGTGACCGAGGGATCCGTATCGTGGCTTGTGACTTGATAGGCCTTCATGTCGGATCCTCTTTCCAAATCAATCCATATTTCAGCGGGTTATATGACAACCCAAACGCGAACAAAACCTATGATAGAACACGAAAAATCCCGTCAGCACTCGCCAATTGATTGCAATTCGTTAACCTTTTCATGATTTGGCAGCAGCAATTATCTTGCTCTGATACCTGTCATGCTATAGCGTCATTTCACCAACAATCGGATAGGTTGTCTTTTAGTTTTCGGTTAAACACCAGCGATTAGGCTCCTTGTCCGATATGAACGGCGCGGTCTCGCGTCTGACGAAAGAGAGCACAATGGCACATCCTGTTGACGTACACGTGGGTAAACGCGTTCGACACCGTCGTTGGCTGGTTGGGATGACCCAACAGCAGCTGGCGGAAAAAGTGGGTATCAAGTTCCAGCAAATTCAAAAATACGAAACCGGCGCAAACCGTGTGAGCGCCTCGCGGCTTTGGGACATTGCCGACGCGCTGGACGTGCCGGTCGCGTTTTTCTTCGAAGGCATCGAGGAGTCGCACGAGAACCAAACTCCGATGGCCGAAGCGGTTCCTGCGGACCTTCTTGGGGACAAGGAAGCCCTTGACCTGATCCGGTCGTACTATTCGATCCCGGAAAACCAGCGCCGTCGCTTGTTCGAGCTTGCCCGCGTCTTGTCAGACGTCGCTTGAGAGAACCCGTTTCCTGAGGTAGCCCGTAAGCGGGCTTCCAAAGGACGCGCAAATGACCAACCCTGATCCCTCCGAAGCAGACACGCTTTGGGCTGTTGCCGACGAAATGGCAAATGCCGCGCGCGACGCGATCCTTCCGCATTTTCGCACGATGGGTTTGAACGCCGACAACAAACTGGCCGGCGGATTTGATCCGGTGACAGTTGCCGACCGTGCCTCCGAAACGGCGATGCGCGAGGTTCTGGCCCGCCTGCGGCCGGATGACGGCATCCTCGGGGAAGAATACGGCTCGATCGAGGGCACCTCTGGACTGACTTGGGTGCTTGATCCGATTGATGGCACACGATCCTTCATCAGCGGCACGCCGACCTGGACTGTCTTGATCGCACTGTCGAATGACACCGGCCCCATCCTCGGCATGATCGACCAACCCTATGTCGGAGAGCGCTTCATGGGCGGTCTTGGCAAAGCGGATTGGCATGGTCCGCACCTCTCCGGTGCGCTTAAGGCCAAAGGCACAACCAAGCTGAGTGATGCCACGCTTTTTACGACATTTCCCGAGATCGGCACCGATGCAGAACGCGCCGCCTTTCAGCGCGTGGCCCGTGACGTGAAACTCACACGCTACGGCTGCGATTGCTACGCTTACGCACTTCTCGCCATTGGGCAGATCGACCTCGTGATCGAGGCCGGTCTGAACGCCTACGATATCCAGGCCCCTATTGCCGTGATCGAAGCGGCAGGCGGTGTTGTCACCGACTGGCAGGGAAATTCCGCGCATCTTGGCGGCAGGACGCTCGCCGCCGCCACGCCCGAGCTTCACGCTGCGGCGCTTGAGCGGTTGAACGCGGCGTGAGCACTCTGATCCAGAACGCGGATGTCATCCTGACAATGGACGACAACGCTTCGGAACTTGGGCAATGCGACGTGCTGTTCGACGGAGGTGTTGTCGCCGCCGTGGGACCCGGGCTCGTGGGGCCGCCCGGCACGAAAACCATCGACGGCCGCGGTTGCGTTGTCACGCCTGGCCTCGTCAACACGCATCACCATCTTTATCAGACGCTCACACGTGCGGTTCCCGGCGGGCAGAATGCATTGCTCTTTGGGTGGCTGCAGACGCTTTATCCGATCTGGGCACGGTTCGGCCCGGAGGAAATGTTCGTCTCGGCGCAGATCGGTCTGGCGGAACTGGCGTTGTCGGGGTGCACGCTGACCTCCGACCATCTCTACCTCTATCCAAACGGCGCGCGGCTGGACGACACGATTGCCGCGGCGCAGGAGGTCGGACTGCGGTTCCATCCCACGCGCGGAGCGATGAGCATTGGCGAAAGCGACGGTGGGCTGCCGCCGGATGCGCTGGTGGAAAAGGAGCAGGCAATTCTCGAGGACTGCATCCGCGTGATCGACACCCATCACGATCCGTCCGACGGGGCGATGGTGCGCGTTGGCGTGGCACCCTGCTCACCGTTTTCCGTCAGCCGCGACCTGATGCGGGACGCAGCCCTTCTGGCGCGGGACAAGGGCGTGATGTTGCACACGCATCTGGCGGAAAACGACGAAGACATCGCCTACTCGCTCGAACAATTTGGCTGCCGACCCGGGCAATACGCCGAAGACCTGGGATGGACCGGGTCGGATGTGTGGCACGCGCATTGCGTGAAACTCGATGGGCAAGAGATTGAACTTTTTGCCACATCTCGCACCGGGGTCGCGCATTGCCCCTGTTCGAACTGCCGCCTTGGCTCAGGCATTGCGCCCGTGCGCGCAATGCGGGATGCGGGCGTGCCGGTGGGTTTGGGCGTTGATGGATCGGCCAGCAATGATGCGGGCAACCTGATTGCGGAGGCGCGTCAGGCCATGCTCTTGCAACGGGTCGCAAAAGGCGCTGATGCGATGAGCCCGCGCGAAGCGTTGCACATCGCAACGCGCGGTGGGGCCGAGGTCTTGGGGCGGTCCGACTGCGGCCAGATCGCGGTAGGCCAACGGGCGGACATCGCCATCTGGGATGTCTCAGGTGTCGAGAGCGCGGGAAGCTGGGACCCGGCGGCGCTGCTTATGACTGGCCCGACGCGGGTCAAGCACCTCTTTGTCGAAGGGCGGCAGATCGTGGCCGACGGAGAGGTCACGACGCTAGATCTGCCGCGCGTGGTCGAGCGGCAAAACGCCCTTGCACAACAGCTGATGGACTGAGCGGGCGCGCGTTTTCGGAAAAGCGTGGACAGATGCTTCGAAGCATCTGGCACCAGCCGTGCGATTTGCTAGTGTGATTGCAAACCTATGCACATTAAGGGGCAGAGCAGATGGCACATATCAAAACCACCCATGTCGGGTCCCTGCCACGCACGCAGAACGTCGTTGATTTCATCTTCGCCCGCGAAAAAGGCGAGCTCTATGATCCCGCCGCGTTCGATGTCGCCATGGCAAGCGCCGCGTCCGAGACAGTGCGCCGCCAGGTCGAAGCCGGAATTGACGTGGTCTCGGACGGAGAGACCTCGAAGATCAGCTACGCCACTTACGTCAAAGACCGTTACACAGGGTTCGATGGGGACAGTCCCCGCAATGCACCCGCCGATCTCAAACTTTACCCGTCCTTCCTCGAACGCCTGAAGGATGACGGAGGCACGCCGACCTATGCCCGACCGATGTGCGTGGGCGAAGTGAAGTCCAAGGGCCAGGGCGAATTGGAAGCCGATATCGCCAATCTCAAGGCCGGGATGGCCGCACATGGCGCGACCGAGGCGTTCATGAATGCGGCGTCTCCGGGTGTGATTTCCCTGTTCCTGCAGAACGATTTCTACCCGACGCGGGACGCCTACCTCGCCGCGCTGGCCGATGCGATGCGGGACGAGTACCGCACGATTGTGGACAGCGGGCTGATGCTGCAACTTGACTGCCCGGACCTCGCCCTGTCGCGCCATATGCTGTTTGCGGACCTCAGCGATGCCGAATTCGTCAAGATCGCAGACAGCCACGTCGAGGCGATGAACCATGCCCTTGACGGCATCGACCCCTCCCGCGTGCGGGTCCACATTTGCTGGGGCAATTACGAGGGGCCGCATGTTTGCGATATCGACATGGACACGGTGTTCCCGACGCTGATGAAGGTCGATGCCAATCAGGTTCTGTTCGAGACCTCGAATCCGCGCCACGCGCATGAGTGGACGGTGTTCCGCGATCGCAAGGCCGAGATCCCGGACGACAAGATCCTTGTCCCCGGTGTGATCGACAGCACGACCAATTTTGTCGAACATCCCGAAGTGGTGGCGCAAAGGATCGAACGCTTCACCGATATCGTCGGCGCCGACCGTGTGATCGCGGGCAGCGATTGCGGCTTCGGCACCTTTGCGGGCTTCGGCGCTGTCGACCCCGAGATCGCCTATGCGAAACTGGCAGCCTTGTCCGAAGGCGCAGCACGGGCGTCGGAGCGCCTCTGACTCATGGTCGAACCGCTGGTTTTCCTGCCGGGCATGATGTGCGATGCCCGCCTCTTTGAGCCGCAAATCCGCGCGTTTTCTGCGACGCATCCCGTGATGGTTGCGCCAATCACGCATGGTCAGAGGATCGAAGAGATCGCGTCGAACCTGATGACCGCCCTGCCCCCGAAATTCGCGCTGGCGGGGCTGAGCATGGGCGGCATTGTCGCGATGGAGCTCTTGCGCCGCGCGCCCGACCGCGTGACGCGCATCGCGCTCATGGACACCAATCCGCTGGCCGAGACGCCACAAGTCGCCGCCAACCGGGAACCGCAAATCATCAAGGTCAAGTCGGGCAAGCTGACCGAGGTGATGCGGGATGAACTGAAACCGAACTACCTCGCCCCCGGTCCGCGTCGCCCGCAGGTGTTGCAGACGGTGATGGAAATGGCCCAGACCCTCGGTCCGGGCGTTTTCGTCAATCAGTCCCGCGCTTTGCAGCGCCGTCGCGACCAGCAAGCGACATTGCGAAAGATCCATCAACCCGCTCTGGTCATGTGTGGCGCGCATGATGCGCTTTGTCCGGTGAAAAGACATACCTTCATGGCGGAGTTGATCCCGCACGCAAAACTTGTCGTGCTGGAGAATGCGGGTCATCTGCCAACGCTGGAGACGCCGGACGAGGCGAATGACGCGCTTTGGGGCTGGCTGCATCAGCCCTATGTATTGCGCTGAATGGGCTTTATCGCGCTAGGGGTGTGAAAACACCGCAGGCTTTTCCGGTGCGTCAGCGCAAGCGCTTCGAAGAACACGGTGCGGCCGCAGGCTGGTAGATCAAGGGTTTGTGGTGCAGACTTCAGAATACAACAAAATGAGGACACGACCGAAATGCTCGTGATTGGTTGGCAAGAACGCGTTGACCTTCCGCTTCTGGGGTTGACCAACCTCAGGGCAAAAATCGATACCGGTGCCAGAACATCTGCCTTACACGCGACGAATATCGTCGAGTTCGTTCGCGATGATGTGCCCTGGGTCAGGTTTCACACGAAATTCAACGATGACGCCAATGACGTCGACGTCGAACACCCCATTCACGACCGCAGAGAAATAAAGAACACCAGCGGGATACCAGAGCCACGGATCGTCATTCGAACAAAGTTTCGCATCGACTCCAAACTCTGGAGAATTGACCTGTCGCTGACGGCAAGATCCGAGATGAAGTTTCGCATGATCGTCGGCCGTTCCGCACTCAGACGACACCCGATCCTGGTCAATCCCGGAAAACGTAACCTGACGACGTTGAAATCGACTTAGTCGAACATGAGGACTCCCCAATGAAAATTGCCATGCTCGCCCGCAATGCAGGCCTGTACTCTCACAAACGTCTCGTCGAAGCCGCAGAGCAGCGAGGGCATGAAATCGACGTCATCAATACCTTGCGCTGTTACATGAACATCGCCTCGCGGCGACCCGAGGTTTATTACAACGGTGAAAAGCTGGAAGGGTACGACGCTGTCATCCCCCGCATTGGCGCGTCGGTCACGTATTACGGAACCGCCGTTTTGCGGCAGTTCGAAATGATGGGTGTGTATCCCCTCAATGAAAGCGTCGGGATCGGACGGTCTCGCGACAAATTGCGGTCGATGCAATTGCTTGCGCGGGATGGCGTGGGGTTGCCTGTGACCACGTTTGCGCATGATCCGAAGCAGACCGAGGAAGTCCTTCAACTGGCGGGGAACGCGCCTTTGGTCATAAAGCTTCTGGAAGGCACGCAGGGGCTCGGCGTGGTTTTGGCCGATACGGACAGGTCCGCGAAATCGGTCGTCGAAGCGTTCCGCGCAACCGGCACGAACATCCTGATCCAGGAATTCATCAAAGAGGCGGGCGGAACAGATATTCGCGCCATTGTCATCGGCGGCAAGGTCATCGCGGCCATGAAACGGACCGGTGCCGAAGGAGAGTTCCGGTCAAACCTGCATCGTGGCGGCTCGGCCCAGGTGATCAAGCTTTCCCCGGAAGAACGCTCAACCGCTGTCCGCGCGGCGAAATCGATGGGACTGAACGCCTGCGGCGTCGACATGCTTCGCGCCAATCATGGGGCGGTGGTGATGGAGGTCAACTCGTCGCCGGGTCTCGAAGGCGTAGAAAAGGCAACCGGTCTCGATGTTGCGGGCAAAATGATCGAGTTCCTCGAAAAGAACGCCAAACACGGCAAGACACGCACCAAAGGCCGCGGCTGATGCCGGAACGGGCAGATTTCAAGATCGGTGGCGAGTCGATCGCGCCGGGAACACGACGCACGGTAGATCTGCCCGTCAGCACGCTGTCCGACCATACGCCCGTCACGATGTCCGCGCATGTGATCCACGGAAAAATGCCGGGTGCCACGGTTTTCGTGAGCGCTGGCGTGCACGGCGACGAGGTCATCGGCATCGAGATCGTGCGGCGTCTGTTAAAATCGCCCGGTTTGCGAAGGCTGAAGGGCACTCTGATCGTCGTGCCGATTGTCAATTCGTTCGGCTTCATCAACCGGTCGCGGTATCTACCTGACCGGCGTGACCTCAATCGCTCTTTTCCCGGCAGCGAGGGCGGATCGCTCGCCGCCCGTCTCGCCCACATGTTTTTGTCCGAAATCGTTGCCCATGCCGATATCGGGATCGATCTCCATTCCGCCGCCATCCACCGAACCAACTATCCGCAGGTCCGCATTTCACCGGACGACGGCAAAATGCGCGATCTCGCCGACATCTTCGGTGCGCCCATAGTCATCAAATCGCCGGTGCGCGAAGGCTCCTTGCGCGAGGCCGCTCAGAAACTGGGAACCTCCGTCCTGCTGTACGAGGCTGGCGAAGGATTGCGGTTCGACGAGGTTTCTGCCCGGGCCGGACTGGTCGGCATTCTCAGGGTGCTTCGTTCGCTCGACATGATCTCGGGCCGCAGCATCGCACCGCCAAAAGCGCCCCCGCAATATTGCGCGTCCAGCAAATGGATCAGGGCACCGCTTGGGGGGCTGTTTCGCAGCTTTCGGTCGGACGGCGATCTGGTTCGAAGGGGCGAGACCCTGGGGTCAGTGTCAGATCCGTTCGGAGAAAGTGAAACAGACATCGAGGCGCCGTTCGAAGGGGTCATCGTTGGTCGTGCGGTCATGCCCGTGGTCAACGAGGGCGACGCGGTGTTTCACCTCGCCCGCATCGGGTCATTCAAGCGCGCAGGCGACGCACTCGACGATCATTCGAGCCAACTGGCCGCGGATCCCATGTTCGACGAAGATGAAATCATCTGAGACACCGGCGGTCCTTCGGCGGTTTGGTTGACGACGCGGGATTGTGCGGACGGAATGCGCATCTGGTGCATCGTCACAGACCAACGATTTCATTGACGTGTCGTGTCGCATCACCTACCCCGATGTCTCGCGCGGAGGGCCGGACGGCCGCCCTGTCACAGGGGAGGAAAGTCCGGACTCCATGAAGCAAGGGTGCCGGGTAATGCCCGGGCAGAGCAATCTGACGGAAAGCGCCACAGAAATCAAACTACCCCGGCCCGCCGGGGAACAGGTGAAACGGTGGGGTAAAAGCCCACCGGGGGGCTGGCAACAGCCCCCGCACGGCAAGCCCCACCCGGAGCAATGCCGAATAGGGGGATCGCGCGGGGCAACCCGCAGGGTCGCTTCAGCCCAGATCCCCGGGTTGGCAGCACGAGGCCGTTGGCGACAGCGGTCCCAGAGGAATGGTCGTCCCTCCAGCAACGGAGGACAGAATCCGGCTTACAGGCCCTCCGCGCGTTTTTCATGGCCATTCGGGGCGATCGCACTTGACTCGCACGACGCGGCGGGTAGAAGGCGCGTTCATACCGAAATTCACGAGGCCCCGCCATGATGACGGCCTCGATGCAGGAGACGATCCATGGCGAAGCCGACCACGATTAAAATCCGCCTGAACTCGACTGCGGGCACCGGCCACTTCTACGTGACCAAAAAGAACGCGCGGACGATGACGGAAAAAATGAGCGTGCGCAAATACGACCCCGTCGCGCGCAAGCATGTCGAGTACAAAGAAGGCAAGATCAAGTAAGCCTTCACCTTCACGGACAGTGAAGATTTGGCCGCGCAGGGACATCCCGGCGCGGCTTTTTCGTATCCGCAGCGAATGTCTCGTTTACAGCCCAAAGTTCTAGACTTTTGTGCCGCAGTTGGTGGCCGCTGTTCAGGTGTCGTTGACTCCTCGGTCTTGGGTGCTTTAAGGCCGGTGACATGATGAAATCGTTCTTTGCATCGCAGGACTATTATCCTCAGCTTAGATAGCTGCGGGTAATTCATCATTTGTTTTCCGCTGCCCCTGACAGCGGTCAACATACAGAAGACCTTGTGCCGGGCGGCAAATTCAGAGGTCGAGAAAAATGAACAACAACAATAATCGTGAACCGAGCTCCCTAGGCATCGTCGGGTTTGGCGCGTTCGGACAACTTGCAGCCCGTCATCTCGGCAAGCATTTCGAAATAACGGCCTACGATCCGTCCCAGAACGTTGCCAATGTCGCACAGCACCTCGGCGTGACCCTCTCATCGTTGCACTCGGTATCGCAGGCGGATGTGATCCTCATTGCGGCACCTGTGTCCTCTTTTGAGAATGTTGTCAGCGAGATCGCGGATGCTTGTAATCCTGGCGCGCTGATCGTCGATGTCGGCTCAGTCAAAGTCGTTCCCGCGGAAATCATGCGGCGGATGCTCCCGAACCATGTAGACATCGTGGCAACTCACCCCTTGTTCGGCCCTCAGAGTGCCAGACAAGGAATCGAAGGCCTGAAAGTCGCGGTCTGCCCCGTTCAAGGGAACCGGCACGCGCAGGTGGCTGCGTTCTTACGCAAAGCTCTGGGTCTGACTGTCATCATGACAACACCAGAGGACCACGACCAAGAAGCAGCAGTTGTCCAAGGGCTCACGCACCTCATCGCCAAAGTGCTCCTAAGAATGGGACCGCTCCCAACGCGCATGACAACGAAGAGCTTTGACTTGTTATCTGAGGCGATTTCCATGGTTCAGCATGATGCCCCAGAAGTATTCGAAGCGATTGAGAAGGCCAATCCCTACGCAGAGACCGTGCGACGTCGGTTTTTCGATCTGGCTGCCAGTTTGAGTGTCGAACTCGAAGCAACCTCAACGACACAGCCACACAACGAAAGCGGACACTGATGGAGTAGCACCAAAGGGCCGCTTTCGTCCGTGCAACATCCGATCACGCGCGCTGCTCTCCTATCACCCAAACCCCTGCCACCGCCCGGTCATCGCCCATCATGATGGTTGGGAAGACGGCCTCCCAGATGTCCTGTGCCAGGGCGCTGCGTTGGGCGATGGCAGGCGTGGACGCGAGGTCGAGCGCAATGAAGTCGGCCTCAGTCCCCGGTGCCAGTGTGCCGATGCGATCCGAAAGACCCAGGGCGCGCGCAGAACCTTCGGTGGCGAGCCACAACAGGGTCGACGGATGTAACGTGGCACCTCGCAGCTGGGCGACCTCATACGCCGCCGCCATTGTTCGCAGCATCGAAAAGGACGAACCGCCCCCGGTGTCAGTGGCGAGCCCCACGCGCTGACCTTCGGCGACCAGCCCGGCCATGTCGAACAGGCCGGACCCGATGAACGTGTTCGACGTCGGGCAATGAACCAGCGCCGCGCCGACCTCGCGGAGGCGATCGCGTTCGCGAGGCTCCAGATGGATCGCGTGGCCGTAGACGCCGTTGGCCCCTAGCAAACCGAAGCTTTCATAGGTGTCGAGGTAATCGCGTGCGTCGGGGAAAAGCTCGCGCACCCAGGCGATTTCGTCGGTCTGTTCGCTTAGATGCGTTTGCATCAGGCAATCCGGGTGCTCCGCCCATAGGGCGCCAAGTGCTACCAGTTGCTCTGGCGTCGATGTCGGTGAAAACCGGGGCGTGATTACGTAAGACGCCCGCCCCTGCCCGTGCCAGCGCTGCAACAATACCTTGCTGTCATCGTAGGCTGATTGGGCCGTATCGCGCAGTCCGTCTGGTGCGTTGCGATTCATGCAGGTCTTGCCGCCAAGAACCCGCATGCCCCGCGATGCAGCTGCTTTGAAGTAGGCGTACACGCTGTTGGGATGGATCGTGCAGTAGCTACACATCGTCGTGGTGCCGTTTGCCAGCGCGATATCCAGATACCGTCCTGCGACCTCTTCCGCGTAGTCGGGATCGGCAAACCGCATTTCCTCGGGAAAGGTGTAGGTGTTCAGCCAGTCGATCAGCCGCTTACCCCAGCTCGCGATGATCGCAGTTTGCGGATAGTGGACATGCGCATCCACAAAGCCCGCCATCAAGAGTGACTGTCCATGGTCCACGATCTTGGCCTCGGGGTGCGCTTTGCGCAAATCGTCCGCAGTTCCGCGCGCGAGAATCAGTCCATCCTGCACCGCAAGCCCTCCCCGGCTGTTATGCACGGCGGCTTCCGGGCCATCCAAAAGAGGATCGCCATCGAACCAGAGCGTCTGACCAAGGTGGAGGGTGATCGGTGACATGAAGCGCGCCTTTTTGAACTTTGCCCAGAAACTCTATCTTTTCGTCAGACACGGGTAAATTGCGGTCGTCCCCTATTGCTTTGCCGGGGGATGACGTACATGTGGCGCTAGGGATTTGGAGAGGGTCGAGATGAGCGAAGATCAAACCATCGAAGCCCCCGAGGCAGAAGAAGCAGACACCGCCTACAGCCTTGATCGCAAGGCCGTGGCGCAGATTCTGTACGCGGTCGATCTCGATGATCGCGACCAGCTTGTCGAACTGATGGACCCGCTCCATCCGGCGGACATCGCGGACCTTCTCGAACAGATCAACGCTTTCGACCGGATGCGGTTGATCAAGCTCTACGATAAGGAATTCGACGGCGAAATCCTGTCGGAACTGGACGAGTCGATCCGTGAAGAAGTGATCGGCATCCTTGCGCCCGAAGTTCTGGCCGACGCGGTCCGAGAAATGGAAAGCGACGATGTCGTCGACCTTCTCGAAGACCTCGATGAACCCCAGCAAGAAGCGATCCTCGAAGCGCTGGAGGACAGTGATCGCGTTGCGGTCGAGCAGTCGCTTACCTATCCGGAGTACTCCGCCGGCCGCCTGATGCAGCGCGAGGTGGTGATGGCCCCCGAGCATTGGAATGTCGGTGAAGCCATTGATTATCTGCGCAATTCTGACAACTTGCCGGATCAGTTCTACCATATCACGCTGGTCGATCCCAAGCTGCGCCCGGTTGGAAATGTCACTCTGGGCAAGCTCATGGGATCGCGTCGCGAAGTGCTGCTCAAGTCGATCATGGAGGACACGTTCCACGTCATTCCGGTCGATCAATACGAAGGCGACGTGGCGTACGCATTCAATCAGTATCACCTGATCTCGGCCCCCGTCGTCGATGAAAACGAGCGCCTCGTCGGTGTCATCACCATCGACGACGCGATGATCGTGCTGGACGAAGAGCATGAAGAGGACGTGTTGCGCCTTGCCGGTGTGGACAGCGAAAGCTCTTTGTCGGACCGCGTGGTCGACACGACCAAGCGGCGCTTCCCTTGGCTTTTCGTGAACCTGATCACCGCCATCCTCGCCAGTCTCGTCATCGCGCAATTCGAGGCGGCGATCGCGCAGGTGGTGGCTTTGGCGGTTCTGATGCCCATCGTGGCATCCATGGGGGGCAACGCGGGCACCCAATCGTTGACGGTTGCGGTGCGTGCCTTGGCGACGAAAGACCTGACCGGATCGAACGTCTGGCGGGTTATTCGACGAGAGGTGCTTGTGGGCCTGATCAACGGAGCCGCGTTTGCAGTGATCATGGGCATCGTCGGGGTGGTCTGGTTCGGCATGCCCCTGCTCGGTTTCGTCATCGCCGCTGCGATGGTGATCAATCTGGTGGTGGCCGGTCTGGCCGGGACGGCGATCCCGGTGGTCCTTGAAAAGCTCAAGATCGACCCGGCACTGGCCTCCGGTGCCTTTGTGACGACGGTCACGGATGTGGTTGGGTTCTTTGCCTTTCTTGGATTGGCGGTGGTGGTGCTTCTGTGACGCAAGAGGCGGTGAAGGCAGAGGCGCGGAAGGCCGCCTTCGCCCGACGCAAGCAGGCACATGACATGAACCTGCCGGGCGCAAGTGGCCGCCTGAGCGAGATTCTGGCGGGGTACCGGGGTGTGCCCCTTGCCGGGTACATCCCCATTCGAACGGAAATCGATCCGCTGCCCGCGATGGCAGAGGCCGCTGCACATGGCCCTGTGGGAGTGCCGGTGATCCGCGAGGCGGGTCAGCCCTTGGTGTTTTCGCGATGGGAACCGGATTGCGCCATGGTTGATGGACCGTTTGGCGCGCCGGTTCCGGCGGATGAGGTTCTGATGACGCCCGAGTTGCTAATCGTGCCTTTGGTGGCGTTCTCCCGCGATGGCGGTCGGCTAGGCTATGGCGGCGGGTTTTATGATCGGACGCTGGAGCAGTTGCGGTCGTCGCGCCCGACTCTGGCGATCGGGTTTGCCTATGCCGAGCAGGAAGCGACCGACCTGCCACTGGAGCCGACGGACCAGCCCCTTGATCTGATCGTGACGGACCGCGACGTGATCGAAGTGACCCGATAGGACCGGAACGGACCCAATGTTTCGCGCGCGAAACAATGGGTCAGCCCCTATGTCCTAGCGTTGATCCGGCGGGATGTCCTTCAGCCTGTTACTGAACTCGGCGACCTCTTTGGCAGACCATTTAGAGTGCTTCCGCGTTGTGCTGGCAGGGTTGTTCACGAGCCCGAGCTTCAACGTCTCCCGATGTGCGGCGCGAGGCCGGATGGGTCGCGGAACAAACCCACCGCCGCAAGTTGCGCAGACGTTATGCAGCACGGTTTCCACGCATTTGGCGCAATATGTGCATTCGTAAGAGCATATGCGCGCATCAGCGGCATCCGGCGGCAGGTCCTTGTAACACCATTCGCAGTTCGGGCGAAGTTCAAGCATCCTCGCTTGTTTTCTCCGGTTGCGCTGAGACCCCGCCAAGCCAGGCTTCGGCGGCCTCTTCCTCGTCCAGATCGAACGCCTTTATCTCGAGTCCGGGAAAAAGCGCGCCTTCGACTTCGGCCGCAGTTCGGATCCACGCCGCATCCGACAGGACGGCACACCGGTCAAACCGACCCAAAAGGCCGAACAGCTTGGGCAGACGGGCAAATTCGGCCGCCAGCGCCCCGAAATCGGGGAACGCAAAGGTCGTGATCTTGTACAGCATCACGCCTTCGTTCACGTCCTCGGACAGGTGCAAGAGATCATCCAATCCCTTGGCCATTTCTTCAGAATCGATCCGACCCGACACTTCGAGATCGACGCGATTTGCGGCTTTTTTGGTAACTTTCAGCATAGGTTCCTCCACTCCTGGAAGACGACTGAAGCAGACCTTGCCGTCGAGGACTATGACCCAAATCAATCCATCAGAGCATGCGCACCATAAAGACGGCCGGAAAGTCGATCCCGGGCCGCAATGGCACATTTATGTCGCCCTGTGCGACAAATCCCATCGCTTCGTAAAACGGCACCGCGGTCAGGGTGCTTTGGCAATGCAGTTGCGTCATGCCCGAGGCGTGGGCGTGCAATGCGATGTAGTCCATCAGCTTGCGCCCGATCCCTTCGCGCGTGCGGCGATGATCGGTCGCAACGTGGCGGATGTGGCCGATACCCCGGCTGCCCGGTTTTCCGCCCGGAGCCTGCATTGTCCAGCCGCCCGCACCGACGATGTCGTCCCCGTCACAGACGACGAAAAACGTCCCCGACGCGATCAGCGCCAGTTGCGCCTTCGAGATCAGCGGCACGGCGGTCACAAGGACCGATGGCGAATAGTCGGGCTTCAGCAGGACGGGATAACTCTGGCCGAACAAGCGGTCCAGATCGTCGATATCCATCGCCTCGGCCGGGCGCAGTGTCAGCGTGTCATTCGTCATCGGTCAGCCCGTGATTGATCTTCCATCTGGAAGATAGGACGGGCTGGAGTTCAGTCCAAAGCCCTTAGCCGGTCCAGGTGGGTCCTGCAGGATCGCCGGTCGACCGCACGCGATACATGGACGCCTCGCCGGTCATGGCCGGGGTCACGCTGTGGGCCAGACCCGGAGGCACGGCGACCGTATCCCCGGGGTTCAGAGCGGTGCTGCCACCGTCCCAAGACAATCGCCAATGCCCGCGCACCGGCATCAGCACCTCATGCGTGTCGACGGTGTAAGGCGCGTCCGGGATGGACCCGCGCGTGATGAAGTCCACGTCGAAACCGGGGCGATCCCTGAGCTTGCCGTCCGGGCCGATCACCTTCGCAGGCGTCTTGTTCGCCAACGCCATGAGGTCCCAGTAGCGCGCGACATGGCCGGGAACCACGTCTGAGGTGGTGGGTTCAGGGAAGGTCGCCAGCTCTTCCTCGGTCAGCAGCGGCATCGGCTTGATGCCGTCTGGAAGGGATTGACCCTTCTTGCTGTCGTACAGCTTTCCGTTCTCGCCCAGGACAAGACCGTGATCCTTGGCATCCTCGATCACCTGCGGGGCCCATATCACGCCGCCGCCCGCATCGTCGCCGCCGAGGATAGCCATGATCATCCCGTAATCAGTGCCGATGTTCTCGAACCCTCGGAAGATGCCGGTGGGGATGTTGAAGATGTCACCCTCTTCCAGAACGACCTCCCCCGCATTGCCCCACCGCCCCCAGAAGAACCGCCAGCGACCCTTGAGGACAAAGAACACCTCGGCCGTGCGGTGACTGTGCAGGGAGTTCTGGCATTTCGGCGGCTGACCTGCCGCACCGATGTTGAAACCGGGCGTTTCCGTGATGTGCACGTGCTGGTCCGCACTTTCCGAGACACCGCCGCCGATGATCGTGAAGTTTTCCTTCTGATCGCTACCGGGTGTGTGCGCGTCGATGAACGCGGTGCGGCAGGGGCGCAGGTCGCCGTAACGAACGATGCGGGCTTCCATCTCTTGCGGGGTCATGTTGTGGGTTCCCTTGGTCTGCGCGCCGATTGGCGCGTGTGGTCGTGTCAGCCCTGATGGGCCAAAATCTGCATCCAGATCGCGGTTTCGTCGTAGAGCGTCCATTCCCGGCGCAGACCGCGCGGACCAAATTCCGCGTGACTGATCCCCATGACGTGTACGTCGGCCCCGGACGGAGTACCGAACGCGCCCCAACCGTCATGTTGGCCGGTGAGTGACCAGCGCACGGCGGCGCGCGGCGGCATCATCGGGTCTTCGAGGCCGATCTGATGATGGATTTCGAACTTTGCGGACGGAAAGGCAGATCGCAGCCCCAGCCAGAAAGCGTCAACGCCATCGGTGCCGTGGACTGTCTGTCCGCCCGGGAATTCAGCCTGAACCGCACGGTCGTACTGGTCGGGAATGACCGAAAACTCGGCCTCCATGATCCGCGTCAGAAGCATGCCAAACGCTTGCCCCCACTGGTTGTCGTTGCCGCTGCCGGTATACGGCCCCTGTACATCAACCTCGGGGCGGAAGGGCTGCGTTTCAGGGTCGAGGGATGCCACGCGGGCCTGCGCCCAGTCTTTCGGATCATAGCCCAACTGCCGCACGATCGCGCCGTTGTCGCGGATCAGCCATTCGTCGCTGATCATGTTGTTCTTGGCATAACAGTCCGCAATCGCGCGCAGCGTGATCTTGCGCCCGGTGGCCGGACCGAACTGACCGTCGCAGACATGTGTGGCCGTGGAGAGAATACGATGCGAAGACAGCATCCCGACCTCGGGCGTGCCGGACCAGATCACATCCTCACCCAGAAGCTTCCGGTCCGGAAACTCGTGCACGGTCGCCATCGTCGCCGCCGTCATCGCCGGTTCTCCGAAACCGATGCCCGCAGGGGTCCGGACGATGACATCCGGGTGATAGTAGTCCTTCATCCGTGCGCCAAGACCGCGATCCTCCCAGATCTCCTTGGTGATGCCGAGGATGTAGTCGGGAAAATCCGCGAACTTGTTGTCAAAGCCTCTCATTGCAAGCCTTCCGGTTTTCGGGCCGATCCGCGCAGGATCAAGGGGCCGTCGATTTCTTCGATCTCCGCTTGGGCGGATTTGTCTTCGATTTGGTTAATCAGCGCCTGCACCGTGGTTTTGACCATACGTCCAACCGGCTGCCGCACCGTAGTGAGGCTGTAGCCCGCCCAGGCCGCCATCGGCACATCGTCATACCCCACGACCGAGACATCCTCGGGGATGCGCAGGTTCAACGTGAAGCGCAGATGATCCATCACCGCGAAGGCCATATGGTCATTGCCGACGAATAGCGCGTCGACCCCAGCCCCGGCCAGCTTGTCCGCAGCTTTGACGGCGTCCTCATGCGTATAGCGACCGTCTTCGACGCCGACGGGTTCCTGCCCACCTTCGGCCAGCGCGTCGAGAAAACCCTCCGTCCGGTCACGCCCCGTCGAGGACCCCTGCCAACCGCTGACATGGCCGATCCGGGTATGGCCACCGGCAAGAAGGAATTCCGCCACCTTGCGCCCGCCTGCGCGGTTGGCTGAGGTGACCTGCGCCAGACCGCTGCCTGTCTGCCCGCGATTGAAAAGGACCACCGGAATGCCAGCCGCCTCGCACCGCGCGGCCAAGGCATCGCTCAGCCCTACGCTCGCAAGGATCATGCCATCGACCTGATGGTCGAGCATCTGTTGCACCACGCGGTCGATATCGGTGTCGTCCGCCGTTTCGGGCACCGTGAACACCAGAGTATGGTAGCCTTCGTCCTGCAAGACACGGCTGAACCGTTCGAGCGCATCGGGGTAAAACGGGTTGCCCAGATAGGCGAACACCATCCCGATGATCCGGCTGCGTCCGGTGATGAGAGAGCGGGCAAGCACATTGGGCCGGTACCCCAACTCTGCCGCCGCCGCGCGTACCTTGGTCGCGGTGTCCTTGCTGGCCGAAGCGCCGGAAAACACACGGCTGACCGCCGATTGACTGACCCCGGCGCGTTCGGCCACGTCGAATGAGGTCACGCGCTTGATCATCCGGCGGTCCAGCCTCCGTCCACGAGGATCGAGGTGCCGGTGACCAATCCGCTGGCGTCAGAGGCGAGGAAAACGCAGGCCCCCATGATGTCTTCCACCTGCCCGACGCGCGGCAGCTTGATCTTGCTGTCGATCCAGGCGCGCTTTTCGGGGTCGTCAAAGGTCGGCTTGGTCAATTCGGTCAGGATAAAGGTCGGGCAGATCGTGTTGACGCGGATATTCTCCGGTCCCCACTCGATCGCCATCGCTTTCGTGATGCCCTCGACCGCATGTTTCGTGCCGCAGTAGACAGCGCGCTCAATGCCGCCGACATGGCCCATCTGACTGCTGATCTGGATGATCGACCCGCCCCGCCCGACCATCTGTTTCGCAGCGGTCTGGGCGAGAAAGTAGGCGGCCTTGATGTTGATCGCGGTGACGGCGTCGAAATCCTCGGGCGTGGTGTCGAGGGCCGGGCTGTGCCGGGCCAGACCCGCCGAGTTGACGAGGATGTCGATTTGGCCGACGGTGCCGAACGTCTCCCGCACCGCATCAAGGTCCGTCACATCCAGGACCACGGCCTCGGCGCTGAAGCCCTCTTGCGCGATCTCGTTGACAGCGGTCTGCACCTGCGCCGCCCCGCGCGCGGCGATGACGACGTGCGCTCCGGCTTCGGCCAGCGCGACGGCACAGCCAAGGCCGATACCGCGCGATCCGCCCGCGACGAAAGCGCGCTTGCCATCCAATCGGAACGAAGGTGTCTTGGGCAAGGTCATGGCACGGGCTCCGGCGCTTTGCATAGGTGTGCAAAATTCACGCTACTCCTGCCGCCGCGCGCTGTCCAGCCCTTGCGTCAGGGGTATGTGATGCCGCGAAAGGGCGGAAAATTAGCGTAGCGTCCGGCGCGCTCAGCTGCCGTTTCAGGCGGGTCTTCCCCACCCCGGATCAACGTCCCTTTCGGCGCGATGTAGCTGTCGATCCGCCGCTGCGAAACGGGTCGCCAAGACAGGTTGAAGGCGCAGAGTTTCGGAAAGAACCACGCATCGGCAAATGGCAGATGATCGTAGAGCCACCACGCCAGATCACGCCAGTCCCGGCCCTCGTCGTACTGATCCGCGAACCACGGGATGACAAGGCTCGCCCCCGCAACCGGCGTGTCCGGCAAGTCCCAAATGTGACATTCAAGCGGATAGTCATTGCGCGCGCAGTTCAGCTTGTTCTCATTGCCAAATCGGTTGAGGTCGGCGGATCGAAATCCAGACCTGACGGCGATCCGTCCAAATGTCTCTTCCAATGGATCGAGCAGGGTCTCGCAGAACGCGCGGCCGCGTTCGATCGCCAGATCGGGGGTGTCGGGGATGTTCTGTCTCTGGTGGAAGTTGCCGATTTCGGAGTAGAGAAAATCCCGCATGTAGAAATACTTGGACAGCCGTACGCGCCCGAGAGTCTCAAGGCTCCACATGCTGGCGGGGCGTCTCAATAGCCGGTCCACCGAAAGGCGTGATCCTCATTCCTCAACGGCGAAAACGGATTGTGCGCCACCTCCCAGATATGGCCTTCCGGGTCGCTGAAATAGCCGTGATACCCACCCCAGAACACCTCTTGCGGTGGTTTCAGGACGGTTCCGCCCGCCTGCTCCACCCGCTGCATCACCGCATCCACGTCGTCCCGCGACGGTACGTTGTGGCCCAGCGTCATGCCGCCATGACCCAGTTGGGCCACGTCAACACCGATATCCTCGGCGAGCTTGTCGAGAGGATAGAGCCCAAGCGTTTGGCCGATCAGGTCAAAGGCGATCACGCCGTCCTGCGTCTCCACCCGCTTCCAGCCAAGGGCCTCGTAGAACGCTGCAACGGCCTCCATGTCGCGCACGCCCAGCGTGATCAGCGATACCCTTTGCTCCACTTCAGTTCCTCCATGCGCGCAAACACGTCGACACCAATCTGCGCGTAGACGTGCAACAAGTCCACCAATACCCAGTTCTCGCGGATCAGCCCATTCTCGACGCGCCAGAAATCGAGACTGCGCATGGTGATCTTCCGTCCCACACGCGGGATGCCCAGAAACCCGTCGCCGGAGAGCGTTTGCTGCATGTTCGGCCAGCCGGTGACACCGACAAACGCGCCCTCGGCCATGAAATGATGTTTGGTGCCTTCTGGATGCTTCCCGCGATCCGGCATCGCGTTGAGAAACGGGATCTGATGGACCTTGCGAAATCCCGTAACACCGCGCGTGGTGCCGATGCCCGCCGGTCCGTACCACATGAATTTCGGGTGCCAGAAGCGCTCCAACTCCATGACCTCGGGCCCGCCGTCCTTCGGGTGCCGCTGCAGGGCCAGCAGCATGTCGACAACATGCTGCGCGTTGGCATCCGATGCTGCAGGATCATGCGGACCCAACCCGTCCTGTGTCATTGGTGCCGGGGCATACATGAACCGACCGAGTTGCGGCGCCATCGGCCACACACTGGCTTGCATCATCATCTCGGGGATGTCCCAGATCGCCTGCACCTCAACGCAATGCCCGTCCTCGATGCGGAAGAATTCGTGAAACCGCAAGAAAGCTGCGCCATTCGTCGGCGGGATGCCGAGCCACGGATTGACCCACGTCCCGATGTAATGTCCGGCGGACCCGATCCACATCGCGCCATCCGCGTCCCGGCCCGCGATGCGAATGAAGTCGACGCGTTCAAGGTCTGGCATGGCCGACAAAAGCGGCCAGAACGCGCCTTCCCAGGCAGACCGCGCGCCTCGAAAATCCCCAATGGGATGGCACATTCGCACCGATACGTCCGATGCAAACGCGGCAAGGGCGTTCTGGAGATCTACCGTGGAAAAATCGCGCAAGGCGGCAAATACAGGCGCCATCACCGCTTTGGCCGCGTCGCGCTCAGACATGACGTCCCCTGCTTCTCTGTTTCACAAATACCTCGGGGAGTGTGAGGGGCTGGCCCCTCACGCCTGCCCTAGCCTTACTCGGCTGCGTCGCGATAGGGCGCGCCTTCTCCATAAGGCACATTTACACCGCCGTAGCGCCGCACGCGGACATTGCACTGTTCCGCATGGCCGACGAAGCCCTCCAGCATACAAAGCCGCGAGCCATACTCGCCGATCAGCGTCGCCGCCTCATCGGTGGTGATCTTCTGATAGCTGTGGGTTTTCAGGAACTTGCCCACCCAAAGACCACCGGTGTAACGGCCTGCCTTCTTGGTAGGCAGTGTGTGGTTGGTGCCGATGACCTTGTCGCCGTTCGACACGTTGGTGCGCGGGCCAAGGAACAGCGCGCCGTAACAGGTCATGTTGTCGAGATACCAGTCGTCGCGATCCGTAATCACCTGCACATGTTCGGAGGCGATATCATTCGCCACCGCGAGCATCTCGTCGTGATCGGCGCAGAGGATGACCTCGCCGTAGTCCCGCCAACTGACAGACGCGGTATCGGCTGTGGGCAGGATTTTCAGAAGCCGGTCGATCTCGACGAGCGTTTCTTCTGCCAGCTTTCTCGAATTCGTCACCAAAACGGCGGGCGAGTTGTAGCCGTGCTCCGCCTGACCCAGCAGGTCTGTCGCACACATCTCGGCGTCGACCGTATCGTCCGCGATCACCATGGTTTCCGTCGGCCCCGCAAAAAGGTCTATGCCGACCCGCCCGAACAGCTGTCGCTTGGCTTCGGCCACAAAGGCGTTGCCGGGACCAACAAGCATGTGCACGGGATCAATCGTCTCCGTACCGATCGCCATCGCGCCGACCGCCTGAATACCCCCCAACACATAAATCTCGTGCGCGCCACCCAGATGCATCGCGGCGATCACCGCAGGGTTGGGTTTGCCCTGCCAGGGCGGCGTGCAGGCGACGATGCGCGGGACACCCGCCACGCTGGCCGTCGCCACCGACATATGCGCCGAGGCGACCATCGGGAATTTTCCGCCGGGCACGTAACAGCCGACCGATTGAACGGGAATGTTCTTGTGGCCAAGGATCACACCCGGGAGCGGTTCGACCTCGATGTCGAGCATCGAGTCGCGCTGCGCCTGGGCGAAATTGCGCACCTGTTCCTGTGCGAACTTGATGTCATCAAGCTCGCGCGGCGTCAGCTCTGCGATCAGCGCATCGATGTCGTCTTGGGTCAGTCGGAAGCTTTCTGGAGTGTATTTGTCGAACTTTTCAGCCAGCTCCCGCACGGCGGCGTCACCGCGCGCCTCAATGTCGGCAAGCGTCGATTCGACCACCGCGCGTGTTTTGGCGTCGTCTTCGGCCCGCTCGGTTTCGGGTTTGCCCCGCTTGAGATACTCGGCCATCTTCATCTCCCCAGATTACCTCTCGGGAACAAGCATAGCGAGGTGCCGGAGCCTCTCAAGCGAATTTTGCAATCGTATGCAAAAACCGTCTAACCGCCCACCTCTTCGATTGCGATCTCGATATGGCGGAGGTTTTCGGGTTCTGAAAAGCGGTGATCCGCGCCTTTGACCAAGGTCAGGCGCAGGTTCGGGCTGTCGATGTGGTCCAACAGCCGCAAAGCGGTCTCTCGGGAAACCGAGGTATCTTCGGTCCCCTGCAGCAATCGGACCGGAAACGGCATCGGCAATGGGCTGCGCAGGACCAACTGATTGCGGCCATCTTCGATCAGGCGCTTGGTGACGATGTAGGGCTCGTCGTAATCCGACGGCAGCGCAACCTGCCCGTCCTCCATGACCGCGCGCTTTTGGTCCTCCGAAAAGTTCGTCCAAAACCCGTCTTCCGTGAAATCCGGCGCCGCTGCGATGCCGACGAAGCCTGCAACGTTGGACAGGCGCCGCGTCATCAATGAGGCGATCCACCCCCCCATGGATGATCCGACAAGAACAACCGGCCCGTCTGTCGCCGCTTCGATTACCGCTTGCGCGTCTCCGGCCCAGTCGCCGATGCATCCGTCTTCGAACATCCCGCCTGAAATACCGTGACCGGAGTAATCGAAGCGCAGGAATGCACGGCCCGTTTCCCGCGCCCACGCCTCCAGATGCACCGCCTTGGTGCCTTCCATGTCGGATTTGTAACCGGACAGAAATACGATGGTCGGGTCTTTGCCGTCGGTTTTCACATAGGCCAGTCGCGTGCCGTTTGGTCCGTCGATGTGGGTGATGTCTGTCACGTCTGCCTCCCTCGGGTTTTGGGCGACTTTACGCAGTCAGCACCGAAACCCAAGGCAGAAACGCATCAATCGTCTGTCTGTACTTCGTCCAGTTTCAGGGCAAGCATGCCGCCCGCCACGGACAGAACGGCGAACCCGATCAGGGACGCCACTGGACCGGCAAGGGCGAGCAACCCGCCAAACGCGCCGGTTGCCAACAGGAGAATGCCAATCGCGGTGTTGGCGAGTGCCGCATAATTCGACCTCGCGTCCTCGGGCGACATGTCGACCAGATAAACTGACCGGGCCGAGCGCACGCCCTGGTAGGACAGCATGAAGAAGAAGAGGATCACCGGGATGACCCATGGGGTATCTGCCCAGCCAGAGAGCTGGGCCAAAACAGCCAGGCTGGCAAAGAACGCGGCAAGCAGGCCAGACGCGAAGAGCACCTTGCGCGAAGACCGATCCGAGAACCGCCCCCAGATGTAAGAACTGACGAATGCGGCAGCCGCAGATGCGAGGAGAAGCGCACCAAGCCCTTGCAGGGCGGACTGCCCCCCGCCAAGCAGTACGAAATACGGCGGTGCAAGCGCAGTTACCGTCAGCAATCCCCGCACGGCGATAAACAGACGGAACTGTTTGTCGTCTCGCAAGGGGGTAAAGTCGACGGACGTGTCTTCTGTCTCGTCCGAGGCTTCTTCTTCCAGGCGTGAAAACAGCGTTGCCGCGGCGACCCACAACATAGCGGCCAGGCCAATCGCGATGATCACCGGTGTGACGTTGCGGAGCAGTCCCGACAGCAACAGACCCGCGAACACGATAACGGCAATCGACGCGGTGGACCCTGCCACGCCGGTCACGGCACCACGGCGGGTTTTTTCGACCGTCTTGCCAAGAATGTCCTTGTAGCTCACCGAACAGGCCGCACGCGACAGTGCCAGCACGGCAAGCGCAGCACAAAGCGCAATCCCGGCGGCGAGCCCCTGCAAAGTCAGCGCGATGAACACAATCGCTGCCGCCGCCGCGCCCTGACCAAGCGATCCGAAGACCCAAGCCCATTTCCGATGCTTGAGCGATTGGACCCAGCCAGCCAAGGCAATCTGAGGCAAGAGCGCACCGGCCTCACGGATCGGGACAAGAAGACCGGTCAGTGCCGCCGGTGCCCCCAGCGCGCCAGCCAGCCAGCTGAGCACAAGCTTTGGGTCAATCAATCCATCCGCGACCTTTGTCATCGACAGGCTGACCATGTGACGCACGCCATTGCGGGCCTCGCGGTCGCGGACGTCGTCATCCGCGCCGGTGATCTCTTCGTAGACGTCTGTCACGGGGCTCGTCATGCAGGTGATTCCCTTTCCTGGTCCAACCATCTCCAACGCATCAACTCGACGATCCGTTCCGCACCCGCCGCAACATTGTTATAAATCAGTGACTTATTAAGTTATCTCCTAAACATTAAGTTACCATATTGTCACGTGACTAATTAATCACCTATAGTCAAAAAATGGATGCGATCTTCAAAGCCCTCAATGATCCCGCCCGCCGCGCGCTGCTTGACAGTTTGCGGCGTAAGGACGGGCAGTCGCTGACCGAACTGGAAGAGCAGCTCGACATGAGCCGGTTCGGCGTGATGAAGCACCTCAAGGTCCTCGAAGATGCCCATCTCGTCATTTCGCGCAAACAGGGGCGGTTCAAATACCACTACCTGAATGCCCTCCCCCTGCAGGAAATGCTCGACCGCTGGGTTGCGCCGTTCCTGCGGCCGCAGGCGCAAATGATGAGCGATCTCAAAGCCAAACTCGAAAGAGAGACCAGTATGGGTAAACCTGATTTCATGATGCAAACCTTCATCCGCTGCTCGCAGGATGCGCTGTGGGATGCATTGACCAAGGCCGATCAGATGGCCGCCTACCATTTCATGTGTAACGACGTACGGGGCGACGCGAAGCCCGACAACGTCACCGAATTCATTCTCCCCGACGGCAATCCCATGCTGCGTCAGGTCACAACCGAGCTTGATCCCAAGTCACGCATCGCGATGACCTTTGAGCCCTTATTCATGGGCCCGAACGCCCCGGCCTCCCATATGGTCTACGTTATCGAACCGCAGGGTGAGACCTGCAAACTGACCATCGAACATTACGACATGGCGCCGGGTCAGGAAGGCTTTGCCGAAGGCTGGGCACGTCTGGCGGCGTCGCTCAAATCTTACCTCGAAACAGGCACTGCCCTGAAAATGGCGAGCTGAAGGATCATCCAAATGACGAAACCCGATTTCATGATGGAAACCCATATCAGGTGCTCGCAAGACGCACTTTGGGATGCCCTGACCTCGGCCGATGCGGTTGCGAACTATGACTTTCTTGGTCAAAGCGCGCGGCGCGAGGGCGATACTTTGATTTACGCCACACCCGATGGGTTCGAGACGCTTCACGCCCGCGAAATCACTTTGGATCCCAAGTCCCGCATCGTGACCACTTTCGAACCGAAATGGGAACCGGATGCGAAGACCAGCGAGGTGACTTACCTGATTGGTGTCGAAGGCGAGTATTGCAAGCTGACGGTCGAACATCGGGGGCTTGCGCATGATCCCAGCGACGGGACCGCCGATGGCTGGGTACGGACCCTGGCAGGACTTAAAACCTGGTTGGAAACCGGTGAGCCGATGCATTTCGGCGGCGACCACCTCTGGGCCGAGCACGAGGGAGACGCGTAATGGAAACCTTTCCCACCGAGCTTGGCATCCTCACTTGCCTCATGATCCTCGCCGCGTCGCTCTGGATTCCCTATATCGTCGGCGTGAACAAATACGAAGTTCCGGGCGCGGAAGACCCCTTTGTCCGCCCCACCCCGCTGGATCAGTTCCCCGCCTGGGTGCATCGCGCGCACCGGGCGCATCTCAACCTGATCGAACAGGCGCTGCCATTCTCGGTTTTGGTATTGATACTGAACAGCATCGATGGCTTCACAGGGCTCACGTACTGGACGGCCATCGTGTTCTTCTGGGTGCGCGTGTTGCACGCGGTGGGCATGATTGCGGGTTTTGCAAAAATGCCCCTTCGACCCGGGCTTTTCCTGATCGGTTGGCTTTGCTGCCTGACCATGGCCTACGCGGTGTTTACAGCCGCGCTTTGAAAGGTGCGTGGGGTGGGTGTGAAGCCCACCCTACCCTGAAACGTACGCGCCAGCCTTCGGGCGATAGAAGTTCTTTTGGTTGTGCAACCGCCCCAAAAGATCGTTGATCCGCTTCATCGATACATCGACATCGCGAGTTTTCTCACAGGGTTTGAGCGGGTCAGCGGCCTGCTCAAACACCGAGGTGTTAAGCGTCCGCTTGGTGCTGCGAAGCGCGTCCTCGATCAACTCCATGTCTTCGACGGTCAAATCGAATTTCGTATTGTACCCGGGCATGGCCTGCTCTCCCGTTTCAATTGGCAGCGAATGTTTCCGATAGTGGAATGTCGTTATACATAGCCATTGCGTCGGTTTCGTCCACTCTCAAATGAGTAGCTAACCATCTGGAATCAAAAGACTTCAGATAATACATTCGTATACCGCGCAAGAGTCTTACCCGTTAGCGCCCAAACTTGCCGACTCGCAGAGGCGCACACCATCTTGACGGATTTGTCGGCCCCTGCCACAAGCCGCCGACGATACATAACCCGCAACCGGGCGTTCCGTGGGCGCCAAACTGACGAGGAGCCGGCCGATGAGCCAGATTTCCCTGACCTTTCCCGATGGCAATTCGCGCAACTACGACAAGGGTGTGACCCCTGCCGAAGTGGCCGAAAGCATTTCAAAGTCGCTGTCCAAAAAAGCCATCTCGGCCATTGTCGATGGCAAGCATTGGGACATGCAATGGCCCATCGCGGCCGACAGCAGCATCGCGATCAACACCTTGGCCGATGATGAAGCGGCGCTGGAACTGATCCGGCACGACCTCGCGCACATCATGGCGCGGGCAGTGCAGGAGATCTGGCCGGACGTTAAGGTCACCATCGGCCCGGTGATCGACAATGGCTGGTACTACGATTTCGACCGCGCAGAGCCGTTCACCCCGGAAGACCTGGGCGCGATCGAGAAGAAGATGAAGGAAATCATCAACAAGCGCGACCCGGTCACCACCGAGATCTGGGAACGCGACCGCGCGGTCAAATACTATGAGGCGAACAACGAGCCTTATAAGGTCGAACTCATCGAGGCCATTCCGGGCGATGAGCCCCTCCGCATGTACTGGCACGGGCATTGGCAGGACCTGTGTCGCGGCCCGCATTTGCAGCATACCGGTCAGGTTCCGGCGGACGCCTTCAAACTGATGAGCGTAGCGGGCGCCTATTGGCGTGGCGACAGTGACCGCGCGATGCTTCAGCGCATCTACGGCGTGGCGTTCCAGAACAAGGAAAAGCTGCGCGCCTATCTCAACATGCTCGAAGAGGCCGCCAAGCGCGACCACCGTAAGCTGGGTCGCGAGATGGACCTCTTCCACATGCAAGAGGAGGCGCCGGGGCAGATCTTCTGGCATCCGAATGGGTGGCGCATCTACACCACCTTGCAGGATTACATGCGTCGCCAACAAACCAAGGGCGGTTACGTGGAGGTGAACACCCCACAGGTCGTGGACCGAAAATTGTGGGAGGCGTCTGGCCACTGGGACAAGTACCAGGAACACATGTTTATCGTCGAAGTGGACGAGGAGCACGCACGCGAAAAAGCAGTCAATGCGCTCAAACCGATGAATTGCCCCTGTCACGTCCAGATTTTTAACCAGGGATTAAAAAGTTACAGAAATCTTCCTCTGCGTATGGCCGAATTCGGGTCGTGCAATAGATATGAGCCTTCCGGTGCCCTGCATGGCATCATGCGCGTCCGCGGATTTACCCAGGATGACGCTCATATTTTCTGTAGAGAGGACCAGATTGAAGATGAAACAAGACGCTTTATCGACTTCCTATCAGAAATCTACCGTGACCTCGGCTTCGAAGACTTCAAGGTCAAATTCTCCGACCGGCCGGAAACCCGCGCGGGATCGGATGATGTGTGGGACAAATCCGAAAATGCCCTTAAGGCGGCCACGACTGCCGCAGGTTGCGAGTTCGAGCTGAACCCGGGCGAAGGCGCGTTTTACGGACCCAAGCTGGAGTTTGTTCTGACAGATGCAATCGGCCGGGATTGGCAATGCGGCACCTTGCAAGTTGACTTCGTGCTGCCGGAGCGGCTGGACGCGACCTATATCGGCGCGGACGGTGGCAAACACCGTCCGGTCATGCTGCATCGCGCTGTGCTGGGATCGTTCGAACGCTTCATCGGTATCCTGATTGAGGAACACGCAGGCAAACTGCCTTTCTGGCTCGCTCCGCGTCAGGTGGTTGTGGCCTCCATCGTGTCCGAAGCCGATGAATACGTGCATGAAGTGGTTGACGCTCTCACCACCGCTGGTGTCCGCGCCGAGGCCGATATCCGCAACGAGAAGATCAACTTCAAGGTCCGCGAACACAGCCTTGGCAAAGTGCCGGTCATCCTTGCGATTGGTCATCGCGAAGTCGAGGACAGAACTGTCACCGTGCGGCGTCTGGGCGAAAAGCAGACCTCTGTTACATCCTTGACGGAGATCGTGAGCGCGCTCGCAAAAGAAGCGACGCCGCCGGACCTCTTGTAACAAAGTGAAATCTTCATCGCCGAAAAGGGTCTCGTTTTGTTACGAGGCCCTTTGTTTTTGTGCCATAATCCCCCACACCAGCCAAAATCGTCTCACCGTGCGTCACGCCCGCGTGATGCACATCGGCGTGAATGGCGCGACGGCACGTCGCAGGGCATTGTAGGGGCATCGATGTCGCAATCGCGGCGCCGACCCAGTTCAAACGAAGTACAACCGGAAGGACCCAATTCATGTCGAAAGCCATCAAAACCGTCGCGATCGTTGGCGCCGTCGCCGCCAGCCTTGCAGCCCACACCACAACCGCCACCGCACAAGCCAAAGAGAAGTGCTTCGGCGTTTCGCTCGCCGGTCAGAATGACTGCGCCGCAGGCCCGGGCACAACCTGCGCCGGTTCCTCCGTTGTCGACTATCAGGGCAACGCCTGGACGCTTGTTGACGCGGGCACCTGCACCGAGATCGAATTGCCGGCGATGGCAGACGGCACACCGCGCACTGGCTCGCTTGAAGAGCTGAACCGCGACCTGCCCAGCTAAATGCAATCGTAGGTCGGGCAAACCTGTCCGACCTACCCCGCCGGGACAGAGACCATGCCAGACGCCACGCACAGCTTCCCGCATCTGCCAAACGCGCCGGGTGTGGGGTACAAGCCGCAGCATTTCTCGGACATCCTTGAAAATCCCGCACCGGTGGGGTGGCTCGAAATTCATGCCGAGAACTACATGGGCGACGGTGGACGACCCCTTGCTCAACTGCGCGTTTTGTCAGAGCGGTTCCCGATCTCGGTCCACGGTGTCGGACTTTCGATTGGCGGCGAGGGCCGTCTTGATCCCGATCACCTTGCGCGGTTGAAACATCTGGTGGGTTGGCTCAACCCGGCAAGTTTTTCCGAACACCTGGCCTGGTCCACGCATGACAGCCATTTCCTGAACGATCTGCTGCCCCTGCCCTACACCAAGGACACCCTGTCCCGCGTCGCCGATCATATCGACGAAGTGCAGGAAACCCTAGGGCGGCGCATGTTGCTGGAGAACCCGTCCTCCTACCTGGCCTTTGACGAAAGCACCTATACCGAGACAGACTTTCTGGCCGAAATCGTCCGCCGGACGGGCTGTGGTTTGCTGCTTGACGTGAACAACGTCTTCGTCTCGGCAACAAACCTCGGCTACGCCCCGCAAGGCTACATCGACGCCTACCCGCTTGACGCGGTTGGTGAAATCCATCTTGGCGGGCACGACGAGGATGAAGACGACCACGGTGCGCCCCTTCTGATCGACAGCCATGGCCGCGAAGTTGTGGATCCGGTCTGGGCGCTGCTGGACTACACGCTTGCAAAGTCGGGTCCGAAGCCGCTGCTGGTCGAATGGGATACAGATGTGCCGGATTGGCCCGTGCTGGCGGACGAGGCGCGTCGGGCCGATGCGGCTCTGACTCGCGTGTTGGCATGATCAGCCAGACAACCTTTCGCGCCGGGCTTCTTGATCCGTCGCAGCCCGTGCCGGAGGGATTGTCCGACGGAGAGAACCGTCCCGCTGGCCGCCGCTACGGCGTTTACCGCAACAACGTCACCGTTTCCCTGCGCGAGGCTCTTGCCGACGGGTTCCCGTCGATTGTCGGCCTGATCGGGCGAGACAACTTCGAACACGTGGCGCGCGCGTATCTGCGCCAGTCGCCGCCGACTTCACCGCTGATGATGCACTACGGCGCAACGTTTCCTGACTTCCTTGCCGATCTGGAGCAGTTGGCACACCTGCCCTATCTCGCCGATGTAGCGCGGATCGACGTCGCCATGCGGCAAAGCTACCATGCGGCCGATAGCGTTGGTATCGAGCCCACCGCGCTGCAGGACATGGACGAGACGACACTTCTCAACAGCCGGTTCACCTTTGCGCCCTCCATGATCCTGATCCGGTCGCCATGGCCGATTGGATCGATCTGGCGATACACCCTGCGCGGTGGAGACAAACCTACAGGCATTGCCGAGGATGTTCTGATCCTTCGCGCCGAATTTGATCCCGAACCGCATGTGCTTGGCACAGAAGGCGCGGATGTCCTGATTGCTCTTCAAGGCGGCCACACGTTCAGAGAAGCGTTGGAGCCGACCGGCGACACCTTCGATCTTTCCACTCTGCTCGGCCTCTTGCTCTCGAACAACGCCATCACTCACGTTTCAAACGCTCCCATTCCAAACCAGAAAGACTAACCCATGGACCGCCTTGTTTCCCTTCATAACAGCTTCTTTTCCGCCATTGAGCGCTCCATGGACGGGCTGATCCCACTCTTGGCCCGGTTCGTCTTTGCAGCGACGCTGCTCAACTACTTCTGGGCCTCGGGGCTGACCAAGCTTGGCGATGGGATCATGGGCATCTTCGTCCCGTCTACCGGGGCCTATGCGCAGATTTTCCCCAAGCAGATGGAGGCCGTCGTCTACGACACGTCCCAACTAAGTGTCTTTCATTGGCTGGTGGTGGTCGCCGGGACGTGGGCAGAGTTCATCCTGCCGCTGTTGATTGTGATCGGTCTCTTCACGCGACTGGCGGCGCTTGGCATGATCGGCTTTGTCGTAGTCCAAAGCCTGACCGACCTGTACGGGCACGGCGGCATCGAACACGCAGAGACCCTTGGCGCGTGGTTCGACAAGGTGCCGGACAGCGTGATCCTCGATCAGCGGGCGTTCTGGATGTTGTTGCTGATCACGCTTGTCATCAAAGGTGCCGGAGCGCTTTCGCTCGACCGTATTCTGTCGCGGCAAGTGTTGGGAGACACCGCAACCGCCTGATGCCCCTTGCACCACCTGCCCGGACCTTTATCTGAGGGTGGCGGATATTTCAGGGGCAGCCATGTCGGATCGGACCATTCTCAAGATCAGCGGACCAGACGCGCGGGACTTTCTGCAAGGGCTGGTGACGAACGATGTAGGCAAGCTGGATCAAGGCCTGGTCTATGCGGCCATGCTGACGCCCCAAGGCAAGTATCGCGCCGATTTCTTTCTCGTGCCGCTGGGCGACGAGATCGGACTCGACATTGCGTCCGATCTTGCGCCCGGGATCAAACAGGCTCTGATGATGTACAAACTCCGCTCTGCGGTCGAGGTTGCGGACAGCGACCTCACTGTGACGCGCGGACTGGGCAGCCCGCCCGACGGTGCCTTTGCCGACCCGCGCGATCCGTCGCTGGGCTGGCGCGGGTATCATGGGCAACCGGGTGACGCGGATGTCGATTGGGACGCTCTGCGTGTTGCGGCCTGCGTTCCTGAGAGTGGCGTCGAACTGAATGCTGACAGCTTTATCCTTGAAATGGGGTTCGAGCGGTTGAACGGCGTCGATTTCAAAAAGGGCTGTTACGTGGGTCAGGAAGTGACTGCCCGCATGAAGCACAAGACCGAACTGCGCAAAGGTCTGGCCAAGGTCACAGTCGATGGGTCAGCGCCGCTCGGGACCGAGATCGAGGCTGACGGAAAACCGGCGGGAACACTGTACACGCAGGCAGATGGCGCCGGGCTGGCGTATCTCAGGTTCGACCGCGCCACAGGCGACATGATCGCCGACAGGGCAGCGGTCAGGTTGGTTGAGCGCGCTCAGATCGATCAGCGGACTTGATCTGAGATCTGTGCTTACATCCGCTTGGCACTCACCGCGGTCCATGGTGACGCCCCCATCGCATGGTACGCTTTCGCCACGCCGTCATTCACGGCATGGTAGCTGAACCACCATCCGTCGAACCCCAGCTCGCCAACCCATGCCTCAACGCGCCCGATCAGGGCTTTCGCCAATCCCATGCCACGCAAATCTGGCGATACGTACAGGTGATCCACCCGAACCGTACGAGACGCGTGGCGCAGCGCATCGCCCGGGACGACGACTGGTAGAGCGATGAGGTAGGACGCCAACGCTTCGCCCGTGTCGTGGGCAAAGAACCGCGCCCCGGCGACGCGCTTCTCTTCAAGATGCGCGAGGTACTCGCTGTCGGAACCGTCACAATGATACACATCCGGCGCCAGGTCGGCATGATGTGCGTGCAACGCGCGAAAGAGCGGCAGGACGCGGGGCAGTTCGGGTTCTATCAGTTCCATCAAAAAGGCCTCCTGGCATGTGCCGGAGGCCTTCGTCTTCGAATTGCGCTCCCGGCTGGTTTCGGGGTATGCGCGCGGGTCCCGAGGTCAGGCGCGTTCGGAATATTCCATGGTTTCGGTATTCACGACGATCATCTCGTCCTGCGCAATAAAGGGCGGGACCATGACCTTGACGCCATTGTCGAGGATCGCCGGCTTAAAGCTGTTCGCGGCGGTCTGGCCTTTGACGACCGGCTCCGTCTCGGTCACCTGGCAGGTGACCTTCTGCGGCAACGTCGCGTTCAGCGCTTCGCTTTCGTAGAACTCTACCACGATGGTCATACCATCCTGCAGGAAGGGCCGACGGTCGCCAAGGATGTCGGCGGGGAGTTCAACCTGGTCGTAGGTCTCGGTGTCCATGAACACGAGCATTCCGTCGGTTTCATACAGAAACTGCATGTCTTTCTGCTCAAGGCGAACGCGCTCTACCTTGTCAGCGGACCGGAAGCGTTCGTTGAGTTTCGATCCGTTGCGCAGGTTCTTGAGCTCGACCTGAGCGAAAGCACCGCCTTTGCCGGGCTTCACATGGTCGACCTTGACCGCGGCCCAGAGGCCGTCGTTGTGTTCCAAGACATTGCCGGGGCGAATTTCATTACCGTTGATTTTGGGCATGGCAAAACTGTGTCCAAAGGTTGATCGTGGTTTGGCGCCCCCTATATCTGGGTGATGTTAAGGTGTCCAGACGACCAGATATCGTGCCGCGTGCCCTACCAGCCATGCGAAAATTGCATAAAAGGTATGCAAATACAGGGTATCCGAATCGACTGAATTACGCCATAACGAGCCTCACGCCGAAAAATACAAGACCAATAATCACAGGACGGATCATGAAAGATTTCGTTGACGGTACCGCCTTCAACGCGGAGCAAGGAAATCGCGCGCGCAAGCTTTTTGCAGCCGTGGTTCTTGCCGCACTTGACGATGCGATTGCAGACGACAAGAAATACGGAAACGGGCCCGAGCAGATCGCTCGCTGGGCACGGTCGCGTGACGGTCGCGAAGTGCTTAGCTGCGCCGGTATTGACCCGAACGAACGGGTTGTGGCCGGTTTGATGGAGTTCGTGGGCAAAGGCGTCCGCACCTCTGTCGCGCTTTCACGTGAAGAAAGCGAGCGTCGCAACGCGGCCGCGCAGCAGGCGGAAGCCGCTTAATAAACTAATGAATTAGGGAAGGCGCGTCCCATTCGGGGCGCGCTTTTCTTTTTTGAATGTCGGTGAATGCCGTTGTGACGTCCGTCAGAGCGTCACTCGAGCTCTTGAGAAATGAGCATGCGGTGGATTTCGCGGCGCACGAGTTTGCGCACATTTCGGGTAATCCGCTCACCCAACGCGCCCTGCAACTCTTCGCGAACGATGTCCAGAACCATCTGCCGCAGCACGGTGTCGTCGATGATTTGCGTTGGCGCAGGCTGCTGCTCCGCCGCGGTCTCGGGCAGCTCCACCGGCTTGTGCCCGGCATGAGTGAAAACGGGTTCGGCCCGCGTTGCCGCTTGCGTGGCGCTTTCTTGGCTGATTGCGGGCTCAGGTTTGAGTTCGGGCGTCGGCCATGCCGTTTCGGACCGCAACACGTTTGACGTCTCAGGCGGCACTTCATCCACCTCTTCGAACGGTGCTTCAGGCCAGGGGCTCGTTTCATCGGAGGCAGTAATGTCCTCCTTTGGAACGTCGCGGTCTTCTTCGAAATCGTTCGCGCCTCGTGCCACCAACCGTCCAAGCGCCGCAACTTTCTCTTCCAGGGTCTGAAGCGGTGCAGAGGCCCGGGTCGCACCTTCGGCATTCTCCACGCTATCGGGACTGACCTCCTCGGATGTCACCTCGGCGGAAAGCTCCTCCGTTTCGTCCTGAACTGAATCGACGGGGTCCGAATGGTCGCCTTCGTCATCGAAATCATCCCACGGCAACGCGTCTTCTTCTAACAGAGCCGCCTGTTCCGAAATCGGGTCACGCACATCATCAGGCGGCTCCTGCAAATCGTTCAAAGCCGCTGCGACCTCTTCTTCGATGAGGCGACCAAGTTCGAGCCGCGCCCGCACGTCGTCCGCATTCGCGTCTGTCGTGTCATCGGCCAGGTCATTTGTGACGTCTGACGAATTGCTCTGCGCGCTATTCTCAAACTCATCAAGGTCCGGGAACGCGCTTTCGACTTCGCCAAACTCCGCAAGCCGCGCGTCGCGTGGGATATCTTCAAGCGGCAGTTCGTCAAACCGCTTTTCAGGGTCCGCTTCGGGCTGCACGGGGTCTGTCAGAAGCACAGGAGCCGTTTCTGGTTCCGGCTCTTCGTCCGTTTCGGCGGCAGGAACGGTCGGTATACGCTGCGCCGGTGTCAGAACAAGTCGATCCGGTTCCGGTTTCTTGGGGGCCGCAGGCGGCGCGACGCGTGTATCCTCCGCCACAAGTTTGCGGATAGATGACAGAACATCTTCAATTTCCACGTTTCTGACGGGATCAGACATGCTTCACCACTGCTACCTCACGCAGCAAGGTAGCCTGTGGCGTCCGTTCGCACAACAGATGTAAAGAAACTTAGTTTTTCCCTAGGGACTTAAGAACACGGTCAAGCTGTTGACCTTGCTTGCTCTTTTCAATCGGGGAATCTTTGACGAGATTATAGTAGCTCACCGGGTCGTATTGCTGGACAGGCAGTCCAAGTCCGCTCGCGGTCAAACGACCCATGGATGACAGCACACGATATGCCGCAATGTACTGGTCAACCTGAGCCGAAATACGAAGTGACCGGGCATCGAGAAGCTCTTGTTCTGCATTCAGAACATCTAACGTGGTCCGAGCGCCAAGAGCCGCTTCTTCCCGCACCCCGCGGAAGGCTACGGTGGCGGCGCGGACTTGCCGGTCACTTGCTTCCAAGCTTGCCTGCGCGATGCGCAACTGCGCATAGGCATTGCCCACATTCTGAGAGACCTGATCGACCACCTGATGCAATTGCCCGCGCGACGCATCACGGTTCGCCATGGCCTGTCGCACTAACGATGTCAGGCGCCCACCCTGGTAGATAGGACCGCCAGCTTCGATGCCGACTGTGCCGCCACGCGTAAAACGGTCGGTATCGAAATCCTCGGTCACAGAAAGACGGCCCGTCAATCGGACGGTGGGTTTCATCGCCGCTTCAGCGCGCAGGATATTCAATTCTGACGCAGCGACCTGATGCTGCAATGAACGGACCTGAGGATGTTCGCGGACGGCCACAGCCTTTGCCGCGTCAACGGAACCGGGCAAGTTCGGCAAAGATCGCGGGGTCTGCAAAGCGCCGGGCAAACGACCGACGACCGCCAGATAGGCTTCGCGGGCAATAGCCAATTGACCTTCGGCTGCCGCCAACTGACTGCGCGCCTGGGCCAGTCGCGCTTCAGCCAATGAGGTGTCAGTGCGCGTCACCTCGCCCACTTCGAAGCGTTCGCGGGCCGCACGCAATTCCTGAGTGATCAGTCGCACATTGTTCTCGCGCAATGCGACGTTCTCCAGAGCCCGTTGTACCTCCATGAAGGCCTCGACAGCGCTAAGCAGAACCTGCTGTTCTACCCCGACAAGCGTTTGCCGAGTACCCAGCACCGCCTCTTTCGCCGTGTCGATGGCCAACTGGTTCGCCCCATGGTCGAAAACTGTCAGTTGCGCCGAAATATTGGCGGAAACAGTATTGGAAACCGTCGGCAGGATTTCGTTGTTTGACTGAGGGCTACGCGTCGTTCCGAATTGCCGGGTCGCATCAGCGGACCAATTGACGATCGGTCGCAAAGCCGCAACTGCCTGTGCAACGTCTTCATCCGCAGCGCGCAGTACGGCTCGGTTTTGTTCCAATAGACCGCTTGTATTGTAAGCACCAATCATTGCATCCGCGAGCGTTTCGGCTTGAGCAGAAACAGCCGTCCACGCAAGCCCACATGCCAACGCCACCGCCTTGAGTGTTTTCGATTTCGCCATTTCTGCTCTCCCCAGAACCCCAAGGGTTTCGATGTGTTTCAGCGCGCCAAATTCACAACGCAAATGCCGCCTGTTTTTCAAATCCCGGCAGGACTGGTGCAGAAGCGTTGAATGCAAATCGCCAGGACATCTCACCGTCGATCTTGTAGCCGACCCGTGCGACGCCCAACGCGCCCTCCATGAAAACGCATCCTATGCGCCCACCGTCCTTCAATTGCTGGAGGATGGCGGGCGGAACCTCGGCGACACCGCCCTGGATTAGGATGACGTCGTATGGGCCATGCTTCGCCGCGCCTTCGGTCAGCGGGCCAATGTGCAGAACCACATTGTCAGCGCCTTCGTCTGACAGAATCGTCTGAGCCTCGTCCGCGAGAATCTCGTCCTCTTCGACAGCGATCACAGCCTCTGCCATCCGCGCCACAACCGCTGAGGAATAGCCATACCCCGCGGCGATATCGAGGACCAGCTCGTCGCCTTCGATGTTCAACGCGTCAAGCATCTTGGCAAAGGTTCGCGGTTCGAGCAGAACACGCCCCTTCGCGATTTCGACGTTTTCACTGATGTAAGCCGCCTCTACCTGTTCAGATGGCACAAAAAGTTCTCGCCTGACCATCAGCATGGCATCGATGATCGGAAACTTGGTTACATCGGAAGGACGCACCTGGGTGTCGACCATCATGTTCCGGCGGGCAGCGAAGTCTGTCATGTCCTAAACTCATTCGTTCAGTTGTCTCCCGACTTCTGCCATAGCTCGCCCAACACAGCAATGCACGGAACACGCGAAATACTGCCACATGAAGTAAGATGTCGCCGATGTGATCTGGTAGCGGACAAGACTTGTATGCGTTTGACACGGCACTGCGGTTGCACAGGAATATGAACCTTCAAGCTGGCAGCACTTCCGCACGACGCCGTTTCAATTGTGCGCGATGTTTCGGATCGGCACTACAAAGTAACCGCCGGCTTCAATTGCGGAGAAAATCGCGGGCCGGCGGCGCCACATGCAAAAAGAAAGGCGACCCGAATGCGGATCGCCGTTTCGATATCTGGTCAGGTAAAAGATGCCCTCACGCGGCGGAGGCCTTGGGTGCGCTCGACACGGTGAGGCGACCCGGGGTCCATTGCCTGACATCATTGCCTTCAACCGCCTCGCGCAGGGAACCCATCCGCTGTCGGCGTTCATGTTCGGGCATGTTCAGTGCTTGCAAGATCGCGCGGTCCATAGACTTGTGAGAGAACGGGTTCGTGAACACTGCCTCGCTCAGTTCTACCGCAGCGCCCGCGAATTCCGAGAGGACCAAGACGCCGTCGCCATCGACCCGCGAGGCCACGAATTCCTTGCAGACAAGGTTCATACCATCCGCCAGAGGCGTGATCCAAGCCACGTCTGCCGCGCGGTAGTAGGCTACCAGATCCGCAAACGGCACGGCGCGAGAGATTAATGTGACCGGTTGCCAGTCAAGCCTGCCGAACCGTCCGTTGATGCGTCCGACGATTTGTTCGATGTCGCTCTGGATCTCGGCATACGCCGTCATGTTTCGGTTGGCAGACACAGAGACATGCATGAGGCGCACATTGCCGCGCAAGTCCGGATTATTTTCCAACAGTCGCTCGTAGCTGCACAGCTGCTCGATCCCACCCTTGGTGTAGTCTGTACGTCCGACGGATAGAATGAGACGCTCGTCGTTCAACTCTTGCCGGATTTCCGCGGTCTTCTTCGACGTCTCCAACGCACGAGCACGTTCGTTGATGAAATCTCCATCCACCCCGACCGGAGTGACGCTGACACAGACCTTGCGGTCGTCAACTGCGATCTGGGTTGGCATCACGCGTTCCGTCAACGCAGTGCCTTCGGAAATCCAGGCATCCGGCACACGCACCCGCTCTACGACGTCCACATCGAACAGGCTGCGTGCGACAGAGACGAAATTGGCGGCGTAGCGCGGGATGTGAAATCCTATGTCGTCGCAACTCAAGAGACTTTCGACGATTTCTTTCCGCCAAGGCAGCACGTTGAATGTGTCTGCAGACGGAAATGGCGTGTGATGGAAAAATGCTATGCGCAGATCGGGGCGCATCTCCCTAAGGTAGCCGGGGACAAGCCAAAGATTGTAATCATGCACCCAGACCAACGCGTTGCGCGCCGCTTCTTCTGCGACGGCTTCGGCAAAACGCCTGTTGACGGTCTGGAAATTGGCCCAATCGACGGGATCGTAATTATACCGCTCCTTGAAGGAATGCAGGATCGGCCAGAAGGCTTCTTTCGAGGTCACGTGATAGAATTCGCGCACCTGCTCGGCCGAAAGCGGTAACCGCGAGACGGAGTATTGACCGTAGGCATCGTTGACCTCGATCCGCTTTTCAAAATCCGGGTTTTCCGGATCATCTGCCAATTTCCAGGCGACCCAGCCACCATGGTCGACCGACCCGAAGAAGCTTTTCAGTGTCGGCACGATTCCGTTCGGGCTCTTGTTTTCCCGGAAAACAATGCGTCCGTTCTCCTTGACTTCTTCGTAGGGCTGGCGGTGGTAGACAATGACCAGATCAGATGACATGCGAACGTCCTTACGCTTTTGGGAAGAGTTGATCTTTGACGATGGCTTCCGCGATGCCTGCGACACCGTGGTCTTCAGCGATCCGCACATGATCGAGGTCCTTCACCTTTTCGACCAACGCCGGTTCGGAATTGCCCACCGCAACGGCGGGAACGCCCATGGCAAGCATTGAGTAGTCATTGAGTGTATCGCCCGCCACCAGTGTCTTGCGATTGTCGATGCCCAGATGCGTAAGCAGACGCAGAAGCGACGGACCTTTGCTCACGCCCTTCGGCAAGACGTCGAAAAAGCGATCGTCCGAGATAAGCACATCGAGTCCAAGGTCTTCGACCGTTGCGACCGCTTTCGGGTCAAGTCGGTACGGGTCCATGTCATAGCTTACGCGATACCGAAACATGGTGGACTGGAGCTTCAGTCCCGCCATGCCGTGCAATGCGCGCTGGACCCGGTCATTGGAGTTCTTCCATGCATCGGCAATCTCGGCTTCAAGCACGTCAATCGGCGACAGGATATGCGTGTGATCCATCTCTGCGATGGTCGTGCCGACATCGGCAACGACGTAATCTGGGCGCGGCACATGGCCTTTATAGGTAAGCTCGCGAATGAAGCTCGGATCGCGACCCGTGACAAAAATCAGACCAACGCGGTCCCGATTGGCTTCGATCCAGGCATAGAACTGTTTGCGGTCCGCATCATAGCCTCCGAGAAATGTTCCATCAAGATCGGTAGCAAGGACGAGGTCCTTTTCTGCAATTGTGAAGTCGGAAAAGCTTTCGTGACGGGTCATGAGATCCTTTCAGCAAGTTGAGCAATTTCTGTGTCGGTTGCGGGGTGCGTGAACGCGACATCCATCGCGCGAGGTTCCGCCTCGATGGGCCGCGCCCAGAGGCTGGCGAATGCAGTGCCGAGGTCGGCATGATCATGCAGTATGGCGCGGACGGTTTCGCAGATGGGCATGGACACCCCCAGGCGACGCGCAAGGTCAGTGACTGACTTGGCATTGACCTCGCCTTCCACGACGACCGGTTTGCCATCGAAACAGTCCGCTCGGGCAATTCCCTGTCCCAACTGATGCCCCAAGGACATGTTGCGGGAGGTCGGGCTTGAGCAGGTCAGCGACAAGTCCCCGATCCCGGACAGTCCTGTCACGGTTTCGCGGCGACCACCGAGCGCCTCGGCCAAGGCTTTCATCTCGTCAAGCCCACGGGTGATCAGCGCGGCCCGGGTATTCTCGGCAAATCCGGCGCCGGTCATCATTCCGCAGGCGATGGCGACAACGTTCTTGACCGCCCCTCCGATCTCCACGCCGACAAGATCATCCGAGACATATGCACGGAAGCTTTCGGTGGTCAAAGAGACGGCGAGCCGCGCCGCCGGGCTTTCATTTGGGCGCAGACGATCTGCGTAGGCGAAAGGGAATGCCACTGTCGCCGCCGTGGGATGACCCAGCGCCGTCTCTCTGGCAAAGGTCGGGCCTGACACGCAGCCGACGGGTCGGTGACCCAGCTCTTCTTCCGCAACCTGCGTCATGAGCAGTCCGGTTTCGACCTCAATGCCCTTCGCGCAAACCGCAATAGGCATGTCCGGAGCCGCGTACTCGGCCACCTGCCGTGCCACACTGCGGACGCTGCGTGACGGAACAACGATGAGCGCTGCTTCGGCTCCGTGCAGCGCCGCCGACATCGTCCTCTCGGCCCGTAACGCCTTGGGCAGCGGGACGTCCGCCAAGTGGCGCGTGTTCTCAAAGGTCGTGTTTATGGTGGATACGACGTCTTGATCGCGCCCCCAGAGCGTCGTTCGCACGCCGGCGCGCGCAAGGGTCGCCGCAAGCGCTGTTCCCCACGAACCCGCACCCAAGACGGTGACGCGGCCGAATGGCTTGGCGTGACATGGAAGGGGATCACCCGAAAAGGCTTGGTGCTTCATAGTCATTCTCACAAGGTAAAGTTTGGGACGCCAAAGAGTTCCCGGCTGCGGTACGAAAAGTGTCGCTTACAGACCAAACATGTCGCGAAACATGCATCGCGCACTGCGCAGGTCAACTCGGGGGGCGTCAGGTCCGCAAGCAAGGCCATCAAATCAGCCTCCGCCTGGCCATTCTGCCTTTCGCATGTGCAGAAACATGCGCGTTCGCCCAAAAATTAGGCGCCAATATGTTCGGTAAGCGACATGCACCTGTCGTTTTTTGACTTCCGCAGTCGCAAACATAGACCCTTTGAGGAAGCAAATGAAAAGGAGGCCTTCAATGATCGCGCCCGTGCGGACTGCCATTTTCCCGGTTGCCGGAATGGGGACCCGGTTTCTTCCGGCGACCAAAGCCACCCCGAAAGAGCTGCTGCCGGTGATTGATACGCCGCTCATTCAATACGCCATCGACGAGGCACAGGCCGCCGGGATTGAACGCATGGTGTTCGTCAGCCATCCCTCCAAGTCAGCGATCGAACGCTATGTCATGGATGACGCCCGCCTTCGCGCAGAGCTCAAGGCCCGCGGCAAAGCAAAACTGGCGCGCAACCTCAAGGAAACCGCGCTCTGCCCGGAAGAAGACGATGCCGTTTTCACCATGCAGGACGAACCCCTTGGTCTCGGCCACGCCGTTCTCTGTGCGCGCGATCACGTGCTTCCCGGCCCCGTGGCCGTCATCCTGCCGGATGACCTCATCCTCGGAAAACCATGTCTGGCCGAAATGATCGATGCCTATCACAGCGCGCGGGCCGGGCATATGGTGGCGACCATGACCGTGGCGCCGGAGGAAACCAGCAAATACGGCATCCTCTCGGTCACGTCGCACGATGGCCAACTCGTCTATGCCGACGGCATGGTCGAAAAGCCCGACCCTTCCAATACGCCGTCGCAAGATGCGGTCGTCGGCCGCTACGTGCTTGACGGTTCAATCTTCGACAGCCTCGCAACGCAAGAACCCGGCGCGGGTGGAGAGATTCAGCTCACCGACGCCATCGCCCGCGGCAGTGCCAACGTCGGTCTTGCCGGTTTCCGTTTCTCCGGCACCCGCTTCGACTGCGGCTCCAAAGCCGGCATGCTCCGCGCCACGCTCGAATTGGCGTCGGCAGACCCCGACTACGCAGAAGTCCTGGCAGAGTTCACCACACCGCATAGCGCCGTGTTGGCCGCATAGAAAACTTTGGGGCGAGACCTGTCGTCTCTCGACACCTCGCCCCTGCAGGATAAAGGTCGGTAGGCCGAGCGGTGGATGGCACAGCCAGTGACCCACAGCAGGCCTTGCGTGGCCTCGGAGGATCATCTAAGTCACTTTTACCACACCGGGGCGGCGAGTTGGCGGAGTGGTGACGCAGCGGATTGCAAATCCGTGTACACCGGTTCGATTCCGGTACTCGCCTCCAATTACGTAAAACCACATGCGAAGCGAGTTCCTGACTTGCAGTAGCCCCGTCCAAGACACTTTCCGATTACGCGAGTGAGCCGTCTACTATTGAGCGTAAATGGGCGTCTCAGTTGAGCGCTTGTGACTCTCGAACTGGCTAAACAAATCTTCCAATCCGAATGACGGACGACGCGGGACGCGACGGGGTTGAGCAGGCTCCCAGATATCGGGGGAGTGTGCGCCTACGTCGATGGGGTCAGAAATCGAGAGGTTAGCTGCCGAACTTGAAGGGCCAGTCGCCAGGCCTCCAGCAAAATCCAGGGATCGGGTTGTGCCGGTAACTTCGAATCGCAGCTCGGATTTTCGTTTTCTTTCGGAATCCTGGATCCAGCCCAAAATTTTCGCGTATCACCGCGTAATCCCATAGCTCTCCATCAAAAGCGAAAGAAATTGAAGGCATCCCTTTGACAAACGAAAAGATGTGCGCAAGGTTGCTGGCGAGGGAGGATTGGGTTTATGCCCGAATGCCAGTTTACAGGAAATCCATTACTGCCGCGTGGCGAACTGCTTTGCGGCGCTTCATTGGTGGGCGAAGATCTGCCGGTTGATGCACACAGCAGGCGCCGACTGCGAGACTGAAGACGGCAAGGTCGCGTACAACAAGAAAAAAGACGAAGACGGGCTGACGCTGCGCAGATGGCGATGACCCGCTAGGGAGAGAAGCGTATGGGATTGGAACTCAGGGGCGTGTCGAAGACTGTCGATGGTGCGACGCATATTTATCCGACCGACCTGACGCTCGAAAGCGGCACAATGAACGTGCTGCTGGGACCAACCCTGTCCGGCAAGACCTCTTTGATGCGTTTGATGGCGGGTCTGGACGTGCCTGCCACTGGCAACGTGATCTGGAACGGTGAGGACGTCACCGGAATGCGGGTTCAGGACCGCGGTGTCGCCATGGTCTACCAGCAATTCATCAACTACCCGTCGATGAGTGTCTACGACAATATCGCCTCGCCGATGCGGCTGCTGGGCATGTCCGCGTCCGAGATCGATGCCGCGGTCAAAAAGACGGCGGACCTCATGAAATTGTCGCCCTTGCTGGACCGCAAGCCACTCGAGTTGTCCGGCGGTCAACAGCAACGCTGCGCGTTGGCGCGCGCGCTGGTGAAAAACGCCGGACTGGTCCTGTTGGATGAACCGCTCGCGAACCTCGACTACAAACTGCGCGAGGAATTGCGGGTCGAGATCCCGAAGATTTTCGAGGAGTCGGGATCGATCTTCGTCTACGCCACGACAGAACCGGAAGAAGCGCTGCTTCTCGGCGGCAATACCGCGACACTGTGGGAAGGCCGGGTGACCCAATTCGGGCCCACGCCAGAGGTCTACCGGCAGCCAAAGGACGCGACGACGGCACGGGTTTTTTCCGATCCGCCGATGAACTTTCTGGAAATCGCGAAGGCCGGCACGAAGCTTATGTTTGGCGACGGGCAAAGCGCCGAAGTCTCGGGTCGCCTCGCGGCGCTTGAGGACGGGCGTTACGTCGCCGGGTTCCGGCCAAACCACCTCGAGATTGACCAGCATACCGATGCCGCGCTGAAATTCACCTGCACGGTTGCCGTGACCGAAATCACCGGATCGGAGACCTTCATTCACCTCGACCACCACGGAGACCGGTGGGTGGGCCTCGTCCACGGCGTGCGCGATCTGCGACTTGGCTCCGAGATCACGGTCTATCTCGACCCATCGCATGTCTACACCTTCACCGAGGATGGCTCGCTTGCAGCGGCCGCCTCTTACGCGCTCGCGGCCTGAGGAGTAGACCATGGCCAAGATCACGCTTTCGAACCTTGCGCATTCCTACTTCCCGAAGCCGACATCGGAGGAAGACTGGGCGCTGAAAGAAATGAACCACGTCTGGAACGACGGGGAGGCCTACGCGCTGCTCGGCGCGTCCGGGTGCGGAAAGTCCACCCTGCTCAACATCATCTCCGGATTGCTTGAACCGTCCGAAGGGCAGATCCTGTTCGGGGATACTGACGTCACCCACATGACCACGACGGAACGCAACATCGCGCAGGTGTTCCAGTTTCCGGTGGTGTACGACACGATGACCGTGCGCGAGAACCTTGCGTTCCCGCTCAAAAATCGCGGCGCGCCGGCGGATTACATTCGTCAACGTGTCCAGACGATCGGACAGATGATCGGGATGGAAGTCGAACTTGACCACCGCGCGCGCGGTCTTACTGCCGACGCAAAGCAAAAAATCTCGCTCGGTCGCGGTATGGTTCGGGAAGACGTCAATGCGATCCTGTTCGATGAGCCTTTGACGGTTATCGATCCTCACATGAAGTGGGCCCTGCGGACGCAGCTGAAGGAGCTGCACCAGCAGTTCGGCCACACGATGATTTATGTGACACATGACCAGACGGAGGCTCTGACTTTTGCCGATAAGGTGGTTGTCATGTACGATGGGCGCGTTGTGCAAATGGGCACTCCGGAAGAGCTATTCGAGACGCCCGAGCACACCTTCGTTGGCTACTTCATCGGCTCGCCGGGCATGAACGTGCTGCGCGCCCGCGTTGAAGGGCGTCGTGCGGCTTTGGACAACGGAGAGATCGGTCTTGCGGGCGCGTACCCGGCACTCGACGGCAAGGTCGAAATCGGCGTGCGCCCCGAATTCGTAAGATTGACCGATGCGCCCGATGGACTGCCCGTGAATGTGCGGCGCGTTGAAGATGTCGGGCGGCACAAGATCGTGCGTGCGGATTACTTCGGAAGCCCGATCAACGTGATCGTGCCCGAAGGACATGAGATCGGCGCCGACATGACCCGCGTCTTGTTCGATCCGGCGCATGTGAATGTCTACCAGAATGACTGGCGCGTTGCGCCGACAGGTCAGGAGGCCGCGTGATGGAAAAGACCGTCAATCAGAAAGCCTGGTTTCTTGTCTTGCCGGTTCTCGTGCTGGTGGCGTTTTCGGCGGTGATCCCGCTGATGACCGTCGTCAACTATTCGGTGCAGGACAGCTTCGGCAACAACCAGTTCTTTTGGGCGGGCCTCACCTGGTTCGAGGAGCTTCTCGAAGATGACCGGATGTGGGGCGCTCTTCAGCGGCAGCTGATCTTCTCGGGCATCATCCTGGCTATCGAAATCCCGCTGGGCATTCTGGTGGCCCTGTCGATGCCCAAAAAGGGCGTCTGGGTGTCGGTTTGCCTCGTGCTCATGGCCCTGCCGTTGCTGATCCCGTGGAACGTGGTCGGCACCATTTGGCAGGTCTTCGGGCGCGTCGATATCGGCCTGTTGGGCGGGACGCTGGCGGCGTTGGGGATTGACTACAACTACACTCAAGACCCGTTTGACGCGTGGATCACTGTGATCGTCATGGACGTGTGGCACTGGACATCGCTCGTGGCGCTACTGGCGTATGCCGGACTTCAATCCATTCCGCAGGCCTATTATCAGGCAGCCAAGATCGATCAGGCCAGCCGTTGGGCGGTGTTCCGATACATCGAACTCCCAAAGATGGCAGGCGTGTTGCTGATCGCCGTGCTGCTGCGTTTCATGGATAGCTTCATGATCTACACCGAGCCCTTCGTCGTGACCGGCGGTGGCCCCGGCAGTTCGACCACGTTCCTGTCCATTGACCTTGTGAAGATGGCCTTGGGTCAGTTCGACCTTGGTCCGGCTGCGGCGTTCTCGATCATGTATTTCCTTGTGATCCTGCTCATCAGCTGGGTGTTCTACACTGTCATGACGAACCTAGACAAACGGGAGGGCCGCTGATGTCGGATGCCAGCCCAGCCGCGCCCGGAGCGGCCTCGATCCCTGGAAAAGTGACAGCAACACAGGCACGGGCAACCACCGGCAAACGGTTCCGGCCGAGCGGGTCGACCGTGGTGATGGTGCTCTACCTGCTGTTCCTGTTTCTGCCGATCTATTGGCTCATCAACATGAGCTTCAAGACGAATGCCGAGATCGTGTCGTCCTTCACGTTGATCCCGGCCGATCCGACGATCCAGAATTACGTCACGATCTTCACCGATCCGGCGTGGTACATGGGCTACATCAACTCGCTCATCTACGTGATGATCAACACGGTGATCTCTCTTGCAGTGGCGCTGCCGGCGGCCTACGCGTTTTCGCGCTATCATTTCATGGGCGACAAGCACTTGTTCTTCTGGCTGCTGACCAACCGGATGGCGCCACCCGCGGTCTTCGCCTTGCCTTTCTTCCAGCTTTATTCGTCGGTTGGTCTCTTCGACACGCACATTGCGGTCGCTCTGGCGCACTGCCTGTTCAACGTGCCGCTGGCCGTGTGGATCCTCGAAGGCTTCATGCGCGGCGTACCGAAAGAGATCGACGAGACCGCCTATATCGACGGCTATTCCTTCGGGCGGTTCTTCGTGAAGATCTTCATGCCGCTCATCGCGTCGGGCATCGGCGTTGCTGCGTTCTTCTGCTTCATGTTTTCGTGGGTGGAGCTTCTCCTGTCCCGCACCTTGACGGCCGATGATGCAAAACCCATCGCCGCCACGATGAGCCGGACCCAAGGCGCATCGGGCATCGACTGGGGCGTGCTGGCGGCGGCGGGCGTGCTGACAATCATTCCGGGCGCCTTGGTGATCTACTTCGTGCGCAACTACATCGCGAAGGGCTTTGCCCTCGGGAGGGTGTAATGGACTGGATGGCATGGACATGGCCGACGGCGATCTTTTTTCTCGTGATCGCGTCGCTGCTCATCACCTTCACGATCCTTGCGATCAAGTATCCCGAGACGCCGCGCGTCGGTGTGTTGCGGATCGAGACGACGCGGGGGGATCGGCTGTTCATCACGCTGTTGGGATCAGCCTTCATCAATATCGCATGGCTCGGCCTGACCGACCTCGCCCAGTGGTGGGCGCTGGCGGTCTGCGCCGTCTACGCTGTTTTGGTCTTCAGATACGTCTGAGGGCCAGGCAACTCGGGGCAAGAGGTCATCAAAGGCCAAGGCCCATAACAGAAGTCTAAAACGGGAGGACTTTATGCACTTATCACTCAAATCAACCTCGGCGCTGGCCGTGGTGGCGGGGCTGCTGACCTCGCCCGCCTTCGCGGACATGGATGCCGCGATGGAATTCCTCGACAACGAAATCGCGGGCCTGTCGACGCTCACGCGCGAGGAACAGGAAGCCGAGATGCAGTGGTTCGTCGACGCCGCTGCACCGTTCCAGGGCATGGAAATCTCGGTCGTGTCGGAAACGATCACCACGCATGAATACGAAAGCCAGGTTCTTGCCCCGGCCTTCAGCGCGATCACCGGTATCCAGGTCACGCACGACCTGATCGGCGAAGGCGACGTGGTCGAACGTTTGCAGACCCAGATGCAAACGGGTGAGAACATCTATGACGCCTATGTCAACGACTCCGACCTGATCGGCACACATTGGCGGTATCAGCAGGTACGCAACCTGACCGACTGGATGGCAGGCGAAGGCGCGGACGTGACCCTTCCGACGCTGGATCTCGATGACTTCATCGGTCTTCAGTTCACCACTGGTCCGGATGGCAAACTCTACCAGCTGCCCGACCAGCAATTCGCGAACCTTTACTGGTTCCGCTACGACATGTTCACCGATGAAAAGAACATGCAGGATTTCCAGGCAGAGTTTGGCTACGAGCTTGGCGTTCCGGTGAACTGGTCGGCGTATGAAGATATTGCCGAGTTCTTCACGGGCCGCGACCTGAGCCATATGGGGATCGAAGGCGATATCTACGGCAACATGGACTACGGCAAGAAAGACCCGTCACTTGGCTGGCGCTACACCGACGCATGGATGTCGATGGCTGGTATGGGAGACGTGGGTGAACCGAACGGCCTGCCGGTCGATGAATGGGGCATCCGCGTCAATGAAAACTCGCAGCCGGTTGGCTCCTGTGTGGCACGCGGTGGCGCGACCAACTCACCAGCCGCCGTTTACGCGGTGAACAAGGCGATCGAGTGGCTGCAGAAGTACTCGCCGCCGACAGCTGCAGGCATGACCTTCTCCGAGGCCGGTCCGGTCCCGGCGCAAGGTCAGATCGCGCAACAGATGTTCTGGTACACCGCCTTTACCGCCGACATGGTCGGTGACGGTGCCGCCGCCGTTCTGAATGAAGACGGCACGCCGAAGTGGCGTATGGCGCCGTCTCCGCACGGGTCGTACTGGAAAGAAGGCCAGAAGGTCGGCTACCAGGACGCAGGTTCGTGGACACTGATGCAGTCGACACCCGAGGATCGTGCCAAAGCCGCATGGCTTTACGCGCAGTTCGTCACGTCGAAGACCGTCGATCTGAAGAAGTCGGACGTCGGCCTGACCTTCATCCGCGAGTCCACCATCAACTCCGATCACTTCACCGAACGCGCGCCGCGCCTGGGTGGTCTGATCGAATTCTACCGCTCGCCAGCCCGTGTGGCCTGGTCGCCGACAGGCACCAATGTCCCGGACTACCCGCGTCTGGCGCAGCTCTGGTGGCAGAACATCGGTGATGCGATGTCCGGTCAGAAGACCGCTCAGGAAGCGCTTGATGCCCTCTGTGAAGCGCAGGAAGCGGTGCTCGAACGGCTTGAGCGCGCGGGCGTTCAGGGCGACATCGGTCCGGTCATGAACGAAGAGCGCGACGCAGAATACTGGTTTGCGCAGCCGGGTGCTCCGTTCCCGAAACTCGAGAACGAGGACGAACAGCCGATCACCGTCTCCTATGACGAACTGATCCAGAGCTGGCAGCAGTAAGCTGCCGATCCGTCGCTCCTTGCGACGGGTTCGACATCGGGGGGCGGCGCACAGCCGCCCCTTCTCGTTTATCCCGGTGGAAACGCAACGCCGATGAACTTCGTATTCGCCACAGCAGCAGACATCCGATTTGGCCGGGGATCGGCCAAAGACACCGCCGAGGCCGCCGCAAGGATCTCGGGTCGCGCGCTTGTCGTACACGGTCGCAACCCGCTCCGGGCGAACTGGTTGCTAGAAGACCTGCACCAACTGAATGTCACGGCTACGGGATTTCCCTGTGCCGGCGAGCCGGATCTCGAAACCGTCGAAAAGGCAGTGACCTTCGCCCGTGACCTGCAGCCGGGTGTCGTCATCGGGCTTGGTGGCGGGTCGGTCATTGATCTTGCCAAAGCTGTTGCGGCTCTGACACCAGCGCGCCGCGCCACAACGGCTTTCCTCGAAGTGGTCGGGGAGGCGTTGCCGCTGGACGCGGAGCCACTTCCCCTCATCGCCCTGCCCACGACCGCCGGAACCGGCGCCGAGGTGACCAAAAACGCCGTCATCGGAGTGCCATCGCATCGCCGCAAGGTCAGTCTGCGCGACATTCGCATGATTCCGAACATTGCCATTGTCGATCCCGCACTGACCGACGGCGCGCCTGCATCTGTCACATTCGCCAGCGGGTTCGACGCGATCACGCAGGTCATCGAGAGCTACGTGAGCGTGAATGCATCGCCCCTCACCGACGCTCTTTGCCGCGACGCGATTCCGCGTGGCCTCAGAGCGCTTATGCGTCTGTCTTTGGGCGAGGATGCTGCGGCAAGAGACGACATGGCATTCACCAGCCTCGTCAGTGGGATCGCACTCGCCAATGCAGGTTTGGGCGCAGTCCACGGCTTGGCCGGTGTCATCGGCGGCCAAACCGGCGCAGCTCACGGCGAGATCTGCGCGACGCTCCTGCCGCACGTTCTGGCCTACAATGCCTCGAACGCGCCGACGGGCAGCGTCTCCGCGGGCAAACACGAGATGATCTTCCGCCACATATCGGAGGTCCTGAAAGTCGCCCCCGAAGAGGCACCTCACGCCCTGAACGCGCAAATCGCGGCCCTTGGCATCCGCAACCTCGCTAAGATGGGCGTGACGCCAAGCAATGTCAGCGACATTGCCGCCGCCGCCAAAACCACCTCATCGTCCAAAAACAACCCGGTCCCGCCAGACATGGTCGACTTCGAAGCCATTCTCCGTGCGGCACTTTGAGGTGACAATTTTATGCGCCGCTACAACTGGACTCGCTGATCGTCGAAAGGCGACTGCCACCTAGGCCTCAAAAAGAGTTCGGGGCTATTCTGCATTTGGAGCCTGAATTTTCGCTACCTTCGCGTCTTGCACCGCTTCTATCTCAACATCGAAAAGCGCTCCGATGAGCACGATGAAGGAGGACAGCCAGAGCCATGTCAGCAGGATGATGACACCGCCCAGTGCACCGAAGGTTTCGTTGTAGGATCCGAAGGATTGCACATAGCTGCTGAAGCCGTAGCTGCCCGCGACCCAGAGAGCGCAGGCGATCAAGGCGCCCGGCGTCAGCCAGCGGCTCTTGCGGTAGCGGCCTGCCGGGCCGAGGCGGTAGAGAAGCGCGATGCCGAAAACGCCCATGAAGAACAGAACGGGCCAGCGTAGAAAGAGGACCAGGTCGTCGAGATAGCCCGAAGACCGGAAAATCGCCGCGATCACGGGGATCGCAGCGACCAATACGATGGCAAGGATGAGGCCAACGATGACAAGAAGGGTGAGCAACAGCGTCAGCGCTTTGACCGCGAAGAAGCCACGGGTCTCGGTCTGGGCATGGATGACGTTCAATCCGGTGATGAAGTTCGCAACCGCGCGGGACGCGGAATAGAGGGCCAGCGCCACGGCAAAGATGGCGGCAAAGCTGAGGGTGGAGTTGTCGGTGCCAGCGACCGCCTGCAACTGCCCCATGACGATGCTTTCCGCGGCGTCTGGCAGCATGCCAGTTATCTGCGCGCTGTTTTCGACCAGCATTTCGGGCTGGATGAATACACCAGCCAACGCCACCGCCGCTGTGATGCCCGGAAACAGGGACAGAAGGCCATAAAACGCAATTCCAGCTGCGATCAGGCCGAGGTTCATGGCCGATTGCTTCTGCCACAGACGCCATATCGTACCAGCCGCGGCCAACGGGGACACGCCAGCGCGTGCGCGGTTTCGGAACATTGCAGACCTGTCCTTTCGGATACCGACAAAGCGGACCAGCGGGGACAGAGTCAAGTTTTTGGGGCATGGTTCCGGGCACGGCACGCGCCACGGCCGTTACGTGCGCACGCGTAAGGTCACGATTTCGAAGGGTGCCACGTCGAAGACCACTGAATTGCCGTCCTGAGCAATGGGCTTATTCGCGGGTCGACCCAAAAGGTCCGTGGCCCCGATCGCAGCAGGTGCATGGGCGAACTCCAGCCGCGCCGACTGGCTGGCCCCGCGCGCCTCGAACAGCCGAATGTCGTATCCGGTTCTATCCTCCAGAGGCACGAGGGTCTCGATGATCACACCCGCCGTCACGCAGGCGACAAAGGGCGTTGTTTCCGGCAAGTCAGCCTCTCTGCGTGGCTGCGTGACACGCAGTGGCAGATTCAAATCATAGGCTGCGTGATCAAGAACAGATCGTGCATGAGCGTCATACGGCAGCAGGGCGTATGTGAAGCGGTGTTCGCCCTGATCCGCCTTGGGATCCGGCGAAGTCGCGCATTTGATGAGCGTCAGCCGGACCATGTTGCGGTGGATGTCGTAGCCGTATTTGCAGTCATTCAGCAGGGCCACCGCGCGTGAACCATCGCTCACCTGGGCCCATTTCTGGGCTGGCACCTCGAAGCGAGCCGCATCGAAGGCCGTGTCGCGCGAGGTCGCGCGTTCGATTACGCCCCACTGGATATCGAACAGCGCTTTCGGCGCGGCAATCGCAACAGGGAAAGCCGCTTTCAGCAATGTGTGTGTTTCGTGCCAGTCCGCCACCGTGTCAAAGTCGATCCGCCGCGACCCGGCTGTGAGGCGGATGGTCTGGCTCACCGTGCTCTGGCGCCAGCGGTGCGTCACGCGCACGGCCACGCGGATCGGACCCGGTTCGACAATGTCGATTTCGGTTGAGCTGTCGATCAGATCCTGCCGGTCCTCGATATGCGGATCGATATCCCAGGCGTCCCAGCAGATGGGACGATCCTCGAACACCTGAAGCTGATTGCCGAGCTTGCCCTGCGCGAGCACCTCGCGTCCTGTGGCGCGATCGATGATGCTGGCGATCTGCCCGTTGGGCAGGATTTCGAGCCGAAGGGCCTCGTTCTCCAGCACGACATACCCATCGCGTTGATGCGCGCGGGCTGGGTGGTCGGGCAGTGTCGCGGCAGACAGCGGCGTCGCGGAATAGGCAGGCAAGTCCGGCATCCAGTGCAGCATGCCCGTTTCCGTCACCTGCCCGGGTGCGTCGGACACGTCATCGCTTTCCACGACCCGTAAACCGGTGGTGGGGCTGGTGTTCAGGACAACGGGTTCCGGCCCGGACAAAGCTTTGGCCGCCACCTGTGCCGCGTCTTCTGCGGCGCTGAAAATGGCGTGGAAATCCCGTTTGGAGTCCTCGTACACCGCGCCGATCGAGGTGCCGGTGACGATGTCATGGAATTGGTTGAGACAGAGCAGTTTCCAGGCATGGGTCAGATTCGGGGCTGTTCCAGCCATCACCGCCAAAGCTTCGGCCTCGTGCAAGGCAGCCTCGGCCTTGCGGTTGGCTCGCTTGATCCAGGCCTGAGAGGTAAAGACGCCGCGGTGGCCTTCCATGTAATGCTCACCTGTCCAGACAGGGAGATTGTCCTTCTTGGCTGCTATCGCCTCCATCGACGCGCGAACGGTGCTCATCTTCAAGCGCGGCATTCCCGGCATGGCGGCATAGGCGTGTGCTTTCGCCAGCAGGTCCTCCGTCGGCCCGCCGCCGCCATCGCCGTAACCGTAACAGATCGGCAGGTCATCGCGGTGATCGCCAGTTGCGTGGGTGACAGTACCCATCACCTCGGCAGCGCTCAGATCGCTTTTGTAGTTGGTCGGGAACGGCAGGTATTGCACTTCGCGCGGGGTGGTCAGGATGTGCGCCATGACCCGGCTTCCGTCGATCCCTTCCCAGACATGGCTCGACCAGGGAACGCGATTGATCTGGTTCCAGTTCAGCTTGTTGGTGACAAACCAGTCCAGTCCCGCCTGCCGCATCAATTGGGGGATTTGTCCGGGAAACCCGAACGTATCCGGCAGCCAGAGCACCGGCGTTTCAACATCGCCGAAGGTCTTCTGAAAGTAGGTGCGGCCCAACTGCAACTGGCGTACCAGCGCTTCGCCGCCTGAGATGTTGAGGTCCGGCTCCACCCACATCCCGCCCATCACTTCCCAGCGACCCTCGGCAACCCGCGTCTTGATCCGCTCGAATAGAGCGGGGTAGTCACGCGCCGTCATCTCATACAGCGCAGGCTGCGAATGGCTGAACAGGAATTCCGGATCCCGGTCCATCAGGCGCAGCACGTTGGAGTAGGTCCGCGCGTTCTTCAGGCGGATTTGATCGACCGTCCAAAGATACGCGATATCCATATGCGCATGACCGATGCCGTGCAGAGTGACATCCATAGGCGCGCCCGCATCCTCGATCCCTTCGCGCAAAAGGCGTAAGGCTTCCGGCATCGAGGCGTAGAAGGCCTCTCCCATCGGATCGCGCGTATCCAAAGCCTGAAACGCCGTATCGAGCGCGTCGAGAAGACCCGGCGCCTCGGCGGTGTGCAGGCCCAGATGACCCAGCGTGTCGAACGCTGCCCGCGCCAGTCGCAGAAATGCCACCGTGTGCGGACAGCGCTCCACCAAGGCGGGCCGGCCCATGTAAAGCTTGGCTTTGGCATCCGGATCGGGCGGCCAACCCGCAAGACCGGTCCAGCCATGCAACGAGATCAGGTGTTCTTTGCCGTCCGCGACCTTGGGGTACAGCGGAATGGTGTGGTGGTACCGGTCGGCCGACGCAATCGGCGCGTGGTCGATGTGCACAAGAGATTCCGGGTGATTAAAGATGTCGCCCAGCACACCCAAAGGAAGGTGCAACGCGATCTGGGAGGCATCCCAATCCGCCGGCACGGTGAAGTGGCTGTGCATGACAAAGTTCATATCCGCATGGCCCCAATAGCTGTCATGCGGAACCTCGTACGCGCCGTCTGGATCATGCACGCGGAGCGCATCGACGCGTGGGCCGGGCAATGGGACAACCTGAAACGGCGGCAAAGGCAGCTTGCGCCGATGGACCATCGGTTCAATCAGTTTGAGCCGCGCGCCGATTTTATCCTTGGTCAGCCGCCATTGATGGTGGGTCGCAATCAAAGGCGTCACCCGGCGACCAGATCGAACCCCGGGACCGCACCGCGAAACACCATGTCGGCGCGACGTGCAGCGGCCTCCTTCGCCTCCGGGTCCCATTCGCCCCCGGTATGGCCCCAGGACCGGTGCAAATCCGGCCACGGGATGGAGTCGATCAAAAGCTGTGTATAGGGGTGCTGCGGATCACCGATGACCTCTTTCGGCGGTCCTGCTTCGACCACGTGGCCCTTGTAAAGGACCATGACGAAATCGCTCACGTGATACGCCGTTGCCAGATCGTGGGTGATGTAGAGGATCGAGATCCCGTACTTGTCCTTCAGATCGTAGATGTTCGACAGGATCGACGCGCGCAGACTGGCGTCCACCATCGACACAGGCTCATCCGCGATCAGCAGCTTGGGCGACAACATCAAGGCCCGCGCCACGATCAGACGTTGCCGCTGCCCACCCGACAGCTGGTGCGGGTAGCGGGACAGCACCAGATCGGGATCAAGACCCACAGCGGCACAGGCCTCTTCCATGGCTTGCTGTGTATGCGCTTCGGACTTTGCGAGGCCGAACCGCTTGAAAGGAAATTTCAGCGCATGATTGACCCGGTAGAACGGGTTGAAGCAGGCATAGGGGTCCTGAAACACCGCCTGCACATTCTTGCGGAATGCAAGGCTTTGGGCCGCCGACATGTTGTAGACGTCCTGCCCTTCGTAAAGGACTTTCCCTTGTGAGGGCTCGTTGAAGCCCAGCATGATCGACCCCATCGTCGATTTGCCTGACCCCGATTGCCCGACGATGGAGATGATCTGCGGCGTGTCGCCCTGTAGGGTGAAGGACAGCGGATGCAACGCTGTCACATCGCCGTAGTCCTTGCGCACGGTGTCGAAGCGCAAGAGCGGCTCGGTGCTGTCACGTTTCGGGGCGTCTGCCTGGCGTTCGGGGTTGAGGAAACTCTCTCCACCAACCAGAGGAACCGACGAAATGAGGTCCTGTGTGTAGGGATGTTCCGGAGCTTCGAGGATTTGCTGAACCGTGCCGTGTTCGACCAGTTCCCCGTCCTTGAGCACGGCAAGCTCATCGACCGATTGCGCCATCAGCCCCATGTCGTGACCGATCAGGATCAAACCCGATCCGATCTTCGCCTGAATATCCTTGAGGGTCTGCATCACCTGCCGCTGAGTGACCACGTCGAGCGCGCTGGTCGGTTCGTCGGCGATGATCAGGTCCGGGTTCAGAATGATCCCCATCGCGATGCAGACACGCTGCTTCATGCCTCCGGACAGTTCGTGCGGATACAGCTGCGCCGTGTGGTGCGGCAAGCCAACCGAGGCCAGTGCCTCGTCGGACCGGCGCTTCAATTCAGCCTCTACGACATGACCCTCATGGGCAATGATGCCATCCCACAACTGTGGTTCGATCCGCATCACCGGGTTGAGCGAGTTCATCGCACCCTGCGGGATGTAGGCGATGCGGCTAAGCCGGGTCTGACGCATCTCCTCTTCCGACAGTGCCAGCACGTCGATCCCCGCCAGATCAATCGTTCCGGAGGACACGCGACCCGGCTCCGCCAGCATCTGCATGATTGCTAGCGCCGTGGTGGTTTTGCCGGACCCGCTTTCCCCGATGAACCCGACGCGGCGACCTTTCTGGATGGTCAGATCCAGATGTTTGACGGCCTTCACGAGACCTTTCGGCGTCGGGAATTCGATCGACAGGTCCCTGAGCGTGAGAACGGGTTTGTCCGTCATGTCCGACCTCCAGTCCTGTCGCGAAGGCGCATCCCAGCTCTGCGGACCACCGGGTGCAACGCGCAAGTCATGACAACTTCCTCAGCCGCGGATTGGAAACCTCGTCCAAACCAAGGTTAATCAAGAGCAATCCGATGAACATCACCGCCAGCAACAGCGTCGGGATTCCCCACCACCACCACAAGTTCTGGATCAGCGCGCCCGCGTTGATCGCTTCGTAAATCGTGCGTCCCAACGTCGGAATACGCTGCGGACCAAGGCCCAGAACCTCCAATCCAACTGCAGTGACGATGGAGGTCGTCACCGACGCGATGAACGACCCGAAAAGATACGGCACGAGGTTCGGCAGCATCTCGCGGAACATGATGTGGCCGGTCGAAGCCCCCGAGAGCTGCGCCATCTGCACATAGCCGGACTGCTTCATCGACAGAACCTGCGCACGGATGAGCCGCGTCGGCGACTGCCAGACAAACCCGGCGATCAAGAGCGCCATCATGGTCAGGGTCACGTCCCCGAAGGCAGACTGGAACACCACGAGTATCAGAAGCGGTGGGATCGTGATCATGACATCCGCCAGCACCCGGATCGTATCGTCCGTCCGTCCACCGAGGAACCCCGCCGAGAACCCCAGGAAGATCCCGATCGACATCCCGATCAGCGAGGCCAGCAACCCAACGAAAAGCGTATTCGGTGCGCCGATGATGATGAGCGCCAGCAAGTCGCGCCCTCCTCCGTCGGTGCCGAGCGGATAGTCCCATATCCCCTCCTGCCGTCGCAGGTTCTCAAAGCCAACGGGTGGCAGTTTCAGCGGTGCCGAGCCGGTGAAGACCAGCTCCGGATCCCACAGAACCCGCCCGATCAGGCCCAGCGCGATGATTCCCAAAAGCAGTCCGACGCCCCAAAGAAGCTTCGGATTCATCCACGGATTGTCGAACCGTCTGATCCGCTTCGCCTGCCGCTTTTCGGCGCGGGTCATCGGCACATGGTCTTGACTGGTCATCTCAATGCGCCTCGTGCCGGATGCGGGGGTCGATGAACGGGTAGAGCAGATCCACAAGGAACACGCTCAGCGCGGTCATCAGAATGATCACGTAGCTGACGCCCTGAATGACCGGGAAATCCTGGTTGAGGATCGCGTCGTAAAGCAGCTTACCCATCCCGTTATAGGCAAAGATGCGTTCCACCAGCACCTGCCCCGCGATCAGCAATCCGACTTTCAATGCAAACGCCGTGATCTGCGGCAGGATCGCGTTACGGATCATGTAGCGGTATAGGATGTAGCGCGGGCGCAGCCCCTTGGCCTCGGCCAGTTTCACGTAATCCTCGCCCTGCACCGTGATCATCAGCCCACGCATGCCCAGCGCCCAGAAGCCGAAAGTCACGATGACGATGGACAGCGCGGGTAGAAACCCATGGTGGATCACCGATTGGATGAACGCCCAGTTCCACCCCGGCTCCACAAAGATCGAATAGGCCCCGGTCAGCGGAAACCACTGAAGCTTGGCCGCGAAGATCCACATCAGCAACAGCCCCGACAGGATCGGCGGAATCGAGGTGAACACCATTGCTGCGGGAATGGCGACCTTCACCAGTTTCGGGGATCGTTCCCACACCATCAGCGCGCCCAGCAGATTGCCGATGAAAAACGTGATGATCAAAGACAGGATCATCAGGCCAAGTGTCCAGGGCAAGGCATTCAGGATCAGCGTGGAAACGGGCGTTGGGAACGCCGCCGTCGAAAGACCGAAATCAAAGACCAGAGCTCCAGCCAGGTACTTGACGTACTGCACGATCAAAGGCTGATCGATGCCCATCTGCGTTCGAAGCTGCGCGAGGATTTCCTCGGAATTGGCAACGGCCCCAGCACCGGCGGCCATCCGGCCCAGCGCGATCTCGGCCGGATCGATTGGCGACAGGCGCGGGATGATCCAGATGATCGTTGCGGCGATCAGGATCGTCAGAACCAACGTGACGACGCGATTGATCAGATAGTCGCGAGGGATGCGTCCCATGGGCAAGACCTCCGGGCGTATAGGTCGGACGCACGACACCCGCGCGTCCGACACGTATTAACCTGCGCACGCATGCGCGCAGCGATCACCGAATTCACTGAGCCTTTTCAAGGTTGTGAATGATCTGATGCGTGTGCCCCCACCAGAAGAACGGTGAGTTGTAGTAGTTGTCCGCCGTTGGCCAACCGGTCCAGTATGTCGTGTTCATCGGCAAGAGCTTGGCCGCCTGCACCAGAGGGATGAAGGGCATCTCGGCATCAAGGTGCTGGTACGCCTCTGCCACCAGACCCGGTACCGCCTCATCGCCAAGCGCGCGGCCCGAGATCTCGTCCACGATGGCGGAGTACGCCTCTGCCGCTGCGCCGTCCCAGCGCGCGGTGTTGTTGAAGCCCGGGCTGCGTTCGCCGACCGGCACCACATCCTTCACCGTGTAACGGCCCATCGAAGCCCAGGGCTCGTTCACCGATCCACAGCTCAGCCAGCTATAGGACATCTCGTAGGCGCCAAAAGGCAGCACCTCGCCCCAGAACACACCGTTCTCCACCGGCACCGCGCGGGCGTCGATCCCGGCACGCTGAAGCTGCTCTACGATGACATCGATGGTGCGCGTGTATTCTGTCGACGCCGAGTTGACATGGATGTTTACCGACAGGGTCTCACCATCCTTGGTGTAATAATCCCCATCCCGCGTCCAGCCTTCGGCCTCGATAAGCGCCTGCCCGGCCTCGACATCTGAACGAGCAGGCAGGCCATAGCCTGCATCCACCACTGCGTTGATGAACGGATCCATCGAGCCATACTGCGCAAACATCGTCTGGCTGGCCTCGGTTGTGCCTTCATACGCGATGTTCACGATCTGCGACCGGTCGATGATGTGGGCCACGGCCTTGCGCATGTTCGCGTTGTCCCAAGGTGCGATAGTTGTGTTGATCTCCAACTGGCGCGCGCAGGGATCAGCCGCCGCAAACGGATAATCGTCGTACCACGCGATCACATTCGGGTTTTGCGCTTGAATGGCCTCAAACGTGCCGATGGTCACGTTCTGCGCCGCATCGAGCTGGTTCGACACCATGAGCTGCGCCCGGCTTTCCTCACCTCCGGATTCCAGGAAGATCACCCGAGCGGGCTCCGGCATGTCCATGAAGCCGGTGTCGGCCCCCCACCAGCTGTCGCGCTTGTCCCAGATCATCCGGTTCGTCGCGCCCGAACTGTATTCGTAGGGCCCCGTACCAATCGGTGGGAAGAAGGTAAACGTCGCCGGGTCTTCGCCCGCCCAGACATGTTCCGGCATGATGAGGAAGCTGTTGGCAATCCGTACACCGAAATTCTCGACGACGAAGCGGGGGTTGGGTGCGTTCAGGGTGAACCGGACCGTCAGATCGTCCACCTTCTCCACGCTGGCCACCTGCCCGCGCAACGCCGCCGCTTCGCGTGCCGAAAGCTCGTCATTTTCAAGCGCAACGCCTACCGTGTAAACCACGTCATCGGCATTGAATGCCTCGCCATCCGACCAGGTCACACCCTCGCGCAGCGTGAGTGTCCATTCGGTGAACTCATCGTTGCTTTCGGCGCCGGTCGCGAGCCAAGGCTCAAGCTCACCCGTGCCGTAGTTCAGGATAAAGAGCGGCTCCCACATGGTCTGGTGCGCGCCAGAGATGCGCTTCACGCCGGAATTGTCGGTGAACCAGTTGAAATTCTCAGGGTCTTGAATGGTGCGGTCGAGGTCAAAAATGACCGTGTCCTCGCGCGCCACGTCCTGCGCCAAGGCCATGCCACTGGCGGCGGCAAAGGCGATAACCGACGCGGCAGCGCGCAAAATGGGTGTTCTCATGATCTTCCTCCGTGTTGTGGGGTCGTTGCCCCGTAATGACGCGGTCAGACGCCGCTGGCTCGCCCGCTACCGGACGTAATCCATCACCAGAACGCGGGTGCGCCCGGGAAGGGTATCTTGTGTGATCTCCGCAGTGGGACCAAATGAAAAATCGATGTCTTCGTCTTTGAAATGGCTCAGGAAACTCTCGATCCACATCGTATTGCGGGGTCGGTAGGTCAGTGTCCGGAAATGCATCGGGATCACCAGCTTAGGCTTCACGCGATGGACCATCTCCATGAGATCAGGCAGTTCGATTGTCAGATACCCGCCCGCCAGCGCGAACAGCACATCCACGTCTTCGAAGAAGGCCTGCTGCGCCTCGGTCAATGGGTTACCCACATCCCCCATATGCGCAAATTTGATGCCGTCGAGCGTGAACCGGTACATCCCGTTCTGACCCGGCACTTCGTGTTCCGGATGGTGATCCCATTCCGCCGCCTCGATAGCGGTGATCTCGACACCATGCGCTGTCTGCGACCCGCCACTCTGGGCCACCGTGAGCGCATTCACAACCGTAGGATTGCCCGAAATCAGGTCTGCCCGGCAATGTGCCGAGTCGTCGTCAGATGAGATGATCACCATATCCGCCGGATCGGTGATCGGCGCATAACCGACACCTTCGGGAGTGTAGGGATCAGTGATGATGCGAGGCCCGCTTTCCGGATCCAGACCAAACGCCGCGTGCCCGTACCACGTGATCCGCATCAGTTGTTCCCCACCACATGCGGGCTGCGGGTCTTGGTGATGTCGTCATTGTCGGGTCGCGGATGCGTCGTCCACGCGCCCGCAGATCCCCGGCACAGGATCGCTTCGACGCCGCGGGCCCAGACCGGATCGGTGATCTCGACCTCTGGCGGGCAGTAGCGCAGGGTCAGGCCACATCTGCGGCGATCGCTTCTATTCGGCAACGACCCGTGCACCAGCATGTCCGCATGCATCGAAAACTGCCCGGCTTTCAGGACGTTGGTGAACGGCTCTCCCATCTCCTCGGCTCTGGCAGTTTCCTTGTGAAAGACGTTTCCGTCCCCCGTTGCCTGCATTGCCAGCGCACCCTTGTCATGCGTCCCGGGAATGAACCGCATCGCAGAATTGGCCCCATCGGCATCGTCAATCGCCAGCCACACCGTCACCGTGCGCGCCGGCGACAGCGACCAGAACCCGGCATCCTGATGCCAGGGCACAGCTTTCGGATCATGCGGCGCTTTCGACAGGATGGCCGATGCCCAGCACAGGATGTTCGGCCCGACCAGATCTTCGACATGGTCCAGAATGCGCGCATCGGTGGCGATGTCGTATAATCCCGACAGCCGGGCCTGATAGCAGTTGATCCCGTACGCGCCGTCCGGCCCCATATCGGCCATCAACCCGTCGATATAGGATCGAATGTCGACCATCTCGGTTTCGGAAAACGCGTCAAAGGGTTGCACGAACCCCAGCGCATTATACTGCGCGATCTGCTCTGCGCTCAGCCGTTTGGGCTGCGCGGTGTCGACCGGCTGGAACCGCAGGTCCACATCCGAATCAAGCATGATGGTCGTCCTCCCTGTTTCAAACGCTAGGCGCCGCTGCACGCGTATGCAGCGCTTGGCATTGATATTTTCTTGTACAATTTTGATATTTGCGCTCAGCTGCGCCGCAATCCTTTGCGAGAATTGGCCAAGCCCCGCGCGATGCAGTCCGAAACCTTCCACCTCGACAGCTACATCGCGGCCAGCGAGGCGTTTCACTACGCGCGCAAGAACCTCGCCCGGCGCTTTCCGCAAAAGGCGCATGACCATGATTTCTACGAGGTCTTCCTGATCGTCGACGGCCGCACCGCGCACTGGATCAACGGTGTGACGCAAATGCTAGAGCCGGGCCAGCTTGTCTTCATGCGCCCCGCCGACACGCACGCCTTCCGCGCTGACCGCCTGCAGGGGTGCGAGATCATCAACATCATGTTCCGCACCGAAAGCGCCGATCACCTGATCAAGCGCTATAGCGATACGCTCGCCGGCCGATTCTTCGCGTCAAAATCCGACATCCCGGAATTGCACACGCTCGGCCCCACCCGCTTTAAGCGCGCCCTCAATGTCGCGAGCCAATTGCAGACCGCAGACCGCAGTCTTGCCAGGATCGAGGAGTTCCTGCTCACCCTGACAAACCGCGTTGCCGTGCCCGAAACCCGTGCGGTGCGCACCGCGCCGCGCTGGTTTTCGGCAGCCTGCAATGCCGCGCAACATCCCGAGGTCTTCCGCGACGGCGCGGCCGGGTTCATCGCCGCGGCGGGGCGCAGTCACGAACATGTCTGCCGTACCTGCAAAGACGTGCTGGGGGTGACACCCACCGACTACATCAACCGAATCCGCATCGACCATGCAGCCCAGCTTTTGCGCACCGAGGACAGTTCCATCGAGGCCATTGCCGCCACCTGCGGATTTCAGAACACCAGCTATTTCTACCGTCTGTTCGAACGCGCCTACCAAACCACGCCAAGGCGCTACCGCACCGAGCACCAGCGCGACCCGTTCGACGCATCGGACGCGCCCTGATCTTCTCCGGTTCTCAAATATCCCGGGGGAGCGCCAACGGCGCGGGGGCGGAGCCCCTCAACATCTACTCCGCGACCTGAATGCTCTCGATATACTCCAGGAGCGCCACCAGTTTGCGCGGCGTCGGCGTCATCACGCCGTCCCCGGTATCAAGCGGGACAAGATCCCCCCGGAACAGATCGCCGAACATCGGCATGCTGGGTCCGGTTGTGCCACCCTGCGCGTATCCATCAATTTTCGACAGGATCTGCGCGACCGGAAAGTCGCCGCCGTTGCGCGCCGCGATGAGCGTCAGATCGGCTGGTTCGGGGTCCATTTCGGCTGCCATCGGACCATTGCCCGTGCCATCGGCCGCGTGACAGACTGCGCAGTAGGTCATGTAAAGCGCTTGCCCGTCGCTGGCCTCCGGCATGTCCTCAGAGGCGCAGGCCCCGACAAATGAAACGGCGACGGCGGCCAGACCAAGGCTGAAACGGAATGCGGGCATTTTGGCCTCCTTGCTCGATGCGCGCAGAGTGCCTGTCTTTTCCGCAACGCGCAACCGCAGCGGATGCCACCGCGGTACGGTTCACGGATGACAAGCCCGTCCCATGCGCGCATTGTTGCCGGGAGGTAGAATACAGGGACATCGACCATGCCAGTTTACGCGATCACCATGCTTGCCGCAGGCATCGGCATTCCCCTGCTGGCCGCGCTGAACGCCGCTTTGGGCGTCCGGCTTGGGTCACCGGCGGCGGCTGCCATGATCCTATTCTGCGTCGCTTTATCAGCCACGACCCTCGTGACCCTGATTACCGGACCACGCGCCTTGGCAGGCGTGCCGCTGGCGCCAAAACACCTGATGCTGGCGGGACTGCTGGTGGCGTTCTACGTGCTCTCCATCACATATGTCGCACCGCATTTCGGCGTCGGCAATGCGGTGTTCTTTGTGCTTCTCGGTCAGTTGATCTCAGCCGCGTTGATCGATCATTTCGGCCTTTTCGGTGCACGGATCAGTCCGCTGAGCCTGACCCGCGCCACAGGCATTGCCGTCATGGCCTTGGGCGTCTGGATCACCCAGCGCGCTTGACCGTGATGTCGACACCGCGCGCTCAGTTCACCTGCAAGCCAGAGATCGACGCACGAATTCGGCTGTTGGTGTCGTCGCTGTCGCCGGACAGTGCGATCCCAACCAATGCAGCGCTGCCGCCGAATGCATTGGCGTAATCCCGTGCCAGATCCACGTTTTCGCTCTCACTGCCGGTGCCGGACCCGCGCAGGACAATCGTCCTCCCGCGATTGCCCAGATACGGGCTGCTCAGCACAGCACCCCGGTTGTGCGCGCCGCCCCAGACATAGACGAGCACTCGGGCGGAGTTGTTCGTCAACAGGCGCCGCACACTGGCCCCGCGAAGGCTTTCGGCCTCTGACTGGGGCAGGAAAACGAAATACAGCGCGAGGTTGCGGTCGTCGCCGCCCTTGTTGCGGAGGTCAGTTGCAGGAACCCCTTCATCCACCCGCCACGACCACCGCGCCGACGTGGCATCCCAGAACGACGTGTCCAACTGGCGATACGCCAGCGACACAGACCCGTCAGAGGCCACCGAAACCGAATTGCCGTTGAACCCGTATGTGTTCGACGAAAAGAGCGAAAACTTCTGCGTTTTCCACGACCCGTCGAACGAGACCGGCGCGGCCAACACCGGCAGGGAAAAAGCGCAGGTCAGAAAAGCTGCCAACAGGGAACGCATGAACATACCTCGCATGTATTGCAGGGTGTTCTAGCAAATCGCGCGCCTCGCACGCATCAAACGTTCGCGTGAACCATGTGTCACCGTCCAGCCAGCGCGAGCGTTGCCTGCCACAACGCATCCGGGACCTCGACAGTGTCCAAGAGTTCCTTGCCCTGCCCCGGCAGGCGCGCGCCGTCGTCCTGTGAGACAGCCTCGGCCAAGCCAGATACCATGTCGTGGAAGTCGGGGCGGATACCGGGATCGATCAGGAAAAAGCTGTGCCCCAGGTCGTGCGGATCACCCTCCGGCGCCTTGAGCGGTTTGACGTCCCGGCTTGCCGTCCCACCGGCGAGCCCTGCCGCAAGGACCTCCACCATCAGACCAAGCCCCCAGCCCTTGTAGCCACCCACGCTGCAAAGTGACCCTGTCAAAGCCGCGTCGGGGTCAGTAGTCGGACGCCCTTCGGCATCTACCGCCCAGCCCTCGGGGATCGGTTCGCCCGCCGCCTTCGCCATGGTGATCCGCCCAAGTGCCACGGTGGTCGTCGACTGGTCAAAAATCATCGCAACGCCGCCCGCCCCATCCGGGACCGCGAAAGACATCGGGTTCGTGCCAAGCACCCGTGTCTTGCCCCCCGGCGGCGCAACGATCGGGGAGGCGTTGGTGACGCCAAGACCAATCAAACCTTTGCGCGCGATGGCTTCAGTGAACCAGCCCAGCGCAGTGCAGGTATGTGCGTGGCGGACCAGAAGGCTGGCCAGACCGCAAGACTGCGCGCCTTGCACCGCATTACCAAGCGCATCGCGGAACGCAGGCTGTGCAAAGCCGTAGCCTGCGTCGACCTCAATCACGGCCGGTCTGACCTTGTTGACCTCGGGCGTGACTGTCCCGTTCACCCGGCCTGAACCCAACTGCTGGCAATAGCTTTCCAGGTAATACAGACCGCAAATCCGATTGCTGCGCGCTTCGGCCCAGCGCACCGCGTCAGCCATCGTATCGGCAACGATGTGCGATGCGCCATGCGCCAGCAAAGCCGCGCGCGTCACATCTTCAATCTCGGAAATGCGGATCTCGGCCATTGTCGTCCTCCCCTTCAAATGCGTGGCGTGTTGGCTTTGCTGCCGTCACGCGACGGTCAGGACACCCTGATCCAAACGGAGCTGACGGTCCATACGGCCCGCGAGCTCAAGATTGTGCGTCGCGATCAAGGCCGCAAGACCGGTCTCCCGGACCAGACGTAGAAGCGACGCGAACACGGTCTCCGCCGTTTCTGGATCGAGGTTACCCGTCGGTTCGTCCGCCAGTAGAACGGCTGGCCCGTTGGCCAGCGCACGGCAGAGTGCAACGCGCTGCTGTTCACCTCCCGAGAGCTCTGCAGGACGGTGACCCGCACGGTGCGCGACCCCGACGGCATCCAGAAGCGCAAGTGCCTGCGCATCCGCCTCCCTGCGCGCTTTCCCAGCCGCCAGCTGCGGCAGCACCACGTTTTCCAAAGCGCTGAACTCGGGCAGCAAATGATGGAACTGGTAGACGAACCCCACACTGTCACGGCGGACCGCGGTCCGAACACGGTCCGATTGCGCACTGACAGCCTCACCCGAGATCTCCACCGATCCTGCGTCGGGCGTGTCCAGAAGACCCGCGATGTGTAGCAGAGTCGATTTCCCGGCGCCCGAGGGTGCCACAAGCGCCACGATCTCTCCCGGAGCAAGGTTGAGGTCCACGCCGCGCAGGACTTCAACCACGCCGGGGGTACCGAGGTTGTAGGCCTTGGTGATCCCGCTCAGCCTCAGCGCCACATCACTCATAGCGCAACGCCTCAACAGGGTTCATCCGTGCCGCCCGCCGAGCGGGGAAATAGGTGACGATGAAGCTCAGACCCAACGACAGCGCCACGGCGCTCAGCACGTCGCCCAGTCGCAGCTGAGCCGGAAGCTCGTAGATGCCGCGCACGGCCGGGTCCCAGACCCCGCCGCCTGCGACGTAATTCACAAACGAAAAGATCGGATCGATATAGAGCGCGAAAAGACAGCCGAACACGACGCCTGCCGCTGTACCGATCAGCCCGGTGAACGCCCCGCAGATGAAGAACACCCTCAGCACCGCGCCTTCGGTCAGCCCCACGGTTCGCAAAATGCCGATGTCGCGCCCCTTGTTCTTCACCAGCATGATGAGGCCCGACACGATATTCATCGCAGCGATCAAAACGAGGATCGAAAGGATGATGAACATCACATTGTCCTCGATCTCGAGCGCCCGAAGAAACCCGCCGCTGGCATCCTGCCACGTCCAGACCAGCGCGCGCGATCCGGCGGCTGTGACGATGGGCAGGGTGATCTCTCCGACACGCTCAGGCTCGGTCACCATGACCTCGATTTCGTCCGCGACGCCCTCCCGGTTGAAGTAGAGCTGTGCCTCGTCGAACGGCATGTAGACCCGCGTGCGGTCGATGTCATACCGCCCGGCAGTAAACACGTAGACAATCTCATAGGCCTTGACGCGCGGGCTTGTGCCGAAGGCCGTGCGCACGCCATCGGGCGAGATCAATCGCACCTTGTCGCCCAGAGCCACCCCGAGTTCGCGCGCGACCCCAGACCCAAGCGCGATGCCCTCGCTGAACCGCGACAGATCTCCTTGGGCAGTTTCGGGATTGGCCACGCGCGGTACCGTGGCGAGATCGTCCTGAGAGATGCCAAACACCTCGACGCCCGCGTTGCGCCCGTTGGCCGTGGCCATCACCTGCCCCTTCACAAGCGGCGCCGCACGTGTGACGCCCGGTACGGCGGCCACTGCCTCTGAGATGGCGTCATACTCTGCGATGGTACGCGTGAGACGCCCAAATTCATCCTGCTCGGCACTGTAGTAGACGGTCACATGAGCATTCGCGCCCAGGATCGTATCGACGAACTCCGCCCGAAACCCGGACCGCACAGCCAATGTGGCGATAAGGGCGAAGACGGCGAGTGTGATCCCGATGAGGCTGATCCACGTCATGACACTGACCCCGCCTTCGGCCCGCCGCGCGCGCAGGTAGCGCCACGCGATCATCCACTCGAACGGGGCAAACGGGGCTGGGGTTTGGGCCATACCGGTCTCTTTTCTGCTCTTTCGGATAAGTGGCGGCTTGTCTCGGGAGGGTCAAGCACTGGCTGACGCTTGAACACTAGAGGCAACATCGCTTGCAGAGACGGATGCGTGGCCCCTGCGACGAGATGCACCCCACCATGTGCACATTGCCTTAACCGGTCAGCAGCAGGTTGCATGGGCGGGGCCCAAGAATTTTCGTACGAAAATTCTTGGGCGCTTGTCGGACGCGCGCGCAGACGGCATAGACAGGGCATGACCGGACCGCGCTTCACCAAACTTGTCGAAACCCTGCCCTCGACCGTGCCGTTCGTCGGCCCCGAAGTGCAGGAGCGCCAGCGCGGCGCGCCGTTTGACGCACGGCTCGGGGCCAATGAAAGCGTCTTTGGGCCGTCGCCCTTCGCCGTGGCGGCGATGCAGGATGCCACGACCGAGTGCTGGCAATACGCCGATCCCACCAACCATGACCTGATTTCAGCCCTTTCCGCACGGCTTTCCACGACCCATGCACACATCATCGTCGGCGAAGGCATCGACGGATTGCTCGGGTATCTCGTGCGCATGCTGGTCGCGCCGGGCGATCCCGTCGTCACGTCCGACGGCGCATATCCCACATTCAACTACCACGTGGCGGGCTTTGGTGGTGTGCTGCACAAGGTCCCCTACAAGGACGATCATGAAAACGTCGATGCCCTGATGGAAATGGCGCGGTCAGTCGAGGCGAAGCTGGTCTATCTTGCCAACCCGGACAATCCCATGGGCAGTTGGCACAGCGGGTCTGTCATCGAAAAGGCGCTGGATGCCCTGCCCGATGGAACGCTTCTGATCCTGGACGAAGCCTATATCGAATTCGCCCCGCACGGGACCGCGCCCGAAATTGACCCCGATGATCCCCGCGTCATCCGCCTGCGCACTTTCTCGAAGGCGCACGGAATGGCCGGTGCGCGCGTCGGCTACGGCATTGGCGCGCCGGAACTGATCAAAAGCTTCGACAAGGTCCGCAACCATTTCGGGATGTCCCGCATCGCGCAAGCCGGCGCGCTGGCGGCGCTCGAAGATGACGCGTGGCTCGAAGAGGTGGTCGAGCTTGTCGCCGAGGCCCGCAATCGGATCGGCGCGATCGCACGCGCGAACGGGCTAACCCCCCTGCCCTCAGCGACCAACTTCGTGGCCATTGATTGCGGGGAGGACGGGGCGTTTGCCAAGCGCGTTCTTGATGGTCTGATCGCCGAAGGTGTTTTCGTACGGATGCCTTTTGTTGCCCCCGGAAACCGCGCCATCCGTGTGAGTGCGGGCCGACCCGTTGACCTCGATATCTTTGAGAAAGCGCTGCCAAAGGCACTCGCAGCGGCGCGGAAATAGTCACTGCACCGCATCTTCACGAAAAGTTTTGGGATTTCTGATGCATTCGGGCCTGACAGAGCCGCAGACTGCGCTATTCTGTCGCAGCACAGAGAGCCATTTCTACGCGGAGACAGCGATGCAACAGAAGCACGCAAAACGGGTCGAGGATTACACCACGGCGAACCTGATCCTCATCTTTGTGAACCTTTTGTGGATTTTCGGTGTGATCTGGGCGAATTTCGGCCTGTTTGCCGTGATCCTGACCGGATGGCTGCTGAACCACGGTATCACGCGGGTGGAGCAGTATCGCGCCAGCAGAGAAATCCAGTGGCCGTCAGACGCCTGACACCACTTTTGCCGCCTCGGCCACGCCACCCGGTCTGTGCGGCACACCGATGGCTGCAAGCCCCGCTTCCACGACACCCAGCAGCCCAAGGATCATATGCGCATTCACGTGCCCCATGTGGCCGAACCGGAAGAACCCTTCGCTCATCGGGTCCTCTTCCGTCGACATTCCCAACCCGATCCCAAGCGTCACACCGCCCTGATCCGCACACCACTGGCGCAGGCGCCTTCCGTCCGGTTTACCAATCGAAAGCGATGTCACCGCGCGGCTGCGCAAGTTCGGGTCCTGAATGTTGAGCTTCAGCGGGCCGTCCTGCCCCCAATGCTCGCACGCCGTCCAGATCGCGCGCGCCAGCGTGTCGTGCCGCGCCCAGATCGCTTCCAAACCTTCCTCGTGGATCATATCCAACGCAACGCGCAGCCCATAGAGGTGATGCGTCGGAGCAGTACCGCTGAAATACTGGTAGAACGCCTCTGGATTGGCGCGCTGCGTCCAGTCCCAGTAGACGCTGACACGGTCCAGCCGCGATCGGGCCTCTGCGGCTTTGTCGTTGAAGAAGACGAACCCGCAGCCGGGCGGGCACATCAGACCCTTTTGTGATCCGGTGATCGCCACGTCGACGCCCCACGCGTCCATCTCGAACCGGTCACAGCCCATGGAGGCGATACAATCGGCCATGAGGAGCGCCGGATGATCGAGGTCATCAAGGATTTGCCGCAGCGGCGCGAACGCGTTTCGGTTGGAACTCGAAGTGTCCACATGCACGGCAAGAACGGCTTTATACTCATGCGTCGCGTCCGCCCGTAGCGCATCTTCCACCAAAGCCAGATCGAATGTGCCGCCATTGCCAAAATCGAGCACATCGACCTCGATCCCGCGCGCCTCGACCACCCAGCCCCACGCCTTTGCAAAGAACCCGGTCGACAGAAGAAGCACTTTCTCACCCGGCGCCACGGTATTGGCGAGCGCCGCTTCCCACGTGCCATGCCCGTTGGAAATGTAAATCGCCACATGCCCATCAGTGCGCGCGACCTTTTTCAGATCTGCGGTCAAAGCGGGCATCATGTCGATCAACTCGCCCTCGTAGATATTCGGGGACGCGCGGTGCATTGCGCGCAATACGGCATCAGGCACGACGGAAGGGCCGGGAATAGCAAGGTAGGTGCGGCCAGAAGCAAGGGACACGAAAGAACCTCCAGGGTCGGAAAAGCGCTGCAAAACTCGCAACTTGGCCGAAACCTACGCCGTTACGTCGCGCCGTCAATGGTGCGCGCTTCTTGCCACGACGCGCGCCAGCCTCTACATCCGCGCCTGATGTAAAGGGGACGTGATGTTCGCAGAGTTCTGGAGCAAGATCGAACACGCCGAGCGCAAGCTGCGCCGGTCGTTCGGCAAGGACATCTCGACCCCCCGCGCCCGCCGCTGGTCCGCATTCCATTACCACATCTTCGATCACGCCTTCCTGCGCACCTTCTGGACGAATTTCTTCCAGATCGCACCGGGCGTGTACCGGTCGAACCAGCCAACGCATGCGCGGTTCGAGAAATACGCGCGCATGGGCATCAAGACCGTTGTGAACCTGCGCGGTGAAGACAAATACGCCCACTATCTCTTTGAAAAAGAGACCTGCGATGCGCTTGGTCTGAAGCTGATGAATGCCAAGCTCTGGGCGCGCAACGCGGCCAGCCGCCATCGGATCGTGCACGTCATCGACACGCTGCGCGACGCAGAGAAGCCGTTTGTCTTTCACTGCAAGTCCGGCGCGGACCGTGCGGGGTTCGTGGCGGCGATGTACCTGATGATCTTTGAAAACCAACCGGTCGAGGTGGCGCGCAAGCAGCTCTCGCTCAAATACATCCACCTCGATTTCACGGCCACAGGCGTGCAGGACTACATCCTTGACGTTTATGCGGCGCGCAACGCCAAGCAGCCCATCGGTTTCGAGGATTGGATCCGCAGCGAATACGACGCCACGAGCATTCAGGCCGGGTGGGACGGTAAGATCCCCGCCGATCAACTGCGCCTTCCCGGGGCGCTGGTATCATGACCGATGCCGCCATCAACCCGCGCGGCCTGCTGCTCTGGGTGTGGCGTGGATACCTGTCGAAACACTGGAAGCTGCTGGCCGTGGCGATGGTCTTCATGTCGCTCGAAGGGGCGATGTTCGGTGCGCTCAGCTACATGATGAAGCCGATGTTCGACCGCATCTTCGTCGGCGGTGAGGCCGACGCGATTGTCTGGGTCGGGCTTGTCTTCTTTGGCATCTTTCTGGTGCGCGCAATGGCCAGCATCGTGCAAAAGGTTCTGTTGACGCACATTTCGCAACTGTCGGTCGCTGATATCCGGCAAGACTTGCTGGCGCACCTCATGGTGCTTGATCCGGCTTACCACCAAACCCATTCGCCTGGGTACCTCATGCAGCGTGTCGAGGGCGATGTGGACGCGATCAGCAAGGTCTGGCGTACCATCATCACCGGCGCGGGGCGTGACGTGATCGCGCTGATTTCACTTTTTGCCGTCGCCATCTCCGTCGACTGGCGCTGGACACTGGTCGCGCTTGTGGGCGCGCCGATCCTTGTCGCGCCGTCGATGATCCTGCAACGCTACGTCCGCAAGAAAGCCCGCCGTGCCCGGGACGTCGCAGCAGGCTTGTCCGTCCGTCTGAACGAGGCCTTCCACGGCATCGTGCCGGTCAAACTCAACGCGCTCGAAAAGTACCAATCCGAGCGGTATCGCACCCTGACAGAAGAACGCGTGAAGGTCGAAACGCGCAGTGCCTTGGGACAGGCCACCATTCCCGGCATGATCGACATCATGGCCGGTCTCGGGTTCATGGGCGTGCTGTACTACGGCGGGTCGGAAATCCTGTCGGGCGAGAAGACGGTCGGCGACTTCATGGCGTTCTTCACCGCGATTGGTCTGGCCTTCGAACCTCTCCGACGTCTCGGCAACGTCGCGGGCGTCTGGCAGGTCGCAGCGGCCGGGATCGAACGCATCCGTCAGATCCTCGATACCGAACCGACGCTGCGAAGCCCCGCTCAACCGAAACCGGCACCGGACGGCATACCCGGGATTGTGCTTCAGAACGTGTCACTCAGATATGGTGATACGGCTGTTTTGCGCGATTGCAGCTTCACGGCAGAGGCCGCGCAAACAACGGCATTGGTTGGCCCCTCGGGTGCGGGTAAGTCCACGGTTTTCAATGTCCTGACGCGACTTGTTGATCCAACAAGTGGCACGGTGACTATTGGCGGAACGGCCGTTTCAGATATGGATCTCAGGGATTTGCGCGGTTTGTTTTCCGTTGTCTCTCAGGAAGCGCTACTATTCGATGACACCGTGAGGGAAAACATTTTACTGGGCCAAAGCGACGTATCTGAGAAAGACCTGCAGAACGCTCTCGACGCCGCGCATGTCGCGGACTTCCTCCCACAACTGTCGGACGGCCTCGACACACCAGTAGGCCCGCGCGGATCGACCCTCTCCGGTGGTCAGCGCCAACGCGTCGCCATTGCCCGCGCGTTGCTGCGAAACCGTCCGATCTTGCTTCTGGACGAGGCCACCTCCGCGCTCGACACCGGATCAGAGGCCAAAGTCCAGGAAGCGCTGGATGAACTGTCGAAAGGGCGCACAACGCTGGTGATCGCGCATCGCCTCTCTACGATCCGCGACGCGCATCAGATTGTTGTCATGGACGGAGGCACAGTGATCGAGCACGGCACGCATGATGCGCTCCTCGCCAAACCGGGCACCTACGCCGCCCTGCACCAGATGCAAACGCGCGCCTAGACGCCAATCGCCTCTTGAGTGCGTTTGTCCCAGCCAAGATAGAGCGTATCGGCATCCCGAATCAGCGGCCTTTTCATCAACTTGGGATGCGCGATCAGCAGATCCTTCGGCGCTCGCGCGCGCTCGCTGTCGTTCAATCCCCGCCATGTCGTGGACCGCGTGTTCAACAATTTCTCGCCGAACTGGCCTAATGCCTGATCCAAAACGTCCTCCGGCACCGGAGTGACGGAGACGTCAACCAACTCTGCTTTGGGCAATGCCTTCAAAGCCTTGCGGCACGTATCGCAATTCTTCAATCCATACAGGATCATACCCACCCCCTTTTCTGTCCAAAACGGTATATCATTGCATACAACTAAAAAGCGACCCGCGCCCTTGCCTTCCGTCCGAGAAAGCCAATGTTTTTAGATGTGGTGGAACGTCGCGGAAACGATCTCCGCCACGCGAAGAGCGATCCCTCAGGGGATCATAAGTGACGAGAAGAGGAGACACGGACCCATGCCCAGCGGCACCGTGAAGTGGTTCAATTCCACAAAAGGCTACGGCTTCATTTCCCCCGAAGATGGCGGCAAGGATGTGTTTGTGCATATTTCCGCCGTCCAGCAATCCGGGATGGAGGGTCTTCAAGACAACCAAAAGGTGAGCTTCGAAATGTCGGAAGGACGCGATGGCCGGATGATGGCCAGCAACCTTCAGCCCATGTAAGTCACACGTTTTGCAGCCGGTTCGCCTCCTGACGTGCGAGCCGGATCAAATCCGAGACAAAGGGTTTGTCGGTGTCCGTTGACCGGGTCGCCGCATAAAGTCGCCGCGTGATTCCATCCTGTGTGAGCGGGCGGGTGACGTAATCCGAGCTGTACTTGACCTCGCGCACCACCCAATCCGGCAAGACAGACACGCCGCGGTTGGAGGCCACAAGCAGCAGGATGACGGCCGTCAATTCCACCTGCCGCACCGCCGCCGGTTCGACTTTTGCCGGCATCAATAGCTGGCTGAACACGTCCAGACGGGACCGCTCCACCGGGTAGGTGATGAGCGTTTGCCCGCGAAAGTCCTCTGCCTCGACATAGTCTTTCTGCGCCAAGGGGTGCGCCGCCGCGGCAACGAAGACAGCGTTGTAATCAAAAAGCTCGGTGAAGGTCACACCAGGCAGGTCTTCCGGATCGGAGGACACCACAAGATCGACCTCTTCCTTCTGCAGCGCGGGCAAAGCATCGAACGCCAGACCCGGGCGGATATCGACATCCACATCCGGCCACGTCTTGCGGAACGCTTCCAACACCGGGAACAGCCATTCAAAACAGGCATGACATTCGATGGCGATATGCATGCGGCCAGACGACCCGTCACGTAACCCATCGAACTCTGCCACCAGCGCTTCGACCTGCGGCAGCACCTGGTCTGCGAGCCGCAAGAGCCGCATCCCCGCTGCCGACAGTTTCATCGGCTTTGACCGTCGCACAAAAAGCTCGACCCCCGCCTGATCTTCAAGCGCCTTGATCTGATGGCTCAGCGCAGATTGCGTGATGTTCAACTGGTCTGCGGCCCGCGCGACACCACCGCATTCATGGATGGCCTTGACGGTGCGCAGGTGCCGAAACTCGATATGCATTATCTGTTCACCTCATGTTGGTGATGAGTTTTATGAGTTTGTCTCACAATGCGGTCCATGCGACAAGGTGCCAAATCCAAGGGATATTCACGATGACCACACCTTCTGTTTCCTTCGAATTCTTCCCGCCCCAGTCGCTCGAAGGCTCGTTCCGCCTATGGGACACCGTACAGGCGCTGGCCCCGCTCAGCCCACGTTTCGTGTCCGTCACCTACGGTGCGGGCGGCACCACTCGCGACCTGACGCGCGAGGCAGTTGCGACGCTGCACAAGTCGAGCGGCCTGCCCGTCGCTGCGCATCTCACCTGTGTGAACGCAACGCGTGAGGAAACACTGAAGATCGCACAAGACTTCGCTACGGCGGGTGTGACGGACATTGTCGCGCTGCGCGGTGATCCGCCCAAAGGTACCGAGGGTTTCACACCCCATCCGGATGGATTTGCATCAAGCATTGACCTGATCGAAGCGCTGTCGGACACGGGTCACTTTACCATCCGCGTCGGCGCCTATCCCGACATCCATCCCGAAGCCAAAAGCGCTGACGCCGATGTGGCCTACCTTAAGCGCAAATTTGACGCCGGCGCGTCGGAGGCACTGACGCAGTTCTTCTTTGAGGCCGAGACGTTTTTCCGCTTCCGCGACGCCTGCGAGAAAGCCGGAATCGACAAACCGATCACCCCCGGCATCCTGCCGATCGAGAACTGGAAAGGCGCGGTGCGGTTTGCCAAACGCTGTGGCACGCATATCCCTGCCTGGGTCGTCGATGCGTTCGAAAAGGCCGAGCGTGATGGCCGCGAAGACCTGCTTGCCACCGCCATTTGCGCCGAACTGTGCTCTGACCTGCTCGACGGTGGTGTCGACAGCTTGCATTTCTACACACTGAACCGCCCGGATCTGACCCGTGACGTGTGTCACGCTTTGGGCGTCACACCGAAAATCGAACTGCGCAACGTCGCCTAGGGCGGCGTGCCGCCCAACGCTTCGGTCAATTGCGTGGCCGCGTGTTGCACCGCGCGGGCAAGCTCCTCGACCCGTTCATCAGGAATTCGGGCCGAGGGGCCGGAAATCGACACCCCCGCAATGGGTTCGCTGTGCATGTCGAAGACGGGCGCCGCGATGCACCGCATACCCGGGTTCTTCTCTTCCTTGTCAAAGGCATATCCCCGGCGCCGCGTCTGTTCGAGATCTGCCGCCAACGCCTCGGGCGTGACCAGTGTTTCGTCCGTAAACCGGCTGAGCTTTCGCGCCCGTATGATCGACGCCACGTCCTTGTCCGGCAGTTGCGCCAGCAACGCCTTGCCGATGCCGGACGCATGCATATCCGACATCGCGCCCGGAGGGAAAAACGCGCGGATATTGTGATGCGTCTCCACCTGGCTCAGGAACAGCACCTGACCGTCCCGCATCATACCCAGATTGGCGGTTTCCTCGGTCCGCTGCATCAGCTCACGCAGGAACGGACGCGCGCGTTCCACCAGTGACGTGCGGCGAAGGAACCGTGACCCGATCTGAAACGCCCCGGCTCCGATATGCCATGTCTGCGCCGACGGGTCGAAATCCACGATCCCGCGCGCCTCGAATGTGAACAGCACGCGGTAGACTGTTGCAGGAGACTGCTTCAGGTCTTCCGCCAAATCGGTCAGCGTCGCGCCGCCGCGCTCTCCCAACCGTTCCAGGATCATCAGCGCGCGATCGAGGGATTTGATTTTGTTCTGTTCCGTGGTGTCGCCCCACGCCCGGGGCCGCCCGCGCGATCTGCGTTCAGGAGGAGCTTCAGCGTTCATGATTGTCTCGATACAAAAAACATTTTTACAATTTGAAAAATTCGAGATTGAAATGCAACCCGCGACGCACGAGGGCGTTTCTGGGGGACCGGCATGCGGATTGTCATTCACGGTTTCGGCCGCATCGGTCGGGTGATCCTGCGCCAGATCCTCACTGATCCGGCGCATCACGATATCGAGGTCGTTGTGATCAATGACATCGCAAGCCCCGAGACCTGTGCCTATCTTTTCAAATACGACAGTGTCTTCGGCTCGCTACCCGGCGGCGCGACATTCACGGATGGCGCGCTGCACGCTGGTGGACGGCATATCCCGCTTTTGACTGGCGTGGCCTTGCCGGACTTGCCGCTCAAAGGTGTCGATCTTGTCATGGATTGCACTGGCGCGCTGAAATCCCGCGGCACCGCGACGGCGGCACTTCGGGCAGGCGCGCGGTCCGTCCTGATCTCGGGTCCCTCCAATGTCGCCGACGAAACCATCGTCCTTGGCGCAAACGATGACCGGATGGGCGCGGCGCGGATCGTGTCCAACGCGTCCTGCACCACCAATGCTCTAGCCCCGCTTCTGCGCGACCTCGACACGCGCTTTGGTATGATCCAGGGGCACATGACAACGATCCATTGCTACACCGGCAGCCAGCCCATGGTGGATGCCCCGCGCGGTCCCGACCTTGCCAGGAACCGTGCCGGTGCGGTCAGCATGGTGCCGACAACGACAAGCGCGGCAAAGCTGATCGACCGGGTTTTGCCTGACCTGGCGGGTCGCGTCACCGGTGCTGCCGTTCGCGTTCCTGCTATCAGCGTCTCTGCCGTAGACCTTGTCGTCCGACTGACCCACCCGCCAGACGACCCGGCCGGCGCACTGAGAGAGATCGCCGAGACCAATGCCGTTATCGGCGTTGTGGAAGACCCCTGCGTGTCCGTCGATCTGCGCGCCCGGACAGAATCGCTTGTCATCGCGCCGCACGAGACGCTGGCAACCGGCGACCAACTCCGCATCTTTGGCTGGTATGACAACGAATGGGGGTTTTCAGCCCGCATGCTGGATGTCGCGCGAATGATGCACGCGCGGGAAGACTGATCCGCGATTCTTGCCAGATCGCCCGATTTCACCTCTAATGCGCGCAAAAGCTTGGGCAGATAACCTGCCAAGAGGCCATCGGAGCAGAAGATGAGCACGCAAGCCGACATTGTCGTCGAGAGCGGCATCGCGCATGTCGCGATCAATGCCGGACCATCCGCGCGCCTTTCGAAAACGGTTCTCGAACAAATCGACGCGGCCTTGACCCGCGTGGAAGACGAGGAGGCGGTCAACACAGTGGTCTTGTCTGGCAAAGGTGGGGCATTCCCGTCCGGCCTCACCGACCCGCTCGCCGATGGCGACGACACGGACAACCGTCTGGCAACACTCTGCACCCGCATCGAAGGGTTCGGCAAACCAGTGATCGCTGTCCTGCGCGGCGTGATCGTCGGCGGAGGCGCAGAGCTTGCCCTCGCCTGCCATTACCGGCTCGCACACAAGGACGCCCGCATGGGTTTCCCGCAGGTTCGGCTGGGTCTGATCCCGAACGCCGGCGCGACGCAACGTCTTCCCCGGCTTGTCGGAGCCGCGCCAAGCGTGGAGCTTCTCATCGAGGGCCATCTTCTACCTCTTGCGACACAACCGCTCGTGCAGTTGGTGGATCAGGTCTTCGAGGGCGACACCTTCCAGGCGATCTCAGCTTTCATCGAAACAGCCCAACCCCACACGGTCCCCCCTCGCAAAACCTCCAACATCCGTACCGGATTTGCGAATCCCCAAGCCTATCAAAGCGCGCTCACTCAAACGCGCGACCGCCTGTCGACCTCGCACGAAACCGCGCCGAGACACATCTTGTCCGCGCTGGAAGCCGCACTTGTTCTGCCCATGGACGCGGGTCTCGCTTTCGAGGGCGCTGCCTATGAAGACTGTCTGGAAACCCCGCAAGCCCGCGCCATGGCGCATGCATTTCATATCGAGCAAACCGCGCGCAACACGATCCGCCGCTCGGACATTCCAAAAATGGGCAGGGTGGCGATATTGGGCGGCGGAACGCTTGCCATCCAGTTTGCCCAACTCGCGCTTGAACAGGGGCTGAAGGTCAACTGGGCCATCAAGAACGACGCGCAACGGCGGGAAAGCACCGTGCAACTCAACGCACGGCTCATGGAGAAAGTGCAAAGGGGCCGCATGGGCCTCGGCAAACTCAAGCAATGCCAAGCGGCGCTCCGGCACGGTCCACCCCACGAGATGCTTGTCGATGTGGATATCGCCCTTCGGGCCGCCCGTGGTCAGCGCGGTGTTGCGGTGCCGCAAGGGCTTTTGGTGGCGCAGGCCATCCCCGGGCGGGAACCGCGTCTTTCGTTCCGCCTTGGCCCGGCCGCAACGGCGACGCGTCTCGCAGAAATCATCCTAGGGCCAGACGGCGCCGACGATGACCTCAAGAAGGCTCTGGGTCTCGCCAAGGACATGAACCTCCTGGCAGTCGTTCAACACTCCGACGGCCCGAGCCTGTTCGACCGTCTGACCGAAGCGCTCTGGCGGGCGTCGGACCGGCTCGTCGATCTCGGCTGGTCGCCTTATCAGATTGACGACGCTATGCGCGCGTGGGGCATGGCGACCCCCCCATACGAACTCGCCGACGCTTCGGGGCTTTTGGCCGTGTCACGCAACGACCGGGCCGAGGGGTGCACCAACTGGGCCCATGTGCTTGTCGAAGCAGGTCGGCACGGTCCCGGTCAGGGCCACGGCGCCTATCGCTATGACGAAAGCGGACGCAGGCAACCCGATGATGCCGTCATCGCGCTCTTGAACAAGGCCCGCCCGCCCGAGCCGGACGGTCAGCCCACCCGGATCGCCCCCCTGCTCATCGGAGCGATGGCCAATGAAGCCGCCCGCGCCCTGCGCGAGAACGCGATCTCCCAAGCAAGCGATGCCGATCTCGTGTCGATCCTCACCGGCCTGATCCCGCGTTGGAAAGGCGGTGTTCTGCATGCGGCAAGCGCCGAAGGCCTCTTGCACATCTCACGCGAGATGACTGCCATCGCCGACAGGGACACCGCGTTCTGGACGCCCGATCCTCTGTTCGAGGACTTGATCAAGAACGGCAAAAGCTTCGATCAGCTCTGACGCAGACCGCAAGAAAGCCGCGATTCTGAGGGCCTAGCTGAAGAAGATACCAAGGATTACAAGCATCAGCCCAAAGACCGAGACAAAGAGCGCGCCAAGATTGATTGGCATCACCTGTTTTACTTCATCCCGCAGATCATCGTCGCTCATACCCGACTTCCGGGCCTTCGCGACGCGCACGATGCAATAGACCAGACCGCACAATCCCAGGAAAGACAGCGTCGCGCCTGACCAGATCAGAATATCCATTGGCATGTGCTCCTGAAAACCGCGCTCCCGGCGGGCGTAATTGATCACTGTCCGAGCGACAAGCCCTTGAAGGCCCACGCCGCCCCCGCTACGACACCCGCACCACAGTGAGGAGCCCCCGATGGACGACAGCGCAATCGAAGCCAACTACCGCGTCACCGCAGACGAACTGCGCCAATTCATCGAACGCTTCGAACGGTTGGAAGCGGAAAAGAAAGACATCGCCGACCAGCAGAAAGAGGTGATGGCCGAAGCCAAGGCCCGCGGCTACGACACCAAGGTCATGCGCAAAGTCATCGCGCTGCGCAAACGCGAACCCGACGACATCGCCGAAGAAGAAGCCGTGCTCGACATGTACAAAGAAGCCTTGGGTATGCGTTGACTTAAAAGCCACGCATCAGCGCGTGCGCCGGATGCTGATGGATGAACTATCAACCCTCGGACCCTTACGTCACAGCGACACACCTCAAGGCGTCATCATCGTTACACCCGGCAAGCGGCCAAGGGTAAAGACGTCTTCCTCGTATCGTTCCGACATCTCCTGAACAAAGGCGTCGTCCCACCCAGGGATGTCGAGTTCGTGCTCCACTTTGGATTCGTCCACGTATTTGTCGAGAAACGCCACCATCGCCCGGCGGATTTGGATTTCCGTCAGGTCCGACCGCTCTTCGAGATAGGTGCGGAAACGCGTCATGCCCTCTTTGTCCATGATCTCGGCCAGCCGGGAATAGGCCCCGATGGTCGGAAACGTCGGCTCTACTCCCGCCAGATCACGGATCAGCTCTCCCCAGATGAGCGGGCTGTCCTCGTCGCACCACACGGTGATCGGCACGCCCGGCAGCGCCTCGATGATCCGTGACAGAAGGTCCGTCCAGCGGAACTGCAGCGGATCCAGCCCAAACAGGAGTGCATCCATCGTATCGTGCGGGGTCGCGGCAAGCAGCGCGGGCAATAGCGTCGCCGGATTGCGCACGGCCATGTAGAGCTCGAGCTCATCGCCCTCGAAAACGTCCCGTACCGCCTGCAGCCGCTGTTCAGCTTTACGGTAGATCACGCCGCCCTGAAATGCGATTTTGGGGACGGAAAACAGGTTTTCGTGCGACAGGATCAACCGGTCCACGTGGTCGGCATCCTCGTCGAGAATGCTGTCCACCAGAACGTCGCGCGCGCCGGGCGCGGGCGCAGCACCGTTCAGCGCGTTGAGCATCTCCGAGATCAGCTTGCGGTACTTCCCAGGCCCGGGCACCGACACACCCTTGGGACGCAGCCCGTCGCGGTTGCGCAGCAACGTCTTGAGAAGACGGTCGCCGTCCGTTTCGTGAACACCGGTGTGAAGGACTACCTGCATCTGGCTCTTTTGTTCTTGTCGATGCGCCGGAGTATAGAGCCGCGATTTTTGTTGAAAACCATCATCACACGGCAATCCCGCCCCTGCTAAAAAATCCGCCATTTGCCTCTTGCACCGTGCTCCAACTGCCAGTAATCAGCGCCTCGGAGCCCCTATAGCTCAGCTGGTAGAGCAACTGATTTGTAATCAGTAGGTCCGCGGTTCGAGTCCGTGTGGGGGCACCATTTAATCATTGTAGCCAAATCTTCTCGCTGACTTACGCGCGAAGACAGGCAGACCGCCCGCCTTCCTGTCCACTCGTCCGTAAACGCCGTCAGGTTGAAGTCGAACGCAAAAACGACTGAAAGCGGACATGCGCGGCGCCGCTGCATTACTGGAGCATCGTCTAAAAAAGCAGGCATCTGCGGCTCTTGTCTTGACGTCAGAAAAGGAACCCGGTGGCGCGGTCCCTCACAACCCCGCAAAGCGCGAATCCGTTCCGAAAAATGGAAGAAGCCATGCGACGCAGGCGGCCATATAGAACTCTAACCTGACTTCGCTCGCTCTCGCGACCATCTTTCTGATGCATCTGGCGCTATTCACTCGCTGATACGAAAGCGAGCCATCCAAATAGGAATAAACATCGCGCTGGAATCCTAAAGCATTTTTCGGTTAGTAATTTCAATATAAATCAATTACTTAAATCAATTCCCAGCATATCTTTCAGGGTCTTGTGCTCTTTGTCCGCAACGCCGAAACTCAACGCGGAGTGAATGTCTACAAGGTGACTGCGCATCAAGTCTTCCGCCTCATCGGCATCATGGCGTTCAATGGCATCAATCAGTGCGTTGTGACAGCCTTCGTCACAGCGTGTGCTCGATTTGGTCCAATACAGGGCGATGATCAGAGACGACCTTGAGACGAGGCTTTCAATAAACTCAGCAATTGTTTTTTGATTTGCAATCTCTGCAATCTTTACGTGGAAGAGGCCCGACAAGCGCAACGCCCGACCGGACGCATTCTCTTGCATGGCCTCGTGCTCGGCGAGGGCGTGTAGGCGCAGGTCTGCAATGTCCTTGGGCTTGGCATTCAACGCGGCTTCGCGTGCCGAACGCGGTTCCAGCAATTCACGCGCTTCGAAAACTTCACGGGCTTCCCTTGGGCTGGGATTTGCAACGCTTGCACCTCTGTTGGGGCGCAGTGTTACGAGATGTGCCTGTGACAAGGCCTGAAGACCCGCCCGGACGATTGTGCGCGAGACGCCGTAGACGTCTCCAAGGTCGTTCTCCGCAAGCCGCATGCCTGGAGGTATGCGCTGTTCGAGAATTGCCTGTTCGATGCCGACGAATACCGGGTTTTGCAGTACATCCGCTCTAGTGCTCTGCGGGAACTCTGTTTTCTTGTGCGTGATACTCATGTTTGACGGCTCGACGATTGAGTACAATTCCTATGAGAGACTTGTGAACAACGGGGGTCCTATGTCCCGAATGAACATTCGTACTACGAGACTTATGCCCGTCATGCAAACAAATCGGGCTCCATGAGCCAGTAAAGATCAAAATTTTGGCGATTGTCGACATAGAGTGTTTTAATTGTATACATAATTGAGCACACATATCGACGAAGATCTTCGAAACCATAGTGTCACGACGAGGGTTGCGCTGCCTGGAAAGGCCTGACCCGCGACAAGCAACTGGAGTGATGAAGATGGCTAAGAAAACGCTTTACCGATCCACGGCGATCACATTGCTGACCGCAATGCTCGCTGCTGGTCCCGTCTGGGCAGAAAAAACGTTAACAATTGGTATGACCGCAGCGGATATCCCGCGCACATCGGGTCAACCCGACCAAGGCTTTGAAGGGAACCGTTTTACCGGCATCCCGATGTATGACGCGCTGACCCATTGGGATCTCTCATCAGAAACCGAAGCCAGCGGGATTGTTCCGGGACTGGCCACGTCTTGGCAAGTGAACCCAGACGACACCACCAAATGGACATTCACCCTGCGCGAAGGTGTTACTTTCCATGACGGCTCGCCTTTCAATGCCGATGCGGTTGTGTGGAACGTACAGAAGGTACTGGATGAAAACGCGCCGCACTTCGCCCCGGATCAAGTGGGCGCCACCAAATCGCGTATGCCGACATTGGCCTCTGCCCGCGCCATTGACGATCTGACTGTTGAACTGACCACGACGCAGCCTGACAGTTTTCTGCCGCTGAACATGACCATGCTTTTCATGGCCTCGCCGACGCATTGGCAGTCGCTCTACGATGCTGTTGATGCCTCGATCACAGACCCCAAGGAACGCGCGGCTGCGGCGTGGACAGCGTTTGCGTTTGATCCGTCGGGCACCGGCCCGTTCGAAGGCGATCTGTTTGTGCCGCGTGAACGCTTCGAAATGGTCAAGAACGAAGACTATTGGGATCCGGCCCGCACGCCGACCATCGACCGGGTTGTTCTTGTCCCGCTGCCGGACGCAAACGCGCGCACTGCCGCCCTTCTGTCCGGTCAGGTCGACTGGATCGAAGCGCCTGCACCCGACGCAATCCCGCGCATTCAGGCCGAAGGAAACGTCATCTATGCCAACCCTCAGCCGCACGTCTGGCCGTGGCAGCTGTCTTTCCACGAAGGTTCGCCCTGGCTCGACAAGCGCGTGCGTCACGCAGCCAACCTGTGTGTGAACCGCGAGGAGCTCCAAGTGCTGCTCGGCGGTTACATGGGTATTCCGAAGGGATCGGTTGAGCCGGGGCACCCGTGGTGGGGCAACCCGTCATTCGATATCCGCTACGATCCTGATGCGGCGCGTGCCCTGATGACCGAAGCGGGCTTCTCGGCCGACAACCCGATACAGGTGAAAGTCCAGACCTCTGCCTCTGGATCAGGTCAGATGCAGCCGGTCACGATGAACGAATATGTGCAGCAGTCGCTTGCGGATTGCTTCTTTGACGTCGAACTGGACGTGCTCGAGTGGAATACCGTCTTCACCAACTGGCGCAAGGGCGCGGCGGACGAAAGCGCGCGCGGTGCCAATGCGATCAACGTGTCTTTCGCGACGATGGACCCGTTCTTTGCCATGGTACGCTTTGTGTCGACGGAAACTTTTCCGCCTGTGTCCAACAATTGGGGCCTGTTCGGGAACGACGAATTCGACGCTTTGATCGCCGAAGCGCGCACATCGTTTGCAGATGCGGATCGTGACGCGGCGCTCGCGCGCTTGCACACCCGCATCGTCGAAGAAGCGCCGTTCGTCTGGATCGCTCACGACGTGGGTCCGCGCGCAATGTCGGCCAAAGTCGGCAACGTCACGCAGCCCAAGAACTGGTTTATCGACATCGCTCCAATGACCATCGACGAGTAACGCGTAACACCCACGGGATCGCCCTGGTGTCAGGACGGTCCCTTTTTCTCACAGGCCATCAGACTCATGCTTTCCTTCGTCTTGCGCAGAGTGCTTTATACCTTACCCATCATGCTGGGCGTTTCGCTGGTATGCTTTGCCCTCGTCCACATTTCGCCCGGCGATCCTCTGGTCTCAATCCTCCCACCGGATGCCTCGGTCGAATTGCAGGAACAGATGATGGCCATCTACGGCTTCGACCGCTCGTACCCCGAACAGTTTTTGCGGTGGCTCGGGCTGGCTCTACAAGGCGATCTTGGCAATTCGATCGCCACCGGACGGCCTGTGGCGTCCGAAGTGTTCAACGCTGTTGGCAACACCCTGATCCTTGCGATCACCGCAACCATCATTGGCTTTGTTTTGGGCGGGCTCTTCGGCTTTGTCGCGGGTTATTTCCGTGACAGTTGGATCGACAAGCTGGCCACGGCGATCTCAGTGATCGGTGTCTCTGTGCCGCACTATTGGCTGGGGATGGTGATGGTCATTATTTTCTCGGTCGAGCTGCGCTGGCTGCCCGCGACGGGAGCAGGTCCTGGCGGATCAAGCCAATGGGTCTGGGATTGGGAGCACATGCAATACCTCATCCTTCCGGCCGTCACGATGTCTGTCATCCCGATGGGTATCGTCGCCCGAACGGTTCGTGCGCTGGTGGCGGACATCCTTCAACAGGAATTCGTTTCGGGCTTGCGTGCAAAGGGGCTTCTCGATCGCGGCGTGCTGGCACATGTGATCAAGAACGCGGCCCCCACCGCCCTTGCGGTGATGGGGCTGCAACTGGGCTATCTGCTGGGTGGGTCGATCCTGATCGAGACGGTGTTTTCATGGCCGGGTACGGGTTTCCTTCTGGGGCAAGCCATCTTTCAACGTGATCTGCCGCTCTTGCAAGGCACGATCCTCGTGCTGGCGATGTTCTTCGTGATCCTCAACCTGTTGGTAGACGTGGCGCAGACCTCGCTTGATCCACGTTTGCAGAGGGGCTGAGAATGCCTGATACCGCTGCAAACATTACAGAATTAGCCAAGATCGAGAGGTCTCATGGCTACTGGCGATCAGTCTGGACCCGCTTCTTGCGCGACAAGGTGGCGGTTTGCGCAGGGCTGGTCGCCGCGGGATTGGTTCTTATGGCGATATTTGCACCCTGGATCGCGCCGGCCGATCCACTGGACGGGAGTATGATCAAGCGCCTCTCGCCCATCGGCACCGAAGGTTACCCGCTAGGCGCCGATGAATTGGGTCGCGACATGCTTAGCCGTCTGATCTATGGAGCGCGCCTGTCTCTTTTTATGGGCGTCGTACCCGTACTCATCGCATTTGCCATCGGCTCTGCCATCGGGATTGCCGCAGGCTATCTCGGAGGTTGGGTCAACACGATCACGATGCGCACACTGGATGTGCTCTATGCATTTCCATCTGTTCTGTTGGCAATCGCGATTTCGGGTGCTCTGGGCGCGGGCATCTTGAACGGGTTGCTCTCGCTGACTGTTGTGTTCATCCCGCCGATTGCACGCGTGGCAGAAAGCGTCACGACCTCGGTCCGCAAGCTGGAATATATCGAGGCGGCACAAGCCAGTGGCGCATCCAGTTTTCAAATCGTGCGCCAACATGTTCTGGGCAATGTGCTGGGGCCGATCTTCGTCTATGCCACCAGCCTCATTTCCGTGTCGATGATCCTCGCCGCTGGTCTGTCTTTTTTAGGCCTAGGCGTCAGCCCGCCGAACGCGGAGTGGGGTTTGATGCTCAACACATTGCGCAATGCGATCTATGTCCAGCCCTGGCTGGCAGCACTGCCGGGCGTGATGATCTTTCTCACCTCGATCTCGTTCAACATGCTCAGCGACGGGCTGAGATCCGCCATGGACGTAAAGCAATGAGCACGCCGATCCTGTCCGCCCACAGCCTCGTCAAGCATTTCAATGCCGGTGGCTTTGGCGCGGCACGCAAGGTGGTGCGTGCGGTCGATGACGTGAGTTTCGAACTGGCTCCCGGGGAAACGCTGGGTGTTGTCGGTGAAAGCGGTTGCGGAAAATCCACCACTGCCCGGCTTTTGGTGCAGTTGCTCAAGCCTGACTCGGGAAGTGTCCGCTACGAAGGCAAAGTGGTGGGGCCGGAACTGCCACTCAAGGCATTTCGCAGCAAGGTCCAGATGGTGTTTCAGGACAGTTTCGCCTCTCTCAACCCGCGCATGACAATGATTGACGCTGTGGCCTTTGGGCCGACCGTGCATGGCGTCTCTCAATCTGACGCGATCCGCAAGGCACAAGACCTGTTGGATCGTGTTGGTTTGGACCCGGCCCGCTTTGGTGGGCGCTATGCCCATGAATTGTCTGGCGGGCAACGCCAGCGAGTGAACATCGCACGCGCACTTGCATTCGATCCGCAGGTCATCGTCTTGGACGAGGCGGTCTCGGCGCTAGACAAGTCAGTCGAAGCGCAGGTCCTGAATCTTTTAATGGACCTCCGGCGCGAACGCGGTCTGACCTATGTGTTTATCAGTCACGACTTGAACGTCGTACGCCATATCTCGGACCGGGTCATGGTCATGTATCTGGGCGAAGTGGCCGAGATCGGTCCGGCAGAAAGCCTCTATGGCGCACCTTGTCACCCCTATACGGAGGCGCTTTTGGCAGCGATGCCGTCGCTCGATCCGGATCAGCGCACGATGGAAGCCCCTCTTGCAGGTGATCCGCCCAACCCAATCGACCCGCCTTCGGGGTGCCGGTTTCATACGCGCTGCGCGCGCGCCTTTGGACCCTGTTCGACCCAGATCCCGCCCTCCTACACGGTCGGCAGAAGCCATGTCGCCGCGTGCCACCTCAACAGCGTCAAGGAGCATGTGGCATGACATCGGGTTTCTCACAGTCGGATATGTCGCTGATCCGTGTCCGCGACCTTTCGGTTCGGTTCGCGGGCACACCGCCGGTTCACGCCGTGAACTCTGTTAGTTTCGATCTGGCACCGGGCGAGGTGCTGGGCATCCTTGGAGAAAGCGGATCGGGCAAGAGCGTCACGCTCAAGACACTGCTTCGCCTTTTGCCAGAGCGAAAGGCAACCATCACCGGCACGGTCGAGATCGACGGACAAGACGTTCTGAGCTTGACCGGTCGGGGACTCGCGGATCATCGCGGCGGCATCGTTTCAATGATCTTTCAAGACCCATCGCTGGCCCTCGATCCTGTCTACACCATCGGACAGCAGATTGCTGAATCCGTCATCCGCCACGAAGGCGCATCCAAACAGGATGCCATGGCACGAGCCCTCGAAATGCTGGAGCTGGTGCGCATCCCTTCTGCCAAGCAGCGGCTGGAAAATTACCCGCACGAGATGTCAGGTGGTATGCGACAACGCGCGATGATCGCCCTTGCGCTCGCATGTCGGCCGAAATTGTTGCTGGCTGATGAACCGACCACCGCGCTTGATGCAACGGTTCAGATCCAGATCCTGCTTTTGTTGCGTGAATTGCAGCAAGAGATGGGTATGGGCGTGATCTTTGTAACGCATGACATCGGCGTCGCGGTAGAGGTTTCGGACCGTCTTGCTGTTATGTACGCCGGTAGTTTCGTTGAGACAGGCTCGGTAAAGGATGTGATCCGTGACGCGCGCCACCCCTATTCAAAGGGTCTACTGGCCGCCAACCTTGTTGGCGCGGTGCCCGGCACGCGACTTGATGCGGTTCCGGGAGCGCCGCCCCCGCTGAATGCCTTGCCCGAAGGCTGCGCCTTTGCGCCGCGCTGCGCCGTCGCGGAAGACCTCTGCTTGGTCAGCCCTGTTCCGCTCTGGTCTGATGGTGAAAACCGCTGGGCGCGATGCGTCCATGCGAAACGCGAGGCTGCGCGCAAAGACAGGATGGGGGCAGGCAATTGAGCCGGGAACCGATCAGGATCAGCATCCTGAACCCAAACGCGACACAAAGCATGACCGATGAGATGGTCGCTTCAGCACAATTGTCGGTGGGTGGGTTGGCAAAGGTGGAAGGGCTTACAAACAGTCTTGGACCTGCCGCCATTCAAGGGCCCAAAGATGCCGAGGATTGTCTTTCGGGTTTGTTTGGTCTTTTCGAAACGGCCCGCTCACAAGGTGCGGATGGGATTATTGTCGGATGTTTCGATGATACGGGCCTACGCGAGTTGCGGGCACGCGGCACAGTCCCCGTCATCGGGCTTGGCGAAGCGGGCTGTATAGCTGGAAGCCTTGCAGCCAGCCGGTTCAGTGTCGTCACAACCTTGGTCGTGTCGGTGCCCGTGATCGCGGAGAACATCCGAAATATGGGCCTTTGGGACAGATGCAACGGGGTACATCCATCGGGTGTGGCAGTGCTTGAATTGAGCTCTGCCGGGCATAGCTTGCCACGGATAACGAACACAATTGACCAGTTACTCGAAGCCGACCCGCATCAAAGCATTGTGCTGGGCTGCGGTGGCATGACGGCCATCGCATCTGAGATTTCGCCGTCCAGTCCGGCCCACATCATTGATCCGGTCGTCGCTGCCGTGCAACTGTGTCTGGGGGTGGTCAGCGCAAGTTCACGCTCTATCGAACAGACCAAGCAATCTGTTAAACTCTGACATGCAAAACGATCTCTTGGCCCGCATTAGCCAACGCGAAGTACTGAAAGTCCGCGATTGGTAGATGGAAAAAGAGATGGCTTTGGCGGAGCGATGAAACAAGCATTTGGCTCGGGACTAACTATGCCCATCACGTTTGGCCCCATTATTTCATCGTAGATAACCCGATATCCGCTGTTCCAGTCAGCATTAAACTCATAGACGGATACGCATGCTGGACCTGTCGCGATTTCGTGCCGCTCTAAGTTCTGCGTTGTAGCGAACGGCGACCTTGTCCCAGATTGTGTTGAAAAGCTCATTGATTTTGGCGCTTCTATTTAAGCTATGGCTTTGAATTCGCTTGGATTTGGAAGTCTCAGCCGCCTTTCATCCCGTGGCGGGGACCATTGGCTTGAGCTTCGCCAGTTTGCGGAGGTTGTGGGCGGTTGCCGCGAGAATGAATTCGTCTTGAACGCTGCATGGGCCGCGTAATCGGAGCCGTCCGAGGCAAAGGATATGTTTGAAGTGGGCAAAGAGCATCTCGACCTTCTTGCCGCGCGCCTGAGCCTTCGAATTGAACTCGGAAGCCGTGCATTGGCGGACGAAGTTTCGGACGACCTCATATTTCTCAAGGTGGATAGCGCGAGCCTATGTGTTCGGACAGCATTTGGCTTTCAGCGCACATCCCGTGCAATCTGACTTCCGCGCGCGATACTTGCGGGAACGCCAACTCGGGGCATTCCGCTTTGGATCGGAATAGGTGCGCCAGGTGTGCCGCATCTCTTTGCCGCCCGGGAAGATATACCGGTCGTTCTCATCATCCCATGTGAAGTCGGAGCGCGAGAAGGTTCCGTCGGTCTGTTCACCCTTGTCGAAGACCGGGATGAGGGGGAGGATTTAGCGCTTCAGTGCCAGCCAGACCAGAGTGTCGGAAGACCCGTAGGCCGTATCTGCTGCAATCCACTCCGGCTTCAGGCCGAAGCAGTCTTCGGTCCGGTCGAGCATCTTGCGCATGGCGTACGCCTCAGCGGTCTTGTTTGACCGGCTGGCATCCACATCCATGATGATACCTTGGTCCGTATCGATGAGGTAATTCTCGGGATAGGCAAAAAAAAGCAGGGCCTTTCCGGGCTGCCGTCCATTGGCTTGCGGGATCGGCGTGGGCGGTGAACTTGGGCCTGGCTGTGGTCGCCGCTCCGAAGGCTTCGTCATCCAAAGCGTTGAGATGCTCGCGCACGGCGCGTCAGCGGGATCGATCTCGTGGGCGGATCAATCCTCGGGATTGCTCGAGTTTTGCGTCTGAACAACGGCACTGATCAAACTGGCGTCGACCGCGAAGCCCTGGCCACCGACCAAACCCTCTTCCATGCAGCGGGCAACGGTCATCTCGAACACATGGCACAAGCGGTCACTCTCGCGGAATCGACCGTGCCTGTTGTTTGAGAATGTCGAATGGTCCAAGATGCGGTCCGTGAGATCGAAGCGGCAAAACCAGCGATAAGCGAGGTTCAGATGCACTTCTTCGCAAAGCCGTCGCTCAGATCGGATGCCAAAGCGATATCCATAAAAAGCATTCTTATCAGAGGTTCAGGATCGACCAAGGAACGGCCAGTATAACTGTAGAAATCCACCAGATGCGGGCGAAATTTGCTGAGTTCGACGTACCGATCAATCGACCGTCCCAAGTGATCATGCGAGACGTGGTCTTCTGGCGAGAACTCGTGAAACAACACCGCCTGCGCTCCTGCCTCCGATCCATCATCACTCAATCTCAGGACCTTCGGAAGAATTGAATCCACCACTAATGCTTCGATCAACCGTAAGTTTTTCAACAAGATCAGCCCGTTCTACCAAATACAGCGCTCTCGATGTGAGTCAGCAATGCGCAGAATGCTGGGTCTGCAAAGAAGTGCGAGCGGCCCGATCCTCCCATTGAACGGTCTGGATCGATGCCGTGGCGCGGCGCTCGAAGGAGGCATTCGTTGCGACTCCACAATGGCGGTGAGGTCGGAAGACGATACCAGGGAACGATCCAGCGTTCATGCTTCTTCCGCTCGAAATCGAGTACAAGCGTGCTACCGACGTTTGCCAACTCCCGCGTTCCGCGACACGCGGCCTCTCGGTGGTCTTGTCCTGACGCCGAATCGGCGCATGGGCTAAACCAAGGGTCTCATCCATGTGCCGCTTTCTGAAACCGTTCGTCCTTAAAGAAAAGTGGCCGCGATACCCTCGTCCGCAACCTCGCTACAGGTGCAGATACTGTTCCACTTTAGTGCGCTCCGCGCCAAAGGCGGCGGCGTCGCCGGACCAGACGATCTTGCCTTTTTCGATGACGTAATACTGATCGGAAATCCGTGCCAGCTCGTCGAGGTTCTTGTCCACGAGCAGGATCGACAGGCCCGTCTGTTTCAGCCGGTCCAGCATGGACCAGATTTCTTCGCGGATGAGCGGGGCAAGTCCCTCGGTCGCCTCATCCAGCACCAGCAGGTCAGGATTGGTCATCAGCGCGCGTCCGATGGCCAGCATTTGTTGTTCGCCGCCAGAAAGCTGAAACCCGTAGTGGCCCTTGCGCTCAGCCAGCCGCGGGAAAGCCTCGAAGATACGCTCTTCGGTCCAGCCATCCGCGCGCGGGCGGGCCGTGGCGCGCAGGTTTTCAACCACGCTGAGCGACGGGAACACTTGCCGCCCTTCGGGCACAAGCCCAAGCCCGGCTTGTGCGACCTTGAACGGCGGTGCGCCAGTCATGTCTTTCCCGGAGATATGGATTGACCCCTCTCGGGGCGTGAGCAAACCCATCAGGCAACGGATGGTGGTGGACTTGCCCATCCCGTTGCGCCCCATCAAGGTGGTCACCGCGCCTTGTCTCACCTGCATGTCGATGCCAAACAAGACCTCTGCCCGGCCATATCCGGCATGCAGGTTTTCGATCCGCGCGATGTGACTCATGCCCCGTCCCCAAGATACGCCGCGCGGGCCTGCGGGTTTTCGCGGACCTCGGATGGCGTGCCACGGGCGACGATTTCACCTTCCACAAGGACGGACACTTCGTCGGCCAACTGGAACACCGCGTCCATGTCATGCTCCACCAGAAGCATCGGAAAGTCGCTTCTGAGGTCGTTCAGAAGGTCAATCAACGCCGCGCTTTCGGTCTTTCCAAGGCCCGCCATCGGCTCATCCAACAGAAGGAACTTCGGTGATCCGGCGAGCGCAATGGCGATTTCCAGCAGACGGAGCTCACCATGGGACAAGTCCGCCGCAGGTCGGTCGATGCGGTCTCCCAAACCAACACGGCTCAGAGTGGCCTGTGCTTTTTCATTCAGGGCAGCCTCGTCAGCCGCTCGGGCAAAGAACTTCAGGCTGGAGCCTGTTTTCGCCTGCACGGCCGTTGCGACATTTTCCAGTACCGAAAAGGACGGCAGGACCGAAGTGATCTGGAACGTGCGGCCCAGCCCGGCCTGCACCCGTTCCCACACCGACAGGTGCGAGACGTCCTGCCCGCCCAGCAGCACACGCCCCGAGTCTTGTCGCAACACGCCCGAGATCTGGTGAATGAGCGTCGTCTTGCCCGCCCCGTTCGGGCCGATCACCGCATGGCATTGCCCCGTCGCGACGGACAGCGAGATGTCCTTGCTGACCTGCAGCGCGCCAAAGCTCTTGTAGAGATGCTCGATCGCCAGCATCGCCTATGACGCCTCGCGCGATTTGGGGTGAAGTAGATCGTTCAGACCGCCCTTGGCGTAGAGCACCAGGACCACCAGAAGCGGGCCGTAGATCAGACGCCATTCATGGAAAATGGAACTGAGGAATTCTTCCATGATGACGATGAAGAAAGCCCCGAGAATGGCCCCGTTGCGCGACCCCAGCCCGCCCAGCACAACTGCCACAATCAGATCGCCCGAGCGCTGCCAGGCGGCGATGGAAGGGCTGACAAACTCGGCATATTGGACGAGGAGCAAGCCCGAGACCCCAGCGATACAGGCGGCGATGACATAAGCGATCAACTGGTATCGTGCGATTGGATAGCCCATGACCTCAGCCCGTTGCGGGTTGTCCCGTGCAGCTCGCAAGACCCGGCCAAAGCGCGACTGGCTGATCCGCCAGACGCCGAGCCAGGTGAGGAACAAGGCTGCGAACACGAAGAAGTAGAGACCTTCGCCTTCCTGCACGATGTCGCTGCCGAAAAACGTCGCGAGTGACCAGAGTGTCAGCCCATCGTCGCCGCCATACGCCGCGAGCGAGGTCAGCGTGAAATAGATCATCTGTCCGAATGCGAGCGTGATCATCAGGAAATATACGCCGCTCGTGCGGAGGGCGAGCGTGCCCGTGACAAGCGCAAGACCACCCGTCACAGCGAGCGTGATCGCGAGAAGTACCAAGATTTCCTCGATCCCGCTTTCCAATCCGATGGCCGTGGCATAGGCGCCCACCCCGATGAAGGCCGCATGCCCGAGGCTGACCATTCCGCCATGTCCGATGATGAGATCAAGCGAGATCGCGGCAATCGCCAAGAGCATTGCCTTGATCAGCAACCCGGTCAGGTACTCCGCCCCGACAATGGGCAACAGAACCGGCATCGCCAGCAACAGCGCAAAGATCACGCCGCCGATGAGTGCTCCGCGGTCCATCATGTGGCCCCCTTGGCGGGCAACAGGCCTTTCGGCCGGAACACGAGGATCGCTGCCATCAGAATGTAGATCAGCATCGAGGCCAGTGCCGGTCCGATCTGGTTCGCCATCGAGGCATTGAAGACAAGGCCAAGGGCTTCGGTCACGAGGCTCCGGCCTAGCGTGTCGATCAGCCCAACGAGGATCGCCGCCACGAACGCCCCGCCGATAGAGCCGACACCGCCGATGATGATCACCACAAAGGCGATGATCAGGATGTTGTCACCCATGCCGGGTTCAATCGCAAAGATCGGCGCAGCGATGACACCCGCAAATCCCGCAAGCATCGCGCCCACTCCAAACACGATCTGGAACAGTTGTTTGACGTTCACACCCAGAGCCGACACCATCTCGGGCGTGGTGGACCCGGCGCGGATCAGCATCCCGGTCCGCGTGTAGCTGATCGTCAGAAACAGCCCGACGGCCACAACCAGTCCGACGCCAATGGTGACAAGCCGATAGACGGGATAGCGCAATTGTTCGGTCAATTGGATCGACCCGGACAACAGCTCTGGCGTATCAATGGACAGCGTCGCCGGACCAAACAGCACCTTGGCCAATTCGTTCAGGAAAATGATGATCCCGAAGGTCGCCAGCACCTGATCGAGGTGCGAGCGGGAATAGAGATGTCGAAAGACGACGTATTCCAGCAAGAGCCCGATCAGAAGCGCCGTGATCAACGACAGCACAAGGGCGAGCCAGAAACTGCCGGTGAGCCCGGTGAAGGCAAAGATCAGGTAGGCACCAACCATGTATTGCACACCATGCGCGAGGTTGATGAAGCCCATCACCCCGAACACGAGCGTCAGCCCCGCTGCGATCAAAAACAGCAAAAGACCGTATTGCAGCCCGTTCAGGCACAAGATCAGAAATAGTGTGAGAGACATGGTCAGGCCTTGATGAGCCCCGGCGGGATGGCCGGGACTCTGTCAGAGTTACATGCCGCACTCGCTGGCAAAGCTATCGGCATAATCTTCAACGACCGTGCGCACGAAGGAGGTGTGGAACTTACCGTCATCCCGCTTCACCACGGTCAGGGCATGGAAATCCTGCACCGGGTAGTGATTGTTGTTGAACGAAAAGTCGCCGCGGACGGACGTGAAGTCAGCCGCTTTCAACGCAGCGCGCACAGCGTCCTTGTCCTCCAGCGATCCACCCGTCGCCGCCACAGCGCTGTCGATCAGGTTGGCGGTGTCATAGGCCTGCATGGCATAACCACCAGGAATATAGCCGTATTTTTCCTCAAACGCGGACACGAAGGCATTGTTCGCCTCGTTGTCCATGTCGGGCGCCCAGTTGCCTGCAGCAAGGAAGCCGACAGCGGCATCCTTTTGACCCGGCAGAGTGGTCTCGTCCGTTGTGAAGACTGACATGAACTTCATGCTGTCCTTCAGACCCGCACCGTCAAACTGTCCGACAAGGCGCACGCCCATGCCGCCCGGCATGAAGGTGAAGACCGCATCCGCGCCCGATGTCGACATCCGCGCGAGCTCTGCGGAGAAGTCCTGATGGCCTAGCGGTGTAAACACTTCGTCGGTGACGGTGCCTTCGAAGGTCTTGTTGAACCCTTCCACGTTATCGCGCCCCGCCTGATAGTTCGGCGCCATGACGAAGACGTTCTCGAACCCTTCCTCATTGGCGACCATGCCGCTGACTTCGGCGTTCTGGTTGTTCTGATAGGAGGTCACGAAGAAGTACGGATTGCAGTTATTGCCCGCAAAGGTCGACGGCCCGGCGTTGGGGCTGATCAGGAAAGTTTCGCTTTCCACGATCGGCTTGAAGATCGCTTGCAGCATGTTCGAGAAGACTGTGCCGACGACGAAGTCGACCTCTTCGCGTTCGATGAGCGAGGTGGCTTTCAGAAGCGCCACATCGGGCTTCAACTCGTCGTCTTCCACGATCAGATCGACCGCCTGTCCGCCCAACATGCCGCCCTTTTCATCCAGGGCCAGTTGAAAGCCATCTACGATCTGCTGACCAAGTGCCGCGGGTGGGCCCGACAGCGTGACGACCATGCCGATCTTCAGGTTTTCAGCGAGCGCAGTCGTGCCCATCAGCATGGACAGCACGGCGGCGCCGGTCGCGATTTTCAGTGTTGGTTTCATGTCATATCTCCCAGTCGTAATTTTGTTTTTGGTTGAACCTGTTACCGTGGTTTGCGCCCGGTTCTTCCAGCGCGTCTTGATCTGTCATCGTCGCCGTTGCGTCGCAAAGCCGGCCAGTTTCGCATAGCCCCGAACGATGGCCTCGCGGTCGCCATGGCTTAGCACGTCATTCACGTCGTCAAATCCTTCGGGGGCCAGTCTTTCGACCTCGTCGATCACGCGTTCCGGGCCACCGATGCGGTTCTGGCGCACGATGTCTGCCGTTTTGGGGCGGCGGTCGCGTTCGTAGCGATAGAGCGCCTCTCTCGGATGGGATGCACGTGCGAAATTATCCGCAAAGGATCGCGCGTCCAGTATGGCCTGCGCCGCGCCATTCGAACCGACGGGATACATGGGGTGTGCCGCATCGCCGAGAAGCGTGACGCGCCCGAAGGTCCAGCGCGGCAGCGGGTCGCGGTCTGCCATCGGATATTCAAAGATTGCATCCGTCGCTCGCACCAGCGCTTCGATGTCCATGCCCGGAATGGTGAAGCGCTTTGCATAAGGCAAAACGGTCGCAAGGGAGGCCCGCTTGGACCAGCTTTCGCGCGGTGGCGGCGACACTTTCGGGTCCTTGATCCGGACGTTGACGACCCAGTTCATCAACTGTTTGCCGTCGTTCACAGGTGAAATCGGGTAGAGGACGAATTTGCCTGCCAAACCGCCTGCAATCGCCATCGTCTCTCCGTCTTCCCAGACGGGCCATTCGGTTGCGCCGCGCCACATGACGACGCCGGGCCAGCTTGGCGCGCCTTCACCGGGATAAAACGCGCGCCGCCCGGCGCTGTGAATGCCGTCCGCACAGACCAGCACTTCGGAGCGCAGTTGCAGCGAACCGATCCCGTCCTTCGTATCGACAAAGTGGGCGGTCACGCCTTTTTCGTCCTGCACGAACCCACGCAGCGCGTGTCCGGTGATCACCGCCGCGGGGCCGAGCCGTTCGACAACCGCGTCGAACAACAGCTTCTGAAGCCTGCCGCGGTGGATGGAAAACTGAGGGTGGTCGTGACCTGCGTGAAGGCCGCGCAATTCCCGCCAAACCTCTTTTCCGGCGCGATTGAGATAGCGCAGTTCGCGCGTCCGCAAGCCAACCTGATCCAGCCGGTCCAGAAGATCGAGATTTGCCAGCTCCGCAATCGAATGGGGCAGCGTGTTGATCCCAACACCCACCTCGCGCACCTGCGCCGCCTGTTCGACAACGACGGCCTCAATGCCACGCTGGTGCAGCATCAAGGCGGTGGTCAGACCACCGATACCTGCACCTGCTATGACAACCCGCTTCATCGCTTATTTCGACTTGCCGGGGGGCAGGAAATCAACGGAATGGGCCGCGGAGATCGCCACCACCTCTGCAGGGTCGGGCTCTGGCCCGAGGTTGTGAAGCGCCCAGAACAATTCGTAGAGTGGTCCGGTCGGCGTGACCCAGAATAGCGTTTTGATCGCCTGGTCGGACTTGTTGAAGATCCCGTGCGGGATGCCCTTGGGCAGCTTGATCAGATCGCCCGGCTCGCCAAATGCTTCGACGCCATTGAGCAGAAAGTCGAACCGACCTTCGAGAATATAGAGGTATTCGTCCTGATCCGGGTGAATATGGGGCGGTACAAAAGTTCCTGGTGGCAGGGTCGCGTGCCACGAAAAACAGTCATCTGTCTTCGCCTTCGGGACATAGGTTTGCCCGAGGATGTTCCATTCAATCGCATCCATGCCGGTATGCGACTGGACGATCCCGGGTGACATCTCCGTCATTCTTTCCCCTTCCCTGTTGTCGTTTTTGTTCAGTTTATCTCTTAAATTTCAGGCGTAAAGCTATTCAAACAGGTGTCGCTTCGCTGCGGAACGACTGACATGCATTCACTCCGTCTAACCATTCAGCCCGACGAAGGCGCGGGTTAACGGGCTGTTGGCGTCTTTCAAACTCTCCAGCACCGTGAAGTGATTATGATCGCCTTCAATCACTTCGCGGATCGGCACATCGAGCCCGTCCCAAATCATCGCAAGCAGCTTTGTCTGGCGGATGAATTCAGGCCGTTCGCCACCCCCGACCCAAGCGGTAACGTTGGCGCGTTCATGCGGGCGCAGCAGGGCCGCGCTTTCGGCGCAGGCCTCTTCCTCGTCGAGCTTCAGAAGATCGTTCATCGCGGTCCACATCAGCGGGCGCAAATCGTGCAGGCCGGACAGAGACAGAACGTGCTCAACCCGGTCCAGCACTGGCGTCAGCAAAGGACTGTCAACGCACACCATGCGCGACACGAGGTGCCCACCCGCCGAATGCCCAGCCAGTCGGATCGGACCATCGACCTTGTCCGCCGCCAGGGCAATCGCGCTGGCCACTTGGCGTGTCATCTGTGAAATGCGGGCCTCCGGGGCGAGCGTGTATTGTGGCAAGGCCACCGCCCACCCGTTGGCACGCGCACCTTCTGCCAGATCGGTCCAGTGAGACTTGTCCATGCGGATCCAGAAGCCCCCGTGAACGAACACGGCGAGGCCCTTTGGCGCACCATCCGGCCACACGATGTCCATCAGCTCGCGTTCGGCAGGCCCGTAGCGGATATCTTCGTCCACCCGGACACCGCTTGCGCGATAGGCTGCGGCGCGATCGGCCCAGAAGGTGGGCAGTTTCTCCGACCCCTCAACATGCGCCATGTTGGCGAAGGCATCGTCCCAGTCGCGCTTCGGCATATCGCTCACATCTCCCCGGCCATGAACATCGGCCCGCCCCGCCATCGCGGGAACCCGTAACCATTGACCATCACCACATCGATGTCACTGCTTTTCGCGGCAATCCCCTCCGAAAGGATCGCGCGTCCCTCGGTCTGCATAACCGTCAGAATGCGGGCCATGATGGCGTCGTCGGAAAGCGGCTTTCGCACGATGCCCTTGCGTGCCGATTCCGCTTCGATGAGGGCCGTGACCTCCGGATCAACCTCGGCTGTTTTGCCCGAATACCGATACCAACCCTTGCCGGTCTTTCGCCCGAGACGACCCTGTTCGCACAACCGGTCCGCAATCTCGATGTATCGCTCATTCGGGTCGCGGGTCGCAGCCCGCCGTTTGCGCATGGCCCACGCGATGTCGAGCCCGGCGAGATCCTGCATCTCGAACACGCCTATCGGAAATCCAAAGTCGCGCATCGCCTTGTCCACGTCCGCGGGCAAGGCCCCGTCTTCGATCATGTAATCCGCCTCTCGTCGGTAGGCCGACATGATCCGGTTGCCGATGAAGCCGTCGCAGACGCCCGACAAAACGGTGATCTTGCCCAAACGCTTGCCCAAGGCAGCACCGGTCGCCACCGCGTCAGGGGACGCCCTGTCAGGGACGACCAGCTCCAGCAACTTCATGATGTGCGCGGGAGAGAAGAAATGCAGTCCGATCACGCGGGATGGATCGGACACCGCAGACGCGATCTGGCCGACATCCAGATAGGACGTGTTCGTGGCGAGGACCGCATCAGGGCGCGTGGCGCTGTCGAGTGCCTTGAAAACGGTTGTCTTGACCTGGATGTCCTCGAACACAGCTTCGATCACAAGGTCTGCGTCAGAAAGCGCGGCATAGTCTACCGATCCGGCAAAGACAGCCTGTATTTCAGCATGGCGCTTGGGGCTGATCTTGCCGCGTTTAAGGCTGCCGTCGAGAATATCACCAACGCGGCCTTGCCCCGCCGCGAGGGCATCTGCGTCGCGTTCGACCATCGTGACGGACAGGCCCGATAATAGCGCCGCGGCAGCGATGCCTGCGCCCATGGTACCGCCACCGACGACGCCGATGTGCGCCAGGGGCCGCGCCGTGCCTGCCGCGCGCGGGTCGTCCTTCAGCGTCTGCCGTTCAGCAAAGAACATCCGCCGCAGGGCCTTGCTTTGCGGGTCTGCCTTCAGCTCCAAAAAGTCTTGCCGTTCGGCTGCAAGTGCTGCGTCGGCCGGGAGCTCAAGTGCGCGTTCGATCGCCGCGACGGCCGCGACAGGAGAATTCTGACCCCGCGCCCTGGCGCGCAGTGTGGCCGCTTCTGCCGCAAACGCATTTGGATCTTTCGGCGGCCGGGCAGGACGCGAAAGCGTGCGTCGTGGTGCCGTCGTGCGGCGGGCGAGCTCTTTCGCTGCGTCCAGAAGGTCGCCCTCGGCAATCCGGTCGATCAAGCCCGCCTTTAGCGCGCGTTCTGCCGAAATTGGCTTTCCGGTTGCGACCATGTCCAAGGCCAGGTCTGCCTCAACAAGGCGCGGCAAGCGCACGGTGCCTCCTGCACCCGGGATCAGACCAAGCGAGACTTCCGGCAGGCCCAGTTTCGTCGCCGGGGCGCCGATGCGTGCGTGACACCCCATGGCAAGTTCCAACCCGCCGCCAAGAACCGAGCCATGCAGCGCCGCGATCCATGGCTTGTCCGCATCCTCGATCGCGGCGATGACGTCGGGCAAGTGTGGCGGGACCGGGGGTTTGTCAAATTCCGTGACGTCCCCACCAGCAACGAAGGTCCTTCCGGCACAGCGCAACACGACGGCACGCACATCCGGGTCGGACGAGGTTTGTCGAACAGCATCACTCAGCACCTGCCTGACAGCCTGCGACGTCGCATTTACTGGTGGATTGTCGATGGTGACAATCGCAAGGTCACCTTGGCGCGCGATGTCGACTGTCATGGAAAGGCCCGCAATCCTGGTTGCGCTCGCCTATATGCCGGAGGACGCAGCAGGGTCGTGCCCTTGGTGTGGGCTGGTTCAGGGATGCGCGTGGCGTCCAAAATGCAGGACCTCCCTCGGATTCGTCAGGCTCAGCAAAAGTTATATATTCAAAACTTTCAAGCACGAAATTTTATGCTTGAAATATGACCATGCCTGAAGAATGCTTAAACTGACCGAAATGAAAGGTTGCTGAAAATGCGCGTTGCGTGTCTCGGTGGTGGGCCTGCAGGTCTCTACTTTGCGATCTCGATGAAACTGCGCGATCCGTCGCATGACATCACGGTGTTCGAGCGCAACAAACCGGATGACACGTTCGGCTGGGGCGTCGTTCTGTCAGACGAAACGCTGGACAACCTTGCCGCCAACGACCCGAAAAGTGCGGAGGCCATACGGGCGCATTTCGCTTATTGGGATGACGTCGCTCTGCACTACAAGGGTGAAGTCATTACCTCTTCCGGGCACGGGTTCTGCGGCATCGGCCGCAAGAAGCTGTTGATTCTGCTTCAGGATCGCGCCCGAGAGTTAGGCGTCGATCTGCGCTTTGAAACCGAGGTTGAAAGCGCCGAGACATATGCCAAGGACTACGACGTCGTGGTCGCCTGTGACGGTCTCAATTCGAAAACGCGCCTGCTGTATCAAGACACGTTCAAACCCGAGATTGACCTGCGGCACTGCCAGTTTGTCTGGCTTGGAACGCATCAGCGGTTCGATGATGCCTTCACGTTCATCTTCGAAGAAACGGACAAGGGTTGGGTCTGGGCGCACGCCTATCAGTTCGACGACGACACGGCGACCTTCATCGTGGAGTGTTCGCAAGAGACGTTTGACGCCTACGGATTCGGCAACATCAGCCAGCAGGAGAGCATCGCGATCTGCGAGGACATCTTCAAGGATCACCTTGGCGGTCATTCCCTGATGACCAATGCCAACCACATCCGCGGGTCGGCCTGGCTGCGCTTCCCGCGCGTGCTGTGCGAGAAATGGAGCCATGAGAATGTCGTGCTCTTGGGTGACGCGGCAGCGACGGCGCATTTCTCCATCGGCTCAGGCACGAAGCTGGCTTTGGAGTCCGCGATCGCGCTGGCGGATTTGCTGCATGGCGAGGACGACATGCAGGTGGCGTTTGACCGGTACGAAAAAGACCGCAGGCTCGAAGTGCTGCGCCTGCAATCCGCGGCGCGCAACTCGATGGAGTGGTTCGAGACGGTGGAGCGGTATTTCGTGCTCGACCCGGTGCAGCTCAACTATTCGATGCTGACCCGGTCGCAGCGGATCAGCCATGAGAACCTGCGCGCGCGCGACCCGAAGTGGCTGGAAAGCGCGGAACGATGGTTCATGGATCAGGCGGGGGTGTCACCCAACGCGCCTGTCCGAGCGCCGATGTTTGCCCCCTTCAAACTGCGCGATATGGAGTTGAAATCCCGCATCGTGGTGTCACCCATGGCCCAGTACAAGGCTGTAGATGGCTGCCCGACCGACTGGCATCTGATCCATTATGGAGAGCGGGCAAAAGGCGGCGCGGGCCTCGTCTATACGGAAATGACCTGTGTGAGCGCCGAAGGCCGGATCACGCCGGGCTGTCCCGGTCTCTATGCACCCGAACATGAAGCGGCGTGGTCGCGTCTTACCGATTTCGTGCATACGCACACAGACGCAAAGATCTGCTGTCAGATCGGACATTCCGGGCGCAAGGGGTCTACCCAGCTGGGGTGGGACACGATGGACGCCCCTTTGCCAGAGGGCAATTGGGACGTTGTCAGCGCCTCGCCAATTCCGTGGTCAAAAGAGAACGCCACCCCGCGCGAGATTACCCGTGCCGAGATGGATCAGGTTCGCGATGAGTTCGTGGCCGCAACCCAGATGGCCGAGCGTGCAGGTTTTGACATGATCGAATTGCATGCCGCGCACGGCTATCTGGTGTCCTCCTTCCTGTCGCCTGTCTCGAACGTGCGGACCGATGAATACGGCGGGTCACTCGAAAACCGGATGCGGTGGCCGTTGGAGGTGTTCGAAGCGATGCGCGCCGTTTGGCCGGCGCACAAGCCGATGTCGGTGCGCATTTCCGCGACCGATTGGGTGGGTGAAGACGGCGTAACGCCAGAGGATGCCGTGCTGATTGCTCAGGCGTTTGCCAACGCCGGTGCCGATTTGATCGACGTCTCAGCCGGGCAAACGACGCCAGACGCACAACCCGTCTATGGCCGCATGTTCCAGACGCCGTTCAGTGACCGCATCCGCAACGAAGCGGGGATTAGGACGATGGCAGTCGGCAACATCTACGAGGCCGACCACGCCAATTCGATCCTGATGGCAGGCCGCGCCGATCTGGTTGCGGTTGGCCGCCCCCACCTGGCCGATCCATACTGGACGCTGCGCGAAGGGTCGAAGATCGGCGACCGTGCTGCGACCGACTGGCCCCTGCCATACCTCGCGGGCCGCGATCAGGCATGGCGTCTCGCGGACCGGGAAGCAGAGATGTTGCGCGCATGAGACGGGTTCTGGTCACAGGTGGCGGGACAGGGATCGGCAAGGCGATTGCCCACGCGTTCGCCGATGCCGGTGATGCCGTGACAATCACCGGGCGCAGGCAGGACGTGTTGGAAGCGGCTGCCGAGGGCCGCGCAATCACGCCGAAAGTCGCCGATGTGACGGACGAAGCGCAGGTCGCAGCTCTGTTCGACGCGCCCTATGACGTAGTCATCGCGAATGCAGGCGGCGGGGCTCAGGCCAAGATACGCGACCTGTCGCTTGAGGACTGGACCGCAACGCTGACCGTGAACATGACCGGCACCTTCCTGGTCTTCCGTGAGGCGTTGAAGGGAATGACCGCAGGGGGTCGATTGATCGCCATCGCGTCAACCGCTGCTCTCAAGGGCAACCCGTCAGTTCCGGCATACGTTGCGGCCAAGCACGGCGTATTGGGACTGGTGCGGGCGGTGTCGCTGGATGTGGCGAAGGCGGGCATCACCTGCAACGCCATCTGTCCGGGATTCACCGATACCGATCTGGCGGACACCGCGATCACCGGCTTGATGAGCCGGTTCGATGTCGATCGCGACAAGGCCACCAAGATGGTCACATCAGCCAACCCACAGGGCCGGTTGATTGATCCATCCGAGGTTGCTGCCACAGCTCTTTTCCTCGCGTCCGAGGGTGCGGCCTCGATCAACGGTCACGCTCTGTCAGTCTCGGGAGGCGAGGTATGACGCTGCAAACGAAACCGGCAACCGAACCGATCTCGAAGAGCCGCCTGCGCCTTTGGCTCAAGCTTCTCAAGCTGACGTCTGGGATCGAAGCCACACTCCGCCGACGCCTTCGGGACAATCACGACACCACACTGCCGCGCTTCGACGTGCTGTCCGCCCTGTCGCGGTATCCAGATGGGCTCAAGATGAGCGACCTGTCGACATATCTGAAGGTCTCGAACGGAAACGTGACGGGCATCGTGGACCGCCTGACAGAAGAGGGTTTGGCCCTGCGCGTCGCTAGTCCCGGCGACCGTCGTGCGCAGGTGGCGCGGCTGACCCCCAACGGCAAGGCGGCGTTCGATGCGCTTGCCCGGCATCACGAAGCCTGGGTCGATGACTTGCTGACAGGTCTTTCCGCCGACGAGGCCAAGACGCTGACTCGACTAGTTGAAAAGGCCCTCGCCGCACAGGAGCAGCCATGACCCTCCCCGCCCCAAAGCACTTTCGCTGCGAGATACGCGACGGTATCGCGCGGATCTCTCACGACCGGCCAGAGCGCAAGAACCCGTTCACCTTCGACAGCTACGCTGAAATGCGCGACTGGTTTCGGGCGCTCGTCTATGCGGACGACGTCCATGCCGTGGTGATCCTGCCCAATGGCGGGAACTTTTCGTCAGGCGGGGATGTGCACGATATCATTGGTCCGCTGACCAAGATGTCGATGAAAGAGCTTTTGGCGTTCACCCGCATGACCGGCGATCTGGTCAAGGCGATGATCCATTGCGGCAAGCCGATCATCGCGGCGGTCGATGGCGTCTGCGCGGGCGCGGGCGCGATTATGGCGATGGCCTCTGATATTCGCATCGCGGGACCCGAGGCAAAGGTGGCGTTCCTGTTTAACCGCGTGGGGCTGGCCGGATGCGATATGGGGGCGTGCGCGATGCTCCCCCGGATCATTGGCCAAGGCCGGGCGGCAGAGCTGCTTTATACCGGGCGCACCTTGCGCACCGAAGAAGGCGAGCGTTGGGGGTTCTTTAACTCCGTCAGCACAGCCGAGGCGCTGGAGGCGGACGCCATTGCGCTGGCCGCGCGCATTTCCGACGGTCCGACATTCGCGAATTCCATGACCAAGACCATGCTGGCGCAGGAATGGAACATGAGCCTTGATCAGGCGATTGAGGCCGAGGCGCAGGCGCAGGCGATCTGTATGCAGGGCAATGACTTCCGTCGCGCCTATGACGCCTTCGTCGCCAAGGAAAAACCCGTGTTCGAGGGCGACTGATGGCGGATACGACCTTCCTCCACTGGCCATTTTTCGACGCGGCGCATCGCGACTGGGCGGCGCATGTCGAAGAGGTCGCGGAGGCGCTGAACGTCGATCACAGCGACACGGATGCCGCCTGTCGTCAGTTGGTAACGCAGCTCGGGGAGACTGGTGTGTTGGCTCCCACTTCCAGCGATGATGGCAGCTTTGACGTGCGCAAGCTCTGCCTCGCGCGAGAGGTCCTCGCCCGCCATGACGGTTTGGCCGACTTCGCCTTTGCCATGCAGGGTCTGGGCACCGGAGCAATCACGCTTTTCGGCACGCCTGACCAGAAGGCGACATGGCTGCCAAAGACCCGCGCGGGCACGGCCATTTCCGCCTTTGCCCTGACCGAACCCGGCTCGGGATCGGACGTTGCCGCCAACACGATGACCGCCACACGCGATGGAGACGCGTTTGTCCTGAATGGCGAGAAGACGTGGATTTCCAACGGCGGCATTGCCGATGTCTACACGCTCTTTGCCCGCACGGGCGAGGCACCCGGCGCAAAGGGCATGTCGGCCTTCATCGTCACCCCCGACCTGCCGGGTTTCGAGGTCGTCGAGCGCTTGGAGACAATCGCGCCTCATCCCCTTGCAACCTTGCGGTTCAGCGATTGCCGCATCCGGGCAAGCGCGTTGATCGGCACGCCTGGACAGGGCTTCAAGATCGCCATGTCTGTTTTGGATGTGTTCCGCGCAACGGTCGCGGCGGCGGCCTTGGGCTTTGCCCGCCGCGCCTTGGACGAAGCACTGAAACGTGTGACCACCCGGCACGTTCAGGGTGCACCGCTTTTCGATCTGCAAATGGTGCAAGGGCACATCGCCGACATGGCGCTCGACATCGACGCGTCGGCCCTGCTGATCTACCGCGCTGCATGGACCCGCGACAGCGGCGCGCCACGGATCACGCGTGAAGCGGCCATGGCCAAGCTGTTTGCCACCGATCAGGCGCAACGGGTCATCGACAAGGCTGTGCAGCTTTTCGGTGGCGAGGGTGTGCGGTCCGGTACAACGGTCGAAACGCTCTACCGTGAAATCCGGGCGTTGCGTATCTACGAGGGTGCCAGCGACGTGCAGAAAGTCATCATCGCGCGCCAAGCGATGCAATCCAACTGAAAGGGAGTTGTGACCATGGCACATGATCTGAGCGGCGGCATCACCGCCAACGGGGCAAGCGAAACAGGGACTGAACTGAACATCCTCGGCCAGAAGTATCTGGTGAAAGCCTATTGCGACAGCACCTTTGCGTTCGAGACAAACTCCGAACCGGGACAGCATGTGCCTGTTCACATCCATCCTACGCAGGACGAATTCATTCTGGTGCAGGAAGGTGAGTTGGACCTCAAGCTCGATGGTAAATGGACCAAGGCCTATGCGGGCGATCTGGTCCGGATGCCGCGCGGCGTGCCGCATGGGTATTTCAACAAGTCCGACAAGCCATGTCGCGCGCTGTTCTGGGTGTCGCCCGCCGGGAAACTGAAGGACCTGTTCGACGAGCTGCACAACATGACGGATGTCGAAAAGGTTGTTCAGGTCTCCGCCGAACACGACGTTGAGTTTCTGCCGCCCGAGGCGAACGAGTAGGAGACGTTCCCATGCCCACACTCAGCGCCTCGGCCCACATTGATACGTTCGCGCGGGACAACCTGCCACCGCAAGATCAGTGGCCCGAGTTCAAACTCGACGGGTTTGATTACCCCGAGGTGCTGAATGCGGGTTTCGAGTTGACAGATGCGATGGTCGATAAGGGCTTTGGCGACCACACGGCGCTGATCGGCAACGGGCGCAGGCGGACCTACAAAGAGCTTGCCGACTGGACCAACCGGCTGGCCCATGTGCTGGTCGAAGACCTGGGCGTGCAGCCGGGAAACCGGGTTTTGATCCGGTCCGCCAACAATCCGGCGATGGTGGCCTGCTGGTTGGCGGCGACCAAGGTTGGTGCCGTCGTCGTAAACACCATGCCCATGCTGCGTGCGGCCGAGTTGGAAAAATACGTCGCCAAGGCCGAGATCGGTTTCGCCCTGTGCGACAGCCGCCTGATGGAAGAGATGGAGGCGTGCGCGGCCAAATGCGAGGGCCTGCGCTTGGTGGCCTTTGATGGCACCTCGAACCACGACGCCGAACTCGACAGGCTGGCTTTGGAAAAGCCGGTGAAATTCGACTGGGTCAAAACGGGTCGCGATGATGTGGCGCTTCTGGGCTTCACGTCCGGCTCCACCGGAGAGCCCAAGGCCACGATGCACTTCCACCGTGATCTTTTGATTATCGCGGACGGCTACGCCAAAGAGGTGCTTTGCGTCATGCCGGAAGACGTCTTTGTCGGCTCTCCCCCGCTGGCCTTCACCTTCGGGCTTGGCGGTCTTGCGATATTTCCATTGCGGTTCGGCGCAACGGCCACGCTTTTGGAACAAGCAACGCCGCCCAACATGATCGAGATCATCCAGAAGTATAAGGCGACCGTGTCCTTCACCGCGCCGACCGCCTATCGCGTCATGTTGAACGCGATGGACGACGGGGCGGATCTGTCCAGCCTGCGCGCCGCTGTGTCCGCAGGTGAGACCTTGCCGAAACCAATCTATGACGCGTGGATCGAGAAGACGGGCAAACCCATGCTCGACGGGATCGGCGCGACGGAGATGCTGCACATCTTCATCACCAACCGCTTCGAGGATCACAGGCCCGCCTGCACGGGCAAGCCGGTCACAGGATATGAGGCGAAAATCATTGATGACCAAGGCAACGACGTGCCGGATGGCGAAATCGGCCGACTTGCGGTGCGCGGCCCGACGGGTTGCCGCTATCTGAACGATGATCGGCAAATGGACTATGTGCTGGACGGATGGAACATCACGGGGGATTCATTTTCGCGGGATGCAGATGGATACTACCATTTCGCGGCCCGCAACGACGACATGATTGTCTCGTCGGGTTACAATATCGCCGGTCCCGAGGTTGAGGCCGCGCTGCTTGCCCACGAAGCTGTCAGCGAATGCGGCGTCATCGGCGCACCAGACGAGGCGCGAGGTCACATCGTCGAGGCGCATGTCGTCCTGGCAGACGGGGTCACGCCATCGGAAGATCTGACCAAGGATTTGCAGGACCACGTCAAGTCCATGATCGCCCCCTACAAATATCCGCGGCGCATCGTGTATGCGGAGGCCTTGCCCAAGACCCAGACCGGCAAGATCCAGCGGTTCAAACTTAAGGCGAGCCAGACATGACCCATAAAGTCATCCATCCCACGGGCTGGCTGCCCGCGAAGGGCTACGCCAACGGCATGCTCGCCAAGGACGGGACCCTGCATATCGGCGGGCAGATCGGCTGGGACGCCAACAAGAATTTCACCAGCGACACTTTCATCGGACAGATGCGACAAGCCTTGTCCAACATCCGTGACATTGTTGAAGCCGCGGGCGGCACGGTGGAGGACGTGACCCGTTTGACCTGGTTCGTCACCGACAAGGCAGAGTATCTTGCGGCGCAATCCGAAGTTGGCAAAGCCTACCGCGACGTCTTCGGCAAACACTTTCCGGCCATGTCGATGGTGGTTGTGGCGGCGCTCATAGAGGATGAGGCGAAGGTCGAAATCGAGGCCACAGCACATATTCTGTGATATTTTGAGAGGGCTGGACCCGCGATTACCAGCGTACTGCGATCCACCAGTTCGAGCCGCTCGGCGCAAACCTCTAGAAGTCGAGATCCTCGTCGCGCACCAACCACTTCTCAAGCGTTTCGCGCACATGCGCAGGCCATTTCAAAGAGCTGTGCTTGTCCAGATCACTGGCCGCCAGAACCTGCTTACTGGTCCAGCGCAGCTCTTCCCCGCATCTGATCCTGTGCCGGAATGTGACCGATGAGCCGCCGATGCGCGTGACGGCCAGGTTGAAGACCAGCGTTTCACCGAAAAAGGAGGGTTTGGAAAAATCACAGCTCAGATGAACGGTCGGAGTCCCCCACCGGTCCTTCCAAATGATCTCGTGCCAAGGATAGCCGATATGCCCCCAAAACTCTTCATTCACACCATTCAGGATGTTGAGATAGGACGGAAAATAGGCCGTTCCGGAAATATCGCAGTCGCCAAAGCGCAATTCACGCTCGGTTTCGAAAACTCTGTCCATGCACTGGCCTCGTCGATCTCGAAGACAGGCTAATGCGAACAGGGCATCAAGACCATGGCGAACTGGATCGACCAGCCCAGGATCGTGCGCATCGGCTGCCAGCGTCTGGCAAATCGCCTCCCACTGTCGGCATCGCACATCCTTACATCCGGCAAAGAATCTGCAGCCAGTTCTTCCATGTTGTGCGACTCGCGAACAATCCACAGCGGACGCTCACCAAGATTATGTGTGCCGGAGTGCAACTTCGCAAAGCGGTGGTTCACTCCTTGCGGAGAACCCTCACAGGCTAGGGGTCCGCATTGGCCCCATTCCCGGCCAGCCGCACCTCTTACGCCTCGATCATCTGAGACCACGTGCGATCCGCCCTACTCCGACCGGCCGTTTCGGAAACGGTGTGCAGGCTCATCCAGTCGATTTCGGGCGGCTCTGCGCCCCGGTACCGACGAGAGACGCGGCGGCGGAGGTGGTAGTTACGGCCTCTTTTTGCGATGACCAAGGCGGACATGTTCTGCGTTTGTCCAGCAAAATGTGGAACTGATCAAGCGGACCAAACACCATCGCCAGTGCGTATACGCCAAACTTCGTCCTACTATCAGTCGGTTATACAATGGCATATTCGAGGAAAATGGCGGAGACGAAGGGATTCGAACCCTCGAGACGGTTTCCCGCCTACTCCCTTAGCAGGGGAGCGCCTTCGACCACTCGGCCACGTCTCCGTCGACCCGTGTAAGGGTGTGGGCTTGCGGGGACAAGGCCAAATTGACAACGTGGGTGGCGAAATAGTGTGTCTGTTTCGACGGCGCACAACTGCAGTGAATTGGATCTCCATTATGCCCGTGTCTCGACTAGCCGACCCGCTTGACCTGCCCTGCGGGGCGCGCTTGCGCAACAGGACCGGGAAGAGCGCGATGACCGAAGCTTTGGCTGGGCCGGATGATGCACCGACCCAAGTGCATGAGACGCTTTACGCGCGCTGGTCTCGGGGTGGAATGGCCCTGCAGGTGACCGGCAACGTGATGGTAGACCGCCGCTATCTCGAACGGCCCGGCAACGTGGTGGTCGAGGACCGGCGTGATATCGACGCTCTGAAACGCTGGGCGGCGGCGGGCAAGTCGGGGGGCGCGCAGATCTGGATGCAGATCAGCCATCCGGGGCGGCAGTGCCCCATCGTCGTCAACACGCGACCCCTGTCTCCGTCGGCGGAGAAGCTTCGGATCCTCGGGCTATTCGGCAAACCCAGACAGATGACCGAGGCCGATATCGAAGACGCGATCGGGCGCTATGCCACCACGGCCGAGGTCGCGAAGGAGGCCGGGTTTGACGGCGTGCAAATCCATGGGGCGCATGGGTATCTCATCAGTCAGTTCCTGTCGCCCATCACCAACCGGCGTGGCGATCAGTGGGGCGGAACCGTCGAGAACCGCGCGCGGTTTTTACGGCGGGTCTATGCGGCGGTACGCGCGGCGGTGGGCCCCGCGTTTCCGGTGGCCGTGAAACTCAATTCGGCGGATTTCCAGAAAGGCGGGTTCAGCCTTGAGGACAGCGCGCAGGTTGCGGCGTGGCTCGATGCGGACGGGATCGACCTGATCGAGCTGTCCGGCGGCACCTACGAACAGATGAGCTTTGTCAACGGCACCGAAGACGAACAGCGCGACAGCACGAAGCGGCGCGAGGCCTATTTCCTCGACTACGCGCGCGAAGTGCGCAAGGCGGTCACCGCGCCGATCATGGTCACCGGCGGGTTCCGGACTGCGGAGGCGATGGAGGAAGCGTTGACCGAAGACGGCATCGACATGATCGGTCTCGCCCGCCCGCTTTGCACCGATCCGGACGCCGCGCAAAAGCTGATGGACGGGACGAAAAGCCGCGTCGGGATCGACGAGGGCGGGTTGATGCTGGGGACAGGGGCGCTTGGGGCGAACACGAAAAGCTGGTTGGTCAATCTCGTGAACACGGTCTCGAGTGTTGAATACTACGCCTGGCAGATGACCCGCATGTCCCGCGGCGAGGCCCCGCAGACCATCCATCGCAACAGCGCCGTGGGCACATTCCTTTGGTATTTGACGGGGACAACGCTGAAGGGGGTGCGGCGGAAGTTCACTTAAAGAGTGCGCCGCGCCATCGACGGGCCGGGGTCTGTCGATCCCCCGAGAGTGCGGTCCGCTTTATCGCGCCAGATGCGAGACAGATCAGAGCGGTACGCCAGCCCATACAAATCGACAGGCCACGGGACGGCCCGTCGATGGCGTGGCGGCTTCGCCGCTATTCACACCACAAGTGCATAGAGGCAGGCGCTGCCAATAGAGTGCAAAGAGCGCCTGCGCCACACGCTGTATCTCTGAGCGAGGCTTAGGTGTTGAACAGGAAGTGCAGCACGTCACCGTCCTTGACGGTATACCCCTTGCCCTCGGCGCGCATCTTGCCCGCTTCCTTGGCCGGGTTTTCGCCACCCAGACTGACATAATCGTCATAGGCAATCGTCTCGGCGCGGATGAAGCCCTTTTCGAAATCGCCGTGAATGACGCCCGCCGCCTGCGGGGCAAGCGTGCCCCTCGTGATGGTCCAGGCCCGCGCCTCTTTCGGGCCGACAGTGAAATAGGTCTGCAGCTGCAAGAGCTCGTAGCCCGCGCGGATCACGCGGTCGAGACCAGGTTCCTCCAGCCCCATCTCGGCCAGGAATTCCTGCGCTTCATCGGCATCCAGCTGGCTGATCTCTTCCTCGATCCGGGCCGAGATCACGACATGACTGTTGCCCTGCGCCGCCGCCATCTGGCCCACGGCGTCCGATAGCGCATTTCCGTTTGCCGCATCTTCCTCGGCCACGTTGCAGACGTAGAGCACGGGCTTCGTGGTCAGCAATTGCAGCATGTCCCACGCCTTGCGGTCTTCGTCCGACACGTCGACCAATCGTGCGGGCTTGCCGTCCTCCAGCATCGCCATCGCGGCTTTCATCAACCGCTCCTGCTGCACCGCGTCCTTGTCGCCGCCACGCACCTTGCGGGTGATGTTTTGCAGGCGCTTCTCAAGGCTCTCGATATCGGCCAGCATCAGCTCGGTCTCGATGGTTTCGGCATCGGCCACCGGATCGATCCGGCCATCCACATGCACGACATCGCCGTCTTCGAAGCAGCGCAGCACATGGGCAATCGCATCCACCTCGCGGATATTGGCAAGGAACTGGTTGCCAAGACCCTCGCCTTTGGACGCGCCTTTCACGAGGCCCGCGATATCGACAAAGGTGATCCGCGTCGGAATGATCTGGGCGGACTTGGCAATCGCCGCCAGCTTGTCCAGCCGGTCGTCCGGCACTGCCACATCGCCGACATTGGGCTCGATCGTGCAGAACGGAAAGTTCGCCGCCTGCGCCGCCGCGGTCTTGGTCAGCGCGTTGAAGAGCGTGGATTTGCCCACGTTCGGCAATCCGACGATACCCACCTTGAAACCCATCTGACTGCCTCCTGCGGCTTCCCGAAATTCGCGCTGCTTCTATGCCGGACCCGGGCGCGCTGCAAGGCACCTCGCCATTCCGGGCCGACACGTTATCTTGCTGCGTCAAAGGAGCCATCGATGCCGCGCCGTTACGCCGAGATCTACCCGTCTCTGCCGCTGCTCAACAGCGACGAGACCCAGCATGTCTCGGCGGCCGCCCTGATGTCAGTGCGCTACTTCCAGGCCGAACCGGACACGATGCCCGAGGATGTCTTTGCCGAGCATCACGTGCTGCTCAACCTGCAGACGGAACCGCATCGCGTGCAGAACTGGCGCGACGGCGTGCTGCGCGATTTCACGCTGCACGAGCACGAGGTCATCATCACACCCGCCGGCATGAAATCGGGCTGGCGCTGGCATGCCCGGTCCGACGTCATCATCGTGACGCTCGACCCCGCCAAGGTGGCACGGTTCGCCGAGACGGAGCTGGGCATGCTTCTGGACACCCAGCAGCTACGCGACACGCCGCAGTTTTCCGACCCCGATCTGTGCACCGCGGGCGTCATGCTGCGCGACGCGCTGGAGGCCGACGACATGTCATCGGGGGTGATGTTCGAGGCGATGAGCCGGGTGCTTCTGGTCAAGCTCCTGCAGCGCTACGGTGAACAGCGCTCCGAAGATGCAGCGCTCAGCGCGAAATTCACCTCGGCGCATTACCACCGGGTGCTTGGCGTCATCCGCTCGCGGCTCGATCAGACCATCACGGTGGACGAGCTGGCGAAAGAGGCGGGCATGTCGCCCTCGCACTTTGCGCGCGTGTTCAAAGAGACGATGGGCACCACGCCGATGCAATACGTGCTGGCTTACCGGATCGAGCAGGCCGCCAGGATGATGACCGATGCAGCGGTGCCTCTGGGAGAGATCGCCCTGGCCTGTGGGTTCGCCGATCAGGCGCATTTCTCGCGCAGCTTCAAACAAGTGACGGGACAGACGCCACGGGCATACCGGGCAGGGCTGGCGGCTTGAGACGGTAAAACAACAATGGATTGTGTTGTTTTGATCGACGCGCCGGTGCGGGATCAAGGCGAAGCCGCCGCACCATCACCAGACCGCCCCCCGGGCTGGTGATTTGGTTGGCGTTGGAGCGTCGTTCATTCTGTGCGCGGATTTGGCAGACATAAAGCGCGTCGCACCGCAGTAGATCACCACCCCGCGGTCTGGAGACGGTGCGGCTCATGCACGATCAAACCGAGATCCTGCAAATAGCAGAATCCTGCAAAATCCAAGCAGCCCGCTTCAAGTAAGCGCGCGGCCTCAGCGGTATCTCTTTGTTCATCGGAAACACGAATGAACGGAGACACCAAAATGAACACCTTCACACTCACCACCGCCGCTGCCCTGCTCGCCTCCACATCCGCCATCGCGCAGGTCGAAACCCGCACGCTGACCTTCGAAAACGAAGGCGCAACCCTGTCCGGGACGCTCTACTTGCCCGAAGGCCATGACGGCTCTGCCCTGCCCACAGTCGTCGTCACCGGCGCTTGGACCACGGTAGAAGAGCAGATGCCCGCCACCTACGCCGAAGAGATGGTCGAGCGCGGGTTCGCCGCCTTCACCTTCGACTTCCGCGGCTGGGGCAAATCCGGCGACCTGCCGCAGAACGTCCGTTTCGTCGAAAGCCCCGAGGCCAAGACATCAGACATCCGCGCCGCCTTCGACTTCGTCGCGACCCTGCCCGAGGTTGACCCGACCCGGATCAACGGCCTCGGCATCTGTGCCTCGGCGGGCTACATGGTCGACGCAGTCGCAGGCAATGATCTGGTGAACCGGATCGGTCTTGTCGCGCCATGGCTGCAGAACGAAGAGATCGTGAACGCGGTCTATGGCGGCACCGAAGGCGTGCAGGGTCTGATCGACCTGGGCCGCGCTGGCGGCATCATCCCCGCCGCTGGACCGGCAGGCACCGAAGGCGTGCTCATGCCCTTCGACGGCTACTATGCCGACCCTGAACTGGGCGCGATCCCGGAATATGACAACCAGTGGAACAACGCGGGCTGGGAAGGCTGGCTCACCTATCACCCGGCGGACAATCCCGCGCGCCTCGATAAGCCGCTGGCCATCGTGCACTCGGAAAGCGCCGCGATCCCTCAGGGCGTGCAGACCTTCCTGAGCGGGTTTGTCGGAGACGCGACCTTGCAGATGCTTGAAGACGTCACGCAGTTCGATTTCTACCACAACCCCGAGGACGTGACCCGTGCGGCAGACACCATTGCCGAGCACTTCCGCGCCACACCGGGTCAGGACAGCTGAGCCCGATACATCGCCGGGGCGGTTCCTCCCGCCGCTCCGGCACCCTCCTCACTTCCAAAAAAGGAACAGACAGATGAAACTCGCACTCTTCGCTCTCGCACTCACCGCAACCCCTGCCCTTGCCGATCTGGCGGGCTCTCCGATCACCGCAGAGACCTTGGTCGATCAGGCCGAAATGGTCCGTATCGCCGATAGCATCGACGCCGCCGTCGACGCGAAGGACTGGACCCTCGCCCGAAGCCTCTTCACCGATGAGATAACCGTGGATTTCACCTCCCTCATCGGTGGAGACCCCGCGACGATCCCGGCGGATGTCCTCATCGCGGGCTGGTCGGCGAACCTCTCGGGCGAAAAGGAAAGCTTCCACCTGCGTGGCAACCATCGCATCACCTTCGACAGCACCGACGAGGCTACGATGCTCAGCCACGGCTACGCCTGGAATCGGATGCCCTCTGGCGCACTGGACGAGAATGGCGGCAACGACCTGTGGGAGGTCTGGGGCACCTATGTGCATGACTTCACACGCACCGAAGACGGTTGGCGGGTCGAGGGAATGACCTTCACCGCCACCGCCGAACGCGGCAGCGACTACGTCCGCAACACGCCGGGAAGCTGAACGTTCACGCCGGGGCTGGGGATGCGCTCAGTTCCGGTACCGTTCTGAACCAGAACCGGTGGTTCAACAGGACAGAGGCCACAGCCAGTCCAAGCACCAGCCCGGTCCAGATGCCGACGCCACCCAAGCCAAAAGTCAAGCCCAGCACGTATGCCGCGGGCAGCCCGATCCCGAAGTAAGACACAGCCGCAAGGATCATCGGCATCTGCGTGTCTTGAACGCCCCTCAGCAAGCCCAATGCCACGACCTGAGCGCCGTCAACGAGTTGGAAAAGCGCCGCCAGGAACAAGAGAACGACACCAATCCTGAAAATCTCGGCGCGGTCAGGATCATCCGCATCAAGAAATATCGACATCAGCGGCTCGGGGAATGTAACGAAAATCGCGATCGTCAGCACCGCGATCCCCGCCGACAAGGCCAGCGCCACGCGCCCCCCGCGCGCCATATGCGACCAGTCCTCGCGGCCAAAGGCATTGCCCGCTCGCACCGTGGCCGCATTGGACAAACCCAGATGCAGCATGAACGTCATCGAGGCCAGTTGGATGGCGATTCCATGCGCTGCAAGCGGCACCTGTCCCAATGTGCCCATCATGATGGCCGACGCGGCAAACAGAAAGCTTTCCGACAGCAGCGTCAAACCAATGGGCCAGCCAAGGCGGAACACCTCCGACAACATTTCGCGATCCGATTTCCACAACCTCTGGAACAGCGCATGCTGCGGCACCCAGACAAGGATATAGCCGATCACAACCAGTGCCGAAAACGTATGCGTGCTGAGCGAGGCCAGCGCCGCCCCGCGCAACCCAAGTTCGGGAAATCCGAAATTGCCAAAAATCAATGCGTAGTTGGCAAAGGCATTGAACGGCACGGCGACAACAGTCACCCAGAACACGACTTGCGTTTTTCCCAGTGCCGCCAGGTAGCTTTTGAGTGTCATCACAACCAGCGCAGGCAAAAGCCCAATCGCCAAGATCCGCAGATACACTTGCGCCCCCGCAGCAATGTCAGGCTCCTGTCGCAGAATCAGAAGCACCGCTTCCGACCACCAAAGCAATGGCAACACAGCGAGGCAGAAAAACGCGGACAGCCACAGTCCCATTCGTGTGGCGCGGCGTACTTTCTGGTCGTCCCCTTCCGCGTCGTACTTTGCCACCATCGGCATGACGGCATAGGCAAAGCCCATTCCAACGACAAAAAGCGTGAAGAACAAGGTCGTCGCCAGCGTAACTGTCGCCAGCGCTTCAGACCCGTAACGACCCACCATAATCGTGTCCGTCAGCCCAATGGCCATCTGTGCCATATGCCCGCCAACAAGCGGCAGACCAAGCACGAGAACGGCCCTGATATGGGCCGGGTATGACATATGAACCGGGTGCATGACGCCTGCGTTAGCGCCGGACAACGCATCCGGCAAGCATAATCTCGGTCAGAGCGCGCGGAGCAGGAACTGGGCGGCGAGGGTGGCAATAATCAGACCCGCACCGGTCTCGATCAGCCCCATGACCCGCACCGCTTGCGGCCCGCCCGCGAAACGCGCCATGGCGCCTTCGCGGAAAGTGACCGAGGCGAAGGCCGCGAAGAGGGTCACGCTCGCGGTGCCCAGCCCCATCGCCAGTGTGCCGAGAATCCCTGCCAGATCGATATCCATCCGAATGGCGAGGATCAGCAGGAACAGCGCCCCGGTACAGGGGCGGATGGCGATGGCACCGATAAGCATCAGCGCATCGCGCAGCGACGCCACGTTCCCGGCTTGCTCTGGCGTCGGGGCATGGGCGTGTCCACAGGAACTGCAAACGCCGTCCTTGTCGTGGTGATGGTGTTCGTGCCCATGTCCGCGCTCTGCCCATGCCGCCCAGAGCTTCAACCCGCCCCTGATCGCCAGCCAGACACCGATCGCGCCGATCGCGGCATAGCTGACCGGCGCGAACCAGTCTTCGGCGGCACCGACCATCTGCTCGCGGCCCAGCCCAAGCAACCAGACACCCGCGTAGACCAAAACGATCGCCGTCAGTGCCTGAGCAATGCTCGACAGCACAGCGAGGACCGACAGCCGCGTGAGTGCGACACGCTTGGCCACGCCATAGCCACTGATGAGAAGCTTGCCATGACCCGGCCCAATCGCGTGGAAGAAGCCATAGCCAAAACACACCGCCATCAAGGTCATGATCGCGCCGGGCTCCTCGGCCCGAAGTGCCCGCAAGCCGCGTGCCATGCCGGACTGCGCAGCGCGCTGTCCCTCGGCGGCCCAGCGTTCCAGCATCTGCGCGCCATCGAAGACCCAGAGCCACGCCGCCAGAGCGACGACCGCAACCGCCGCTAGTTGGAGGGCTGTGCGCATGTCATCGTGATCCGATCCGAGAAATAGATGCCAACACGCATCTCGTTGAAGATGTCTTCCATGTTGCCACTCACCTCTTCCTCGATCTTCGCTTGCGCGACCTGCTGGTCGGGATCGGTGACCGTGGCCGAGCAATCGGGATCGGTAAAGCTGACACCTTGCGAGACGTCATAGGCGACGTAATAGGTCGGGTCGTATTGCAGCACTTCCAGCCCGTCGACGGGGACGGCCGGGATGTCACGATAATGCGTGGCGGTGATCAGGCCATCCTCAACTGCGATCCCGATGGGCCGCGGGCGCGGCATCTCGATCTTTTCGCTGTTTGAGTAGACGTAGAGGTCGCCTTCGAACCCTTCGGGCCATTCGATCAGGTCGAAGCCGAAAAGCGTGTCTAACTCCGCCTCGGTCAGATTGCCGTCGCCATCGGAATCCAATCCGTAGTCTTCGAGGATCAGAAGCGTGAAGAAATCGTCATAGGTCCATGTGACCGTGACACCGGTGATCTCGTTCGCGTCGTTGACCTCGAACCTCAAGGCGGTGTCGACAAAGATATGCGGATGCGCACCAAGGGGCGCAGCCATCAATCCAAGAGCAAGGGCAGCAGCAAACCGTCTCATCGAAACCCGAGGTAAGGCCCTGCGTCGCATAAGACAAGCCACCCCACCGGCAGAAGCGCGGTTTTGCGCCGGTGCCGATGGGTGCGCGGTCAGGTCGCCGATCTGCGGTTCACCGGGTGAAGCGCGGTGCCAAGGATGTGGTCAGAGCGATGGACCACATGATGCGCGCCGCCGACAATGAGTGGATCGGGCGGTGTGGCGATGTCGTGATCCTTGCCCGGATAGTCCAGCGTCGACAGGAAGTGCTTCATGCAGTTCAGGCGCGCGCGCTTCTTGTCGTTCGATTTGACGATGGTCCAGGGCGCATCGGCAGTGTCCGTGTAGAAGAACATCGCCTCTTTAGCCTCCGTGTAGTCGTCCCACTTGGACAGGCTTGCCTTGTCGATGGGTGACAGCTTCCATTGTTTCAACGGATCGGTCTCGCGGCTGGCAAATCGGCGTTTCTGTTCGTCCTGCGTGACCGAGAACCAGTATTTGTAAAGCCGGATGCCCGAGCGCGTCAGCATCCGTTCCAATTCGGGCGTCTGGCGCATGAATTCGAGGTATTCGTTCGGCTCGCAAAAGCCCATGACCCGCTCGACCCCGGCGCGGTTGTACCACGACCGGTCATAGAGCACGATCTCGCCCGAGGTCGGCAGATGCTGGATGTAGCGTTGGTAGTACCATTGGCCGCGTTCCACATCCGTCGGTTTATTGAGCGCCACTACCCGCGCGCTGCGGGGGTTCAGGTGTTCGGTAAAGCGCTTGATCGTGCCGCCCTTCCCGGCTGCATCCCGACCTTCAAACAGCATGACGAACTTCTGCCCGGTCTCCTGCGCCCAGAGCTGCACCTTGAGCAACTCCGATTGCAGCGCCGCTTTCTCGGCCTCATAGGCGCGACGCGACAGCTTGGTCCGGTAGGGGTACTTGCCCGTCTCGAAAGCGCGACGCACCTGATCGGCGCCAACGGCCTTTGCCGGGGCTTCGGGGATCTCTTTCAACGCACCGTTCGACTGGGCAACGTGTTGCTTCGCGGTTTTGGCGGTGTTCGTGGTCATGGCGGCTCCCGAATTCAGATTGGATTTGCCAGAGTTTATCGCGCACTGACAAAGATCACTTTGATGCGCATCAAATCTGGCGTCCCTGCCCCATTGATTTTCCCCGATACATCCGGCAATCGGGGCTGACCCCGAACCAGGAGACTGAAATGACCCGGATTGACGCCAAGTTCGCCGCGCTGCGAGAAACCGGCACAAAAGCGTTTGTCGCGTATGTGATGGCCGGCGACCCGGATTTGGACACGTCGCTCCAACTGGTGAAGGGTTTGCCCGACGCCGGGGTGGACATTATTGAACTCGGCCTGCCGTTCACCGACCCGATGGCGGATGGAACGACCATCCAACTGGCGGGGCAGCGCGCCCTTGAAGGCGGCATGACGCTTGATCGCACGCTGGACATGGTGCGCCGCTTCCGGGAAGGCGACGACACCACACCGATTGTGATGATGGGCTACTACAACCCGATCTACTCGCGCGGCGTGGACAGATTTCTGGAACAGGCCAAGGAGGCCGGGATCGACGGCCTGATCATCGTGGACCTGCCGCCAGAGGAAGACGAAGAGCTCTGCATCCCGGCGCAGGCGGCCGGGCTGAACTTCATCCGTCTGGCCACGCCGACCACGGATGACAAGCGGCTGCCCAAGGTGCTGCAGAACACGTCCGGCTTTGTCTACTACGTCTCCATCACCGGCATCACCGGCGCGGCAGAGGCGCAGGCGACCGATGTCGGGCCCGAGGTCGCGCGGATCAAGGCGGCGACCGACCTGCCGGTGATCGTCGGCTTCGGCATCAAGACACCGGACGCGTCCGAATCCATTGCCAGCGTGGCCGATGGCTGCGTTGTGGGTTCGGCCATCGTGTCCGAACTGGCGAGCGGCAAACCCGTGTCCGAGGTTCTGAACTTCGTGAAAACACTCGCGGACGGCGCACATCGTGCCTAACAACGTGGCCGCGGATCAGCTGTTCGCAGCGTTTCACGGCAACATGCAGGTGCCGCCGCTGACGGAAACGCGCCCTGACCTGACGCTCGATGAAGGTTACCGGATCGCGTCCGATATCCATGCCCGTCGTGTGGCCCGGGGCGAACGCCCGGTGGGGCGGAAGATCGGGTTCACCAATCGCACCATCTGGCCGATCTACAATGTCGATGCACCTGTCTGGGGCTGGATGTATGACCACGCTGTGCAGGACATTCCCTCGGATGGGGTCGTGACGCTGCCCGTGCTTCCAGAGCCAAGGATCGAGCCGGAGATCGTGTTCGGCTTCAAGGCGTCACCGTCACCCGACATGGACGACGCCGCGCTGGTGGATTGCATCGACTGGGTGGCGCACGGGATCGAAATCGTGGTCTCGCTTTACCCCGGCTGGAAGTTCACCGCGCCCGACAGCGTCGCCGCCTTGGCGATGCACGGCGCGCTTTGGATTGGCACGCGCCAGACACCGACACCGGAGCGTCTCGCGGCCCTTGCGACTAGCGCGATCACATTGACCGGTCCCGACGAGACCCATCGCGGCAGCGGGTCCGATGTCCTCGACGGGCCCCTATCCGCGCTGAGATATCTGCTGGGCCAGATCGGCCGCATGCCGAACGCGACATCGATCCAGGCTGGCGAAGTCGTCACCACGGGCACCCTGACCGACGCCCGTCCGATTGCCGCCGGTCAAACATGGCGCACCGAGTTTGACACGCCCCTGCTGCAAGGCCTGACCGTCCACTTCCGCTGACCCCTCCTGCAGAGTTCCAAAACCTGCACGCGCAAAACATGTTCTGAATTTGGAATATGTATGCAATAGTCGGAGCACTGCAGTCACATCAGAAATGAGGGGTTTCTTATGTTTGCATTCAGCAAAACATCGACAGTCTTGGCCGCCGCCGTCTTCGGGACACTCGCGGCATTGCCCGCCTTTGCGCAAGATACGGGCTACGGCCAGGCTCTTTTTCAAAGCAATTGCTCGGTCTGTCACGGACCTACCGGCGCGGGCGATGGACCGGTCGCGGAGCTGTTCTCGCAACGTCCCAGCAACCTTCAGCATCTGGCAAAGGAGAACAACAACACCTTCCCGTTCAGCGAGGTGTATCAGTCGATCAATGGGCGTCGGGATATCACCGCGCACGGGAATTCAGAGATGCCGATCTGGGGCAATTACTTTCTTGAAGACGCCCTGCCGCAAACATTTCATCCAGGCGTCACCGCAGAGGATATCGTTCAGGGGCGGATCCTCGCGCTCGTGTATTATCTGCAGTCCGTTCAGGAGATGTAGGCTGACCTAGACGCGCGCCGCGTCCAGCCGGATGCGGAGCGCTTCCAGGTGATCCGTGATCTCCCTGACGACGTCCATCGGCAGCGTGTCTGCGATACCTGCAACGTCCGGCGCCATTCCGGCGATGGCGTCGTCCCGAAACCTGCGGCCTGCATCGGTCAGCCAGACCTGCTTGCTGCGCGCATCTTCGGGATTCGCCCGCATTTCCACCAGACCGCGTTTCTCCAACCCGGCCAGCGTGTGGGTCATCGACGTCTTCGGGACCTGAAACGCACGGGCGACTTGTAACGGCGTCTGCCCGTCCTTCACGCGGATCAGATGGTTGATCACCGTGAAATGCGGCAGCACCAGACCGTCGGGCAGCCGCGCCTCGAACATGGCGCGGCTGAGTTGACTTATGATGCCGATCTCATTGAACAGGCGGAAGTAGAGGCCCGTGAGTTCGGGCGTGTCGGTGGTCTCAGGCATTCCTCATCCGGGTTTCCAGCGGCCATCGCGGCGTGCGGGCCGTGCGCGGAGCGTAGCCCAGAAGCCCCAGCATTTGAACCGTGCCGCCACCTGGTGCGTAAGCGTCGTGGATCGCGGCATAGACCTCGGCCATTTCAGGGTATTCCTGCAACGCCTGACTGACCGGACGGACCGCCAATCCTGCGCCCGTGGCGGCGAGGTTGAGCCGCAGCCATGTGGCGCCCGCCGCGATCTGGTCTTCGCGTGTGTTCGAAGGCGTGGTCTGAACGATCATGGCCGGGGCCGTAGCGATGGCGTTGCGCGTGTCCTCGACCGCGCCGCGCGTGCCCGGATTATTCAGGTCGGACGCCGCTTCGCGCGTGAACAGCCCGGCAGCCGCCAGCAACTCCATCTGCGTGCCGCCAACGTCGATCCCGTCCGGGTTGGCATTGATTTCGGCCTTGCCGATGCGCAGAAGATCGACGCTTTCCTGCCACGCGTCCTGCGTGCTGGCCTCGATCAGCCAGGCCTCCTCGGCCAGAGTCCGCAGTGCGGTGGCTTCGTCGCCCGCAAACACCTGCGCATAAGGCGCGAGAACCGCTTGCGCGTCCGGGCCAACGGACTGGCCATCAAACGCCTCCTTGTGCGACCGCCGCTCCATGACATGCGCGAAAAGCGGATCGGGTTGAGCCGCTCCGGGGACGAACCGGCAGAACGCAACAGGGCCGTCTTCACCTTGCGGAAACAACGTCTGTTCGATCCCGACCCCATCCTCCGCCGCGGCCATGCGCATGAGTTCGAGGAAGCAGCCCATGCCGATGGTCAATTGCCGGGCGAAGGGGTCGGTCACAGGCAGATCGCGCGCGGGGTCGCGCCAGATGGCGACGGTGTCGTCGCCGATCAGTTCGGCCTCCCACGGCTGGCGGTTGTGCGGATTCGGCGCGAGCAGCGCATAAGACAGTGCGCGCATGCGCATGTCACCGTAGCCGCCCGCCATGTCCCACGGGGCCAGCGCCCGTGTGGGCGTTCGCGTGTTTGCGAACACAGCAAAGCCAGAGGTCGCGGCAACAAGTGTGCCACCCCCCAGAAGTCCAAGTGTCTTGCGTCGGGAAAGGGTCATCGGAATCTCCATTAGTTCGATGTCGTACTATGTAGTCCGATGTCGTACTATTCAAGTTCAAAATGACGCGTTGTGTGAAATTTTCCATATTGGTAAAGAAACCTAACCAATACGAGCGAGGGACACGCCATGGCCGTCATCACCGAAATCGAGGACCTGCGCCGCATCTACAAACGCCGCGTGCCGAAGATGTTCTTCGACTACACGGAGTCGGGCAGCTGGACGGAACAGACCTTCCGCGAGAACACCTCGGACTTCGACAAGATCTACCTGCGCCAACGCGTGGCCATCGATATGGAAGGCCGGTCGACCAAGACGCAGATGATCGGTCAGGACGTGTCGATGCCGGTAGCGCTTGCGCCCGTAGGCCTCACGGGGATGCAGCATTTCGACGGTGAGATCAAAGCGGCGAAGGCGGCCGAGAAATTCGGCGTGCCCTACTCGCTCAGCACCATGTCGATCTGTTCGATCGAGGATGTGGCTGCCAACACGTCAAAGCCGTTCTGGATGCAGGTCTACACGCTCAAGGACGATGATTTCATGCAGCGGCTCTTCGACCGGGCGAAGGACGCAAAGTGCTCGGCGGCGATCATCACGGTCGATTTGCAGCTCTTGGGCCAACGGCACAAGGACCTGAAGAACGGCCTTTCCGCGCCGCCCAAGCTGACCCCTGCATCGGTTGCCAACATGATGACCAAGGTGCAGTGGGGCCTCGGCATGCTGCAGACCAAGCGACGGTTTTTCGGCAATATCGTCGGCCATGCGAAGGGGGTGAAGGACCCCTCATCGCTGTCGTCCTGGACCGCGCAGGCGTTCGACCAATCGCTCAACTGGGATCGCATCCGCGAATTCCGCAAGATGTGGGACGGGCCGCTTATCATCAAGGGCATCATGGACCCGCGCGATGCGAAGGAGGCCTTGAACGTCGGGGCAGACGCCATCGTCGTGTCGAACCACGGCGGGCGGCAGCTTGATGGCGCGCTCTCGTCGATCCGCGCGCTGGAGCCGATCGTGGATGCCGTTGGCGACAAGATCGAGGTGCATATCGACAGCGGTATCCGGTCCGGGCAGGACGTTCTCAAGGCAATGGCGATGGGCGCGAAGGGCACCTATATCGGGCGGGCCTATGTCTACGGGCTGGGTGCGAAAGGTCAGGAAGGTGTGACCGATGCACTGAATGTCATCCACAAGGAACTCGACATGTCGATGGGCCTTTGCGGGCGCACGGACATTCATGACGTCGATAAAGACATCCTGATGATCCCAAAGGGATTCTCAGGTGACTGGGCAGAATAGCCAAACGCTGCGCCCCGCACCGGGATCAGACCGGTCGGGTCTCTGGCGTCGGGTCGCTTGACCCTGTGATCTTTGGAAAGAAGCGGCGCCGCTCTATGAGCCTGACGGTTCTCTCAACGTCCCCGATTCAACGGGCGACCTGTACTTGGGGGATACCCAAGCCTGTTCGGAAACCGGTCTCTCATGGTCAGCCTTCCGGCGTGTGAGAGGATGTCAGATTTCAATTCGCGGCATGGGAGTGACCCTTCCCGCTCAAAGCGCTTTGTGGCGGGAGTTGTGGCCCACGCATGGTTAATGATTGCGAAACACTCCGTTCGGTCGATGCCGAACACTGTGCCTCGATGTTTCAGAGCGCGAGAGAGTTTACGCGCCTTCTGGTCGCGCCTGCTCAACATCGGCAGTCGCCAGGATGAAGCGGTCGTGGCCAAGACATATCAGACGGTCTTGGCACGTTCCCAAACTGCGCTCACGCCTTAGAGGTAGAACGGATCGTCCAGAATACCGGTGAACTGCACCAGCAAAGCGCCCGAGTCCGGGTCAGCCGCCGCGTCGTACAGCGTGTCCACCATCGCCTTGCCGGCAACGATGCTGGACTGCGACCCGTCAAACCCGTCAAACAGCGCCTCGGCCTCTTCGACATCGTTCAACCCTTTGATCCCCGCAAAGTAGAGACCAAGATTAGTTTTGGCATCAAGATACGCATTGTCGACCAGTCGCAGGGCGCTGGTCTCGGCGGCTTCACCGGGTGCCGGGTCCGCCTCGACCCCGCGCAGGACTTCAAGCACAAAAGCGTCGCGGGTGATTTCGCCTGCCTCAAGCGCGCTGGTCCAGAAGGCGAGTCCGTCATCATCCACCGCACGGTTGAGCACATTGGCAAAGACGGACGACACCATCTCGGCAACACTGCCGTTCAATTCGAGATCGTTTTCGGCCTCGGTCGATGTCGCGAAATAGGCCGACACTTCCTCCAACGACATGCCCTCTTCCATCGCGGCCATCCAGAAATAGAGCCCCAGCGCATCAGGCGCGCGGTCAAAATACGCGATGTAGAGGCTGGCCAGATCGGCGATCTGATCCGGATCCAGCGAATAGGGGACTGTCAGGAAGGACCAGTCGATCGTGCGATCGGCAAATTCGAGGCGCTCGATGTCAAAAATCGTATCAGTGCCATCGCGACCCTCCACGCGGTCGGTCACTGTGGTCACACCGCCGTAATAGCCAAAACTCAGCGTGATGGTGTAGGACGTCGCATCGCCAGTAAACACGGCTGTGTCGATCTCTTTCATCTGTGGAGCATCATCGCCGACAAAGTAATACCCGGGCTCGCCGCTGATCCAGTCGTCGCCGGCGCCGCCTTCGAACTGGTTGTTGCCAGAAGATGCGCTCAGACGGTCGTTGCCCGCCCCGCCGGTCAGCGTGTCGTTGCCGCCATAGCCGATGAGCTCGTCATCGCCGTCATCGCCCTGCATGTTGTCGTTGGACCAGTAACCGCCAAAGATGCGATCATCGCCAGCGTAGCCGCGCAGGACGGGGTAGCCATATCCCCCCTGGTGATTGACGACGTAGATCAAATCGTTCTCGGCCAGCAACAACGCCTCGGGCGATGGAAAGGTGCCGTCGTCGGCCAAGACCGCCTCGAAATCGGCGAATTCCACTGCCATTCCCTGCGCCATGAACATCAGTTCGGGCCATTTGGAGTCGGGCGAAATGGCATCGCTGAAGTAGTGCCCCATCACCCCGACCACCGTACCGGAAATCACCCCGTTGTCCGCCTGCGTGAAACTGCCGGAATACTGGTTGGTAAAGGCCCCCAACCCGCCATGCGTGACCGTGATCAGATTGGGGCTGAATTCAATGCTGTAGAACGGGTAGATGACGTCCTGATGGTCAAAGCTGTTCAGCAGGTCGAAATTCCCATCCAGATAAACAGTCGCCATAACTCGCACTCCTACGAACCTGATCATTCAACCGTATAGTGGTTTGTTAACCCCCTCAAGCGCGTCGTCACCAAGCGCATTCAGGCTTTTCGTGCTCCATGATCCGTGACAGGCTTCCCGAATGTCTGATCAGGCCGTCTTTCTCAAAGGCAATCTCTTTCGCCACATCTCTGTGATGTCCCTGACGGCTTCGGTCGGGCTCATGGCCGTCTTCGCGGTCGATTTCGTCGACATGATCTTCATCTCGATGCTGGGCAAAGAAGAGCTCGCCGCCGCGGTCGGGTATGCGGGTGCGATCCTCTTTTTCACGACCTCGTTCAACATCGGCATCGCCATCGCGGCGGGGGCCTTGGTGGCGCGCGCGCTAGGGGCCGGAGACCCGGAACTTGCGCGTCAACGTGCGTCGAGCGCTCTGGTGGCGGGTGTCCTTCTTGCCATCGTGTTCGCGGCACTGGTCTGGCAGAACCTCGGTTTTCTTGTCGGTCTGCTGGGCGCGACAGGCGAGACGGCTGATCTGGCCGTTCTTTACCTGTCGATCATCGTGCCCTCGCTGCCCGTTCTCCTGATCGGTATGGCAGGGGGCGCGATCCTGCGCGCGCATGGCGATGCGCGGCGTGCGATGACGGCGACGGTGGTGGGCGGGGCGGTGAACGCGGCAGTTGCACCGGTGTTGATCTTCACCTTCGGGCTGGAACTCATGGGTGCGGCCTTGGGCAGTGTCATTGCCCGGTTCACCATCGCGGGGCTCGCCTTGGTGCCGATCTTCCAGCACCACGGCGGATTGTCCTGGCCGCGCTTCGCCGGGTTTTTCAAAGATCTGACGCCGATCCTCGCGATCTCTTTGCCCGCGATCCTGACGCAGCTGGCAACACCGGTCGGACAGGCCTGGGTGACGCGCGCGATGGCCGAGTATGGCGAGGAGGCGGTGGCGGGCATGGCCATCGTGGGCCGCCTGACGCCCATCGCCTTCGGCACGATCTTTGCCCTGTCGGGCGCGGTCGGACCGATCATCGGCCAGAACTACGGCGCGAAAGACTTTGTCCGGGTGCGCCGGGCGTTGTTTGACGCGCTGCTCTTTACCGGGATTGTCGTGCTGGTGGCGACGCTTGCGCTGTTCGTGCTTCGCAGCCATATCGCGGCGCTCTTCAACGCGCAGGGAGTGTCCCTGACGTTGATTTACCTCTTCTGCGGTCCTTTGGCGCTGGCGTTTTTCTTCAACGGGATGCTCTTTGTCTCGAACGCCTGCTTCAATAATGTGGGACGCCCATTCTATTCCACATGGCTCAATTGGGGACGGCACACGCTGGGGGTTATTCCCTTTGTCTGGGTCGGGTCGCTGCTTTTCGGCGCACCGGGGGTGCTGATCGGGCAAGCCGCGGGAGGCGTTCTGTTCGGGGTTCTTTCGGTGATCTTGGTGCGACGCACCATCGATGCGGTCGAGGCGCAGGACGAAGTTCCGAAGTCGCCCTGGCTGTTCCAGCGTCAGGCGCGGCAGATCGCGCTGTTCTTCGGGCGGCGCTAAAGTGCGCGCGCGCGGGCGCGGACGGACAAGAGCGGCACCAACACCGCCGCCACGACGAGAAGCGACGCCGCAATCGCTCCGAAGGCAACGCGCAGACTGTAGGCTTGCGATAGCCCTCCCATGAGCATCGGGCCGATGAAGAAGGCTGCATACGCCAGAACCGACACCCGCGCGATTGCTACCGAGCGTTGATCGTCGGTCACGTACCGCCCCATCCACCCGAAGGCCATCGGCACCACGACCGATATGCCAAGCCCGGAGAGCGCGAAGCCGAGGTAGGCCAGCGCGATATTCGGCGCCACCGCCGCCAAAAGCGCGCCGCCGCCCGAGAGCAGACAGGCCCATCGGATCACCACAAGTTCGGACACCCGGTTGGCGAAGACCTGTCCCGACAGTCGCCCGACCGCCATCGTAAGGCCCAGCAGCGTCGGCCCCAACGCGCCTCCTGCCGCGCCTGCGTCGAGCGTGCGTTCGAGATGCAATGCCGACCAACCTTCGGTGGCCTGTTCGGCCATGAAGGCGACCAGCAGGATCAGCGCGACGGGTGCAAGCAGCGCCCAGGGCAGAGCGGCCGGCAGGACCGGTGGCGCCGTCCCGGGCACGCGTCGCGCCCGGGGCGTGCCGGACGACAACAGCGTGAGACTTGCCAGCGCGAGGAAGCAACCCGCGAAGATGCCAACGGGTCCGATATGCGCTTCCCGCGCCAGCCCCGTCGCGAAAGCGGACGCAGCATAGGCAACGGAAAAGACCCCGTGGTTGAGGTTCATGAGTGATCGCTTCAAGCGCGCCTCGATAGCGCTGATGCGGGCGTTGGCGACCACGTCGAGCGTTCCCGAAGTGATCGACATCGCAATGAACGCGAGCGTCAGGCCGATTGCCCCGGTCACATGGCCGATGGGCAGGGCCGCCACGGCAACAGCCCCGGTCACGACCGGCAGGATGCGCGTGCCGAACACGCGCTCGGCCACCGGGGCGAGCCACATGGCCATGACCGCGCCAAGCGCGCCAATCGTGAGGCAAATGCCGAATGTCGCGTCATCCAGCGCGACCTGTTGCTTCACCTCGGGCACCAGCGCGGCGAAGGCCCCCCAAAGCACGCCAATCGCCGCGAAACTCGCGGCGGGTTTGCGGCTTTCGGCAAGGTCCTGCAACATGCTCATGTCCGACGCTGTGTCACGGGCGGCGCGGCGCGTCCAGCCCCGTGCGCTTCGGACTTGCATCATGGAAGAATCCGGTCTATCGCGCAGCCTTCATGCGGGGTGACAGCCTTGGAGGCACCCTGCCCTTACAATTTGGAGATATATCATGGCTGGTGAGATTCCTGATCTCGAAGCTCTGGAACGGACGGGGACAGGCAAGGGCGCCGCTCGTCAGGCACGCCGCGACGGCATGGTTCCGGGCATTGTGTTTGGCGGCGACACCGATCCGCTTCCGATCAACATTCCCTTCAACGTCCTTCTCAAGCGCCTGAAGAAAGGCCGCTTCAAGTCGACGCTGTTCAACATGAAGGTCGAAGGCCACGACGACGTTCGCGTGATCTGCCGCGACGTGCAGCGCGATGTCGTGAAGGACCTGCCGACGCATGTCGATTTCATGCGCCTGCGCCGTACGACAAAGATCAACCTCTTCATCCCGGTCGAGTTCCTGAACGAAGGCGCGTCGCCCGGTCTGAAGAAGGGTGGCGTTCTGAACGCCGTGCGCCCCGAGGTCGAACTGATCGTGACCGCGGGCGACATCCCCGAGAAGCTGACCGTTGATCTGACCGGCCTCGAAATCGGCGACACGGTGACCATTTCGGACATCACGCTGCCGGAAGGGTCGAAGCCGACCATCGACCGCGACTTCGTGATCGCAAATATCTCGGCACCGTCCGGCCTGCGCGCCGCCGACGACGCGGAAGCCGAGGCAGAGACCGAAGCGGACGAGGTCCCGGCAACCGAGCAGACCGAAGAGTAATCGGTCATATTCCGAAAAGAAATCGGCCCTGCCAAAACGGCAGGGCCTTTTTTGTGTTCGATATGAACTTCAGAGCACTTCGCGCGACGATATCTGACGATCCTTACTCTGCAGCGACCTACCCGTTATTTGACCTGACAGTTTGAGACCGGCTCAAACCTGTCGCGGAAACAGCGATTTCGGCTTATGCTCGGTACATTGATGCCGATAGCCGGGGTTTGCCCGTGGTCCGATTTGTCTTTCACTCAATTCTTGCCGGTCTGGCAGCGTTATCGTTCTTTGCGTCAGCGCTGGCTGCAGAAACGCGCATCGCGATTATCGACACGGCGTATGACACGCGGCCATATCTGGACAAACTCAAGGAGCGCGGGGTTGCGGTGATCGGCCGGTACTACGCACGCTGTGATCAGCCGGAGTACGGTCTGACGCAAAAACGGCTCATCAATCAAGGGCTGCCAAATGATCCTAGCAGCGAGGTGGCACAGCTCTTTGCAAAAGGCTTCGCGATCCTGTCGATTTACCAGTATTACAGTAACACGCCGAACAAGTTTCACGGTCAAAACCGTGACGGCGAAGCCCTGCCCGATGCAAATTGCCAATGGACCGGATTTGCCCGCACGGTCGAGGAAGAGGCGCGGCTTGACGTGGATGCGGCGATTTCTCAGGCGCGATCGGTCGGACAGCCGCCAGGAACGGCAATTTACTTCGGTGTCGACTTCAACTTCCAAGACAGCGACCGCGAGACTATTGATCTGATGCAGCGGTATTTCCGGGTGATCCGCCGAAGCATGGTTGCCTCGGGCTACAAACTTGGGGCTTACGGCAGCGGACGTGCGCTGGAGATCCTGCAGCAGACCGACGGTGGGCTGATCGATTACGCTTGGATCTCGGCATCTCGTGCGTTTACCGGAACCAGCGAATTCCACCGCTCCGGCAACTGGCACCTTTTTCAGAACCAAGTGGATCGCGAATGGTTTGGCACACCGCGTTCGGGTGGCGGATGTACCCATGGCCTGCCTCTCGATACCAACGTCCAGAACATGTTTCAGTCTACAGATGTGGGGTTCTGGCAAGGCAACACTTCGTTTGTAGTCCCGGAAGAACGCACTTTCGACATCTTCGCGACCCGCCGGTTCGCCTGCGACGGAGATGCGGTCATTCGCCGAGAGAAATCGTCTTCGGCGTCGGATGTGCTACGGGCCAAGCAGTGCAAAGGTGGCAAGTCGCTGCGGGTGCCGCCAAAGATAGATTATGCCAACGCGGCGCGGATCGGTGATGTGACCGACACGCTGGCAGAGGTCGACGTGGATGACGATGGTACATTCGATGGTTGGACCCGACACAACAATCTGACCGGGCATTTTGGATGGAAACCGGACTGGATCTTCGACACTTCACGCCGCAATAGCCAGTCCTGTGGGTGACCACCTTACTTGACAGCGCAAGTCCCGGTCTGGCACGGATACGCCATGGGGCCGCGGACGCCTCGTGAGGCGACAGCCCAAGACCCGCATCCTGACAACCTGTATCACGGGAAGGATGCCGCCATGGCCTCACCAACGGAAATCACACCTGCCCAACTGGGACGCCTGATCGGAACGCCGAACGCGCCGGATCTGATCGATGTGCGCATCGACGCGGATTTCGCGGACGATCCGCGGCTGATCCCCGGCGCACGGCGCCATCCGTTCACCGAGATCGAGAGGCTCGTTCCGGAGCTTTTCGAAAAACCGGTGGTCGTCTACTGCCAGAAGGGCTTCAAGATCAGTCAGGGTGCCGCGGCGCTTTTGCGGGCGGCTGGGATATCCGCCGAGACGCTGAAAGGTGGGCAATTCGCCTGGCGCGACGCGGGGCTGCCTTTGGTGGAGACGGGCAGCCTGCCCCGACCGGACGCCGCCGGACGCACCGTCTGGGTGACGCGGCACCGGCCCAAGATCGATCGGATCGCCTGTCCCTGGCTGATCCGGCGCTTTGTCGACCCGCTCGCACGCTTTCTGTTCGTGGAACCGGGACAGGTGCTGAACGTGGCCGAGAAATTCGGTGCGACGCCGTTCGATGTCGAAGAGGTTTTCTGGAGCCATCGCGGCGACGCCTGCACATTCGATACGATGCTGGACGAATTCGGGCTGCGGACCGAGGCGCTCGACCGGCTTGCCGTGATCGTGCGCGGCGCGGATACCAACCGGCATGACCTTGCGCCCGAGGCAGCAGGGCTGTTGGCCGCTTCGCTTGGTCTGTCCCGGATGTACCGCGATGACCTCGCCCAGCTTGAGGCGGGCATGGGGCTTTACGATGCGTTCTACCGCTGGGCGCGGGATGCCACGGACGAAGGGCACGACTGGCCCGTGACCGGAGCGCCGTCGTGACCACGTCTTTGACAGAGCTTTTCAAGGTGTTCCTGAAGATCGGGATGCTGTCGTTCGGAGGGCCAGCGGCACAGATCGCCTTGATGCACCGCGTCCTTGTGGATGAGCGGAAATGGCTGAGCGAGCAGCAATATCTCAACGCGCTCAGCTTCTGTATGCTGTTGCCCGGACCGGAAGCGATGCAGCTCGCCACCTTTTCCGGATGGCGGTTGCACGGGCTTGTCGGCGGGCTGATTGCCGGGCTGTTGTTCGTGATCCCCGGCGCGCTAGTGATCTTTGCGCTGGCGATGTTCTACATCACGTTCGGCGACGTGCCGCTGGTCAGCACGTTGTTTCTGGGTGTACAGGCCGTGGCGGTTGTCATCGTGATCGAGGCCTTGCTTCGGGTGTCGCGGCGTGCGCTGGAGGGTCGGTCGCATTGGGCCCTGGCAGCACTGGCATTTGTTGGACTTTTCTTCTTCGCTGTGCCGTTTCCGATCATCATCCTAGCGGCCGGGCTGTACGGAGCGTTGGCGGCGCGCGGTGTTGCGACTGACGCGGCGCCTCTTCCCGTTGTATCTTGGCGGCGCACCGGGCTGACAATTCTTCTGGGCCTCTTGATCTGGGGATTGCCGGTGCTGGCGCTTGATCTGGTGTTCGGTGGGACGATCCTGACCGAGATCGGGCTGTTCTTTTCAAAACTCGCGGTGGTCACCTTTGGCGGGGCTTACGCCGTGCTGGCGTACATGGCGCAGGAGGTGGTTGCGGACTACGGCTGGCTGAGCGCGACCGAGATGATGGACGGGTTGGGGTTGGCCGAAACCACGCCGGGGCCGCTGATCCTTGTGACGCAGTTTGTCGGAACCCTTGCGGCGTTTCGGGACGGCGGATACGGGCTGGCGGTGGCCGGGGGGTTGGTCACGCTTTGGGTCGCCTTCGTGCCCTGCTTCCTCTGGATTTTCGCGGGCGCGCCGTATCTTGACTGGATCTCCGCCCAGCCACGCCTGAGCGGCGCGCTGCGGGCGATCACGGCGGCGGTGGTGGGGGTGATCCTGAACCTGTCGCTCTGGTTTGCGATGCATGTGGTCTTTGCCTCTGTGATGCAGGTATCATCAGGACCGGTGACGCTTTGGCGACCGGAAGTCGCCACGGTGCGATGGGAGGCTTTGGTTCTTATCGCGCTGGCCGCAGTGCTGCTTTTGCGCGCGCATCTGGGCATCGGTTGGGCGCTTGTGATCTCGGCCGCTGCCGCGTGGGGATTGTCCTTCATCCCGATGTGACCCGCCTTTGCGCCCCGGCGCGGTTTGGCATAGAGAATGGCCAACGGAAGACATTCGGCGAAAGCGGGCATTCATGAAACTCTTTGTCGGCCTCGGAAATCCCGGTTCGAAATACGCACGCCATCGGCACAATATCGGCTTCATGGCGGTCGATCAGATCGCGGCGGATCACGGGTTTGGTCCGTGGAAGTCCAAGTTTCAGGGCGACGTGACGGAAGGCCGTCTCGGGGCAGAGAAAGTGCTGCTGTTGAAACCGGGCACCTTCATGAATCGCTCGGGCCAATCGGTTCAAGCGGCGATGCAGTTCTACAAGCTGGAACCTGTGGACGTGACGGTGTTTCACGACGAGCTGGACCTCGCGCCCGGCAAATGCCGGGTCAAACAAGGTGGCGGGCATGCCGGTCATAACGGGCTGCGGTCGATCCATGGCCATATCGGTGAGGCTTACGGGCGCGTGCGGCTTGGGATCGGCCATCCCGGCCATAAGGACAAGGTGCCGGGCTATGTCCTGCACGATTTCGCGAAGGCGGATGAAGGGTGGCTCGACGATCTGATGCGCGGCATCTCGGACGGTGCACCGCATCTGGCAGAGGGCGATACCGGCAAGTTCATGAACGCGGTATCTCTGCGCGTTGCCCCGCCGCGTTCTTCGAAGACACCCGCCCCTGCTGAGGCTCCGAAATCCGATCCGGCACCGGACCCGGCACCCGAAGCCGACACACGCAGTCCGATGCAGAAGCTGTTGGACAAATTCCGATGACACTGAACGATGCGTTGGTCGAACAGGCCGGACACTGCGCCGCGCTCGACTCGCCCTTCATGGCGCGGATGCTGCCGCTTCTGGGCGAGGTCTGGCCCGCCGGTTCGGCGCTTGACGACGCGGTTATGGCCTTTCAAGGCGAAATCGGGCCGAAGGGGCATTCTCTGCCGTTGCGGCTTGCGTCAGGACTACATGCGTTGGTCCTGACGGGGACGGACGCACAGCTCGCTGCGGCCTATCCGCCGCACACCGTGTCGGACGCGGATCTCGCATCCGCAGTGCAGCGCGCCCTGACGTCGCACGAAGACTTTCTGCTGTCATGGATCACCTCGCCGCCGCAAACCAACGAAGTGCGGCGCAGTGCGGGCCTGATCGCGGGCGTGCATCATCTTGTCCATCGCACCGGGGTCGCTGATCTGCACCTGTCCGAACTGGGCGCAAGTGCGGGATTGAACCTGATGTTCGACCACTACGGGCTCGACGTGGCGGGTGCACGGCTTGGGCCGAGTGATCCCGCGCTTGTCTTGACGCCTGACTGGACCGGGCCTGCACCGGTCAAATCCCCGTTTTCCGTGCACGACAGGCGCGGCGTCGACCTGAACCCGCTCGATCCGCATGATCCGGCGGACGCGTTGCGGTTGCGCGCGTATCTCTGGGCGGATCAACCCCATCGGCTCGCTCTCACGGATGCGGCGATTGCGGCCAATGCGGCAACGGTCGATCGCGGTGACGCAGTTGACTGGCTTGGACAGCGTCTGGGGTCCGCGCCGAAGGGCCAGATGCATCTGATCTTTCACACAATCGCGTGGCAGTATTTCCCGTCTGAGGCTCAGGCACGCGGGACCAAGCTGATCGAAGCCGCCGGGGACAGGGCGACACCTGAAACGCCCCTGGCATGGCTGCGCATGGAGGCGGATGAAGGCCCGCGCGGGGCCGCCGTGTCCGCGCGGTTGTGGCCCGGCAACCAAACCATTTCGCTTGCACGGTCAGATTTCCACGGGCGTTGGGTGGATTGGGAACCGGAGAACCCCTAGGTTCGAAAAGAGGAACCGCAGGGAGGCTGACATGGAACCCGACGAGTCGATCAATGTGCTGGATGGTCCGTTGGAGGGGTGTTCGACCGACCCGATGACCGGCTTTTTCCGCGACGGCCACTGCAATACCTGCGCTGCGGATCAGGGCAGCCACACGGTCTGCGCCGTGATGACCGCCGAATTCCTGGCCTATTCGAAATATGTCGGTAACGACCTGAGCACGCCGATGCCACAGTTCCGGTTTCCGGGCCTGAAACCCGGCGATCACTGGTGCCTCTGCGCGTCGCGTTTCCTTCAGGCGCATGACGAAGGCTGCGCGCCGATGGTGAACCTTGCCGCGACCCACAAGCGCGCCTTGGATATCGTGCCGATGCGCGTGCTCGAGCAGCACGACGTCAAGGCATCCGAGATCTGAGGCAGATCAGGACGCCTTGTCGATCCGCTGAACCTCCTCCGAGGTGACGCCCGCAAGCGGATCGCTCATCAACTCATCTATGAAAAGGCTGAGAAGCTGGGGGCGCCCGTTCACGCCCGCCTTACGATAGATCGCGTTGGTCTGCGCCTTGACCGTGCCTTCAGAGGTGTTGCGCAGCCCGGCGATCTCTGCGGTGCTGAGGCCCTTGATCGAAAACAGCGCCACATCCCGTTCCGCCGGGGTCAGTTCCCAATCGTCGAAGCGTTCGTGCAGGACATCCATGAACGCGCCGGAGGCCAGTCGCAGGCTTTCCTCTGCCGCGTGCTGGCGCCGGATGGATCGCAAAAGCAATGTCGCGCTGACAGCTGTGCCAAGGATGAGACCGATCACGGCACCGATCTGTGCAAGTTCGTAGTAGACCCACGCGATGGGCGCGGACCGGATACCGAGGATGCTGCCGAGAATATCCCACAAGAGGAACAGGCCGCTTGCAAATTGCAGCGCGCCCAGGGGCATGAGAACCAGCCAGACCCTCACAAGCCAGCCGAAGATCGGTGGCCCGCCCGATCAATCGTCATCGTCATCATCGTCACCGCCGCCATCATCATCATCGTCGTCATCGCGGCCGCCTCCGCCGCTGCCGCTGTTGTCACGGTCATCGTCGTCGCGGTCGCCACCACCACCGCGGCCGCTGTTGTCGCGATCATCATCGTCGTCGTCATCGCGGTCACCACCGCTGCCACGGCCGCTATTCTCCTCGTCATCGTCACGATCATCCTCGCGGTCCTCCCGGTCGTCGGAGTCGTCATCGTCGCCGCGTGCGGACCGGTCGACATAGTCGCGCAGAATGGCCCCGGTCGAGGGGTTGAGAATGATCTCGCGCCGCCCGCTCGGCCCGGTGGCCACGATCCGTGTTCGGCCCAGCAAGGTCCGGCCGAGCGTGAAACGGTTGTAGCCCTGGCGCTGCAACTGGTCGATCACCTGATCCTGCGCGGTCTGCGCGAAGGCGGTGCTTGGCAGAAGCGTGGCGGCCAACACGCCGGTAAGGATCTGTCTTCGGTTCATGCGTCGTCTCCAAAAAGGCCCCTGCCAGTTGGCAGGAGCCTCTGACAGGTCAGGTCGCGACCGGTTTAGTCATCGTCATCATCGTCATCATCGTCGTCGCTGTCATCATCTTCGTCGTCATCATCATCGTCGTCATCATCATCGTCGTCATCGTCGTTATCGTCGTCGTTATGGTCCCGATCATGATCACGGTCCTCGTCGCGATCGCGTCCGCGATCATCGTCGTCATCGTCATCATCCCGACCATCGCGGCGGTCGTCGTCGTCATCCTCAGTCCGTGGTCCATCGACGAAGTCACGGTTGCGCGTTGCGATCTCGACGCCGGGCCGCGTGTCGTCGTCGGAGTCGACGCGCTCCACCTCTTGCTTGATCACTTCGCCGGTCGCCCGATCAAAGACGGTTTCGACCTTCTCGGTGCCACGGATCGCCTCGACTTTGGTCTGGGTCAGGCCATTCTTGATCTCGATCCGGGTGAAACCCTGCGCCTGCAAATCGCTGACGATCTGATCCGTGTTTGTGCTTCCGAGTGCCGCGCGGGTCACGGTCGGTGTCCGGGTGTCGTCGGACGCGCGGCCCGCATCCACGAAATTGCGGTCACGGTTGCGGATCTCGACGCCCGGGCGGGTGTCTTCGCCAGCACGCACGCGTTCTACTTCTTGCTTGAGAATGTTCCCGGTGGCGCGATCGTAGACAACTTCGAGCTTTTGCGTCCCACGGATTGCCTCGACCTTGATCTGGCCGATGCCATTGTCGATCTCGATCCGCTGGAAGCCCTGCCCTGTCAGATCGCTGATAATCTGATCGGTAGCGGATTGTGCGACGAGCGACGTAGCGGCGAAGGTCGCGAGGGCGGCTGTCATCAATGTCTTTTTCACTGAACAAGTCCTTTCATGTCCCATGTGCCTGCTCCGTGCAGACATGCGGGACACTGCCCCCGATGCACGTAACCTGACATTTGCGGATGGTTTAATCGCCGGTCCATAAACCTCTGCCTGACGCGCATAAACTGAAGTTTATCGAGACCCTTGGGTGGCACGCGTGAACTGAAAAGCCGCCCGCAGCAGGTGCTGGGGCGGCTTTGATCAGGTTTATGTATTTGGTTTAGGTTTAGCGGCCTTCTTCACCCATATCGATTCCAAGGTGACGCGCGACGGAGTAGATATCCTTGTCGCCGCGTCCGCACATGTTCATGCAGATGATGTGGTCCTTGGGCAGGTCTGGCGCGATCTTCATGACATGCGCCAACGCGTGAGAGGGTTCGAGCGCCGGGATGATGCCCTCGGTGGCGCAGCACAGCTGGAACGCTTCCAGCGCTTCCTTATCCGTGATCGCCACGTATTGCGCACGACCGATGTCGTGGAGCCAAGAGTGTTCCGGGCCGATGCCGGGATAATCGAGACCGGCGGAGATGCTGTAGCCTTCGAGGATCTGCCCGTCATCGTCCTGCAACAGGTAGGTGCGGTTGCCGTGCAGAACGCCAGGGCGTCCACCGGTGAGAGAGGCGCAATGCTCCATCTTGGCGTTCACGCCTTTGCCGCCCGCTTCGACGCCGATGATCTCGACCTCCTTGTCGTCGAGGAACGGGTAGAAAAGGCCCATCGCGTTCGACCCGCCACCGATGGCAGCGATGATGGTGTCGGGCAGACGGCCTTCGGCCTCGAGCATCTGTTCCTTGGCTTCCTTGCCAATGATCGACTGGAAGTCGCGGACCATGGCCGGATACGGGTGCGGGCCGGCGACCGTGCCGATGCAGTAGAACGTGTCGCGCACGTTTGTCACCCAGTCGCGCAGCGCGTCGTTCATTGCGTCTTTGAGCGTGCCGCGTCCGCTGGTCACCGGAACGACCTCGGCCCCGAGGAGTTTCATGCGGAAAACGTTGGGCTGCTGGCGTTCGACGTCATGCGCGCCCATGTAGACGACGCATTTCAGGCCGAACTTTGCGCAGACGGTCGCTGTGGCGACGCCGTGCTGGCCAGCACCGGTTTCGGCGATAATCCGGGTCTTGCCCATGCGGCGGGCGAGGATGATCTGGCCCAGTACGTTGTTGATCTTGTGCGCACCTGTGTGGTTCAGTTCGTCGCGCTTCATGTAAACCTTGGCGCCGCCCAGATGCTCGGTCAGGCGTTCGGCGAAATAGAGCGGGCTGGGGCGGCCGACATAGTGCTTCCAGAGAAACTCCATTTCCGCCCAGAAACTGTCGTCGGTTTTGGCGCGTTCGTATTGCTCTTCCAGCTCCAGAATAAGCGGCATCAGCGTTTCCGAGACGAACCGTCCACCGAAGATACCGAAGCGACCCTTTTCATCGGGTCCAGTCATGAAAGAGTTAAAAAGATCGTTCATCGCGCGCCTCTTTTGTCGAACAGGATGTGAGTAACGAGGTCGCCCGGCAGGGGCAAGGGGAAGCGCTGTCCTAGGCGTGCCAGCGCCGGACCGGGGGTCGGCGCGCCGACCGCTGATCTGCCGAGCTTTATGGGTGTCAGGCACTCGACCGGCTCTGCTATGCGCAGCGCGTTCAAAAGCGCCGGCCCATCGGGCCGGTCCGGCGCTGGCACGGCGGGCCTTGTGGCCCTTGATTCCGTGCCGGTCAGGTCATCACCGCCCGTTCCAATGCCGGGTAGCGCCATGCCAGCGTTGCGCCGCGTGCGACGAAAGAGATCAGTAGCGCGGCCCAGAGCCCGTGGTTTCCGTACACCGGCACCAACACCCAAGCGGCAAGGCCGTAAATCACCGCGGACACCACCATCATGTTGCGCATGTCAGCGGTTCTTGTCGCGCCCACGAAGATGCCGTCGAACATGAAAGACGCAAGCGCGATCATCGGCGCGGCGATGAGCCACGGAAGAAACTCCATCGCCGCGCCCTGAACGTCGGCACTCTTGGCCATCAGCGTGATGATGTCGGGGCCGAAGACCCAGAACCCCAGACCCATCAGGCCGGACGCGCCAAGACCCCAGAGGCTCGACAGGATCGCCGCCCGACGCAGTGTCGGAACCGTCCGCGCGCCGACGGCCTGACCGACAATCGCCTCTGCGGAGAAGGCAAACCCGTCGAGAGCGTAGGCCGTGATGTAAAGAAACTGCAGCAGCACCTGATTGGCCGCCAGCGTGACGTCGCCAAAATCGGCAGCGAGAAACATGAACGATAGGAGAATAGTCTCAAGCAGGAGGGACCGGATCAGGATATCGGAGTTCACGCGGGCCATCCGTGTGAGCCTCAGACGGTCGAACACGCGGGACCAGTTCCGCCAGTCGGGTACACGGAATGCCGCGCGGCAGAGATACAGCCCCATCGCCAATCCGCCCCATTCGGCAAGGAAGGTGGCAAAGGCCACCCCGTTCACGCCCCAACCGAGGCCGAGCACGAACCAGATGCTCAGCACCACGTTCACACCATTCATCCAGAGTTGAAGAACAAACACCGCCCGCGTTCGCTCTTGCGCGATGAGCCAGCCGGTGATGCCCAAAACCGCGATGGCGGCGGGGGCGGACCAGATGCGGATTGCCATATACCCGCGCGCGAGGGTTTCGACCTCTGCGCTGGCGGGCGCGAGTTGGAATGCGGCCCAGATGATGGGCATCTGCAACAGGATGATGACCGACCCGGCGGTGAGCGCGATCAGAAGCACGCGTGTGAGGATGGCCGCAACCTCGGCCGGATCGCCCTGCCCTTGCGCCTGTGCCGTGAGGCCCGTTGTGCCCATGCGCAGGAAGCCGAAAATCCAGAAGATCGCGGACAGGATGATGGCGCCGAGGCCGACAGCCCCGATGGGTGCGGCGTCGCCCATCTGGCCGACAACGCCCGTGTCCACGGCACCGAGAATGGGGATGGTGACATTGGATAAAACGATCGGGACCGCGATCTTCAGGACGCGTGTGTTGGTGACAGCCTCTGGCGCGGCGGCGTCCGCCGTCATTCCGTGTTATCGGTGCGCGGCATGAGGAAATGCGCGGTGGCCTGCGCGAAAGGGCGATCCTTGTTGTCTTGCCATGCCTCGGCCTGCACGGATGCATAACGCCGCCCTGCCCGCGTGATGGTGGCACGGGCATAGGCGTCGCGCGGCAGACCGGAACGCAGATAGTCGACGGTGAAATCGATGGTCTTGGGCAGGCGAGGCAGGTCGCCCGATGCCAGCGCCTCCACGTCCAGCGTACCGCTTTCGAAGTCTTCCCAGATATAGGCCCAGCTGAGAGAGATGACCGCCGTCACCTCAAGAAACGCCGCCGTCACACCCCCGTGGATGGCGGGCAGCATGGGGTTGCCGATCAGTTTGTCCTCGAAGGACAGCACACCCGTTAGTTCGTCGCCGCGTCGGTCAAAGCTGATGCCCATGAAGGTGATGTAGGGCACGCCGCTGACCAGCGCGTTGAGCGCGGCGTCGCGGCGTTGCTTGACGATCTGAACAGGTTCCGGAGTTTTGCGCACCATCTCAACGGCCCTCCACGGTGAAGGCCCCGGTGGCCGTGGCAACCGGGCGGTCCGTGTCTTCGTCGCAAGCCGTGGCGCGAACGAAGGCGACCGAGCGGGTGATGTGATACACATGCGCCTTGGCCGTGATCGCCTGACCCGGCGTGGCGCCGCGCATGTAGTCGATGCGCAGGTCGATGGTTGCCGTTCCTGCCGGGGCATCGGGGTGACACATCACCGCTGCTCCGCCACAGGTATCCATCAGGGCGGAAACCGCGCCGCCGTGAATCACGCCGGTTTTCGGATCACCGATAAAGCGTTCGTCATAGGGCATGGTGATCTCGGCCATGCCATCGCCAATCGACACGATCTGCATCCCAAGAGCCTTGGCGTGTGGGAGGAATTCGATGAACTGGCGGGCGATTTGGGCTTTGTCGGCGCTCATGGGTGTTCCTTGGTCGTTGCTCTTGGTTTACGCCGCTTATCCGCGCGTGGCCAGCACCCGCATGTGCTGGTTGCCCTAGCGGCAGTGCGCTCGTATGATTCCGACCAGGGGAGAGCAGCATGGCCGATCAAAAGCTCAGTTTCAAAGAGATGTGCGCCAAGTTCGATGTGACGCCGCGCACGTTGCGCTATTACGAATATATTGAACTCTTGCAGCCGGAACGCGACGGGCGGTCACGCTGGTACGGGCCAAAGGAAGTCGCCCGCATGACCCTGATTCTGCGCGGGCGCAAATTCGGGTTTCAGCTCGAAGATATCCGCCAGTGGCTTTTGATCTACGAACACGAAGGCACCGAGGCGCAGATGCGCGCGTGGATCGAACTGGCTGACCGGCAGTTGGGAGAGCTCGACGAGCAGCGCAAGCAGCTTGACGAGGCAATCGACGAATTGCGCGCGCTTCGCGATGAAACGCAGGCGACTCTCGGCGACTGAGTCGGGCGAAAACCTGCATTTCCACAACATCTTTCCCTTGGGTCAGGAAAACCTGACCTCTTGGAAAACAGACATCCAAAGCGCTTTGAAAGATAGTTTCGCCAGAATGCGGGTGACGTTGAAGGATGTTACGTCAACTTAGAAGTGACGTGGCGTCTGAGTTACGTCAACGTAAATTCCCATTGTATGAAAAGCCCAGCCTTCGCATTTCGATGCCATGACGGCACCGAACAAGGATGAAGAAAATGACTGATGACCGCATCATGACGATCAGAGAGATGTGCGACGCGTTCGACGTGACGCCGCGCACCTTGCGGTTCTACGAAGCCAAGGAACTGCTGTTTCCGATCCGCGAAGGCCAGAAACGACTGTTCACCAAGCGCGACCGCGCGCGCCTCAAGCTGATCCTGCGCGGCAAGCGCTTTGGGTTCAGCCTCGAAGAAATTCGCCAGCTGCTCGACCTCTACCACATGGGCGACCAGCAGCGCACCCAGCTGGTGCGCACCTATGAAATCGCCAAGCAGCGCCTGGCCGACATGGTCGCCCAGCGCGATGAGCTGACACAGGCGATTGACGAACTCGAAGAACAGATGCGTTGGGGAGAGAAAATGATCTCTTCGATGGATCAGACGAAAAAGGCGGCTGAATAAGCCAAACGGACCCTAGGGAGACCAGATATGCCAAGTTATACCGCACCCGTGAAAGACATGCAGTTTATCCTCCACGACGTTCTGGACGTCGCGGGACAGGACATCCCCGGCTATGACGAGCTGGACCGCGACTTCACCGGCGCGGTGATCGAAGAGGCAGGCAAGCTGGCCTCCGAAGTCTTGATGCCGCTCAACTCGGTTGGCGATCAGCAGGGCTGCGTTCTTGAAAACGGTGTCGTGCGCACCCCGGACGGCTTTAAGGAAGCGTTCGAGATGATGAAAGAAGGCGGCTGGACCGCCTTGGACTGCGACCCGGAATACGGCGGACAGGGCCTGCCCTATCTCATGCACACCGCGGCGCAGGAACCGTTTGTGTCGGCCAACATGGCCTTCAATATGTACCAGGGTCTGACCCACGGGGCCTATTCGGCGATCTACTTCCACGGCTCGGACGAGCAGAAACAGACCTACCTGCCGAAGATGACCACCTGCGAATGGACCGGCACCATGAACCTGACCGAGCCGCATTGCGGCACGGACCTTGGCCTGATGCGCACCAAGGCGGTGCCGCAGGACGATAGCAGCTACAAGATCTCCGGTCAGAAGATCTTTATCTCGGCCGGCGACCACGACATGGCGGAAAACGTCATTCACCTTGTTCTGGCGAAGATCCCCGGTGGTCCGGACGGAATCAAGGGCGTGTCACTCTTCATCGTGCCGAAGTTCATCGTGAAGGAAGACGGCTCTTTGGGCGAACGTAATGGTGTGTCCGTCGGCAAGCTTGAAGAGAAGATGGGCATCCACGGCAACGCCACCTGCGTGATGAATTACGACGACGCAACCGGGTATCTTGTTGGCGAGATGCACAAGGGCATGCGCGCGATGTTCACCATGATGAACGAAGCGCGTCTGGGTGTGGGCCTTCAAGGCTATGCACAGGCCGAAGTGGCCTATCAGAACGCCGTGGCTTACGCGAATGACCGTCTTCAGGGACGCGACGTGACAGGCGCCAAGGCACCCGAGAAGTCCGCAGACCCGATCATCGTGCACCCGGATATCCGCCGCAACCTTATGGATCAGAAGTCCTTCACCGAAGGCGCGCGCGCGTTCACCTACTGGGGCGCGTACCTTATCGACCGGGCGCACAAGAATTCTGATGCGGACGCGGATGGTCTGATTTCCCTGCTGACCCCAATTATCAAGGGTTTCCAGACCGACAAGGGCTTCGAGATGGCGGTGAACGCCCAGCAGGTCTATGGCGGGCATGGCTATATCGAAGAATGGGGCATGTCGCAGTTTGCCCGCGACGCGCGGATCGCCATGATCTACGAAGGCGCAAACGGTATTCAGGCGCTTGACCTCGTGGGCCGGAAGCTGGCGCAGGATGGCGGCAAGCACGTCATGGCGTTCTTCGACATGATCAAGACGTTTGCGTCCGAGACCAAAGGCCAGGACGAAGCATTCGACCGCGACTTCCTTGAGCCCCTGAAAGCGGCGTCCAAGGACCTTCAGGCAGCAGCGATGTATTTCATGCAGAACGGCATGAAGAACCCGAACAACGCCCTCGCCGGGTCGTATGACTTCATGCACATGTTCGGCCATGTCTGCCTTGGCTACATGTGGGCGCGGATGGGACTTGCGGCGTCGAAGGCGCTGAAAGACGGTGCGTCGGATACCGAGTTCTACGAGACCAAGCTGGCCACGGGGCGCTACTACATGGCGCGTCAGCTTCCGGCGACGAAGATGCACCTTGCGCGTATCGAAACAGGGGCCGAGCCGGTGATGGCGCTGGAGGCCGCCAATTTCTAAGCGCGGTGGGTGACAAACCCACACTACGGAGGACAGATGCCCAAACGCTTTCGCCTGACCCGCCGCTTTCCGGTTGCGATGACCGAGGACGGCTTCCGCCGCCTGAAGAAATTCGCGGCCGAGGCGGGTCTGGACGAAGGTGAAGCGCTGTCTTTCCTGTTCGAGAACTTCGACAGCGTCACGGATGACGAGGCGCTGACACACCGGCTCAGGCTCTTCAATGCCGAGCTTGAGGCGCGCAAACGATAATGCGGGATTTGGGGGGAGCCATGCGATCAAGTTGGATGACCGACGAGCACGAGATGCTCGCCGAGATGACTGCGAAATTCATCGAAACCGAATGGCAACCGCTTTACGACAAGTGGCGCAAACAGGGTCAGATGGATCCCGAGATCTGGCAGCAGGCGGGGGAGCTTGGGCTTCTTTGCCCGTCCGTTCCGGAGGAATACGGCGGCGTCGGCGGTGATTTCGGCCACGAGGCGGTGATCCTGATGGAAGCCGGCCGCGCCAATCTGGCAAGCTGGGGCCATGGCATCCATTCCGGCATCGTGGCGCATTACATTCTGGAATACGGAACCGAAGACCAGAAGCAGCGTTGGCTGCCGAAGATGGTGACAGGTGAGCTGGTCGGTGCCTTGGCCATGACCGAACCGTCGGGCGGATCGGACGTGCAGGGCATCAAGACGCGCGCTGTGCGGGACGGCAACGCCTACCGCCTGTCGGGGCAAAAGACGTTCATCACCAATGGCCAGCATGCGAACCTGATCATCGTGGCGGCCAAGACCGACCCGTCTCAGGGATCGAAAGGAACGTCTTTGGTCATTGTGGAAACCGACGGCGCAGAGGGCTTCTCGCGCGGTCGGAACCTCGAAAAGATCGGGTGTCACGCGGCGGATACGTCAGAGCTGTTCTTCGACAATGTCGAGATCGCGCCCGAGAACCTGCTGGGCGGCGAGGAAGGCAAGGGTTTCTACCAGATGATGCAGCAGCTGCCGCAGGAACGGCTGATCATCGGGTGTGGCGCCGTGGGCGCTATGGAAGGCGCGGTTGAACGCACCATCGCCTACTGCAAGGAGCGCGAGGCCTTCGGTGGGCCGCTGACGCAGTTCCAGAACACGCGGTTCAAGCTGGCAGAGTGCAAAACGAAAACCACGGTCGCACGCGCGTTCCTCGATGACTGCATGGTTGAGCACCTGCAGGGCAAGCTGACCGTCGAAAAGGCCGCGATGGCGAAATACTGGTTGTCGGATACGCAAGGCGAAGTGCTTGATGAGTGCGTCCAGCTGCATGGCGGCTACGGCTACATGTTGGAATACGCGGTCGCCGAGATGTGGGCCGACGCGCGGGTGCAGCGCATCTATGGCGGTACCAACGAGATCATGAAAGAACTGATTGCGAGGACGCTCTGATGCGCCCGACCGTCATGCAGTTGGAGAGTGCGGGATGCCTCCGGCGGGAGTTTATCCCGCAAGATGAAGGAGTAAGGCAAGCTCCACCCCGGCAGTCGGCCTTTTTACCACGCGGTGTCAGGCACCATCGCCGGGGCTTCACCTTGCACATGGCTCAGCTCTCCAGCCTGCCATGCGCACACATTTTGGGGCGGTTAACCTTAACGGGCGGTAAAGAAGAGGCCGCTTCCCGCTTCATCTTGCCAAATAAACTCCCGCCGGAGGCATCCCAGCCCATCCGGTATGCACAGCCTGTTGAGGAGCAGACCATATGACGATCCAACTCTACTGCTTTGGCGAAAGCGGGCATTCCTACAAGGCGGCGCTGGCGCTGGAACTGGCGGGGCTGGATTGGGAGCCCGTGAAGGTCGATTTCTTCAACGGCGAGACGCGCACGCCCGATTACCGCGCCAATGTCAACGAAATGGGCGAAGCGCCTGTGTTGGTGGACGGGGACGTCAAGCTGTCACAGTCGGGAGTGATCCAGACCTATCTGTCGGACACCTATGGCAAGTTCGGCGGCCAAGACGCGGCGGAGAAGCTTGAAATCCTGCGCTGGATCATCTGGGACAACCAGAAATTCAGCGGCACGTCGGGACCTTTGCGGTTCCTGATGAACTTCCTGCCGGAAGACAAGCGCCCGGCCGAGGTCATCGCCTTTATGCAAGGCCGGATGAAAGCCGCCTACGGCGTACTCGACGCGCATCTTGAGGGGCGCGACTGGATTGTCGGGGATGCTGTCACCAACGCGGACCTGACCTGCTGTGGCTATCTTTTCTACCCCGAACCGTTCGGTTTCGACCGGGCGGATTGGCCCAATATCGACCGCTGGCTGTCCAATATCCAAGCGATACCCGGCTGGAAGCACCCTTACGATTTGATGCCCGGATCCCCTGCGGATTGGGCCTGAGACGGAGAAAAACATGACGGAAGCCTATATTTACGACGCGGTGCGCACACCGCGCGGCAAGGGCCGCAAGGACGGCAGCTTGCACGAGGTCACGAGCGCGCGCCTGTCGGCGCAGGTTCTGAACGCGGTGAAGGATCGCAACGGGCTCGACGGCCATGCGGTTGAGGACGTGATCTGGGGCAATGTCACCCAGGTTGGCGAACAGGGCGGCTGCCTCGCGCGGACCGCAGTGCTTGCGTCCAACCTCGACGAGTCGATCCCCGGTCTTGCCATCAACCGGTTTTGTGCCTCGGGCATGGAAGCGGTGAACCTTGCCGCGAACCAGGTCAAGGGCGGTGCAGGCGACGCCTATATCGCGGGCGGTGTCGAAATGATGGGCCGCGTGGCGATGGGCTCGGACGGCGCGGCGATTGCCGTCGATCCGTCGATTGCGATGGACACGTATTTCGTACCGCAGGGCATTTCTGCGGACATCATCGCGACAGAGTATGGCTTCAGCCGCGACGATGCGGACAGCCTTGCCGTTGAAAGCCAGAAGCGCGCGAAGGCGGCATGGGACGACAAGCGGTTTGCCAAGTCGATGATCGAGGTAAAGGACCAGAACGGTCTGAGCATCCTTGATCACGACGAATACATGCGCCCCGGCACGGATATGCAGAGCCTCGGGTCGCTGAACCCCTCGTTTCAGCAAATGGGCGAGGTCATGCCGGGCTTTGATGCGGTGGCGCTGATGAAGTACCCGCATCTGGAACGGATCAATCACATTCACCATGCGGGCAATTCCTCGGGCATCGTAGACGGTGCCGCGGGTGTGCTGATCGGTAACAAGGAATTTGGCGAGAAGTGGGGCCTGAAACCCCGCGCGCGGATCAAGGCGACGGCGAAGATCGGCACCGATCCGACCATCATGCTTACCGGGCCTGTACCAGTCACCGAGAAGATCCTCGCTGATACCGGCATGAGCATCAGTGATATCGACCTTTTCGAGGTGAACGAAGCCTTCGCGTCGGTCGTTCTGCGCTTCATGCAGGCGTTTGCTGTGGATGACAGCGTGGTCAACGTGAACGGGGGCTCCATCGCGATGGGTCACCCGCTGGGCGCGACCGGCGCGATCATCATCGGCACGTTGCTGGACGAGCTGGAGCGGACCGGCAAAGGCACCGGCCTTGCTACGCTCTGCATCGCGTCCGGCATGGGCGCGGCCACGATCATCGAGCGGGTGTAAGCCATGACGACGCGTCCGGCGATCGAGATTGCGGAAGAGCTGCTGGACCGGACCGGGCGCGGTCTGGACAGCGGGGATTTCGATCTTTTCGCCGACGCGTTTGCCCTGCCCTACCGTCATGACACGTTCGATGCGACCGTCGAGATCACGGACCTTGCCGACATCCGCAGTGTCTACGATCAGGTGCGCCGGCATTTCCGACAGATCGGAGTGACGCGGATCATCCGCTTCTGTGTCGCCGCCGATTACCAGACCCCGGACAAGATCCTGTCGACGCACGAGTCGCACATGTTTTCCGGCTCGCATCGGATCCGGCCACCCTACCCGGTGCTGTCCACCCTCGAACGTCGCGACGGAGCCTGGAAGATCACGGCCAGCAATTACGCCATCGGCGAAGACCCGGCCCATGCGGCCGCGATGTTGCCGAAGGAAAAACAACAGACTTCAGCCTCACACGCCGCGCCTCGGGCCGAGATGTGATGGTCCGAAAAGGAGACCAAGAATGACTGACTTCACGATGCAGAAAGACGCCGATGGCGTCGCGATCATCACCTGGGATGTGCCTGGGAAATCCATGAACGTCATGAGCCGCGACTCGATGGTCGTGCTCAACGATCTGATTGACGACGCGCTGGCGGACGACGCGGTGAAAGGCATCGTCATCACCTCGGGCAAGCCCGATTTCGCGGGCGGGATGGACCTCAACGTGCTGGCGACAATCCGGGCAGAGGCCGGTGACAACCCGGCACAGGCGCTGTTCGATTTCACGATGAACGGCCACAAGATGCTGCGCAAGATCGAGCGGGCGGGCATGGACCCGAAGACGCTCAAAGGTGGCAAGCCGATTGCGGCGGCACTGCCGGGGACAGCCTTGGGCATCGGGCTCGAAGTGCCGCTGGCCACTCACCGGATTTTCGCCGCCGACAATCCGAAGGCCAAGATCGGCCTGCCCGAGATCCTCGTGGGCATCTTCCCGGGCGCGGGCGGCACGACACGTCTCGTGCGCAAGATGGGCGCGATGGCGGCTTCGCCGTTCCTGCTGGAAGGTAAGCTCAGCGATCCGAAGAAAGCCAAGGCCGCGGGCCTGATTGATGAGGTGGTGGACGATCCGGTCGCGGCGGCGCGCGAGTGGGTGTTGAACGCCAAGGACGCGGATATCGTGAAGCCTTGGGATGCCAAGGGGTACAAGATGCCCGGCGGCGCGCCTTATCACCCTGCAGGGTTCATGACCTTTGTCGGCGCGTCGGCGATGGTGCATGGCAAGACCAAGGGTGTCTATCCGGCGGCCAAGGCGTTGCTCTCGGCGGTCTACGAAGGCGCGTTGGTGCCCTTCGACACGGCGCTGCAGATCGAGGCGCGCTGGTTCACGAATGTGCTGATGAATCCGTCCTCGTCCGCGATGATCCGGTCGCTCTTCATCAACAAGCAAGCGCTTGAAAAGGGCGCGGTGCGTCCGGCGGATGTTGATGACCAGGCGGTGAAGAAGGTCGGTGTTCTGGGTGCTGGCATGATGGGTGCGGGCATCGCACTGGTGTCGGCGCAGGCGGGCATCGAAGTTGTGCTCCTGGACCGCGAACAGGCGGCGGCGGACAAAGGTAAGGCCTATGTGGCCGATTACACTGCCAAGGGTGTCAGCCGGAAAAAGATCACACAGGACAAGGCGGACGCGATGCTGGGTCGGATCACCGCGACCACGGATTATGCGGCACTTGCGGGCTGTGACCTGATCGTCGAAGCGGTGTTCGAGGATCCGAAGATCAAGGCAGAGGTGACCGCGAAGGTCGAAGAGGTGATCGGTGAAGATTGCATCTTTGCCACCAACACCTCGACCCTGCCGATCACCGAACTTGCGAAGGCGTCGAAGCGGCCAGAGCAGTTCATCGGCATCCACTTCTTCTCACCGGTCGAGAAGATGATGCTGGTGGAGATCATCAAGGGTGAGGCGACGGGCGATCGTGCCGTGGCGAAGGCCTTGGACTTCGTGCGCCAGATCCGGAAAACGCCAATTGTCGTGAACGACGCGCGGTTCTTCTACGCCAACCGCTGCATCATTCCTTACATCAACGAAGGCATTCGTATGGTGAAGGAAGGTGTGGCGCCTGCGCTAATCGAGAACGCGGCGAAGATGGTGGGAATGCCACTTGGCCCGCTGCAGCTGGTCGATGAGACATCGATTGATCTTGGGGCGAAGATCGCGCGTGCGACCAAGGCCGCGATGGGCGATGCCTATCCGGACGAGGCCGTCGACGAGGTCATCTTCTGGATGGAAGGCGAAGGCCGTCTGGGCCGGAAATCGGCGGCGGGTTTCTACGACTACGACGAGAAGGGCAAGCGTCAGGGTCTGTCCGAGGTTGTCGCGGCGCAGTACCCGCAGGCCGAAGATCAGCCGGACTTGGTCGATGTGCAGCATCGTCTGCTCTTCGCGCAGTCGTTGGAGGCGGTCCGCGCGTTGGAAGATGGCGTTCTGATGGATATTCGCGAAGGCGACGTGGGCGCGATCCTTGGCTGGGGCTTTGCGCCGTGGTCCGGCGGTCCGCTCTCCTGGCTCGACATGCTGGGCGCGGAATACGCGGCCGCCCGCTGTGACGAGCTGACGGAAGCCTTTGGCGACCGCTTCGCCTGCCCCGAATTGCTGCGCGACATGGCGTCGAAGGGTCAGACCTTCTACGGACGTTTCGCGCCGGAGGCGAAAGCGGCGTGATCTGTGTGCCGGGCTAACGCCCGGCCGACGCAGAAGGACAGAACATGTAGGCCGGGCACTTGCCCGGCTTATTTCTTTTCAGGCGCCGGGTTTGAGCCCGGCCGACGCACCATTCACTCGGCGCGCAGGGACGCGAACCGGTCCATCCGGTCGATCTGTGGCGCCATAGTACACCATTCGTCTTCAACCGCGACCCAATGCGCGTCGCGGGTTTCCGCGTGGACGACAATGCGGCCCGGTTCCATCGAGATTTCCGGAACCGCGATCATGTTGAGAAACAGGGCGAGAGCTTCGGCAGTCAGACACATGAGAGTACTCCTTTTTCAAGTGTCCTCCCTTGCGTGAAAGCCGTCTCTTACGGACGGTCAAAAATACCGTGCCGCAAAACTCCTATTTGTGCACCGACGAATTGCTGCACTGCAGCATAAGCCTGTGTTTCGCCGATATCTGCGGCACATCTTTCACAATAGCCCAAAAATTAGGCGGAAAAATGGTAGTCGAATCGGGCGATATCCTGAGCGCACATCTGCGCCACGGCGTCGGCGGTAAGGTCCGTGTAGGCCGAACGATAGTCGCGGGGCCGGTCTGACGCGTTTGCATGAGGGATCGGCAGCGTGAACCCCAAATGATCCCAGACCGGGGCAAGGTCTTCTTCCAGCCTTTCCAGCCGCACAAAAGCATTGCACCGCTCCGCACCCTCAGTGTCCGTGACGTAGCTGGCAAAGGAGGCCGCCTCAAAACTCGCGCGGGTTTCGTCGGCGCAGACAAAGCGGTCGAAATCGCTTTGTTTAGCCAGCCGCACCGCCGGATGATCGAAGTTTTGGGCGCGTAGCCAGTGGTAGTAGCTCACCATGCGGTCCCAGGGATTGCGCACCAGCGTGAAGACGAACATCCGCGAGAGCTCTTCGGGCGGCAACACGCCGCCGATATCCGCCAGAGTGCTGTGCTTCCACAGCCGGCCTTGAGCCTTGAGACCTTTCAACCGCCCTTTTCGCTTCTGCGCCTTTGGCGTGTCACCGATCAGGATGTCGTCCCGATGCGCGCGGTCTTCAAGCGCCAATGCCACGGATGTGCCGCCCGTCTTGGGAATGTGCACGAAGATGAATTTGCGGCCCGGCGAAATGATCATGCGCCAGAGGTGCCATTGAGAATGGCAACGCGCAAGGAATTGCTTTTCCTCCGCACGATCCCTGCGCTATGTCACAGGACACGAATTCCACTGGGGAGTGACGACGATGGGTTGGATGCGCGATGAGACCGGTCTGGAGAAGCGTGCGGCGAACTATGTTCCCCTGACACCCTTGTCACATCTCAGACGCGCGGCAGAGGTGTTTCCCGACACGCTGGCCGTCGTGCACGGACCCCACCGCAAGACCTATCGCGAATACCATGAGCGCGTGTCGCGCCTCGCATCGGCTTTGGTGGACATGGGTGTGAAACCGGGCGACGTGGTCGCGACGATCCTGCCCAACATCCCGGCGCAGGCAGAAGCGCATTTCGGCGTCCCCGCCTGCGGTGCGGTGCTCAACACGATCAACACGCGGCTGGATGTGGACACGATTGCCTACATCCTCGATCACGGCGAGGCGAAGGTAGTGTTGTGCGATCCGCAATTCATGTCGGTGCTTGCGCAAGCGATGGAGCAGATGGACGGCGCCGCCCCGAAGGTGATCGAGGTGGCCGATCCGCATGAAGGTGTCGCCGCGACCAGTGACTACCCCGAATACGAAGAGGTCTTGGCAGGGGGTGATCCGGACTTCGAATGGATCATGCCCGAGGACGAGTGGGAGAGCCTTGCGCTCAATTACACGTCAGGCACGACTGGACGACCCAAAGGCGTGGTGTACCACCACCGGGGCGCGTATCTGATGACCATGGGCACGGTGGTGAGTTGGCAACTGACGTTGCGGCCCAAGTATCTGACGATTGTGCCGCTCTTCCACTGCAACGGCTGGAACCACACCTGGATGATGCCGCTTCTCGGCGGCACGGTGGTGTGCTGCCGCGATATCACCGCGAAGGCGATCTATGACGCGATTGCGGACGAAGGCGTCACCCATTTCGGAGGCGCGCCGATTGTCCTCAACATGATCGTCAATTCCGATCCGTCCGACCGGCGGACATTCGACCACGATGTGCAGGTCTACACCGCTGGCGCACCCCCGGCCCCGGCAACACTCGCCAAGATCGGCGACATGGGCTTCAGCGTGATGCAAGTCTACGGGCTGACCGAAACCTACGGGCATGTCACCGAGTGCGTGTGGAATGGCGAGGCGTGGGACGGGTTGAGCCAGGACGACCAGGCCGCGATCAAGGCGCGTCAGGGTGTGGCCTTCCCGATGATGGAAAAGCTTGACGTGGTAGACGACAAGAACGTCCCCGTCCCGCGCGATGGGAAAACCCAGGGCGAAATCGTCATGCGGGGCAATTCCGTGATGAAAGGGTATCTCAAGAACCCCGAAGCCACCGCCGAATCCTTCGAAGGCGGGCATTTCCACTCCGGCGACATCGCGATCATGCATCCGGACAACTACGTGCAGATCGCGGACCGGGCGAAGGACATCATCATCTCGGGCGGCGAGAACATCTCATCCGTCGAAGTCGAGGGATGTCTGATGGCCCATGACGCGGTGCTTCTGTGTGCCGTGGTCGCCAAGCCCGACGACACATGGGGCGAAGTGCCCTGTGCCTTTGTAGAGTTGAAGGACAATCATTCGGTGTCCGAGGCCGACCTCATCGCCTTTGCACGGACGAAACTCGCCGGGTTCAAGACACCGAAAAAGGTGGTGTTCGAGGAATTGCCCAAAACCTCGACCGGGAAGATCCAGAAGTTCCAGCTCCGGGAGCGCGCGAAGGCACTGTGATCGGCGAAGGTCGGCTAGGAGCCCAAACTTCTCGTTGCTGCGGTGTGCACGAATGCCAGAACTGCGCGCTGAACCGACATTCGCTTCACTTGCCGACAAAAAGGCCCCTCTCCCAAGATGGCAACCGGGTGATCGCGTCGTACCAACGGCGAAGGTTTGCGAAGCCCTGAGCTTCGATAAGATCTCCGCCGCGATAGATCTCTTCCATACACCAGATCCAAGGCGCGACGGCGATATCTGCAATGCCTAAGCTATCGCCCACAAGCCAATCGCGGCCATCAAGGCGCGTGTCGATCACAGAGTAGAGCCTGCGAGTCTCTGCGGCATACTTCTCGACGGGATAAGGATCAGCCAGTTTGCCAGCCATCACTTTGTAGAAGTGCCCGAACTGGCCGAACATCGGACCGATGCTTGCCATCTGGAACATCAACCATTGTAGTGTCTCAAGACGGCCCGCGGCATCACTCGGCATGAGGCGTCCAGTCTTTTCCGCAAGGTAGAACAGGATCGCGCCGCTTTCGAAGATGCCCGTCGGGGCACCGCCTGGCCCATCGGGATCAATGATGGCCGGGATTTTGCCATTAAGATTAAGGTGGAGAAACTCCTGTGTCTTCTGCTCTTTGGCGGCAAGGGAAACGTGGTGGACCTCATAAGGAAGGCCCAGCTCTTCAAGTGCGATCGACACCTTGGCCCCGTTGGGCGTGTGTTCGGTGTAGAGCTGAATGAAGTCAGGATGGTGCGAGGGCCAGCGGGCAGCAAGGGGTGACGTGGAAAGATCGAGCGGCATAGTTTATCCAATCTGGAAGTGATCGAGGAGCAAGACCGGTGGGTCTCCATCGGTCTCGCTGTCGGTTGTGTGGGTGAACTGGGCGTCAGCCGCCGGTCATCACGGCGAGGTCGCCTTCGGACCAAAGGTTGTCGATGGTCATGCGGGACATGACCCATTGATCGCCTTCGCGAACCAGGTCGATCCGGTACTGGTTCATCATCATGAAATTGCGCGACCCGTCGTCCGTCGGCAGGTGCTGCGCCTCGACCAGGGCATAGAGCGTGGTCGTATCACCTTGTACATCCACCCGTGCGTTTGTGACGGAATGAGACGTGGTGAAGCTTGAGGCAAAGGGCACCAAAGCCGAAACGATGTTCTCGCGCCCTTCCAGAACCGGGAACTGCATGCCCACGCGAGCAGCGGCCGGGGTGAAGTCGGCGATGCCGGCTTCGGCAAAGGCGGATGCGATGAGCGCGCCATTGTCGGTGTCCATCCCGTTGGTGAAACGGATCAGCGCGTCGGTGACGGCATGGTGATCGGCAACATCAGAGGTGGGTGGGACATCTTGGGCAACAGCGCTGGTGATGAGAACCGTGCTGGTCGCAGCGGCGATGGCAAGGGATTTGATAAAGCTAGACATGGTATTCTCCAGATTTGAGCGAGGGTCAGTTGGGCAGATCGAAGGACACGGCCTTCGCACCGGCACCGTCAAAGAGCCCGTAAGGCTTCCAATAGGCGAGGGTCGATTCCCCATCGAGCGGAGCCGCGATCTCCTGGTAGAAGCGCTGCATGTAGGGAGTTTGCGTATGAGCCGTTTCAGCGGCCTTGTTCACGAAGGTCTCGATGAAGAGGAACTTCGTCGGGTCTTCGGGGTCCTGGAACATCTGCACATGCACGTTGCCGTCCTCTGCCAGAACATCACGCAGGATACGGTTGACGACCGCCTTGGCTTCATCTTGTTGACCTGGCTTGGTCTTGAACTGAACCGCGATGGTGATCGGGTCGGTGGTTTCGATTGTGTCTTTCATGGCTGTTCTCTTTCGTTTGAGCGGAGCGTTCCGCGTTTCGATGAAGGGAAGATGGCCAAGATTTAGGCCGATGATAATCCAGTTCTGCGTTGAATTATTATCAACACTAGGTCCATAATCTCCTATGGACCAACTGAACGATCTCTCTGTTTTCGTCGCCGTTGCCGAAACCAGCAGCTTCACAGCGGCCGCGCAGCGGTTGGGTGTTACCTCGTCTGGGACATCAAAAAGTGTCGGGCGTCTTGAGGCGCGGCTTGGGGTGCGACTGTTCACGCGCACCACTCGCCGAGTCGCACTCACCGAAGAAGGCGAACGCTTTTACACGCGCGCGCGATCAATACTCGACGATATCGCCGAGGCCGAAACGGAGGTACAGGACAGTCAGGTTGACCTGCGCGGTCGGGTGCGGATCGATATGCCTTCGATGCTTGGACAGTTGTGCATCGTTCCACTCCTGCTCGACTTCAAACGCGCAAACCCCGGCGTCGATCTGGACATGCGCTTCAATGACCAGTTCAGCGACTTGGTTGAACAGGGTGTCGACCTCGCGCTTCGGATCGGAGAGCTGACAGATTCCAGCTTACGAGCTCGAAAGGTGATGGAGACAAGATGGATCACCTGCGCAGCGCCTGCATACATCGAAGCACGCGGCATGCCGAAGGAACCGAACGACCTGCATCACCATGAATGTGCGACATATATCTTCAAGGGATCGGGTCGCCCGTTCCAATGGCGGTTTGCTTCGGAGCATGGGTCGCTACAGTTTGAGCCGCCCCAACATCTCTGCGTGAACGATGGCAACGCCTATCTAGCCGTCGCCCGGTCGGGCCTCGCCATTGTTCAGGATCTGAGCTTCAATGTGGCCGCCGACCTCAAGGCCGGAACACTGGTTCATGTCCTCTCAGACTACACAGCAATTGGACCACCGATTTCGCTGGTCTATCCCGAAGGCCGCCATTTGCCGCGTCGCGTGCGGGCAGTGTTCGAGTTTCTCGCACAAGAGCTTTCGGGCTGAAGCCTGGATTTGCCTGCGGACTATTCACCGCGCTGCTCAGTTCAACAGAAGACAACTGCCGATGCCATTGGTGGATGTCGGCAAAAGGTCACGAGCAGAACTCGACTTAAAGAAGATGGACCACCGCTTCGTCCCGCAAAACAGACAATCGAACCAGCTCAGGCACCAACGGACCCATGGACCCGGGGCTTTGGCTCGGAGCACCTGAAGGCGTATTTGAGAGGACAAGGCCTCAGTCTCTGTCGCATTGCGCGAAATCCTGCTCGGGTGTACGCTTTACGTCAATCAATGAGGCAGAGCAGCCCGCATGACCGCGCTGAAGGAATTTCAACGGCTCGAAGCCGCCGGTGTCTGGCGTGCGACGCCCGCTGACCAGCGTAAGGACGTGATCGTTTCGCTGGGCGACGCCTCTCTCACCATTCTTGATCTGCGGGAAAACGTGCTGGCCCATTGGTCGATTGCGGCCGTCGCGCGTGCGAACAAGGGGCAGCGTCCGGCGATCTACCATCCCGACGGAGATCCCGGCGAGACCCTTGAGCTGGATGACAACGGGGTCGAGATGATCGACGCGATCGAACAGCTCCGCACGGCGATTGACAGAACCCGACCGAAGCCCGGAAAACTGCGGCTCTGGATCACCGGCGCGCTGGGCGCTGCGGTGATTGCGGGGATCGTGTTCTGGCTTCCGGACGCGTTGTTGCGGCACACGGTGCAGGTTGTGCCAGCCGTCAAACGGGCAGAGATCGGCGACGCGCTTCTGTCGAGGATCACGCGGATTTCGGGACAGGCCTGCATGACACGGGATGCGCGTGAGCCACTGCGTCGCCTATCCTCGCGTGTGCTTGGGCCGGGTCAGCGCGGTGCCTTGGTTGTTCTGCCTGCCGGTGTCAGGACCACCGCGCACCTGCCGGGCGGACGGATCCTGTTGAACAAGGCGCTGGTCGAAGACCCGGAAGAGCCTGACGTCACGGCGGGCTACATTCTGACTGAACGGCTGCGCGCGCTCACACAGGACCCGCTGGAAGAGATGCTGATCGAAACCGGCCTCTGGTCCAGCCTGCGCCTGCTGACGACCGGAGAATTGCGCGACACCGATCTTGAGCGCTACAGCGAATACCTTCTCAGCAAAGAGCCTATGCCGCTGTCCGACGACGTGGTCCTTGCGGCCTTCGAGACGGCGGAATTGCGGTCGACGCCTTATGCTTATGCGGTTGATATCACGGGCGAAACGACCCTGCCCCTGATCGAGGCGGACCCGATGACGGGGCGCGATCCAAGGCCCGTGCTAAGCGACGCAGACTGGTTGCGGCTGCAGGGCATTTGCGGCGAATAAGGCCCGCGTTCGGCGCTCAGTGGCCGAGACCCTTGCCGCGCCCCACGATCACCGGTTCCTTGATCTCTTGCGGTGCGTTCAGAAGGCGGCGTGGGACGGTGTTGCTCCAGACCTGCTGTGTGGCGCGGTAGCCCTGGCGCGTCTGGTGTGCGCGGTGCGGATTGAGGCGGTCATCCTCCCACGCGCGCCGATACCCCTTGGGCACTGGCGGAAGCGTGTCACCTTGCGCATCGTAGACATGTTTCGGGACGATCCGCTCTTCCCGGACGACCTGTCGGGGCGTGTATTTCTGGTTCGACACGGTCCGGTTGGGGACCGAGCGCACCGTGCGTTGCGGAGCGACGGCCTGCGGCGTGATGATGACCGGCGCGGCTTCGGCGACGGTGACCGTCCGGGTCTGGAAAGTCGGTGTCTGCCCGCAGATCGGCTGCCGATCACGGGACACACGCGGCACCCAATTGACGGCCCCATCGACACCGGCGCGCACGAAGACGCAGCCACGGCTGTCCACGAACTGCCGCCCGTCGAAGCTCGCAGGCGGCGTTTCTGCAGGCGGCCCGACACGGTTGATGCTTTGCGCGGTTGCCCCCGAGGCAAAAAGGCTCATCGCCGCCAACACGGCCAGCGCGGTCACTCTGATAATCGGCATATCTCTGTCCCCACAGATGTGGGGAAAGACTGCCCGCCAGCCCCTTGAGTGTAAAGCGCTATTTCGCGGCCTTATGTATCAAACGCACCAGCCCACTTCGGAGGGTTGAGCGGTGATTAAGGCGTTGGCTCTGGCGCTTGCAATAATTTCACAAGACAAATCCGTCCTCGTGCTGCTCTACCCTGCCACTATGCCCGTTAGGAGTGTCACTCTTGCGAAGGACATCGTAAGCTCTGATTTCCATGCCATCTCTACTTTTGCTCTCGGGCGTGACGCGATATGCCAAAACAGAAATCAACGCGAGATTTGGCCCGCTGTGTCCCAGCATACCACCAATTTGCCTGTGGGTCTGCGGCTTGACCAAAGGCACGCCTGGATAAACAACGGGCAAGTCCGCACGGCGCTCCATGTTAAGGCCGTGCTTCATTTCTTTGATTACATTTCTGACATCTTGCCATGTATAGTACTGAACTGGCCGGACAATGATCATCGCGTCAAAGCCGGGTCTCTTGCCGTGATTGTAAATGGTGTAGTCGCAAACGGTCTCGATTCCTCGGTCATCTTTAAAGCCAAAAAGGTCAATCTCACACGAGAGCCAAGGCCGCTGCTCCGAAATCATGATTTCATTCGCGCGCAGTACGGCAAGGTTCGTTTTGTTGGCTTCGTAGAGTGTTCCGAGAAGCAGCCCGGCAGCGATTACCGTGAAGGCCATCATGATCCATTGTGCCAAACTGTCGTAAAGTCCGAAGCACAACCCAAACCATGGCCCCCATACTGGCTCATTCCCATTGCCGCACTGATTGGAATTGTAGGCTCCTTGGTTTGGGTTATTGGAAATTGCGCTAGCGCTGTCGTGTCCTACGGTCGCAACTGCAAGCGCAAACGCAGCGACACAAAGGCAAACGACTAGCCCACTCGCAAATCCGTTACTCCAACGGCTTTTAAACATGCCAACATAAACGCCGCTGAAAACTTCCCTCTGGACAGCTTGTTGGCGACGTTCACCTCTTTCTCACTGATTCCAATATCAGCAAGCCTTTCAACAAGTTGAGCGTAAGTCACCCCCTTACGTTTCAACTCTGCTTTGAGCAGCCCTGCGGCCATCTTTTCCCACTCGTTCTGATCTGGCATATATCACCTATGATGTAAAACCTAACATTTACGATATATAACCTATTGCAAGCAGTATGTCACTATACTATGTTCGATATGTAGATAACGGATACAGTATAAAATGGCACAGCACTTCCTTCTCTCCGCAGCGTCCCGCACTCTCAGCCTTCGTGCGATCTACAAGGCTGGTGAAGAAGCGGCTTACCAGACGTTCTGCGAAATGCGCTGGCCTGAGACTAATGGCGAAGCGGTTTGCCCGCGTTGCAGCCATGACGAAACCTACAAGATCACCACGCGCCGCAAGTTTAAGTGCAAGGCATGTGCGCACCAGTTCAGCGTTACATCCGGCACCATCTTTGCCAGCCGCAAGATGGACTTTGTGGACCTGCTGGCCGCGATCTGCATTATGGTCAACGCCTCCAAGGGCGTCAGCATGATCCAGCTTTCCCGCGATCTGGACTGCCATTACAAGACAGCCTTCGTGCTGGCCCACAAACTCCGTGAGGCGATGGCGCAAGAGGTCCAGACAGGCGTTGTGCTTGGCGGTCACGTCGAAGTTGATGGCGCATACTTTGGCGGTCACGTTCGCCCTGAGAACGCCAAAGCGGACCGCAAGGACCGCCGTTTGAAAGAGAACCGCTCGGACAAGCGCCGCGTCGTTGTTGCCCTGCGTGAGCGTCAAGGCCGCGTTCTTCCGTTTGTTACCCGCACTGAGGGGGAAGGCGTTGCTCTGGTGAACGAGAATGTTGACCGCATGGCTACTCTGTCGGCAGACGAAGCAAGCCATTGGGACTTGCTGCACGCGGGTTGGGATGTCGAGCGCGTGAACCATAGCGAAATCTACAGCGACCACGGCAAGCACACCAACATGGTCGAAAGCTATTTCTCGCGCCTGCGCCGCATGGTCGTTGGTCAACACCACCACGTCAGCCCGCAGTACCTTCACCAGTACGCGAACCACTCTGCATGGCTGGAAGACAACCGCCGCACCGATAACGGCACTCTGGCACACACGCTGGTCAGCAATGCGATGGGCGCACGGGTTTCACGCAACTGGAAAGGGTATTGGCAACGGGCGGTGTAACGTGCATTGTTCGCGTTACGATTTGTTAACGGACTGTTGATAGCTTGAGTAAGCCCCCGATTCGCAAGTGTATTTCCAAGGTGTTGGGTTGTGGCGGCGCAGGCTTCATAGCTTTAGTGGCTTGCGCTGAGAACTTAGAGAAATATCTTTTTGCCACAGGTACCTTTTGGATCGTCTGTGGTACGATACTTGCGATCTTATGGGGGCTTGAGGCTTTTTGCCGTGAGTCGGGAGACGAAGAATGAATGACGACCACATTAATGCAATTTGCGCGGTATGCGTGTTCTTCGGTGCAATTGTGCCGTGGGCATTGCTGTTGATTGGCGGTGTCATGTCTATCTTTCTTGACAGTGCCTATTGGGGAGAAACGGCAGCATATTTGACGGCCACAGGCTTAATTTTCATGCTTGGGTCTTATGTCCTTAGCAGGATCAGCGATATAGTGGCTTCCCGCAATTAACCTCCACACCCGTCCATCCCGCTGCACCACACCACGCGCCTTGAGCGCTTGCAGCGTGTGAGCAAAGTTGTTCCGCTCGTGCCCTATCGCCTCTGCGATCTGGCGTGACGTGAGCGGACCCTTGCGGAGTTCATCAAGTATCGCCTGCCGTAGCTGACCCTTGCGAAACCGCCTGTTGCGCTTCTCAGGCACTGACAAAGCGTCCAGAGCAAGCCCGCGTAGCCTCATGATGGCTTCGACATGCTCTAGCCCATCAGCATCATTGCGGATGATTTGAGCGCGTAGGTAGTACAGCGAGATATTGATTGTCTCGTCGCTGTGCCTGCCGATTTTCAACTTCTTAATCATACCCCGCATGATGATTCACACGGGGCAGAAGATCCGCTAGATTGTTGGTGCGCTTGATACATAAGGCCGCTATTTCGTCCCGAACATCCGGTCCCCGGCATCGCCGAGGCCCGGGACGATATAGCCAAGCTCGTTCAGGTGGCTGTCCAGCGCCGCTGTGACGATGGGCACGTCGGGGTGGGCTTCTTTCATGCGGGCGACGCCTTCGGGTGCGGCGAGCAGGCAGAGGAAGATGATGTTCTTCGCCCCGGCGCCCTTGACCAGATCGATCGCGGCGACAGAGCTGTTGCCGGTGGCGAGCATCGGGTCGACGATAATGGTCACGCGGTCTTCGAGTTCGGCGGGCACCTTGAAGTAGTACTGCACCGGTTTCAGCGTTTCCTCGTCGCGGTAAAGGCCGACGAAGCCCACTCGCGCCGCCGGGATCAGTTCGAGGATACCGTCGAGCAGGCCGTTGCCCGCGCGCAGGATCGAGATCAGGGCGAGCTTTTTGCCCTCGATCACGGGTGCGTCCATCTCGCAGAGCGGTGTTTCGATGCGCTTCGTCGTGAGAGGCAGATTGCGCGTCACCTCGTAGGCCAGCAAGTGACTGATTTCACGCAGCAACTGCCGGAACGACTTGGTGGACGTGTCTTTCTCGCGCATCAGGCTCAGCTTGTGCTGAACAAGCGGGTGGTCGACGATGGTCAGGTGGTCGGTCATGTGCGCTCCAGTCGTTTCAGGACACGGTCGCGCGTGTCCTCGTCGCAAAAGGCGGCTTTGGCCGCTGTTTCGTTGATGTCGCCGAACACCTCCTCATCCCAGCCGAAGGTCCGGGCGAGGTTGAGGTATTCGTCGCGCATCGTGGTGTGAAAGAAGGGCGGATCGTCGGTCGAGACGGTCACCTTCACACCGCGGTCCCGCAGGTGTTCGATGGGATGTTTGGCAAGGCTCGGGTAGACGCCCAAGGTCACGTTCGATCCGGGGCACACTTCGAGCGTGATCCCGCTCTCGATGATCTCGTCCACCAGTGCGAGATCGTTGATGGCGTGAACGCCGTGGCCGATGCGTTCGACGCGCAGGTCGCGGATCGAGGCCGCCACCGATTGCGCGCCGCCCCACTCGCCCGCATGGGCGGTCAGGCGCAGACCCGCTTCGCGCGCCATGTCAAAGCTGTAGGCGAAGTCTTTGGGCTTGCCCTTCATCTCGTCACCTGCGATGCCGAACCCGGTGATCCAATCTCCCGCCGTTTCAGCCGCGCAGAGCGCCGCCGCCTTGGCCTTTTCGGGTCCGAAATGACGGATGCAGGTGACAATGCCGCGCAGGATGATCCCGCTATCGCGCTCTGCCTCGTTCGCCGCTTCGATGATCGCGTGCAGGTATTCGCGCCACGCACCCACATCGCCGCCGCCGCAGAAATCCGGTGACAGGAAGGTTTCCGAATAGACAACGTCGTTTGCCGCGCTTTCCTCAAGCACGGCTTTGGTCAGGCGGGCGTAATCCTCGGGCGTTTTGAGCACGCTCGTGGCGGCTTCGTAGACGCTCAGGAAATGGACGAAATCGCGGAAGGCATAGCTGCCATCGGGTGTGAACACGCCGTCGAGATTGACGGATTTTTCCTGCGCCAGCCCTTTGATGAAGGCGGGTGGTGCGGCCCCTTCGTGGTGCAGGTGAAGCTCGACCTTGGGCAGGCGTCTGATGCGGTCAAGCTGGTCTTCGTCCATCATAGAAAGCTCTGCCCTGGTCCTTCAGACGCCACGTGAAGATGCGCCGCTATGGAAGCGCCGACATCGACAAATCCGATATGCCCGACCTCTCCGGTTCCGGCACCCGCGATCAGAACCGGCACGCGTTCCCGGGTGTGATCGGTGCCCGTCCATGTCGGGTCGTTGCCATGATCGGCGGTGATGAGCAACAGGTCATCTGACCGAAGGTTGGGAAGCAGCTTGCCGATCTCGGCGTCGAACCACTCCAGCGCGCGGGCATAGCCCGACACATCGCGGCGGTGGCCGTATTTGCTGTCGAACTCCACAAAATTCGCAAAGACCAGAGCGCCGTCCGGCGCAGTGTCGATCTGATGCGCGAGGTGTGTCATGAGATCGGCGTCAGAACCTTTGTGCACCTCGTCGATCCCGGACATCGAGAAGATATCGCCGATTTTGCCAATCGCGATCACCCGCTGCCCCGCGTCCTGCACCCAATTGGTGAGCACGGGTGCTGGGGGAGCAATGGCGTAATCCTTGCGGTTCGTCGTGCGTTCGAAGTTGCCCTCGGTCCCGACGAAGGGACGCGCGATCACCCGCCCAATCCTGCGGTCATGGCACATCGGCGCAAGTTCTTTGCAGAGATTCAGCAGTCGCTCCAATCCGAACGTCTCTTCATGCGCGGCGATCTGCAGAACGCTGTCGGCCGAGGTGTAACAGATCGGATATCCGGTGCGCAGGTGTTCCGCGCCGAAGTCCTCGATCACCTTGATGCCGTTCGAATGGCAGTTGCCAAGGATGCGATCCACCCCCGCCAGTGCACAGATGCGCGCCGTGATGTCTTCGGGGAACGACGGGATTGCGTTCGGCAGGTAGGTCCAGTCCCATGGGACGGGCAGTCCGGCGATTTCCCAGTGTCCTGACGGCGTGTCCTTGCCCTTGGACACTTCGGTCGCGGCGGCCCAGCGCCCGGTGGGCGTCGCGTCCAGCCCCGGCGCTTCCGCCCCGGTGGCAAGGGCGACGGCGCGTCCCAGACCAAGGCGGTCCAGGGTCGGCACGCTCAGGGGGCCGCTTCGACCTTCTTCCGCGTGTCCCTTTGCGCAGGCTTCGGCGATGTGCAGAACCGTGTTGGCTCCGGTGTCGGGGGTGCCGTTATTGAAAAACGCGCCCGCGTCGGGTGCGCCGCCGATCCCGACCGAGTCCATCACGATCAGAAACGCGCGGCTCATGGGATGCGCTCCAGGATCAGCGGTGTGTCCTTTGGGGCTTCTCCGAAAGAGATGGCATCCAACACCTGCGCCTCGGCTTCATCCGCCATCGCTTCGCGCGCGGCGTGAATGCGGGCGAGCGGTTGCCCCTTGCTAACCGTCGCGCCCAAGGCCACCACATCGCTCAGACCGACGGCAGGATCGACGACATCCGTCTCGACCTGTCGCCCTCCGCCCAGGCCGACCACCGCTAGACCAAGCGTTTCGCCGTCAATGGCAGACACCGTGCCACCGGAGGGCGCGAGCACTTCATGAATCACGGGCGCTTCGGGAAGGAACCGCATCCAATCCTCGACAAACCGGACAGGCCCGCCCAACGCGTAGACCATCTCGCCGAACTTCTCTGCCGCCGTCCCGGATTGGATACTTTCGGCGATCTTGGACGCGCCATCATCAATGCCCGCCTGCGCCAGCAACGCGCCGCCCAACTCAACGGTCAGGTCCAGAACGCGACCGGTCTGCACACCTGTGAGGACGCGCATCACCTCGACCACCTCCAAAGCGTTACCGAGGCTCGGCACCAAGGGTTGGGACATGTCTGTGATGAGAGCAGAGGTCGGGCAGCCCGCCGCGTTGGACGTGTCGACCAAAGCCTGCGCCAGCGCGCGTGCATCTTCCTGCGATTTCATGAACGCGCCAGAGCCACACTTGACGTCGAGCACCAGACCTTCCAACCCGGCAGCGAGCTTTTTCGACAGGATGGACGCTGTGATTAGGTCAAGGCTTTCGACGGTTCCCGTCACATCGCGGATCGCGTAGAGGCGCTTGTCCGCCGGGGCGATGTCGGCGCTCGCACTGACGATGGCACAGCCGACCCGCTTGACCACGTCCTTGAGCTGGTCTTCCGAAAGACCTGTGCGATAGCCCGGGATCGCTTCGAGCTTGTCCAGAGTGCCACCGGTATGGCCCAGCCCACGGCCAGAGATCATCGGCACATAGACACCGCACACGGCCAGAGCGGGCGCGAGAATGAGGCTTACGCAGTCACCCACCCCGCCTGTTGAATGCTTGTCGAGCACCGGCGCATCGAGCGCCCATTGCATCACGTCGCCGCTGTCACGCATGGCGATGGTCAACGCGGCGCGTCCGGTGTCGTCCAGCCCGTTCAGGCAGACGCCCATGGCAAACGCCCCGGCCTGCGCATCGCTTACCGTACCGTCGGCCAATCCTTGTGCAAACCACGCGAGCGCCTCTGCACTGGGCGTCTGCCGCTTTCTCAGCGTCGCATTGACGGCCCGCGCATCCATCAGCGGCGCTCCATGTGACCGGCATCGAATGCACCGGGCAGCAAGTCACCGACGGTGGTTTGAAACTCGGCACCGTCGACGGTTGCCAAGGTCACCGGCACTGAACTCTCCGCGAATTCCGCAAGCTTTTGCCGGCATCCGCCGCAAGGCGGCACCGGCTCCGGGCTGTCCGCGACGATATAGGCTTCAGCAATCTCGCGATCGCCGGCGGCGATCATGGCCGCAATCGCACCAGCCTCGGCGCAGGTGCCTTCGGGATAGGCCACGTTTTCCACGTTGCAGCCGACGTATACCGCGCCGGATATCGAGCGCAGGGCGGCTCCGACCTTGAAATTCGAATAAGGCGCATGGGCGTTTTCGCGAACCGCCCGTGCCGAACTCTTGAGATCCATCCTCGCCCCCTGCTCTGGTAGGCGTCATGATTGCGAGGCTGGACGCCTGATTGCAAGGGGCTGGTGGAACCGTCCGCGCTCCCGTCGCGTTGATTGCGCAATGAAGGAGGTACCTCATGCCGATGCAAAATAGTGTTGTGCTTGATCCATCCGCTGGATTGGGCCCGGACCCTGAGACAGAAATGACCGAGAAACAGAAGGTCAAGCTTCGCGAGTTGGCCGAGCGCGCCGATGAACCGTTCGACGGAAGCCTGACCGAACGTCAGGCCGCGCGGCGGATCGCCTATCTGGAAGAATATCTGAACTAAGCAGAGGTTGCTTGAAAGGAGCGCGCTACGGTGCGCTCTTTTCCTTTCCGAATATGTGGTTTAATACTAAACCAAATTTTCGGGGAGCTTCACATGTCAGAGACTGGCAACGAAGCGCTGCGTCAGGCAGCGCTCTTTTATCACGAACACCCTAAGCCCGGAAAACTGGAAATCCGCGCCACCAAACCGCTGGCCAACGGGCGCGATCTTGCGCGCGCCTACAGCCCGGGCGTCGCCGAGGCCTGCCTTGAAATCAAGGCGGATCCTGGAAATGCGGCGCGCTACACCTCGCGCGGCAACTTGGTTGCCGTGGTTTCAAACGGCTCGGCTGTGCTCGGCCTCGGCGATATCGGGGCGCTCGCGTCGAAGCCAGTGATGGAGGGCAAGGCGGTCCTATTCAAGAAATTCGCCAATATCGACTGCTTCGATATCGAGGTGAACGAAAGCGACCCCGAAAAACTGGCCGACATCGTCTGTGCACTTGAACCGACCTTTGGGGCGATCAACCTCGAGGACATCAAAGCCCCGGATTGTTTCGTGGTCGAAAAGCTCTGCCGCGAACGGATGGGCATCCCGGTCTTCCACGACGATCAGCACGGCACCGCCATTGTCGTGGGCGCGGCGGCCACGAACGCTCTGTACGTCACGAAAAAGTCCTTTGAAGACATCAAGATCGTGTCCACGGGCGGGGGTGCTGCCGGGATTGCCTGCTTGAACATGCTGCTCAAGCTGGGGGTGAAGCGCGAAAACATCTGGCTCTGCGATATTCACGGTCTGGTCTACGAGGGTCGGACCGAGGACATGAACCCGCAGAAGGCCGCTTTCGCGCAGAAAACAGACCTGCGCACGCTGGATGATGTGATCGACGGCGCCGACTTGTTTCTGGGGCTGAGCGGTCCCAACGTCCTGAAGCCCGAGATGGTCGCGAAGATGGCGGACGAGCCGATCATCTTCGCGCTGGCCAATCCGAACCCGGAGATTGAGCCCGATGTGGTCCGAAAGGTGGCCCCAAAGGCGATCATTGCCACGGGCCGCAGCGACTATCCCAATCAGGTCAACAACGTCTTGTGCTTCCCGTTCATCTTCCGGGGTGCGCTCGATGTGGGCGCGACCGAAATCAACGACGAGATGGAAGTTGCGTGCGTCGAGGGCATCGCCAAGCTGGCCCGCGCGACCACAAGCGCCGAAGCCGCGGCGGCCTATCGGGGTGAGCAGCTCACCTTTGGGCCGGAGTACCTGATCCCCAAACCGTTTGACCCGCGCCTGTCGGGCGTCGTGTCCACGGCGGTGGCAAAGGCCGCCATGGAGTCGGGCGTCGCCCTGCGGCCCCTGGATGACCTCAAGGCCTACAAGGCGCGGCTCGACGCCAGCGTCTACAAATCCGCGCTTCTGATGCGACCGGTGTTCGAGGCGGCCGCGACCGGATCGCGCCGGATCGTCTTTGCCGAAGGCGAGGACGAGCGCGTGCTGCGCGCGGCGCAGGCGATCCTTGAGGAAACCACGGAAACGCCAATCCTGATCGGCCGTCCCGAGGTGATCGCGTCGCGCTGTGAACGATTGGGGCTGGAGATCCGGCCCGACCGCGATTTCACCATCGTGAACCCGGAAAACGACCCACGCTACCGCGATTACTGGGGCACCTATCACCAGATCATGGCGCGGCGCGGCGTCACCCCGGACCTGGCCCGTGCGATCATGCGGACCAACACCACCGCCATCGGCGCAGTGATGGTGTACCGCGAAGAGGCCGACAGCCTGATCTGCGGCACCTTTGGGGAATACCGCTGGCATCTGAGCTATGTGAACCAGGTTTTGGGCAACGAGCGTTTCGCGCCGCACGGCGCGCTGAGCATGATGATCCTCGAGGACGGCCCGCTGTTCATCGCCGACACCCATGTCCATTCCCTGCCCACGCCAGAAGAGCTGGCCCTCAGCGCGATCGGCGCGGCGCGGCATGTGCGACGGTTCGGCCTGACGCCCAACATCGCCTTCTGTTCGCAGTCGCAATTCGGCAATCAGGCCGAAGGATCCGGCAAGCGCCTGCGGGCGGCGATCGAGCTTCTGGATTCCAAACCGCGCGACTTCTGTTACGAGGGCGAGATGAACGTCGACGCCGCCCTCGATCCCGAGCTGCGCGAACGTCTGCTGCCCGCCAATCGGATGCAGGGTAGCGCGAATGTGCTGATCTTCGGTCATGCGGATGCGGCGTCGGCCACGCGGAACATCCTCAAGATGAAAGCGGGCGGGCTCGAGGTCGGTCCGATCCTCATGGGCATGGGCAATCGCGTGCATGTGGTCACGCCGGGGATCACGCCGCGCGGATTGCTGAACATGGCCGCGATCGCCGGGACACCGGTCGCGCGCTATGGGTAGGCCCTCCGTCACCGGAGGGCCGGTTTCGATCCATCGAAACACGCCCCGGCTCTGCCGGGGGTCGCCCTCCCGCGCGGGAGGGCTGCGTTTCGGGGGACCGAAACGCTAGCTCAGGTTTTCGAGAAACGCCTCGGCCTCGGACAAGATGGTTTTTTTCCGGTCCTCATCCATCCTCCGCCAGTTCGCGTAGATCTGGTTCATTCGTTGGTTGCCGCTGAACTTTTCGGAATGCCGATCGAGGAATTGCCAGTAAAGCAGGTTGAACGGGCAGGCATCCGGGCCAGTCTTGTCATTTACCTTGTAACGGCAGGATTTGCAGTAATCCGACATGCGGTTGATGTAAGCCCCGGATGACACATAGGGTTTCGACGCGATGATCCCGTCATCGGCGAACTGGCTCATGCCGATGACGTTGGGCGCCTCGACCCATTCAAAGGCGTCGATGTAGACGCGAAGATACCACTCGTGCACCTCATGCGGATTGATCCCGGCGAGCAGGGCGAAATTGCCGGTCACCATCAGGCGCTGGATATGGTGGGCATACGCCTCTTCCGCCGTCTGGGTGATGGCTTTCGACAGGCAATTCATGTCGGTCTCGCCGGTCCAGTAGAACTCGGGCAGCTTGCGCTGGTGATTGAGCGCGTTGCGGCGCGGGTAGTCGGGGCCTTCGCGGAAGTAGATGCGACGCACGTATTCGCGCCAGCCAATGATCTGGCGGATGAAGCCTTCCACCGCGTTGAGCGGCGCGTGCCCGTCCTTGTAAGCCTCCTCGGCGGCGCGGCAAACCTCCATCGGGTCGAGCAGACCGACATTGAGGTAGGGCGAAATCAGCGCGTGATAGAGGAAGCGATTGTCGTTCATCATCGCGTCCTGAAAATCGCCAAAGCGCGGCAGGGCGTAGGTGATGAAATGCGTCAAGGCGCGACGCGCCTGGGTCTGATCGGTGGCGAACCAGAACGGGCGCAGTTGGCCAAAGCTGTTGCCGAAGCGTGCTTCAACGAGGTCGAGCACCTCCTCTACCGTGTCATCCGGCGTGAATTGCATCGGACCAGAGAAGGCGATGTCCTCCGGCGCGGGTTTGCGGTTTTCGGCGTCGTAGTTCCACTTGCCGCCTTCCGGCTGATCTCCGTCCATCAGAAGGCCCGTCTTGCGGCGCATATCGCGGTAGAAATACTCCATCCGCAGCGCTTTGCGGCCCTCGGCCCAGGCGTCGAATTCCTCTTGCGTGCTGACGAACCGGTCGTCGGGCAACATCGTCAGCCTGAGCGGCATGTCCTCGAGCGCTTCGATCAACCGCCATTCGCCGGGTTGGGTGGCGATCACTTCTGACGCGCCGGTTTCCTCCGCGCGACGCAACAGTTCGCCGGGGATGGACCCGGCGTTTTCGGAGTCGTCCAATTGGGTATACCGCACGTCCCAACCGTCGTCGCGCAAGCGCTTGGCAAACTTGCGCATCGCGGCGAAGATGAAAGCGATCTTCTTGGGGTGGTGCTGTACATAGGTGGCCTCGTCCGAGACCTCGGCCATGACCACGATGTCGGAGTCCTTGTCCGACGCGGCAAGTGCCGCCACGGTGTCTGTCAGCTGGTCCCCAAGCACCAAAACAAGGCGGCTCACCACGGCACCTCTTTGCCTTGCCAGTCGAAGAAGCCGCCTGAGTTGTCAACTGTTAACTCGTTAATGACGCTTAACAAATTCGCCGCCGCCTCGTCCGGCGGCACGGTCGGATGCTGATCGGCGTATTTCTCGGTGAACTTCGTGGCCACGGTTCCGGGATGCAGCGCCACGCAGATCGTGTCTTTATGCGTCCGCGCGATTTCGATCGCGGCGCCGTGGATCATCTGGTTCAACGCCGCCTTCGATGTGCGGTAGCTGTACCATCCGCCAAGACGGTTGTCGCCGATGGACCCGACGCGCGCGGACAGGGCCGCGAACACCGACCGGCCCTTTCTTGGCAAGTGTTTCAGACTGTGTTTGAGCACCAGCGATGGGCCGATGGTGTTCAGCTTGAACTGGTCCAGCATCGCGTCTGCGGTTACATGCCGGAGCGTCTTTTCCGGTTCGGCCCCGTTGATCTCGAGCGCACCGCTGGCCACGAAGATCAGGTCGAACGGGCCTTCCAGAGCGCCAAGGTGGGACGCGACGCTGGCCTCGTCCGTCACGTCGAGCCCGTGTTCGCTCCGGGACAAGCCGGTGACAGTGACACCGCGCTCCGCCAGGGCCGCGCTCATGGCAGAACCGATCCCGCCGCTGCTTCCGATGATAAGTGCGTTTTCCATGACCCCGCCAACTAGGCTTGCGCCGGGGCGGGTCAACGGCTCAGACGAAGCCGCGCCAGCGCAGGACAAGGATAAGCAGCCCAATCACCGCGAGGATATTCAATGCGACGCTGCCCAGGATCGACAGGGCCACGCCTTTGCGGCGGTCCTTTACGTCGATGGCGCGGAGGAAGGCCGCGGCTCTCTCATAGGCCGCATGTGTGGCCTTCGGATCCATCCGCAATCCAAGTTTGGGGTTGTCCGCCATCGCCTCGGCCCGCGCCACGCTCGCAATGTCGTTGCGAACTCCGATTGGCAGGCGCCGTCCCGCCTTGGCCGCGCGGTGCGCAAGCGTCCCGCGCTTTAGCCCGAGGCGGTTTGCCATCAGGTCCCTCAGGCTGTCCGCTTGCGTCGCTATGGTTTCGTTCCGGTCCATGCGTCAGTCCTAAGCCGCCGCTTCGTCTTGCTCAAGACCACACACGCGCAGTAAGAGGCGGGCATGTTGCACACGCTCACAAACCCGTCGGACGGTTCGTCCACCCCGGTGTTGATCGTACACGGCCTGTTCGGCTCCGGCCGAAACTGGGGTGTGATCGGCAAGCGACTGTCGGATCGCGGCCCGGTCATCGCGGTCGACATGCGCAACCACGGCGACAGTTTCTGGTCGGACAGTCACAGCTACCCGGATATGGCTGAGGATCTGGCCGACGTCATCGCGGCGCATAGCGCGCCGATGGACGTGGTCGGCCATTCCATGGGGGGCAAGGCGGCGATGATGCTCGCGCTCACGCGACCCGATCTGGTCAACCGTTTGCTGGTCGCCGACATTGCACCGGTGACCTACTCGCATTCACAGGCGCACTTCATCAACGCGATGAAGGCTGTCGATCTGTCCAAGGTCGAAAAACGCTCTGACGCCTCCGCGCAGTTGGCCGCGACGGTGGAAGACCCGGCGCTTCAGGCGTTCTTCACGCAATCGCTGGACCTCAAAGAGAAGCGGTGGAAGCTGAACCTCGATGCGCTGGCGGCTGAAATGCCCAAGGTCCTGGGCTTCCCGCAAATTGATCGCACATTCGAGAAACCGACACTTTTTCTGTCGGGCGGCAAGTCGGACTATGTCCTGCCCGAGCATCGCCCGGTGATCCGCGCGCTGTTTCCTAAAGCGCGCTTTGCCAAGATGCCGGACGCCGGGCACTGGCTGCACGCGGAAAACCCGCGCGCGTTCGAGGCCTCCGTTCGGGCGTTTCTCGATGCGGGTCAGTAGCCGCGGCAGGACGTCTCGGATCGCGTCGCGAACGCAGTGTAGCGCTCCCAGAAGGCGTCGTCTGATGGGGTTTTCGACATCTTGACGTCCATCGCGCGCTGCGGGTCGCGGAAGAACCGCGCCGCCTTGCGCTGATCCGCGCCCGACAGGGACCGGTCCGCCACGGTCTGAATGCACCCGCACAGGCGCGAATTGCGCGCCTTTCGATCCGATGTGAGACAGGCCCGGCTGATCGGACCGCTGGACAACCGCGTCACGGTACCGCTGTCGCCCCCGTCGAACCGGGAGCCGCCACATCCCGCCGCCAAGGCCAAGACCATCATCGCAAGTAAGAGTTTCATGCCGCCTGCTCGCTTTGCAACGTTCCGCGTGCGGGTCTGACGCCCAGGTTTTGCGGAACAACGATGCCGGGAGCATGCCGCAAACGACGCGGCTTTTCAAATCACCTTTTGTCAATCGATGCGCGGCTGACGCGCCACCTTGACCGGACCCCAAAACCGCATCATATCCGCCCCATGACAGAGCTTTCGCGCATCCGCAACTTCTCCATCGTTGCCCATATCGACCACGGGAAATCCACCCTGGCCGACCGCTTGATTCAATCGACCAACACGGTCGCGGACCGGGACATGAAAGAGCAACTGCTCGACAGCATGGATATCGAGCGCGAGCGCGGCATCACGATCAAGGCCAACACCGTGCGCATTGAATACAAGGCGCAGGATGGTGAGACCTACGTTCTGAACCTCATCGACACGCCGGGGCATGTGGATTTCGGCTACGAGGTCAGCCGGTCGATGCAGGCGGTCGAGGGATCGCTTCTGGTGGTGGACGCGAGCCAGGGCGTCGAGGCGCAAACGCTGGCGAACGTGTATCAGGCCATCGACGCCGACCACGAGATCGTGCCGGTTCTGAACAAGGTGGACCTGCCGGCCGCCGAACCCGACCGTGTGCGCGAGCAGATCGAGGACGTGATCGGGATCGAAGCGCATGACGCGGTCGAGATCAGCGCGAAGACAGGTCTGGGCATTCCGGACGTGCTGGAAGCCATTGTGCACCGTCTGCCCGCGCCGAAACAGGGTGACCCCAACGCGCCGCTCAAGGCGATGCTGGTGGACAGCAAGTACGACCAGTACTTGGGCGTGATCTGTATCGTGCGGATCATCGAGGGCACGCTCAAAAAGGGCGACCGCATCCGCATGATGAAGACGGGCGGCACCTATGACGTGGACGATGTGGGCGTCTACCGCCCGGCGATGACATCGGTAGAGTCGCTTGGACCGGGCGAGATCGGCTACCTCAACGCGTCGATCAAGCAGGTGCGCGACACCCGCGTCGGTGACACCATCACACATGAGAAGCGTCAGACCGAAACGCCCCTGCCCGGTTTCAAACCCTCCGTCCCGGTGGTGTTCTGCGGACTGTTCCCGGTCGATTCCGCCGAATTCGAAGACCTGCGCGAGGCCATCGACAAACTGGCGCTGAACGATGCGTCCTTCTCGTACGAGATGGAAAGCTCCGCCGCATTGGGCTTCGGTTTCCGCTGCGGGTTCTTGGGGCTCTTGCACCTCGAAGTGGTGCGCGACCGGATCGAGCGCGAGTATGACATCGAGCTCATCACCACCGCGCCGAGCGTGATCTATCACGTCTACATGAAAGACGGCGAGATGATCGAGCTGCACAACCCGGCCGACATGCCCGACCTGTCGAAGGTCGATCACCTTGAGGAGCCGCGCATCAAGGCGACGATTCTGGTGCCGGACGATTTCCTTGGCGACGTGCTGAAGCTCTGCCAGGACCGCCGCGGCATCCAGCTCGACCTGACCTATGCCGGCAGCCGTGCGATGGTGGTTTACGACCTGCCGCTCAACGAGGTTGTGTTCGATTTCTACGACCGGCTGAAATCGGTGACGAAGGGCTATGCGTCGTTTGATTATCAGATGATCGGCTACCGCGAGGACAATCTCGTGAAGATGCAGATCCTCGTGAACGACGAACCGGTGGATGCCTTGTCAACGATGGTCCACCGGGATCGCGCCGAGATGCGGGGCCGCGCGATGTGCGAGAAGCTAAAAGACCTGATCCCGCGCCACATGTTCAAGATCCCGATCCAGGCAGCGATTGGCGGCAAGGTCATCGCACGTGAGACCCTGGCGGCGTTGCGCAAGGACGTGACGGCCAAGTGTTATGGCGGGGATGCCACCCGGAAGAAGAAGCTGCTGGAAAAGCAGAAAGCCGGTAAGAAAAAGATGCGCCAGTTTGGGCGGGTCGATATCCCGCAAGAGGCGTTTATTTCGGCCTTGAAGATGGATAGTTGAATAGAGCTTACTGTAACTGAAGTTGATTGACCAAATACGCTCAATGGTTATCGTAACAATATGGATATTCCAAGGTCAATATTTAGGTATCGCTCGGCTTCAACTCCCTACTTCTTTGATGAAATTGACAATGCTCTAAATAGCAATCTCTTTCTGAGTCCAATCGTCGCTCAAAACGACCCTTTTGACTGCTTTCCCTACTACAACACGAGCAAAGTTCGCGACATAAAGAAGTTTGAAGAAGATCATCTAAAGCGCAAGCTGGTTGTTTCTGAAAAATCATTCGAGAAGAAATTTGGAAATCTTCCTCGAAAACAACGCCAGAGGGAAAAGAAATGGTTTAAATGGAGCTATAAAAACAGACAACTAGAGAACAAAATCATCGAGAAGATGCTTGAACTTGAAAGACAAAAGACACTCATAGCATGCTTTAGCGAAATTAACGACAATATTTTGATGTGGAGTCATTATGCAGACAGTCACAGCGGCGTTTGCCTGATCTTTGGCGTCACAGACCAAGATGATCATTTCGCAAATGAATATCTTCCTATGAGCATCATATACTCAGATGATCGACCCGAAATTACAACAATTGATGTAATAAAGTTTACAAACCAAGATGAACTCAAGGGCAAGTTTGACGAAGACAGGGACCGAATTTTTGATGCTCTTGTGCGTCAGAAGCCATGTGTTTGGGAGTATGAGAAGGAATGGCGGATTCAGCATAAGTCTGAAGACGGTTCCGCGTATTACCATGTTCCTTCGATTGAGTTGAAAGGCATGATACTTGGTTTGCGTATGGATAAGGATGTCCGCACATCGGTTATAGAAAGATACTCCAGTCGTTTGGAGCTATTTCAAACAAACACCGAGAAAAATACTTATAAAATTGGTATCAGTCGGTTGTAGTTCGTTGTCATATCGAACGATTCTGATGCCAAATCCGGTATACCGAAAATGTAGAATCTTGGATTTAGGCGGCGTGGCGCGCTCGGGTAGCGGATGGCCGCCCCCCGGCCAGCCGCTTTGGGGACACCTGCGCGACGGTTAAGGGTGTTCGGATTTGGCTGCCATAAAGTGCGGTGGCCATGGGTTGGATCGGCAGTCCGCGGCCCTCACCTGCCCGAGTTCAGGGCTATGCCGTAGGGGGCTGCGCCCTCACTTAATCTACCCCTCTCCACTCCTTAACGGATTGATTACCAAATTGCGCGATGGTGCCGGTTCGCTTCGAGCCACACAGGTCCATGCCAACAGTCTTCCGCCAGCAAGGGTATCGCTTTTTCTTCTATTCGAACGAGGGAGACCCGCGCGAACCCATTCACATTCATGTCACGGGCGGTGGCGGCGAAGCAAAGATCTGGCTTCATCCGGTGAAGACCGCGCGGTATCATGGGTTTGATTTTCGAACGCTGCGAACGCTTATGCGGATCGTGGAGGACAAAGCCGAACGGATCGAGGAGGCGTGGAATGAGCACTTTGGCGACTGAGATCACGTTCGACTCGGCGAAGATGTGGGTGACACTGGAGGATGGGCGGGTCCTTGGCGTGCCCTTGGCGTGGTTCCCCCGCCTTGCAGAGGCAACGCCGGAACAACGCGCGGATTTTGAGATCAGCGCATTCGGCCTGCATTGGCCGAGTTTGGATGAGGACATCTCGGTCCCCGCTTTGCTGAACGGTCGCGGCGCGACGGACTCGGCTGCCTGACACCTGTTTTGTTCAGCGAAAACCGCTCGAGGAACAGCGCGAGGCGCCCTCGGGCAGCGGATGGCTGCCCCCCGGCCAGCCGCTTTGGGGACACCTGCGCGACGGTTGAGGATGTTCGGATTTGGCTGCCATAAAGTGCAGTGACCAAAGGTTGGAGCGGCAGTCCGCGGCCATCCTCTGCCCGAGTTCCGAGCCGTGCCGTAGGGTGCGTGATCTCACGCACCAATTGCGCGACGCGGCGCTGCGGCATCCCCCCTAACCCGTTCATAAACCGCGCAAAACCTGTGCGGCACACAGAATTTCCTGAGACTTATCAACAATTTCCTCCCCAAGAAATGTCACGAAGCCGCGAAATTTCTGTTGCGCGACTCGGGGTGTCTGGGTGAGCCTCTTCTTAACGCAAGGGGTCGCAAGACCCGGAGCGGGACGCGAAGGTCTTCTGGGGCTGGAGCGGGAGAAGGGCGGCGCAAGTCAAACGGACCCCGTGTTGAGAGTGTCAGGACGCAGGTCGAAACGGCGCGCTTCTTTGAAGCAAAACCGGGAAGGCAGCGCATAAAGCCCTCGTGTGGCCGGAACCGGTGCAAGCCGGGGTCGGTAGGGGGGACGGTCCGCAAGGGTCGATCCCGCTATGCTCGACGCTCTTCGGAGTGGAGGCAAACGAACGGAAGGGCTTTCGGGTCCGGATGTTCCGGAAGGCGTCAGGATTGTGGCTTCGGCCATATTGCAAAGACCGCGTCTGAGCACCTGACGTCTTCTACTTTTTCCCTGTTCGAAAAAGACGAGGCCAGACGCTGATCCCTCAGCCCTGGCCCCGTGCGTCAGAATTGCATACCGCGTCTATGCACCTAATGCCGGTGAGGTAGCGCTGGGATGCAGCCCGATCAAGTGCGCGTGCAACACCGCCCCAAGATTTTGACCAAAGTGGCACAGATGCCACCATGGGCTGTAGTACCCTGCATGATCTGGTGTGCCTCTGGTCACGAGTCCGCCCGCACCGCCCCCCGAAGTGTTGCCAATTTCGCTTGAGCCAAATCAAAGTGCTGTGCCGCAACACATGCCATCTTTGACATAAGTTCAATGCGAGGAGGGAACTGGTGACGCCACAAGACTTCAAGGACATCCTGCTGAAACGCCGGGCCGAGCTGGCCGGCGACCTGTTGGAGATCGAGGACAAGCTCGACGATCCGATGCCGAAGGATTGGGAAGACCGGGCGTCGGAGCGGCAGGGCGACGAGGTTCTGGAGGCGCTTGGGAACGTCGAATTGGAGGAGCTGCGCAAGATCGATGCGGCGCTCGCACGGATCGAAGAGGGAACATATGGCATTTGTCCGAAATGTGGGGAGACGATTTCGGACGAACGGTTGGTTGCGGTGCCTGAAGCGGCGTTATGCCGGAGGTGCGCGCGGGGAGCGTGACGCACTGACAACCACCCATATGGGGCAGGCTCGGATCGTCCGAGGCTTGCCCCATTTTTTGAACGCACGCGTCTTGTTTTGGTTGCGGAGCAGGTCAGCCCGGTTTGAGTGATGCGAGCAGCCCGTCGGCACAGGCTTCGATCAGGGCCAAGGCCCCGTCAAAATCCCGCGTGTAATACGGATCCGGTACCTCGGTCGCCGCGAGATGCGGTGCGTAGTCGGTAAAGAGCGTCACGGGCCGTGACAGATGCGCCAAATCGCGCCGGTTCTCTTCGTCCATGGCCACGATCAGGTCGAAGCCCTTGGCATCCGAGGGCTGGACCTGCCGCGCGCGCAAAGCCGACATATCATACCCCCGCGCCTGCGCCGCCACCTGCATCGGACCATAGGGCGGCTTCCCCGTGTGCCAGGACGCCGTTCCCGCGCTGTCCAGTTGAACCGGGATGCCAAGTGACGCAGCCTTCGCGCGCATGACGGCTTCGGCCGTGGGGGAGCGACAGATGTTTCCGAGACAGACAAAGAGGATGCGGTGCGTCATACTGCACCTAAACGCAGGGTTTCCGTGAAGAAAAGGGGCAAGATGCGCCGAACAGACAACATCGTGATCCTGACCGGCGCCGGCATATCGGCAGAAAGCGGTCTGGGCACGTTTCGCGATGAAGGCGGACTATGGGCGCAGCACCGGATCGAGGATGTCGCCACGCCCGAGGCCTTTGCCCGTGATCCTGCGCTGGTCCACCGTTTTTACAACGCCCGGCGGGAACAGGCGCATGCGGCGGCACCGAATGCCGCCCATGAGGCGCTGGCACGGTTGCAGGCGGCGTGGCGCGGCCTGATCACGCTGGTGACCCAGAATGTCGACGGGCTGCATGAGAAAGCCGGGGCGTCGGTGATCCATATGCATGGAGAGCTGTCCCGGGCCCTCTGCGCCGCATGTGACCACCGCTGGGACGCACCGCTCGTCATGGAGACCGGAGAGGTTTGCCCGGCGTGTGGGATCGGTGCGGCGCGCCCGGACGTGGTGTGGTTCGGCGAGTTCCCCTACCACATGGAGCGCATCGCCGACGCGCTGCAGTCCTGCGACCTGTTCGCGGCGATCGGCACCTCGGGACAGGTCTATCCGGCGGCGGGGTTTGTCGAGGAAGCCCGGATGGCCGGCGCCGCGACAATAGAGCTGAACCTGCGGGACAGCGACACGAGTTTTGCGTTCGACGAGCATATCATCGGTCCGGCCAGCAAGACGGTGCCCGCGTGGGTCGACCGTCTGCTGGCATGACTGGTCGCGATCAGCTGCCCTGATCGCCCTTCATCGTGGCACCGTGATCCTGACGCTCCAGATCGACCGGCACTTCAACCACGAGATCACCCGCCTGTTCGAAGGTCAGTGTCAGCGTGACAGTTGCGCCATGCTCCATCGGCTCCGTCAATCCCATGAGCATCACGTGCTTGCCGCCCCGCTGCATGGTGATCGTGCCGTCGGCGGGCAGTTCGAATCCCTCTTCGACATGCACCATGCGCATCACGCCGCCGTCGCCGGACAGGTGCGTGTGCAATTCAGTTCTTGCGGCAATCTCGGAACGGGCACCGAGAAGGCGATCGGCTGTGCCGCCTTCATTGCTGATGACCAGAAAGGCGGCGCCGGATTTCGCCATGGGTGAGGCCGAACGCGCGTAGGCGTCTTCGATCTTGATCTCCGCAAAGGCGGGCGTGGCCAGAAGAAGGGCCAATGCCCCGCTGAGAAGAGGTTTTTTCAACATTTGGATATCTTTCGTTTGATGTCAGTGCGTGAGACGTCAAACAAAAGGTGGTGGATCGCGGGCATGTGTCGGGACACCAAGGGCCTGAGACAGCTGACCGACCGTTCGCGACAGCCAGATGTCCCGCCATTGCCCATGCCGCAGAGCGTCCGGCAGGGGTGTCCAGACATTGGCATAGAATGCGGTCGCGTAATCGGGGCAGACAATGAACTTGCCTGTCGGTTCGCCGTTTTCGTCGACCAGAATATGGACGGGACCACTTCCGGTGCAGATCACCATCGTCGCGACGGCGGTGGAGTCACCCCGCGCCGCGGCGAACTGGACGCTGGTGACCGCAATCACCAGTGCCAGCAGTAGCGATGTGATCTGACGCGAAAGCCGTTGCATGTGTCCGATCTACGCCCGGGTCGTTCGACCGCAAGGTGACAAATGGAAACAGCCCCGCCGGAGCGTCCGACGGGGCTGATCAATCCGGTTGGGAAAAGGGTGTTACGCCTGCGCGGCCTGCGCCTTGGCGATTTCCTTCTTCACCTTCAGGGCGTTGGCGGACAATTCAGTGTCCTTTGCCTTGGCCAGGAACTTGTCCAGCCCGCCACGGTGATCGACGCTGCGCAGCGCCGCGGCCGTGATGCGCATCTTGATGCCGCGACCGAGCGTTTCGGACTGCAGCGTCACATCGTTCAGGTTCGGCAGGAAGCGCCGCTTGGTCTTGTTGTTGGCGTGGCTGACATTGTTGCCAGTCATCGGGCCTTTACCGGTCAGTTCGCAAACACGCGACATGGGTTCATCCTCGTCTTGTCAAAGGGGAGGCCCAAGCCCTCCACCAATATGAAAGGGCGCCGTCTGGCAGCGCCCGGAATCTCGTTGGCTGTCCTTAGAGGGATGCGGGAAAGGCGTCAAGTACAGGTGTTCACGAAATGCAGAAACTCGGCATGTTTCGAATTGCCTTCGGCAATCCGACATGTGGGGGCTCTGCCCCCGTCGCGCTGCGCGCGCCTCCCCCGAGGTATTTTGGAAACAGAGAAGGGCTGGCCGGTCCACCCCTTGCACGGTGGCAAGGGGCTTCTCCGTTTACGGCCATCGGCGCCTCCGCCTGTACCGCCCGCCGAGCATCGCCTGATTTGGTAAACAGACTGCTACTTCTCTGTTTCGAAAATACCTTGGGGTGAATGACGCCAAAGGCGTCAGAGGGGCAACGCACCTACTTGTGTGGCCTTCCCGTTCAGGAAAGGCGGCCTTCAAGCCGTGCGAGCACCTGTTCGGCGGCTTGACTGGGGGTTTGCGTGCCGTTTTCGACGTCACGCCCTGCGGCCGTAACAAGTCCCTTCATGGGCTCGCGTTCAAGACGCGACAGAAGGGACTGGCGGAGTTCGGCCTCGAACCAGTAGCGGGCCTGCGCGGCGCGGCGCGCGTCGAAATGCCCGTTGTCCCGCCGCCAGTCGACCAGCTCTTGCATGGTGTCCCACGCGGTGGCGAGACCTGTGTCTTCGAGCGCGGAGACCGTCATCGCCTTGGGGAAACCGTCCGGGTCCTGCGGACGTTTGCGCAGCAGCCGCAGCGCTCCGGCATAGTCGGCGCAGGTGCGGATGGCCGTCGTCTTGAGGTCGCCATCGGCCTTGTTGACGAGGATGATGTCGGCCATTTCCATGATGCCACGCTTCACGCCCTGCAACTCGTCGCCGCCCGCCGGGGCCAGGAGGAGCAGGAACAGGTCGGACAATTCCGCCACGACGGTTTCGGATTGCCCTACCCCGACCGTCTCGATCAGAACCACGTCGAACCCTGCCGCCTCGCAGAGGTCGATGGCCTCGCGCGTGCGGCGGGCGACCCCGCCCAGATGCGATTGCGACGGGCTGGGGCGGATGAAGGCATTTGGGTCACGCGAGAGGCGTTCCATCCGGGTCTTGTCACCCAGGATGGACCCGCCCGAACGGGTCGAGCTGGGATCGACGGCCAGCACGGCAACCTTGAGCCCCTGCCGCGTAAGCATCATGCCGAAAGCTTCGATGAAGGTCGATTTGCCTACGCCGGGCGTGCCCGACAGGCCGATGCGCAGAGCCTCTTTGCCGTGGCCCTTCAGCGCCTCGAAAAGGCGCAGCGTGTCCTGGCGATGGTCAGCCCGGCCACTTTCGACAAGCGTGATGGCCCGGGCCAAAGCGCGGCGCTCTCCTGCCAGGATGCGTTTGGCCAGATCGTCGATGTCCATGCGCGGCTCCGTCCGTGATTGGCGGCAGATGTGGCATGGCTGTCCGGGCCAAGTAAAGGCGTCAGCTGAGCCCGTTCGGTCCGTGTTTCAGGATCACCGGGACGATCAGCTCTTCTTCGTCGATGAGATGCCGGTTGAGCAGGGCCTCGAACCCCATCAGCTCGTCCCGGAACGGTCCCGGTTCAGACTGGCCCTGAATGACCGCGTTGGCCCCTTTGGCGAACCGGTCCAGTAGCCCGTCCATCGCATGATGATCGGAATCCAGAAGCGTGAACCCCTTGGCTAGCACGGGCTCACGGGCGCTGAGGACCGGGAAATAGTGGTGGTCCTCGATTTGGTGATGGCCATGCAGGTTTTGCAACAGCGTCGACCCGTAGCGGGACAGTTTCGCGGCATGTGTCTGCGCATCGAGTTTGCCGTCAATCGCCAGTTCGGCGTCATCCTGCAGCGCGGTCAGGAGTTTGCGAAACATCAGGTGCCGGTCGAGCCAGAAGGCCACCAGCCCGGCGAAGTTGTCATGCGTTTCCCACGTCTCGCGCGGGTAATCTTCGAGCAGAACGCGCAATGCATCCGGCAAGCCGTCGCGCACCTCAAGGGCCAAATTGTCCGTCATGGGCACCTCCTGCGAGGAAGAGGTGCGCCAAGGACCGCGGAAGTCAATCAGCGAATGACATGCACCGAACACTTGGCATGGCGGACAACATGCGTCGCGGTCGAGCCTAGAAGCAGCGACTGCATGCCGGGGCGATGCGAGGCCAGGACGATCAGGTCAGGCCCGTGCTCTTCCGCGTAGTCGAGGATCGACGCCCCGGAATGGCCGTCGATGACCACGGCCTTTGCGCCGGCTTCGTCGGCAAGGCGGTTCATCTCGGTGATGATGCCCTTACGCGTCTCTGCCAGCATATCCGCCGCGATATAGCTGATCGCGTAGGTCGGAATCGACTCGATGACATGCAGTAGCGTGATCCGTGCGTTTTCCGACGCAAGTGTCTTGGCGACAGCCAAGGATTTGGACGCCCGGACGTCATCGTCGTCGAGTGCGATGGGAACCAGAATATTCGTGTACATGAGACCCCTCCATTTCTCAGTTCGGGGTCAGCTTAGACCGCTGCGCGGCAGGGCACCTTGATCCGCATCAGATCAGCGATGGATCACGACACGTTGGGTTCGCCCTGCAAACCAAGCAGTTTCCGGAACCCTGTCCAGTACCCCGGCAGGCGGGGCGGGTCCTGAAGCTGCGGCAACGCTTCATCCGCCCAGCGCGACATGCGGCGGCTCGTGAAATCACGTCCCCAGTCGAGATAGGCCTCAGCATCGTTCGGACGCAGGCGGCAGGCCGACCCTACAAGGCCCACCAGTGTTTCCGGGGCGGAGTACCATTCGTCCTGAATGCCGGTGACCTTTGACTGCAGAAGCGGCCCGACCCAGCGCATCAGCGCCTTGTCCGAGAAAAGCAGCAGCATCTTGCCCATCTCGTCGCGGGAATAATGGATCAGCGGCGGGAAGGTATCGAAAAACAACGCGCGTCCGTCGAGATACGCGAAATTGCGGATCGACGGGTGAAAGCCGATGCGCGTGTCGAACTGGTCGGCATTGTTCCAGAAGGTGGCAATGACGTCGCCTGCGGCCTCCATCATCGTGAGCGTATCGTCCAGCGACGCGGTTTGCATTTGCGGGCGCATCATGCTGTCGGACGGGAGGGCCTGCTGCACGATCACTGGAATGCGGGTGCCGTCCATATCGAGCAGGTGGAACTCGGTCTCGGGCAGGTCAACACCTGCCCGTTTCAGGGCCCCGACGTAATCGTCATGGCACCGCGCCAGACGGTCAAGTGCCGCGTCGTCGCGCAAACCGCGATAGACCTTGATGACCTTGTCGGACAAAGGCCCCGATGCCGGGCGGAACGGCGCGCAGAAATAGCCGAGCTTGGACAAGGTCTGGCCGCGCGACGCGCCATCGGCGCGGATGGCATCCTTGAGTGCGGTCAGGTCGGTCATGGCTCGGGCTCCGGCAAGTCTGCCCTGGCTTTACCCGTTTGCCAGCGCCGCTGCCACCTCTGACGTGAGCGCGTCGACCTCAGCCTGTGCTGGCGTCTTGCGCCCTTCGGCGGCGCCGCGCCCCTGCCCCAGGGCTTCGGCATAGATCACGCGGTTGGCCAATTGCGTCTCCGCAATCCGGGCCATGAGCTTTTCGGCGGCTTCGGCCACTTCGGACCCAAGCCGCGTGTTCTTGCGCGCCCGGTTGAGCACGACAAGGGCATCCTTGCCTTCGCGCCGGGCCAGGTCGAGGACACCTTCGGTGGCCCAGAGGTCGACATGGCTGACGCTGACCGGAACGACAACAAGATCGGCCACGCGTAAGGCGGGGCGCAGATCGCTGTCGGCCTTCGGCGGTGTGTCGATAATGACGATGTCGTGGCTGTCAGACAGCTTGCGCACTTCGTAGGTGATGCCCCAGGCCGAGGATGTTGCGAATTCAAGCGCATCAACCGGGCCGCTTTCTTCTTCGATGCGGGTCATGAACCAGCGGCCCAGACTGCCCTGCGGGTCGATATCGACCAAAGCGACGCGCTTGCCTTGACGCAGAAAGCCGGTGGCGAGATTGGCCGACACGGTCGTCTTGCCCGAGCCACCTTTTTGCTGCGCGACTGTGATTACCTGTCCGGTCATCTTATCGTTCCCCCGATTCGATCAGAAGGTACTGGGGTTATTTTGCAGGTGCAGCATAAAAATTGCCACACCGGCTTTTGCGATTAGAATTGATGCGATGAAATCACCGATACGTCCCACAGATGGCGAGGCGCGCGAACTGGCGCGAAACCTTATCGAAACGTCCAAATATGCGGCGCTTTCCTACGTCGACCCAAGCGATGGCACGCCTATGGTCAGCCGTGTGGCTCTGGTGTCTGGACCGGGTGGACAGCCTCTGAGTCTGATTTCGGATCTGAGCCATCACAGTGCCGCGCTGCAGAAAAATCCTGTGTGTTCCCTTTTGATCGGAGAGCCGGGCGCAAAAGGCGATCCGCTGACCTACCCGCGCCTTAGCCTGCGGGCAAAAGCCGTCTTCGTGCGGCACGGAACGGCCGAGCACGCGCCTTTGGCGAAGGCCTTTCTGGCCCGGCAGCCCAAGGCGAAACTCTACATCGGGTTTGCCGATTTCGCGCTGGTGCGCTTTACACCGCTTGGCGCGCACCTGAATGGCGGGTTCGGCAAAGCTTACACGCTGACGGCGGACGATTTGGGTGAGGGTTTGCCGGGATCTGACCACGTCAGGAAGGAGACGAGATGATCGCCTATGTCACTATTGGTGCTGACGATATGGAGCGCGCAAGGCGGTTCTATTCCGCCTTTTTGCCGACGTTGGGCTATTCGGTCGAAGAGTATCATGGCGACCTGAGCTATGTCTTGCCGCGGGACGAGGGCGCTTCCCCGGCGCTTCCGGATTTCTATGTCAAAAAACCGTTCAACGGGCAGCCGGCCTCAGTCGGGAATGGCATGATGGTGGCGTTCGAAGCACGCAATCAGGCCCAGGTCCGTGCATTGCACGCAGCGGCGATTGCGGCTGGCGGGGTTAACGAAGGCGCGCCGGGCTTCCGTGCGTCTTACGGCCCTCAGTTCTACGTGGGCTACCTGCGCGACCCGCAGGGCAACAAGATCGCCTTGTTTTCAAGCAACCCCGACGATCCCCAGCGGGACGATGGTTGATCGCGATCAATTGGGCGTCGTGTCAGGCTGACACCTCTGGCGGCTGAAGGATCTGCACACCGGCAATCCGCCATTCACCATCGATCTGCTGCATCCGGTAATCGAGATAGTGAAGATTGCCATCCACATCCTTGACGATCACCATCTGGTAGAGCCCACCGGCAATGGACCGGAGGTCGCCATAGGTTACGGTGTCGGGCCGCCACACCATCGGGTAGCCTTGCTGCACCATCCGGCCGAAGTTTTCCGGCGTGCGGAACATGTTGCGGATGTTTGGGCTGGCGAAGGTGAAGGCGGTTTCGAAATCATCCTGCAAGAAGGCGTCGATCTGGCTCTGGATCGTTTCCTCGATCGCTGGTTCGCGGCCAAGGACATCTTGCGCCCAGAGAGAGCCCGTCATGGTCAGGGCGAGTGTTAACCCGGTGATGATAGTGCGCATGATCCATCCTCCTGAAGAGGAGGTAGAGCGCGGGACAGGTCGGACAAATATGTCCGACCTTTCTATCACGACAATTCGCCCGCCAGTCCTTTGCGGATCAACGCCACGGTCTCGTTCACGCCGTACAGCGCGATGAAACCACCGAAGCGCGGACCCTGCGACTGACCGAGCAGCACCTCGTACAGCGCCTTGAACCAATCGCGGAGCGGATCGAAGTCGTGATCCTTGCCAACCGCAAAGACCAGCGATTGCAGAGTCTCGTCATCGGTCGGACCCTCATGCGCCTCTAGCCGCGATGCCAGATCCTCCATCGCCGCCCGCTCTTTTTCATCCGGCGCGCGGAAGACTTTGGTGGGTTTCACGAAGTCTTCGTAATACTTCACCGCAAAGCCCGCCGCCTGATCGAGATCGGGATGCGTGTCGGGCGTCGCATCGGGCGCGTAGCGCTGGATAAAGCCCCACATCGCATCCTTGTTTTCCGCGTGCGCGGCTGAGGCGAGGTTCAACAGCATCGAGAACGGCACCACCATCTTAGACTCCGGCACGTCGCCGGAATGGATGTGCCAGACCGGGTTCGCCGCCTGCGCCTTGGCATCCTGCGTCGGATAGGCGCGCAGTTGCTGGTGGTATTCATCCACCGCCTTGGGGATCACGTCAAAATAGAGCCGCTTCGCCGTCTTCGGCTTCTGGAACATGAAATAGCTGAGCGACTCGGTCGAGGCGTAGCTGAGCCATTCATCGATGCTGATCCCGTTGCCGGTCGATTTGGAGATCTTCTGTCCCTGATCGTCGAGGAACAGCTCATAGACGAAATGTTCGGGCGCAGGCTGGCCAAGGATGCGGCAAATCTGGTCGTAGATCGGCGTGTTGGTGGAATGGTCCTTGCCGTACATCTCGAAATCGACGCCGAGCGCTGCCCAGCGCGCGCCGAAATCGGGCTTCCACTGGAATTTGACGTTGCCACCGGTGACCGGCAGCGTCCATTCGCGACCCGTTTCGTCGTCGAAGGTGATCTCGCCCTTGGCGGCATCAACGTTCTTCATCGGCACGTAGAGCACGCGGCCGGTTTCCGGGTGGATCGGCAGGAAGATCGAATAGGTCTGCTGGCGTTCCTCGCGCAGAGACTTGAGCATGACGGCCATGATGTCGTCGTACTTCTCGCAGGCGCGGAGGAGGATCTCGTCGAACTGGCCGGATCTGTAGAACTCGGTCGCCGAGTAGAACTCGTATTCGAACCCAAACGTGTCAAGGAACCGGCGCAACATCGCGTTGTTGTGGTGGCCGAAGCTTTCGTACTCTTCGAATGGATCGGGCACCGAGGTCAGCGGCATTTGCAAGTGCTCGGCCAGCATTTCCTGGTTCGGCAGGTTGCCGGGCACCTTTCGCATACCGTCCAGATCGTCGGAGAAACAGATCAGACGGGTCGGAATGTCCGAGATCACCTCGAACGCGTGTCGGATCATCGTGGTGCGCAGCACCTCACCAAACGTCCCGATATGCGGCAGGCCGGAGGGACCGTAACCCGTCTCGAACAGCACGTATCCCTTTTCGGGCGGAGCCTTCTCGTAGCGTTTGAGCAGCCGACGCGCCTCTTCAAAGGGCCACGCCTTTGAGGTCATTGCAGCTTCGCGCAGATCGGACATTGCTCATTCACTCCGGATGTTTGACTCACGCACCTGTCAGGGCGTTCAAAGGGCACTCCCTATTGCGGGGGCGCGGGAGCGTCAATAAGTTGGATGGAACCGGCCCCAGACCAGGAAAGCGATCCCCGTGCCCGATACCGATCCCCACCCGCTCAGCCCGCAGGATTGCCTTGTGGCCCTGATGATTGCCGTATCTGCCTCTGACGAGAGCATCGGCACGGCCGAACTCGTCAAGATCCAGTCAGCGGTGAACAATCTGCCGGTTTTCGCCGAATACGATGAGGGGCGTATCCCGACGATGTCCGCTCTGGTCTTCGATCTGTTCGAGCAGGAAGACGGTCTTGACGCTTTGTTTGGACTGATCCGGGACAATCTGCCCACGCGATTGTTCGAGACAGCCTACGCGCTGGCCTGCGACGTTGCGGCAGCGGACGGGACGCTGAAAGAAACCGAGCTGCGCCTTCTGGAAGAAGTCCGGTACGAGCTGGAAATCGACCGCCTGCACGCCGCCGCCATCGAACGCGGATCGCGGGCCCGTCACATGCGGCTTTGATCGCATCAACGGATCGCAAAAAGATACATGTCCTTTCTGAAGACCGCCCATGACAGGCTCCGCCGACGTCAAACGTGGCGCTATTACCATTTCGAGGACCCGCCAAGTACACCGCGTTTCAAGCGATTTCCGTTGAAGCAGGCGATGATCGCGGACCCCGTAAAGGTCATATATATGCCGATTGCAAAAAACGCGTGCTCTTCGCTGAAAACGCTGATGGCAAAACTCGGTGGGCTCACCGAGCAGAGGCCCGGCGAAGACATTCATCGGCTTCTGGACACCGAGACGACCGATCTCTTGTTTCTGCACCGTTCCGAAAAAGACATCATGGAACGGCTGTTCGACCCGTTATGGATGCGCTTTGTCGTATTGCGACATCCGGTTGATAGGTTGGTCAGCGTGTACGTCGAAAAATTCGTCAAAAACCGTATGGTGAAAGAGGCCGGGATCACCATCGACCCGGTCATGTTACGCAGTCTAGGGGTGTGGGACCTGACCGCGGCAGATTATGAACGCGGCATCACTTTCAGAGCGTTTGCAAATGACATCCTGCGCGAGAACCCGGCGCGACTGGACCCGCACTGGCGACCGCAATCGCTGCAGCTGAAGGCTATTCCGTTCACCCATGTTTATACGACGGAACACCTTGCTGTTTTGAAATCCGACCTGGACGTGCACGTTGGGCAGAGAATCGACCTCCCTCACAAAAACCGGGCGCGCTATGCGTCTTCAGATACCGCAAGAGACTGTGTCGCTGACGTGCTTCCATCAGATTTAGACGATGCCCAAACCCTGTCGCCTGACGCATTTCTAGATGACGACCTCCGTCAAAGGCTCTCGGTGCATTTCGCGCAAGATATCCTGCTGTATGACCTGGCTTCGCGACACTTAGAACAATCTCAAAGTGGTCGCATTACCGATGCTCTGGAGAATTGAATGGCAACCATTGGGGCTCAGCTGTTGTAGACGATGCCCCAGCGTGCCAGCATGCGTTGCTGCAACTTCCGCGCACGGGTGTTGTAAGTCTTGCCGCCCGGCGGGCGTTCGCGTTCTTCACGGCTCAGGGCGTCTCGGCTGGGCAAATCGGCTGAGAAAAAGGCGAAGGCGAGTTCGGTCCCGTCCGGCAAATCGATGAAGCCGCCCAGGCCGCTGACGAAATTCAGTGTCCCTGTTTTGGCCTGCACTTTCATCGGATGGTCTTTAATGATCTCACGCTCTTCGGTTCGCAAGGGATGCGTTCGGAGAAGTGGTTTGATGCCCATTGCCTTGCGTGCCGCAATCAGCGCCTTGACCATGTCCCGAGCGGAAAGACGGCTGTCATCCCCAAGGCCCGAGTGATCCTCAAGCGCGGGTGCGGACATGCCGAGCGTTTCCACCGCCCAAGCATTCATGGCCTCCGCCGACCCTTTGAGCGTCGTGACAGACCCGGCCCGTGCGTTCGTCGCCGTCATGCCCACGCATTCGGCTGTGATGTTGGTCGAATACCGCAACATGTCCCGCAGAATGATCCGGAGTGGGGCGCTTTGGTGTGTGACAAGGGGCGTCGTGCCCTCTGGAATGGCGTCGATCTTTTCGCCGGTTTTCAGAACGATCCCGTTCGACCGCGCGAGCGTCTGAAACACCTCTGCAGCGTAGAGTGCGGGCTTCCGGACCGGCAGCCATCGCGCGCCCTGTTTTCCCAGAGCCCCCTGCGCCACGGTCCAGGCGTCATGGGTTCCTGCATCGGCGTAGGTATAGATCGGAAACCTGCGCGGCTCGATCCGCATGCGCGCGGTGCGCACGTCAGGGCGGAGCGACTCCGACCGTGCATCCATCGTGACCGAGTACCCTTCGCCCGCGCGTTTCCATTCGAAATGGACGCGATTGAAGTTCAGGTTGAGGCCCGAAATCCCAGGGTTGTACCCCACCTGCACGGGTTGTTCCGGGTCGATCTCGCGAACCAGCGGCAAAGCGCCGTCCCAGATGAGGAAGCGCCCCATCACCTCGGTAATGCCTGCCTCTTCCCGCAAGCGCTTGGCCATATCGGCCAGAGCGTCGGTGTCCAGCGTGGGATCACCTCCTCCTGCGAGGATCAGGTCGCCGTCCAACCTGCCATTCTCGACGGGACCGGACGCGAGAAGGCGGGTTTCGAAATGATAACCGGGCCCCAGCACATCAAGCGCGTAGCAGGCCGTCAATGCCTTGGCGACGCTGGCGGGGGGAAGCGCGCGCAGCGGATTGTGCGATTCGAGAACCAACCCCGTATTCACATCTGCAACCTGCACGCTGACTTTTCCGGGCAGGCCGGACGCAGCAACAAGTTCAGAGAGCGGCGGCTGATACGCCTTGAGAAGGTCCGTCCCACGCCCGGTCGGGCGCAGCGACGTCAAAGGCGCCAGCGTGGACTGCGCCAAGGCTGATTGCCCCAGCCCGAAAGCCGCCAACCCACCGAGGAGCGCGCGCCGTGAAAGAGGTCGTGACATGACCTGATCTAACTCCACGATCCGGCGCGAGACAAGGACACGGTTTGGTGAGGTTGGCCCGGAATTCGGCAGAGTGGATCAAGCTGTCGTCCAGCCACCGTTCTCCCGGATCTGCGTGGAACTGACGGGCGTCATCGGCATGTTGACGAAACACCACGACGGCGGGCTACTGTGTGCCAGAAGGCGCGCCGCCTGCGCGTGGATGCGGCAGGCCCTGTACTGCCGCGCGGCGCGCGAATGCAGCGCGGATTGCCGCCAGCCGGGTCGCGCGAGGACGCCAAGCGGCACGGCGTTCAGGATATCCTCCCACCGGTCCCAGCGATGAAATTGCTGCAGATTGTCGGCGCCCATGAGCCAGACAAACCGAACCCCGGGATAGGCGGAAAGCAGCACATCCAGTGTGGCAGCGGTATAGCGGGTACCCACCTGCGCCTCGAAATCGCTGACCAGCACGCGGGGGTCCTGCATGATGTCCCGCGCGTGCGTCACTCTGGTGGACAGCGGCGCTGGCCCCTTGGCCTTGAGCGGGTTGCCCGGCGACACGAGCCAGATCACCCGATCCAGGCCAAAGCGCGTCAGTGCGGTTTTCGTCAGGTGTACATGCCCGTCATGCGCCGGATCGAATGACCCGCCGAGCAGACCCACCGCCATGCCGGGGCGCAGGGGGAGACGTGCATGATGCATGTGATTTATTGCGTCCAGTCAGGCGGGCGCTTTTCCAGAAACGCGCTGATTCCTTCCTCGGTGTCGCGGTAGAGCATGTTTTCGACCATGACGTCGCCGGTATAGGCATAGGCATCGGTCAGCGTCATCTGAGCCTGTTCGTAGAATGCCTGCTTGCCGATTTTCACGGCGACGCCCAGCTTCCCGGCGACAAGCTCTGCCAGCTTTTGTGTTTCGTCGGCAAGATCGGCTTCGGGCACAACCTTGTTGATAAGGCCCAGTTGCTCGGCCCGGGAGGCATCGATGAACTGACCGGTGACCAACATCTCGAACGCCTGCTTGCGCGGGATGTTGCGCGACAAGGCCACCATCGGGGTCGAACAGAACAGCCCGATATTCACACCGTTCACCCCGAACCGTGTGCCTTCGGCCGCAACAGCCATGTCGCAAGAGGCAACCAACTGGCACCCGGCGGCGGTCGCGATGCCATGCACCTGCGCGATCACCGGTTGCGGCAGTTTCTGAACGCCGGTCATCACGCGCGCGCAGCGGTCGAACAAGTCCTTGAAATAGGCCTTGCCGCCATCCTCGGCCTGGCGACCTGCCGTCATCTGTTTGAGGTCATGCCCGGCGCAAAATGCCTTGCCTGCGCCGGACAGGACGACAACCCGAATGCTCTTGTCCTCGTGCAGGGCGTCAATCTGCTCTTGCAGCGCGGCCAGCATCTCGTCCGACAGCGCGTTCAGCCGCTCTGGCGCATTCAGGTGCAGGTGACAGACCGCGTTTGTGTCGCGACGTTCCAAGATTTTCATCTTGTCCTCCCAGTGACTTGGCGCAACTCTAACGGCTGCAGGCAGGGGAGGAAAGCATGCCAATCAAAGTTCCGGCAGACGAGATGGCAGAATTTCTGGACGAGGTCTTTCCGCAGGTGAAAGGCATGTTCGGGATCGACCGGCTGGATGAAGACCTGCTGGTCATGCGCCTGCACGCCTCGGAGCAGCACCTTCGCCCGGGCGGCACGGTTTCGGGACCGGCCATGTTCAGTCTTGCCGACGTGGCCGCCTATGTCGCGACAATGGCCCGGATCGGCAAGGAAGCGCTTGCGGTGACGACCAATTGTTCGATCGATTTCATGCGCAAGCCCGCAGCCGGGGTCGACGTCGTGGCGCATGCGAAACTCTTGAAGCTCGGCAAAACGCTAAGCGTGACAGAGGTCTTGCTTTACTCCGAAGGATCGCCCGACCCGGTGGCGCGGGCCAATCTGACCTATTCCATTCCGCCCGCCAGATAAGGCGCATCTCCGGCGGGGACGCGGGAATTCGATGTCGGTGTAACGCGCAAGCAGGCGCCCGTATCGGGGTGTTTTTCAGCATGAAAAGACCCCCTGGGATCCATGTCGTACCGGGGTGCTTTACAAGGCCCTTTTCAACAAAATGATTGGCGCGCGACATGCTCCAACGGCTGCCATTGTTATTGCACAACAATTCGTCGGCCAAGACGCGCTTATGTGATGGCGCTGCACAGTTTCGCGGCGACGCGTACCGCAACTGCAAGTACTTCGTACACTGGTCGCCAAGAGTGCTAATTACCTGTCAACACAGAATGTTTCTGTGCACACCTTCTAGGGAAAATAAAAATGGAAACATCTCTTCGCGCTGCTGTCAGCGCGTTCGCCATCATGTCTGTCCTTGCGTCAGCGGCTTCTGCACAAGACGTGTTTGCAGGCACCAACGTCGCCGAAGACCGCAACGAAGACCTCATCGAAGCGATCGAAGACGACGCAGAGCGGGATATCGACCGGTTCGGCAACGAGGGCCGTCCACAGGGCTTTACCGGCTCGGTTGCAGTGCGCGGCATCGCGAACACCGGCAATACCGACAGCTTTGATCTGGGAGTTGGCGCCGATCTGAACTACGTGCAGGGCGTCAATGGCTACGAACTTCAGCTTAGCTACAGCTATGGCGAAGATGACGGCGAAAAGAACGAAGAAAGCCTGTTCTACGGCCTTGAGTATACCCGTGACTTCAATCCGCGCGTTTTTGGCTTTGCCAAACTGCAGGGGTCAGTGGACGAATTCTCGGCATTCGAGACCGATACATTCCTTCTTCTGGGCGCGGGCTACCGCATCTTCAACGACCCCAATCGGCAATGGTCGGTTCAGGCCGGACCGGGATACCGCTTCGCAGAGCTGAGTGACGTCGGCAAGGCTGACATCAACGAAGAAGCCTTTGGCATCTCGTCGGATTATTCGCAGAAACTGACTGAGACTGTGTATTTGACAAACGACACTGACATTGTCGGTTCTTCGTCGGACACAGTGATCTACAACGATCTCGCGATCAGCGTTTCCATGACGGATACTCTGGCTCTTCGGACAAGCATTCTGACCGAATATCACACGGATCCAGAGCCCGGATTCAAGGATACGGACAACACAATCGGCGTCTCACTGGTCTATTCTTTCAACTAAACCACCCATGTCCCTCATGTGGTTCGAGACGACGACAAGCGGTAGCGCAAGCTACCGCTTTTTTTGTGTGCGATGCGATGGACCGACGGACGCGCAAACAAAAAAGGGGCGCAAAGCCGGTCTTTGCGCCCCCAGTCACTGACTGGCGCAGGGATTTACACCAGCCAGAATTGCCGCTTCGCCTCTTTGAACGCCGTCTGACGATCCAGTCCCACATCGCGCAGAAGATGATCATCTAGCTGCGCAAGATGTAGCCGGGTGCGGCGGCGTTCGGACCATTTCGTGAGGGTCACCGCGACGCGCAACGCCACGACGGCCAGTGGGGACAGCGTGGACTGTGCACCAAGATAGGCGATCTGGGGGGCATGTGTTGCGTGTGTCATGGGTGTACTCCTCAAATGTATTGACACAATCCAATAGAATCACGATACATATCAAAGCATCGCAATACAAAAAGCGATACATTTGCCGGAACATCCAATCCAGAGAAAGATTGTGCCCGATACAATTTCTGCAGATCAGATCGTCGCGCTGCCTCAGGCTGGCCCAGGTCCGAAATACAAACGCGTCGCAGATGCACTGCGGACCGCCATCGCGAGCGGAGCCCTGTCACCTGGCGACAAGCTGCCCCCGGTGCGCGAACTGGCCTGGTCACTTGGCATCACTCCTGGAACGGTCGCGCGCGCCTACACGCTCTTGGTCAATGCGCGCGAGGCGGTGGCCGAGGTCGGGCGCGGCACCTTCGTGGCCGACCCCAAGCGGTTGCGGGACCCTGACCCGATCGAAGTGGATGGCGTGCCGCATGGCAGCGACGGGCGCATCAGTGACATCAACCTGATCTCGCCGGCCCTGCCCAATGTCGGTCAGGCGCGTCTGATCCGGCAACTGATGGGAGAGGTGGCGCAGAACCCGCCTTCCGGCCTTATGCATTACCCGAACCGACGCGCCTTCCGTCCGGCGCGCGAAGCGGTCGTGCGCTGGTTGCGTGGAACCCCACTTGGGCCGCTCGAAGAGAACGACATCGTGCTCAGCCATGGCGGCCAGAATGGAATCGGGCTGGTGTTGCAAACGGTGCTGACCGGGCCGTCACCGGTCATTCTTGTGGAAGAACTGGCCTATTCGGGCTTCCGCCGCGCCGCCGAACTGCTGCGTGCAAAGGTCGTGGCAGTGCCGATGGACGCCCAAGGTGTCAGGCCCGACGCGTTGGAACAGCTGGCGCGGACGCACGCGGCGCAGGTGTTTTGCACAAGCCCAGAGGTGCACAACCCGACCACCGGATTTACCCCGCTGGAGCGCCGGCGAGAGATCGTCGACGTCGCCCGACGTTGCGATCTGCAAGTGCTTGAGGACGATTGCTATCGCATGGGCACAGCGCGCGCCCCGACCTACCGGATGCTGGCGAATGAACGTGGCTGGTACGTCTCGTCCATCTCCAAAGTCCTGACACCGGCATTGCGCATCGGCTATGCCGTTGCCCCGCATGGTCAGGGTGCCGGACTTCGCCGCGCGGCGGAGCATGGCTTTTTCGGCCTCGCCACGCCGTTGGCCGACCTGACGACTCGATTGCTGACCGATCCGCGTGCCGATGACCTTGTCGATCAGGTGATTGCCTATATGCGCCCCTATATCCGCGCGGCGGTCAACGCATTGGGGCAATTCGATCTGGGCTGGCGCGAGGACGTGCCGTTCTTCTGGCTGAAGCTGCCATCGGGCTGGCGGGCGTCGGCCTTCTGCCAAGCGGCGGAGTCGCTGAACATCAAGATCCGGCCGGCCGAAGATTTTGTCGGGCGCGAAGGCCGCGCACCGCATGCAGTGCGGATTGCCGTCAACGCGCAGCTCCCGCTTGCGCAGTTCGAAACCGCCATGCACGAGCTGCGGGATTTGCTTCAGCACCCGCCAGAGCAGATAAGTGTCTGATTTTCCGCGCATTGATTAAAAAATTGTCGCCGGGTTCGTGAACCGTTGCTAGGCTTGCCGCGCGACTCACCGCGGAAACCGCCCTATGCCGATTGATCTGTCCCTGACATTTGCCGACACGAAGCCGGACGTGGACGAGTTGTCCGAGCTTCTGACCGAGTATTATGCCCAGATTCAGGAACGCCTGATGAACGTAGGCGGACCGCGGCTTTCCATTGATAAAGAAGTGAAAACCAGCATCGCGGCACTTGATCAGTTCATGCCGCCCAACGGTGCAATCCTGCTCGCACGGGATAGCTCGGGCTTCCTGCTGGGCTGTGGTTTCATGCGCATGCTCGACGCGAACCGTGCGGAATTGAAACGTTTATATGTGCGGGATCTAGCGCGCGGATTCGGTCTGGGGCGCAAGCTGATCGAGATGCGCATCGAAAAAGCGCGAGAGATGGGCGCCACCACGATCTATGCCGACACCGTGCGCGGCAACAGCTCTATGCTTGCGCTTTACGACCGGCTCGGGTTCGGTGAAACCCCGCGCTACAACGGCAATGGGAACCCGCCAGAACTCGACAAATACCTCGTTTACCGCAAACTGGACCTCGAGGCGGCGTGAAAAGACCTCGCAAGCATTGGGGTATATTAATACCTTATTTTGAAGTATATGATTTTGCATAATTTATTACGATAAACGCCGCTTGACTGCGATTTGGCAATCCTTATAACCCGCGCATCGGATATTCGGGGTGCGCTGCGCCCTGCACCAACATCAAACGTCAGGGACATCCCACGATGAAGACCTATTCTGCAACACCGGCAGACATCGACAAGAAATGGATCCTGATCGACGCAGAGGGCGTCGTTCTGGGTCGTCTCGCTTCGATCGTCGCCACCCGCCTGCGCGGCAAGCACAAGCCGTCCTTCACTCCGCATATGGACATGGGTGACAATGTCATCGTCATCAATGCGGACAAGATCCAGCTAACCGGCAACAAGCGTCAGGAAAACTACTACTGGCACACCGGCTACCCGGGTGGCATCAAGAGCCGCACCAAGCAACAGATCCTCGAAGGCGCGCATCCCGAGCGTGTGGTCCAGAAAGCCGTTCAGCGCATGCTGCCCGGCAACCGTCTGGCCCGCAAGCAAATGACCAACCTGCGCGTCTACGCAGGCGGTGAACACCCGCACGAGGCGCAAAGCCCCGAAGTGCTGGATGTGAAGTCCATGAACTCCAAGAACACACGGACGGCGAAATAATGGCTGAGCAAATCAACTCCCTCGACGAGCTGGCGAAAGCCGTCACCGACGACATTGGCGCGGTGCAGGGTTCGACCGCCGAAGAAATCTCGCGCGAACCGCAGCGTGACGAATTCGGTCGCGCCTATGCCACCGGCAAGCGGAAGGACGCGGTTGCCCGCGTCTGGATCAAGCCGGGTTCCGGCAAGGTCAGCGTCAATGGCAAGGAAATGAACTCCTATTTCGCTCGCCCCGTGCTGCAGATGATCCTGCGCCAGCCGTTCGACGTGGCCGGCGTTGCCGACCAATTCGACGTGATGGCAACCGTCAAGGGCGGTGGACTGTCCGGTCAGGCCGGCGCGGTCAAGCACGGCATCTCCAAGGCGCTGCAGCTTTACGATCCGTCGCTGCGCCCGTCGCTCAAGGCGGCCGGGTTCCTCACCCGCGACAGCCGCGTGGTGGAACGGAAGAAATACGGTAAGCGCAAGGCGCGCCGGAGCTTCCAGTTCTCCAAGCGTTAATCGCAAGACATATCGTCGAAAGGCCGTCCGTCCGGGCGGCCTTTTGCGTTTGGGGCGGTGGCTTTGCAACTTTTCGCAGCGCTGTGCGTTGAAAGGCAACGACTTTTACCGGAGCAATTGGAATGGAAACGGTGCAGAACTTCTTCAACACGATAGGCTCGTGGGTCCAATCGGCGATGTCACAGGACATCTACCAAGGCACATCCCTCTCCGATCTTCTGACGCTCGAAGCCATCCTCGGCCTCGCTGGAAACGTCGCCGCGGCCCTCGCGATCCTGTTCCTGGGCCTGACCATTTCCGGCTTTGTCGGACGGCGCATCCGAGCACTGAACGACCATTACACGCAGCTCGACAAGACGCTGTTTACCTTCCTCGGCAACATCGCCCGGTACACGATCCTCGCCTTCACGGGTCTCTTCATTCTGAACACGTTCGGTGTTCAGACGACCTCAATCGTCGCGATGATCGGTGCGGCCGGTCTGGCGATTGGTCTTGCGTTGCAGGGCACATTGTCGAACGTCGCGGCCGGCGTGATGATCATCATTTTCCGGCCCCTGAAGATCGGCGATTTCGTGCAGGTCAACGATGTTGTCGGGACGGTCAAGGACATCACCCTCAACTACACCGAGATTGCGGACCTCGGGAACGTGCAGGTCGTTGTGCCGAATTCCGAGGTCTGGGGAAACACGATAAAGAACTATTCCGGCTACCCCAAGCGCCGCGCAGAGTGGACATTCGGGGTCGGCTACGGCGCCAATCTGGCCGATGCAGAGCGGACCATTCGCGATGCCATCATGTCGGACGACCGCTCGCATAGCGACCCAGAGCCGTTCATCCAGGTGAACAACCTCAACGCCAGCAGCGTCGATTTCCTCGTCCGTGTCTGGTGTGACGCGGATGTGTACTTCCAGTATCAGGCCGACATGAAGCGGAAGGTGAAAGAGGCGCTGGATGAGAATGGGGTGGATATTCCGTTCCCGACGCGCACACTGCTGCATCAGGACCCCAAGGTGCAAGTGATCGACGCGGATGGAGACGACCGCAAGGACGCATCCCTCGCAGCGGAATAGACCGCAAAACGCGGGAAATTTTTGCAAGGCCGCCCGCACCAGGGCGGCCTTTTTGTGTCGGTTTGCCCCTCAGTGAACGGGATTCAGCTTTGGCTCTTGGCGTCGGCGACCTTTTCGTAGGAAATTGTACGTAAAAAAGGACGGGCCATGAGCTTTGATACAGGCACACCGGACGATACCGCCAATCAGCCAACGCTGGACCCAAAGGACTGGGCCGCCTTCCGCGCGTCCGCGCATCACCTGTTGGATGCCTGCCTCGACCGGCTTACCAGCGCGGGTGAACATCCGTGGCAACCGGTACCACAGGATGTGCGGGACAGTTACCGTCTGTCAGAAGACGGTGCGGATGCCACAGACTTGGCCAGCACGCTGCGCGATCAGATCATGCCCTATGCGACTGGCAACACGCATCCGCGCTTCTTTGGCTGGGTCCACGGAACGGGCGTTGTCGAGGGTCTGATGTCCGAAATGGTGGCGGCGACGATGAACGCCAATTGCGGCGGGCGCGATCATGGCAGCGTTTACGTCGAGCGCGAGGTGATCGACTGGGCCCGGCGGCAGATGGGATTGCCATCCTCCGCATCGGGCGTGCTGGTCACCGGAACATCACAGGCCACGGTCATCGCGCTGTCGACCGCGCGGCACAAGGTGTTGGGCGCAGATGTGCGGCGTGTGGGGAACAGTGACCATAAGCTAACCGTTTATGCCAGCACACAGGTGCACGCGTCCACGCAAAATGCACTGGAAATCATGGGGATAGGCGCGGAGGGCTTGCGGCTTTTGCCATCGGGCGCAGATGGTCTGGATGTGTCCGCAATGCGTGCCCAAATCGCAGAAGATCGGGCAAACGGATGTGTGCCGTTTGCGATTGTGGGCACGTCGGGGTCAGTGGATTTCGGCACGTTCGACGATTTGACCGCCCTGGCCGACCTCGCCCGGGATGAAGACTTGTGGCTGCATGTCGACGGCGCTTTTGGCGCTTGGACACGGCTTGCCGAAGACCCGTGGCGCGCGCTCACGGACGGGATCGACCGCGCCGACAGCATTGCCTGCGATTTCCACAAATGGATGTTCGTGCCGTATGATTGCGGGCTGGTGTTGATCCGTGACGAGGCGGATCATCGGGCGACGTTCGCCAACCGGCCGGCCTATCTGTCCTCAATGGAAAACGGGCTGGCCGGAGGCGACCCGTGGTTCTGCGATTATGGAACCGATCTGTCCCGGGGGAATCGCGCGCTGAAGGCGTGGTGTACGATCCGCGCACATGGCGCAAAGGGACTCGGCACGGCGATCACGGCGAATTGCCGACAGGCGGCGCTCATGGGACAACTTGTTGAAACGGAAGATAAAATGGCCTTGGTCGCGCCGGTGGTGTCAAACCTGTGTGTGTTTACGGCGGACGCGACACTGAGCGCGACGGAGCAGAGTGCGCTCAACACCCGGATTGCGCAGGATCTGCAGATGCGCGGGTTGGCCGTGTTCTCAACGACAACCGCGCAGACGCCGGACGGAGAGGACGTGACCTGCCTGCGGGCGGCGATCACAAATCACCGGACGCAGGCCGAGGACATTGAAATCGCAGTTCAATCCGTCGCCGACTGCCGGGATGCCAAGCTATAGCTCTCAGGCCTGATCGGCGGCTTTGAACGGCGCTTCAGGCGTGTACTCACAGCGGTTCGGCTTGATGTCGATGAGTGGGGTTTTATCGAGGCAATCCAATCCCTTAACAATCACTGCACCGTCCTCAACACGGATCAGACGCACTTGGGACAACCCGATGGGATTGGGCCGGACAGGAGATCGCAAGGCGAAGGTGCCGACGGTGTTCCCGGTATTTTTCGGGCTTTGCAGAACAAGATCGCGGCGGGATTCGTGCAGCCAGTAGAGGACGTCGAGCATCGCGAATTTTTCGATGCCTTTGAGCGCTGCTTGCCACTCCGGCAGAACCTCAAGGCGGCAGTCTGGCCCGTCCAGCGCACCTTGTCGCGGGCAGAGATCGCGAGTTGTGAACGGCGTACGGATCGTACCGATGAACTGTACAAACGCGTCGTTTTGCACCTCGGCCGGGTTGATGACCTCGCCGGAACGGATGCCGGTTGTATCTGCCTGGTTCAAAGCGCCCTCCCCCGGATGCAGCATCACATTGATTTCGTTTACATTTGCCAGCCTGATCACCAATGACGCCAGCCCAAGTAAGACTAAAGGATAAGGGCAAATCGATCAAAATGCGCGGTGGATTCATTGATCTTGCATAATTTCCGGACGACACTGCATTTACCGGAAATTATGCAGAAGTGCGGTTTGCATGCAAAGCATCTCCGAGGCGCTTGGCCTCGCCCTTGGACTGGTGATCTCAGCGGACGCGGACCTGTTCGAGATCGTCCGGTTGTCGCTTTACGTCAGCCTGAGCGCGACGGTTCTCGCCTGCGCCTTTGGTCTGCCGCTTGGCGCGCTTCTGGCGACGACGCGTTTTCGCGGTCGCGGGGTGGCACTGGTGATCGTGAACGCGCTGATGGGGCTGCCGCCGGTGGTGGTGGGTCTGTTTGTGTACCTCTATCTCTCGCGCTCCGGTCCGCTTGGGTTTCTCGGGCTGCTCTACACCCCGACGGCGATGATCATTGCGCAGACACTTCTCATCACTCCAATCGTGGCGGCGCTGTCGCGGCAGGTGCTTGAGGACATGGACCGGGAATATGCGGAACAGTTCCGGTCTTTTGCGCTTGGCTGGGTGCAGAGGGTTCAAGCGCTTGTCTGGGATGGGCGGTATGCGCTGCTGACCGTGGCACTGGCCGGGTTCGGGCGCGCGGTGGCCGAGGTGGGCGCGGTGATCATCGTCGGCGGCAATATCGACCACCTTACGCGGGTGATGACGACGGCCATTGCACTTGAGACTTCAAAAGGGGAACTGGCGCTGGCTCTAGCCCTTGGCATGGTGCTGATGACACTGGCGCTGGTGGTCAACGCGCTGGTCTATTCGGTTCGCGCCACGGCAACGAGGTCGGCCTATGCGTGATACGGCGTCATATCTTGAGCTTGAGGCTGACGCCGGTCTGTCGGCAACGGACCTGCACTACGCCCCGGGGCGGTCGCGCTTGATCGACGGGTTGACCCTTCACCTGCCCGACAGCGGCATTCATTGCCTTATCGGCCCGAATGGCGCGGGCAAGAGCCTGACGCTTCGGTTGCTGCACGGATTGCTCACGCCGGATGCGGGCGCGGTGCGATGGCGGGGTGATACGATGTCGGCATCCGACCGGGTGGCGCAGGCTATGGTGTTTCAGAAACCCGTCCTGCTGCGCCGATCTGTGGCGGCCAATGTGGATTTCGTTCTCAAATCCCGCCGATCCGCGGACCCGACCTTTCGCGATGCGCTGCTGAAACGCGTCGGGCTGGAAGGGCGCAACCGGCAACCCGCCCGGCTGTTGTCAGGAGGTGAGCAGCAACGGCTTGCCTTGGCACGGGCTTTGGCGATCCGGCCGCGGGTTCTGTTCCTCGATGAACCCACGGCGAGCCTTGACCCGAATTCCGCACGGCTGATCGAAGAGATCCTCTGCGAAGAGCGCCATCACGGTACACTCTGCGTACTGGTCACCCACGACGTCGGGCAAGCGCGACGTCTGGCGGACAGCGTGGCGTTTGTGTCGGTCGGGCGCATCGTCGAGCACAGTACGACGGACGCGTTCTTTCGCGCGCCAGTGTCGCGTGAGGCGCGGGCGTATCTGTCGAACCTCATGGTCCTTTAAGCCGTTCCCCAAATGACGTCAGAGAGCCCTTCCATGCGTTTGTCCACATTGCTCGCCGCAGGTTTGCTGTTCGCCATGAGCAGCCCCCTATGGGCAGAGCGTTCGATCCTCGTTCAGTCGACGACGTCGACGGCCAATTCAGGCTTGTACGACCACATCCTGCCGATCTTTGCCAAGGCGACCGGGATCACCGTCAACGTCGTGGCCGTGGGCACCGGGCAAGCCATTCGCAATGCGCAGAATTGCGACGGCGATGTGTTGCTGGTGCACGCGAAGGCGGCGGAGGAGGCCTTTGTGCAGGAGGGCTACGGCGTGTCGCGGGCGGATGTGATGTATAACGACTTCGTCTTCGTCGGCCCACCCTCGGACCCGGCGGGTATCGCGGGCGGGTCGGATGCGGCAGTGGCACTGACAGCCATAGCCGAGACGGAGGCGTTGTTCGTTTCCCGTGGGGACGACAGTGGAACCCACAAGAAAGAGATGGCGCTCTGGGCGTCTGCGGATATCGACCCGACCGGCGCATCCGGGACGTGGTACCGGGAAACCGGGTCGGGCATGGGCGCGACGCTGAACGTCGGGGTCGGGATGAGCGGCTATGTCATGACCGACCGGGCGACATGGATCAGCTTTGGCAACAAGGGTGATTTCGGGATTGTGGTCGAAGGCGATCCGGCGCTGTTCAACCAGTATGGCGTCATCCTCGTGAACCCGTCCCGCTGCCCATCCGTGAAGGCAGAAGACGGTCAGGCCTTTATCGACTGGCTGGTCTCGGCTGACGGCCAAAGCGCGATTGGCGCATATACGCGGGACGGCCAGCAGCTTTTCTTTCCGAACGCGCAATAATCTTCGTCCCGCTCCATCTTGCCGCGCGAGACCTCGTTGGACATAGTTAACCCACCATGCTGAACCGCAACACATCCTCGCCCGAACGCTACCTGACCGTGCCGGAACTGGCCGAGCTTTTGCGGATCAAGGAACGCAAGGTCTATGATCTCGCCTCCAGCGGGACCGTGCCGTGCTCCAAGGTCACGGGCAAGCTTCTGTTCCCGGAACAGGCGGTGCATCGCTGGCTGGCTCAGGGTCAGAGCGGAGAAAGCGGGCCGGATGCGGCGCGGCCGTCCGTGTTTCTGGGCAGCCACGACCCCCTTCTCGATTGGACATTGCGGCAGTCGGAATGCGGGATCGCGACTTTCTTCGACGGGTCTCAGGATGGGTTGGACCGGTTCGCCAACCGCGAAGGGCTGGCGGCCGGGATCCACATTTTCGATGCCGCATCGGGGGATTGGAACGTGCCCGCCGCCGCCCGGTTCGAAGGGGAGCCGGTCGCGCTTCTGGCCTTTGCCAAACGGCGGCGGGGGCTGGTGCTTCGGAGAAACCTGTCGTCGCAGGTCACAGGTGTTGCTGATCTTGTCGGGCGCAAGGTCACGCCCCGACAACCCGGAGCAGGCACGCAGATTCTGTTCGATCATCTTCTGGCGCAGGCCGGTGTGGCGGCGGATGCGCTGCGCTTTGGCCCGGTTGCGCGCAGCGAGGCGGACGCGGTGTTCGATGTGGTGTCAGAGGACACGGACGTGACCTTCGGCCTTGAGGTACTTGCGCACCAGCACAAGCTGGGCTTCGTACCGCTGATCGAAGAACGCTTTGACCTGCTGGTGAGCCGACGCGCGTATTTCGAGCCGCCGATGCAACGTTTCGTGCGGTTTCTGACCTCCGAAGCCTTCAAAGACCACGCCGGTGCGATGCCGGGATACGACGTGTCGGAGGCCGGGACCGTGCGCTGGAACGGCTGACCTTCGGGAACCCGGCGGTCGTTCGTGCGTTCCGCTTGCGTGTCTGACAAGAATGATCTGGCCGAAGACCGCACGGATTGGGCGGAGGCGCGCACCGTTCTGGCAAACGAACGGACCTTTGCGGGCTGGATGCGCACGGGCATGGCCTCGGTCGCGCTGGCCTTGGGTTTGCGTGCGCTGTTCGGGCCGTTTGAACCGACATGGATCCCGAAAACGGTTGCCTCGGTCTTTGTCCTTGTGGCGCTGATGATCTTTTGGGCCGCGTGGCGCAATTGCAGCCTGACCCAGAAAGACATGGACGATCACGACACCCGCAGCCAATCGGCGCGCAACATGGCTTGGATCACCGCAGTTCTGAGCCTTGGCGCCGTGGCGACCGGGGCCATTCTCTGGTTGCTTTGATTTCTGGGGAAAAGCTTACGGCAGCGGTGGACGCTGGCGCGGGGGCGGCATAGGTTTGGCCACGATCCGAGGGAGCCCGCATGTCAGACACGCCCGCCTATCAGGTGCTTGCCCGCAAGTATCGCCCGGAAACTTTTGCCGATCTGGTTGGGCAAGAGGCGATGGTGCGCACGCTCAAGAACGCGTTCGAGGCGGACCGCATCGCGCAGGCCTTTGTGATGACGGGCATCCGGGGGATTGGGAAGACCACGACAGCGCGGATCATCGCGAAGGGACTGAACTGCATCGGGACGGATGGGTCCGGCGGACCGACGACAGAACCCTGCGGCCAGTGTGAACACTGCGTGGCGATCATGGAAGGCCGCCACGTCGACGTCATGGAGATGGACGCAGCCTCGCGCACCGGTGTCGGCGATATCCGCGAGATCATCGACTCCGTGCATTACCGGGCGGCGTCTGCGCGCTACAAGATCTACATCATCGACGAAGTGCACATGTTGTCGACCAGCGCGTTCAACGCGCTGTTGAAGACGCTGGAAGAGCCGCCTGAGCATGTGAAGTTCATCTTCGCGACCACCGAGATTCGCAAGGTGCCGGTCACGGTTCTGTCACGCTGTCAGCGGTTCGATTTGCGGCGGATCGAACCGGAAGAGATGATTGCCCTGTTGCGCCGGATCGCGACGGCGGAAGGGGCCGAGATCACCGATGACGCGCTGGCGCTCATCACCCGTGCGGCGGAAGGGTCGGCGCGGGATGCGACGTCGCTCTTGGATCAGGCGATCAGCCATGGCGCAGGTGAAACCGGCGCCGATCAGGTGCGCGCGATGCTGGGACTGGCGGATCGGGGGCGGGTTCTCGACCTCTTCGATCTGGTGATGAAAGGCGACGCGGCGGGCGCGTTGACCGAGCTGTCCGCGCAATACGCCGATGGGGCCGACCCGATGGCGGTGCTGCGCGATCTGGCAGAGATCACGCACTGGATCTCGGTGGTGAAGATCACGCCCGACGCGGCGGAGGACCCGACGATCAGCCCGGACGAGCGTCAGCGCGGACAGGATTTCGCCGGTGCGCTGGGAATGCGCCCGTTGACTCGGCTGTGGCAGATGTTGCTCAAGGCGCTGGATGAGGTGGCGAACGCGCCGAACGCGATGATGGCCGCCGAGATGGCGATCATTCGCATGACCCATGTGTCGGAGTTGCCCAGCCCGGAGGACCTCGTAAAGCGCTTGCAGGACGCGCCGCCGCCGCCATCCCCGCAGGGTGGTGGAATGTCGGCGGGTTCTGGTGCGTCACCGACACAGGCCATGGGCACCCCTGCCCCCACACATGGCACGACGTCCGGCCCGCATGCGTCGCATGGCGGTGCCGCCGTGGCTGTTGCTGCTGATCAGGCGCTGGCGCGTTATCCGACGTTCGAGCATGTGATCGAGCTGATCCGCGCGAACCGGGATGTGAAGCTGCTTGTCGAAGTGGAGGGATATGTCCGTCTGGCGGCCTATCAGCCCGGCCGGATCGAATTCACACCGACCGAGACTGCGCCCGGCGATCTGGCCCAGCGACTGGGGAGTGCATTGCAGCGCTGGACGGGGAACCGGTGGGGCGTGTCCGTTGTCAACGGCTCGGAGGCTGCCACGATCGCAGAGGTGCGGGATGCCGAGGAACTGGCAATCAAGGCGGAGGCGGCGGAGCATCCTTTGGTAAAGGCGGTACTGGAGACGTTCCCGGGCGCGACCATCGCAGAGGTCCGGACGCCCGATCAACTTGCCGCCGAGGCCGAAGCCGAGGCGTTGCCGGAAGTGGAAGACGAATGGGACCCGTTCGAAGAGGGGTGATCCTGTCGCTGCTGCCGACGGCGGCCATCGCAGACACCTGTGCAGAGCAGCGGCCGTCCTGGGATGGCACACCGGTGAGCATGGCGCAGGAGGCGATGTTTCTCGCGACGACGCCGGCGGCGTTGGTCCTTGCCTTTGGCACTGTACTTGCCTTGCGGTTCAGGAGTTCGTGGGGTGGGCTGGTCGTCGTTCTGGGATGGACGGCATTTGTCACCTTCATCACCATGCTGGCGCCGGAGTCGCGCAAAGCGGCCTTTGCGGAAGGCTGCGTCGGGAACCCCGCCTTGTTCATCGCCATCATCGCTGCAATATGTGTGGGGACGATCTTTTACACCGCGCCGCCACGTGAGAGGCGCTGACACTCGGAGAGAGCAATATGTTCAAGGGTTTGGGCCAAATGGGCGACATGGCCAAGATGATGAAGGCCGCGCAGGAAATGCAGGGCAAGATGGCCCAGATACAGGAAGACCTGGAGACGATGACCGTGGTCGGGGAATCTGGTGCTGGTCTGGTCAAGGCGACCGCAACGGCCAAGGGCGAATTGACGGCGCTCGACATCGATCCGTCGATCTTCAACGGCGATGACAAGGAAGTGGTCGAGGACCTGATCCTTGCCGCGATCAAGGATGCGCAGCAGAAGGCGCAAACAAAGTCGCAGGAAGAGATGGCGAAGCTGACCGAAGGGCTGGGTCTGCCGCCGGGGATGAAGCTGCCGTTTTGATCAACAGCGTCCTTCTGTCATCCTCAGGGGTGACGCGGCACCATGCGTGACACCAACGACATCGAAGCGCTGATCGCGATGATGGCGCGGCTCCCGGGGCTGGGGCCGCGATCGGCGCGGCGTGCGGTGTTGCACATGATCCGCAAGCGGGCGCTGCTTCTGAGCCCGCTGGCCGAGCTGATGACACGGGTCGCGCGCGATGCGCGGGAATGCCTGAACTGCGGCAACATCGGCACGCAGGATATCTGCGAGATCTGCGAGGACGCGCGGCGGGCGACGGGGCTGCTCTGTGTCGTGGAAGACGTGGCCGATCTTTGGGCGATGGAGCGCGCGGGCGTGTTCAAGGGGCGTTACCATGTCCTTGGCGGGACGCTGTCGGCACTGGATCAGGTCGGCCCAGAGGAACTGCGCATCCCGAAACTGCAGGCCCGCGTCGAGAGCGAAGAGATCACCGAGGTGATCCTGGCGCTCAATGCGACAATCGACGGCCAGACCACCGCGCATTACATCGCCGACCAGTTGGAAGGGCGCGTGACCCTGACATCACTGGCGCAGGGTGTGCCGATTGGAGGTGAGCTTGATTACCTCGACGAAGGGACGATTTCGGCGGCGCTCAACGCGCGCAAGGCGATTTGAAGGTTTCGTCTTGAAGGGGCGGCTCAGCCCATCCGGCTGAGAAGGGCAAGCACATCCGAGCGATGCACAAGCCCCGCGACGCTTGAACCGTTGATAACCGGGAAAACGCGGTGCGGATGTTCAAGGAACATCTCTGCGACACGAATGACCTCGTCTTCTATCGTCACGGCGATCACCTCGTGTGACATGTGATCGGCGACGCGCCCTGTCCATTCGCGATGGTAGCTGGCGTGCAGCGCGGGGCGGAAGCAGTCTTTCTGCGTCAGGATACCGATCAGCGCGCCGTCATCGCCAAGCACAGGGGCCGCCGCGGACTTTGTGTCGACCAGCACCGCAACAGCGCGGCGGATGGGCGTCTCGGCCGTCAGGGTCGGAATGTCGGTGCGCATGATTGCTCTGACACGATATTCGGTCATGACGCCTCCTTCGATGCGGCGCGTCGGCGGAGTGGGCAGTCGCGGCAGCGCCCGACGGACAAAGCGTCCGCTGCGCCGCAACTGGTCTTGGCCGGTCCACGTCCAAAAATCAGGCCGATCCCGACACCTCCGGCAGCGAGTGTCACGATGGCGATGGCAAACAGGATTTCCATCAGCGTATCCTTTGCATCACAGGATCAGACCCGACACGGAGCCTGTACGCACGTCTCTTAGTGTGCCCTCGGCTTCGATCTGGAACACAGCGTCGATCTGGTGGGTCCGCGCCAGATCCGGTCCGGCGATGTCCCCGGCGACGAAGAGCGCGGTGGCCCAGCCATCGGCCGTCATCGCGTCGGCGGCGGCCACGGTGACAGAGCGCAGCCTGCCCGTTGCCGGCGTGCCGGTCACCGGGTCGATGATGTGGCTGTAGAGCCGCCCGTTGACGCTGTAGCTTTGCGCGGCTGTTCCGGAGGTCGCCACCGCCATGCCGGGCGGCAGGCGCAACACGATGTGCGGTTGCGCGCCCGGGATCGGCGGTTCGATGGCGATCTGCCAATCTCGCCCATCGGGATGCTGGCCCAACGCCACAAATTCCCCGCCGAGATCGAACAGCAGGTTGTCATGGCCGGAGCGGCGCGCCTCGTGCGCGATCCGATCGAGCGCCCAGCCCTTGGCGATGCCGCAGAGGTCGAGCGTCAGGTCGGGCGTGTTTTTGGACAGGTCTGTTTCGGTCAGATCCAGCGCGCGCCAGTCCGCTGCGCCTCCTTCGGTGATCGGGCCAAAACCCCAGCGGGCGACGAGCGGTCCTACGGTTGGATCGAAAGCACCGTCGCTTTTGCGGGCGATGTCGAGCGCGGCGGCAGTGACTGTGAGCACGTCAGGCTCGGACAATCTGTCCCCTGCCCCGCCGTGGTTGAAGCGGCTTAGGAGGCTGTCCGGACGCCACGGTGAGAATTGCTGGTCGACTTCGGCGCAGATCGCATCGACCCGTCGGGTCATCTCGGCGCCCACCTCTGCCGTCGACGCCATGACGCGCCAATGGGTGCCGAACGCAGTCCCTTGGATCATGTTCGTCTGGCTGGCCCGAAGGGCGTTGGGCAAGGCAAGCGTCGCTCCGATACAGCCAAGCACGTGACGTCGGGAAAGGCCATGTGAACGGTGGGTCATGTCTCAGGCTCCAAAATCATCGTAAAAGATCGCGCTGCGGTCGACTCCGAGGCGCCCCAGTGTCGCGAGGACGGCAGAGACCATGACCGGCGGGCCGCACAGGTAATACTCGCAGTCCTCCGGCGCAGGGTGGCGACTCATCTCGGCGCGCAGGGTTTCGTGGATGAACCCGGTTGCTCCGGTCCAGCGATCGCCGGGCGCGGGGTCTGACAAGGCCGGTGAAAAGCTGAAATTGGCGTGACGGTCAGCCAGTTGGGTGAACTCGTCGGCGTAGAAGAGATCGGCAGCGGAGCGGGCGCCGTAGAAGTAGCGAATGCGGCGGGTGGTACCCTGCGACAGTGCCTGGTGGATCATGGCGCGCAGCGGGGCCATGCCGACGCCGCCGCCGACATAGACCATCTCGCGCTCGGTCGGCTGGATGTGGAAACTGCCGAAGGGTCCGGACAGCGTGATATCGTCGCCGGACTTCACCGAAAAGAGCCAGGACGACACGAGGCCCGGCGGCACCTCGTCTTCGCGGCCCGCGGGTGGCACGGCAAGGCGGATGTTGAACACCGCCTGACCCTGGTCCTCGGGCCGGGTGGCGAGAGAATAGGCCCGCGTGACCTCGGCATCGGACGTGACGCTCATCGCGCTCCAGCCTGCGATGTCCCAGGCGTCGCGATACTCCGGGGGCAGCTCAAGGGTTCCGAAGTCCAGCCTGTACGGCGGTGCCGTGATCTGCATGAAATCGCCCGCGCGGAACTCCGAGGACTGCTCTTTCGGCAGATCGACCACGATCTCGCGGATCAACGGGGCCAGCATGCGGGTCGAGGCGATCTTACTGACGAACCGCGCCCCGGAGGTGAGCACATCGTCCGGCACCTTGACCGCGCAATCGCCGCGCAGGCTGGTCTGGCAGGCAAGCCGCATGTGGGCGCGGCGTTCACGTGGGGAAAGGACGCCGCGTTCGGTGGCCTGCGGTTCCCCCGCGCCATCGCCCGTGACGGTTACCCGGCACAGCCCGCAAGTGCCCGACCCGGCACAGGCAGCGGGGATCATGATCCCTGCGCCGTGCAACGCACTCAGAAGCCTGTCGCCCCGCCGCGCGGAGACGTGGAGTGTTTCGTTCACCGCGATATCCAGGCCGGTGTCCGGGATCAGCCTGCGTTGCAGGATCAGGACCCCCATAGCCATGCCGACGATCAGCGCCACGATGACAAGGCTTCCCAGCAGAACCTCGGTCATTGCGCCGCTGCCATTTGTGCGAAGGAGGCAAAGCCCAGCGACATCAACCCGGCCAGTACAAAGGCGATGCCCAGACCGCGCAGCCCGGCGGGCAGATCCGCATAGGCCAGTCGAGACCGGATCGCGGCGAGCATGGCGACCGCAACGGCGAAGCCGAACCCGCTGCCCAGTCCAAAGACCGCCGATTCCACGAATGTGTAGCTGCGTTCGACCATGAAGAGGCTGCCCGCAAGGATCGCGCATTGCACGGTGAGCAAGGGCAGGAAGACGCCGAAGGCGGTGTGGATCGACGGCAGAAACCGGTCGAGCAGGAGTTCGAGCACCTGCACCGATGCCGCGATCACACCGATAAACGCGATGAGTGACAGGTAAGACAGGTCAAGGTCGGGCAGGCCTGCCCAGGACCACGCCCCGGGCGCGAGAAGGCCCTGATAGATCAGGTTGTTCAGAGGCACCGTCACGCCAAGCACACAGATCATCGCGATACCGAGGCCAAACGCAGCTTCGGGACGCTTCGACAAGGCAAGGAACGTGCACAGCCCCAGAAAGAGCGTCAGCGGCATGTTGTCGACGAAGGCCGCCATCAGGAAGAGATCCCAAAGCGCGGTCATTCGGCAGGCTCCACACGCAAGGGGGGCGTGTGTTCCGGCGCTTCAACCTGTTCGCTCCAGAAGCTGCGAACCGCCCAGACGAGCAGTCCGAGCAGGAAGAACGCGGAGGGTGCCAGAAGCATCAGGCTTAGCGGTGTGAACCAGCCGCCGGTTTCGGCCAGCGGAAAAACCTGCGTCCCGAACAGCGCACCTTTGCCGAAGAGTTCGCGCAGGCCTCCGATGACGATGAGGATCAGCGAATAGCCAAGCCCGTTGCCCAAGGCATCGACCATCGCGGGGATTGGGGCGTGATGGCGCGCGTAGGACTCGGTGCGGCCAAGGACGAGGCAGTTCGTCGTGATGAGCCCGACATAGACCGACAGGGCACGGCTTATCTCGGCGAAATAGGCGCGCAGGATCTGGTCGATCACGATCACCAGAGAGGCGACGATCACGATCTGCACGATGAGGCGGATGGTGTCCGGGATGTGCCGCCGGATCATGCTGATGACACCCGCGGCAAGCGTCAGGACCACGGTCAGGGAGATCGACATGGTCAGCGCCGTGGCAAGTGTCGTCGTGACGGCAAGGGCCGAGCAGATGCCGAGGATCTGCAGCGTCACCGGGTTCTGCCGGATGAGCGGATCGGTCAGGGTGCGCCAGACATTCAACTGCGCGGCCATGCCCTAGAACTCCCCGCGCGCGATGGCGTCGATCAGCGGCCCGTAGCCGTCCGGCCCAAGCCAGAAGCGGACCATTTGCGTGACGCCGCGCCCCGTGCGGGTCGCGCCGGTGATGCCGTCGACCTCGTGCACGCCCGAGGCCGGACCGCGTTCCACGCGAAACCGTATCTCGCCGCTGTCGTCGCGCAGCTCTGTTCCCGGAAAGCTGGCTTGCCACGATGATTCCTCGATCCGCGCGCCCAGCCCGGGGGTTTCTGAGTGCTGCGTGACCGTGAGGCCCGCGATGGTATTCATGTCGCCGCGAAGTGCGAGGATCGCATCGATCCGCCCGCCATACCCCTGCCCGCTGAGCGGAAGAAGAACCACGGAGACCTGATCGCCATCGCGCAGAAGGTAGATTTGCGCGAAATTGGGACGCTGCCCCAGACCGGCAAGATCTTGTCCCGGCTCAAGCCGGGTCCAGTTGCCGGGATCAGCAAGCGCGGCGTCGAGTGTGGCCGGTGTCACATCTGCGGCGGCGCGCCCGCGAGCGAGATCGATCACCACGGTCGACAAGGTTCCCCCGGACTGTTCGAGGATCGCGGCCATGCCGGGGATCCCCTCGACCAGCGCGGCGATGCGCGCCTGTTCCTCTGCGGCGCGGTTGGCGGTCTGGATCGGGCGCAGCACAACGGTCGCGCCGCTCACAAGCGCGGCGCAGATCGCCGACACGAGGAAGGCCATGACCACCGTTTTCAGGCGACTTTCGTTGGGCAGCGCCAGCACGCGGCGCAGGGGGTTCCAGTCAGGTCCGGCCATGACGCCTCCTGCGTTGGTAGATCCAGAGGGCCAGCACCTTCTCGTCCAGAAGCGGTGCGGCAAGCGATGACAGCAGGGCGGCAGCGACTGCGATCTGGACCGGTGCCGCGCCTGTCCAGTTGGTGGCGAACAGCACGACCAAGCTCGCGTAGAGCGCGCCGTTGATCCAGCGGCCGAGATGGGTCGCGGCCGATGTGACGGGATCGGCCACCAGAAGGACAAGGACGATCCCGCTGACGAGCAGCGCGTCCTGCGGTAGAAGTCCTGCCGCGAGTGCGATCAGGGCGACGGCCCCTGCCCCGCCCAGCAGGGCAGCGGACAGGGCACCTGTCAGGACGCCGATCAGCGCGGCGGGGATTGCCGCCCAGGCCACGGGCGCGTCAAAGATAGGCCAGGCAAACGACGGGAACCCGAAACCGAGGAAGGCCAGCGCAACGGTTGCAGGGTTGACCACGTTGCGGCCCCAACCGCCAAAGACCAGTTCACCCATGACAACGCCAAAGCTGATGCCCAACGCGAGGCGGAACACGCCCAGATCCTCGGGAGCAAGCATCGCGATGGCGAACGCGGTGATCAGCGCCGCCAAAGATGGCGCCTGCGCCCGGGCCAGCATGAAGACAAGATGCCAGAACGCCACGACCAGTGCCGACAGACCAAGACGCCCGATGGCGTCGACCCCGCCGAGCCAGAGCCAGAACAGGCCAAGCGGCAGATAGGCGGCCAGCAGCACCATCGCGACCGTCTCGCGACTCCAGAGGCCCCGGATCATGCCGCGAACTCCGTTTCGACATGGTCGAGAAGGGCGCGGAACTGTGCAAGGAGTGTGCCACCTTCGCTGAGAACGTAATCGGCGAGCGCCACGTCCTCTTCGAGAAGGGACAGGAGGCCGAAGGTCATTGCGGTTTCTTCATCGCCGGAGGCCAAGGCGCGGATGAACGCGGCGGCGGGTAAGGCCCCGCCGAAGGCCTGCGATAGTGCCGTGGTCGGGATCGCGGGTCGCGTTCCCGCCGACTGCGTGAGCGCGGCGAAGAGCCAGTGTGTCTGTCTTGCGGGCGCGGCGCGCGGAAGCACGGCGACTTGCCGGTCCCGGCCCCCAAGCCAACGCGCCGAAAGGCCGTCGAGCGGCGAGCCTGACATCAGCAAATGCGGTCCGGGCGCGACGATGCGTTGTGTGAGCTGCCTCAGGTCGGCCCCGATATGCGTGCGGACGGTGCGGCTCTCTCGCAGCGCCGGACCGGCAATGCTGACGAGGCGCGTCATCGGCAAAGAGCCGGTGGTGAGAAGCGTGCCCAGCGCCGCCACGTCTTCGGCGTGAACGTCCCAGACCGGCGTGTCGATGTCTGCGGGATAAAGTTGGTGGATGCAGATACCGGGTGACCCTTGCGGATGTCGCGTGCCGCGTGGTGCGAACTGGATGCGGTCACTGACCGCTTTCGTGTCGACACCCGGCACGCCTTCGGGGTGGCAAAGGACCACCGGGCCGTCAGTCAGAAGCGTGAGCGCGTCGAGGCCGCGGGCGAAGGCGTCTCTCTGGCCGTCCAAGGCTTTTTGGACATTCGGAGCTTGCGGGCGGGTGTCGGTGGCCATGACGAAAATCGCGGCAGGGGTTTCGGCGTGGTGCGGCATACCGCCGAACGGGCGACGCGCGATCCGGGGCCACATCCCGGCGTCCTGCATCAGTCGGCGCAAACCAGATTGCGTGTCGGCCTTGTTGGTGTCGTGCGTCTCAACGCCGCCACTGTCGTCACGGAAGAGCACGATTTCCGACATACGGCGGCCGGGCAGAAGGGACATGCGCGCGACCTTGCCTGCGATGGGGGCAGCGAAGCACACATCCGGCGCGTGGCGCAGGCAGGCAAGTGCGGCGCCTCGCGCGACGGTGTCGCCCTCTTTGACCAAGGGCGTCACAGCGACCGCGCGCCCCAAGGGTGGCCGGATCGCCGCTTCCTCGGTGACGACGTCCTCGATCTCTGACGGCCCCGCCGGAGACGGAAATTCCGGCATCAATCCGGCATTGCGCCCGAAAAAGACCATTCTGCCTCCGCTGAGCTGTGCTGCCATCCGTGCAGCGCTTTTCCGTGTGATCCCACACGTCGCACAAACCGCAGCTTAGCAACGGGATTCGGAGGCTCATATGATCGACGTCAACGTGTGACTGCCTCTTCCCGGCCTAGGCTGTGGATGATTCATCCAGATCTCACATCAGGAGAGTTTTGATGTCCGCGCGCCCTATTCTATCCCCCAAGTCGTTGATTTTGATGTCCAGTTTTGCCGCCTGCCTGCTTGGCGGGCTAGCGTTTGCCCAATCAGATGGCGCCTCAAACGAAGAGGGCGAGGCCGCGATTCCCTTTGCGCTTCCGCAGTCGGGCCCGTTTACGCCTGCCGAAATCAAGATCGACAACGACAAGGCAATCGCGGACTGGTTCCGTTCTGCCCATGCCAACGCGGCTGCCGAAGCATTCAGTCACTGGGACGACGATGGCGAGATCCGCGCCGCCTGCGCGACCTGCCACTCGGGCGAAGGGTTCCGCGATTTTCACGGGTTGGATGGCACCGAGGCCGGCGTGGTCAACGGAACGATCAACACGGGCGGTGTCGTCGATTGCGGGACATGCCACAATGCGGGGCTTGCCAACATCAAAGAGATCACCTTTCCCAGCGGGTTGGTGCATCCTGTGCAGGGGGTCGAGGCGTCCTGCCTGACCTGCCATCAGGGACGGACGGCAGGGATCAACGTGGAAACCGCGATTGCGAACCTTGCCGTGGACGAGCCGAATGGCGACCTACGCTTCATCAACCCGCATTATGCGACGGCTGCGGCGACGTGGCTGGGCGGCTACGGCGCATCAGGGTATCACTACGACGGAAAGGACTATTCGGGACGGTTCTTCCACGCCCGCCCGGTTGCGAGTTGCAATTCCTGCCACGAGCCGCACACGCTTGAAGTTGAATTCGAGCCGTGCCTGACCTGTCACCAGGCCAACAGCCCCGAGGAAATCCGTATTGCGCGGCAAAGCTATGATGGCAGTGGCAACGTGTCGGTCGGCATCAGCTCTGACATTTCCGCGAACGCCGAAACACTTCTGGACCTGATCCGCGACTACACGGAAGAGGTTGCCGGCGCACCGGTCATTTATGACGGAAATCGCTATCCGTACTTCTTCTCGGATGCCAACGGGGATGGCGTCATCGACACCGGTGAGGACGGGCGGCCCGTGGCCTATGGGTCCTGGACGCCGCGCAGCCTGCGTACCGCGTTCAACTGGAAGCTCGTGACCGCCGATCCGGGCAACTACGCCCATAATCCGAAATACGCGCTAGAGCTTCTCTACGACTCCATTGCAGATCTCAGCGGCCCGTTGGGCATCGACTTCGAAGCGATGGACCTGCTGCGCTAACCGGCGGACCCGGCGCGCAGCCCGCTTAAGGATAAGGTCACCAAAATGGATCAGGCGCTTCCGTTGATCACGCTGGGTGTCCTGTTTCTGGGCGGTCTGGCGGCCGAACATTTCGGGCGCGTGACCCGCCTGCCCCGGGTCACGCTTTTACTCATGTTAGGGCTGGTGGTCGGTCAGTCCGGCTTTGGCCTCTTGCCCGATCAATCAGCGGACTGGTTCGAGCCAATCTCGGTCGTGGCACTGACGATGGTGGCGTTTCTGCTGGGCGCGGACCTCACGCGCGAGAACCTGACGCAACATGGGCGGGCGATTTTCTTCATCTCGGTGATGATCGTCATCGGCACGACACTGACCGTTTGGATTGGTCTGTCCGCGCTGGGTCTTCACCCGGGACTGGCGCTGCTGCTTGGCGCTATCGCGACCGCCACGGCACCGGCGGCAATTGCCGATGTGATCCAACAGTCCGGGGTGCGCAACGGGTTCACCGAGACGATCAGCGGGATCGTGGCCATCGACGATGTGTGGGGGCTCATCGTCTTCAGCCTGTGCCTCGCCGCGGTGAACCCGTCAGACGACTGGTCGGGTCCGATCCTGAACGCGGGGCACCACATCGGCGGGGCGTTATTGCTGGGTGTCGTGATCGGTGGCCCGGCGGCGTATCTGTCTGGGCGGCTCAAGAGCGGCGAACCCTTGCAGACCGAGGCGTTCGGCATCGTGTTCCTGACCGCCGGGCTGGCACTTTGGATGGATGTGTCCTTCCTTATCGCGGGCATGACGGCAGGCGCGATGATTGCCAATCTTGCCAGTCACCACGAGTACGCCTTCAACGAGATCGAGCAGATCGAACAGCCGTTCATGTTGCTGTTCTTCCTTTTGGCGGGCGCATCGCTTGAGTTGGACGCGCTCCGGGCTCTCGGATGGGTTGCCGCGGCGTATGTGGGACTGCGCGTGCTTGCGCGTCTTGCCAGTGGCAGCATAGGTGCCTGGCTGGCCGGTGTACCGAAGGAGGAACGGCACTTGTACGGGATCGCGCTATTGCCTCAGGCCGGGGTCGCCGTTGGGATGGCGCTGGTCGCGGCGGAAACCGTGCCGCAATGGGCGGCAACGATCCTGACCGTGACAATCGCCGCGACCGTGGTGTTCGAGTTGTTTGGACCGCCCATCACCCTGGCCATCATCCGACGGCAGGACCGTATGGTAAATGAGGCGCGCCAACAGGCAGGTGAGTGACTGTCCCAGCCTCAGGTCAGATCCGCATACTCACACTGCGCGAAGATGGCGTCGGCCGTGTCCTTGTCGCAAAGTGCAGTCCCTTCGGTGCCGACGGTTGCCGCCGCGCCCGCAACGCCGCGCATCAGGGCAGTGTCCAATGGCTCACCACGCGAGAGGCTCAGGCTGAAAGCGCCGACGAAGGTGTCGCCCGCGCCGACCTTGCTCAGCACCGGCACCAGTGGCCCCCACGCGTGGATGCGTCGATCTTTCGACACAAGAACAGATCCGTCCGCCCCACGTCCGATGACAACGATCTCGGCCACGCCCTGGGTGACCAAGGTAGCCGCGAAATCCCTGCAGTCGGCAATGGTGTCGAGTGGTCTGGCGGCGGCTTTTTCAGCCTCGGCACGGTCGAGCCGCAGCGCATGGACGCCGACAGGACGGGCCAGCAGCTGCGCCAGCGCCGCTGCGGACGTATCGACAACAAGGCGTGTTTCGGCAGGCGCCAAAGCACTTTGCACTTGAGCCACGAAATCGATGGGAAGGCCGGGTGCGACGCTGCCACTGAAGACGGCAACCTCGTGATTGCGTGCGGCGTCCGCGACCGCGCTCAAAAGTGCGGCACCTTCCGCTTCGGTCACGTCTTCTCCGGGAACGCCAAAGCGATATTGCTCGCCGGTGCCTTCGTCCATCACCGCAAAACTGATACGCGTCTCGGCGGAAACTGGAACCGGCAGGGCAGCGACGCCTTCGGCGGCCAAAAGCGCCAAGAGACGCTCGCCCAGTGATCCACCGGTCGCAACCAGGGCAAGCGAAGCGCCGCCGAGCTTGCGGATCGCGCGGGCCACATTCACGCCGCCCCCGCCTGCGTCCCAGCGAGGCGCTTTGCATCGGAGTTTCGGTCCGGCGACGACGCTCGCAACTGTTGTTGCCATATCGACTGCCGGGTTCGTGGTGATGGTCAAGACAGCGCTCATGCGCACCCTTCTAAACGGTTCCGACGCTTGTCAAAAGTGCGCTATTTGGTGAAGCTCATCGCCTTGAGTAGCGCGGCCAGAAGCGAATGCGGCAAGGTCGGACCGCGCCCGATGCCGAGGTATTCGTCATTGTCGCGCGAAGACGACTTGCGCAGGGTGCAGCGCCAGTGGCCGTTGGGCATGGTGGCGTTGCCGCGGATCGACACGCTCCAGCCAGGGCGCACCTTGTAGATGACGCCAAGCACGCTGTCGGTCGAATCCAGATCGGCGCGTGCAATGCCAAGATCGGACGCCATGCCGTTGATCACCTTCAGGGCCCGATCGGCAAGGTCGTCTTCCAAGACCAATGCGGCTTCGACGTCTTCGGCCAGCGCGGCAAGTTCCATGTCCATAGATCTCTCCCTCAATCTGTTGTGGTCACGATGGCGGGGCTTGTCCGCTTCGGCGTTGACAGAGATCAAGGTTCCGCCACGCGCCCCGGTTACGATCCACAAAGGCCCGAGCAGCGGAGGAGCGAGTGATGGGAAACAAGGACGAGGTGATCTTTTTCGATGAGTTGCGTCGCGATGACGTGGCTCTTGTCGGCGGCAAGAACTCGTCGCTCGGGGAAATGGTGCAAGAGCTTGGCGCGAAGAACATTCTTGTTCCGCCAGGATTTGCGACCACGGCCGATGCGTTTCGGAAGTACATCGCGGCCAATAACCTGCACACGGTCATCTCTGAGGTGTTGGCGGATCACGACGCTGGAAAGATCAGCCTGCACCAGACCGGCGACAGCATTCGCAATGCGATTGTCGCCGGGGACTGGCCCGAAGCAACCGAGGCGGCGATCCGGCAAGCGTATCGCGATCTGTCGGACCGGGCCGGGCAGCCCAACGTGTCGGTGGCGGTGCGTTCCAGCGCCACGGCGGAGGACCTGCCGGATGCAAGCTTTGCCGGGCAGCAGGAGACGTATCTGAATGTTGTCGGCGAAGACGACCTTCTGACCGCCTGCCGCAAATGCTTTGCCTCGCTTTTCACCGACCGGGCGATCACCTATCGCAAGGTCAAGGGCTTTGATCATATGGACGTCGCACTGTCGGTCGGCGTGCAGCAGATGGTGCGCTCGGACATTGGCGGGTCGGGCGTAATGTTCTCCATCGATACGGAATCGGGCTTCGACAAGATCATCCTTATCAATGCTGCCTGGGGACTCGGCGAAAACGTGGTTCAGGGCGCGGTCACACCGGATGAGTTTCAGGTCTATAAACCGTTCCTGACGCGCGACGGGGTCAAGCCCATCGTGGAAAAGAAGCTCGGCGCAAAAGAGATCAAGATGATCTATTCCAGTGACGACGGGCCTGATCCGGTGCGCAATGTGCCGACCTCGAAAGCCGAGCGCGAACGCTTTGTCTTGAGCGATGACGAGGTTCTCGACCTTGCGCGGCAGGCCGCCACCATCGAAGCGCATTACGGCCAACCGATGGATATGGAATGGGCCAAGGACGGCAATACCGGGCAGCTTTTCATCGTGCAGGCGCGGCCTGAAACGGTGCAGTCCCGCGTCGCGGCGGGGACATTGAAAAGCTACCAGATTGGAGATCATGGCCCGGTGATGACGACCGGTCTGTCAGTGGGCGAACAGATCGCCACGGGGCGTGTCTGTCTGATAGAGGACGTCAAAGATATCGACGACTTCGTCGACGGATCGGTGCTTGTCACGTCTACCACCGATCCGGACTGGGTGCCGGTGATGAAGCGCGCGTCGGCCATTGTGACGGATCACGGCGGGCGCACCAGCCACGCCGCCATCGTCAGCCGCGAGCTTGGCGTGCCGGCCATTGTCGGCTGCGGAGACGCGACGCATGTGCTGCACGATCAGCAGGAAGTCACGGTATGCTGCGCCGAAGGGGATGAAGGGTACGTCTACGCCGGACAGGCGACGTTCAAGATTGAAGACCTGAAACTCGACGATGTGCCCGAGACGCGCACGAAGGTGATGCTCAACCTTGCGAACCCAGCCATTGCGGCACGGTGGTGGCGATTGCCCTGCGATGGGGTCGGACTGGCCCGGATGGAATTCGTGATCTCGAACACGATCCGCGTGCATCCGATGGCACTTTTGAAATTCCAGGATCTGCGCGATGCCGAGGTGCGGGCCGAAATCGAAAACCTCACCAAAGGGTATGACGACAAGGCCGAATACTTCGTCGATCAGCTTGCGCTGGGTCTGTCGCGGATCGCTGCGGTCGCCTATCCCAACCCGATGATCCTGCGACTGAGCGATTTCAAGACCAACGAATACGCCGATCTTCTGGGCGGTCGGCAGTTCGAACCGGAAGAGTCGAACCCGATGATCGGCTGGCGCGGGGCGTCGCGGTACTACGACCCGGCCTATATCGACGGGTTCCGCCTTGAATGCCGGGCCATCCACCGGCTGCGCGAAAGCGCGGGCTTTGACAATGTGTTGATCATGGTGCCGTTCTGCCGGACTCCGGAAGAGGCGGACAAGGTTCTGGCCGTCATGGCCGAAGAAGGTCTCACGCGCGGAGAGAACGGGCTGCAGATCTATGTGATGTGCGAAGTGCCCTCGAACGTGATCCTCGCCGAGGCGTTCGCTGAGCGGTTCGACGGCTTCTCCATCGGATCGAACGACCTGACGCAGCTGACGCTTGGCATCGACCGGGACAGCGACCAGCTGGCGCCGCTGTTCGACGAACGCCACGACGCGGTGCAGTGGATGATCCGAACGGTGATCGAAAAGGCCCACGGCGCGGGGGCAAAGGTCGGGTTGTGTGGGCAGGCTCCGTCGAATTACCCGGAATTCGCCCGGACGCTTGTCGAATTCGGCATCGATTCCATCTCTGTGACCCCGGACAGTTTCTTCCGGGTCAAAACACAGGTTGCGGAGGCAGAAAATCAACGATGATATCGGCGCATGGATGAGCCTGAATCATCGAGTGAACGACATCCCTATTCGGCGCCATCGGATCAGGTGGTGGCTTGGCTTGGCGTTTCGCCCGACACGGGGCTGAGCGCGGCCGAAGTCGCATCACGATCTACCAAATACGGCCCCAACTTGTTGCAGCGGCAAAAGCCGCGCAGCGTGCTGTCGATCCTTCTGCATCAGTTCAACAGCCTTGTGACATGGCTGCTGGTCGGGGCTGCGGTGTTCTCGGTTTTTCTGACCGACTATGTCGAAGCCATCGCCGTCGCACTCGTGCTGGTGATCAACACGACCATCGGTTTCGTCACCGAACTTCGCGCGGCGCGATCGATGGAGGCGCTTTACGCCTACGCGCAGCTTTTTGCTCGGGTTCGCCGGGATGCCCGCGTGACCACCGTCCCGGCGCAAGACCTTGTTCCGGGGGATATTGTGCTTCTGGAGGCGGGGGATCTGGTTCCGGCGGATGCGCGGCTGATCGCGACCACGAACCTGCATTGCGACGAATCCACACTGACGGGCGAATCCGTTCCGGTGTCGAAATCCACCACTCCGGTTGCAGCGGACGCGGTCCTGGGAGACCGCACATCGATGGCGCATCGGGGGTCTTCGGTCACGCAGGGTCAGGGCGAAGCGGTTGTGACGGCCACCGGGATGGGTACCGAAATCGGTCAGATCGCGCATCTGCTGCAAAGCGTGGAAGACGAGGCGTCCCCGCTGGAACGGCGGTTGGACCGGCTGGGGCAAAGGCTGATCGGTCTGACGCTGGTTCTTGTGGTTTTGACGGTCCTTCTGGGCGTGCTGCGGGACCAGCCGCTGGCCGACATGATCCAGACCGGCGTCGCCCTTGCCGTCGCCGCCATTCCCGAAGGTCTGCCAATTGTCGCCACGCTCTGCCTTGCGCGCGGGATGCTGCGCATGGCGCGGCGCAATGCGTTGATCAACCGCCTGTCGGCGGTCGAAACGCTCGGCTCCACCACGATGATCCTCACCGACAAGACGGGCACGCTGACCGAGAACCGCATGGAAGTGGTCCGCTTCATCCTGCCCGATGCAACGGTTGACCTGGAAAAGATGGACGGTCTGCGGATCGACGAGAACGCCGCGTTGCGGTGGGCCTTCTGCGTCGGCGCGTTGTGCAACACGACCGGACCCGGCTCTGCCTATGCCGGTGACCCTATGGAAGCGGCACTGGTCCGCGCGGCAGACGAGGCGGCATTCGATACGGCCCGGGTCTGCGGCATTGGTCCGGCAACGCAAACCCACCCGTTCGATCCCGACCTCTTGATGATGGCGACAGTGCATGCCGTTCAAGACGGGTCTGTCTTTCTGGTCAAAGGCGCCCCGGAAGCGGTGATTGCGGCCAGCACAACTGTGGTCGGTCCGTCGGGTCCAGTGCCCCTGACCGGTGACGAAAAGAAGGGATGGCTGACGAAAACGAAGGAAGAAACGGCGAAAGGGTTGCGGTGTCTAGCGCTCGCAATGCGGGCCGATGGCACCTCTCTCAAAGACCCGTTCGAGCAGCTGGAGCTGATCGGGCTGGTCTGTCTCGCCGATCCGGTGCGCGAGGACGTGCCCGCCGCTATTGCCGCCTGCCGGGACGCGGGCATCGATGTCGTCATGATCACCGGGGACCACCCCACGACCGCGGCCGCCATCGCCACGGAAGCTGGCATTGCAGAAGCCGGTGCGGACGTGGTTCAGGGGCGTGAGTTGCGCGATTTCGATCCGGAAAACCTCGATCCCGATTTTGCCGAGCGCATCAGCAAGGCACGGATCTTCGCCCGGGTGGCCCCGGCGAACAAGCTCGATCTCGTGGCATTTCACCAGAAAGAGGGCCGCATCGTTGCGATGACCGGCGATGGCGTGAACGACGCCCCTGCCCTCAAGAAAGCCGATATTGGCATCGCCATGGGCCAACGTGGCACGCAGGTGGCGCGCGAAGCGTCCGAGATCGTTTTGCTCGACGATGCGTTCAGCACCATCGCCGAAGCGGTGATGCAGGGACGGATCATCGCCTCGAACATCCGCAATTTCGTGGTGTACCTGATGTCCTGCAATGTCAGCGAAGTGCTGGTCGTTGCCTTTGCCTTGGGGCTGGGCCTGTCTACGCCGCTGTTGCCATTGCAGATCCTGTTTCTCAATCTCGTGACAGATGTCTTCCCGGCGTTCGCGCTTGGCCTGGGGCGCGGTGATGCGTCCGTGATGAAAGACCCGCCGCGCGATCCGAAAGCGCCCATCGTCAACCGGGCTGCGTGGATCCATATCTCGGTTCTCGGCTTGATCATCGCCTGCGCGACGCTTGGGGCCTATGCGGGTGCGCTGTTCTATCTGGGAACCGCGCAGCCAGAGGCGATCACCATCGCGTTTCTGACAATCGCCTTTGCGCAGCTTTGGAACGTGTTCAACGTGCGCAAGCGCCGGGACGGGGTGATCGTCAACGAAATCTCGCGCAACCCGTATATATGGATCGCCATTGCGCTGTGCCTTCTGTTGACCGTTGCAGCCGTCTGGCTGCCACTCTTTTCGGAAGTCCTGCGGTTACCGCCGCCCGACCTGTCCGGTGTTGCCCTTGCGGTGGTCTTCAGTGTCGTGCCGCTGATTGCGGGGCAAATCCTCGTGTGGTTCTCGCGCGGCTGATCGTTTTGACCAACGCCGGTAAAAGAAATGGCGCACCCGTTGGATGCGCCATGTTTCAGATCATCGATATGAAAGACGTCAGTCCTTGTCGTCTTCGTCGTCCCGAGGGCCGTCGGGCAGGTTGAAGAAGCTATCGGCGTCGGCGTAATCGTCGTCTTTCTTCTCTTCCTCCTCGTCCGGCGTGCCGGTGAGGCTGAAGGTTTCGAGACCTTCGATGGCCGATGGCAGGCGCGGTTCGGCGTCCATTTCGAGGCTCTGCTCGGTCGACACGAGCTTGCGGCGTTCGTCATCCGACATCACCGCTTCCTGCTTTTTGGCTGCCTTGGCGACGGCGGCGTCCAGTTCGGACTGCTTGCAGAGGCCCAGCGCCACCGGGTCGATGGGTTGGATGTTGTTGATGTTCCAATGCGTCCGCTCGCGGATCGCCTGGATTGTCGGTTTGGTCGTGCCGACCAGCTTGGAGATCTGGCCGTCGCTCAGTTCGGGGTGAAACTTCACCAGCCAGAGGATCGACGCCGGACGGTCCTGACGTTTGGACAGCGGTGTGTAGCGCGGGCCACGGCGCTTTTCTTCGCCCTGTGCGGCGGCGTAGACCTTGAGCCTGAGCTTGTGGGCCGGGTCGGTCTCGGCCTTCTTGATCTCTTCGGGCTCAAGCTGATTGTTGGCGATGGGGTCGAAGCCTTTGACGCCTGCCGCCACATCGCCATCGGCAATGCCCTGCACTTCAAGCTCGTGCATGCCGGTGAAATCGGCGATCTGCTTGAACGTCAACGTCGTGTTGTCCACCAGCCAGACAGCGGTGGCCTTGGCCATGATCGGTTTGCCCATCTCGCGTCTCCTTACGCAATTCTTTTTCGCTCTCCCGGAGCGGGTCCGGGAGGTCCCGGATCGGCCGGGACAGGTTTCCATTGTCAGGGAACTTGGCGGCTGTATAGTCGCGCGGCGGCAAAGAGGGAAGAGCAAATGCGCGTATTGCTGGCGGCACTGATTGCGATGTCAACGGTGTACGTGGCCCGGTCCGAAGGCGACCGGTCCGGCGTGTTCGACTACTACGTCATGTCGCTCAGCTGGTCCCCCACATGGTGCGCCATCGAAGGCGACGCGCGGAACTCACCGCAATGCGAAGCCGATGCCGATTTCGGCTGGATCCTGCACGGGCTCTGGCCGCAATACCATCGCGGCTGGCCGTCCTTCTGCCCCACAACCGAGCGCAACCCGTCCCGCGCGATGACGCGGGACATGGCGGATATCATGGGCACGTCAGGCCTTGCGTGGCACCAGTGGAACAAGCATGGGGTCTGCTCGGGCCTGTCTGCAGAGGATTACTACGCGCTGTCGCGGGACGCGTTTGCGACCGTTGTCCGCCCAGAGATCTTTCGCCGTCTGGAAGACGCGGTGAAACTGCCCGCCTCCGTGGTCGAAGAGGCATTCCTCGAAGCCAATCCGCAGCTTGAACCGGACATGATCACCATCACCTGCAAACAGGGCCGCATTCAGGAGGCACGGATCTGTTTGTCCAAATCGCTGGAGCCAGTGCCGTGCGGCCGGGATGTCGTGCGCGATTGCCAGATGACGGACGCACTGCTCGAACCGATCCGGTAGGGCTTCGGGATTGTCCTGCGTTTGGTAGGTCAGGCGAGTAGTCGGCGCACATCACCGACGAGTGTCTGCAATGAGCCCAATCTACACAAGTTTCCTTGCTGGCGAGCTATGCTCAAGCTATCTCGGGTTCAGTGAGGCGATTAGTTTTGAGACCAGAAGATAAAGATTTTGAATACTCTTGGCTGGAGCAGTTCTTTCGGCTCCAGAATATCGCCCCAGATTTGACCCAACCTTCTGAACGGCCTGACTTTGTAGCTAAAATTGGAGAATTGAAGGTTGGGATCGAATTGACTTTGGCCGTTCATAATAATTCGGCCGGGTCAGGTTTTTCACCACTACAAGTCGCTCGGGCCCAGAGGGATTTCGATATTGCCTTGAGAGATGAGGTTGGTGATGAGGCCGGAGTGATCATTTCGGTGAGTCATAACGAAGGCGTGCCGGTTTCTAGCGATGATTGGAAGATGCTCAAGGGCCTTGCATCTCAGCTACGCAATCAAGCCAGATTACTCCAGAACCCCGGTGCTTTGAGATTTTATTCCGCGAATTCAACGAGGTTCCGCTCTGTCGAACCAGCTGATGCTGAGCGTGTTCCGCTGCCGAACTACATGCAGAGTGTAGGCATATACAAGGATGGTGATCACGACACAAAGGTTGGTGGCGGCGGCGGCGGGTCGCCTCCAGTTCTCACGGACAACGTTCTTAATCCCATTCTACGGGCAAAATCTAAGGCAATCTCAGGCTATCGTTCCTGTGACCAACACTGGCTGTTGGTCGTCTTTGATGTGATGCAAGTCTCCGCGAATAAAGACAGGAAAAAAGGAAGTTCCTTTCCGCCATCTGCATACGCGACCCAATTCAGTTCAGTTTCGGTGACAACCCCAGTCCAGACGCCCTTTGATCGGGTCTTCTTGTTACGATGGCCGAGTGAATCCATAGAACTACCGACGTATCGATAGAATTCACGGAGATCCGGCGAAAACAAGAACTTGCGGGAAAGTCAGGAATATCGAATGGCAGCAAAGTCCCGCACAGCTGACCTTCGGAGAAAGTGATCAGCGCGGGACGGTCCAGCCGCCGGGGAGGTCATCGCGGCGGGGTTTGGGAGGGCGGACGCGGGACAGCGCCTGCTCGGCCCGGGTCATCAAGGGGCCGAGGCCTGGGGCCTTGCGGACGCGGGCTTTGACCTCTTCGATCTTCATCACATCGTCGATGCGGCGGTCGAGGAAGGCCCAGGTCGCCTGATGATCGAGCGAATCGTCACCCAGCCAGTAAAGCACGGTCGAGGAGTACACGCCCGAAAGCGTCGCGCGTTTGGTGTACCAGTTGATGTCACGCGAGCTGTCGCCCAGCGCGATCCAGATGCGGTCAGCGGTGCCCCAGATGAGCTTTGCACCCTCTGCCGCGTGCATCGGCAGCGCAAATAGCGTGGCGCCGCGGCGGACCGCCTCTTTGTCTTCGACGATTTCGAGCCGAAGGCGAACTGCACGGGCGACCTTGTCGCGGAACCGGAGCGACGAGAGGTCCTCCCGTTCCAGTGCGGCCACCATCAGATCATCGCCGCGCCGGTGATACGCCGCCGCCAGATCGATCGCGCCGCGTGGAAACAGCCCGCGCGCGACGGCCGGCGCGACGCCGGTGTCTGCGATGGCGGCCTTGAAGGCGGTTTCGGACCACCCGTCGAACGGCACATGCATCAGAGCGGCGTCAAGGAGCTGCGTTGCGGTGTCGGGTGTGTCGGTCATGGATCGGAGTCCCCAGAGGCGAATTTGGCTATGACCAAGAGGTAGCCCGTTTACACCCAGGCTTCCAGTCGCGCGCTCTTCGAGGACTGCAGACCATGGATGGGACGGATGTCCGAGATGCGCTTTCAACACGACACTGTGCAGTTTTTTGCACGGCAGGCTCTGGGGTTACGCTCGGTGTGCTGGTAGATGATCGATCAATCGACACAGGAGCATCCGGTGACCCGGCAGACCATCGACGCGATCTTTCTTTTTCTGGGCGGCGCGCTGCTTTTTGCGGCATTTGTGGTGTCCGCTTTGTCGCGAGACGCGTTCTTCATCTATTTCGGCGCAGAGGATTCGCTGGTGGAGAACGCCACAGCGGTCGGATTGGCGTGTGCGGGTGCGGTGCTGCTGGCGCGGGTCTGGCGTGTGCGGGGCGCGATCACCCGGTTGGCGCTGGTCCTCGGGACGCTCTACGGGCTCGCCTATATCTGGGTCGCGGGGGAAGAGGTGTCCTGGGGTCAGCGCATCCTTGGTTTCGAGAGCCCGGAATACTTTCAGGAAAACAACGATCAGCAGGAGTTTACCTTCCACAACCTGGTGATCGGCGGCGTGAAACTGGACGAGCTGATTTTCGGACCGGCCCTGTCCTACATCATCCTGAGTTATCTGATCATTCTGCCGGTCCTCTGGCCGCGTGCGGCCTGGGTACGTCGCGTGACCGAGCGGCTCGTCATTCCGGTCCCGCACCAGCATCACGCGCTCTTTGCGTTGATCGTGACGGTGATCATTCCGTTCCTCGGGGAGAGCCGTCGCTGGGAAGTGTACGAATGCATCTTTGCGCTGCTGTCGCTTGGGATCTTTCTCAATCCGGCCAATCCGTTGTCGACCACCGGTGCGACATCGACGGGCGGAGTCGATAACAGCTGACGCACTGGACAAACGGAAGATCGCTTGCTATACGGCGCGCTCCTGCAAATCCTTGCAAATCCAACTTAGAAAGGTGGTGAAAACCACATGCAGGTTAGTGTTCGTGACAACAACGTCGATCAGGCGCTCCGCGCTCTGAAGAAAAAGCTGCAACGTGAAGGCGTTTTCCGTGAAATGAAGCTGCGTCAGCACTTCGAAAAACCATCGGAGAAAAAAGCCCGCGAGAAAGCCGAAGCGATCCGCCGTGCGCGCAAACTCGCGCGCAAGAAAGCGCAGCGCGAAGGTATGCTCTAAGCAGTTCTTTCCAGCACTTAGAGACTTTTGACGACCCCCGAGGCATTTGCCTTTCGGGGGTTTGTCTTTTTTAAATCCTTGCTTGTCAGAATCTTCGTACGAAGATTCTCAGCACCGCCAGTAAATTCTTGGATGATGCCGGGCGGGCGGACTCCCTCTTTCCTCTGACACCGGCATCTGACACTTTACGCCAAACGACAAAAGGAAGTGGTATGGCGCAAGTCTGTGTATTCGACGCCTACGGCACGTTGTTCGACGTCGCGGCGGCGGCGCGGGTCGCGGCCGATGAGCCGGGGCGCGACGGGCTGAACGCGGTCTGGCCTCAACTGGCCGAGCATTGGCGGCAGAAGCAGCTGCAATACACGTGGCTGCGCACGATCACGGGCGACTACACCCCGTTCTGGGACGTCACCAAGGACGGACTCGACTGGGCGATGGAAAAGGTCGGTCTGACCGACGATCCTGAACTGCGCGAACGGCTTTTGGCGCTCTATTGGGAACTCCCGGCTTACAAGGAAGTGCCGATGATGCTGGCGCAGCTCAAGGCGGCCGGGAAGACCTGTGCGATCCTGTCGAACGGCAGCAAGGATATGCTCGAAGGCGCGGTCGACAGCGCGGGGATCGCAACGTTTCTAGATGCTGTGCTGTCGGTGGAAGACGTGGCCATCTTCAAGCCGTCGTCGCAAGTCTACGACATGGTCGGCGCGCGCTTCGGCTGTGCGAAAGGGGATGTGCTCTTTGTCTCGTCCAACGGGTGGGATGCCGCTGGCGCCTCGGGCTATGGGTTCGACACGGTCTGGGTCAATCGCGCCGGTGATCCCGTGGATCGCCTGCCGCATGTGCCGCAACACCAGTTGACCGACCTCACACGCCTGCCGGAGTTGGCCTGATGCCCACATTCCCCACATCTGACGGGCTGTCGCTGCATTACACCGATGAAGGCGACGGGCTTCCGCTGGTTTGCCTGGCCGGATTGACACGGGATGGGCGCGACTTTGATTTCGTGGCGCCGCATCTGAGCAATGTACGCCTGATACGGCTCGATTATCGCGGGCGGGGGCAATCCGATTGGGCCGACCCGTCGACGTATCATATCCCGGTCGAAGGGCGCGATGCGGTGGAGCTGATGGATCACCTCGGGCTCGAGAAAGCGGCAATCCTCGGCACCAGCCGGGGTGGTCTAATCGCGATGGTCATGGCGTCGGTGGTGAAAGACCGCATGCTGGGTGTGGCTTTGAACGACATCGGGCCCGAAATTGCCCCCGAGGGGTTGGAGGTGATTAAGGATTACCTCGGTCGGACCCCGGCTTTGCGCAGCCACGCCGAGGTGGCCGAAGCCCGCGAACGCGTGATGACGGGGTTTGCCAATGTGCCCAAATCGCGTTGGATGGAAGAGGCGCAACGCCTGTTCCATGAGACCGAAGATGGGCTGGCGTTGACCTATGATCCCAAGCTGCGGGACGCCGTGTTGAACAGCGGGGCGGAGCCCGCCCCGGACGCCTGGCCCTTGTTCGACGCTCTGGCCGGGTTGCCGCTGGCCTGTATCCGTGGCGCGAATTCCGACCTGCTCGCCAAATCCACCTTCGAGGAGATGAAGACGCGGCGCCCGGATATGATCGCGGCAGATGTGCCGGATCGCGGGCATATCCCGTTTCTGGACGAACCAGAGAGCCTCGATGCGTTGCGGCGCTGGCTGGATATGTTGAGGTGACCGATGGACATTGAACGGATCGAGGCTGCCGCAACGCGCTTGACGGGACATGTACGCCGCACGCCCCTTTTGTCCTCGCCCTTTCTGGACGAGATCGCCGGGCGGCGGGTTCTGGTGAAACCGGAATGCCTGCAGCACACCGGAAGCTTCAAGTATCGCGGGGCCAGGGCCGCGGTGTCGGCCTTGCCAGAGGACGTGCGGGCAAATGGAGTGATCGCGTTTTCATCAGGCAACCACGCGCAAGGCGTGGCACTGGCCGCGCAGCAGTTCGGGGTGGCCGCGGTGATCATCATGCCGTCCGACGCGCCGCGCATGAAGATCGACAACACGCGCGCATTGGGGGCCGAGGTGGTCCTCTATGACCGAAGCACCGAAGATCGGGACGCGATCGGCGCGGAGCTTTCGAACGCGCGCGGTCTGACCTTGATCAAACCCTTCGATGAACCCGAGGTGATCGCCGGGCAAGGCACTTGCGGGCTCGAAATCGCGGATCAGGCGAAGGCGCTTGGCGTCACAGAGGCGGAGGTGCTTGTCTGCTGCGGTGGCGGTGGGTTTACGTCGGGCATTGCCTTGGCACTCGACGCGAAATCACCCGGCCTGCGTGTCCGGCCGGTGGAACCGGAAGGGTTCGACGACGTGACGCGCTCTCTGAAATCGGGCCGGATCGAGCGCAATGCGGCGACATCCGGCGGCCTGTGCGATGCGATCATCACACCACAGCCGGGCGCCATTACCTTTCCGATCATGCAGCGGCTTTGCGGACCGGGGATCGTCGTGACCGATGATGAGGCGCAGATGGCGATGGCGCAAGCGTTCGCACGCTTGAAACTGGTCGCGGAACCGGGGGGTGCCGTGGCCCTTGCAGCGGCGCTCTATCATGCGGACGAGATCGAGGGAGATACCGTGGTCGTGACGATTTCGGGCGGCAACGTGGACCGCCCGGTCTTCATCGCCGCGCTGGAGCGGTTTGGAGAAGGGTGATGCAGGACGTCACGGTTGCCAGTTTCAACGTCAAGAACCTGATCGGGCCGGATCAGGAATACTACAAGTTCCAGACCTACACACCCGAGGAGTACGCCTGGAAAGAGGATTGGCTGGCGGACCAGCTTCTGGCGCTCGATGCCGATATCGTGGGCTTTCAGGAGATCTTCGAGGAAGACGCGCTGCGGGCCGTGGTGGATGAGACCTCGCGCCGCGCCGCTCTGCTGAACGAGGCGGCGCAACCGGACCGCACCAAATCCTACCGCAAGAAGGCGATTTTCCGCCGCCTGGAAAGCGTCGGATATGCAGGCGCGGCACTGGCCTTTGCGCCGAACTCGGCGGATGAGGGTGTCCCCGGAGAACGCCGTCCCGGGGTGGCGATCCTGTCACGCCTCGGGTTCGAAGACGCGCCGGAGATCATTCAGGATCTGCCTGACCCTCTGGTCATTCCTTTTGCGCCCCTGCGCGGTTTGGGTGGAGGCGATGCGGGACATTTCACGCTGCGGCGGCTGTCGCGTCCCATCCTCAAGGTCCGGGTGCGCATGGGGTCACAGACCATCACCGTGTTCAATTGCCACCTCAAATCAAAGCTGGGCGAGTTCATCAAACCCGCCGGTGCGGAATACGCGCCCGAGGCGGACCTGACCCGATACGATCCGCTTGGGCGTGCGATGGGATCCTTGCGGGCAGCGGTGCGGCGGATGGCAGAAGCGTGGATCCTGCGGCGCGAGATCCTTGCGGAGTTGAGCGCTGGTCGACCGGTCATCGCCATGGGCGACTACAATGACGGGGAACACGCGGTCAGTTCCGAGATCATCAGCGGCGAACGCCCGTTCAAGAACTACGCCTGGATGCTGCGCCACGACGCCGAACACCGTGCGGACCGGTACTCACAAGAGGAAAACGACGCCATCACAGAGGCGGTCGAGCGTGTGCGCCTGCATTCCGCCGAGAAGCTGTTCGTGCGCAAATCGCTGCGCGACATGGTCTATACCTCGGCTTTTGGCGGCGTGTTCGAAAGCATCGACCAGATCTGGCTGTCGCAGCATTTCGATCCGGACGTCCCGGATCGGATTGGCGACATGACCTATTTCAGCGTGCTCAACGATCATCTGACCGATGGCAGCCATCCCGAGGCACCGTATAACAAACTGGCGAGTGATCACGGGCAGATCATGGCGCATTTGCGGGTACGGTAGGGATCAGGGGGCGCTGCCCCCGTCGCCGCAAGCGGCGACTCCCCCGAGGTATTTTTGAAACAGAGAAGTAGAGGGCTTCGCGATGAAGATTGCCGATCTGGGGGACATCAAGTTGCATTACCGGGTAGACGGCGATCCCGAGGGTGCGCCCGTGGTGTTCGCGAATTCGCTCGGCACCGATCTGCGGCTCTGGGATCAGGTGATCGATCTCCTGCCGAAGCAGGGTTTGCGGTACATTCGCTACGACAAACGCGGGCATGGCCTGTCGGAATGCACCCCCGCCCCTTATGCGATGGGCACGCTGGTGCGCGATGTCGAGAGGCTCATGGATCATCTTGACCTGCGCGATGTGATCTTTGTCGGCCTGTCGATCGGCGGGATGATCGCACAGGGGCTGGCCGCGAAGCGGCTCGACCTTGTCCGCGCGATGGTGCTGTCCAACACCGGCGCCAAGATCGCCACGCGCGAGATGTGGGCCGAGCGCATCGCGGGGGTCGAAGCGGGCGGCATCGAAGCGCTTGCCGATAGTGTCATGCAGCGGTGGTTTTCCGACACGTTCCGCAAGACGGATGGCTTTCACGCCTGGCGCAACATGCTCGTGCGGCAACCGGCAGAAGGGTACATTGGGTGTTCGCACGCGATCTCGGGCACGGATTTCATGACGCCGACCTCTGGTCTGCGCCTGCCGACACTCGGCATTGCGGGCAGCGAGGATGGCTCGACGCCGCCCGATCTGGTTCGCGAAACCGTCGATCTGATCCCCGGGTCGCAGTTTCACCTGATCCGCGGTGCGGGCCACCTGCCATGCGTGGAAAAACCCGAGGAATATGCCCGCGTGCTTTTGGAATTCATCGAGGCGCAGGCGCATTGACCGCGACGTGTCAGCTGTAGTTTACACGTGAGGGCGCGGTTGCGCGCCTTCTGAAAGTCTCGCCCCATGCGCCTGCCCGTCGTCTTTATCCTGCTCAGCGTCATGATCGACGCGATGGGGGTTGGGCTGATCATCCCGGTGATGCCCGATCTGATCCGCGAGGTCACAGGCGGCGATCTGGCCAGTGCAGCACTTTGGGGCGGCGTACTCACCACGGTCTTTGCGGTGATGCAGTTCCTGTTCGGGCCGGTGATGGGAAATCTATCGGACCGGTATGGGCGGCGCCCCGTCCTGCTGATCAGCCTTGCAGTGATGGCGGCGGATTACGTTGTGATGGCGGTCGCGGGCAGTATCTGGCTGTTGTTCATCGGCCGCATCGTCGGCGGGATCACGGCGGCGACGCAATCGACCGCCAACGCCTACATGGCTGACATTTCGGACCCCGAGAAGAAGGCCCAGAACTTCGGCCTTGTCGGCGCGGCCTTCGGGATCGGGTTCGTGATCGGACCGCTATTGGGTGGGGTGCTGGGCGAGTTCGGCACGCGCGCGCCGTTCTGGGCGGCGGCGGCGCTCGCCGGGGCCAATGCGGTGCTTGGGTATGTCGTTCTGACCGAGACGGTGACCGATGCCATCCGGCGACCGTTCGAATGGCGCCGCGCCAACCCGTTTGGTGCGTTCAAATCGATGCGAGACCTGCCCGGCATCGGGCGGCTGTTCGTGGTGTTTTTCCTCTATCAGGTCGCGTTCTTCGTCTATCCGGCGGTCTGGGCCTATTTCGGACAGGCGCGGTTCGGCTGGAATGCCGGGATGATCGGGCTGTCGCTGGGACTCTTCGGGATCATGATGGCCATTGTACAGGGCGGGTTGATCCGCCTGATCCTGCGCCGTCTGGGCGAACGCGGGACGGTCATCTACGGGCTGGTCTTCGACGTCTTCGCCTTCGGCGCGCTGGCCATCGTGACCTCGGGCACGGTCGCACTTGTGCTGACGCCGCTTGCAGCGCTGGGCGCGGTGATTACACCTGCGCTTCAGGGGATCATGTCGAAAGCGGTGGGCGACAAGCGGCAGGGAGAGTTGCAGGGCGCACTGACCTCGGTCGGGGCCGTGGCGATGATTGTGTCCCCGATGATCATGACGTTCACCTTCGCGGAGTTCACCCGTGGCACGGCACCCGTCTATTTCCCGGGCGCGCCGTTTCTCCTGTCTCTTGGCCTGATCCTGATTGCGCTGGTCGTCTTCCTATGGCCGCAGCGCAGGCCGGTCGCAGCCTGACAGTCTGGGGTCGGCTTCCCGCTTGCACTTGCCCCCGGGCCGACGCACGGTGGGCAAAAATCCAACGAGGGAGGGCACATGCCCCGGATCAAAGCTGCCGTCTGCACCGCCTTCGGCGAACCCCTGACCATAGAAGAGCTGGAGCTGCGCGCGCCCGGCGCGGGCGAGATCGAGGTGACGCTCGACGCCGTCGCCATTTGCCATTCCGACATTCATTACGCCGAAGGCGCGTGGGGCGGTGATCTGCCCGCCGTCTACGGGCACGAGGCCGCCGGACGGGTGACAGCCCTTGGACCGGGTGTGACTGGCCTGCTGGACGGGCAACGGGTGGTGGTGACGCTGATCCGGGCCTGCGGTCAATGCCCGAACTGCGCAAGCGGAAAGCCCACCATCTGCGAAACGCCGCGATCGGCCGAGTCGCCGCTGTCGCGCGCGGACGGGACATCGGTGGTGCAGGCCATGAATTGCGGTGCTTTCGCTGAAAAGGTCGTCGTGGACCAGAGCCAGGTCGTCCCCCTGCCCGACACGATGCCGCCCGAGGCGGTGGCGCTGTTGGCCTGTGGTGTGATCACCGGCGTCGGTGCGATCGTGAATGCCGGACGGCTGCGCGCAGGCGAAGACGTGGTGGTGATCGGCGCAGGTGGTGTTGGCCTGAACGCCATTCAAGGTGCGCGGATCGCGGGTGCGCGTCGGGTCGTTGCCGTCGATGTGACAGAGGAAAAGCTGGAAACCGCCAAGGCGTTCGGCGCGACCGACGGGGTTCTGGCGACGCAGGACGCGCCGTGGAAAGAGGCGATGCGCATTCTTGGGCGCGGGGCGGATGTGGTCGCGATCACCGTTGGCGCGATCCCAGCCTATAACGATGCGCCACGTTACCTGGGCTGGGGCGGGCGCATGGTGATGGTGGGCATGCCGCATTCCGGCGCGATGGCCGAGTATGAACCCGTGGTGCAGGCCTACATGGCGCAAGGCATGATCGGGTCGAAGATGGGCGATGTGGTGATCCGTCGGGACATCCCGTGGCTCGCCGACCTCTATGACCAGGGGCGTTTGAAACTTGACGAACTGGTTTCAGGCCGCTGGTCGCTCGACCAGATCAACGAGGCGATTGCGGACACCAATTCGGGCGATGCCAAGCGGAACGTGATCGTCTTTTGATCCCGACGTCGCAAAGGTTTCAGAACGACGTGGAGGACGGGACGAGATGAAGCTGCACAGCGTGGATGTGATTACCACCGCGCCCCCGCCACCCGGCTGGGGCGGGCGGTATTGGACACTGGTCAAGGTCGCCACCGACACCGGGATCACTGGTTGGGGCGAGTGCTACGCGTCTTCGGTCGGACCAGAGGCGATGCTCGCCGTCATTCAGGACGTTTTCGACCGGCACATGAAGGGCGAAACCCCCGAGAATATCGAGTTGATGTTCCGGCGGGTGTACTCTTCGGGCTTCACGCAGCGCCCCGATTTGACGGTCATGGGCGCGTTTTCGGGGCTTGAGATCGCCTGCTGGGACATCCTCGGAAAAGCGCGGGAGCGTCCGGTCTGGGCGCTTCTCGGCGGGCGCATGACGCCCAAGGTGCGGGCCTATACCTATCTCTACCCCCTGCCCCATCACAGTCTTGAGACCTTCTGGGTTGACCCCGACGCCCTTGCCGAGGCCGCAGTCGCATATGTCGAACGGGGGTATACCGCGCTCAAGTTCGATCCTGCAGGGCCCTACACGATCCATGGCGGACACCAGCCTGCGATGACCGACATCGCCTTGTCGGTCGAGATGTGCAAAGCAATCCGCGCGGCAGTGGGCAACAAGGCAGACCTGCTGTTTGGCACCCATGGACAGTTCACCACCTCGGGCGCCATCCGGCTGGGACAGGCAATCGAGCCCTATCTGCCGCTCTGGTACGAAGAACCGATCCCACCCGACAATCTGCTCGAATTCGCCGAGGTGGCGCGCGCGGTGCGCATCCCGATTGCCACCGGGGAAAGGATGACGACAAAAACCGAGTTTGCCACACTGCTGCGCACCGGCGGGGCCAGGATCCTGCAACCCGCGCTGGGGCGTGCGGGTGGTATCTGGGAGATGAAGAAGCTTGCCGGAATGGCCGAGGCTTTCAACGCAGAGATGGCACCGCATCTGTATGCAGGCCCCATCGAATGGGCCGCCAATATCCATCTGTGCACGTCGATCCCCAATGTGCTTATCGCGGAATCGATCGAGACCGCCTTCCACCGGGACCTGATCCGCGACACCATACGCGTCGAAAACGGCTACATCACGGCACCAGATACGCCCGGCCTAGGCATCGATGTCGACGAAGACCTCGCGCGAAGCCGACCCTATACCGGCGACGGATTGCACCTGCAGATGCAGGAGGCGCCCTGCAACTACCAGGACGGCAATGCCTTCATGGGCGGTGCTCCTCCCGCAACAGATACGATTTAACGCATGTAAAGCTTTGTGTCCGGGCGGGGAACGGTGCTATACGCCGCCCGGAGTAACCAGGGTACCCTTTATGTCGGATGTCGCAATGCATTCTTCCCCGGCGCAGGACATGGCCACAAACGCGGCGCATGCCACGGCGTTTCTCAAAACACTTGCGCATGAAGGACGGCTGATGATCCTGTGCCATCTCGGCACGGGCGAGAAGTCGGTCGGCGAACTTGAAAGCCTCCTTGGCATACGTCAGGCGGCGGTGAGCCAGATGCTTGCCCGATTGCGGGACGAGTCCCTTGTGAAGACCCGCAGGGAAGGCAAGACGATCTACTACAGTCTGAGCGATACCAATACGGAACGCATGATCGACCTGCTCTACGACATGTTCTGCAAATCCTGATACGGCGTCCCCTCCGTTTGCCCGTCATTTGCCCGCACGGAAGACCCTTTGGTGCGGGCCATTCCATGGAAAGGTGACCGATGCGCCCCGAAACCACGTTCTCAGGCCCGGAACTGTGCGCGAAATCCGCGCGCGATGTGATCACACTTCTGCGCAAGCGAGAGGTCTCGACGACCGATTTGATCGACGCGAGCCTTGCGCGGATGGATCAGGTCGAACCGGAAGTGAACGCCGTGGTCACGCGCTGCCCGGAGCGCGCCCGTGCCGCCAAAACCAGCGCGGACAGCCTGCTGGCAGGCCTGCCCATCGGGATCAAGGATCTGAATCCCGTCAAAGGCGTGCGCACCACCTTCGGGACAAAAGGCTATGCCGATCACGTGCCCGACGCCTCTGATCCGCTGGTGCTCCGTCTGGAAGAGCGTGGCGCGGTGGTCCTTGGCAAGACGAACACGCCCGAACTGGGTGCTGGGGCGCAAACCTTCAACGCGGTGTTCGGCATCACGCGCAATCCGTGGAACACCGCTTTGACCCCTGCCGGATCGTCGGGCGGTGCGGCGGTGTCTCTCGCCACCGGGGAGTTCTGGCTCAGCCACGGATCGGACTATGGCGGCAGTCTGCGCAGCCCCGCCAATTTCTGCGGCATCGTCGGCATGCGACCCTCGCCCGGCGTGGCGGGCGGCAGTTCGGCACAGCTTGGGTTTCACAATGGCGGCGTCGACGGACCAATGGCACGCGACGTGCTGGACTGTGCGCTGTTTCTCGATGCGATGTCCGGCTGGGACCCGACTTGGCCAATCTCTTTCCCGGCGCCGGAACAGTCGTTCTTCGAGACCGCGCAACGCGACGCGGGCGAGATCCGGATCGCCTTTACACCAAACATGAACGGCTTTGCGCCGATCATGGGGGAGATCGAAAGCGTCCTGCGTGCGGCCCTGGAGTTGGTGCAGTCGCCGAAGGTCCAGATCGAAGAGCACTGCCCCGACCTGCCGCGCCTGGCGGACGCGTTCCGCGCGATGCGGTGCCTGTCCTTCCTTGGCAGCTATCAGATCACCCCACCCGAGATCCGGCAGCATTACAAGGCAACGATCCTCGGCAACGTGGCGGATGCCGACGCCATGACCTTCGCCGATTTCGCGGCGGCGGAACGGGACCGCTCGGCCATCTACAACACGATGCGCGTCTTCTTTGAGACGTACGACGTGCTGGCCCTGCCAGTGAACGGCATCCCGCCCTTCCCGGTCGAGATCGAGTACCCGACCGAGGTCGCGGGCCAGAAGATGAACGACTACATCGATTGGCTGCGCTTTGCGTTCCTGTCGACCGTGGCGGGCTTGCCCGCCTTGTCACTGCCCGTCGGGTTCACGGCCTCGGGCCTTCCCGTCGGACTACAGCTTATCGGCCCGCCGCGCGGCGAAGGGCGGCTCTTGCAGGTCGCGCACAGCCTCGAACAGGCGCTCGCCTTGCCCGTGACCCTGATCGATCCAATGGGGCCGACACGTTCCTAAAGCGCGTCAAAGCCGATAGGTGAGCGCTGCGCGAATGACATGGCGCAAAGCGCTTTCGGGCAAAGCCGTGTCTGTATCAAACACAACCGCGCGGTTTCCCTCGAAGCGAAGATCGCCAGAAAACACAGCGCGGGCATCCGCAATGACAGTCGTCTGGCAGTGAACGAACAAGGCGGGAGCTCCTGCCTTGGTAACCCCAATCCTCAACGGCGTGCCTGTCGGAACCGAAAATGACGGCTGGCCCCATTTCAGAGTTTCCGTCACGTCTCCGATCCCGTCCGTCACAGACGCCACGTCTAGGATCAGAGCGCGCAGCTCGTGCAGCACCGTTTGTATAGCCTCCGGATGTACCGCCAAGGCGGCATCAACACTCGGAGGAGGGTTTGGCGCGACTTTCACCATCGCAACATCGGTGCGCTGTCAATATTTCGTCAAGTAGAGGCCGTACATTTCTTATTCAAAAGGTGTGATCACTCGAGCCGCAGGCGTTCCCTGCGGATCAGCGAAGCCGATCCGAACCTTGGTCAGGCCGCCTCTTCCCAGCGGTTGGCGAAATTGCCGAGGATGTGGCCGACGTCGTCTGTTGCCGCGCCGTGCAGGTCAACCTGTGCAACAAGCCCGCGTTTCTTGTCGTCGATGACCGATACCACGCGGGCCGGGCTGCCTGCCTTGTCCAAGGCTGCGTTGAAGACGCGGGTGATGGCGTGTTTACGCAGGTCGGGTTTGAAGACCTTTCCAACCGCGGTTTTCGGCAGTTCGTCGAGGATTGTCATGTGCTTGGGATAGGCCGCGCGTTCGTGGACGTGGACGGTGCAATGCTCCAGGAGTTCTTCCTCGGTGGTGGACGCGCCTGCGACCAGTTCGACGAAGGCACAGGGCAGTTCTCCGGCATGCGCGTCGGGTTGCCCGATGGCCCCGGCGAAGGCGACGGCCGGATGCGCAAGCAGAGCTTCTTCGATTTCGGCCGGATCGATGTTATGCCCGCCGCGGATGATCAAGTCTTTCGCGCGACCGGTGATCCAGAGGTAGCCATCCGGGTCGATCCGTCCCAGATCGCCGGTACGCAGGTACTTGTCGTAGTAGAACAGGTCGGCGTTCTTTTCGGCTTCGGTATACGTGTTCCCGGCAAAGACCCCGGGGTTCGAAACGCAGATCTCGCCGATTTCGTCCGCCGCGCATTCAATGACGGAACCGTCCTTTTGCGTGATGATCTTGACGTCGGTGTACGGAAACGGAATGCCGACCGATCCGACCTTCTTTTCTCCGTCGGGCGGGTTGCACGAGACAAGGCAGGTCGCCTCGGTCAGACCGTAGCCTTCGACGACCGTCACGCCGCAGGCCTTCTCGAACCGGTTGAACAATTCAAGCGGCAGCGGGGATGAGCCCGAAAACGCTGTCTTGATCGCCGAAAGATCGGCATCGACCGGACGTTGCATCAGCGCCGACATCGCCGTTGGAACGGTGATCACGAAAGTGGTTTTCCAGCGCTCGCAGAGCTTCCAGAAATTGTCGAACACGCCTTCACCCCGATAACCTTGCGGCGTCGGAAAGACTGTATGCGCGCCCGAAACGACCGACGCCATCAGGATCACGTGACAGGCGAACACGTGGAAGAGCGGCAGCGGGCACATGATGCTGTCCTCTTCGGTAAAGAGCAGTCGATTGCCGAGCCAGCCGTTGTAGATCAGTCCAGAATAGCGATGCTGCGCGACCTTGGGCATCCCGGTCGTGCCACCGGTGTGGAAATAGGCGGCAACCCGGTCGTCGGAACTGTCCGCGAAATCGAGCGTCGTATTCTGTTTTTTCAGTTCAGCGTTGAAGCTGAGCACATCGGCATGGTGCCCGCCCGGGTTCTTGGGCCGCACAAGCGGCACGATCCACGATTTCGGCGGGGTCAGGTAACGGTTGAGGTCAACCTCAAGCACCGTTTGCACATGCGGGGCGTGGCGGCAGGCCTCGGCCACTTTTTGGGCCACATCCGTTTTGGGGAACGCTTTGAGCGTCACGACGACCTTGGCATCGGTTTCCCGCAGAATTGCGCCGATCTGTTCGGGTTCAAGTAGCGGGTTGATCGGGTTCACAATACCCGCGATCGCTCCGCCAAGCAGCGTTAGGATGGTCTCGTGACAGTTGGGCAGGACATAGGCGACCACGTCATTTTCGCCGACACCAAGCTTGCGAAAGAGGTTCGCCGCCTGAACGGTTTTGCTGTGCAGTTCGGACCAGGTCAGCGTCTCTGCCTTGTCGGTCGGCGCGGACAACAACTGGTAACTGACCGCAGGTCTATCGGGGAACGCAGTCGCAGTTTTGCTGAGTTGGCCGTAAAGCGTTCTGGGAAGATCGCGAGCGTCCCACGGCATCTCGTTTTCGATTGCGTTCCGGTCTTCAAAGCTGGCGAATGTCATGGTGTCCCCTCCCACGTGTCCCGCAGATCCGCGGATCAATTGTTCTGCGCTGTCTTTAGCGGAAAATCGCGCCAAGCAAGACAGTGCGACGCAACGACAAATTCGTCATGACGCTGCGTTCCAAGCGTTTTTCAGCCGTCTCCTCCCCTGTGCAGTGGCGTCATCTGCCAGGATGTACCACCGCGTGATAGCCCGGCATCGGTTTTTTGCACACGTTTGCAAAGAATTCTTGCCAAACGCAGATGCCTGTGGCTTGCTGAGCCAGTCTACCGCAAAAATGCTCTTTGCGCAGGGGGAAGCATGGCTGAAATTCAGCTCAGGAACGTCAATAAACGATGGGGATCGTTCGTTGGGGTAGACAATTTCAACCTCACAATCGCGGACAAGGAATTTCTTGTCCTGCTTGGGCCTTCGGGCTGTGGTAAGACGACGACCATGCGCATGATTGCCGGGCTTGAGGATATCACCGAAGGTGAGATCGCGATTGATGGTAAAGTCATCAACAATTTGGACCCCAAAGATCGCGACGTGGCGATGGTGTTCCAGTCCTACGCGCTTTACCCAAACATGAATGTCTACGAGAACATTCGCTTTCCGCTGCGGGTCCGTGGCGTCGATGCCTCCACCCATGACGAACGGGTGCGGCGCGCCTCTCGGATGGTGGAACTCGACGATTTCCTGCACCGCAAACCCGCGGAACTGTCGGGCGGCCAGCGACAGCGCGTGGCCCTGGCCCGGGCCATTGTGCGGGAACCCAACGTATTTCTCATGGATGAGCCACTGTCGAACCTCGACGCGAAACTACGTGTATCGACCCGGGCGCAGATCAAGAATCTCAGCCACGAATTGGCGGTGACGACGATCTACGTCACCCACGATCAGATCGAGGCAATGACACTCGCCGACAGGGTGGTCGTCATGCAGAAGGGGATTGTCCAGCAAGTCGGCAGCCCGACCGAGATTTACGACAAACCCGCAAACGCCTTTGTCGCAAGTTTCATCGGCAATCCTGCGATGAACCTGATCGACGGAGAGATGCGCGGCGGCGTGTTCGAAACGCAGCGCACACGCGTGGAAGGTTTGCGCGCGCCCGATGGTAAGGTGACGCTTGGTTTCCGTGCCGAAGACGCATCCATCGCGGAAGATGGAAACGGTCAGATAACAGCACCGATTTATACGCTAGAGCTTCTCGGTGACGCGACGATGGTGTCGGTCCGCATCGGACAGGCGCTCGTCGCGGTGAAAGCCGACAAATCCTTCCGGGCCGAGATCGATGATACGGTGTCAATCAGCGTGCCTGCCGATATCTGTCACGTCTTCGACACGGACACCGGAAAGCGCCTGAGCGCGTGAGACACGATATTCCCGGACAACCGGGACACAATGGTGCGGGCTTGCAAGACGCACCTGAACACACAGGGAGACCAAAATGAAACTCAAAAACATCCTGATGGCGGGCTCGTTCCTTGCCGCCGCCGGCGCGACGACGGCGATGGCGGCCGATTGCGGCATTGACGGCGGACGGCTCAGCATCATCGGCAACGAATTCCCCGCGATCCAGACAGTTGCGCGCAATGCGCAAGCATGTGAGGGCTTGTCAGATGCTGAGGCCAACCTCACGGCGGATCACCAGACGATCAACCTGCCCGGTATGCAGGGCAACCCAGCGGAATACACCACGGCGATCGTGGCGAACTCGTCCATCGTGGCATTGATCAACGAAGACGTGATCCGTCCTCTGGACGATCTGATCGCGGCGCATGGTCAGGACATCCCGACCCAACAGCTGATCACCATCAACGGTCAGGTGATGGCGGTGGCCTTCATGGCGAACGCGCAGCACCTCGTGTACCGCGCGGACATCCTAGAACAGATCGGCGCAGAGCCTCCGAAGACCTACGAAGAGATGCTGGCCGCAGCCGAAACAATCCGTTCTGAAGGCATCCTCGAGTATCCACTTGGCGGCGCCTATGCCGCTGGCTGGAACCTCGCACAGGAATTCGTGAACATGTATCTCGGCCACGGCGGGTCTTTCTACGAACCGGGTACGGCACAGGTGTCAATCAACAACGAAGCCGGTGTTGCGACGCTTGAGATGCTGAAAGCGCTCAGCGAATACATGAACCCCGACTTCCTGACCCACGACTCGAACGCCACCAGCGCGGAGTGGGAAGCAGGCAACGTCGCGCTCATGAACATGTGGGGCTCTCGGACCGGCGTTCTGATGGATGCCGAAGGCTCCGAGCCGCAGGTCTATGAGAACACCGCTGTCGCCGGTCCGATGACCGTCGCCGGCGCCGGCACGCCTGCGTCGACTCTGTGGTGGGACGGCTGGACTGTCGCGAAGAACATCAGTGATGAAGACGCGGAGGCGACGTTCAAGGCCATGAAGCATGGCATCAGCCCCGCGATCCTGAACGACGAGACGATGGGTCAGGCGGTGTGGATGATCGAAGGCTACACGCCTGCCCCCGTGAACGAAGGTGTGTTCTCGGCCATCTCGATGGGCACCACACCCTACCCGATGCTGCCGCATCACGGGCTGCTGCACACCGCACTGGGCGACAACATCGCAGACTTCCTTCAGGGCGACGAAAGCGCCGAGCAGACGCTGTCGGACATCGAAGCGGCCTATACAGCCGCCGCCCGTGAAAAGGGCTTCGTCAACTAACCCGTTACGCAACGCGGGGGCGGTCCGCCGCCCTCGCCTCTCCTTTCAGCCCATCGCGCATGAGCAAGGCCTTCGATGAAACACAACGCTTTCTTCTGGTTCGTTCTGCCCTCGGCCACCGCGATGATGCTGTTTATCTTTTTCCCCATCGTCTCGGTCGTGATCCAGTCGTTCCATGTGGCCCACGAACAGGTGATTATCGAGGTCGAGAATTGCGGCCCGTTCGGCTGCACGACCGCGACCGCAATCGACCAGGAAGCCACCGCCGCTTTACGCGAAGAACAACCGTTGGGGCGGTTTGCCGGGCTCGAGATCTACAAAGATCGCAACCACCTTGCCGTCAATGAATTCGCTCAGACATGGCAGCAGAGCGAGGGCATCGGTGACTTCGTCGTTCGCCTGATGAACCTGCCCTTCTACAAGGCGTTGGGCTTCACTCTGACATATGTCGCAGTCGTCACGCCGCTGACGATCCTCTTCGGTTTCATCATCGCCGTCGCGGTGAACAGTGCCGCGCGATCGCTGCGCGGGCCGCTGATCTTTTTCACGCTCCTGCCCAATATCGTGACGCCACTTATCGGCGGTCTGATCCTGTTCTGGATGGTCGATGCCCGCGGCGTGATCGGCACCGCGCTGCGATACCTCGCGGACGATCCGTCGCTTTCAGTCAAGGCCGACACCGGTCTCATGTGGATCATGCTGATGGTCTATGGTGTCTGGTCCTCTGCGCCCTTCGCATTCATCGTCTACTATGCCGGACTGCAAACCGTGAGCACCGACACGCTCGAGGCCGCCCGGATCGACGGGGCGAGCCGCTGGCAGCAGATCCGTCATGTGGTGATCCCGCATCTGTTGCCCCTGACGACCTTCATCGCGCTGATCCAGCTCATGGACAATTTCCGGGTGTTCGAGCCGATCATCAGCTTCAATGCGCAGGCCCACGCGACGTCGCTGAGTTGGGCGATCTACAACGATCTGAGCGGTGAAACGCAGCAGCTCAGTTCTGCCGCCGCCACCTCGGTGTTGACGGTAATCGGCGTCGCGATCCTGCTGTCGCCCGTGCTCGTCCGCACGTATCGCAGTTACGGCAAGGCGTGAGGGAGACGATCGATGGCCAGTAAAGCTCAGAAACGCCCCCTCGCTCTTCAGATCGTCCTGTTCGTGACGCTGGTCGTCTGGATGATCGCAGCGGCTTTTCCGTTCTTCTGGACGCTCTGGGGGTCGTTCAAGGTCGAGGCTGATTTCTTCTCGCTTAACAACTGGACGAATGCCCTGACCGGCCGCATGACCGAGATCGAGACCGGCGACACCTTCACGACCCAAGGCTATTATGGTGCCTGGGTGCAGGAAGAGTTCTGGCGTGCGGCGTGGAATTCGACGCTGGTCTGCCTCTTTGTCGTGTCGATCTCGCTTACCTTCGGCACGCTTGGCGGCTACGCACTGGCGCGCTCCACCTATCGCTACGCGTTCTGGTTCCTTCTCATCGCCCTCATCTTCAGGGCCATGCCGCCAATCACGCTGGTGTCCGGATATCTTCCGGTGTTCTTCGACTGGAATATCTGGGGCTACCTGCCGACCGCGATCATTGTCCTTGTGGCGATCAACCAGCCCTTCACGCTCTGGATGCTGCATTCGTTCTTCAAGAACATCCCACAGGACCTCGACGAGTCCGCGATGGTGGATGGCTGTACGCGGTTCCAAGCGTTTCGCTATGTCATTATCCCGGTGATGTGGCCGGGCGTCATCACCACGGGGCTCTTCAGCTTCTTGCTGGCGTACAACGACTTCGCCGTGACGGCGATGATCCTCGACAAGCAGAACCAGACAATGGTGCCGAAAATCGCGTCCTTCCTCGGCACGACCCAGACGAAGGGCAACGTCATGTTCGCCGTCGCCGCAGTCGTCTCAACCACCGCGCCACTGTTCCTCCTGATCATGTTCTTCCAACGCCAGATCGTGTCCGGTCTGACAGCTGGAGCCGTTAAGGGCTGAAAGCACTCTTTTCGTTTTGATCGCTCTGAGCATCTGCAAAACATGCCGCATTCGTTTGCCGTTTTGATTTCTTGGAATCTCAAGACGCCCAGCCAGAGGGTATGAAATCAGTGCTTCACCAACACCTTGCATGTTTATCTTCGGTTACGGCGCATTGGTGTGAAGGACATCGAAAACAGAACGATCTGTCTTCGAATTTTGGGTTTGACCTGCTCCCGTTGGAACCGGTGACTAAAGATCATCTTCGTTCAGGTTTTGATCCTCTTTGGACCATTGCGCAGCTTTCGCGGTGTCATGTCCATCCTTTGATAGCACTTGTTGCAGCAAAGGAGGCAAAACATCGGAATAAAACCGACGGAGGAACTCCGGGCTGGTGCGTTATGGATCGCGCTAACGAGTGACCTGACGCGCAAGCAGGTGGTTGCAGATTTGGGCGTTGACCTTGCGACGCCAATAACAAGAGAACGGCGCATCGCGACACCGATTTTGTCTCTGAAAATAGACTTGGGGCTTGCGAGAGAAATGGAGTGGTTTCAAAGAACGAACCGTACCCGCACGGAGCAGATCAGGATATCAGAACGCAAGAACGAAGAACTTGGTGGCCTTCGTGTCTGCCGCAGTCAAACGCGCCGCAGGCGGACGGGGGCAGAGCCCCCATCCGGTCGGACGGCGCCAGCCGTTCGACACAAGGGCCGGACTGGCGCCCGGCCCGGAAAGGCTTACCCGAACATGTCGGTGGTGATGCCTTCGTACCAGCCGATGCTTTCTTCGTAAGTCGCCTTGCGCAGCGCTGCGTCTTCGCCGGTCTGGCTCACAAACCCATCGACCTTGGCGATCTTTTCGTCGGTCGCCTCATAGGTGGCACCGACCTTCACGCCGTCATTGGTCTCGATGAGAGACCAGCAGGTGTTCGAGAATTTGGCCGGGAACACGCGGCTTCCGGTCAGCGCCCCGCGCACCGCCATCGCGGCCACCTTGGCCTGAGAGTTGGCCGAATAGCCGGATTTCGGCATGTCGCCCTGGTTGGTGGCATCGCCGAGGATGTGGATGTTCTCGTCCATCCGCGACTGCATCGTCTGCGGCACGACAGGTGCCCAGTTGCCTTCAGTCAGACCTGCCGCGTCACAGATATGACCCGCCTTTTGCGCGGGGATGACGTTTACCACGTCGGCATTCACCGTCTCGCCATCGATGTCGACCGTCATCGCCGCAGGATCGACGGTCACGTTACCGCCGCCGAAATCCGGACCGATCCGGGTAATCATGCCGCCATAATGCTTCTGCCAGCCTTCCTCGAACAGCGCCTGCTTCGAAAAGCTTTCCTTCGGGTCGGCGATGATGATCTTGGCGGTGGGGTTCGACGTGTTCAGCACATGTGCCACCATCGAGATGCGCTCGTACGGTCCGGGCGGGCAACGGTACGGATTGGGCGGGGCGACCATGACAAATGTGCCGCCTTCCGGCATCGCTTCGATCTGTGCCTTCAGAAGCTCGGTCTGGCTGCCGCCCTTGTAGGCATGCGGCATGGCGTTTTGCGCATTCAGATCCCAGCCCGCAACCGATCCCTCGACGAAATCAATGCCCGGGCTCAACACCAGCCGGTCATAGGGCACCGACCCGCCACCGGCCAAGGCAACCGTTTTCGCGTCGCGATCCACACCCGTGGCCCAGTCGTGCACAACGTTGATTCCGTACTCTGCGGCCAGTGTTCCGTACGAATGCTCGATGCTGTCCAGTTCGCGGAAGCCGCCGATGTAAAGGTTCGAAAAAAAGCAGGTGTAGTAGCTGCGGCTCGGTTCGATCAACGTCACATCGATCTCGCCCTCGCTGTCCTTGGCGATGTAGCGCGCCGCGGTGGCGCCTCCGGCACCGCCACCGACGACCACGACCTTGGGCTTCCCGTGCCCCGCCGCATGGACTATCGGCGCGGCAAGCGTTGAGGCTGCGGCGACGCCGGTGCCCACGAATTCACGTCTGTTCAGTTTCATATCATTCCTCCCTGGAATACTCGAAAAAATCAGGTGCGATCTGTGTCTGGCGTCCTCTCGCCCTAGTCCAGATTACCAAAATACGCCGCCAATGCAGCAATCTCTTCTGCGGACAATCGGCCCGCCATCATTTGCATGACAGGATGCGGACGCAGCTTTTGCTTGTAGGCGTGCATCGCGATCACGAAATCCTCGGTGGGCCATTGCGTGATTGACGGGATGCCTTCGTCGGTGCCGTCCTGCTGGTGGCAGGTCTTGCATTCGCTTGACAGGTATTCGCCGTAATCCGTGTCCCCCACAATGGCGAGGATATCGTCCGGCAATTCGACCTCGCGCGCCTGCGCAGTGGGTGCGGCTTCGGGAATGTTCTGCGGGCTGGCCGAGAACTGGCGCAGGTAGGCCAGAATATCCGCTCGGTCCTGTTCCTCCTCAAGACCCGCGAAATTCATCCGTGTTCGCGACACGAGCGCTTTGGGGTTCTCGAGGTAGGCGTTGAGAGTCTCGAGGTTCCAGGTCAGACCATCCGCGCCCATCATCGACATGTCTTCGGAGTATTTGAACCCTTCATGCGCGCCTGCCCGGCGACCGAAGATGCCGTTCAGATGTGGACCGATGCCGTCTTGCGCCCCCTGCCCGATCTTGTGGCAAAAGCTGCATTGCCCGAACACGGCCTTGCCCTGTTCCGGGTCGCCGAACTCCAGCCCATCCGCGACGGCAACCACGGTGTCCTCTTCGGGTTCTGACTCCGCTGGTGACTCAATGACTGGCGTGGGTGCCAAAGCGGCCTGTCGCGCGGCCTCGGCCTCTTCCTGCGCCGCAACCAGAGCGGCTTCAAGCTCGGACAATTTGGCCTCAAGTTCAGAGACTTGCGCGGCCTGTTCGGAAAGGGAAGCACTTCGGGCTTCGACTTGCGCAAGGCGATCGGTCAGTGCCGCGAGTTCGGCATCTCGATGGTCTCGGGCCGTCCAGCCATAGGCGGTGCCAAGGACCAAAGCCACGCCGCCCAGTACCGAAAGGATCATGCCCGATGACTGTGCCATTGTACCTACACCAACAGAACCTTCGACAGTCGCGACGCGCTGCAGGACAATGCCGCGCCGCGCAAAATCACCTTATTCGAACGTCGACAGATATGCAGTAACGGCTGCAATATCGTCTTCCTTCTTCAATCCGGCAAAGCTCATCTTGGTGCCCTTGGCATAACCGCGCGGGTCGGCGAGGAAGCCTGCAAGCGCTTCTTCAGTCCATACGCCGTCCATCTCAGCCAGCGTCTTGGAGTATCTGAACCCGTCCACGGACGCGATATCGGCACCTAAAATGCCATTCAGTATGGGGCCGGAGCGGTTCTTTGCCCCCTCGCCCACTTGGTGGCAGGCTTTGCACTTGCCGAACACCTTCTCTCCGGCTTCGACAAGTGCGGGATCGACCGCAGGTTCCGCCGCAGCCGCGACCTGAACAACCTCGGCTTCCCCGGTGTCGGCCGACGCCTCGTCCTCTGGGGTCACGTTCAGCACAGACGCGCGCATCGTGATTTCGACGCTGTCCTTGCAGTCACTCATGCAAGGCTCGGTCCGCCACTGGGCATATTCCGCCTCAGCGCGATCATCGATGATGAACCCGTCCGCGTTCGGCATTTCGACGTCGAGGAAATTCTCGTTCGACAGGACGAAATCGTCTTCAACGAGAAAGTTCGAGTAGAGGATGTAGGCGACGATGGCGTAAACCTCGTCATCGGTCAGCGTCTGCGCGCTGCCATAAGGCATGGAGCGGTGGACGTAGTCCCACGCGGTGGACAGGTACGGCCAGTAGCTTCCGACCGTCTTCACCGGGTCTTCATCCGCCAAGGTGCCTTCACCGCCGGCCAGTTCTGGCCAGTTGTCGACACCTTCCGCGAATTCCCCGTGGCAGGCTGCGCAATTGTCGGAGAACAGCATCTCCCCGTCAGCGACAGAACCGGAGCCGACAGGCAGGCCCTGACCATCCGGGCGAATATCGACATCCCAGGCAGCGATCTCTTCTGGCAGTGCTTCGCGGCCCAGACCAAGTTTGCCGTTTGCCAGTGCCTCGGTTGTGAGCACCGCCGTGGATGCAAGAAGCGCCGCGCCTCCGATCAGTTTAGGAAACTTCGACATTTTCTGCCTCCCCGTTCGGCATCACGTGCCACGTCTGAATACAATTGTTGTGGTAGATCGAATTCTCACCACGCACTTCGCGCAGCTGATCCTTCGTCGGCTGGACATAGCCGGTCTCGTCCATCGCGCGGGCCTGCAGCAGCATCTCTTCGCCGTTCCACTCGGTATCGAGGTAGAAGCGCGTCAGCGCCATTTTCTCGCCCGGCTTGGCTAGGCGTGCGGTCTCCCACGTGACACCGCCATCCTTGGACACATCCACGCGCGTGATCGCACCGTGGCCCGACCATGCAAGTCCGGTGATCACCAGCGAGCCGTGGCCGTGTGTGATCGGTGCTTGCGGGCTGGGCGAGGTGATGACGGATTTCGCGTCCATCACCCATGTCCATTTGCGGCTGGTGCCATCTTCCAGCGTATCGGTGTATTTCGACGTCTCTTCCCGGCTTTCGACGGGACCGTCCATCACTTCGATGCGGCGCAGCCATTTGACCCAGAGGTTGCCTTCCCAGCCCGGAACGACAAGGCGCACCGGGTAGCCGTGTTCTTTACGCAGCGCTTCACCATTTGCCTTGAAGGCAACAAGCACATCGTCGAGCGCTTTTTCCATCGGGATCGACCGCCCGTTCGAGGACGCATCCGCGCCTTCGACATAGACCCATTTGTCTGCCAGATCGCCAGCAGCCCCAAGACCCGCTTCGTTCAGGATCGTGCGCAGCGAGACGCCGGTGTATTCCATATTGTGGATCATCCCGTGCGTGAATTGGGCACCATTGAGCTGCGCCCCCGCCCATTCCATGCCGGTGTTCGCGGCGCATTCGCAGAAATACACATGGTTCTCGCGCGGGAAGCGTTCGAGGTCGTCATAGGTGAACACCAGCGGCGTATCGACAAGACCATTGACCATCAGGCGGTAGTCCTGCTTGCGCAGCTCGATCGCGCCCGAGTGGTGCCGTTCGAACGCACAGCCCTGCGGCGTGATCGTTCCGTCGAGCGCGTGGATCGGCGTGAAGTTGATCGAGCTTGTGGTGTCAGCGGTGAGCCATTCCACGTTGCGCCGGATCACGTCGCTTTCGTACTCGATGGGCAGACCATAGGGCGTGGCATCAACACCATCGCCGAAGACTTGCGCCCAAGGCTGTATCTCGGTGATGAGCGGATCAGGTGTTCCAGCACGTGCGGCTGCGCCCGCCGTCAGTCCTGCCGCTGCCGCAGCTGAGCCACGCAGAAACGCGCGGCGCGAGGGTTTGAGGATGTCAGACATGTCTCACACTCCGTTTGTTCAGGCGCCCACAACGGTGACGCTGTCGTTTTCGTTCACGGTGACGGTGCCGAGCTTTTTGATATGGTTCTCGACCACGTCCCAAATCTGCGGTCCTTCGGTGCCTTCATTCACGGACGCCCAGCCCGCGACGACGTAATTCTTCGCCGGATCGATGGCCTCGCCCGTGCGCAGCAGGGTCATGTCGCTGATGCGGTCGCCCTGCGGCTTGTTCACGTCGATCCGGTAACCAAGGCCACCGGTGCGCACCATGTCCCCGCCCTGCTGGTAATAGGGGTCGGGATTGAAGATGTTGTCAGCCACGTCTTCCAGCACGACCTTGAGGAATTCGCCCGTCATCTCAGTGCGATACGCCTCTCCGTAGGTCATTGAGGTGACGTTCCAGATATCTTCGCGGGTGATATCCTGACCGGGGATCAAACTCGGCCCCCAGCGCACGCCGGGCGACAGGGCGATATCGGCATCCCGTTCGCTGATGAGCGCGTCGCAGATCAGGTCGTCCCACGACCCGTTGAAGTTGCCGCGTCGATAGAGAAGGCTTTCGGTCTGACCGATCACCTCTTCAAGCTGATCCTTGAACGGCGCGCGTTGTTCGTCGATCAGCGCCGCCATTTCCGCATCCGGTTCGATCACGTCAGAGAAGATCGGGATGAGCTTGTGCCGGAAGCCCATCATGCGTCCGTTCTGCACGTCCAGATCGACGCGGCTGACGAATTTGCCGTTCGATCCGGAGGCAACGATGATTGTCTCGCCGATCAACACCGGTTCCGGCAGCGCGTCGTGGGTGTGACCGGACAGGATCACGTCGATGCCGGTAACGATGCTTGCCATCTTCTTGTCCACGTCGAAGCCGTTGTGGCTCAGGACGACGACAAGTTCGGCGCCCTGTCCGCGCACCTCGTCGACCATGGCTTGCATGTTCTCGTCACGGATGCCGAAGGAGTATTCCGGGAACATCCAGCGCGGGTTGGCGATGGGCATGTAGGGGAAGGCCTGACCGATCACGGCGATCTTCACGCCGCCCCGTTCGAAGAATTCGTAAGGCGGGAAAAGCTCGGCCGGTTCGTCCCATTCGGCATCGAAGATATTCTGGCCCAGCGCAGCATAAGGCAGTCCCTCGACAAGTTCGGCCACGCGATCCGACCCGAGAGTGAATTCCCAGTGGAACGTCATGGCGTCAGGGCGCAGGCCATTCATGACGTTGACCATATCCTGCCCCTCGGTGTGGAAACAGGTGTAGGAGCCGTGCCAGGTGTCGCCGCCGTCGAGAAGCAGCGCATCGGGACGGTCGGCGCGGATCGCGTTGACCACGGTGGCCACGCGATCCAGCCCACCCACGCGCCCATAAGCCTGGGCAAGGGAGGTGAAATCCCCAGAACTCAGCGCGTAGTGTGAAGGACTACCGTCGTCGATCCCGTAGAGCCTGCGGAAATCGGCGCCGGTCACATGCGGAACCGCCCCGCGGTTCTCGCCCACCCCGATATTCACCGACGGTTCCCGGAAGTAGATCGGCTTCAGCTGCGCGTGGATGTCCGTCACGTGGATCAGGGACACGTTGCCAAACGTGTCGAACTGCAAAAGCTGATCCTGCGTCAAAGCCTGCTGCGCCGCGAGCCGCGACCAGTTGCCAAAGCCCGAGGCCCCCACAAGCGCGGAGGCGGCCATGGACACCTGAAGGAAATCGCGTCGTGAAATCATGGAGTGAGCCTTTTTCGGTTTTCACCACACATTCGCATGTGTGAATGGGTTTTGGTCAAAAAACCCCGCGCCCTGTCCGAGCGCGGGGTCGAAGTGTTTAGTTACGAACCGACGGTGCTTCGACCGACAGGCCATTCCCGCGTGAAGCGACGTAAAGTTCCAGCGCGACAAACTCGGGAGACCCCGGGCTGTAGGTTTCGGCGCGCGTGTCACGGACGCAGCCTTTGAAGCGGCCATGCGCTGTGTTCAGCTTCGCGTTTTTCAGACGGTACACCGGGAAACCGTTGATCTGGCCCTGGCTGAGATGGTCTGCGCGAATGTAGTTGCCGTAGTTTTCCTCGTGGCAGCTTGCGCAAGACAGTTCGAGTTGACCGGTCCGGGTGTAGTAGAGCTCTTTGCCCTGCTCCCACGTTTCGGCCACCGGGCCGTCGATCGCAACGTTCACCGGCATGCCGCGGGACTGCACCGAGATCAGGGCTTCCATCGATGCCATCGGGACACTGTCGTACTTGTACGGCTCTGCGCCCATCTGGTTGGTGCGGCAATCGTTGATCTGCATCGCCAGCGTCCGGACTTCCCCGGCGCTTTCGTTCCACTTCGGATAGACTGCGCGAACGCCTTCCATCGACTCTGGCCCCTCGTGGCACGAGGCACACGCCTTTTCAGCCGACCCCTCGACAGTGTTCCACGCATCAATCGCCTGATCGACGAAAATCATGCCGGGGTTGTCGAAGTCGTCAAGCTGAAGCGCTTGCGTCTCGTCCGAGCGGAAATGCCAGCCGGACATGATCTCACTCACATTGTCCATGTGCTCGGGTGCTGCCGTCTTGGTGACCATTTCGATCTCACCATTGATGACCATCGTGTCATCATCCGCACCACCGGCAATCACCACCGGTGCTGCCATAGCAAGCGTCGCGCAGAGCGCCGTCATTGCTTTTAATTTCATACCTGTCCCTCCCTTAAGGCTCCTCACTGCGGTGTTGCGCAGCGGGTTTTGGCAGTCCTGCGCCGGATGTCCGGCGCAGGGCCAGGATCAGCCGATGGCGATCGCGTTGCTTGTTTCGTAGACCGAGCCGTCATCGTCGTACCACGTGAACTTGTATTCGCCCGCTTCTGGAACGGTCGCTTCGAATTCAAAGTACGGGTTCGTCGAAATCGCCGGTTCCATCTTCACGTCGATCACGTTCTGACCGTTGAAGTCGCATGTGAAGCGATTGATGATCGACCGCGGGATCGGGTTGCCGTCGCTGTCCTTACGCTGACCCGATTCCATCTGGTGGCTGATCAGTGTCTTGATGGTGATCGCGTCGCCTGCAGCGGCGGACTTGGGAACCTTGACGCGGGGTTTTACTCCGGAAGCCATGTTTTCTCTCCTGAAATCTGAATGTTGACCTTAGCCGCCGCAGCCGCCGATGGTGACCTTCACGGTCTTGGCGCTGCGGGCAAAGCTGCCGTCAGCAAGTTTCGCGATGGCGATCACATCCTGTGTGCCAGCAAGGCGAATACGCGTGCTTGCCGCCTGCGAGGCCGCCAGTGGTCCAAAGTTGAACGTGGCAACCGGAGGTGTCGGATTGCCTGCCGCCAGCACCATGATGGCCGAAGCGCCGGGGGCCGCCACTTCGATCGGCACTGTGTTACCATTCTCGGCAATTTCGGGCGCCGTAAGCTCTACACCCGCATCAGCCAGTTCAGCCCCGCCGGTGAATTCGTTCACCAAATCTTCGACCGCGGCATTGGCGCGGAACGGCAATACGAAGGTCAGCGCGGCTGCCCCACCGATGGCCAGGGTTTCGCGTCTCGTAAATTCCATTTCGTGTCTCCTAACTCAGATCAGAGATGTTTCAGCCGTCCTGAAGCGTCATCAGAAACGCCACGACATCTTCGACTTCCTGCGCCGTCAGAATGGGCGTCAGGTCTTCCTCTTTTGCAGCTTTGCCGGTGTATCCGTCACCCGGTCGAATAAAGCCGCTGGTCTTGTAGAAGGCCGGCATCACGCTGCCTTCAAAGGTCATCTTAGCGTTCGCCACGATGCCGCGCAGTTCTTCGGCGCTCCGGTAACCACCGACACCATCAAGGGTCGGCCCCACCTCACCGTGGAACGGCGCATCGCTTAGTGCAGTCACCGCGTGGCAAGCAACGCAGTTGCCCTTACCGCGATTGACCATGATGGCAGCGCCGTTTTCCGGATCGCCGGCTGCGCCGCTCAAAGACGCCTCAACCGCGCCGTATTCCGAGTATTGCACATCGCCGGGTGCGATGGGTTCCGCAAAAGCCGCGCCTGCACAAAGTGCAACGACAGCTGTAAGTCCTGTTAGCTTCATTGTCCCTCCCTTACCGTCCGGCAGTGAACCGGACTGACATATGGCTTTGCATACCGTAGGCTACCGGAGTTGATTCATGCAACAACAAATTCACAAAAGTGAATTAATGATTGTAATCGCCAGGTTTCAGTCGAAGCTTCCGTTGTTTCGCTCCTGGATCATCCGGGCATGGTAGCGCTGAAAATCCTCTCCGTTATCAAGAAGATAGCGCTTCTCGGCCACCCATGTGAACATGTCCAACGTGGTGCCTTTGCCGAACGCGCCGGGCATCACCGCGACGGATGCATCAAGCGCAGTCTGGTCCTCGAGCACCTCTTCCGGCAGGAAGACGATGTTTGGTGTGAACATGACGCGCCACTTCCGCGCCATGTCTTTCTCTGACAGCGTTTCACCATCGAAATCGGTGACCTCGATGTCCCCGTGCAGGTTCAGTTGGACGACAAAGTAGTTGTCCGCGATGAACTCGCTGATGCCTGCATCCGAGAACACGTCTTCATGCATCTTGGTGCAATAGATACAGCCGCGCTGTTCGAAGAAGAGAACCAGTCGTTTGCCCTCGGCATTGGCCTCGTCGAGGTCTTCGCGCAGGTCCTTGAAAGTGTCGCGCATCCATGGCTGCTTGTGAAGACCGTCATCGCCCAGTTCGGCGGCCGCCACCGGCACCGCCATGAGCAGCGCCACGGCGCCCAGTATCAAACGTCTCATCTTTTCTCCTCCTACGTTGTTCGCCCGCGATTCTCAGCCTACGGCGACCCATCCCGGGAACAGCCGCAGCATCGCGTCCGCGATCCAGATCACGCTATCGGTGGCGATCAGCACCGCAAACACAAGCAGCATCGCCCCCATAGCGGTTTCCACCTTGCCCAGCTTATCACGGTGTCGCGCCGTCCAGCGCAGAAAAGGTCCCGAAAACAGCGCCGCGATGACAAAGGGCAAAGTCATGCCAAGCCCGTACACCAGCAAGAGCAGCCCGCCCTGCACCACGTCGCCCATGCCACCCGCGATCATCAGGATCGACGCCAGCGCCGGGCCGACGCACGGCGTCCAGCCGAACCCGAAGGCAAGCCCCATGACATAGGCGCCAAGCCATGTCGTCGGCTCGGTACTGCTTTCAACGCGCGCTTCGCGATACAGGATCGGAACCCGGATCACGCCCAGAAAATGCAGTCCGAAGACTGCCAGCACCGCCGCCGCGATGTAGCGCAGCGGTTCGCGATAGTCGGCAAACGCCTGACCCACAGCCGTAGCGCCCATGCCCAGCAGGACGAAGATCGTCGTCACGCCGAGCGCGAAAAGACAGGCCGACAGCACCAGATTCCAGGCGATTCCACGGGGCACGTCTTCGTCCCCGCGCAATTCGTTCATCGATATTCCCGCCATATAGCACAGGTAAAACGGCACCATCGGGAGGATGCAGGGCGTAAAGAAACTCAGAACACCCGCTAAAGCCGCACCTGCAAATGAAATATCGAACACGGGGCGAGATTCCTTGAATTATTCACATATTCAGATTAGGTGTTTTGTTCAGACCCAGTCAATTGAAGTATGATGCACCTGTTGAAACCCCTGATATTCGCCGCCTCGGTATCGGTGCTTGCAGCTGGTACAGATCATGCTGTGGCCGAACCGCAGCTGATCATGGTCGATCAACCGGGTTGCATCTACTGCGAACGCTGGGAGGCCGAGATCGGCCCAGCCTATCCCAAGACGGCAGAAGGTCAGTTCGCACCGCTTCTGCGCGCGGACTTGCGGGAGGGACCCCCAGATGGTGTATCCTATGCGCGCCGCGTGACCTTTACGCCGACCTTCATCCTCATCGAGGATGGCACAGAGCTTGCCCGGCTTGATGGATACCCCGGAGAAGATTTCTTTTGGCCGCTGCTGACGCGGCTCTTGACCGAAAACACGGACTTCGCGTCCCAAAAACCGGCCGAAACGGTCCAGAACTAAAGGCACGTCATGGCACTTCCGCAACTCAGCCCTGACCTGAATGACGATGAACTTGATCGGATCGCCGACAAGGCGGCCACGGCATCGAACTTTCTCAAAGCGATCAGTCACGAAGGCCGACTGATGATTCTCTGTCATCTGGTGACGGGTGAGAAATCGGTGACAGAGCTTGAAGAGCTTCTTGCCGCGCGGCAGGCCGCCGTGTCGCAGCAATTGTCACGCCTTCGCCTCGAAGGGCTGGTCATCCCGCGCCGCGAGGGCAAGACCATCTACTACCGGCTCGCCGACGATCGTCCCCGCAAGATGCTGGAATGCGTCTACGAACTCTTTTGCCAGGACGACTGACCGCGACAGTACTTCCGTATTGAGTCGTTTCTGACCCAGCTGCATACTGCTGGTGGGAGCCTGTCTGGGGAGGACAGCGAAAATGCTGGAGACTGTTCCAGAGGCCACATTGGTGGCCTGCGTTGGCCTATTCGGCGGTGTGTTGCTTGGGCTGGCGGCACGGCTTGGCCGGTTTTGCACGCTCGGGGCCATCGAAGACATTCTATACGGCGGGTCCGACACACGTCTGCGCATGTGGGGTATGGCCATTGGCACCGCGATTTTCGGCAGTTTCGCCCTCATCGCCTCGGGCGGTTTCGAGGCTGAAAGTAGCGCCTATCTGTCCGTTCAATGGTTGCCTTGGGCGTCAGTGATCGGTGGGCTGACCTTCGGATACGGCATGGCGCTGGCGGGCAACTGCGGCTACGGCGCGATTGCGCGTCTGGGTGGCGGCGACCTGCGCAGCTTTGTCATTGTCCTTGTCATGGGGGTTGCCACATACGTCGTCCTGAGCGGCCCGCTTGCGCCAATCCGCGCGGCCCTTTTCCCGCAGACAGAACTTTTGCCGGGCGCAGCGCCTCCCGGGTTTGCGCATCTTGCCTCGAACGTGACTGGCCTTTCAACGCACGGGATTGGTATGGCGATTGGCCTCGTAATCTTCGCCCTGTCGGCCAAATCCAAGGACGTCTGGACCAGCCCCAAGAATGTGTTTTGGGCGGTTGTCGTCGGACTAGCCGTGATCAGCGGATGGGCCGGTACCGCATGGGTGGCCCGCACCGGGTTCGACGATATCGCGGTGGTCTCCCACAGTTTTGCGGCACCGCTCGGCGAGTCCATTCTGTGGTGGATGACTGGCTCCGCACGCCCCATCAGCTTTGCCGTCGGATCCATCGCGGGTGTCTGGCTTGGCGCGTTTATCGGATCCCTCATCAAAGGGCATTTCCGGTGGGAAGCCTGTGAAGACCCGCGCGAATTGCGGCGGCAGATCTTCGGCGCAGCGCTCATGGGTGCGGGCGCGGTGGTGGCAATGGGTTGCACCGTCGGTCAGGGCATCAGCGCGTTCTCCACGCTGGCCTACAGCGCACCGGTGACCTTCGCGAGCATCTTCGCGGGCGCGGCCTTTGGCCTCCGGCAATTGATCGTCGGATTCCGCCCCGCAGAATAAGGCATCTTAAGGGCAACCGTTGCGAAAGAATCACGCTTGGCTGCATTTTTGGTACGCCGATTCAGTCGAGCGGAATTTCGCCTGCAAAAACGCCCGACCTCGGGTACCGTGACAAAAAACAATAAGAGCAGGCACGCGGGAAAATGGGAACGGCTTACAATGGCACGTTCGTCATCTCCTGGTCGCAGACAACCATCGACACGCTTCAGGCGGCTCCGACCGAGTTCCTGAAAGTTGGCGCCGCATGGAGTTGGACCGGAGAGGCGGTACGGGTGGACGGCCCGAACGATCTTTTGAGATTAGAGGAAGCGGAAGGCGAAGCGGAACGGCGAAAAAGCGCAGCACGTATGGTGCGCCGGTTGGTTGGCGAAGCGCTCGATGAGGCTGGCACGGCAAGCATCCTGACGCCAGACTTTCCAATCGCGGACAAATGTTTTGTCCTGACCGATGGCGGCCAGACCTATACGGTCACGCTGATCGATTCCTGTCCGCGCACACCGCCGCTGTTGATGTTCCTCAACAATGTTCCACCGCGCGATCACGACCTGTGGGTCGTGCACACGACGCTGTCCAACCAGGTCACGCAAACGGATGCCGAAAACAACGGCGCGGTCATCTGCTTCACGCCCGGGACCCAGATCCTCACACCGCAAGGGGTCAAACGGATCGAAGAGTTGCGCGAGGGTGATTACGTACAGACCAAGGACAACGGCCAGCAAGAGATCCAGTGGATGGGGGCCCGCCGGATGAGCGGGGCGCGCCTGTTCGCGATGCCGAAACTCCGCCCGATCCGCATTCGCGCCGGTATCTTCGGCCTTGATGAGCCGGACGAGGACCTTCTGGTCTCGCCCGAACACCGGATGCTGGTGAAAGGACGCGTCGCGCTTGATCTGTTCAATTCACCCGAAGTCCTCGTCGCGGCACGCGACCTTGTCGACCATGACAAGGTGTCCGTGGACCTGTCGGTCCGGGAAGTCACCTACGTGCACATGCTTTTGCCGCAGCACGAGATCGTCTTTGCAAACGGCGTTGAGTCGGAAAGCTTTCACCCGGCCAACGCCGCGCTTTCTACGCTCGACGCGCATGACCGGTCGCGCTTGTCCGAGATGCTGCCGTCGGTGGAGAACAACCCGCAAAGCTACGGGAGCTATGCGCGTCGGAACCTGTCTGCCTCTGAGGCCGCGATCCTTTTGCACGAAGCTGCCTGACGCTGCGCACCAGCGTCAGTCGAACACTTCGCCCGGCTTCACACCCCAATACGTGCCTTTGCGCGCCCAACCGCGATAACCACCGGCAGACAGTTCACACCAGTTCACGTCGCATTTGCGCACTTCGGCGACGACGCCAAGCTTGAGCTGTGCGTTGACCTGAGATGTCGAATCCGGCTTGGCGTACAGGTTCAGCGTGTCGACCTCGACAAGGGCCGTCCGCACGCCGGACAGCAGCGCATAGTGCACCCAGCCCCCGGCCCCATCCCGATCTTGAACACGTCGCCAATGGCCGTGCTCCGCCGTGATCTGCAACGGCATGTTTCGACGCTTGTAGACCCAGTCGATCCGGTGCGACAGCGACGGACCGCGCCGCACATTACCCTCCGCGGCTTTCATCGACACGAAACGCGGGAGCGGCAAATTGGTCACCGATCCGCGGTCTCCCGCCGAAAGATCGGTCGGCCAAAGCAGGCTCAGACCAAGCGCGGCTGACAGAAGCCCGCCCGTCAACGTCTTTACAGACAACCCAATCATGGAATGCGCCTCAAATTGCTCGGTTATTTGCTTTTTGTCGGCAGGTTCTTGTGCCTGCCGTGCCTTTGCGACACTCTGCCAAAACCAAGCGCGACGCGAAAGTAGGGGAGTTATCGCATGCCATCAAAACGTCTGAGTGTTGTTGTCACGCGACGCTTGCCGGATGCCGTCGAAACACGCTTGAAAGAGCTGTTCGATGTCTCGCTGCGCGACACCGATGCACCGATGACGCAGGACGAACTGGTGGCAGCGGTGAAGAGCGCGGATGTCCTTGTTCCAACGCTGACCGACCGGATCGACGCGGGCCTCATCGGACAGGCCGGAGAGAACCTGCGCCTGATTGCGAATTTCGGTGCGGGCGTGGATCACATCGACGTCGATACCGCGCGCAGCCGGGGCATTCTGGTCTCGAACACGCCGGGCGTGGTGACCGAAGATACGGCGGACATGGTCCTGGCCCTGATGTTGGGCGTGACGCGTCGGATTCAGGAAGGCCTGAGCATCATGCAAAAGGGCGAATGGGAAGGCTGGGCGCCCAATGCGCTTCTCGGGGGCCGACTGGGCGGGCGCCGTCTTGGAATCCTTGGAATGGGTCGCATCGGTCAAGCCGTAGCTCGCCGCGCAAAAGCGTTTGGCATGCAGATCCACTACCACAACCGCCGTCGCCTGCGGTCCGAGATCGAGGCCGATCTCGATGCGACCTATTGGGAAAGCCTCGACCAGATGGTCGCGCGCATGGACATCCTGTCCGTCAATTGTCCGCACACGCCATCGACCTTCCACCTGCTCAATGCCCGGCGCCTGAAGCTTCTCAAACCCAGCGCAGTGATCGTGAACACCTCGCGTGGCGAGGTGATTGACGAGAACGCCCTGACCCGGATGCTCAAGGCAGGGGAACTGGCCGGGGCGGGACTCGACGTCTACGAACACGGCCATCGCGGCAATCCCGAGCTGCGCGATATGCCAAACGTGGTCATGCTGCCGCATATGGGGTCTGCCACACAGGAAGGCCGGATGGAGATGGGCGAGAAGGTCATCATCAACGTCAAGACCTTTGCCGACGGTCACCGCCCACCCGATCAGGTCGTCCCGGCGATGCTCTAGGCGTCGCGTCGCCTCTTGCAATGCCCGCGCTGGCGCGCCATGAACAAAGCATGAACGACTTCGCTTTCGAGTTTCAGTCCGAAACACTTCACGCGCTGCCCTCCGGCGCGCTCTTCTGGCCTGTGCGTAGCTTGCTTGTGGTCTCCGATCTGCATCTCGGAAAATCCGCGCGTGCCGCGCGCTTCGGCGGGGCGCAACTGCCGCCCTATGAGACGCGCGAGACGTTGGATCGTCTTGCCACTGACCTGGACCGCACCGGTGCGAAGACCGTGATCTGCCTTGGCGACAGTTTCGATGCGCCTCAGATGCAGGACATGCTTCCGCAAGAGGACCTTCTCACGCTGTCCGCCCTGCAAGCCGGTCGCGACTGGTACTGGATCGAGGGCAATCACGACCCCGGCCCGGTGTCCCTCGGCGGCGCACACCGGCGTGCCATGGTGGTCGGGCCATTGCGGTTTCTCCATATTGCCGAACCTGACGCCATGCCGGGCGAAGTCACGGGCCATTACCACCCGAAGGCATCCGTGCCATTGCGGGGCCGACTTCTCACCCGGCCCTGTTTCCTCTTCGACCAAAGGCGTCTGATCCTGCCCGCCTACGGCGCATTCACCGGCGGGCTTCACGCCCATGATCCGGCGCTGTCCGGATTGTTTTCGTCGGGGGCGCATGCGATTCTGACTGGCCCGAAGCCCTGCAAAATTCCAATGCCGGGCCAGGCGGCCTTGCCATGATCCCGGCGGCGTGCACAGAGTGCGCCATGACGATCAATCCCCGCATTAAGTCGAGCTTCGACCGCCAATCCATGATGCGGACGCTGGGTGCATCCCTTGTCGAAACGGGCGATGGCACCGCCACGATTGCGGCACCCATCCTGTCCGGAACGCGCCAGCAACAGGGCTTTGGTCACGCGGGTCTGACCTTTTCGATCGGGGACAGCGCGGCGGGCTACGCGGCCCTCACCCTTATCCCGGAGACTCAGGAAGTCGTCACCGCCGAGATCAAGATCAACCTTTTGGCGCCGGCGAAAGGGGATCGCCTGATCGCCCGCGGGCGGGTCATTAAACCGGGGCGCCGCCTGATGGTGGTCGCCTCCGATGTCTACGCAGAAACCGATGGCATAGAACGTCACATCGCCTGCCTGATGGGCACCATGATGCCCGTCGACCTTTAGAAGGAGCCGCCTCATGTCCAAGTTCAACCAACCCCTCGGCGGCAACGACAGCCCCCGCTTTTCGGGCCCCAACACGATGATGCGCCTGCCGACGCAACCGACGGCCGAGGGGCTCGACGCCTGTTTCGTCGGAATCCCGATGGATCACGGCGCTTCCAACCGTCCCGGGACGCGCCTTGGCCCGCGCCAGATCCGCGAAGAAAGCCGCATGATGCGGCCCTACAACATGGCGACCGGGGCCGCGCCGTTCGAATCTATGCAGGTCGCCGATATCGGCGACGTTCCGATCAACACATTTGACCTGAAAAAGACCATCGGCATCATCACCGACTTCTACCGCGACATCCTGAGCCACGGCGCAATCCCGCTGACGCTGGGCGGTGACCACACGCTGACATGGCCGATCCTGCGCGCGATCAAGGAAAGGCATGGACCCGTCGCACTCATCCATATTGACGCCCACGCCGACACAAGCGACGAGATGTTCGGTGAGAAAGAGGCCCACGGCACACCGTTCCGCCGCGCGTGGGAAGAGGGCTGTCTGCAAAACGACAAGGTTTGGCAAATCGGCCTGCGCGGATCGGGCTACAGCCCCGAAGACTGGGACTGGGCCCGCAGTCAGGGCTGGCATGTGATCCCGGCCGAGCAGTGCTGGTTCAAGTCGCTCGCCCCGCTAATGGCCGAGATACGCGAAACCGTCGGCGATGCGCCGGTCTACCTGAGCTACGATATCGACAGCCTTGATCCAGCCTTCGCCCCCGGCACCGGCACGGTCGAGATGGGCGGCCTCAGCACCTGGCAGGCTTTGGAGATCGTGCGCGGCTGTGCGGGGCTGAACCTCGTCGGAGCTGATCTTGTAGAGGTGTCTCCGCCGTTCGACACGACCGGCACGACAGCACTGATCGCGTCGAACTTGCTGTTCGAGATGCTGTGCGCCTTGCCGAAGGCGCAGATGGGGTAAGCCCGGGCGGCGCACGTTCTTGACCTCGTAGGCCGGGCTTCGGCCCGGCACGCACTTAGGCCGTCAGCCCTTCCGGCTCGGCCAACCCGTTCGCCCGGCAACACGCCGTCACGGTATTCGCTAGCAAGCACGCGATGGTCATCGGCCCGACACCGCCCGGAACCGGGGTAATGGCGCCCGCCACTGCAGCGCAGCTGTCAAAATCGCAATCCCCAACCAGCCGTGTCTTACCCTCGCCCTTCTCGGGCGCATCGATGCGGTTGATGCCCACGTCGATCACCGTCGCCCCCGGTTTGATCCAGTCGCCCGTCACCATCTCCGGCCGCCCCACAGCAGCCACCACGATATCCGCGCGGCGCACGACCTCTGGCAGGTCCTTGGTCCGGGAATGCGCAATCGTGACTGTGCAACTGTCGCCCAGCAACAATTGCGCCATCGGCTTGCCCACGATGTTCGACCGGCCGATCACCACTGCATTCATGCCCGACAAGGACCCGTGGTGATCACGCAACATCATGAGGCACCCCAGCGGCGTACAGGGCACCATCGATTTCTGACCCGTCCCGAGCAGCCCGACATTCGAGATATGAAACCCGTCTACATCCTTCGCCGGGTCGATGGCATTGATGACGAGGTCCTCGTTCAGGTGACCGGGCAAGGGAAGCTGAACGAGAATGCCGTGGATCTCGGGGTTGGTGTTCAGATCTTCGATCAATCGCAGCAACTCATCCTGCGGCGCATCGGCGTCGAGCCGGTATTCGACGCCAAGCATCCCGGCTTCCTTGGTCGCCTTGTTTTTCGAGCGAACGTAGACTTGGCTCGCCGGGTCTTCGCCGACCAGAACAACCGCAAGGCCTGGTGTGATCCCGTGCTCCTCCTTCAGCCGGGCCACGTGACCCGCCACCTTTTCGCGCACCGTTGCCGCAAAGGCTTTTCCATCGATAATCGTGGCGCTCATCCGTCCCGTCCTTCCTTGCCCATCACCCGCTCTTCGCGGGCAATAATGCCGTCAATCATGATCTTCCACATGGCTTCCGCCATGTCCGGATCAAAGCCGGCCACCTCTGCCTTGGCCCGCACATTGTCCAAGACCTGCCGCGCCCGCGATGGCGCAGCCGCCGAAATGCCTTCGCGCTGTTTCAGAACCGGAGCGCGATCGGCAAAGGACAGCCGCTCTGCCAGAAGGGTCATCAGTTCTGCGTCAATCTCGTCGATGGCGGATCGAAGCTCCGCCATTGTGTCGACAGTGTCGGGCGCGGGTCGTGGCATGGCTGTCCTTCACTCTTGTAAGGGGTGTTCGGACGCGTGCTCGCACGCGGCGCTGACTAGAACAACCCTTCGATTTGCCCCGCGTCGTTCAGCCGGATGTTCTCGGCTGATGGCACCCGAGGCAGGCCCGGCATGGTCATGATCTCTCCGCAGACGACAACCACGAACCCCGCCCCTGCCGAAAGACGCACCTCACGCACCGGTACCGAATGTCCCGTTGGCGCACCGCGCAGGTTCGGGTCTGTCGAGAAAGAGTACTGCGTCTTCGCCATACAGACCGGCAGATGACCGTAACCCTGCTCTTCCCAGAGTTTCAGCTGATCGCGGATCTTCTGGTCCATAAGCGCTTCGTCTGCGCGGTAGATACGCTTGGCGATGGTCTGGATCTTGTCAGCAAGGGACATCTCGTCCGCATAGATCGGCGAGAAGTTCGCCTGCCCAGCATCCGCAACCTCGGCCACCTTCCGCGCCAGCGCTGCCGAGCCTTCGGACCCAAGCTCCCAGTGACGCGACAGGACTGCCTCGGCCCCATGTTCGGCCACGTAATTCTGGATCGCTTCGATCTCTGCCTCGGTGTCGGTTACGAAATGATTGATCGCGACGACCACTGGGACGCCGAAGGATTTCAGGTTCTCGATATGTCGCCCTAGGTTCGGGCAGCCTTTCTTTACCGCATCGACATTTTCAGCACCAAGATCGGCCTTAGCGACGCCGCCATTCATCTTCATGGCCCGCACGGTGGCCACGCAGACCACAACCGACGGCGCGATGCCCGCCTTGCGGCATTTGATGTTCATGAATTTCTCTGCGCCCAGATCCGCCCCGAATCCGGCTTCGGTCACCACGTAATCCGCCAGTTTCAAAGCTGTGGTCGTCGCGATCACCGAATTGCAGCCATGCGCGATATTCGCGAACGGACCGCCATGCACGAAGGCCGGGTTGTTCTCGAGCGTCTGCACAAGGTTCGGCTGCATGGCGTCCTTGAGCAGCACAGTCATCGCGCCTTCCGCCTTGATATCGCGGCAGAACACCGGGCTGCGGTCGCGGCGGTAGGCCACGATCATGTCGCCCAACCGCTTTTCCAGATCCTTGAGGTCTTTCGCGAGACAGAGGATCGCCATGACCTCGGACGCCACCGTGATGTCGAACCCGCCTTCCCGCGGGAACCCGTTGGCGACACCGCCCAGCGAACAAGTGATCTGCCGCAGCGCGCGGTCGTTCATGTCCACCACACGGCGCCAGACGACACGGCGGATGTCGATGTCCTGCTCGTTGCCCCAGTAGATGTGGTTGTCGATCATCGCCGACAGCAGAGAATGCGCGGAGGTGATCGCATGGAAGTCGCCGGTGAAATGAAGGTTCATGTCCTCCATCGGCACCACCTGCGCGTAACCGCCGCCCGCTGCGCCGCCCTTCATTCCAAAATTCGGCCCGAGTGAGGCTTCGCGAATGCAGACCATCGCTTTCTTGCCAATGTGGTTCAGGCCATCACCCAGCCCCACCGTCGTCGTCGTCTTGCCCTCGCCCGCAGGCGTCGGGTTGATCGCCGTCACAAGGATCAGCTTGCCATCGGGGCGGTCCTGAACCGAGTTGATGAAGCTCTGGCTCACCTTGGCTTTGTCATGACCGTAGGGCAGCAGATCATCCGACCCGATGCCGATTTTGGCACCGATCTCTTGTATGGGCAGCTTCTGTGCCTCGCGGGCAATTTCGATATCCGACTTATGCGACATGTCGTGCGCTCCCTGTTCGCGATGCCATTTGCCCCACGCATACCGTTGCACACCAGTGCCACGGCGCTGCGAAACCGACATTTCCGCGCGAAGGAACGGCGGCATCCACCGCATGATGCCGCCAATCGGAAACCTCGTGCCGTTTCGGCTCAGCCGCGCGCGGTTTCCAGATGCGGCCAGACCGGTTGATCTGGGATGTGCAGGCGCAATTCATCGCCGACCCGCAAGGTGCCCGGCCGTTCGACCCAGGCTGTGACGCCCCGACGGTGTTTGGCAGCCGCTTTGAAAGCCTTACCCTTGCCGGGATGAACAGGCTCGATCTCGCGCGCCGGCAAATGGCAAGGGCGGTTTTCCATGTCGACGACCAGCGTCCCCCCGTCAGGCCCCTGCAGGCGCGACGAGGGCGGCACATGGGTAAAGTCTGGAATGCCCTCGATCACAAGCGTTGCGCCCACCCAAACCGGATCAATGGCCTCAAGCCCCATCTCCTCGGCGATGGCGGCCAGTTCTTCGGCAGACACGATTGACAGCTGCCTCGCATTGGCAATTTCGGTCCCTTTTGGGTGCTGGGAGGTCACGCGGCTGCACGACGGGCGCGTGATCCCGCTGTGGCTGTCTCCGATTGGACCTTCGAAGCCTAGTTCGAGGGCGTCCGTCGCTTCCGAAGCGATACCGGTCGAATTTTCCGGCACCAGACCTATCCAACGGACAGTCGCTGTGAAATCGGTTGGTTTCAATGCGGGCATACGCAGCTCCGATGTGTGTTGCGTTTGAAAACCGCAATCCAGCCGGGCGTTCAAGCGCAAACGAACAGATGCCGATGCGCACGATTATTCCGTCAAAGAAAAACCCCGGCCGCATTTCTGCGCCCGGGGTTTTCAAGGGTTCTTACCGATCGTGCTTTACGCTGTCGGCTCCGGCTCAAGGCCACCGTCATCCGAGCGCGGCTTGGACTTCGGCTTGGTTTTCGGAATCGCCGTGATGCTTGGCTTTTCAGGTGCATCGCCGGGTTCATCGTCGTCACCCGAATGCGGCGGTTCGCCGTTCATCACGCGCTTGATTTCGTCGCCGGTCAGCGTCTCATATTCAAGAAGGCCCTGCGCAAGACGCTCCCAATCTTCCTGACGTTCGGTGAGGATCTTGAAAGCCCGGTCGTACGCTTCCTGGATGAACCGTTTGACCTCTTGTTCGATCAGCGCCTTCGTGTCCGCCGAAACCGAGAAGCCGGCTGTGTTGCCCTGGTAACCCTCGGCGGCCTCCCGATAGTCAATATTGCCGACCTTATCGGACATGCCCCATTGCAGCACCATCGCACGCGCCAGCGCCGAAGCCTGCTGGATGTCGCCAGCCGGGCCGTTCGAGACGTTCTCGGGTCCGTACTTGATGATCTCGGCGGCTTTGCCAGCCATGGTCATGGCAAGCTTTTCCTCGCACTCGGACTTGTGCCAGTTCAGGCGGTCGATCTCGGGAAGCGAAACCACCATGCCAAGCGCGCCACCGCGCGGGATGATCGTGGCTTTGTACACGGGATCACACTGCGGCAGCGATAGACCAACAACCGCGTGCCCGGCTTCGTGATAGGCGGTCTTTTCTTTCTGCTCGGGCGTCAGCACCATGGAGCGCCGTTCGGCCCCCATCATCACCTTGTCCTTCGCGTTCTCGAAATCTTCCATCGTCACAAACCGGCGGCCAACGCGCGCTGCCATCAGTGCGGCCTCGTTCACGAGATTTGCCAGATCGGCCCCGGAGAAACCGGGCGTACCGCGTGCGATGATGCGCAGGTCCACATCGGGGCCAAGCGGTGTCTTGCGCGCGTGCACGCCAAGGATCTTCTCGCGGCCCTTGATGTCCGGGTTCGGCACGGTGACCTGACGGTCAAAGCGACCGGGACGCAAAAGTGCCGGGTCCAGCACGTCACGACGGTTTGTGGCCGCGACGATGATCACACCCTCATTGGCCTCGAAGCCGTCCATTTCGACCAGCAACTGGTTCAGCGTCTGTTCGCGTTCGTCGTTGCCGCCGCCATAGCCGGCACCCCGCGCCCGACCCACTGCGTCAATCTCGTCGATGAACACGATACACGGCGCGTTCTTTTTCGCCTGTTCAAACATGTCACGGACACGGCTCGCACCCACACCGACGAACATTTCGACGAAGTCCGAACCGGAGATGGTGAAGAACGGTACACCCGCCTCGCCCGCAATCGCACGAGCAAGAAGCGTTTTACCGGTGCCCGGAGGTCCGACAAGCAGCGCACCTTTCGGGATTTTACCGCCAAGCCGCGAGAACCGCTGCGGATTGCGCAGAAACTCGACGATCTCTTCGAGCTCTTCCTTGGCTTCGTCGATACCGGCCACATCGTCAAACGTGACGCGCCCGTGCTTTTCGGTCAGCAGCTTGGCTTTCGATTTGCCGAAACCCATCGCGCCACCGCGGCCCCCGCCCTGCATCCGGTTCATGAAGTAGATCCAGACACCGATCAAAAGCAGGAACGGCAGGAGGCTCAGCAGGAAAGACTGAAAGCCCGATTGCTGTTGCTGCTCGGCCCGGATCGGCACATCGTTTTCGATCAAAAGATCGGTGACGGTGGCGTCTTCCGGTTTGATGGCGATGTAGTCTTGACCATCCGTGCTGCGGAACCTGACCTGTTCGCCATCCAGTGTCACGGAACTGACCGTGTCATCCTGAACTGCCGACACAAAATCAGAGTAACTGATTTCGCGGCTCTGGAGCGTGTTGCCGCCGCCAGAAAAGATGTTGAAAAGCGCCAGGATCAACAGGAACAGAACGACCCAGAAGGCGATGTTTCGTGCGTTGCCCAAGGAAATTTCTCCTGAAAACGGCCGCGCGGACAGCGCGCGTGCCTCTTGGCCTATAACATAGACAAGCAAGGCCCGGGTTCAATGCGAAAGCAGAAATGCGGCGAAATTGAACATCTCTCGGCCCATCGGCCATAGCCGGGTATGGGCATTGTTGCCAAAACCCAGCGGAGTGCATGCAACAAGCTGGTCGTCTCTCCAGAAACTCGGCAAAGAGCGCGCGCTGTGAAATGGCGGGCTGTCCCCGCGCTTTTCTGCAATCTGCGCCCACCCGTCCGGTCCAAGCGCCCGGATACGCGTGCCGGTTTGGCCAAGGTCCGTGACCCGCCACCGCCCATCCCAAAGTCGCATCCGACCATCCACGGATGTCAACTCCGTCTCCAGACCCGCGACAGCGTTGTACTCGCGAAACACGCGCAACTGATCCCGCTCCATGCGGACCTCGCAGCCGTGTAACGTGCCACCTCCGCCCCCGAGGATGCGGTCAAGCAGGGCTTCCAACGCATCTTCGCGCGGGGCATAGGTCTGGGACGAAGTGTAACGCAGCGCGTCGGCCAAGAGCCGCATCTGCGTGTCCCGCTCAAGGCGGTCGAACCCGTCCCGATCGAAAAGAAGCTCCCCGGTAGGTTCGCTGCCAACCCGACCTTCCGACCCGATCCTTTTCCAGACCTGACAAGCGCGCGCGCGCAGAGCCGTGTCCGCGCGAGCCAAACGGTGCGCCGTTTCCGAGAGTGTCGAGATATCCAAGCCCACCTCCGCCAGATCAGGCAGCAACTTTCGCATCCGCGCGCGCAGATATGCGTCGTTCTCGTTGCTGGGGTCGTCGACCCATCGGCCCTTGAGCGTCTTCAGGTAATGCCGCAACTCCGCGCGCGACATGCCGAGACACGGTCGAACAATCTGGAACGTACCTGACCTGCCGGGGCCGCCTTTTGCGATCTCCCACTGCTTGGGGATGTCTCCGACATATTCCTCCGCCTCCAGATCCTTGGACGGCGAAGACCCCACGTCCCGTTTCGCTGCCATCGCGCTCAAACCGCGCACACCCGATCCGCGGGACAGACGCATCAGAAACGTCTCTGCCACATCATCCTGCGTGTGCGCCATCAGCACGTACCGGAGTGTGCCGCGCCATCGATTGATCAACTCCAAACGCGCCCGCCGCGCGGCGTCCATGACGTTGCCCGTTCCATCCCAGTCCCACCGCACGGTTGCGTGCGGCCAACCCAGAGCAGCGCACTCTTCGGCAACCATGCGCGCCTCATCTGCACTCTCGGGGCGCAAACCGTGATCGATGGTCACGACCCATAAGCGGACACCGTAGACCCGCGTCCAATTATGGCAGAGGGCGAGCATCGCCATACTGTCCCCGCCGCCGGAGACGGCCAATCCAATTTCAGAAGGAAAATCCGGGCCAAGCAACTGGCCCATCGCGTCCGCAAACCGCTGGTCGAGCGGCGCGTCCGTCACTGGCAGCCGAACCGCGCCTTCTGCGCCTCGGCTTCGGCAATGGCGGTGCTGCCCGGGTACCGACCGGCGACTTCCGACAGCGTCACACAGGCTTCCGCAACGTTTCCGAGATCCCCAAGGGCCGCGCCAAGACGCCACAACGCTTCGGGCCCCGCCGCGTCGTCGGGATAGCCCGCATAGGCGTCCAGATACCGCCGCGCCGCATCTCTGAGATTGCCAAGACCTTCCAGCGCACGACCTTCGGCAACAAGGGCCTGGGCTTCTAGCGGTCCGCCCGGATAGGTCTGGCGGAAGGTCGCAAACTGATCTGCGGCGGATTGAAAGTCACCCTGGGCGAGCGCCTCCCCGGCTCGCCGAAAGTCCGTTTCTTCACCAACCGCCAACTCTGTTCCCGGCGTTTGCGGCACAGGCTGTGCAACCGGAGCCGATGTCTCGGCTTCTCCGCCAAGCGTCGGAACACGACCGAGCGACCCGAGGTCGCAATCGGCTTCCAGTTCGCACAGGCGAAACTCCAGATCACCGAGCCGACGTGCCCCGTCCTCGGCCACCTGACCGACACGGAAATCGAGTTCCTCGGTCTTGGCCGTCAACCGCTGAAGCTCGGCCTCGATTGCATTGATCCGGTCCAAAGCCCCAGCGGGCAAGGCGACCGTGCTTGGCCCAGTCGTGCTCAACTCACGCTTGAGCTTCTGCAACTCGACAAACAGCACTGACATGTCCTGCCGGATGTCCGCCAACGTCTCCGACGCCTGAACACCCAAAGGCGCAAGCAACAACGTTCCACTCAGTACCCATGCCCCCAGGCGCATTCCCGTCTCCGTCAGCTTGTCAGTCCGGCCGAGATGATCGTCACCGCGCGCCGGTTCTTGGCATAGCACGATTCCTCGGAACAGATCTCGATCGGGCGTTCCTTACCATAGCTCACAAAGCGCAGACGGTTGGCCGGGATGCCTTGCGCAACCAGATACTCCATCACCGCATTGGCGCGGCGCGCGCCCAAGGCGAGGTTGTAAGCGCGGGTGCCCTGTTCGTCGGCATGACCTTCGATGACCGCGTTGTAGTCGGTATTGGTCATCAGCCACTGCACCTGGCCGTCCAGTGTCGCGCGCGCCTCGGGGCTGAGCGTCGATTGATCGACGGCAAACAGGACGCGGTCGCCCACCGTCTGCTGGAAATAGGCCGGTGAGCTTGGGTCATTCACGCTGCCCGGAACGATGCCGCCAGCTTGTCCTGTGGCCGCGTTCAGGTCGACCGGTTCGTTGTCGAAGCGGTTCGGATTGGTACACGCCGATAGGGCCAGCACGGCCACCAGCACGGTGAGTTTCGCGATAAGTCGCATGGGATGTCCTGCTCTTTTTTCTTGGTTAATCCGAAAATACCACAGCCTGTGTCCTGCGCCTAGAGGCGGACTGTGTCCCAGAATTTTCGTACGAAAATTCTGAGCGCTCAAAATTAAATTCTGGTGAAAGCCCGGAGATCACTGGAGCGGCCCCCAACTTGGATCCGATGCCCCTTCGGGCGTGCGCACCCGTTTCAGGTTACGGCCCGAGATATCGACCGTGTAAAGCGATGACGACCCCTGCGCGCCCTGCGTTTCGCGGGCGAACATGATAACCCGGCCATTGGGCGCCCATGTCGGGCCTTCATCGAGAAACGACGCGGTCAGCAACCGCTCTTCCGAGCCATCGGTGCGCATCACACCGATGTGGAAGCGTCCGGCGTTCTGCTTCGTGAAGGCGATCATGTCTCCACGCGGCGACCAGACCGGCGTCGAATACCGCCCCTGACCAAAGCTGATCCTGCGGGCCTCACCGCCAGAGGCCGACATTACGTAAAGCTGCTGCGTCCCGGAGCGGTCACTTTCAAAGACGATCTGGCTGCCGTCGGGCGAATAGCTTGGCGCGGTCTCGATCGACGGCGCACTGGTCAGCTGCCGGGTGCCACCACTTGCGATGTCCATTGCCCAGATGTCGGTGTTCGACCCCTGGGTCAGCGAATACACCACTGTCTGGCCGTTCGGCGCAAAGCGGGGCGCAAAGCTCATGACACCGTCCTGCCCCTGCAGGATGCGGCTTTGCACCGTCCCGACCTCAAGCACATGAACACGCGGCATGCCCGTTTCATAGCTGGTATACAGCACCCGCTGACCATCTTCGGAAAACCGCGGAGCAAGAACAAGCGCGTTGCTACCGGTAAGGTACTGCACATTCGCACCATCGTAATCCATCACGGCGAGCCGTTTCGCGCGCTGATCCTTGGGCCCGCTTTCCGACACGAACACCACCCGGCTGTCGAAATACCCGCTCTCGCCGGTGATGCGGCTATAGACCTGATCGGCGACCTTGTGCGCCATGCGCCGCCAACCCTCCGGCGTCCCGGCGAACTGCATGCCTTGGCCGAGTTCGGTGCCCGCGAACACGTCCCAGACGCGGAATTTCACAACCACGCGCCCGCCCTCTTCGCTCACGGCCCCGGTGACCAGAGCCTGTGCGTTGATGGCTTTCCAGTCCGCGAATTGCACCGGACTGCCGAAACTGGTGATCTGGCTGATATGCGCCTCGCGCGGCACTTCGCGAAACAGGCCCGTGCCCGTCAGGTCATCCGCCACCACGCGCGCGATCTGCTGCGCAAGCTGCTGCGCGCCCGCGCTTTCGGCCACGAAGTCCGGCACGGCATAGGGCAAGGGCTCGATCACACCTTCGGTGATCTCGATCCTGAGCGGCCCGTCCTGTGCCAAAGCGACGCCGGGCACCATCAAAGCGAAAGCCAAACCACTCAGTAACGCTGCGAAGACCTGTTTCATCGGACCCTCATACTCTCCGGATTGAACGTCATCTCGACGTTTCTCCACTGATCATATTTTTCAACGGGAAGCGAATAGCCATCCCCCTGACAGCGCAGAATTGCGCGGCGCGCTGCCTGAAAAGCGGTCTCTACCGCCGTGCCGCTGCCGCCTTCCGCGGCCAACATGCGTAAGGAAGACCCCACGACCCGACCGTCACGATCCATGTCGAAACCGACCGTCACAGTTACATTGGCCGCCTGCGAGCCGACATCGACCACCCAGCAATCCTGAACCGCGATGCGAAACCCGTCCCGTTCCCCTTGAGTGAGCGGCGGTCCTTCGGCACTGCCCGTCGTGGCGCCAGAAAGCGCCTCTTCCAGCGCACCGGCGATGGCTGCCGCGGTTGCATCCGCGGCGGCTGCGTCGGCCTCCGGCTCGGGCTCAGGTGGCGCTGCGGGCGCAGCAGCAGTCTGCGTCTGCGTCTGCGGAGGTCGGTTCGGGCGCACCTGAGGACGCACCGACGCCGTCGGTGCCCGCGCGGGCTCTTCCGCTTCGGTCACAATCTCTGTCGTTGCCGCCTCCGGTGCCGTGGCCTGCTGTTCCTCCGCCTCGGACGGTTCAGCCGTGTCGGATTGCTCCACCGTGTCCTGAACCTCGGGCGCGACATCCGCTTCGGGCGCGGGCTCGGGCACCGCTTCGGGTGCGACTCGCGGCGCCGGTCTTGGTGTCGGCCGCAGCGCCACGTCCGGCGCTTGAACGTCCGGCACCGCTTCCGGCGTCGGGGGTTGCGGCAAATCGTCAGCCACTTGCGGTTCCGGCTCCGGCAACACCGGTTCAGGCACTGGGTCCGGCTCCACCACCTCAGGTTCTGCGGGTTCGGGCTGAGTGACCGGCTGGGTGTCCTCGACAGGGGTGTCTGGAAGCGCCGTTTCCGGCTCTGGCTGCGGCAGAGCTGCCGGTTCGTCCACGGTCGGGGGCGCCAGTTGCGGCTGCATCATTGCAGCGAACTGCGCCTCAGAGATGACCGATACATCAGCCACTTCCATCTCCGGCGGATCGCCGCGGAACATGCCACCGAACAGGGCCCAGAGGATCAGAAGCCCATGTGCCGCGCCCGAGATATAATGGCCCGTATGCACCCCGCGCCTCAGCCATCCGACCCGTCAAGCGTCGGGCCGCCGATATCCGTCACCAGACCGATCGAAGAGAACCCGCCGGCGTTCAACGCACCCATCACTTGCGCCACCACGTCATAGGTCACCGCGCCGTCGGCCCGCAGGAACACCCGGTCGTCCGACCGCTCTGCTGCAATCGCGCGCAGGCGCGGCACCAGATCTGCGCGCGGCACTTCGGTGTTCTGGATCGAAACGACGCCGTCAGCGGAGATGGTCACCGTCAGGGGCTCTTCTGTTTCAGATGGCAGGGCAGAGGCCGCCGTCTTTGGCAGTTCCACCGGCACACCAACGGTCAAGAGAGGAGCCGCCACCATGAAGATGATGAGCAGCACCATCATCACGTCCACAAAGGGCGTGACATTGATCTCGGACATCGGCACGGCGCGGCCCTTGCGCCGCCTGCGTCCGCCCCCTCCGTTCTGCCTGACCACACCTCCGCCCATGGCTCAGCTGTCCAACTGGCGACTGAGAATGGTCGAAAATTCGTCGGCAAAGGATTCGTACCCGGCAAGGATGCGATCACTGTCTGCGGAAAGCTTGTTGTAGAACACCACCGCCGGAATGGCGGCCAAAAGGCCGAGACCGGTCGCAAGAAGCGCTTCCGCGATCCCCGGTGCCACGACGACCAGCGACGTGTTCTGCTGCTGCGCGATTTCGACAAAGGCGTGCATGATCCCCCAAACGGTGCCGAACAGCCCGACAAACGGAGCCACCGACCCGACTGTCGCCAGAACCGCAAGGTTCTTCTGCAGGTCCTCCGCCTCTTTCTGAATCGCAACGTCCATCGACCGGTCGATCCGCGCATGCGCCCCGGCAATCAGCCCGCCATCGTCCCGATGCGACCGCCGCCACTCGGTCATACCAGCGGCGAATACCTTCTTCGCGCGGCCTTCCGGCTCTGGCCCGATCTGGTCGAACAGCTCGTCCAGCGGCTCGCCCGACCAGAAGGACCGGTCGAACTCTGCAGCCTCGGCGCGGGCTTTCCGATACGCCATCAGCTTTTCGATGATGATCGCCCAGGCCCAGAAGGACGCGATCACCAAGAGGATCATGACGATTTTAACGGTCAGGGTGGCACGCGCAAAAAGCCCCCACATGGAGAAATCAATCTCCTGCGCCAACGCAAGTGTCTCTGCTTCCATCTGCCTGCTCTTTAGCCGGTTGGCCCTGTTTCTCGGGCTCTGATTATCACCCTCAATAGCCCAACGTGAGGGGAAACGCCAACACAATGGCGTCAGAACGCATCAATGGCCGCAGCTCAATGCATCTGACGGCGGATATTCGCCGGAAGCCGCGCGGGCGCACCGCCTTCGCCAATGCAAACAATCGTGACTTCGGCCTGAAACAGAACGGTCTCGTCGCGCAGCACCTCCTGTGTCATGATCAGGCGCACGCCGGTCACGGCCTTGACGGCTGTCCGAACCAGAAGGGCGTCATCGAATTTCGCGGGCTGCAAATAGTCTGCCTCCACCCGACGCACCACGAACACCACACCGTCCTGCTCGCGCATGGCATTCTGATCGATGCCGAGCGACCGCACCCAATCGGACCGTGCCCTCTCGATGAAGCGCAAGTAATTGGCGTAATACACAATCCCGCCCATATCGGTGTCTTCGTAATACACCCGCACCGGAAACTCATGCACCATGACTCAATTCCCCCGTGCCACCTTCATCCGCGCCGCCACCCGCAGGGCATGGCTTGGATCGGTGTCCATGGCGGGCATCACCGGATCATAAGCCGCGCGCATGAGCGCCCCGATCTCCGGCCGCAACACGACACGCCCGTCATCAAGCTGTCCCAAGGGTGACTGATCGGTGAAGGCTGTGTCCGACCAAAGCACCATCGATTGCACCACCTGGCTCAAGGCAAGTGTCTCCGCCGGAATCGCAGACAAGACATCATCCATGCGCAGAAACACGAAACAGGCCTTGATCGCACCTGCCTCGTCGAACCGGAACACACGGTACTGGTTCGCCTCCGCCTCAGAGAGCCGGGCCACCAGAGGCGCCAACCCATCGATCAACCGGTCCAGATCCGGCACGTCCAGAAGCTCGGACCACTCCCGGAAGAAGAACACCATGACGTTGGCCCCCAATTCCGGGTCCGTCTCGGCCATCTGATGCCCGACCATCGCGCAAACGGCTTCGAACGCGCCCTTCACCACCGACAGGGTGCTGTCTTCCACCCCGAACACGATCGGCGCAATCGGCCGCCCCCATCGCGCAAACAAATACGACCCATCAGACCGCGTGAAAAAGCGCTCAACCTCAGAAGCCTCGATCATCGTCCCGTCTTCTCTGTTTTGAATTTTGGAAAAGTCTATGGTGACGCGATACTTTTTATGTAGGTGTCACAAAAGGAAAATATCGCAAGTAACGTCCGCATGATCGTAGCGCGGTGCCCTTGAGATACTGCTTTACTTGGTGAACGTTGTTTTTTGGGGCAAGACCAAACAGTACAAGTGTTGCTCGCAGCTGGCAAAAACGCCTGAACAGCTCGTAAAAGAAATGTGCTTCACGGCTTTGTCCGGCGTCAGTCCAATATTCGCGTCTTCCAATAAACAGCGCGGTGTCGTTTACACGGTGGCGTGTCAAAAAGCTCTCCACAGCGCAATGCATTGTAAAACTATAGAAAACTCGATCCTCGAACCGTGAACCGGATCGCAGGATAGAACAGGAAGTTGCTACCCAGTCGCAACCTTACGTTTTATCTAACTCGCGAAGCGTGCAGCTTTATTACGCGGCGGCACCGAAAGAGATCAATCAGGTCCTAATCGCCGCTTGGACCGTTAAGCGGGTGGGTCATCTGAGATATCGAAAGAAAAAGTCTTAGAAGACTGACCATTCATCTTTCAAACGTAATTTCTTTACGTATCGGTCCCAACTTTTTGAGGCTCGATGCCGACACAACTTTGCGAAGTAATCGTGGACCTTTCACCCCTTGAATACCGTTGCCAAAGTTGACGTAGGGCTGTTCCGGGGATGCCCAGAATTGCGTCAACCCTCAGTTCAGCGTCACCAGCTTCCCTGGGTTCATGATGTTGTCGGGATCGATGGCCTTCTTGAGTGTGCCCATCAGCGCGTAAGCGGCGCCGTGTTCCTGTGGGAGGTACTTGCGTTTGCCAAGGCCCACGCCGTGCTCGCCGCTGACCGTGCCGCCGAACTTGAGGGACAACTCGTTGACCTCTGCTGCCAGAGCTTTGGCACGCTCGGCTTCTGACGGGTCCGCCGGATCGATCAGGATAAGCAGATGGAAATTGCCGTCACCCACATGGCCAACCAATGGCGCTATGAGGCCGGAGGCGGCGATCAAACCCTTGGTTTCCGCAATGCAGTCCGCCAAGGCCGAGATCGGCACGCAGCAATCGGTGACCACGCCTTCGCACCCTTTCCGCAGTGCCTTGCCCGCATAGTACGCGTTGTGGCGCGCTTGCCAGAGCCGGTTGCGATCTTCTGTCCGAGTGGCCCACTGGAAGTCTGAACCACCATGCTCGCGCGCAATCTCGCCAAAGCTTTCGACCTGCTCTTCCACGCCCGCCTCAGTGCCGTGGAATTCGAGGAAAAGATGCGGTGCCTCGGGCAGTTGCAGGTCAGGGTTGTAGATGTTCATGCCGCGCATCTGCACCTCGTCCAAGAGCTCAATCCGCGCCATCGGCAGACCCATCTGGATGGCGAGGATCACCGTATCGACGGCGGAGGCGATATCCGGGAAGGCGCAAGTGGCAGCGGCGATTTTCTCGGGCTGGCCGTAAAGCTTGACCGTGAGCTTCGTGATGATCCCCAGCGTGCCTTCGGAGCCGACGAAGAGATGGGTCAGGTCATAGCCGGTGGAGGACTTCCGCGCGCGGCTGCCGGTGTGGATGATCTGGCCATCGGGCAGCACCACCTCCAGCGCCAGAACGTTGTCCGCCATCGTCCCGTATCGCACCGTGTTGGTGCCCGAGGCGCGCGTCGCCGCCATGCCGCCCAGCGTGGCGTCGGCCCCCGGGTCGACGGTGAACATCAGACCAGTGGCGCGCAAGGCGTCATTCAGCTGAGTCCGCGTCACACCCGGTTCGACCACCGCATCAAGGTCGCTCTCGTGGATCTCGAGCACGGTGTTCATGCGGGATGTGTCGATGGTGATGCCGCCATGCAGCGGAACCACATGGCCTTCGAGCGAGGACCCGATACCGTAGGGGATGACCGGGCATTTGTGCTGTGCGCAGGTGCGCAGGATGGCGGACACTTCTTCGGTCGTTTCCGGGAATGCCACCGCATCCGGGCGTGCAGGTGTCGTATAGGCCTCGTCATGGCTGTGCTGGTCAAGCACGCTGTCGCCCGTTGACAATCGGTCACCGAGCAACTCGCGCAAGGCGGCGATGGTGGCGTCGATCTGGGGTGTGCTCATGGGGATCCTCCGCGCGTGCTGTTCTTGGTCTAGCGCCAAGTCCGCGCGCGGGGAAGACCGGTCAGGCGGCGATGGGTGTGATCAGCTCCGGGCCAGAAGCGCGGTTGGAGTTGACCCTCGGGTCGACCCGATGAAACACCAACGCGTCTTCGGGCGCGGCGGTCATCAGTTTCGCGGCTCCGTGCCCCTCTTCACCCAGCCAGAGCGCCCAGTCTTTCTCAGCCAGTGTCACCGGTTGGCGGTGATGGATGGTCGACATGGCCTCATTGGCCGCGCAGGTGACAATCACACAGGTCCGATGCGCGACGCCATCACGTTCCCAGTCTTGCCAAACCGCGGCGAAGGCAAAGGTGTCTTCCTTGGCCGGATGGATGTACCACGGGAGGCGATTGCCCTCGGCATCCTTGGTCCATTCGTAGAACCCCGTCGCAGGGATTAGGCAGCGTCGCTCCCGACAGGCCGCCTTGAAGGCAGGCTTCTCCGCAATCGTTTCAGCGCGCGCATTGATCAAGAGTGGCCCGCCATTCTCTGCCTTATACCAATGCGGCAGGAAGCCCCATCGCATGGCAACGAGCCGACGTTGCCCGTCCAGCACGTGCACCGCGTGAACCTGGTTTGTCGGGCAGATGTTGAAGTTCGGAACCGCAGGCAGATCGTTCGACGGCACCGCCGCAAAAAGCTGCGCCATCGCGTCCGGTGGAAGGGTCAGGGCAAATCGTCCGCACATGGCGTCAGAGTAACGGGCCTGTACGCGCCCGCAAGCGTCTTGCCTTTCAGGGACCGGGACCGCAGGTTGATGGCATGAGCGCTTTGATTTGTCTTGCCTATTTCACTGGCGCCGGACACACGGCACGTCTTGCTGCGGCGATTGCCGAAGGCATTACCGACGGTCAGGCGCGGTTGATCGACATTCGAACGATGTCGGACACCGATTGGGCTTCGCTGGACGCTGCCGAGGCGATCCTCTTTGGCGCGCCAACCTATAAGGGGTCCACGGCGGCGCAATCCGATCTGTTTCTGGAAGACGCCGCGGAGCGCTGGGTGACGCAGGACTGGCAGAACAATCTCGCTGGCGGGTTTACGATTGGGGCCTACGGCTTGGGTGACAAGTTGTCTGCGCTCACGCGTGTGGCGATTTATGCGGCGCAGATGGGAATGATCTGGGTGGGTCAAAGCGAGATCGGGGCCCAGGTGGACGAGAGCAAGCCGGGTATCAATCGGGATGGAGGATGGCTGGGGCTGATGGCGACCTCGTCGCGTGAAAAATCTCTCTTGATCGATCCGCCCGACGTGGAAACCGCGCGCCGGTTTGGCGCGCGGGTCGAAGAAGTGGCTTTGCGGTGGGCAAAGGGAAGGTAGGCCGGACCGTCGCCCGGCCTTGACCACGGATTATTGGTTCACCGTTATCCGGCCATCGGTATAAGGCTGGTACGGCGCGTTTGCCGCAAGGTATTCCGCCGTCACGTCCGCCAGATCGGGGCCGAAGTCGTAGGCGTTCATCGCATCACGGAACATCGAATAACCATCGCCGCCATTGCGCACGAAGTTGTTCGATACGAGGCTGTAGGTCCGCTCCAAATCAAGCGGTTCGCCCCCCACCATGACATCAGAGATGCGACTGCCGGGTTCTGCGCTCAGATCCGCATTAAAGCTCATGCCCGCAACCTGTGGAAAGCGGCCTGCGCCATCTTCGACCTGGCTCACACCGTTCTCAAGTGCGGCGAGGATCGTCTCACCGGTGACCTGGAAGGTCGACAGCGTGTTCTGGAAGGGCAGAACAGTCAGCACTTCACCCATCGAGATTTCGCCCGCATCAATGGACGCGCGCAGACCGCCCCCATTCTGGATCGCAATCTCCACGCCCTGATCGGCGACACGGTCCAGCATGGCATCGGCCACCAGATTGCCCATCGGGCATTCGACGGCACGGCAGACAGACCGGTCGCCTTCGATCATCTCGGCGGCCTCGGCGACGATGCGGTTTTTCATTTCCTCGATCGGCGCACCAAGCTCGGCCACGCGCGCAACGATGGCCTCATCCTCGGCCACGGAGGCATCGAGCAGGATCGTGTCGCCCTCGGCGTAGGTCACGTTGCCAGCGTCGTCGAAGGTCAGTTCGAGATGTCCCACATATTTCGAAAACGCGCCTGCCTGCACCACCGGCACAAGCGCATCGCCCTGACTGACCATCGTCGGGTACGGCCCGGCCCGGTCCGGGTCGGATGACGACAGGTACGTATGGCTGTGCCCGCCGATCACCGCGTCGATGCCCTCGACCTCTGCCGCGATGCGCTGGTCCAGATTGTAGCCCACATGGGTCACGGCGATGATCTTGTCGACGCCGTCTGCCTGCAGCGCGGCCACGTCCTCGCGCAGCGCCTCGATCTCGTCGTTGAAGACAATCGCCTCGGATGGCGACGACAGCTCGCGCGTGTCAGTCGCCAAGGCCGAGACGATGCCAATGCGTTCGCCGCCGCGTTCAAGGATGAGCGTATCGCCGACCTTGCTCGCCAGCTCGTTCGAGCCGCTTACGTTCAGGTTTCCGGACACAACCGGGTGGTTCACCGTGTCGATAAATGCCGCCAAGGCACCGTCGCCAAGGTTGAATTCGTGGTTGCCCACAGCCATCAGGTCGAAGCCGATCTCGTTCATCATCTCGGCCGCCACGGCGCCCGAATAGGTCATGAAGAACAGCGATCCCTGGAACTGGTCGCCTGCGTCGATGACGAGGTAGTTCTCGCCGTCGAGTTCAGAGCGCAGCTGGTCGATCATCGTCTTCACGCGCGCGACGCCGCCGAAGCATTTGCCTTCAGCGTTGTCTTCGCTCGAACAGGTTGAGTTGAAACGGCTGATCGGTTCGATACGGCTGTGCAGGTCGTTGATATGAACGATGTGCAGCGAAAATTCGGCCTGCGCCACCGTAGCTGTCAGCGCGAGAGCCGCAGCGCTGGTAAGAAGTCGGTAAGACATGGGAGTCCTCTCTGTCGAATATTGTTATGGGCCAATCGTGCAATGCGGCGCGAAGGGAGTCAAAAGAGATTGCAGTCTGACGCCCCGCGACTTGACGTCAGCTGAAGAGAACGGCACACGCGCAGGCATGATCTACAAAATTCTTCGCGCCGATGAGTGGGCTGCCCTGCAAGCGGCGGGCGAGACGCCCGGTGCGCCGGTTGACGTCGCTGACGGCTATGTCCACTTCTCCACCGCCGCGCAGGTTCGCGAAACCGCAGCCAAGCATTTTACCGGAACCAACGGTCTGATGGTGCTGGCTTATGACGAAGAAACGATGACCGGAGACCTTCGGTGGGAACCGTCGCGGGGCGGCGCGTTGTTCCCCCATCTGTACGGTCCGTTGAGGCTGTCCGAGATGGTTTGGGCGAAACCTTTGCCGCTGTCGGGTGGGCAACATGTGTTCCCGGAAGACGTTGTATGACGCATGTCGATCCAACACGCACCCAGTCCGAGGCGTTCAAGAACCTGTCGGGCGCTCACGCCCCCGCGTTTCTGGCGATAGGAACCGACCCAGTCTTTCGCAAAGCCGCCGTGGGACTTTCTTGCCTGCCACGCAGTGAGAGACAGGAGCGCGGGGGCATTTCCGAATGACCGCGCTCGAAACGCTCGGGTTGCGCCTGTTGCACAGGTTTGATCCGGAAACGGCACATGGGCTGGCGCTGAGAGCTCTTCAATTCGGTCTGGCACCGACAACCGGGACCGTCACCAGTCCGCGCTTGCACACGACGCTTGCTGGATTGTCCCTGCCCAATCCCATCGGTCTAGCGGCCGGGTTCGACAAAAACGCCGAGGCGCTGCGCCCGCTGTCACGCGCCGGGTTTGGCTTTATCGAGGTCGGCGCTGCAACACCGCGCCCGCAGCCAGGCAACCCGAAACCGCGTCTCTTTCGGTTGGCCGAGGACAATGCGGTCATCAACCGCTTTGGTTTCAACAACGACGGTATGCACGCGATTGCGCAGCGACTGCAAAACCGTCCGCGCGACGCCGTAATTGGTCTGAACCTCGGCGCGAACAAAGACAGCGAAAACCGGGCTCAGGATTTCGCAACGGTGCTTGAGACCTGCGATGCATACATCGATTTCGCCACGGTCAACGTCAGTTCGCCCAACACCGAAAAGCTGCGGGACCTGCAGGGCAAAGACGCCCTGGCGGCATTGCTGGCGGGCGTCATGAATAGTCGGGCGGGCCTAGCGCGGCCGATCCCGATATTTCTCAAGATCGCGCCTGACTTGTCGGACGCCGAGATTGCAGATGTGGCAGATGTTGCTGTGTCGTCCGGGATCGACGGGCTGATCGCCACGAATACCACGCTCGACCGGGACGGTCTGACATCACGCTTTGCAAGCGAAACCGGCGGTCTCTCCGGAAGACCTTTGTTCGAGAAATCGACGCGCGTCCTGCGGGAGCTCTACCAACACACAGAGGGAAAGCTACCGATCATCGGCGTCGGCGGCGTGGCCTCTGCAGAAGACGCTTACGAAAAGATCCGCTCTGGCGCGTCGGCTGTGCAGCTTTACTCGGCGCTGGTCTATCGCGGTCTGGGTTTGATCCCCGAGATTGCGCGTGGCCTCGACGCGCTACTGGCGAGAGACGGCTTCGGAACCGTTGCGGATGCGGTTGGATCCGGCGTTCGGTGACTTCTCACTCGCTCTGTCAGGCCAGTGACGGCATCCGTGTGGCGGCGATGAAGTTTCGGATTTTCTCTGCATCCTTTTGGCCCGGCGCGGCCTCCACGCCAGACGACACATCGACCTGCCGCGCGCCCGTCAGTGCAAGAGCTTCGGCCACGTTTTCTGGCGTCAAACCACCGGCCAGCATCCACGGCTTTGACCACCGCCGCGCCGATATAAGCCGCCAGTCAAAGGCAACACCGTTTCCACCGGGAAGGTTTGCATTTTTCGGCGGCTTGGCATCGACAAGGATCTGATCGGCCACCTCGGAATAGACATCCAGCGCCGCCACATCCTCCGCCTCGGCAACACCCACCGCCTTCATCACCGGCAAGCCGAACCGCGATCGCACATCAGAGACGCGTTCCGGGCTTTCGCTCCCATGCAGTTGAAGCATGTCGATCGGAACCGTGTCGGTGATCTGTGACAACAGCCCGTCATCGGCGTCCACGACAAGCGCGACCTTGGCGATTCCGGCCGGAACTTCGATGGCAAGCGCATGAGCCATTTCGACGGTCAGGTTGCGCGGGCTTTTCGGAAAAAAAACGAACCCCACATAGGCCGCCCCGGCGTCTGCCGCAGCAAGCACGTCTTCGGAACGGGTCAGCCCGCATATCTTGGTTCGAATTCCCGGCGTCATGGGACGGGTCTAGCTGGCCTCGTCAAGCAGCGCCAGCACTTCGTCCTTGTCCTTGTCGCGCTCGGCCTTGGTACGGCGCAATTCGCGTTCGAGCTTCTTGACCTCGGCCCCGCGCTGAGCGGCAGCGGCGCGATGCTTGTGCTCACGTAGCCATTCCCAGACAAAACCGATCAGCAGACCCGCGATGATTCCGCCAAAGATCACGATGAAAAGCGGCAGTTCGATCGATCGGTTCATTCCGGCCATCTCGGACAAACCCGAGGGCAGCAGCTGCAACGTCACCATCCCGCGATTGGCCAAGGCCACCGACAACAAAGCGATGGCGAGCACCGCAAGAAACGCATAGCGAATGTATCGCATCAGACCCTTACTTTCCGTTCAACCTGTCTCGAAGCAACTTGCCGGTTTTGAAAAACGGCACGTGCTTTTCTTCCACTTCAACAGCCTCACCCGTTCGAGGGTTCCGGCCAATGCGCGCATCCCGTTTCTTCACGGAAAACGCCCCGAAGCCGCGCAGCTCAACCCGGTCGCCGCGCGCCATCGCATTGATGATTTCTTCGAAAATGGTGTTCACGATGCGCTCAACATCGCGCTGGTACAAATGCGGGTTGTCATCAGCGATCTTTTGAATCAATTCCGACCGTATCATTATTTCGCATCCCCTTGTGGAACACATATCCCCGTCGTGTTCGTGAAGCCGAGTATACGCAGACGACACTGATACGAAAACCGTCCGCATCGCCTGAAATCGAGAAAGTTCAGGCAAATGAAGCGCTTCTGGCCACTGCGCTGCCCATTTCTTGGCTCAAATCCGCTCAGGCGCCGTGTCTGAAGGTATGTATCTTACATTACGATTCGGAGAATTCTGCGTAACCACGAGAGCAAGACCCGAGGCCGAAGGAGCAATGGCGTTCCGCACTTTTGGCGCCGGACAACGACGTCCCCGCGATGGACAGCTTTGCGCATTCGTCGCTTCCACGCATTCCAGAATTTATTTCCAAAGCGCGCATGCTTCCATCTGGACAAGTGGCCACAACACGCACAACTCTCTGGGGCAAAAGCGACAGACATGTCCGGATGAATTGAAACCAAATCGACGTGTCCGGCGTTTACGTCAAATATTTTTCTGTACGGAAAGCCCATCCAACATGACGAAAGCCACTTTTGCCGTGATCGGCCTCAGCACCTTCGGGAGTGTCGTGGCCAAGGAACTCGAACGCTTCGGCAACCACGTGATCGGTGTGGATATCGACGAGGCCAAGGTCGGCGCACATTCCGAGCACCTCAGCCAGGCGCTGATCTTCGACGCGCGTGATGACGGCGCCATGCGTGAAGCCGGGATCGACCAGTGCGAAGTCGGCCTCGTTGCCATCGGTTCGAATATCGAGACCAGCATCCTCGCGGCCATCAACCTCAAGACGGTGGGCGTGAAAAAGGTCTGGGCCAAGGCGGGATCAAAGAACCATCACCGCATCCTCAGCAAGCTTGGCGTCGACCGGGTGATCCGCGCCGAGAAAGAGGTGGGTCAGCACGTTGCCCAGATGCTGAACAACCCGCTGATCCGCGATTACGTCAGTCTCGGAAATGGCCTCCACATCGTGAACTTCACCGTTCCGGAGAGCCTCGAAGGTAAAGAGTTGTCAGACCTGTCCTATGCCGAAGACTACGATCTGCGCTGCCTCGGTGTCATGCGCGGCACCGAATTCATCGGGCGTGACGGGGAAGCCTGCACATTACAGAAAGACGACCTGATCCTGATGCTCGGCCGCCGCTCCGAATTGCGCGATTTCGCCGGAAGTCTGTGATGTTGAAGTCAATCAGCGACTTCCAGCTTTCTCTGTCGCGACGCCGGTTCAGCCCGCCAGCTGTCCTCGCCACGGTATACGCTGTGTTCATTCTGCTGGGTGCTATCGTCCTGCGCCTGCCCTTCAGCAATACCGGCGACGTCACCTTTGAAGATGCGCTGTTCACGGCCGCCTCTGCGGTGACGGTGACGGGCTTGATCGTGGTCGATACAGGGTCGGACTACACGTTGATCGGTCAGATCGTTATCGCCCTCCTGATCCAGATCGGGGGACTTGGGCTGATGACCTTCGCCGCCCTGCTATTGTCCATGCTGGGCATGCAGTTCGGCCTGCCGCAAAGGCTCGTCCTGCGCGATGAATTGGGACAGACAAGCCTGCGCGACCTCGGACAGCTCGTCCGCCTTGTCATCATCGTCGCCCTGATCTGCGAGGCCATCGGGACAGCGTTCCTCATGACGGTCTTCGTACCCGAGTTCGGCTGGACACATGGGTTCTGGCAAGCGCTCTTTCATGCGATCTCGGCCTTCAACAATGCGGGCTTCTCTCTCTTCAGCGACAGCCTCGTCGGCTATGTCGGCGATCCGATTGTGAACATCACCATCACCGTGCTTTTCATGATTGGCGGGCTTGGGTTCGTCGTCCTTGCCGATCTCTACCAGAAACGCCGCTGGCAAACGCTGTCGCTGCACAGCAAACTGATGCTCTCGGGCAGCCTCGTGCTCATTGTGTGGGGCTGGGTGATGGTCGCCGCTTTGGAATGGAACAACCCCGGCACGCTGGGGGCGCTAGACAGCACCGGAGACCGCTTGCTGGCCAGCTGGTTCCAGGCCGTCACACCGCGCACCGCCGGCTTCAACACGCTCGACTACGCCCAGATGGAGACGAGCACGACATTGATGACTATCACGATGATGCTTGTCGGTGGCGGCCCCTCTTCCACTGCGGGTGGGATCAAGGTCACAACGCTGATCGTGCTCTGCCTCGCAACGCTCGCCTTCTTCCGCCGCGAGGACCGCCTGACGATCTTCGGGCGCAGCCTTGGCATCGAAGAGATCATCAAGGTTCTGGCACTGACGTCGCTTAGCCTGTTCCTCGTCCTCATGGGCCTTTTCATCGCATCGCTCACCTACACGGGCGACTTCCTCGATCTCTTGTTCGAGGTGACATCGGCCTTCGGCACCGTCGGACTGTCCCGGGGTGCCACCGGAGAGCTCGACAGCGTGGGACGCGCGATCATCATGGTGATCATGTTCGTCGGGCGGCTTGGGCCACTGACGCTGGGATTTTTCCTCGCGCAGAAATCAAAGGCGCGGGTGAAGTACCCCGATGGCAAGGTCTTCCTCGGCTAATTCAGGTCTTGGCGGTCAGTAGACGTGCAGCCCGTCGAAATCCGCCTTTCCGATCTGCATCCCACCGTGCCGCAGTCCGGCATAGGCAAGGCTCAGATGGAAGATCATGTTGGGCAGGGCGAAGAGCATGACATAGCTGGCCGGATCCTGTGTTAGCTTCGCCTCACCCGCCACATGGGTCACCTCGTGCCGCAGGTCTGACGCGCGGATCGGCGCGATCAGGTCTGCGACCACTCGCTGGAAAACGCGCAGAGTCGCACAGGTAAAGGTGTCCGGGATCTCTGGCACGTCCATGCGGGCAGGTGGACAGAGGGCGCGCGCGGCGAACTGGATCGCGATGGCGAAATTGAACCCCGTGTCGAACATGTCTGGCGCGAGCTTGATCGCCAGCAGATCGTCACCGTCCTCGCGCAAGGCGACTTGGTCGAGGATGTGCTGCACGCGATCGAGATAAGTCCGGACCGATTGCGGCACCGCCTCTGCCAAAGCGTCCGTCATCCGCGCCGCATCATCCGCATTTGCTGTGACCACAAGACCCGCAGGTCATACACCCTTCGATCATCCGCATGTCGTATTGCCCACAGGACGGACAGGCAGGCCCGCGCGGCCCACCCAAGTTGACCACCGCCGCCTGCGGATCGGATTTGAGCCCCATGCCCTCGCCTTCGAGGAACCCGATAGAGATCAAGTGTTGCTCGATCACCCCGCCGATGGCGGCAAGGATCGACGGAATGTACTTGCCCTGCACCCACGCTCCACCACGCGGATCGAATACCGCTTTCAGTTCCTCGACCACGAAGGACACGTCCCCGCCGCGCCGGAACACCGCCGAAATCATACGGGTCAGCGCCACGGTCCAGGCGAAATGCTCCATGTTCTTGGAGTTGATGAAAACCTCGAACGGACGACGATGCCCGCCGACGATGATGTCGTTGATCGTGAGGTAAATCGCGTGCTCGCTGTCCGGCCACTTGAGCTTGTAGGTCTGCCCTTCCAGCGCCTTTGGCCGGTCCAGAGGTTCGGACATGTAGATCACGTCGCCATGCGGCTGGCGCGGCTCATCCTCCGAAGATGTCACCACTTCGGGTGCGTCCGATTTCTTCTCCTCCGCCACGCTCAGCACCGAGCCCGTCACGTCATTCGGGCGGTAGGTTGTACAGCCCTTACAGCCCGTTTCGAACGCCTCCATGTAGACGTCCTTGAACGCTTCGAAGCTGATATCCTCGGGACAGTTGATCGTTTTGGAAATCGACGAATCCACCCATTTCTGCGCCGCCGCCTGCATCTTCACATGCTCCAGCGGCTGCAACGTCTGGGCGTTGACGAAGTAGTCCGGCAACTCACGGTCGCCGAACTTCTCGCGCCACATCTGGACGGCGTAATCCACGACCTCTTCCTCGGTCCGGGTCCCGTCTTTCTGCAGCACCTTGCGGGTGTAGGCGTAGGCAAACACCGGCTCGATCCCGGACGAGACATTGCCCGCATAAAGTGAGATTGTCCCGGTGGGCGCGATGGACGTCAAAAGCGCGTTACGAATGCCGTGTTCGCGGATCGCATCGCGCACATCGGCGTCCATATGCTGCATCGCGCCGCTGGCCAAAAATGCGTCAGCATCAAAGAGAGGGAAGGCGCCCTTCTCTTTTGCCAGGTCGACCGACGCGAGGTATGCGGCGCGCGCGATGGCGTGCAACCAATCCTCCGTCTGACGCGCTGCCTCGTCAGAGCCGTAGCGCAGTCCCAACATCAAAAGTGCATCCGCCAAGCCGGTCACACCCAAGCCAATCCGCCGTTTCGCCTGCGCCTCTGCCGCCTGCGCTGCCAGCGGAAAGTTCGACGCGTCGACCACGTTGTCCATCATGCGCACGGCAGTCGCCACCAACTCCTGCAGCGCATCCTCGTCGAGTGCAGCGGCATCCTCGAACGGATCGGAAACCAACCGCGCGAGGTTGATCGATCCCAGAAGGCACGCACCATAGGGTGGCAATGGCTGTTCGCCGCAGGGATTCGTCGCCGCGATCGTCTCGCAATAGCTCAGGTTGTTGGCCGCGTTGATCCGATCAATGAAGATCACGCCCGGTTCGGCATAATCGTAGGTCGCGCGCATGATTTTGTTCCACAGATCGCGCGCCTGAACGGTGTGGTAGATTTGCCCGTCGAATTGCAGATCCCACGAACCGTCCGTCTTCACAGCCTCCATGAAGTCGTCCGTGACCAGCACCGACAGGTTGAACATGCGCAGACGGGCGGCGTCGGATTTCGCTGTGATGAAATCCTCGATATCCGGGTGATCGCAGCGCATCGTCGCCATCATGGCACCGCGACGCGACCCTGCCGACATGATCGTGCGGCACATGGCATCCCACACATCCATAAAAGACAAGGGTCCAGACGCGTCCGCCGCAACGCCCTTCACATCCGCGCCCTTGGGCCGGATGGTCGAGAAATCGTAGCCGATCCCCCCGCCCTGCTGCATCGTCAGCGCGGCTTCCTTCAGCATCTCGAAAATGCCGCCCATGCTGTCGGGAATCGTGCCCATTACAAAACAGTTGAAAAGCGTCACCGACCGCGCTGTGCCTGCGCCTGCCGTGATCCGGCCCGCGGGCAGGTACTTGAAGTCTTCAAGCGCCGTATAGAACCGATCCGCCCAGACCTCGGGCTCTTTCTCCACCTCGGCCAGAGACCGCGCAATCCGCCGCCACGTGTCTTCCACGGAGACATCCAGCGGTGTGCCATCCGCCTCTTTCAGCCGGTACTTCATGTCCCAGATTTGTTCCGCAATCGGAGCAGTGAAACGTGTCATTGGCAGCGATTCCCTTGGTGTGGCAGACCGACAAGATACCGTGTCCGGGAGAAACAACAATTAGCTTTGTGAGACATCGACACTACCACATTCGGTACGCCTTGGGGAAGACTCTGTGGATAAGCCCGGGAAAAACCAAACCGGACCGTGCCTCCCTTGAACCCGGGTAGAAGCCGTCTAATGTCGTTCCCAAGGGGACACACCATGACAGGCACGATACACCTCATCAAACTCTCTGTCGGCTCGGACAGCGTCGAACAGATCGAGGATTGGCAACGCAACCGCTCAAAGCAGCGGATCGGCGGCCAGTACTACCACCTGACCCGCATGTGGCCCAAGCGCGAGGCAGAACTGCTCAACGGCGGGTCGATCTACTGGGTGGTCAAAGGCTTTCTGCAGGCCCGCCAGCGCGTTCTCAGCCTTGAAGAGGTGATCGGCGACGACGGCATTCGCCGGTGCGCCATTGTCCTCGACCCCGAGCTTATCCGTACGACTGTCGCACCGAAACGTCCGTTTCAGGGATGGCGCTATCTCAAACCTGAAGATGCCCCGGCAGACCTTGGAAAGGCGCGCGCAAACGATGACGCCCTGCCGCCGGACCTGGCCGGAAAGCTGGCGGAAATCGGCGTTCTCTGACCACGTTGCACATCCGACCTGCGCCATCGCACTGGTACTTTCGACCTTGGGTCTTACCTTGAGCTGCAACCAAACCAGATCAGGACCATCACCATGACCGATACCTACACGCCCCCCAAAGTCTGGACCTGGGACAAGGAAAACGGCGGCAAGTTCGCCAGCACCAACCGACCCGTTGCCGGCGCAACCCACGACAAGGACCTTCCGCGCGGCAAGCATCCCTTCCAGCTGTACAGCCTTGCAACCCCGAACGGGCAGAAGGTCACGATCATGTTCGAAGAGCTGCTGGCAGCCGGCCACAGCGACGCCGAATACGACGCGTGGCTCATCAAGATCGGTGACGGCGACCAGTTCGGGTCGGGCTTTGTCGAGATCAACCCAAACTCCAAGATCCCCGCGCTGATGGACTACACCGGCGACACGCCCGTCCGGGTCTTCGAGTCCGCCGCGATCCTCATGCATCTGGCCGAGAAGTTCGACGCGTTCCTCGGGCCGCAGGACAACCGCGCCGAAATGCTCAGCTGGCTTTTCTGGCAGATGGGGAGCGCGCCGTATCTCGGCGGCGGCTTCGGCCATTTCTACGCCTATGCGCCAGAGCCGATGGAGTACCCGATCAACCGCTTCGCGATGGAAACCAAACGGCAGCTCGACGTTCTGGACCGTCAACTCGCCAACAGCGAATTCATCAGCGGCCCTGATTACACGATCGCCGACATGGCGATCTGGCCGTGGTACGGCGGGCTTGTTCTGGGCCGCCTCTACAATGCCGCCGATTTCCTCGACGTCGGAAGCTATACCAACGTTGCGCGCTGGGCCAAGATGATCGACGCGCGCGATGCAGTGAAACGCGGCCGCATGGTAAACCGCGCCTCTGGCGATCCAAGCGAACAGCTGCACGAGCGTCATGACGCATCCGATTTCGAGACGCGCACACAAGACAAGCTCGACGCCGCCGAATAGACCTCTGGAAGGATTCAATCCAATGAGCAAACTTGCCCTCATCACCGGTGCCTCATCCGGTATCGGCGAAGAACTTGCACGCTATCACGCCTCCAAAGGCGGCGACGTCATCCTCGTCGCCCGCCGCGAAGAGGCGTTGAACAAACTGAAATCCGAACTGGAGGACAAGCACGGCATCAGCGCACATGTGATCACCGCTGACCTGGCATCTGACGGCGGACCCGCCAAACTCTATGAGGCGGTCAAATCCGCCGGTCTCACCCCGGATATTCTGATCAATAACGCGGGCTTCGGCGGACACGGCAAGCATATTGAACGCGATCTCGCGAAAGAGCTGTCGATGATCGACCTGAACGTGAAGGCACTGGTTGAGCTAACGCATAGGTTCGGCAGCGATATGGCGGCCAAAGGCGGAGGTAAGATCCTGAATGTCGGATCGACTGCGGGTTTCGCACCCGGGCCCAATCAGGCTGTCTATTTCGCCACCAAAGCCTTCGTCAACTCGTTCAGCCAAGCCGTGGATCACGAAATGCGGGACAAAGGTGTCACCTGCACCGTGCTCGCGCCGGGCTACGTGAAGACCGAATTCGCGGAAGTGGCAGATCTCGAAGGCACCAAGCTCGTCAGCCAAGGCGGCGCGACGGCGAGGTCGGTGGCCAAACACGGCTATGACGCAATGATGCAGGGCACGCTGGTCACGATCAACGAAGCCAAACTGAGCTTCCTGCTCAACTGGGTCATCCCGTTCATGCCGCGTCGTCTGGTGCTGAAGATCTTCGGCGACATGCAGGAAAAGCAGGCCTGAACGACGTTGCCTTTGCGGTCATGGCACTTACCTCGTGACGCATGAGCGACACCCCTGATCCCCGCGCGCGCGCTGTTCCGACAGGACGCGCCAATCGCGCCGCCCGGATGGGTGGCCTGACCGCCGGGCTGATCGGATCGGCCGCTGCCGAAGGCGCGCGGCATCTGTTGCGCGGGCAACGTCCGTCGCCGCGCGACATGTTCCTCACGCCGTCCAACGCCCATCGGTTGACGCAGCAACTGTCACAGATGCGCGGGGCCGCGATGAAAATGGGCCAGCTGCTGTCCCTGGAAGCGGGCGATCTGCTGACGCCGGAATTGGCCGCGGTCTTGCGGCCCCTGCAATCACAGGCGCATTTCATGCCGCCATCGCAGCTCAAAAAGGTTCTGAGCGCGGCGTGGGGCAGCGATTTCACCAAACGGTTCAAGCGGTTCGATGTCCGCCCCATCGCGGCAGCATCCATTGGTCAGGTCCACCGTGCGCAAACCCGCGACGGTCGCGACCTCGCCATCAAGGTGCAGTACCCCGGCATCCGAGACAGCATCGACAGCGATATCCGCAACCTCGCGGGTTTGATGCGCCTGTCCGGGATGGTGCCCAAGGGTCTCGACCTCGCATCGCTGCTCGAAGACGCGCGTCGGCAATTGCACGAAGAGGCCGATTACGTGCAGGAGGCCGCGTATCTTGCGGAATTCGGACAGCTTCTGAGCGATGATCCGACCTGCGTCGTCCCTGGCTGCCAGGCGGATTTCAGCACGGCGGACATCCTCGCAATGGATTTCGTGCCCTCCCAGCCCATCGACACGCTGGACGATGCAGACGCGGCGACGCGGGATGATGTGGCCCGGCGTCTGATCGCGCTCATGATGCGGGAGGTGTTCGAGTTCGGGTTGGTACAATCCGACCCCAACTTCGCCAATTTCCGCTGGCAACCCGAGACCGCGCGTCTGGTCCTGCTCGACTTCGGCGCAACGCGGCGGCTCGACGCTTCGCTGATCGCCAGGTCGCGCGCCATGCTGCAGCCTGCGCTCGAGAACGACCTTGCCGGTCTTGCGGACGCATTGCGCGATCTGGGGCTTTTGACCGATGCCTTGCCGGAAGCCGTTCAAGCCGAAATCCTCGACATGGTCGCCACAGCCAACGGCCCAATGCTGTCACCGGATGGGTTTGACTTCGGCGACACGACACTTGTCGCCGATCTGAGGGACCGCGGTATGGCGCTTGGCCGCGATCGGTCGATCCAGCACATTCCGCCGACCGAGGTGCTTTACCTGCAGCGAAAGGCGGCGGGGTTGTTCCTGCTGGCGACGCGGCTGCGTGCGAAAGTCAATCTGCGCGAGTTGTTCGACATGCACGTCTGACGCGCCGGATCTCGGAACGTCCCTATTTTACACGCCCAACTTGATCCGCAATTCGCTGATCGTGTCGCGGTCCGCACCGGCCATCGGGGCTGATCGGCTCCGGAAGAGCGTCGCCTCACTTCGCAACACCGGGTCTTCCGCGAGGATTTTCAGGTGATTGGCTCGCAGCGTTTCGCCGGTCGACGTGATGTCCGCAATCGCTTCCGCCGTCAGGTTCTTCACCGTCCCCTCGGTCGCACCCTGGCTGTCGACCAACTGATAATCCGCGACCCCGCCCCGCCGCAGATAGTCACGTACAAGCCGGTGGTACTTTGTTGCGATCCGCATCCGGAACCCGTGCCGCTTGCGAAACGCCGCCGCTGCACCGTCGAGGTCATCAAGCGTGTCCACATCGACCCAGCATTGCGGAACCGCAACGATCAGGTCCGCCCGACCAAAGCCCAGCCCCGCAAGCGGTTCGACCTTCTGATCCCACTGAACCAGCTTTTCCTGCACCAGATCGTTGCCCGTCACACCAAGATGAATGCGCCCGGAGGCCAGTTCGCGCGGGATCTCACCCGCCGACAGGAGCACCAGATCGACATTGTCGATCCCTTCCACCGCGCCCGCGTATTCACGGTCAGACCCGGTGCGCGACAGGACGACACCACGCGTCGCGAACCAATCAAAGGTCTTCTCCATCAGCCGTCCCTTCGACGGCACGCCAAGCTTGATGCTCATGTCGCACCTCCCAGCGTCAGAACCAGATCGGGGCGGATCACGCCACCTACGGCCGGGATGGTGCGACCGTTGCCCAGGCGCAGGGTCAGCGCGTCGTAGCGGCCACCGGTTGCGACAGGGGGCAGATCGGCGGCGGGATCGGCATAGAACCCGAACACGAACCCGTCGTAATACTCCATCGAGGTGCGCCCGAAAGACGCCTCGAAAGCCAGTGCACCCACATCGACACCCCGCGCGGCCAGAGCTGTGCAGCGCGCTTCAAACCGGTCGAGCGCATGCGTGATGCTTGGCATATCGACCGCAATATCGCGCAGGTGTTCGAGCGCGTTGGGACATGTCTCTGCCACACCCAGAACTGCCGTGATCAGGGCGACCTCTTCACCGCTCATCGGCGGCTCTGCCGCCTCTTTGCGCAGTGCGTCGATGCGCGTGGCGATTTCCGCCTCGCTGCGCAAACCGATCTGCGCCCCAGCGCGTGCGAAGGGATCTGCAGCGCTCAAAAGCGCTGTGCGGCTGGGTGGCACCGGCGTCATCCCGGCGTAGCGTTTGATAAGCGCCGTGAAGCGCGACGGGCGCCAGATATGGCGGAGGAGCGCAGTGCGGCGATCCTCGGACACGCGCAACCCCGACACCATTGCTATCAACAGACCGATATCCCCGGTCACCGCCCGCAGCCGAAGCGGCGACACCACGTCAGAGATCAGGGCGAACACCTCCGCATCCGCCGCAGCCGGATTTGCGCGGTCAAACACCTCGAACCCGACCTGCATGTATTCCGAAGCGCGATCCGGGTGGTCTTCCTGCCTCCGGAACACCTCGCCCGCGTAGGTGTAGCGCGCAGGCTCCGCGCCTTCGGCCATGTGGCGTTCCACGACCGGCACGGTGAAATCGGGGCGCAGCATCATTTCACCCTGTGACGGGTCGCGGGTCACGTAGGCGCGCGCGCGGATGTCCTCGCCATAGAGGTCGAGAAGTGTCTCGGCGGGTTGCAGAACAGGGCAGTCCACTGGCACTGCGCCCGCAGCCTCGAACCGGGCACAGAGGCGCGCGGCCTCGGCACGTATCTCGGCAATACTGGCCATCAGTACTGGTCCAGGATCTCGCGCACCTTGGCGACCAGATCGGCGCGCGGCACCTCGAACTGTTGCGGACGGTCCTGCCATTCCTCGTGGCTCGCGCTTTGGGCGATCTTCGCGCCGAGGATCAGGTCCTTGATCTGGACAACGCCCTTTTCCTTCTCATCACCGCCCTCGATCACTGCCACGGGTGACTGCCGCTTGTCCGCGTATTTCAGCTGATTGCCGAAATTCTTGGGATTGCCCAGATAGACCTCTGCCCGGATCCCGGCCTGCCGCAACTCGGCCACCATCGCCTGATAATCGCCCATCCGGTCGCGGTCCATGACGGTGACCACCACGGGGCCCTGCGCCTCGCTTCCGATGCGCCCTTTCTCGCGGAGCGCAGCGAGAAGACGGTCCACCCCGATGCTGATACCCGTGGCGGGGACCGATTGACCGGTAAACCGCTTGACCAGATCGTCATAGCGCCCGCCGCCCGCAACCGATCCGAACTGCCGCTTGCGCCCCTTTTCATCAAGGATTTCAAAGGTGAGTTCGGCCTCGAACACCGGGCCGGTGTAGTATCCAAGACCCCGCACAACAGAGGGGTCGATGACGATGCGATCCGGGCCGTAGCCACCAGCGCCCAGCAGATCAGCGATCTGCTCAAGCTCTGCCACGCCGTCCAAACCAATCTCACTGTCACCCACTGCCGCCTTGAGGTTCTCAACCGTCTGCGCTGCAGTGTCTCCCCTGGACGTCAAAAACGCGATAACGGGCTCGGCCTGATCGTCGCTGAGGCCAACCCCATCGATATACGCCCCCGAGGCGTCCAACCGGCCCTTGCCCAATAGCTCGCGCACACCGGCCTCTCCGACCTTGTCGAACTTGTCGATGGTGCGCAAAACCGCATCGCGTTGGCCGTCGTCATTCAGACCCATCGTCTCCAGCACGCCGTTCAACACTTTCCGGTTGTTGACCCGGACGATGTAATCCCCGCGCGGAATGCCAACGACTTCCAAAGTATCCGCCAGCATAGCGCAGATCTCTGCGTCCGCGGCCACGGACGCGGCACCGACCGTGTCCGCATCACATTGATAAAACTGGCGAAACCGCCCCGGCCCGGGCTTTTCGTTGCGCCAGACCGGGCCCATCGCGTAGCGGCGATAGGGCAGCGGCAGGTCATTGCGGTGCTGCGCGTAAACCCGCGCCAGAGGAGCCGTCAGATCATAGCGCAGCGCAAGCCAATCATTGTCTTCTTCCTGCCACGCGAACACGCCGTCATTCGGGCGATCCACGTCTGGAAGAAACTTGCCCAGCGCCTCGACCGTCTCTACGGCAGAGCTTTCCAGCGCGTCGAAGCCATAGCGATGGTAGACCCCGGCGATCTTGTCGAGCATCTCGGCGCGCTCGGTCACTTCCGCGCCAAAATAGTCGCGGAACCCTTTCGGCGTGATTGCCTTGGGGCGCGGGGCTTTTTTCTGCTTGGCCATCGTCATGTCCCGGTTGGGTCTGGGTTTCGCGCCTCCTCTAGCGGCTGACGGGGTAAGGGGCAAGAACGACGCTCTGTCAGCCCCCGCAACAGGCCGATGCTGCGCGGACCTGATCCATCTGCGCCGTGCTCAAGGCTTTGCAGTCCACCGGTGACGGTGTGAGTGCAATCTTCACTGTGTCGCCTTCGAGAACCGGATCGGTGACCGTGTAAACGCTTCGGGTGGCGTTGCCATGACCGAACGCGACGGAGACCTCATAATCGATGGCGTCAGACAGGGTTTCTGCCGCCTTCCCCAGGATTCCGAACAGTGTGGCAACTGGCATATGTGGTCCACCGAACCCGTCGAGGAGGTGCAACGCCACCTCGCCCCACTCTTCAGACACCCCGTTGCAAGCAAGGCCGGTCAGTCGTGCTTGCCGAACTTCGGTCAGATGGTACCCGCCACGGATCGGCCCATCGGGCGTTGAGAACACGACAGGCGCGCCGGCCGGCAGCCTGTCGAGTTGCTTGCGGAAGTGTTCAAAGGTCATGGGCTTTCCTTTCATTTCAATAATTATTGAAGTAAAAACATGGAATGGATTTCATTTCAAGAAAGTTTGAAATATGAACGAAGCGATTGCCCTGGCGAACCTGTCCGCCCTCAGCCACCCGATGCGCCTGCGCGCGGTTCGGGCGTTGGTCGCCCGCGCGCCCAACGGGCTGACGGCCGGGGAAATCGCGACGAGCATCGACGCAAGTCCGTCGAAGACGACCTTCCACCTGAACCTGCTGTCAGAGGCCGGGATCGTTTCCAGCAAGCGGCAGGCACGTCATGTGGTTTATCAGGTCGAGTTCGCGGCGCTCGGCGCGCTTTTGCGCTACCTTCTGGAAGACTGCTGTGGCGGTCACCCGACCGTTCGAGAGTGCTGTGCATCAGCGTCGGGCGACGGACCTGGCCTCGACTGTTAAGGCGCTTTTCACATTGGTTTTCAGGAAGTTAAAAGGTCCGATCCGGACCCAATGTTTCGCGCGCGAAACAAAAGGGTGCCGTTCCTGACCTATTCACCTCTTGCGTTTCGAAAACCGGACGCGCATCTGTCGCGCATGGATCAGACACAGCTTGAAGAACGCATTGCGCATCTGTTGCGGGTCACGGATGACCTCTCCGATACGGTGGCGGCGCAGGCAAAGGAGATCGACCGCCTGACCGCGCGGGTCGAAATGCTCTTGCAGCGAGAAGCCGCGCGCGAGGCGGAAGGCTCCGGCGGGATCGTCCTCGGCGACGAGCGTCCCCCGCATTATTGACCTGCCGCGAGCGCAGTGTGCTAAATCCGGATATGGGGGCGTCAACGATATCGGATTATCATGCGGGGCTTGCCGAACCGGATCGCGCGATCTGCGACCGGCTGCGGCAAGAGATCGACGCCGGGTTGCCAGCGGCCGAGGCCAAGATGTGGTACGCTCATCCGGTTTGGTTCCTCGAAGGCAATCCGATCGTCGGTTACAGCAAACTGAAAGACTGCGTGCGATTGATTTTCTGGAGCGGTCAGTCCTTCGATGCACCTGGCTTACAGCCAACCGGAACATTCAAAGCAGCCGAGGCACGGTTCACAGATGTGGGCGAGATCGACAGCGCTGCTTTGGCTGCCTGGCTAGAGGACAGCCGTCGCATTCGATGGGATTACAAGAACATAACAAAGCGCAAGGGACGTCTTGAGCGGCTGTTCTGAGGTCAGTTCCCGCGGATGTCGGTCTCGATCACTTCGCCATCGTGGATGAGGATCGTTTTCCACACCGGGTTCGACCCGAAACGTTCGTAGACGCTGACGAAAACCGTGTTGCGCGACAGACGCGGCAGCGCAGATCCACAGGGTTGGCCGCGACGGACGCGGCAGACACGGGATTTCAGAGTCTCGTAGGCGGCGTCAGTTTCAGAATAGGGCTGCACCTGCGCCGGGAGGCCATAGCGGATTTGCTCATGCGTCTCGGTTGACCCGAAGACGGCAAGAGCCGCCGTGAACTGGCGCGCACAGCCGTCCTTGAAGCCCGTCACGTAAAACGTGTGTGGCGCGGTGTTGCCGGGTTGAGAATCGTAAAGCGCGTACATGCCGCGCCCTTCCGGATAGCGATCCACGCGACTGCCCAGCTGGCGCGGGCGCACGTTGCAGACGCGCGCGAGGACCCCGTATGGCAAAGGCGTGCCCAATTCGACGATGCGATAATCCGGATCGGATGGTCGCGGACCGGAGCGTGCGCCGAAAAGCCCCGGCGACGGCGTCGCGTCCGAGGTCGTTGGCGGCGGTGCTGCAGCGACCGTTGTTCCGGTCGTCCCTTCGGACGCTCGCGCCTCATCGGCGGCGCGCTGCAGGAAACCGAGCAACCCGCCGCGCTGGGTTTGTGCAGTGGCTGCGGTGGCTTGAGCCGAAGTCGCGACCTCGGGCTCGCCGATGGCGTCGTCCGGCTCTGCCCGGATGGCCGCCTGACTCTCGGTCTCTGCCACGTCGGCCTCGGACAGGCGTGGGACGTCCTGCAGGGGATCGGAGGCACACCCTGACAAGGCAAGTGCGGCGCAGAAGATCGCTGCGAAACGGATCATGGTGACTCTCCCCCCGGTGAGTGGATCGAGCGTAGCGGGATGTGGCAGACGCGTCCAGCATACCCCAACGCGACCTTCCGCCGTAGGCGGGCTACAGCTCTTCCACGTCCATCACGCCGCCAAGCGATTTGATGGCGCCCTTGATCTCGGGCGTCACGGGGAACTCCTGTGACAGCGCGACATCGACTTCGCCCGGAAGCCCGGGCGCGTTGAGGCAACAAATGCGGATGGGCCCCCTGCCCGCCTTCGGCAGCTGGTCCGCCGCGCGCGCCAGGACGGACGCGACCTGTGGAACGACCTCGGGTTCATCGACGAAGATGCGCAGTCCCATGCTGACCGCATCAGCGACCGCGATATCCACCGGAGCGACCGAGCGGCCGAGGAGTTTCAGCTGATCGGATTCAAGCGTGGCTTCGGCGGTCACCATCACCTTCGATCCGGTTTCCAGATGGTCGCGCGCGGCCTCCAGTGTGTCCGAGAAAAGCGTGACCTCGTAAGCGCCAGTTGGATCGCTGAGCTGCGCGAAAGCAAAACGGTTGCCGCGCGCCGATTTGCGCTCCTGACGTCCCGCCACAACGCCCGCCATCTTGACAACGCACGGCCCGCCCTGCGCCTTGGCAAGTACATCGTCGAGTGTCATGGCACCCTTGCGCTTGAGCGCGGTCATGTAGTCATCGAGCGGGTGGCCAGAGAGGTAGAAGCCGACCGCGGTGAACTCTTCCGAGAGCCGTTCGGCGGGCAGCCAGTCGCTGACCGGAGACAGACGCGGCTCGGGCAGGTCGTCGCCCGCTTCGCCAAAGAGCGACACCTGCGCCGAGGCGCGCTGGTCGTGGATCGCAGCGGAATAGGCAACCAGCGCGTCGAGGCTTTCGAAGACGCGGCGGCGGTTTGGATCAAGCTGGTCAAAAGCACCGGAGCGCGCCAGCATTTCCAACGGGCGCTTGCCAACACGCTTGAGGTCCACGCGGCGGGCGAAATCGAACAGCGTTGCGAACGGACGCTCATCGCTCTGGTCAGAGCTCTTGCCGGACGACGACGCCCGGTTGGGCTGAGGAGCTTTCCGCGCCTCGGTGACGAGCTTCATCGCCTCGACACCAACGTTTTTCAACGCGCCGAGCGCATAGACAAGCTGGCCGTCCACCACGTCGAACATCGCCTGCGAGCGGTTGACGCAGGGTGGCACCCAAGGCAGGCCCAGACCTTTCTTAACTTCCTCGAAATAGACCGCGAGCTTGTCCGTCAGGTGAATATCGCAGTTCATCACCCCGGCCATGAATTCGACCGGATGGTTCGCCTTGAGCCAGGCCGTCTGGTAACTGACCACGGCGTAGGCTGCGGCGTGAGATTTGTTGAAACCGTAATTGGCGAATTTCTCCAGAAGGTCGAACACCTCTTTCGCTTTCGCCGGTTCGACACCGTTCTCTGCCGCGCCTTTTTCGAACTTGGGGCGCTCGGCGTCCATCGCCTCCTTGATCTTCTTGCCCATTGCGCGGCGCAAGAGGTCCGCGCCGCCAAGACTGTAACCCGCCATGACCTGCGCGATCTGCATCACCTGCTCCTGGTAGACGATGATGCCTTGCGTCTCTTCAAGGATGTGGTCGATCAGCGGGTGCACAGATTCCCGTTCGCGCAGCCCGTTCTTGACCTCGCAATAGGTCGGGATGTTCTCCATCGGGCCGGGGCGATAGAGCGCCACAAGGGCCACGATATCTTCGATACAGGTGGGCTTCATGCGCTTGAGCGCGTCCATCATGCCCGAGCTTTCCACCTGGAACACCGCGACCGTCTTGGCGGCGGCGTAGAGCATGTAGGTGGCCTCATCGTCCAGCGGGATGTGCCCGATATCGTTCTCGGCGCCCTCTGCCGGGTCATAGAGCTCGGTCCCGTCGGCGGCGAGGTGCAGCGGACGACCTGACTTGGCGATCATGTCGAGCGCGTATTGGATAACCGTCAGGGTCTTGAGACCGAGGAAGTCAAATTTGACGAGGCCCGCCTGTTCCACCCATTTCATGTTGAACTGGGTCGCGGGCATCTCGGAACGCGGATCCTGATAGAGCGGCACAAGCTCATCCAGAGGGCGGTCCCCAATAACCACCCCTGCGGCGTGGGTCGAGGCGTTGCGCAACAGGCCCTCAACCTGCTGGCCATAGGTCAGAAGGCGATCCACGACCTCTTCCTCGCGCGCGGCTTCGCGCAGGCGCGGTTCGTCCTTCAGCGCCTTTTCGATGGAGACGGGTTTGACCCCTTCCACCGGGATCATCTTCGACAACCGGTCGACCTGACCATATGGCATCTGCAACACGCGGCCCACATCGCGCACAGCGGCCTTCGACAGCAGCGCGCCGAAGGTGATGATCTGGCCCACCTTGTCGTGGCCGTATTTCTCTTGCACGTAGCGGATCACCTCTTCGCGGCGGTCCATGCAGAAGTCGATATCGAAGTCGGGCATCGACACCCGTTCGGGGTTGAGGAACCGTTCGAACAGCAGCTGATAGCGCAGCGGATCGAGGTCGGTGATGGTGAGCGCATAGGCCACGAGACTGCCAGCACCGGAGCCGCGCCCGGGGCCGACCGGGATGTCGTGATCCTTGGCCCATTTGATGAAGTCGGCAACGATCAGGAAATACCCGGGAAAACCCATGCCCTCGATCACGCCAAGTTCGAATTCGAGACGGTCTTCGTATTCCTTGACCGGCGCGGCATGCGGGATCACCGCAAGCCGTTCCTTCAGGCCGGCCTTGGCCTGACGGCGCAATTCTTCAACCTCGTCATCGGCGAATTTCGGCAGGATCGGATCGCGGCGATAGGCCATGAAGGCGCAGCGGCGGGCGATTTCGACGGTGTTCTCAATCGCCTCGGGCAGGTCGGCAAAGAGGGTCGCCATTTCGTGCGGGCTTTTGAAGTAATGCTGCGGCGTCAGGCGACGGCGTGGTTCCTGCTGGTCCACATAAGCGCCCTCGGCGATACAGATCAGCGCATCGTGCGCTTCGTACATATCGGACTTCGGGAAGTAGACATCGTTGGTGGCCACCAGCGGCAGGTTCATGGCATAGGCCATTTCGATGAACGGCCGCTCGGTCTGGCGTTCGTTTTCCGGAAGGCCGCTGTCACCGGGGTGGCGTTGCAGCTCGACATAAAGCCGGTCGCCGAACATCTCCGCCAGACGGTGCATCACCGCTTCGGCTTCGCCGCGATTACCTTGTTGCAGAAGACGCCCCACGGCGCCGTCCGGACCGCCGGTCAGGCAGATCACATCCGCGCTGTGCTGCGCAAGCTCGTCCAGCGTGACATGCGGCAGCTCCCCGTCGCGGCGCAAATACAGGCACGAGTTGAGCTTCATCAGGTGCTCGTACCCGGTCTCGGACTGCGCAAGAAGAACCACCGGCGCGGGCGATTTGGCGCGTTCGCCCGGGGTTGGATCGGATACACGCAGATCGACCTGACACCCGATGATGGGCTGGATGCCCGCACCGGACGCACCAACCGAGAATTCGAGTGCCGCGAAGAGATTATTGGTGTCGGTCAGCGCGACGGCGGGCATGCCCTTGTCCGCGCAGAGGCCCGGCAGTTTCTTCAACCGCACCGCCCCTTCCAGCAGGGAATACTCAGAGTGGACGCGGAGATGGATGAATCGGGGATCAGACATGAGCACAGGATATGCAGGGGCACGCACGGGCGAAACCCAAGATATGGACGGGCGGCACGTTTTTTCCGCACTTGGACGTCGGAAGGCGAACGGACGAATTGACCCGCGCGTCACCCTATCCACTTGGATGCTTTCGCTTTAGTCTCATTGCAAAGGAGCATGCTCATGCGATGGATCCTCGCGGCGCTTGCCGTTCTGTGCCTTGGTGGTGTCACCACCGCGATCCTGCTGGTGCCTTCGGATGTGGATCACGCGCAGGCGACGCCGCGGGAGGTGGTGCTGCCGCTCAGCGATCCGGCTGGGCAAGGAGCGCTTGATGGTCTGCGGTTCGACACCGTGATGGGGCTGCAGGGTAAGCCGCCCGAGTTTAAGGATTACGTGCAATTCAGCGACGGCCTGTTCATGTCGCGCGAATGCGAGGACCGCTGCAACTATCCGCCCAGCGCGTATCTGACGCGCGAAGTCGACGGAGGCACGGCCTTCATCGTAGAGGCATACTGCCCGACCAAGAGCACGACGATGGTCTGGCGCGGCGCTGTGCGCGGGGACAGCGTACAGGGCACCGTGACATGGACGTCGAAGCGGTGGTACTGGGACACCGAACAGGTGCTCGAATTCAGAGGCAACTTGTCGGAGTCCCCCGCAGAGATACTGACCGCCGGATGACAATCACGACGTCTTCTGACTGGCGCTACTACGTCGGTCTTGCGCTCAGGTTGGCCGTGGTGATCGCCGTTATACTGGTGGCGGTCTATTTCTCGGCCTGGGTGAAGCAACGCCTCGGGATCGAGATCATGCCGCACAATGAGGCGTGGATGCACCGGATGATCCTGCTGGGGCTTCTGAGCTATGTGATCCTGACCTCCCTGCCCTTCGTGCCCGGCGCGGAAATCGGGATGACGCTCCTCACGGTGTTCGGCGCGCAGATGGCGCCTTTGATCTATCTCGCCACGATCCTGAGCCTGATGCTGGCCTACGGAGCCGGCCGTCTGGCCTCGCTGGAGGCGACGGCGCGGATGCTGCAGCGGTTACGGCTTGAGCGGTTTGCCGCGTTTCTGGAAACGCTTTGCGCCACGCCGCGCGAGGAGCGCCCTCAGATGCTGATTGACTCGGTCAACCAGCCCGCTCTGCGCGGGTTGGCGCGGTATCGCTATGTGGCGCTTGCGCTGCTCATCAACGCGCCGGGCAACGCGCTGATCGGGGGCGGCGGCGGGCTATCGTTCGTCGCGGGATTGAGCGGGGTTTTCGGGGTCTGGAAGTTTCTTCTGACCGTGGCGATTGCCGTGCTGCCGGTGCCTTTGGCGGTGTATCTGTTCGGCGTGTAGCGTAGAAACTTATCCAAATGGCTAAGTTTTTGCTTGACCGCGTTCTGAAGATGCATTTACTTAGCCACATGGCTAACCAACTTGACACCGTCTTCGCCGCGATGGCCGATCCGACCCGCAGAGCCGTCATCGAACGTCTGCTCGACGGTCCGGCCTCTGTCAGTGATCTGCACGAAACGCATGACATGGCGCTGCCGTCGTTCATGAAGCATTTGCGCAAGCTTGAAGATGCGGGGCTTGTGACCTCGCAGAAAACCGGGCGGACGCGGATGATTCATATCGAGGCCGCACCGATGCGTGCGGCGGAGGATTGGTTGAGCCGTCAACGCAAACTCTGGGAGGGTCGGCTGGATCGCCTGCAATCCCTTGCAGAAGCTCTTGAAAGGAAACCGCAATGACCCAGTCTGGCGCTCATTTTCAACTGACCCGCACCATTGCTGCGCCACCCGACAGGTTGTGGTCGTTGCTGACCGAACCCAAGGCGCGCGAAATGTGGGGCGCACCCTCTGACGACGCAGTGCTGGTTCTGGAAACCGCCGACCTGCGCGAAGGCGGTCAGGAACGGCACCGCTGCGGCCCGGCGGACAATCCCGATTTCGTGGTGGATACGCATTGGTATCATTTGGCCGCCCCGGACCTCGCCTGTTTCACCGAGACAATCAGCGCGGGCGGCACCCGGTTCGCGGTGACGCTGGTGACCTATGCACTCACCGCCGAAGGCAATGGCACGAAACTGACCATCGATGTGGGCCTCGCGCCGCTGACGGATGGCGACATGCTCGACGACTTCCAGCAGGGCTGGAACAGCGGGTTGGACCGGTTGGAACGGTTCATCAAAGCGGATGCTTTCGCATGACACCGCAACATGACAGCTTCTCGTTGACCCGCGAGATTGCCGCCTGCCGCGACCATGTCTGGGCGGCCTGGGCGGACCCAACTTTGAAACGCGCCTGGTTCGTCGATCACGACGGGCCGGAGTGGAAAACGGTTCACTACAACAGTGATTTCCGCGTCGGAGGGTGGGAACGCGGCGGATGGAAAATGGAGGCCACAGACCATACGCCGATGGCGGGCGAGCATAGCAACGAGACCGTGTACCTTGAAATCGAGGACCGCGCGCGGATCATTTATGCTTACACAATGGCGATGAACGGCAAAATCCATTCAGCGTCGCTCGCCACGGTGACGTTCGAGGATGCGGGTGGCGGAACGCGGCTGACCTACACCGAACAAATCACGCAACTGGACGGCTCGGACGGTTTGGAAAGCCGCAAGAACGGGTGGAACTGGCTCATGGACATGATGGACAAGGTCCTGAAAGAGACTGCGGCATGAGCTTCAATGCGGACACCGATCTCAAGACCGAACGGCTGATGAAGGCCGCGCCTGAGACGATCTGGCGCTGCTGGGAAGAGCCGGAGCTTTTCAAACAGTGGTTCGTGCCGCCACCGGTCGAGGTGACCGAAGTAGAGAACGATCTGCGCCCCGGCGGGCGGGCGTTCAACGTCATGAAGTTGCCCGACGGGACGCTCATGGAAAACGACGGCTGTTTTCTTCTGGCTGAACCTCACAGCCGCCTCGTCTTTACCGACGGGTGCCTGACCGGCTTTCGTCCGACACCCGAGCCTGCCTTCATGACCGCAGATGTCCGGCTGATCCCAAAGGACGGCGGGACGTTGTATTCCGCGGCTGTCATGCACAGTGACGCGGCCAAAAAGGCGGAGCACGAAAAGATGGGCTTCCACGACGGTTGGGGCACCACGTTGCGGCAGTTGGACGAACTGACGGCGCGCCTCTGAAACGGGCACCGTGCCGGGCCGTGGCGTGAAAACCGGCAGATTTGACTTGCCAAACCCCCGCCCGCCTGCCTAGCCTTTTCACCGAAACAGGGAAAACCCGCGCGCTTTCTACGCCGCATCGAGGGCGCGCACATAACGGGTGGCTTGGTAAGGCGGCAGGTTTTTCACATGGATGTCACCTTTCTTCTGAACGGAGAGAGCGTGGAACTGCGCGATGTGTCGCCGACGGTGACGCTGCTGGATTGGTTGCGCGAAGAGCGTGGCCTGACCGGAACCAAAGAGGGCTGCAACGAGGGCGATTGCGGCGCGTGCACGGTGATGGTCACCGACGCAAGGGGCTCAAAAGGGCTGAATGCGTGCATTCTGTTTCTGCCGCAGCTTGAAGGCTGCGCCGTGCGCACGGTCGAGGGGATTAGCGGGCCGGACGGTGCGTTGCACCCGGTGCAGGAGGCGATGGTCAAGCATCACGGTTCGCAATGCGGGTTCTGCACGCCGGGTTTTGTTGTTCAGATGGCAATGGCGCATAAGAATGGCGACTCGGGGCATGACGATGCGCTGGCTGGCAACCTGTGCCGCTGTACCGGTTATGCACCGATTGTCCGCGCGGCCGAGGCAGCTGCGGACGCGCCTGTACCCGATTGGATGGGTGACGCGGCCGATGGCCCAGCGCCGATAACGCTGGACGCATTGGCCGAGGCCTATGCGGCGACGCCGGACGCGACCCTGATCGCCGGGGCGACCGATGTGGGGCTTTGGGTCACAAAGAACATGTTTGATCCCTCGGATGTGATCTTCCTCAATCGCTGCGCGGAATTGCAAGAGATCACCGTCACGGATGAAACCGTACATTTTGGCGCTGGCGTAACGATGGATCGGGTGATGGAGACCGTCAGGGACCTGCACCCCGACTACGCCGAGATGATCCGCCGCTATGGCTCGGCGCAGGTGCGCGCGGCGGCGACGATTGGCGGCAACATCGCCAACGGCTCGCCCATCGGGGATAACCCACCCGCGCTCATCGCTTTGGGCGCGACTTTGCATCTGCGCAAAGGTGCGGACGTCCGCGAGATGCCGCTGGAGGACTTCTTCCTCGAATACGGCAAGCAGGACCGCGCGCCGGGCGAACTGGTCACGGGCGTTTCATTCCCACGGCAGGCGGACCGGTTGAAGGTCTACAAACTGTCGAAGCGGTTCGATCAGGACATCTCGGCCGTCTGCGGGGCGTTCAACATCGCACGATCCGACGGAAAAGTCTCCGACGCGCGTATCGCGTTCGGCGGGATGGCCGGTGTGCCAAAGCGGGCGTCGGCGGTGGAAGAGGCGCTGATCGGTCAGGCATGGACCGAGGAGACGGTGCGGTCTGCAATGGCCAGGATGGCCGAGGATTTCACGCCTCTCAGCGACATGCGTGCGAGTGCCGACTACCGGCTCCAGACGGCGGAGAACATGCTCTTGCGGGTTTGGCTAGAGGATCAGGGCGCGACGACGAGCGTGCTGAAGGTGTCGGCATGAGCGTGCAAAAGCCGCTCCCCCACGACGCCGCGCGCCTGCATGTGACCGGCGCCGCGCGTTATGTCGATGACATTCCAACGCCGCGCGGGACGCTGCATCTGGCTTTTGGGTTGAGCACGATTGCAGCCGGACGTGTGGCTGAGATCGACCTTGCGGCTGTGCGCTCTGCCCGCGGTGTGGTTGGTTTGTGGGAGGCGAAAGACCTGCCATCCGACTGCGACTGCTCTCCGTCGGCGCATGACGAACCGTTGCTGTCCGGGGCGACGATCCACTACCTTGGCCAGCCAATTTTCCTTGTCGCGGCAACCTCGCATCTTGCGGCGCGCAAGGCGGCGCGCTTGGGCAAGATCACCTACACCGAACGCGACGCGATCCTGACGATCGACGAGGCCATGGCGGTGGATAGTCGCTTCGAGGACGGGCCAAGAATTTGGGAGAAGGGTGATCCCGGCGAGGCCATCGACACCGCCCCGCGTCATTTGAGCGGCGAGATGGAGATCGGCGGGCAGGAGCATTTCTATCTCGAAGGTCAATGCGCCATGGCGCTGCCACAGGAAGGCGGCGACATGGTCGTCCACGCCTCGACCCAGCATCCAACCGAGATCCAGCACAAGGTCGCGCATGCGTTGCACCTGCCGATGCATGCGGTGCGGGTGGAAACGCGCCGCATGGGCGGCGGCTTCGGCGGCAAGGAGAGCCAAGGCAACGCGCTGGCCATCGCCTGCGCGGTTGTTGCGGCTGCGACCGGAAAACCGGTGAAGATGCGCTATGACCGGGACGACGATTTCATGATCACCGGCAAGCGGCATGATTTCCGGATCGCCTACCGCATCGGCTTTGACGACGATGGTGTGATCAAGGGGATCGAGTTTGAGCAATACGCTCGCTGCGGTTGGGCGCAGGACCTGTCTCTGCCGGTCGCGGACCGCGCGATGCTGCATGCGGATAATGCCTACCACCTACCCCATGTGCGCATTGAGAGCCATCGCCTCAAGACCAATACCCAAAGCGCCACGGCGTTTCGCGGTTTTGGCGGGCCGCAGGGGATGCTCGGGATCGAGCGGGTGATGGATCACATCGCGCACGAGCTTGGGATGGACCCTGTCGCCGTGCGGCGAGCGAATTTTTACGCGGCAGAGGTCGAGGGGGGCCAGCCCCCCGCGCCTGAGGCGCCCCCCCGAGGTATTTCGGAAACAGAGAAGACCGAAGGCGACATTGTCTCTCGCGGGTCGGAAGAACTGGTCGAAGGCACTGACGCCAAGCCTGCGGCGGCATCGCAGACGACGCCATACGGGCAGGTGGTCGAGGATTTCATCCTACATGAGATGACCGAGCGACTGCTGACCGAAGCCGAGTACGAGACACGGCGCGAGGCCGTGGCGGCATGGAATGACGAGAACCCGGTCATCAAGAAGGGTCTCGCCTTTTCTCCGGTCAAGTTCGGGATTTCCTTCACGCTCACGCATCTCAACCAGGCGGGTGCACTGGTGCACGTGTACCAGGACGGATCGATCCACATGAACCACGGCGGCACCGAGATGGGGCAAGGATTGTTCCAGAAGGTGGCGCAGGTGGCAGCGGATCGGTTCGGCGTGCCGCTGGAGATGGTGAAAATCACCGCGACCGATACCGGCAAAGTGCCCAACACCTCCGCCACGGCGGCCTCCTCCGGTTCGGACCTGAACGGCATGGCTGTCAAGGCGGCCTGCGACACGATCCGGGACCGAATGGCCGAACATCTGGCGGAACTGCATCAGTGCGCAGCTGCGGACGTACAGTTCGCCGATGGCAATGTGACCGTGGGCGGCGAGACCTACAGCTTCGCCGAGGCCGCGCAGATCGCCTATCAGGCGCGCGTGAGCCTGTCGGCGACAGGGTTTTACAAAACCCCGAAACTCAGTTGGGACCGGATCAAGGGTCAGGGGCGTCCCTTCTACTATTTCGCCTATGGCGCGGCGGTCAGCGAAGTGGCCGTCGACACCCTGACCGGTGAGTATCGCGTTTTGCGGACCGACATCCTCCACGATGCGGGATCGTCTTTGAACCCGGCCATCGATATCGGCCAGATCGAGGGCGGTTTCGTGCAGGGTGCGGGCTGGCTCACGACTGAGGAATTGGTCTGGGACGACACAGGGCGGCTGCGGACGCATGCCCCGTCCACTTACAAGATCCCCGCCTGCTCGGACCGGCCGGACGTCTTCAACTTGGCACTCTGGGACGGGCGCAATCGCGAGGACACGATCTATCGCTCCAAAGCGGTTGGTGAGCCGCCTTTCATGCTGGGGATATCGGTCTTTCTGGCCTTGTCGGACGCCATTGCGGCCTGCGGAGACAGCTATCCGGCGCTCGACGCACCCGCGACGCCAGAGCGGCTTTTGGCTGCCATCGAAAGGGTTCGGGATGGCATTTGATCTGGCAGCCCTGCGCGTGGCGGTGACCGAGCACGGGCGCGTGGCCCGCGTGGTGATTGCTGACGTCGCGGGGTCATCCCCGCGCGAGGTCGGCGCGGCGATGCTGGTCTGGGACGGCGGTCAATCCGGCACCATCGGCGGTGGTGCGTTGGAGTATCAGGCCGCGGAACAGGCCTTTGTGCGCGACGGGTTTTCGAGGCACCCGCTTGGACCGGAACTCGGGCAGTGCTGCGGAGGGGCGGTCACGCTTCTGTCCGAACAGTTCGATGCCGATGCTTTGGCGTCACTTGACGCAGACACATTATACGCGCGGGGGCCGGGTGATATGCCTCTGGCTGTCAAACGCATGCTGACCTGCGCGCGCAATCAGGGTGTCGACTTGCGCCCGAGGATGGTACAGGGCTGGTTCGTGGAACCCATGGCGACGCCAAGGCGACCTGTCTGGATATGGGGCGCGGGTCATGTGGGCCGGGCGCTGGTCGGTATGCTTGAGCCATTGCCCGATTGCGAGATCACGTGGATCGACACAGCGCCGAACCGGTTCCCTGAAACGGTTCCCGACACCGTGAACGCCCTGCCCGCCCGAGACCCGTTGCGCGTTGTAAGTCTCGCACCGAAGGACGCCGCCCATATCATCGTGACCTATTCCCATACCCTTGACCTGAGCCTGTGCGACGCGCTTTTGCGTCACGGCTTCGGATTTTCGGGGCTGATTGGATCGGACACGAAATGGGCGCGATTCCGGTCGCGCCTCCGAACGATGGGCCATTCCGATGCGCAAATCGCGCGCATATGCTGTCCGATTGGGCAAAAATCGCTCGGAAAACATCCTCAGGCGATTGCGGTCGGGGTTGCCTCGCAACTACTGTCGCTGTCGAAGACCAACACAGGTGCCCATTGGCCAAAGACCTCCTTCGCCTCTCAGGCCTGACCAAAGCGTATCCCGGCGTTGTCGCCAATGACGATGTGTCATTCGACATTCGCGAAGGCGAAATTCACGCGTTGCTGGGTGAGAACGGCGCGGGCAAGTCGACGCTCGTCAAAATGATCTACGGGTTGGTCAAGCCCGACAGCGGGTCGATGGAGCTGCGCGGTGCGCCCTATGCTCCGTCTGAGCCAAGCGCGGCGCGGGCCGCGGGTGTGGCGATGGTGTTCCAGCATTTCTCGCTTTTCGATGCACTCGACGTGGCCGAGAACGTGGCTCTGGGGATGGAAAACCCGCCCAAGCCGCGTGATCTGGCACGGCAGATCCGGGAAGTGTCAGAGACCTACGGACTCCCCCTGGACCCCGCGCGCACGGTCGGAACACTTTCTGCCGGAGAACGGCAACGCGTTGAAATCATTCGCTGCCTTCTGCAGGATCCCAAGTTGCTGATCATGGACGAGCCGACCTCTGTTCTGACGCCACAGGAGGTCGAGATCCTGTTCGAGACGCTGCGCAAGCTGAAAGCCGAAGGCACGGCGATCCTTTATATCAGCCACAAACTCGAAGAAATCCGCGCCCTGTGCGATCACGCGACCATCCTGCGGCTGGGCAAGAAGGTGGCGACCTGCACGCCATCGGAAACCACGGCGCGCGAGATGGCCGAAATGATGGTCGGGGCGAGTTTTGCGTCGCCTGCGCCCAAGACAACGACACCGGGCGAGGTTTTGCTTCGTGTCGATAACCTCACCCTGCCTGCGCCGGGCGCATTTGGCACGCCGCTCAGGGGCATCAGTTTCGAACTGCGCGCGGGCGAGGTGCTGGGTTTCGGCGGTGTGGCCGGGAACGGACAGGATGAGTTGCTGCTGGCACTTTCGGGAGAACGAAAGGCCGACAAGGGAACGATCTGGGTCAAGGGCGCGGATGTGAGCCGCGATGGACCGATCGCGCGCCGCGCCGTCGGCTTTCTGTGTGCGCCGGAGGAACGTCTGGGCCATGCCGCCGCGCCGGATATGAGCCTGACCGAAAACGCTGTGATGACGGCCGGTCGGCGGCAGCGGCTGGTGTCGAACGGGTTTATCAACTGGAAACGCGCGGAGCGTTTCGCGGCTGATGTCATCTCGCGGTTCGACGTGCGCACGCCGGGGACCCATGTGGCGGCGCGGGCGCTGTCAGGCGGGAACCTGCAGAAATTCGTCATCGGGCGCGAGGTGGCGCAGGACCCGGACGTCCTTGTCGTGAACCAACCGACCTGGGGCGTGGACGCGGCGGCGGCAGCCGCCATCCGGCAGGCGCTTCTGGACCTCGCAGCGAAGGGCGCGGCGATCCTCGTAATCAGTCAGGATCTCGACGAATTGATGGAGATCGCGGATCGGTTCGGGGCGCTGAACGAGGGGCGGTTGTCCGCGCTGAAACCGGTCGCGCAGCTCAATATCGAGGAGATCGGCCTGATGATGGGCGGCGCGCATGACATGGAGGTCGCCCATGTCGCGGAATAAGCCCGTGTCGCTCCGCCCCTGGCCGGTGGAGAATTTGCATATTTCTGAAAAGAAGAAGCAGGGGTGTCTTGTACCATCCTGCTCTTGTACTTTCTCCCAATATGTCTGCATGACCGGAGGCGCGGGATGATCCGTCTGGAAAAGCGTCCGCAGCCGTCAAAGGTCTGGACCTACACCACGCCCATCCTGGCGGTGTTGCTGACGATGGTGTTCGGCGGGATCATGTTCGGGTTGATCGGCACGTCACCGTTCGAGGCGATCCGCACAATTTTCTGGGACCCGCTGTTTCATCCTCAGTTTTCCGGCTTCTCGCGCCCTCAGCTTCTGGTCAAGGCGGGGCCTCTGATCCTGATCGCGATCGGACTGTCCATCGGTTTCCGCGCGGGTATCTGGAACATCGGGGCCGAGGGTCAATACATCATCGGCGCGATTGTAGGCGCGGGTGTCGGATTGGCGCTTTATCCGATGGAGTCGGCGTTGATCCTGCCCCTGATGATCGTAGCGGGGGCCTTGGGCGGCTGGGCTTGGGCGATGATCCCGGCGCTTTTGAAGGTGCGGTTTGGAACCAATGAGATCCTCGTGTCTTTGATGCTTGTGTACGTGGCCGAGAACCTCCTCGCCTCGGTGTCGTCCGGTATCTTGCGCAATCCCGAAGGCATGGGCTTTCCCGGGTCTCGCAACTTGGCGCAATGGTCATCGTCGCAGAACCTTGAGCTGATCCCCGGGACGGGGATGCATCTGGGGGTGTTGACGGCTTTTATCGCCGTGATCCTCGCCTACGTCCTGCTCACGCGGCATATCCAGGGGTTCAACATCCGGCTGTCTGGCGAAGCGCCGAGGGCGGCGCGCTTTGCAGGCGTCTCTCCCGCGAGGACGGTGCTGTTCTGCCTCGGGCTGGCGGGCGTGCTGGCCGGGATGGCGGGCCTTTTCGAGGTGACCGGGCCCGCGGGCCAGATCACCATCGACTTCGGATCGGGCTACGGCTTCACGGCGATTATCGTGGCGTTCCTTGGACGATTGCATCCGGTGGGCATTCTGCTGGCAGGGCTCTTGATGGCGCTGACCTATATCGGCGGGGAACTGGCCCAGCTGATGCTCGGCGTGCCGGGCGCGTCCATCCAGCTGTTTCAGGGCATGCTCTTGTTCTTCCTTCTGGGGGTGGATGTTTTGACCAATTACCGCGTGCGGTTCGGAAAAGGGGAGGTCGCGGCATGACGCGCAGAGACATGATGCCGGCGGGTATGGGGGTCATCATGGGCGCGATGATGCTCTGGATGTTGCACGGATTTCTGACCGGAGACGGCAGCGCCGCAGGCGCGGTGGCATTCGTTCTGGCACATGTCGCGGTTGTCTCGGCAGCTCTGGCTGCCGTGGCCTTTGGTTTGCATCGACGCTGGCCCGCCTTGGCGCGCATTTTGGCGCATCGACCGTCGCGGCGGCATGTGGGCGTTATGTTCGGCATGGCCGTGGCAACGGCGGTTCTGATCCATCTGGTTCATGGAGGGCCTGCATGGACCTGAGCAACATCAACCCGGTTCTTCTGGTCGCGTCGCTCATGGTGTCGGCGACACCGATCCTTCTGGCCGCGATTGGCGAGATGGTTGTCGAAAAGTCCGGCGTTCTGAACCTCGGTGTCGAGGGTATGATGATCACCGGTGCGGTGATCGGGTTTATCGTTGCCATCAACACCGGCGCGCCGCTTTTGGGTTTTGCCATCGCGGCGGTGGCGGGGGCGATTTTGTCGCTCAGTTTCGGTGTGCTGACGCAGGTTTTTCTGTCCAATCAGGTGGCCACCGGTTTGGGCCTGACGCTGGTTGGACTTGGCTTGTCGTCGCTGCTGGGCAAACCTTACGAAGGCATGAAGGCCGAGACGCTGCCGAAGCTCGATATCCCGTTGCTCAGCGATTTGCCCGTGCTGGGCCGGATGATCTTCAGCCATGACATCATGGTCTATCTGAGCCTCCTTCTGGTGCTTGCCGTCTGGGCGTTTCTCAAGTTCACCCGCGCCGGGCTGATCCTTCGCGCAGTAGGCGAAAGCCACGACTCGGCGCACGCGCTGGGGTACAAAGTGATCCGCGTGCGCATCGCCGCCATCATGTTCGGCGGGGCCTGTGCGGGGCTCGGAGGGGCTTACCTCAGCCTCGTGCGTGTGCCGCAATGGACGGAGGGCATGACGGCCGGCGCGGGCTGGATTGCGCTGGCCATCGTGGTGTTTGCGAGCTGGCGTGCGGGACGCGTTCTGGTCGGTGCCTATCTTTTTGGCGGCATCACGGTGCTGCAACTCAATCTGCAAGCCGCCGGAATGACTTGGGGGGTGCAGTACTTGTCCATGTCGCCGTATCTGATAACGATCCTCGTGCTTGTTTTCATCTCGTCCAACCGCAAGCGGGGCAGTCACGACGCACCTGCGAGCCTTGGACAGACGTTCCATGCGACGCGGTGAGACAACCGCGCGCGTGTCATCAACGGGGCATCTGCCGCCCCACCAACTGGGAGACCACTCATGATCCGTAAAACCTTGCTCGCGAGCGCTGCCGCTGCTGCCACGCTTGCCGCTGCCCCTGCCATGGCGCAGGACCCGACCGAGGCGTGTTTTGTCTATGTCGGCCCCATCGGCGACGGCGGCTGGACATACCAGCACCATCAGGGCGCGCTTGCCGTGAAGGAAGAGTATGGCGATGCCGTCAATATCCGCTGGCAGGAAAGCGTGCCGGAAGGTGCCGATGCCGAGCGTGTGATTACGCAAATGGCGATCTCGGGCTGTGACATCATCTTCACCACATCCTTTGGGTATATGGATGCGACCAATGCGGTGGCGGCCAAGTTCCCGGACGTGAAATTCGAGCATGCGACAGGCTACAAGCGTGAGCATCCGAACGTGTCTACCTACAACGCGCGCTTCTACGAAGGCCGCGCCGTGGTTGGTCACATCGCGGGCAAGATGACCCAAACCAACAAGATCGGCTACATCGCATCCTTCCCGATCCCCGAAGTGGTGATGGGCATCAACTCTTACTACCACCACGCCAAACTGGCGAACCCGGATGTCGAACTGGTCGTGACATGGGCCTACACATGGTTCGACCCGGCGAAAGAGGCGGATGCCGCCCGCGCGATGCTGGATCAGGGTGTCGACGTGATCACTGCACACACCGACTCGACTGCGCCATTGGCTGAGATCGGCAAAGAGGGTGGCAGCGCATGGGGCTTCGGTCAGGCGTCTGACATGGCCGCCTTCACGACAAATGACGATGGCACGCCGGGACCGCGGATCGCATCGATCATTGACGAATGGTCACCCTACTATGTGAAGCGCGTGGGTCAGCTGATGGACGGCACCTACGAGCAGATCGACAGCTGGGCCGGTATGCCGGAAGGCGAAGTTGTCATCGGTGAGATGACCGATGCGATCCCAGCAGACGTTCAGGCCGAAGCACAAGCCATGATCGACGCGATCACGTCGGGCGAATACCACCCGTTCACCGGCCCGATCAACAAACAGGACGGCTCCGCTTGGCTCGCCGAAGGCGAAACCGCAAGCGATGGCGATCTGCTGAGCATGGGCTTCTACATCGAAGGCATCACAGGCGACATTCCGAACTGATTTCAGTCGCAGCACCACCGATCCCGGAACCCCGCTACGGCGGGGTTTCGTTTTTCCGGCGTTTCCTTGAATCGTGCTCCCGCGCGGCTTGACTCGTCCGCCGGATTGCCGCCGATTGATGTCACCTTGAGGAGATCAAAATGACGTCCTTCGACACCGAACTCAAAGAGCGCCTTGTGCGCTACTGCGCCATCGACAGCCAGTCGAATATGGACAGCCCGTCGGCGCCATCGACCGAGTGCCAACACGACATGCTCGATCTCATGGTGCGGGAATTGACCGAGATCGGGGCGTCGGATGTGACCAAGACGCACTACGGCACAGTGATCGCGACAATTCCTGGCACGGCTCCAGGACCGACCATCGGGTTTCTGGCCCATGTCGATACCGCGCCCCAGTTCAATGCGACGGGTGTCAGACCGCGTGTGGTTGAAGGCTACAATGGCGGGACGATCACCTATCCCGACGATCCCAAACTGGTTCTGACCCCCGAGGACTTTCCCTACCTTGCAAGCAAGGTCGGGCACGACATCGTCACTGCGTCTGGCCTGACACTGCTCGGCGCGGATGACAAGGCAGGCGTGGCGATCATCATGACCGCCATGCGACATCTTCTGGAGACCCCCGAGATCAAACGTCCGACGATCCGCGTGGCCTTCACCCCGGATGAAGAGATCGGCCGCGGGGTTGATGAGAGGCTCCCGGCCGATTTGGGCGTCGATTTCGCCTATACCTTCGACGGTGGCGATCTGGGCGAGGTCACTTACGAGACATTCTCGGCGGATTTTGCCGTGGTTAGCGTCACCGGCGTTTCGATCCATCCCGGGTGGGCGAAAAACAAGCTGGTGAATGCCATTCATCTTGCGTCCCGGATCGTTGAGACCTTGCCGCAGGTCACGATGACCCCAGAGACCACCGACGGCACCGATGGGTTCATTCACGCGGTCGACATGCAGGGCAGCGCCGCCAGAATGGAGCTGCGCTTCATCCTGCGGGATTTTGAACGGGACGGGCTGGAGGCGAAAGGCGCCCTTTTGCGTCAGGTCTGCGCAACCGTTGCCGCCACAGAGCCCCGGGCCGAGATCACCTGCACGATCACGCCACAGTACCGGAACATGCGCTATTGGCTGGAAACGGACATGACGCCAGTCGACCTCGCCCGCGCCGCGTTGAGTGACCTCGGTATCGAGGAACTGTCTGTTCCGATCAGGGGTGGCACCGATGGCTCGCGCCTGACGGAAATGGGCGTGCCCTGCCCCAACCTTTTCACCGGCATGCAGAACGTGCACGGACCGCTGGAATGGGTATCGGTGCAGGACATGGCGGCGGCCACGCGCCTGTGTCTGCGCATCGCGGAGCGCGCCGCCGAAGCCTGAGCGTTACTTGACCTGGATCGACATCAGATACCCGACCAGATCCGCCATAGGCTCCGGCGCGAGAACCGGCTGGCCGCTTGGCAGTTTCATCGGTGTGTTGGCGACTCCTTCGAAATAGGGGCCGTAGACCGGCATCGGTGAGCCGTGACTGACCAGGGGATCAGTGCCGTCGATCCGTCTCAGAACGCGCTCCAACGGGAACTGACCTTCGTTCCCTGCTGCCAGCGTCGTCAGATTGGTGGGCTGCAAGAGCAGTGCGGCCGCCAGTGGACCGTTGCCGTCGGCATCCGCGCCATGGCAATTGGCGCAGTGGCTTTGGAACAGCGCACGGCCTTGATCGGCGTCCTGCGCGGACACGGCAGAGGCGCAAAGGCAAAGCGCGGCGAGGCAGGCATGGGACAGTCGCATTCGAGATCTCCATCCATTTGACTGAAACTGAGGCAAGTCTAGGAATTCCGGGACCGCGCGACGTTGATCGGGATCAAGCGATTTGTCGCTCGGCAATCTACAGCTACTGTAGAGGAAAGAGTGGGAGTCGGACCATGCGTATCTTCGCGATTGTGCTGATCTTAATGATCACGCCTGCGTGGGCGCAGGACACCGACCTCGAGCTTGTGCTTCTGGCCGATGCATCGGGCTCCATCGACCAGCGCGAGATCGACTTTCAGCGGCAGGGCTATGCGGCCGCGATCACCGATCCCGAGGTGCTGTCCGCCATCGCCAATACGGCCTACGGATCGATTGCCGTGACCTACGTGGAATGGGCTGCGAACCAGGCAGTGGTGGCGGATTGGACACGGATCGACGGGCCGGAGTCAGCGGCGGCCTTCGCGCTGGAACTGCTTGAAAAACCGCGTCAGGCCTACGGGCGTAACGCCATCGGCGCAGCACTGCTGGAAGGGTTACGACTGATGGAGACAAACGCCTTCGACGGCTGGCGGCGGGTGATCGATTTCTCGGGCGACAGCGTGCGCAACTATTCGGGACCGTCCATCGCAGAAGCCCGCGCGACGGTGGTCGCAGCAGGTGTGACGATCAACGCGCTGCCGATCCTGCGCCCCGACGACCCCGGCCGCGCGCAGGGCGGGCTGGAAGCGCAGTACGAAGCGCAGATCATCGGCGGTCTGGGAGCATTCGTGGTGACGGCAGAAGACCGAGCGTCCTTTGCCGAAGCCGTGAAGCGAAAGCTGATTTTGGAGATTTCCGGTCAGATGCCGGAAAAGACGGTGGCAAGTGCTGCTGAAAGGCTCTTCAAAGAGCCTTGATCCGCGCTTTGGAAAACGCGGGCCAAGCGTCTTCCAAGACGCTTCACTCGTCGAGCGACCCGTGCACCGCCAGCATCGTCAGTTCTGCCTCCTGCGCCTCGATCACGCGGAAGCTTTCCTTGACGCCCGCTTCGGTCAACTCGCGGCTGACGGTCAAGAGCGTGTTCGGCGCGTGTTCGTCACACAGCTCTGCCATGTGGGCGATTTCCTCTGCGGCGACACCTCTGGCGGCTTCAACGGACGGTGCGCCGTAGAGATCGACAAAGTGCTGCGCCAGTCCGAGCACGAGTGCGTCGTGTTCCGCGGGTTCGATCTGCGTCACCGCAACGAAACTCACGCGACCAAAGGTTTCCGCGCCAAGCCATCCGTTCGAGAAGGCCTGCTTTGCCTTTCCGGTCAAATCGGCCTCTGACCAGTTCGAAAATTCGAACCCCCCGGAGATGCACCACTCCCCCGTCCGCGCCGGAGAGTGGAAGACGCGCTGGTCGCTTTCGTCAAAATGGATGGCACGGGCGAGGTTCATGTCCGGGTCTCCAGAAGGTCTGTCACGGGGATTACTGTGGTCTGGCCGCCCGAGCGAAGCAAGAGGCCGAGGTCTTCATCAAGACCAAGGAAGTGCCCGGAGCGGCCAAGCACCTCGATATCTTCTCCCAAACCGTAAGCCAGTCCGGCAAATTCACGGTGCAGCGGCGCCATCCCGTCATCTTCCCACCGATTGATCCAATTCAGGAGATGGCGCGACCAGCTTTCGAGGAATTGCGTGGGCGACAGCCCGCCGCACCCCTCGCTCATGAGATCGGTTTCATCCGGCGTGGCACCGCCTTCCGCCTGTGGCCGCGCAAACGTCAGCGTAAAACCGGTGACCATCCACGCCGGTGGCTGGGTGAGGTCAGCGCCGGACGCGGCCGCCTTGACGGCACCGCAGCGAGCGCCGTTCACACGGATCGGGCCGGACCATTCCAGATGTACCGGAAGTTCCGCAGGGCCAAGCGCGCCCAGGGCGTTTTGCACGGCAACGGCGGTGAGCGGCAACATGGCGGCGGCTTTGGCCAGCGGGACCTCGGGTGCGAGAACGATCGCGGCCCGAAGGCGGTCGGGGGTGATGTCGTACAGTATCGATCCGGCGTCGCAGTCGTTTGACGCCGCTTCGCAGGCCGCTTCAAACGGATCAGCCCCCGCCGCGTTGATGCCTTGCATCAGCGGCGGGAAACTCGGGCCGTGACTCATGCCTTCCCCACCTCGATCAGCTTGCGCGCCAGATCGCGGAACGCGCCGGCTTGCGGGCTGTCGGGCTGTGACACGACGATCGGGGCACCGCCATCTGCGGCTTTGCGGATATCGAGGTGAAGCGGGATTTCGGCCAGAAGCGGCACACCCATCTTCTCCGCCTCCGCCGCCACGCCACCATGACCGAAGATATGCTCTTCGTGCCCGCAGTTCGAACAGATATGCGTCGACATGTTCTCGATCAGGCCCACGATGGGCACCTGCATCTGGTTGAACATATCGATCCCCTTGCGGGCGTCGATCAGAGCCACGTCCTGTGGGGTTGAGACCACGATTGCGCCGTCCACGTTTGTCTTTTGCGAAAGTGTCATCTGCACGTCACCGGTGCCGGGCGGCAGGTCCACGAGCAGAACGTCAAGCGCGCCCCACTGCACCTGCATCATCATCTGCTGCAAGGCCCCCATCAGCATCGGACCGCGCCAGACAACCGCCTGCCCTTCGTTGACCATGAGGCCCATGGACATCATCGTCACGCCGAAGTTTCGCATCGGCAAGATCGTCTTGCCGTCGGGGCTGGCCGGGCGACCGGACACGCCCAGCATCCTGGGCTGCGACGGGCCGTAGACATCCGCATCCAGCAAACCAACTTTGCGCCCTTCGGCTGCAAGCGCACAGGCAAGGTTGGCGGAAACCGTGGATTTCCCGACACCGCCCTTGCCCGACGCGATGGCGATCACTCGGTCGACACCCGGGATCTTCTCCGGCCCAGCCGGTTTTGGCTTTGCGCCGCCTTTCAGATCGGGCGGCGGCTTGGGCGCGGAATGCGCGGTCATCACCGCCGAGACAGAGCTGGCGCCAAGCGCTTTCACGGCGTCTTCCGCAGCTTGCCGCACGGGCATATAGGCCTGCGATTGGTCACCGGCGACCTCGACCACGAAGCGGACCGCATCGCCATCGACGTTCAACGCCCGGACGATGCCCGCCGCAACAATATCTTGTCCCGAGGCGGGATCCTTGATCGCCTTGAGAGCGGTAAGAACCGCATCGCGTGTCAGTGCCACGTCAGTCTTGTCCTTTGATGGTGCCCGTCACGACATGTTCGAGGTCCAACCCGTCAATGGTCAGCACCACTTTTGCCTCGAAGTCCTTGCCGGTGGAATCGGCATCGCGCATCGCCTCTTCGATGGCCTGTTGGGAAGTGACCCCAACCTGCTTCAGAAACTTGCGCATGGACATATTGAAATCGTCGCTCATTGGCTCCCTCCCCGAGGACAAATGTGAGTCTGAGATACAGTTTATCGGACTGTTGACCTGTCTACGCCACGCCCCCTAGGCTTTCAAGCGGCGAGGGCGGCCGGAAGGACGGAACCATGAGACAAGCTGGATACGCCGCAGCTCTGATACTGGCACTCGGCGCCCCTGCCTTTGCTCAGGACAAGCAGTTCACGCTTTCGGCGCCGGACGCCTTGATCGAAAGCGGGTTGTTGAAACACATCCTGCCGCGCTTTTCTCTGAAGACGCAGACGCGCATCACGCTTGTCGCGCCCGATGCCCCTGCGGATGCGCGTTTCGGCACGGACGGTCTCGTTGCGTTCGAAGGGCTGGAGCAGGTCTGGAAGTACGACGCGGGCAACGACGCGGACGCGCAGCGGTTTGCGGAGTGGCTCCGCTCGGACGTCGGGCGCAATACCATCGATGGCTACGAGGTCGATGGAGTCGCGCCTTTTACCTCCGAGGTCGAGGTCAAGAAGGTGGTTGTCGCTGTCACCTATGATGGCGATGCTGCGCTTGGGGAAAAAGTCTCACTGTCTTATTGCGGGCGCTGCCACGTGGTGAGCGACAAGAACCGGATGAACTCCATCGGATCGACGCCCTCTTTCGCGGTGCTGCGAACACTCTCGGATTGGGAGAACCGATTTCAGGCGTTCTACGTTCTCAATCCGCACCCCGCTTTCACGCAGATTACGGACGTGACAGACCCGTTCGATCCGTCGCGCCCCTCTCCGATCCATGCGCTGGAAATGACGCTGGGCGATCTTGAGAACATCATGGCGTTTGTGCAGGGCATTCCCCCAGCCGATCTGGGCCGGTCCATGAGGGCACTTAGTGAATAAGCTTCAGGTCTTTGATCGGCAGGTTTGGAAAAGGGCGGGAAGCGAAGCAAAACATTGAATTTTTACGCGCTACGGAGTAATGTCTGAAGATATTTCTTGCACAGACAAATTTATTCGAGACCAGAACGATGATCCAACTTCAACTGCAATGCATTGATAACATCACTCCACAAATATTCACGACACGCGTGATCGAGCCTGTGCTGTGTCACCTGGAGAATTTCTCGAAGTCCGCGACGCAGCTGCTCCTGGGAACAGCTCTGCACGAGAGTATGGGACTAAAGCACCGTCGCCAAATCGGTGGACCGGCGCGCAGCTTCTTCCAAATGGAACCGGCAACGCACGACGATATCTGGAACAACTACCTCGCCTACCGGGATGACCTTCGCGGACGTGTCGAAGCACTGATGAGCCTGCCGAACGCAGACAAGCATGTCGAACTTGAATTCAACGACAACTATGCTGCCGGGATGGCGCGCGTGCACTATTTGCGCAGCCCCGACCCTCTGCCGAAAAGTGATGATATCGTGGGACATTCGAACTATTGGAAAAAGCACTACAATACGGCCAAGGGCAAAGGCACGCCCACCAAATACCAGAATGACTGGACTGCGCATGGCGGCCCGAAGGTATATTTCCGATCGGATTGCACGGTTTAGGGGTTTAGGATGCGCGGCTATCTGGCAATGTCTATGACACTACTGCTGATCGGGACGTCAGGCATTCCCGAAGCGCGTGCCGACGTCAGAATCAATACCACGAACGGGGTAGCATACTTTCATGTGCTGGTCAGCCTGACCCGCGGTGATCTGCTACCCAATCCTGATACGCGGGATGATGATCTGGCCTACACGCTCTCGGACGGCGGCATGTTCGAAGTCTACATCCCGCCGGACCGCCTCCCCGGGGTCAGCGCGCCGGGATGTGATCTCGTTATTCTCCGCATGCCGTGGACGAGCCCGGACGCCGATCCGTCCTATATCGATGAAAAGGCTGCGCTTCTCCAAGAAATCCTGAGTGTGCGCGACGGGGACAGCGAAGAAGTGGAGGTTGCGGTCGAGCTCAATCCCTACGTGGAGACTTCAAACGGCACCTATTCGCTGACGCAATGCAATGCGTTTTTCCGGACCGCTTTCGAACGGTATGTCCCGAACGTGGAACCGCTGACTCGATAAAAGCTGTTATCGCCGGCGACGATCAATGCCGCAACCGAACTCTGTGCGTCCCCTCAGTGATCCCGACGTTTCGAATAGGGCGTGTCCGACAGGTAATCGTCCGTCGTGCGCGGTTTGCGGGGCTCTCCCATAGCAAACGGATTGTTCTCTGAATGGTACTGCGCAGAGATCCGGCAATTGTCACACATCTGGATCATCTTCGCCGCACTCTCATTGGCGAACATGGAATGCTTGCCTGCGAGCTTTTCGGTGATCTTTTCGATGGTCGATTTCACCCCAAAGAGCGCGCCGCATTCGATGCACGCAAACGGTTCTTCTTCGTTCAACACAACCTGGCTCAAAGCTGCATCCGTCAGGTTCATGCGCGGTTCCAGCGCAATGGCATCCTCGGGGCAGATGTTGGCGCAAAGCCCGCATTGCAGGCAGGCGTCCTCCTGGAACAGCAATTGCGGCAGATCGGGGTTGTCCCCCAGCGCGCCTGACGGGCAGAGCGACACGCAACTCAGGCACAAGGTGCAAGCGTCCGTGTTGACGAGCACGGCTCCATAGGGCGCGGCGTCGGGCAAAGCCAGAATGTCGGCCTCGGGGTTTAAGGCTTTCGCTGCGACCCGCGCAACTTGACGCCGGGTACCGATGGGCAGGTTGGGTGTGGCAATGGACTTTGCTTGTTCAGCGCCAAACAAGGCATCGGACAGTGCGTCCGGGTCCATCAGGTCCAACAATCGGACCGCCTCTTTGCCTGCGAGCGCGTTCGCAAGCGCCGCTTCGACGGTCGGTGTGTCCCGTTCCGTCTTTGGCGCGAGAAGCACATCGATGGACGCGAACCCGCATCCCAGCGCGGCCATCATCTCGGCATGACCAAAGCCTGCCAGCGTATCGGTTTCGAACGGGATCACGTCGGCGGGCAGACCCCGGCCAAAGCGCGCGGCAAGTCGGATCATCTCGCCGCCATGCTCTGCATCATGTACGAGCAGGTGCGGATGCGTGCCGCCCGCTTTGCGATATGTCGTTGCCAACGCGTCCAGTCGACGGAACACGGCAGAGACCGGGGGCGCGTCATAGGTGATCGCGCCCGAGGGGCACAGCGCCACGCAAGCGCCGCACCCGGCGCAGATCATCGGGTCGATGGCGACATGGTCTCCGGCGGATGTGATCGCGCCGGTCGGGCAGATGTTCAAGCATTTCGAACAGCCCGCCTGTTCCGCGCGGCTGTGCGCACAGATCGCCGGTTCAAGCGCGATATAGAGCGGTTTTTCGAAGGTCCCGACCATTTGCATCGCTTCGGCCATGACATCCGCCACCATGATAGGCTGCCGCGGGTCGGCGCGGAAATAGCCCTCGCGTTTATGTGGGGCGGGCACCATCGCTTGATCGCCGGTCAGGTCGATCACGATGTCGCATTCCGACACGGCTCCGTCTTTCGGGTCGCTGAAAGTGAACGCCCCGCGTCCACCGGGTTGCAGCATCGAGAAACGGTCGATCCGGACCTTAAAGCCGCCCAACGCGCCAGAAAGGTTGCGGATGGCACCACGCACCACGTCGAACCGGCGGTCAGCCGGGACATCGGAGGTATCGGTCTGCAAGACGGTGACAGCAAGCGTGCCGCACAACTTCGCTGCGGCCTCGAATACCGTATCGCCAGTGCCAACCAGAAGGCAGGTGCCCTCGCTCACCACATCGACGACCTTCGGCATCGGGATTTGGAGTTTAGCCTCAGCCGCGAGGGCCGCCATCTTTGGCGCAGCTTGCGCGCCTTCGTCGCTCCACCCGGCGCGGTCACGGATATCGACGCACGCGGGTGCGTCGACGCCGATCTCTTCTGCCAACATCTCGAAAAACGCGCTTTCCTGGGCGCACGCGACGATCACATCGCTGTCTTCCATCAGTTTGGCCGCTGCATCCGCTTCGGCACCACAGAGGTTGGTATGGACGCGCGACACCTCAAGGCCCGACGCTTCCGCGATGCGGGGGGCGTCAACGGATTGGCTGCCGAGGCAGTCACACAAAATCAGTTTGGTTCCCATTCACTGGCCTTTCTCTGGGCCTTTCGAAGCGCTAGCTGGCGCGGCGTTGTGTCCGAAGGTCGACATTTCGCCCTACCCAATGGCTATGCTACCCAGATGTCAACTGCGCCAAACGTGTCTTGGGGAGGAGACGGACGCTTGACCGGATCAGATGATCGTTCGACCACGCTTCCAATCGGAGTAGTGTTGCGCCGCAAGCCGGGCGCGACGCGCTGGCAGAAATGGGCGTGGAGCGTTTCTGCCCTCCTGCCCGGAGCGGGCCCGGCTGACTGGAAAGTATTGCGCGAGGAAGGCGACAGCGCCGAGTTTCACATCGGCACGCTGCCCCTGACCCTTTGGCGCACCGATGCCGAGGCCTATCGCATCGCGCTCGCCGAGGCGACGCCCTGTGCTTATGTCGTGCTGGAGCCGTCAAGCGATGCGGACCGTCCGCTTGCGCTCAAACTCGTGACTGCGAACCCGCATGAGGCGATGCAATACTCCGAAGGCGGCGATGACCTGATCGAAAAGGTGCCCATGCCCCCTGCCCTGATCGCTTGGGTGCAGGAATGGACGGACGCGCATTTCGTCGAAGAGCCGTTCAAAAAGCGCAAACGGAAGAAATATCTCGAGGACAAGGTCGAAGACGGGGTCGGTGATCCACGCATCCAGCAAGTCACCGATGTCTATCGCGCCCCGTCACGGGACCGGAAGCTGGGATCGTCATGAGCCGGGGATCGGATTTCTGGTCACGGCGCAAGGCGCAGGTCGAGGCCGAAGCCGCTGAAGAGGCGCGTGCGGTCGAAGATGCCGAGGCGCGCGCCGCTCAGGCGGAACTGGAAGAGAAATCCGACGCCGAGATTCTGGACGAACTGGGTTTGCCCGATCCCGACCAGCTTGAACCCGGTCAAAACATCTCGGGCTTCATGCAGAAGGCCGTGCCTGAGCGTTTGCGCCAACGTGCCTTGCGCCAGTTGTGGCGATTGAACCCGGCGCTCGCCAATCTGGACGGCTTGTGTGACTACAACGGCGACTTCACCAACGCGGCCACGGACGCACCCGGCGTGGCGACGGCCTATCGGGTCGGCAAGGGTCTGATGAAACACATCGAGGCGCTGGAACGCGAAGCAGCGGAGAAGGCGAAAGGCATCGCGGCAGAAAACCCAGAGAATCCGTCGGAATTAGCAGCTATAGGCACAGATTCCGAAGTGGACGCGGAAAATGCAGAAAAAACGGAAATTCTGCAAGATTCTGCAGATACTGCAGATGCATCTACGACCATCGTCTCAGACGTCGCGGAATATGCTGACGGAACACCATTGGATACAGTGGAAGAGGAACCTTTGCGTCCTCGCCGGATGCGTTTTCGAATCGAGAGTGAGACAGAATGAGCATGAGCGCAGCTCAAGCCACGCCAGCAGTGTCAGACGAAGACCGCCTGAGGGCGGACCTCTACAATTTTTTGGGCCTCATTCTTTCTGCACCCCCGGACGAATTGCTCCTCGCCCAGACCGCTGGTTTGTCCGGCGACGAGACCGCCATCGGATCGGCTATCGGACGGCTTGCCGATTGTGCGAAATCGACCAAACCGGCACAGGCGGAGAAAGAGTTCAACGCGCTTTTCATCGGGTTAGGCCGGGGTGAATTGTTGCCCTATGCGAGCTTCTACCTGACCGGGTTTCTGCACGAAAAGCCGCTTGCCGTGCTGCGCAACGATCTGGCCGCGCGCCGGATCGAGCGCGCACCGAATGTCTACGAACCCGAAGACAATATCGCCACCTTGATGGAGGTCATGGGCGGGTTGATCGTTGGCCGCTTTAATGCCCCGGCGACACTCGACGATCAGAAGCTGTTTTTTAACCGGCACATCGCACCTTGGGCCGGCCACTTCTTTGACGATCTGGAAAACGCAAAATCCGCGATGCTTTTCAGCGCGGTCGGATCAGTCGGGAAGGCGTTTATGGAGATTGAGCGCGAAGCGTTCAGACTGACCTCGGCCTGAGCCGAGCTTGAAACCGGCGGGCAACCGTCACCCCTTGCGGCGCCCCGCCGCGCATTTGGAAGAAAGGAAGGAGACTTCCATGACAAAGAAAACCGAAGCGACCGCAAGTCGCCGTGATTTTCTGAAGCTTGCCGGCACCGCCGCGCCCGCAGCCGTGGCGGCCGTCGCCGTGTCCGGCACACAGGCCGCAGCGGACGAAACGCCGGTCGCGGATGGCAAGATGCAGGATACGCCGCATACGCGCGCGTACCTGGCCAGCACGCGGTTCTGATCGCGCTTCTCACCCCCTCCTGACGGCCAACGGACGACAGGACGCAACCCAGCCGACAGCGCAAGGGCGCTCAGGTAGCTAACGAGGGACACCATGCTAAGAAAGAAAACCGGAGGGCTGACACGGCGCGCTGCGCGGACCGGCCTGATCTCCGAAGTCGCCAATAAAACAGTCGACAGACGTACCTTCCTGCGCGGATCGGGCCTGGCCATCGGTGGCCTTGCCGCAATCAGCGCCACAGGCGGCACGGTCACGCAAGCCAGCGCAGCAACAGCGGTCAACGGCGCGGTCGAAACGGTCAAGTCGGTCTGCACACACTGCTCAGTCGGCTGTACGGTCGTTGCCGAAGTTTCGAATGGCGTTTGGATCGGCCAGGAACCCGGCTGGGACAGCCCGTTCAACCTGGGCGCACATTGCGCGAAAGGTGCCGCGGTTCGTGAACACGCCCACGGCGAGCGTCGCCTCAAGTACCCGATGAAGAAAGAGGGTGGTGAGTGGAAGCGCATCTCTTGGGAGCAGGCCATCAATGAGGTCGGCGACAAGATGCTGGCGTCGCGCGATGCGCACGGTCCTGACTCGGTGTATTGGCTCGGTTCGGCAAAGCACAACAACGAACAGGCGTACCTGTTCCGCAAGTTCGCCGCCTACTGGGGCACCAACAACGTCGACCACCAGGCGCGGATCTGTCACTCCACCACGGTTGCGGGTGTGGCGAACACATGGGGCTACGGCGCCATGACCAACAGCTACAACGACATCCACAACAGCCGCGCGATCTTCATCATCGGCGGCAACCCTGCCGAGGCGCACCCGGTCTCGCTGCTTCACGTCCTCAAGGCGAAAGAGCAGAACAACGCACCGGTCATCGTCTGCGACCCGCGCTTCACGCGTACGGCGGCACATGCGGATGAGTATGTCCGCTTCCGTCCCGGCACCGACGTTGCGCTGGTCTGGGGTATCCTGTGGCACATCTTCGAGAACGGTTGGGAGGACAAAGAGTTCATCCGCACCCGTGTCTGGGGCATGGACCAGATCAAGGAAGAAGTCGCCAAGTGGAACCCCGAGGAAGTCGAGCGCGTCACCGGCGCCCCCGGCAGCCAGCTTGAGCGTGTGGCCCGCACCATGGCCAACAACCGCCCCGGCACCGTGATCTGGTGCATGGGAGGCACGCAGCACACCAACGGCAACAACAACACGCGCGCCTACTGTGTGCTCCAGCTGGCCCTTGGCAACATGGGCACATCGGGCGGCGGCACCAACATCTTCCGCGGCCACGACAACGTGCAGGGCGCGACAGACCTTGGTGTTCTGTCGCACACTCTGCCGGGCTACTATGGCCTCGCTGAAGGGTCCTGGAAGCACTGGGCCCGTGTCTGGGGTGAGGATTACGAGTGGCTACAAGGCCAGTTCGGCTCCAAGGAGCTGATGGAGTCCACCGGCATCCCGGTGTCGCGCTGGATCGACGGGGTTCTTGAAGACCCCGAGAACATGGATCAGCCCGACAACGTCAAGGTCATGGTGCTCTGGGGCCACGCGCCCAACTCTCAGACCCGCATGACCGAGATGAAGACGGCGATGGAAGAGCTGGACACGCTTGTCGTGATCGACCCCTTCCCAACCGTCTCTGCCGTGCTGCATGACCGCACCGATGGCGTCTATCTGCTGCCGGCGGCGACGCAGTTCGAGACTTATGGCTCGGTCACCGCGTCCAACCGCTCGATCCAGTGGCGCGACAAGATCATGGACCCGCTCTTCGAGGCGAAGACCGACCACGAAATCATCGGCCTCTTCGCCAACAAGTTCGGGTTTGCGGATCGCTTCTTCCGCAACATCGAGATGGACGATGCCAACACGCCGAACATCGAGAGTGTGACCCGCGAGTTCAACTCGGGCATGTGGACGGTGGGTTACACCGGCCAGTCGCCAGAGCGGATCAAGCTGCACATGGCGAATCAGCACACGTTCGACCGCACCACGCTTCAGGCGATCGGCGGTCCAGCAGACGGCGATTACTACGGTATGCCGTGGCCCTGCTGGGGCACTGCCGAGATGAAGCATCCGGGCACGCCGAACCTCTACGACATGTCGAAGCCGGTCTCCAAAGGCGGTCTCACCTTCCGGGCACGCTTTGGCGTTGAGCGGGACGGCGACAACCTTCTGGCAGAAGGTGTTGCCAGCGCAGGGTCGGAAATTCAGGACGGCTACCCCGAGTTCACCATGCAGATGCTGATGGACCTTGGCTGGGACGGTGACCTGACCGACGAAGAGCGCGCCGCGATTGACGCGGTGGCAGGTCCGAACACCAACTGGAAAACCGACCTCTCGGGCGGCATCCAGCGGGTGGCGATCAAGCATGAATGTGCGCCCTTCGGCAACGCCAAGGCTCGCGCTGTTGTGTGGACCTTCCCGGATCCGGTGCCGCTGCACCGCGAACCGCTCTACACGCCGCGTTACGATTTGGTGGCGGATTACCCGACCTACGAGGACAAGAAGTTCTACCGTCTGCCGACCCTCTACAAGTCGATTCAGGCCAAGGACTTCTCGGGCGACTACCCGATCATCCTCACCTCGGGCCGTCTGGTCGAATACGAGGGCGGCGGGGACGAAACCCGGTCGAACCCGTGGCTGGCTGAGCTTCAGCAAGACATGTTCGTCGAGATCAACCCGCGCGACGCTAATGATCTTGGTGTTCGGGACGGCGCACAGGTTTGGGTCGAAGGTCCGGAAGGCGGCAAGGTCAAGGTGATGGCGATGCTCACAGAGCGCGTCGCACCGGGCGTGGCCTTCATGCCCTTCCACTTCGGCGGACATTTCCAGGGCGAGGACCAACGGTCCAAGTATCCGGAAGGCGCAGACCCCTATGTGCTGGGTGAATCGACGAACACGGCACAGACCTATGGCTACGACTCGGTGACCCAAATGCAGGAAACCAAGTCGACGCTTTGCAAAATCGTCGCAGCGTAAGGAGGACCTGAAACATGGCACGCGCTAAATTTCTCGTCGACGCCGAACGCTGCATCGAATGCAACGCCTGCGTCACAGCCTGTAAGAACGAGCACGAAGTTCCGTGGGGCATCAACCGCCGCAAGGTGGTGACGATCAACGACGGCAAGCCCGGCGAACGGTCGATCTCGGTCGCTTGCATGCACTGCTCGGACGCGCCTTGTATGGCCGTCTGCCCGGTGGATTGCTTCTACCAGAACGAAGAAGGTGTGGTCCTGCACTCCAAGGACCTTTGCATTGGTTGCGGCTACTGCTTCTACGCCTGTCCGTTCGGCGCGCCGCAGTACCCGCAAGCGGGCAACTTCGGGTCGCGCGGCAAGATGGACAAGTGCACCTTCTGCGCCGGTGGCCCGGAAGAAAACCACTCCACAGCCGAGTTCGCCAAGTACGGCCGCAACCGGATCGACGAAGGCAAACTGCCGATCTGTGCGGAAATGTGTGCGACTAAGGCGCTTCTGGCGGGGGACGGCGACATCGTCGCTTCGATCTACCGCGAGCGAGTAGTCGCCCGTGGCTTTGGGTCCGGCGCATGGGGCTGGGGCACAGCATACGATCAGAAAGACGGCTAAAGCCTCTTTCCCTTAAAGAAAACGCCCCGGTTTGCGCCGGGGCGTTTTCTTTGGGAGCAAGACATTCGAATTGCCGTAAAGCGCTTTCCAAGGCGCTTAGGCTCGCGCTTCGACGTCCATCCAGACCGGCAAGTGATCCGAGGCGCGCTTGGCCTCGCCCTGACGAAACACTCCGGCATCAGCGCATCGGAACCCGGGGCCCACCGCAAAGCGATCCAGTGCCGCGACCGGGCGACTAGTGTGGAAGGTTTGTCCCGGCACGATCATTTCGAAATGATCGTCGATCAGATCGAAGCCGATGCGCGTTGACCATTCGTTCATGTCCCCGGCCACGATGGTACGCGCACTGTTCTCCCCGATCTCGTCCAACAGGTGCGCCAGTTGCAGCTGTCGGCAGCCCCGGCGAAGGCCAAGATGAGTACCGATCACAGTGACATCGAATTCCGGCCCGCGCAGGTCCGCCCGCACCGCGCCGCGCGGTTCGATTCCGGGCAGCGAGAACCGCTCGGTCGACAAAACGGACCACCCCTCGCGGACAAGGATCGCGTTGCCGTGCCAGCCGGAGCTTGGCCCGTTGGTCACCTGCAGAATGCGCAGGCCGGTGTGATCGTAAAGCTGCTCTTGCGGGAGCACCGCCGGTCTTGACCCGAGCCGTTTGTCTGCTTCCTGCAAAGCGACCACGTCGGCGTTGAGGTCTTCCAGCACCCGTATGATCCGCAAAGGGTCGCGACGCCAATCGAGACCTACGGCTTTACGGATGTTGTAGCTGACGATCCGCATTACAGAATTGGCGCAAACAGCCGCGAGATGCGTGCTGCCATGCCGACGAGCATGGGACGGTCTTCCAGGTCGAAATCGACGCGTCGCGCCTTTTCGAGGTCGGCTGCGAGCATCTCCTCCACATCAGCTGCTGCCGCTTTGCCTTCCATGACAACCGCGATTTCGAAGTTCAGCAACCCGGAGCGGATGTCGAGGTTGATCGACCCGATGGACGACAGGTCATCGTCGATCAGGATCACCTTTTGATGCATGAATGCGGGATCGTAGACCCAGATTTCCCCACCCGCCGATCGGAGGTCATCGAAATAGGCCATCGCGGCGTAATAAGTGAGGTAGTGATCCGCCCGTCCGGGCACCAGCACCTTCACATCGACGCCGCGCAGGGCTGCAAAGCGCAGCGCGGTCAGCACGTCCCGATCCGGCGCGAAATAGGGTGTCGCGATCCACAGACGGGACTGCGCGGCGTGGGCGGCGGCGATGAAGTAGAGATTGCCCGCCGCGACGTCCTCGGCCGGGGATGGGGCCAGGGCCACGGCGTTGGTGTCACCTGCCTTGGACGGCACCTCCGCGCAATACTCGCTCAGGTCTTCCCCACAGGCCCACACCCAGTCAGAGGAAAAGTGCAGCCCGAGCTGTTGTACGATTGGACCCTCGAACCGTGCGAATGTGTCTCTCCACGCGCCGATGGCGCTTTCGCCAAGGTAGGTTTTGGACACGTTCAATCCGCCGGTGAAAGCGACGGTGTTATCGACGATGACCAATTTGCGATGATTGCGGTAGTTGAACTGGAACGGACCAAGAAGGCGCTTTGGGCCTTGAGGACGGGCGAGGTGAATCCCCGCGTCGGACATCTTTTTCTTGAACGCCTTCGGCAAACCGAAAAGGGGCAGTTCGTCGTGGAGTACCCAGACCTTCACACCGGCTTGCGCCCGTTCGATCAAGGCATCGCGCAAGGAGCGCCCCACGTGGTCGTCTTTGATGGTGTAATACTGGACGAAGATGTGAGACTGCGCCTGAGCGATGGCGTCCGACAACGCGCTGTACGTCTCGTGCCCATCGAGCAGCAGCGACATTGCGTTGCCTTCGGTCACGGCGAGGTTGGAAATGCGGGCGAATGGACTCAGGCGCGGGCTGGGATGCGTGGTTTCCGCGCCAATCGCGCCGTCGAACATCTCTTCATCGGATTTCTTCCGGTCGCGTTCAAAGCTTTTGTAATCCGCCAGGCCGAACACGAAATAAAGCAGCACGCCGATGATCGGCACCAGCAGGATGAGAAGAATCCACGCCACTGACCCCTGTGGAGTCCGCGACGTGAGAAGCGCGCGATAGGATGCGATCAGCGACAACGCCCCGATGGCGATGGCAATGGCTGCGTTTCCCAGTGTCAGAAATTCTGTCATCTCTCTTACCACACGCTAGGAAACCCCAGGGTTTTGCGGTATCTCCTCCTAAAGTCGCAAAGAACGGCGCTTTGCCCGGTCACGTCACCCAGATAAACTGTGTATGAACGGACTCAACAATAAAACTGTTAGGGCGTTCCATGCGCCCGCCAACGAGGGACCCACCCAATGCGTGACGCTCGAAATCCGCTTTGCTTTCTGTTTGTCGCTGTTCTCGCGCTGACAACACTCCTGACTGCCGGCTTTTCGTCCCCAACCTTCGCACAAGAGGCGGCGGAAACCGAGATTGACCGGTCAGCCACAGGTGGAGCAACGACGCTGGAGGACATCATGCGCCGCCAGCAAGGTCTGCAAACCAACGACAACGCCTCTCGCGCGTCAAATGTCGGTGATCCATCGGCGGCGGCCGGATTGAGCGAACAGCTTGGCACGCTGGGTGGTGCATCCGACCCGGACCTCTGGCGCGGCATGCGGTTTAACGCGGCGGATGTCACGACACAGGTGCGTGGTCCGGCCTCCGAGGTTCTGATCCAGGACCGCGGCATGTGGTGGCTGCAGTTCCGCGAAGGGCCGCTTTTGACCTATGGCGGGTACCTTCTGCTCGGCACGCTTGGGTTTCTGCTGCTGTTCTTCCTCGTACGCGGGCGCGTGCGGATTGACGGCGAAAAGACCGGTCGCCGGATAGAGCGGTTCAAGAATTTCGAACGCTTCGGGCATTGGCTTTTGGCCGGTTCGTTCATCCTGCTGGGCATCACCGGCTTGGTTTCGCTCATGGGTCGGAAATTCCTGATCCCGGCATTTGGTCACGATGCGTTTGCCTGGATCGCTGGGTATTCCAAATGGGTGCACAACAACGTGTCCTGGGCCTTCATGATCGCGCTTGTGATGATCTTCGTGATGTGGGTGGTGCATAACCTGCCTGACAAGACGGACATCAAATGGCTCGCCAAGGGTGGCGGTCTGTTTGGCGGGGGCCACCCGCCCGCCAAGAAGTTCAACGCGGGTCAGAAGCTGATTTTCTGGTCGGTGATTGTGCTGGGTGCGTCGATCTCGGTCTCCGGTTTGTCCCTGCTCTTCCCGTTCGAGCTGCCGCTCTTTGCGAAGACCTTTGCGGTTCTGAACAGCACCGGACTGCCCGAGATGCTTGGCTTCGGTGTCTTGCCGGAAACCATGACGCCGCATGAAGAGATGCAGTACGCGCAGCTTTGGCACGCAATCGTCAGCTTTGTTCTGATGGCGATTATCCTCGCGCATATCTACATCGGGTCGGTCGGCATGGAAGGCGCTTATGACGCGATGGGGTCCGGCATGGTCGAAGAGCAATGGGCCAAGGAACACCATAGCCTGTGGGTCGAAGAGGTGCAGAAACGCGAACGGGATGCCCCGGGCAACGCGACACCCGCCGAGTAAGATGCGCGGGGCGCTACTGCTTGGCGCTGCGGTGCTGTGCGCATCGGCGGCGGGGGCTGATGAGTTCTTCACGTTGAAAGGTCACGGCGGGCCCGTCATGGGGATTGCCGTGTCCGACAGCGACCAGATCGCGACGGTGAGCTTCGACAACGCCGTCGGTCTTTGGTCCGGGCAAGCGCCCGTCTGGTTTGATGGGCACGAAGCCGCTGTAAACGCGGTGGTCTTTGGACCGGATGGTACGCTTTTTTCCGCAGGTGACGATTTCTCGATCCGGGTGTGGGCGCCGGACGGAACGGAGCAAGCCGTTTGGCATGGGCACAAGGGCAAGATCGTGTCGCTGGCGCTGTCGGCAAACGCGGAATGGCTGGCTTCGGCAAGCTGGGATGGCACCGTCGGACTTTGGTCGGTGGCGGGTGGACCGCCGGTCTTTCTGGAGGGGCACAGCGGACCGGTGAATGACCTGGCCTTCACGGGCGACAGCGCGCAGCTCTATTCCGCCTCGGCAGATGGTAGTATCCGACTGTGGAACATCTCTGAACAGGACGAGGCGATCCGCGTCGTCGAACACGGGTTCGGTGTGAACGAGATCGAGCTGAACGAGGCTGGCGGCTGGCTGGCATATGGCGCAGTTGATGGTGGCACACGTGTTCTGGACGTCCAGAGTGGCGAAGTTCTTGCCGATCTGTCGCTCGACAGGCGACCGATCCTTGCGATGACGCAGAGCGACGTCACTGACCAGCTCGCCGTTGGAGACGGCGAAGGGTACATCATGGTGGTCGACACATCCGAATGGCGGATCACACGCGATTTCCGCGCGACAGAGCGCGGTCCGGTCTGGGCGTTGGCGTTTTCGAACGACGGCACCAACATCCATGCAGGTGGTCTGGACGCGCGGGTCTATTCGTGGCCGGTTGAGACGATGGGTGAATATGACCCGATGCAAACCGGCACGCCCGATTTCCTTGTGCGCGCGGATGAGATGCCCAACGGCGAACGGCAGTTCATGCGCAAATGCTCGATCTGCCACACGCTGACCCCGGGCAGCGCGCGGCGTGCCGGGCCAAGCCTGTATGACGTATTCGGGCGGCAGGCCGGGACGGTGCCGGATTACAGCTATTCAGACGCGCTGAACGGATCGACGATTATCTGGGACGAGACCACCATCAATGCTCTTTTCGATGTGGGACCGGACCTGTACATTCCCGGAACGAAAATGCCGGTTCAGCGCATAACGGGTGCGCAGGATCGGGAAGACCTCGTGACTTACCTGCGCAAAGAGACCGCGCCAAAGGAGACGACAGAATGAAAGCCATGATCCTTGGATTCATTGCTATCGCGGTCATCGCCGTGAGCGGCGATCTGATCATGGACCAGATGGGATGGAGCGCCGAAGAACAGGGATCGTCGTCGAGCAACGTCCGCCTCGATTAAGTCCCGACGCGCAAGGTTGCCGTCTGCTGTCTCAACCACGCAATAACACTTAACGCCGTGATTTTGCCCGTGGCCGGGTTTTCGTCGCTCGGCCGGTTCTGGATTGACATGGTAAAGTCCGAACTGTCCGACGTGACTCGCACCGTGTGCAGGTTGCGGGTGACGGAAGGATCGGCCCAAACCTCCATCCGGGTCTTTTCGGGGCCAATGCCAGCAAGGCTTACGGCAACTGCCACGTTCACGTTGGCTGGAAAGTGCCGGGCGATATCGACCACGGGTCCGGCGATGATCTGCATTGGCTCCGTGAGGCCCGTCAAATCGATGCCGTTCTCCTGCACGTAAGGCGCCTTGATCAGACCTGCCACCGGTTTTCGAGTCTCGATAACCGCCGACGTGATCTCGCCCTCAGCGGCACCCTTGATTGCATCCAACCCCAGGATCGCGCCCGACGGGATCGCAATGGTCGCGCCGGTCTCGGCCGCGCGGTCGATCAGCGCTTGCTGCCCCAGAAGCTGGCTGGCTGTGAGAACCACCAGCGTCTTGCCCGCCTCAATCGTCGGTCTGGCGAGGTCGAGAAAGAGCGTCGGAGGCAATGTCTCGATAACAACATCGCATTGCCGCGCGATTTCGTGCAGCGCGTAGACGGGAGCGGGCGTGTTGAGGGTGGCGTTTGCGTCCGCCGCGCGCGCGGCGTTGCGGGTGGCAATACCCGCGAGCGTGCATCCTGGGATCCCGCCCCGGTCCAGTTCTTGCGCGACGCGCAGACCGATGGCGCCAAGACCTGCGATGCCGACCTTCATGCGCGATACCTCTCGACCATTTCTACGATCCTGTGCGCCGCAGCGACGGCGGCTTCGTGATCCTGCGAGAAATTGAGCCGGATGCTATTGGCCGTGTGCGGCGCGAATTCCGAGCCGGGCGTAACCGTGACCCCGGCCTGAACGCGTAACAGACGGGCGAAAGTTTCCGGTGGAACTGCAAGGTCCGGGAGTTCCGGAAAGACGTAGCTTCCGGCCTGCGTTGTTGCCGTGGGGAAACCCGCTTTGCGAAAGATCATGAGAAGGTCATCGCGGATCGCTTCATGCTGCGCGATGCGCTGTGCCATCCAGCCATCGGGTTCCCGGAACCAGGTGCGGAGCGCCGCTTGCGAATAGCCTGCGGCGCGCAAGGAGACGATGGCCTGCAGTTTCTCCATCCGCTCGATCAACGATGCGGAGCCGAAGGCCACGCCAAGACGGAAGCCGCTGAGAGACTCGGTTTTCGAGGGGCCCATGATCGTGACGAGCTTGTCAGGACGTACGGCGCAGGCGCGCAAATGGGTGTAGGTCTCACCGCTATAAAGCAGCCGGGAATAGAGCTGATCTACGATCAGTGTCACGTTGTGCGCGGCCGCCAGTTCAGCAATTCGAGTGATGGCGTGTTGGGAAAAAACCAATCCCGTCGGATTGTTGGGCGTGCTGAAGACGCACACCTCGACGCCCTTCGAGAATGCGGCTTCGAGCGCCGCGAGATCCGGCCCATTCTCCTCTGCCGACCCTTGGTAGGTCAGCGGAATGGGAACGATCTCGCCGCCGAAGAAGCGCACGAGTTTACAATTGGCGAAATAGTCGGGCTCCATGATGGCAACCTTCGTGCCCTGATCGACCACCGATCCCAGGGCAAGAAACAGGGCACCTTGCGTGCCCGGCGTGATAATGAGCTCATCGACAGGATCCACCGGTGCGCAGGTGAAGGCCGCCAGATCGCCCGCGACTTGCGCCCGGATATCGGCGTCGCCGCGATACTCGGTATAGGCCTGCGCGCCGCCAACGTCATACCCGTCTTGCCATGCGTCCCGCGCACCGGGTGTTGGCGCAAAGGCATCCACATCGCCATGTGAAAAATCCACAGGGGTGCCGGGCAATACGTCACCCCGCATGATCGATTTGAGGTCTTCCGAGTTTTGCCGGACCTCCTGCCCTGGCGCGTTTTCCGCACCGAGCCCGGCGAATTTGACGTCAAGCTTGCTCATCTCACCCTTCCCCTGCTCGTCGGTCTCACGGCAATTCACGCACCGAGCTTCGAGCGAATAATGGCGATCCCTGAAGGACTCGAACCCTCAACCTGCTGATTAGAAGTCAGCTGCTCTATCCAGTTGAGCTAAGGGACCGCTGTTTTCGGTTTTGCAGGCTTTCCCGGCGCAGGGCAAGAGAGCGTCAGAGCGTGCGGGTCATAAAAACGCTGAGCGGGTCTTCGACGTAATCCGCGAAAGGCGGGCAGTAGGCAAAGCCGTGGCGTTCGTAAAGGCGGCGTGCGGGGGCAAACATGTCTTCCGACCCGGTTTCGAGACTGACCTTCTGAAGGCCCAGCGCGCGTGCCTTTTCCAAAAGGTGCAGGACCAGCGCGTTGCCGATACCGCGACCGCGCATCTCGGCCTTGGTGTGCATGGACTTCAATTCGCCATGTGCCTCGTCCAGTGGTTTGATCGCGCCCATCCCGAGCGTATCGTCACGGTCCCGCAACACGAAGATATGCGCGCCGGATGTGAAAAGCGCATCTGCGTTCAGAACGTGGCAGCTTTCTTCGGGGGATTGCGAGCGCATCGCGGCGAAGTGACGTTCAATCAAATCGACCACGTCCGGGCGCGGTTCGGCCACACGTTCAATCCGGAAGGACGTCACTTAATGCGTCCAGGCGCCTCTGCGGTCGACGGCGAAATTCTCGGCGTAGCCGCGTGGACGAATATTGGGCTTGCGTTTGTTCGGCTCCAGCTGGATCGCATCGATGCCGTGTTCCTTGGCATAGGCTTTTGCCGCATCCAGCGAGTCGAATTTGAGGCGCACCTGGCTTTGGGTATCCGACGACGAGGTCCAGCCCATAAGCGGATCAATCTCGCGTGCGGATTCCGGCACGAATTCGAGCACCCAATGCTTGGTCTTTGCCGTACCCGAGGACATCGCGGTTTTCGAAGGCTGATAAATACGAGCGCGCATGTCTGTCACCTGATCTCAGTTCACATTGGATATGAGAGGTTTGCGCCGATTGCGCAAGCCTTTGTCACTTTGTGAATTGTCGCAGTTGGTGCGGGTGCAAGCAGGGTTCCATCAACCCCCGAGCCGCGGGGAGCGAGGGGTGGGTGTGTGCAACCCGAAAATCAATGGCACCAACTGCTTGCACGTTTAAGGTAACTCTTTCATGCAACTTTGAAAATAAAAAAGCCGGGATCACTCGCAATTGAAGTGCAGGAAAACGCGCCAAAATATGTAACACTTTGTAAAGATTTATTTTTCCTGCGTAACATCTCGTATTAGACCTTGGTTGCATTTCGCCGTTGGAAAGCCCATTTTGACCGTCTTCCCGCCACCGCTATTTTCGTTCGGTGAGACCAGTCGAATCTTTGAGGCACACCATGCCAGATGATGCCATTCTTCACTCCCCCGCTCCTGACGTGCGAACGCGCGAAAAATTGGAAGGCGGTATTCGTTTTCGCATGCAAACCGAATTCAAGCCTGCTGGGGACCAGCCGACTGCCATCAAAGAGCTTGCGGGCGGAGTCATGGACGGCGAGCGGGACCAGGTCCTGTTGGGCGCGACGGGCACGGGCAAGACCTTCACCATGGCCAAGGTGATTGAGGAAACGCAGCGGCCGGCGATCATTCTGGCACCGAACAAGACTTTGGCGGCGCAGCTATACGGCGAATTCAAGGGGTTCTTCCCGGACAACGCCGTCGAGTATTTCGTCAGCTACTACGACTATTACCAACCCGAAGCGTACGTTCCGCGGTCTGACACGTACATCGAGAAGGAATCTCAGATCAACGAACAGATCGATCGGATGCGCCACTCGGCCACGCGGGCGCTTCTGGAGCGGGACGACGTGATCATCGTGGCTTCGGTTTCGTGCATCTACGGTATCGGTTCGGTCGAGACATACGGAGCGATGACGCAGGATCTGCATGTCGGCAAGGAGTACGATCAGCGCAAAGTCATGGCCGATCTGGTGGCGCAGCAATACCGCCGCAACGATCAGGCGTTCCAGCGCGGGTCTTTCAGAGTGCGCGGAGATTCGCTTGAGATCTTTCCGGCTCACCTCGAGGACCGTGCCTGGAAGTTGTCCTTCTTCGGCGAGGAGTTGGAAAGCATCACGGAATTCGATCCGCTGACGGGCGAGAAAACCGACACGTTCGAGCGTATTCGCATCTACGCCAATTCCCACTACGTCACCCCGCGCCCGACGCTCAATCAGGCGATTGTCGGCATCAAGAAGGAGTTGCGGACGCGGCTTGATCAGTTGGTGAACGAAGGCAAGCTGCTCGAAGCGCAGCGGTTGGAGCAGCGTACGAATTTCGACCTCGAGATGCTTGAAGCCACCGGGTCCTGCAACGGGATCGAGAACTACTCGCGTTATCTGACCGGACGCGCGCCGGGAGAGCCCCCGCCCACCCTGTTCGAATTCATCCCCGACCACGCCATCGTCTTTGCCGATGAAAGCCACGTTTCCGTTCCACAGATCGGCGGCATGTACAAAGGCGACTATCGCCGCAAGTTCACGCTTGCCGAACACGGCTTCCGCCTGCCTTCCTGCATGGACAACCGCCCCCTCAAGTTCGAGGAATGGGACGCGATGCGGCCTCAATCAGTGTTCGTTTCGGCCACGCCTGCATCCTGGGAGCTGGAGCAGACGGGCGGTGTGTTCACTGAGCAGGTGATCCGTCCCACCGGCCTTCTCGATCCGGAGGTCGAAATCCGTCCGGTCGAGATGCAGGTCGACGATCTGTTAGACGAAATCCGCAAGGTCGCTGCCGATGGCTATCGCACGCTGGTCACGACGCTGACGAAACGGATGGCCGAAGACCTCACAGAATACCTGCACGAACAAGGGATCCGCGTGCGCTACATGCACAGTGATATCGACACGATTGAACGGATCGAAATCCTGCGTGATTTGCGACTGGGTGCGTTCGACGTGCTTGTGGGCATCAACCTCCTGCGTGAGGGCCTCGATATTCCGGAATGCGGATTGGTCGCTATTCTGGACGCCGACAAAGAAGGCTTCCTGCGTTCAGAGACCTCGCTCATTCAGACCATCGGTCGTGCGGCGCGTAACGCGGATGGCAGGGTCATCATGTATGCCGACCGCATGACCGGTTCGATGGAGCGCGCCTTGGCGGAAACCAATCGCCGACGCGACAAGCAGATCGCCTACAACATAGAGCACGGCATCACACCCGAGACGGTCAAGAAGAACGTCGAGGATATTCTTGCGGGACTCTACAAGGGCGACGTGGACATGAACCGCGTGACCACGAAGATCGACGACAAGATGCAGGGGTCCAATCTGAAGGCGGTTCTGGATGGGCTGCGGACCGATATGCGAAAGGCAGCGGAAAACCTTGAATTCGAGGAAGCCGCCCGTTTGCGGGACGAGATCAAGCGGCTTGAAGCTGTCGACCTCGCCGTTGCCGACGATCCCCTTGCGCGTCAGTCAGCGGTAGAAGCGGCTGCTGATGCGGCGGTGAAGTCATCCGGTCGATCGACCGCAGGTCGGCCCGGCCAACGCGGTGGGAATGTGAAGCGGCGCAAGAAACGGTAGATTGGGCAGTACTGCCCGGCTGTGCGCTGCCTTCCCCTTTCCCGTTCCGTCGCATAGTAAAAGCAGGCATGACTCTCCGGCCCTTTTCAGTGACCTGCTTCCACCACGCTCTTCTTCCCAGCGTTTTGCTCTTGTCGGCAGTGCAAGTGCACGCAGAAACGGTCTGTGCCGATCCACCTTTCGACAGCCCCGAACCGATAGCACGGGTTGTCGAGGCGACCTCTGAGGCGATCTCTGGATTTGCCGGGCTTGAGATGACGCTGTCATCTGCAATTCGTGAGATTTGCATCGCCGACAAACTCCATGCGGCGCGCGGCTATTTCGAACCAGAGGCCAGACGCATCGTGCTGGCGCCCGATCTTGAAGGTGGCTTGCCGGAAGCCGTTATGGTTCATGAATTGCGCCATGCAGAGCAGTACGCGCTCGGGCTTTGCCCCTCTTTGTCGCTGGCGATGAGAGATTACGCCCAGGCGATCTTTGCGATGGAAGCGGATGCGTCGGTCGCGAGCCTCGTCGTCGCGGCACGTCTGAAGGAAAGCGGTAACGATTCCATGTGGGAGGCCATTTCGCGTTGGCCCATGCAAAGCGATGTCGCGGCGGCTTTCGAGACCAGGCTTGAGGAAACGGATAGCCTTTCGCAAGCGGCGCAGGCGGGTTTCGATGCGTGGTTTGCGAACGAACAGCGGACCGACGTGTACTACGTATCAAGTTGCCTGGATTACCTCGATCGGACGGAAGAGGCGCATTTGCTGCCGCAATATGACCGGGTTGCGCCTGAGTTTCTGGATCAGCTCTGTACCCTTCCAGACGGCACGCCCTACCAGTGCGCGTTGCCCGAAGACTGACGGTCAATCGTCGAAGGGACGCACGGACCTTTGGCCGTTGTATCAGATGAAAGGCACAAAAGGCACGCCGCAAGCGCTCAGAGCAACCAAGCTGGCAATCGCAATCCACACACGCATATCGATCTCCGAATCTTGGACCCATCGCGAGGCGCTGGATCGTCCAAATTGAGCCGTTGTGTTGCACTTATCCGAGCTTTGCGTCGAAGTCGAACACCTCCTTGCCGTCGCCCGGCGGTAAATCGAATGACTGCACCACTGGCCTGCACAGAGACTCACGCTACTCTTTGAGCATGCGTCTATTCTCTTTGGCCTTTGCCCTGATGGTTTCACCCATGTCTGCCGCTGCGTGGGAGTTCACACCGGTGCCCATCTGCACGCTGTTTCACCAAGGTGAAGACATGGCGGTCATGGTCACGTACGATCATTCCGTTCGCGAGTACGCGATCCATCTGTCGCGAGAGGGGGGCTGGCCCGAAGATGACGTGTTCTCGATGCGGTTCGAAGGAGAGCGCGGACTGACGATTTCGACCACGCGCCATAGTGTCGACGCGGTCGATCCGAGGACATTGACCGTGAAGGACCGCGGTTTTGGAAATGTCCTCAACGGTTTGAACTTCAACGCTCGCGCGGTCGCCGTCCTGGGTGACCTCGAAGTGCCCGTTTCTCTTGATGGTGCCGCCCCCGCAGTTGAGGAATTCCGCGCTTGCCCGACGGACCAGTTGGTGCTGAGGACGCCGGGTATCGACCGGTCAGCATCCTGACCTGCTCCAGACAAGCGCCGTGTCGCGCGTTCACAGGCACGTCGCCGTCGGCTTGCGTTGGATTTGCTGTGTGAGACGCCTTGCAGTAGCATCGCCGGATGGTGCGTGTCCTTCCGATAATCCTGCTGGTTGCCGCTTGCGCTACACCGCAGGAACGTTGCGTGTCTGACGCCACCGCGCCCTATCGCGCGGCGCTGAAGGAACGCGCGACGATCTCTGAAACGCTGGCTCGTGGATACGCGTACAAAACGGAATTCGTGACGCGACGCGTCTTCACGCGCTGTTATCACGGACGGGACACCTATATTCCCTGTTGGAAAAATGAGACCATTCCGATCACGCGGCGTGTCAGCATCGATCGCGCGGCGTTGACAGCACGCGAAGCAGAGCTTGCGCGTCGCCTGCCGTCCTTGGCTCGCGCCGCAGAGCGTGGAACACAGACCTGCAACACGCTGTACGCTGTGAGTGACGCCTGATCTGATCGTCTTGCCGGTGCTTCTGGAACCTGTTTAGACGTCAGCATGACCGCGCTTCCCATTGATGAGGTACTTCCGGAACTGCTGGCGCATTTGCGCAAGGCTGGACGCGCGGTATTGCAAGCGCCGCCGGGAGCCGGGAAAACCACGCGTGTGCCACTGGCCATGCTTGAGGCTGGCCTCACCGACAAAAAGATCGTCATGCTGGAGCCCCGTCGCCTTGCCGCGCGCGCTGCGGCGGAGCGGATGGCGGAAACACTGGGCGTCCCGGTTGGGCGCACGATCGGTTACCGCGTGCGTGGAGACACCAAGGTCTCGAAAGATACGCGGATCGAGGTCGTCACCGAGGGCATCCTGACACGCATGATCCAGTCCGATCCCGAGCTCACGGGGATCGGTGCCGTCATTTTCGACGAGTTCCACGAACGGTCTCTGAATGCGGATCTGGGGCTTGCGCTGAGCCTCGAAATCACTGACGCGTTGCGCGAGGATTTGATCCTTCTTGCCATGTCGGCCACGCTGGATGCGGCGCCGGTGGCGAAGCTCATGAAAGCGCCCATCGTGACGTCCGAGGGAAGGAGCTTCCCGGTTGAGACACGTTGGTTGAGCAAACCGCGCAGCAAGATTGAGCGGTTCGAGAACGGTTTTGCCGATCTCATCCTGAAAGCCGCGACCGAGACGGAGGGCGGCATCCTAGCGTTCCTGCCGGGCGAAGGAGAGATCCGGCGGGTGATGGCGCAGCTGGACGGGCGCTTGCCCAAGTCCGCGAGACTGCGACCACTCTACGGTGCGCTTCCGTTCAAGACGCAGCGCGAGGCCATTCAACCGGAAAGCGATGGGCGCAAGATTGTGCTGGCCACGGCCATCGCCGAAACCTCGCTCACCATCGAAGACATCCGGGTTGTCGTGGACGGCGGGTTGGCGCGCCGTGCGCGGTTCGATCCCGGGTCCGGAATGTCGCGTCTTGTGACCGAGAGGGTGACCAAGGCCGAAGCCACACAGCGTGCCGGCCGCGCGGGACGGGTTGCCGAAGGTGTCGCCTACAAGTTCTGGAGCAAGGGCGAGGATGGCGCGCTTTCCGCCTTTCCGCCCGCCGAGATCGAGGCCGCCGATCTATCCGGGCTGGCATTGGAACTGGCTCTTTGGGGCGCGCAGGCGGGCGATCTGCCATTTCTCACGCAACCCCCAGAAGGTGCTCTTGCCGAGGCGCAGGGTTTGCTGCGCATGTTGGGTGCGCTTGACGAAAAGGGACTGATTACAGGGCACGGTCGCAGTTTGGCCCGCTTACCGCTCCACCCACGTCTGGCCCACATGCTGGCCATAGCCGGGCCGGATGCGGCTGATTTGGCGGCGCTTTTGGCCGATCGGGACCCGGTGCAGGGCGGCGGAGTCGATCTGAGCCTGCGATTGGAGGCCCTGCGCGATCCTAGGCGCTTTGCCGCGACACGCACCGCAACCATGAACCGGGGCGCCATAGATCGGATCAGGACAGAGGCCAAACGCCTTCGCAGCGTCGTCGATGGCACGCCGAATAAACCGGTCGACCCGGCCGAGATGGCAGCATTGGCTTATCCGGACCGGATCGGCTTGCGCCGCAAAGGTGATGCGGCGCGGTTCCAGTTGTCCGGTGGCAAAGGCGCGGTGATGGACGACGGCGATGCGCTTGCAGGCGCACGGTTGATCGTTGCAACCGACCTTGATGGCAATCCCAGAGAGGCCCGCATCCGGCAAGCCATCCAGATCACCGAAGCATCGGTGCGCGACTTGTTCGAGGATCAGATTTCGTGGGTCGACATCTGCACATGGTCCAAGCGGGATCGCCGCGTCATTGCCCGGCAGCAGGAGATGTTCGGCGCAATAGCCTTGGATGACCGCATCTGGAAAACGGTTCCTGATCACGCCGTCGCCGAAGCCATGCTGGATGGCGTTCGCAATCTCGGTCTGAGTCCGGCGCTGACCGATGCCGCGAGGCGCTTTCTTGCGCGGGTGAAGATCGGACGGGAGGCCGGGCTCGACCTGCCGGATATGTCCGAGGGTGTTTTGATGGAGACCATCAAAGACTGGCTGCTTCCGCACCTGAGCAGCGTTCGCGCGGCGGCTGATTGGAAGCGGTTCGACCTTCTGCCCGCCTTGCGCGGGATGCTTGACTGGGCGCAGCAAAAAAGCCTCGACTCCGCTGTGCCAGCCACCTTCGAAACGCCGCTGGGACGAAGCATTCCGATCGACTACTCGGGTGAGCACCCGGAAATCTCGCTCCGTCTGCAAGAGATGTTCGGTCAGACCACGCATCCCCGCGTAGGAATCACGCCGTTGCGTGTTACGCTGCTATCCCCGGCGCAACGTCCGGTGCAGACCACAATGAATTTGCCCGGGTTCTGGGCAGGTTCCTACGCCGATGTCCGCAAGGACATGAAGGCAGCGTATCCCAAACATCCCTGGCCGGAAGATCCGACCGAAGCTGACCCGACCCTGCGTGCAAAGCGCAGAAGGACCTAGAGCGGTTTGATCAGCGCCAGATTGCCCTGATCGGTGGGGACACGCGTCCTGAATTCGGCGCGATCCAATTGGCCCGAAATCGTCTGAAACACATCTTCCATGAACACGGGATCGTCGAAATACCAGGTGTGCCCGACATTCGGACCGCGCCCGAAATCGCTGTCCTTGAAGTGTTTCCCGCAATAAACGTTCACACCCTTGCGATGTTTTGGATCCGCCATCCCGTTGCGCCCAGCGCGCGGCGCCACACCCAACCTTTTTACCGCCGAGATCGATAGCGCATCGTCAAGCGGATTGTAGTAATTCGTCAATCGAACGCAGTGGCGGTAGAGGGAGCTGCTTTTGGGGTTGCCTTCGCTCAGGCTATCGACCGAAAGATCCGCCGCCGCCAACATGATCTGGCTCACCGACCAGCTTTTGCCGGCAATGCGCGCTCGGTCGTCGGCGTCGTCGAAAGCTTCGCGCACAACGTAGCACCCCATCGAGTGCGCCAGGATGTGTAGATCGATGCGGCAATCCGGCTGTTGGAGTGCAGAGAAAGTGGCAACGCCATCCTTGACCAACCGGAAAGCGGACAGCTTGGCGTCCTCGCGATCTTCGAGGTAGTTCAGCGCAGTGTCCGCACTTGGCCAGTCGAAACTGACAACCACCCCCTTGAAGCCCTGATGTCTCAGGCCGTTCTTGATCTTGCGGTGACGTTCCAGAACCTTGGCCTGCGAATTGTTAAAACCGTGCACGTAGAACAGGATGTCACCCTTCGTGTTGGGGTTCGGCGTTCCGCCTTCAGCTTCGACCAAAATGGCCTTGGTCCACGCGGATTTTGAAATCCGCTGGTGCCACGCCAAAGTCGATGCGGATTCGGGAACCGCGAGGAAATGACTGGCCGACGGTTCGTTTGAAAACCCGTCACCACGCTTGCCCCGCGCAACGAATACGTAATCCATGAGCAATACTCCTTAAATCAATGCCGTCAGTTTACGCGGCTTCGCCGCATTCCCAAAGCGGTGCGGCCAGCCCTTGCTGGACTGCGCGGAAAACCGTACATCCCGACCCATGCTTGATGATGCCGACGACATTCACCCGCTGTTCTACGGTGCGCCGAAAACCACCGAGTTCAAAAAACTGCGCAAGCGGATCGTGCAGAATGTGCGCGAGGCGATCGAACAATACGGTATGATCGAGCGGGACAGCCGCTGGCTGGTGTGTCTGTCCGGCGGCAAGGACAGCTACACGCTTCTGGCGGTGCTCTACGAACTGAAATGGCGCGGCCTTCTGCCGGTGGACCTGCTCGCATGCAATCTGGATCAGGGACAGCCCGGTTTCCCCGCCACTGTTCTTCCGGACTTCCTTGAAAAGATGGGCGTTCCGCACCGGATCGAGTATCAGGACACCTATTCCATCGTGGTCGATAAGGTGCCTCAGGGACGGACCTACTGCGCGCTCTGTTCGCGGCTGCGGCGTGGCAACCTGTACCGCATCGCGCGCGAGGAAGGATGTTCGGCGGTGGTCTTGGGTCATCACAGGGACGATATCCTTGAGACCTTTTTCATGAACCTGTTCCACGGCGGGCGCTTGGCCACGATGCCGCCGAAACTGGTGAACGAGGACGGCGACCTGTTCGTCTACCGCCCGCTCGCGCATGTTGCCGAGGCCGATTGCGAGAAGTTTGCCAAAGGAATGAACTATCCGATCATTCCATGCGACCTGTGCGGCAGTCAGGACGGATTGCAACGGCAGCAGGTCAAGGCCATCCTCGACGGGTGGGAGAAGAATTCCCCGGGGCGTCGGCAAGTGATCTTTCGTGCGCTAACCAACGCGCGGCCGTCACATCTGTTGGACGAAAAACTCTTTGATTTTGCAGGGCTTTCCATAAACCGCGGCGAAATCGACGAAAATTCGGACGAGATTCCGAAGCTTCGTTAAGACCTCGGTTACTCGTTTCGATGCAAGGTCCGGAGGAATTTCTACCGGGCTTGGACATCATGCCGCCGATCCATCACTCCAATACCGCGCGCCTGCTGCAGACCGGGCTGCGCGGTCCCCACATGCTCGCCTTTCTACCCGCAGTTTGCCTGATAGCATACTGGGCCGGCGGAGAAGTGCTTTTGGTGGCCGTCGCCCTGTTCACGCCCCTGCTCTACGCAGCAATCGGCGGGTTCGGCAGCCTGACCCTTGGGGATCAACCAGCCGAACGTGCACCGGGATATCGCGAGGTTGCGCAGGACTTTCTGGAGATCGCCCACCATCATGGCCAGACCACCGCCTGCTTCCAGATCGGTGTTTCGGGGTATGACGAAATCGCCCGTACGCTGGGCGAGGAGTCAGCAGACGAAGCGCGACACTTTATAAAGGATCGTTTGACGTCTGCGCTCCGAAAGAGCGACCGAGTTTTTCAGATCGGTGAGTCCCGATATGTCGTTTTCATCGCGCCGGGATTTCGCCTGAAGCTTGACGGTCTTCTCGATCTCGCTTCGCGTCTGCGCGCGGCGATCGAACAACCGCTCTCGCTGAAAGGGACAACAAGATATCTGTATGCCGCGACCGGCATTGCATCATCGCTTAATTTCCGTCGCAATGTCACCGCGGAGACCTGGATGGCGTCAGGCGCGCATGCCTTGGCGGATGCCCTGGCCTCTGGACCATCGACGACGCGGATCTGGTCCGACAGGCTCTCACACAAAAGACAGTCCGAACACGCGTTGCGGGAAGACCTGACCGATGCGTTGGCGAACGGGCAGATACAAGTGCATTTCCAACCACAAGTTCGTGCGCTGTCGGGGGAAGTTGTCGGCATGGTCGCAACACCGCAATGGGATCATCCCAGACGCGGTCCTGTACAGGCGTCCGAAATCCTGCGTTCGGCAAAGGACAGCGGAGCAATTGAACATCTGGGCAAGACCTTGCTGTCGCAAAGCCTTGCAGGCTTGCGGCAATGGGACTTGGAGGGGCTTTCGATACCAACGGTCAGCGTGCCATTTCCCGAAGCCGCGATGCGAAATCCGAACCTCGCGGATCAAATCAATTGGGAGCTGGACCGCCTAGGGCTGCCCGCACATCGGATCGCTCTGCTTATCCACGGAAATGCCGTCGGTGACTCGCCGGAGGATGTCGTGCATCGCAATGTCCATGCCTTGGCGGATATGGGCTGTCGCATCGATTTGGATGGGTTTGGGACCGGCAAGATGCCCGTTTCGACCCTGCAGTACTATCCAATCCATCGGCTTATCATCGGTCAAAACCTGGTCAAAAGCGCAGACCAATCGCCAGACGCCAAGCGCATGCTCGCCGCCGTCTGCGCAATGGCTGAAAAATTGGGGCTGGAAACACTGGCTGATGAGATCGAGACGGTGGCCCACCACGCCGTCATGCGGGATTTGGGTTGCGATTACGTGCAGGGTCTTCTGATCGGGAATGCCATGCCCGCTGCAGACGTGGGAGGCTGGATAGCTAAGCATGTCGTGAATGCAGACATGCCGTCGGTCCAAGCCATTTGACTTGCCAAACACCAGCAGGTTTTGATGTGCAATCGACAGTCTGACGGCCAATCAATTTCGCCTGAACAAATGCCGCAGGGCCCGTGGATAACCGGGAATCTGCTTGACCTTCACGCATAGTGCCTGTTGAACCCTGCGATAATTCACAAGCACAGGTGGCGATCCCCGATGGACGATCAAAACAAGAACCTTCTTATCGCGACAGCGCTGAGTTTTGCGGTCATTCTTGTCTGGTTTGTCTTGTTCCCGCCGCCGGAGCCGACCGTCGCTCCCGAAACGGCCCTGCCACCTGCGTCCGAAGCCACGTCCCCAGCCATCGCGACCACGCCGGATGCGGCACCCGGAACAACGACGACCGCGCAATCCGCGCCGCCGGAAATTGCAACCGCACCTCGTGTTCCCATCGCAACGGACCGCTTGCAAGGGTCCATCTCGCTTGCCGGTGGGCGCATCGACGATCTGTCGCTGAAGGATTATCGCGAAACGCTCGATCCTGACGCGGATATCGTGCATCTATTGGAACCCGTCGGTACCGAGAACCCGCACTACGCGCTGTTCGGTTGGGCTCCTGGCAGCGGTCTTGGTCTTGACGATGTGCCAAGTGTCATGACCCCTTGGACAGTCGAGAGCGGTGAAACGCTGACCACAGAAACACCCGTCGTGTTGCGCTGGGACAGTCCGGCGGGCCTGACATTCCGACGCACGATCGAGGTCGATGAAGACTTCATGTTCAGCATCACCCAGTCCGTCGAGAATGCCAGTGGCACCGCGGTTTCGATGGCCCCCTATGGCCTGATCGCGCGTCATGGCGAACCAATGGATTTGAAGAATTTCTTCATCCTCCACGAGGGCGTGGTCGCCATGGCAGATGGCACGCTAGCCGAGATTGACTACGACGAAATGCCGGACTTTGCCGTCGTGCCATCCGAAGGCGCGCGCGCCGAGGTCACGCAAGTGACCGAAAGCGGCTGGATTGGGTTTACCGATCATTACTGGATGACGACCATCATCCCGGAGAACGGCACGCCGTTCCGGCAGGTCGCGAAATACAGCGACGCAAACAACATCTATCAGACCGAAGCCGTACAACCGACGGTTACGGTCGCGCCGGGCGAGACCCGCACCGTCACCACCCAGCTTTTCGCCGGCGCGAAGGAATGGGAAACCATCCGCAAGTACCAAAATCAAGGCGTGGACCGTTTCATCGACTCGATCGACTGGGGCTGGTTCTTCTTTCTGACAAAGCCGATCTTCTGGCTATTGCACCATCTCAACCTGCTGATCGGCAACATGGGTTGGGCAATCATCGGGCTGACGTTGATTATCAAGGCCATCCTGTTCCCGCTGGCGTACAAATCCTACGTCTCCATGGCGAAGATGAAGGAACTTCAGCCCGAGATGGAGAAGATCAAGGAACGTGCGGGCGACGACAGGCAGAAGCTTCAGCAGGAGATGATGGAGCTCTACAAGAAAGAGAAGGTGAACCCGGCCTCTGGATGTTTGCCCATACTTCTGCAGATTCCGATCTTCTTCTCACTCTACAAGGTGATCTTCGTCACGCTCGAACTGCGCCACGCGCCGTGGCTTGGGCCGTTTCAGGACCTGTCCGCGCCTGACCCGACCTCGATCTTCAACCTGTTCGGCGCGCTGCCCTGGGCAGCGCCTGCACCCGGTTCCCTGCTCGCGCTGATCTTCATTGGTATCCTGCCGCTTCTCTTGGGCATCTCCATGTGGCTGCAGCAAAAGCTGAACCCGGCCCCCACTGACCCGACGCAGGCCATGATCTTTGCCTGGCTGCCGTGGGTGTTCATGTTCATGCTGGGCGGGTTTGCCAGCGGTCTTGTGGTGTACTGGATCGCCAACAACACGATCACCTTCACGCAACAATACCTGATCATGCGTTCGCAAGGGTACAAGCCGGACGTGTTTGGCAATATCAAGTCCGGTCTGAAACGCGGTCCGAAGACCGACGAGAAATGACCGCCCGCGTCACCGAGATCTGGCGGCACCCGATCAAGAGCCTTGGCCGGGAAGCGCTGACATCGGTGGCGTTGCGCGCGGGCGAGGCGATGCCGCTGGATCGCTCATGGGCGGTGGCTCATGAACGATCCACGGTTGACGGGTCGGAATGGGCACCGTGCGGGAATTTCTGCCGGGTCGCCAAGATACCGGCCCTGATGGCCGTGACCGCGTCCACCGACAACGCAACAGGAGCGATCACATTGCGCCACCCGGATCAGGCGGACTTCGTCTTCGATCCCGAAGATGACGGCGCCTCTTTAGTTGACTGGGTACAAGGCCTCGTTTCCGACGAGACGTTGCAGCCCGCGCGCCTGGTGCATGCGCAAGCCGCAGCGTTCACGGATAGCGACTTCCCAAGCGTGACGCTGTGCAACCACGCGTCCCACAGAGCGGTAGAGCAGCGTGTTGGGCGACCGTTGTCTCACCTCCGATGGCGCGGCAATATCTGGATCGACGGGCTTGCACCGTGGGAGGAATTCGACTGGGACGACAAAACCGTGCGCATTGGGGAGACGCTACTTCGCATCCGCGAACGCACGGATCGGTGTATGTCGACGCATGCCAATCCCGAGACCGGCAAACGCGACGCGGATGTTCTCGGCGCTCTGGGCAGTTGGGGGCATCAGGACTTTTCGGTCCGGGCAGAGGTGGTTGAAGGTGGAGATATCCGCGTGGGCGATGAGGTGACACGTGTCTGACATGCGCCTGCCCTTCCCGCTTGTCGAAGACCCTGACGACGCCTCGCGCGAGCGGGGTCGCAAGCTCTTTGCCGGTGAGGTGGACTTCCTCAAGGGTGTGGTCGCCATGTCCGGTCTTCCGCCGGATGATAGGATCGAAGTGTGCTTCGCCGGGCGATCGAATGTCGGGAAGTCGTCGCTCATCAACGCGGTGACGGGCCGCAAGGCGCTTGCACGGGCATCGAATACACCGGGCCGCACACAAGAGATCAACTTCTTCACCGTCGGCGACGACAGGTATCTTGTCGACCTTCCCGGCTACGGTTACGCGAACGCGCCGGTGAACGTCGTTGAAAAGTGGCAGGCGCTGCTCAAACAGTACCTGTCGGGCCGCGCCAGCCTGCGCCGTGCCTTCGTGCTGATCGACAGCCGTCACGGCATCAAACCGGTCGATGACGAGATTATGACGTTGCTCGACAAGAGCGCGGTCACCTTTCAGGTGGTGCTGACCAAGTCGGACAAGATCAAGCCGTCGCAGCACGACGCCGTGTTGGACCAGGTGCGAGAGAAGTTGTCGAAGCACCCCGCAGCCTTTCCCGAACTGATCTCGACAAGCAGCGAAAAGGGCGACGGCATCGCCACGCTGCGCGCGGTGATTGCAGGCATCACGTAAGCCCGGCCGCTCAAAACGGCTTGCCTCGCCAAGCCGCTTGCCGCACACAAGGCCATCGCCGGAGGACGTTCCGGCCAGGATGAAACGAACATGAAATCCCGAGATATGAACACCGATTGGATCGCCACCGCCCGCACGCTTTCAGAAGCTTTGCCATTCATGCAGCGCTATGCCGGGGCGATCGTTGTGGTGAAATTTGGCGGCAATGCGATGGGCGATGATGCGGCCATGGCGGAGTTTGCACGCGACATCGTTTTGATGCGACAGGTTGGGATCAACCCCGTCGTGGTGCATGGCGGCGGGCCGATGATCAACGACATGCTGACCAAGCTCGGGATCAAGTCGGAATTCGTGCGAGGCAAGCGCGTGACCGACAAAGCGACCGTGCAGGTGGTCGAGATGGTTCTAACGGGCCTTGTGAATAAACGGATCGTTCAGGCGATCATGGACGAAGGTGGCCGTGCCGTTGGGTTGTCGGGCAAGGATGACGACCTGATGGTGTGCGAGGCGGATGACCCCGAACTCGGCTTTGTCGGACGACCGGTCGAGATGCATCCGCAGGTGCTTCGTGATCTGTTCGAGGCCGGGATCATCCCGGTCGTGGCGCCTGTGGCGACGGGCATGCTGCCCAATGAGACGTTCAACGTGAACGGAGACACCGCTGCTGGCGCCATTGCGGGCGCGCTCAAGGCGGACCGGTTGTTGCTGCTCACCGATGTGAGTGGGGTCAAGGACGGCAATGGAGAGGTTGTCACGGACATGACGCCGGAAGAGTTGCGCGCGATGATCGACGACGGCACCGTCGCCGGCGGCATGATCCCAAAAACCGAGACGGCGTTGAAAGCCATCGACGATGGGGTGCGGGCGGTGGTGATCCTGGACGGGCGGGTTCCAAATGCCTGCTTGCTGGAACTCTTTACCGAACATGGGGCGGGATCGCTTATCCGCCCGAAACGGTGACGCTTCATCAGCTCGATGCCAAAGCGCGCGCGGTTGGCCTTGCCGTGCGCGGCGCATTCCATCCAACGGACAGCGACAACACACCGCCCGGGACCAAGACCCTTGTCCTGCTCGGTCCGGATGAGCCGTCCTTCTGGCCGATCTTTGAGGCTTCGCCGGAAATGACCGATGGCGCGCAGCATCCGCTGGACCGCTGGTCGAAACGGGTCACGGGCGAGCTTTCTGCGCTGTTTCACGCGACTGCGATCTTTCCCTACGATGGGCCACCCTACGCGCCCTTTCTACACTGGGCTGAACGCTGTGGCACCAGCTGGTCATCCCCGATCGGACTACTGGTGCATGAGACGGCGGGACTGTTCATAAGTTTTCGCGCAGCGCTGGCCGTAGCCGAACGCCTGCCCATTGCCGGAACACCACAGAACCCGTGTCGGAGTTGCAGTGCACAGCCTTGTGCAAGCGCTTGCCCGGTGGGCGCTCTTGCACCCGGTAAGGACTACGATGTCCCGGCATGTAAAGCGCATCTTGAAAGCCCGGAGGGTGCCGCCTGTCGCGCAGGATGCTTGGTCAGACGTGCCTGCCCCGTGTCGCAACGGTTTGGCCGACCTGCCGAACAATCCGCTTTCCACATGCGCGCGTTTTTGGGAGAGTAACGCCATCAAGGAAAGGCGGTCCGTTTGAAACGACTGGTTCTGATGCGCCACGCCAAGTCGGATTGGTCCGCCCGCGGCGACGACCACGCGCGCCCGCTGAACAAGCGCGGACTCAAAAGCGCACCTGCCATGGGGCAGTGGCTGACCGATCAGGGTTGGGTTCCGGACGAAATCCTGTGCTCGTCCTCCACGCGCACGCGCCAAACGCTGGACCTACTTGGCTTGCCCGACACCCCGACGCGGTTTGAACGATCGCTCTACCTTGCCAGTGCCGAGCAAATGATCGACGTGCTTCGCGGTGCCGATGGCGACACCGTCCTCATGCTTGGCCACAACTACGGTATCGCGGACTGCGCACATCAGTTGGTTTCGGAACCACCCGACCATCCGAGGTTTTCGGATTACCCGACCTGCGCCACCAGCCTGATCGCCTTTGATGTGACATCATGGCAGGATGTGCGTCCTGGTCTTGGCGTCTGCGAAGGCTTTGCCATCCCCCGCGAGGTCATGGAGGGGCTGCCAGGCTAAGGCGCGTCCAGGCATGCGCAAAAGATAAGCCCGGCGGATCGACCGCCGGGCTTTTCTGATTTCGTGTGCCGGGCGTTTGCCCGCAAAGTGCCTAGTGACCGAGGATCTGGCTCAGGAACAGTTTTGTCCGCTCGTTCTGCGGATTGTTGAAGAACTCTTCGGGCTCGTTCTGTTCGACGATCTGTCCCGCATCCATAAAGATCACGCGGTTCGCCACCTGACGGGCGAAGCCCATCTCGTGCGTCACGCAGAGCATGGTCATGCCCTCCTCGGCAAGCTCCACCATTGTATCGAGCACTTCCTTGATCATTTCGGGGTCAAGCGCCGATGTCGGTTCGTCGAACAGCATGATCCGCGGACGCATGCAAAGCGAGCGTGCAATGGCAACGCGCTGCTGCTGACCACCGGAGAGCTGTCCGGGGTACTTGTTCGCCTGATCCGGGATCTTCACCTTGGTGAGGAAATGCATCGCAATATCCTCGGCCTCTTTCTTTGGTGTCTTGCGCACCCAGATCGGGGCCAACGTGCAGTTTTCAAGGATCGTCAGATGCGGGAACAGATTGAAGTGCTGGAACACCATCCCGACTTCCGACCGGATGCGGTCGATGTTTTTCAGATCCGATGACAACAGCGTGCCATCAACCGTAATCGACCCTTTCTGATGCTCTTCCAATGCGTTGATGCACCGGATGAGCGTGGATTTCCCCGATCCGGACGGGCCGGCGATAACAATCCGCTCGCCGCGATACACGGTCAAGTCGATATCCCGCAGAACGTGGAACGACCCGTACCATTTGTTCATGTTGTTGATCTGGATCGCGACCTCGTCCGAGACGGTCAATTCCTGTGCTTGTTCAGCCATGACTTTTTTCCTTCTTGCGCTACCGCTTCGCTCTTTGAGCGCGGTGCTCCTTATCGGTGATCGGTGGCGAGTTGTCGCTCGAGCCACTGCGAGTATTTCGAGATACTGAAACAGACGATGAAGAACACGAAGACTGCAAAGCCCCAGAGTTCCCAATAGACGCCATTCCATTCCGTCGATGCGAGGATCGGCCCGCGGATCATCCCGACAAGGTCGAACATCGAAATCACCGAAACGAGCACCGTATCTTTGAACAGACCCACGGCCACGTTCACGATCCCCGGAATGGAGATCTTCAGCGCTTGCGGCATGATGATCAACCGCGTCGACTGCGCGTAATCAAGACCGAGCGAATCCGCCGCCTCGTACTGGCCCCGTGGCAGGGCCGCCAGGCCGCCCCGGATCACCTCTGCGATGTAAGCAGAGGCGAAAAGCGTGATCATGATGATCACACGAAGGATCAGGTCGAAATTCGTGCCCGGAGGCAAGAAGTAGGCCAGCACCACATTCGCAACGAAGAGAAGCGTGATGAGCGGCACACCACGGATGAATTCGATGAAGATCACGCAAATCCATTTGATGATCGGCATGTGCGACTGACGCCCCAGCGCCAGCACGATGCCGATCGGCAAGGACAGCGCCACACAGACGGTGCCGAGGATCATGTTGAGCATGAAGCCCCCCATGTCGCGCGACGGCACGGCTTCCAGTGCCAGCAGGTTCGGAGCGGCACCAGTGGCGAAACCGCCAACCCACCAAACAACGACTGCGGCAATGACCCCCGCCAACAGCCCCATGGCAAAGCTCTGGTGGTCGAACTGCTTGAACGCGAAATAGCCGCCGACAAATCCGAGCATGGCGACAATCGGGATCAAGATTGTTCCGCCCCAGATCAGCCAGAAGGCCAGGAACGGGTAGATCGCTGTGAATATCAGCATGTTGCGCGGCGCTTTGGGATAGAGCACCGGCACAAGCGCCACGATCAGCAGGAAAAATGCGAGAGTCGGCCTCCAGTATGCGTCGTTCGGATACTGAAATCCGAACAACAATTGGTTCCAGCGTTCCGTCAAGACCGAGAAACAGGCCCCGGTCATCCCGTCCAGTGCCTCGCGGCATTCGGCAAGCGAACTCGTCGTCCAGATACCGTTGGCAAACCACGGATATGCGCTCGTGACGATCTGGTAGATGAAGTAGAGCGAGACGAGCGTCAGGATCGTATTGAACCAGCCGGAAAAGAGGTTCTCGCGCATCCATTTGATGATACCCGCCTCAGACGCCGGCGGCGCCTGTTCCGGTATCATCGTGTCGCGGACGAAGGCAACGGATTGAGCATGTGTGTCTGACATCTCAGCGCTCCTTCAGCTTAACGGCGTTGTTGTACACGTTCATCAACGCAGAGATGACCAAGGAAATGGTCAAATAGAACAGCATCAGAAGGACGATGCACTCGATCGCGCGACCTGTCTGGTTGAGCGTGATACCGCCAAGTGTCCCGGTCAGGTCCATGTAGCCCACAGCAATCGCCAGCGACGAGTTCTTGGTGAGGTTCAGATATTGCGAGATGAGCGGCGGAATGATCACGCGCAGCGCCTGCGGGAGAACCACGAGATTCATGATCCGGTTGGGACGCATGCCCAACGACGCCGCCGCCTCGGTCTGGCCCTTGCTCACGGCGAGGATGCCGGCACGGACGTTTTCAGCGATGAACGCCGCGGTGTAGATCGACAGGGCGAACCACAAGGCGATCAGCGAATTCCGCATGAACACGCCACCCTGGAAGTTAAACCCGCGAAGTTCCGGGTATTCGAGACCAATCGGGCGGCCCATGATGTAGAAGGCGAGGATCGCAGGTATAAAGAACAGGGCGATCGATGGCCAAAGTGTTGGGATCAACTGCCCACGCTGATACAGCGCTTTCGTTGCATAGTTTCGCAGCGCGAAAATGCCGGCAATTGATGCAAGGAAGACGGCAACCACGACGCCGGACCCCGGTCCGAAGATCGGTGCGGGGGAATAGAAGCCGCGACCTGTGAAGGCGAAGGCGTTGAGGAACATCGACGCCTCTGCATCGTCGCCACGGAAATCCCGTGGTTGCGGCAGCACGGCGATAAAGATCGCCATGATGATCAGGATCCAGACCAGAACCGGAACATTTCGGAAGATTTCGACGTAGATCGACATCAACTGACGCACGATCCAGTTATTGCTTAGGCGCAGGACACCAACGGCCACGCCGATGATGGTGGCCATGATACAGCCAAGAAACGCCACGAGCAGCGTATTCAACACGCCCACCATGGACGCCTGCCAATGCGAGGATTGGCTCGTATACGGTATCAAGGTCTGGTTGATGTCATAGCCGGCCGGTTCTCCGAGAAACTGATAGGAGATATTGAGCCCGGCCGCCGCAAGGTTCTGGACCAGGTTCCAGCCAAGATAGGCCATCCCCAAAACCAAAAGCAGCAGCGCGACAAATTGGAATGTGTAGGACCGATAACGCGTGTCGTTGATCAGCATTGAAAGCTGAAACGACCCCGATGGCGGGTCTGAATACGTGGACATATGCTTATCCCTGTGTTTCCGGATTCAATTCGGCGTTTTGCACGCTCTTGAGTCTGATCCGGATTATCGTTTGTTTATTTGAAAAAGGGCGCGGTTTGCACCGCGCCCTTTTCCTTATGTCAGGCCTTAGCGGAAGGGCGGCGAGTAGAGCAGCCCACCCTCGGTCCACTGCGCGTTGAGGCCGCGCGCCAGACCGATTGGCGTGTTTTCACCGATGTTCTTCTCGAACAGCTCACCGTAGTTGCCGCCCGCCATGATGGCGCGCTTCGCCCAGTCAGCGTCAAGGCCGAGCATTTCGCCCAGTGTGCCTTCTGTGCCGAGCAAACGGTTGATTTCCGGGTTGTCGCCAGGTGCCGACGCCAGTTCTTCGACGTTTGCCGATGTCACACCCAGTTCTTCCGCTGCGATCAGCGCATTGAGAACCCAACGGTTGATATCTGCCCAGTCATTGTCGCCGTGACGAACCAGCGGGCCAAGCGGCTCTTTGGAAATGATTTCCGGCAGAACCACGTGGTCGCCCGGGTTTTCGAACGCGGCGCGTGTCGCGGCAAGGCCGGATGCGTCGGTTGTGTACACGTCGCATGCACCTTCGAGGTACAGCGGCTGCGCCTCAGCGTTTGTTTCGATCGGAACCGGCTCGTAGCTGATGTTGTTGGCGCGGAAGAAGTCCGCGAGGTTCAGCTCTGTTGTGGTGCCGGTCTGGATGCAGACGGTTGCGCCGTCCAGTTCCTTCGCCGAGGACACGCCCAGCTCTTTCGGGACCATGAAGCCCTGACCGTCGTAGTAGTTGATTCCGACGAATTCGAACTTCAGGTCGACGTCACGCGAGAACGTCCATGTGGTGTTCCGCGCGAGCAAATCGATTTCACCGGATGCCAACGCTGTGAAGCGTGTCTTACCGGTTGTCGGCACAAACTCGACAGCTGTCGGGTCGCCGAGAACGGCAGCGGCCACAGCGCGGCAGACGCCGACATCAAAGCCTTCCCATTCACCGTTTGCGTTCGGTGCTGCAAATCCGACGAGACCCGTGGTCACGCCACAATTCAGCGTGCCGCGCGCCTTCACGTCGTCCAGCGTGGCGGCAGACGCTGCACCGGCCGTCAGGCCAGCAGCGGTCATCGCGCCAAGAATTGCAAGTTTCTTCATGTTTACCTCTTCCTGTTAGCCCGCGCCTTCAGGCACGGTTTACGACAAGCATAATGATGCTCATACGACGAAAGTAGGGAATACCCTACCCCTCGTGTCGGAGATTTTGTGGGGATTCAGACGCGGAGGTCAAGCCGATTGGCCTAATTTTTGGACAGATGCCTCTGGTTTCCGCAGCGTCAGCACCGGTTTTACGACTCGATCAAGCGCATGAAATCGGCCGCATGCAGAAACGCATCTTTCTTGACCAAGGCCATTTCAGCGGCCTCTTCATCCTCGCCCCATTGATCTTCCTGCCAAATCTCGTCCAGCCGGGAGATTGTCCAAAGCTCTTCGGGGTTTCGATGCTGCATTTTGGCGGCAAATCCAATTACCAGCGATCCGCTGATGGACACCAAATCGTGAAACGCCGCCAGTTCGAATGCGGACAGCGCGTGCACGCGTTCGCGCAAGCGCGACAGAATCGCTTGGTCCTGCGCCGCGTGAATGACACCTGTGCGTGTTTCAAGTCGGGCGTCCAGCGCATCGGCCGCCCAGTCGAGCAGCGGATCCCACTGCGCGTTTTGACGCTCAACCAGTTCTTCTGGCGCGTCGGCGCGGTAACACAACAAATCACTGTCGCCGTAATCTGCCAACATGTCCGCAACCTCAGCATGTTGCAGCATGACCTTGTCGACGGCAGCATTGGCCGTGCGCGTGAACGGCATCGTCGTTGGGTCGATCCGGTCTTCCTGTGCGTCGAACTCAATGGCGATCTTTGAGGCCAATGCAGCACTTGGCACGTAGAGAGCCGCCTTCGCGGGTGTTCTGACAGGGCGACCGTCCAAGAGAATGCCAAACCCGCCCTCAACCTGCGTGGTCTCCGTCGTTTTCCAGAACCGTTTCGGGGCCCATTCGCTCATGCCAACCTCTCCATCCACAGATTCAGAGCAGTCATCAGGTCTTCGGCTGACTCCACGATCGCATTTTCCGCCAGATGCGATATCGGGTGATACCCCCAACTGACCGCAATCGTCGCCATTCCGGCCGCTTTGCCCATCGCCATGTCAAAACTCGTGTCGCCAATCATGATGGCATTCTCCGCATCGACGCCGGTTTCCGACAGTGCGGAAAGCAGCATCGAGGGATGTGGTTTCGACGGATGGTCGTCGGCGACCTGAGTTGACTGGAAATAACCGTGCAATCCATGGTGTGCGATCATTCGGTTCAATCCACGGCGCGATTTGCCGGTCGCGGTTGCCAGCAAGGTGAAATCGTCTTTGCGAAGCTGCTCCAAAACGTCACGCATGCCCGGGTAAAACGGCGACTCCGCGTCCCGTCCAACCGTGGCGTGCCGCGCATAGGATAACTCTTTGTATCTTATGGCCAAAGCTTCGTGAACGTTCGCATCGGCGTCCGGCACGAGCCTCGCCATCAATTCTGGAAGAGACAGGCCGATCCCTTGGAGGATGGCCTGATCCTCCGGTACGGGCAGCGCAAGGTCATCGAAGGTCTGACGCATCGACACGAGGATGTGCGACTGGCTGTTCACCAACGTCCCATCCACATCGAACACCACCAACCGAAGCGGTCCGCTCATTCAAGTTCCTCGAACGGGTCGGCAGGCACGTCGCGCGCGTCCCATTGAACGAAACCCCAGGTGCGCTGCATATGCTCGGGCAAAGGCGCAACGATATTCAGTTTTGCACCCGTCACAGGGTGCTTGAGAGAAATCGACCTGGCGTGCAGGTGCAATTTTTTGCTGACCGCGCCGCCCAGCATGGCTCCCCAACCATCGCCAAGGTTTTCCTGGCTCGACCCGCCATACTTCCCGTCACCGATGATCGGATGGCCCAGCTCGGCCATATGCGCGCGCAGCTGATGCGTGCGGCCTGTGACCGGAACAAGTGCAACCCACGCGGCTCGCTTGCCTAGAGCGCTGAGGACAGCGTAATCCGTGGTCGCGTGTTTCGCGCCCTCGGTGGTTGCTACGTCGCGCGGATGCACGCAGCGCATCTTTTCATTCTCGCCACCCGCACCGTGGCCCGGAGCCTTCACCAAACCGAATTTGACTGTGCCCATCTGTGGCGATGGCACGCCAGCAACCGCGGCCCAGTATATCTTGCGCGTCTCGCGCGCCCGGAACGCCTCGGTCAACGCACCGGCCACTTGGCGTGTGCGGGCCAGCAAAAGGACTCCGGACGTATCCTTATCAAGCCGGTGCACGAGGCGGGGCTTCTCGTCATAGCCAAAGGTCAAAGCCTCGGCCAAGCCATCCACGTGCCGTGTCTGTTTGCTGCCCCCTTGCGTCGGCAAGCCAGCGGGTTTGTTCAGCGCGATGATGTGATCGTCACGGTACAGAACCAAGGACTTCATCATGGCCGCGTCTTTGTCCGAAACCGACGGCTTCGGACGCGCCTGAACTTCTCCTGGTTCAGGCAGCGGGGGGATGCGGACATCCTGACCTGTCATCAAGCGCGTACTTGCCTTGACCCGGCCGCCATCGACACGCAATTCGCCTTTGCGGCACATCTTTTCGATGCGCCCCTGCCCCAGATGCGGGAAGAGCCGTTTCAGCCAGCGATCCAGTCGCTGATCCGCGTCGCCCGGACCAACCGTGATGTTCTGCACCCGGCTCATGCGAAGACGCTCCGTGCCGCCATCAGGCCAAGGGCCAATCCGCCCACTGACAACCCGACCGAGAGTACGACATAGAGCGCTGCCGACCCCATCTGACCGCGTTCGATCAATGTCATCGTCTCCAGCGAAAAGGCCGAGAACGTCGTGAACCCGCCAAGCACGCCGGTCATCACGAACGGCGACATGTGCGACAGACCACGTTGCGCTGCGGCGACCACGAAAGCCCCCATCAGAAAGGACCCAAGTACGTTCACGGTCAGGATCGCCAGAGGAAAGTCACCCGCACCAAACAGACGCAGGATCCCGACCCCGGCTAGAAACCGGAGGCACGCGCCAATGGCTCCGCCAAGCGCGACAAGGGATAGGGTGGTCAACATGCAGGCTCTCTCGCGCGCGGCCCTATGGATGTCAAGCGATGCACCATTGCGCTTTGGCACGTGACCTTTCATCTTGTCAGGGTCAGGAGCGAGGTCCATTCCGTGCATCGTCGTCACTTTCTAGGAACACTGGCTGCATCAGGCGTTCTTCCGCGTACCGCGTTGTCGCAACAGGCGCCGGACGTGCTCACAGCGGCGACGCATCGCCAGCAGATTCTTCCGGCCGGTTATCCGGAGACCACGCTTTGGAGTTTCGACGCGGCCTTCCCCGGCCGGCCGCTGCGCGCGAGGCAGGGGGATCGTCTGGCGCTTGACGTTGTAAACGACTTGCCGCAGCCGACCGCCGTTCATTGGCACGGTCTCCGCCTCGACAACGCGATGGATGGCGTTCCCTATCTCACGCAAGCGCCAATCCAACCGGGAGAAACCTTCACATACGAATTCGATCTGCCGGACGCCGGAACCTATTGGTACCACAGCCATGCACAGAGCATGGAACAGGTCGAGCGCGGGCTTTACGGGCCGCTGATCATCGACGAGATCAACCCGCCCGATGTGGACCAGGATCTGACGCTTGTTCTGGACGATATCCGTCTCAATCAGGATGGGACGATCGGCGAGTTCGGCAATTTCCACGATCTCAGCCACGCGGGCCGGATTGGCAATCTGTGGTTGGCGAATGGGCAGATCGATCCGGCGTACCCAATCAAACGGGGCGAACGCATTCGTCTGCGGCTCATCAGTGCTGCGAATTCGCGCATCTTCACGCTTGGGCTGGCCGGCCTTGAAGGGTGGATCGTCGCGTTGGACGGGATGCCTTTGGCTGACCCTCAAGAACTTCCAGACCAAATCACGCTTGCTCCGGCGCAGCGCATGGATCTGATCGTGGATGTGACAACAGACGATGACGAGGCGTTTCTGATCACCTTCGAACGCGACGGTGGCTACGCGATTGCGCATTTCCCGGTCTCGGGCGCCCCGTCACCAAAGCGGGCCAAACCGGACGCGCTTCCGGCCAACCCGGACTTCCCGATTGATCTGCAAAACGCGCGCGCTGCGACCTTGTTGATCGAAGGCGGCGCGATGGGCGGCATGCGCGCGGCAAGTGTCGACGGAGAGCAACTTGGTGCCAGAGACCTGGCTCAGCGCGGGCTCTTTTGGGCGCTCAACGGGACGGCGGGTCGCCCCGAAGACCCTCTGCTCGACCTGAAACTGGGCGAGAGCGTACGCATCGGCATGGCCAATGACACCGCATTCCCGCATGCGATGCACCTACATGGGGTACATTTCGCCGAAGTCCTGCCGGATGGATCGCTTGGGCCGCTGCGCGACACCATTCTGCTCAACCCGCAGGAAACGCGTGAGATCGCTTTCCAGGCGCACAACCCGGGGGACTGGCTGTTCCACTGTCACATGCTGGCCCACCATCAGGCCGGTATGGGAACGTGGATCCGCGTCTCCGCGTAGCGTTTAGCTGGAGCGCTTGGATCGCAGCTTGGAAAAGTAGTCCAGCCGTTTCTTCAGATCGCGCTCAAACCCGCGCTCGACCGGAGCGTAGTATTCGGGGCGATCCATCGTTTCGGGGAAATAGTCCTGCCCTGAAAAACCGTCTTCGGCGTCGTGATCATAGGCGTAGCCTGACCCATACCCCTGATCCTTCATCAACTGCGTCGGCGCGTTGAGGATGTGTTTCGGGGGAATGAGTGAGCCGGTCTTTTTGGCGTCCGCACGCGCGGCTTTGTAGGCCACGTATGTGGCATTCGATTTGGGCGCGAGCGCCAAATACACCAAGGCCTGCGCAATCGCCAATTCACCTTCCGGACTGCCCAATCGTTCAAACGTCTCCCAGCTTTGCAAGCAAATCGTCTGTGCCTGCGGGTCCGCCAAGCCGATGTCTTCGACCGACATGCGTGTGATGCGACGCGCGAGGTATCGCGGGTCTTCGCCGGCATCCAGCATGCGCGCAAACCAATAGAGCGCCGCGTCCGGATCGGACCCACGCACCGATTTATGCAAGGCCGAGATCAGGTTGTAATGCGCGTCGCCCGATTTGTCGTACTGCGCCGCGCGTTTCATCAGCCGTTGTCCCAGAGCCTGACTGGTCAGAGGCTCAGATACGGTCCATGCCATGACCTGCTCGATCAGGTTCAGAAGCGCCCGACCGTCCCCGTCGGCCATTTCAAGCAGGTTCTCGCGTGCAGGACCGTCAAGCGGCAGTGTCTTGCCAAGCTCCACTTCGGCGCGCTGCGCAAGGCGTTCGAGATCGGCGAGGTCCAGACGCTCCAGCACCAAGACCTGGGCGCGGCTCAGCAAAGCCGCGTTCAATTCAAATGACGGGTTTTCGGTGGTCGCACCAACGAGGAGGATCGTCCCATCCTCCATATGCGGAAGAAAGCTGTCCTGCTGCGCCTTGTTGAAGCGATGGATTTCGTCAACAAACAGAAGCGTCCCCTTCCCCGCCTTGCGGCGTTGCTTGGCGGCTTCAAACACCTTGCGCAGTTCCGGCACGCCGGAAAAGATTGCACTGATCTGGACAAAATGCAGGTCGGTCTCATCCGCAAGAAGTCGGGCGATGGTGGTCTTCCCTACGCCCGGCGGCCCCCAGAACACCACCGATCCGAGGCTTCCAGCTTCCAGCATGACGGTCAGGGGCGCATCCTGTCCGATCACCTGCCGCTGGCCGATCACTTCGGACAGTGACTTCGGGCGCAGGCGATCTGCCAAAGGACGCGGTGCCTCTTTCGACAGGTCCTCGGAATCAAACAGGTCCGCCACCGTTCAGGCCCGGAACCGCAAGATCACGCGTTGGCCGCCCCGTTCCACTTCGATGCCCACATTGGGTGCGGCACGGCGCAAGGCCGGGCCAACCTCGTCAGTGCTCTGGATGACCTGCCGGTCGATTTGGCGAAGAACGTCGCCGCGCCGCAGACCGACACGCGGAGCCACAGGCCCGGGATTGATGACCACAACACCCTCCGCATTCATTGGCAGACCCAGTTCGGCCATGACAGCGGGATTCACCTGTGCGACTTCCATTCCTGCCAGGACCTCGCGGTCGGACAGGGTGCGAGTATCGCGTGGCGGGTCCTCCGGCGGCGCAATCAGGGCCACCTTGGCGCGGGCGAGATCTCCGTCGCGAAGAAAGGCCATGTCGACCTCCTGCCCCAACCCCTGAACGGACATCCGAAACAGCATCTCAGCGGGTGTGTTGACCGGCTGTCCGGCCACTTCGACGACAACATCGCCCACCGCCATGCCCGCCTGCGCCAGCGGGCTGGCGCGGTGCAACGCCGTCAGAACAACGCCTTCCGGGCGCAAAAGCCCCAAGCCATCCGAAAGATCCGCATCGACCGATTGACCTGTCACTCCAGCCCAGGGTCGTTCGAACCGTGTCTTCCCGTCACGCGCCTGTGCCAGGAACTGTTCCACCAGTGCTGCCGGGATGGCAAAACCGATCCCATTCGATCCACCAGAGCGCGTCAGGATCGACGTATTGATCCCGATCAGCCGACCGGCAATGTCGATCAGCGCGCCGCCAGAGTTCCCGGGATTGATCGGCGCGTCGGTCTGGATGAAGTATCCCCGCGCATTGCCCGCCGCTGTCCCGGACCGGGCCAGGCCGGAAACGATGCCCGAGGACACGGTCTGGCCCACGCCAAACGGGTTGCCGATAGCAAGAACAAGTTCGCCGACCTCAACCGTGTCGCTGTTGCGCAGGGGAAGATACGGCATGTCCAGCGCGTCGATCTTGAGAATGGCGAGGTCGGACTCCTCATCACCAATCAAGACGCGCGCTTCGAACTCGCGCCGGTCGTTCAGGACAACGCGAATTTCGTCGGCCTGCCCAACCACGTGGTAATTGGACACGACAAACCCGTCCGACGAGACGATCACCCCGGAGCCAAGCGAGTTCTGCACCCGAGGCCGCGTCGTGCCGAAATCGCGGAAGAAATTCCCGAAGAATGGATCGCCTGCAAACGGGCTGCGCCGCGACTGCACGATACGCCGGGCGTAGATGTTCACGACAGCCGGTGCCGCCTCTTTGACCAGAGGCGCGAAGGACAGGTTGATCTCTGACTGAGAGGTCGGCACGCGGGGTATATCTTCCGCCCGAACTGTCGCCGGCAAAGCGATAGAGGCCAGAATGAAAGCGATAGTGAGATATTTCGCACCCATGGCTCGGATATGTCGAGCGACGGGACCATTTGCAAGTCTTGAGCGGAGGAGAAGTGGCAGCCCGTAGGGGAATCGAACCCCTCTTTCCAGGTTGAAAACCTGGCGTCCTAACCGATAGACGAACGGGCCACGCTTGGTGAGCGGTGTTTAGGCAAAGCGGCGGAGCCATGCAAGTGGAAATTCAACAATCCGGATGGATTTTTGGTACCAGCGGATGGTGGATGGCAAGCTTACGAAAAATTTTTCATTTCAGATACTTACTCCTATGTCACTGTAGCAGGCGCCGCGTCTTCAAGGCGAAGTTGAACCGCGCGGCGACCGCCCCATTCGTTGATCTCTAACCGCCCCGCCAGATGGAATCGCGCTCCACCATTCTGCTCAAGCGCGGGTCCAAGTGGGCCGTCGAAGGCACCGAAGCAGATGGCATCGAGCCGGGGACCCAGTCCGTCGCCAAAGCTTAGCTTCAGGTGGCTGCTGCCAACGCGTTTGGCAAAGGCGATCTGAGCATCCGGAAAGGCGAACCGCGGTGCGGCGGCGCCTGCGCCGAAGGGGCCCGCAGTTTCCAGCTGGTCCACAAGCTCGGATGTGGCAGCGCCGGGCATGAGGGGGCCGTCAAGGCGCAGGTCGGACGCACCAAGTGTGTCAGCCCCTTGTTTTGCCAGAAGTTCCGCCAGCCGCGCCATCGCGGGTTCCAGTTGCGCACGGCTCAGAGACAAGCCCGCCGCCATTTTGTGACCCCCGCCCTTTTGCAACAGACCTTCGTGCGTCAGACGCTGGATCGATGCGCCAAGGTCAATGCCGCTGACCGACCGGCCCGAACCTTTTCCATCGTCCCCGTCGAAGCCGATCACAATCGAGGGACGGTTGGTGAGTTCCTTGAGGCGGGACGCAACGATGCCAACGACGCCGGGATGCCAGCCCTCACCTGCAGCCCAGACAAGCGGCGCGTCAAGGCCGCGTGCCTCGGCCTGCTCCAGTGCTTGCGCGCGCACCGCCTCTTCAATGTCGCGACGTTCTGTGTTGAGCGCGTCCAGTCGTTCGGCCATGGCCCTGGCCTCGTGCGGATCGGTGCAGGACAACAGCCGCGCGCCGAGGTCAGCTTTGCCGATCCGCCCACCCGCGTTGACCCGAGGGCCAAGAACAAACCCAAGGTGATAGGATTTCGGAGCCGTTTCCAATCGTCCCACATCGCAAAGCGCCACCAATCCGGGCCGGGCGCGCTGTGCCATGATCTTAAGCCCCTGCCGCACCAACGCCCGGTTCACCCCCTTGAGTGGCGCCACGTCGGCCACCGTGGCAAGAGACACGAGATCGAGCATTTGCATCAGATCGGGGCCCTGCGTCGCGGCCTCTCGCAATTGCCGCCCCGCTTCCACGAGGCAAAGGAAAACGACCGCCGCAGCGCAAAGATGCGCCATTGCGCCGTCTTCGTCCTGACGGTTTGGATTCACCACGGCAAAAGCGTCTGGAAGGGTTTCACCACCAAGGTGGTGGTCAAGAACGACGACATCTGCCCCTTCTGCTGCCGCAATCGGCCCGTGTGAGAGTGTTCCGCAATCGACGCATATGATCAGATCGTGGTCTCGGGCCAAAGCCGCCATCGCGGGTTCGTTTGGGCCGTAGCCTTCGTCGATGCGATCCGGGACGTACAGCGTCGCGGTTCGATCCATCTGCCGTAGCCAGTCGATCAACAGCGCGGCCGAGGCCCCGCCATCCACATCGTAATCGGCAAAGATCGCAATGCGCTGGCGTTGGCTCACCGCCGCCACAAGACGGCTTGCCGCCCGCTCCATATCGCGCAAGGACCGCGGGTCAGGCAAGAGCGCGCGCAGCGTGGGTTCGAGATAGGTCTCGACTTCAGCAGCCGGTACGCCCAGCCGGGCAAGTGTTTGACACAAGGCCTGAGGCAACCCGCTTTGCTGAACAAGAGCTTCGGCATGCCGCGTTACATCGGGGGATGGCCCCACCCAGCGCCGTCCGGTCAAGGACCGTTCTACGCCCAGATAGCCGGTCACGGTGCTGCCATCACTGCATCGGGTTGCGATAGGTCATCCGACGCACCGATCCAGTCTTGGAGCGCATGAGGAGCGTTTCGGTCGTGTAGTACCCGATTTCACGCTTGATACCGGCCACAAGCGACCCGGTTGTTACGCCGGTCGCCGCGAAGATGACGTCTTCGGTCACCATATCGTCGCGGGTGTAGATCTTGTCGAGATCGGTGATCCCGGCCTTATCGGCACGGGCGCGTTCATCGTCGTTGCGGAACAGAAGGCGACCCTGGATTTGCCCGCCCATGCATTTCAAGGCCGCCGCCGCCAGCACGCCTTCCGGGGCGCCGCCGGTGCCCATATACATGTCGATGCCGGTCAGGTGTGGTTCCGCGCAATGCATGACACCTGCCACGTCGCCATCGGTGATCAGTCGGATCGCGGCACCGGTGGAGCGGATTTCCGAGATCATGTCTTCGTGGCGCGGACGTTCGAGAACGCAGACCGTGATGTCACGCTCGCGGCATCCCTTGACCTTGGCCAGTGCTGCGACCCGCTCGCGCGGCGACATGTCGAGCGTCACAAGATCGGAGGCGAATCCCGGACCGATGGCCAGCTTGTCCATGTAGACGTCCGGCGCATGCAACATGGACCCACGTGGTCCCATCGCGATCACAGTCAGAGCATTGGGCATGTCCTTGGCGGTCAACGTGGTGCCTTCGAGCGGGTCAAGAGCGATATCGACGCCAGGCCCGTTTCCGGTCCCCACTTCTTCGCCGATATATAGCATCGGCGCTTCGTCGCGTTCGCCTTCGCCGATGACAACCACACCCGCGATATCGAGCATGTTGAGCTGTTGGCGCATTGCATTGACCGCAGCCTGATCCGCGGCTTTTTCATCACCACGACCAATAAGATCTACCGTTGCGATGGCCGCCTGTTCGGCCACACGCGCCAGACCGAGGGACAACATACGGTCATTGAAGTCAGTGCGCGTGGTCATAAGGGTCTCCGATCAGAATGGGTCAGTCCCTAGCGTGTTAAGCGCGGGGCTTCGGAGTGACAAGGTTGATTGCGCTATCTGCGTCAGACCTGTTCGATGCGCAGCGCCACCGGTTCGCCTTCGACCACGCCAGTCCCCTTCATCGCACACAGCGCTTCATCCAGCGCGGCGCGCGTGGTTTTGTGCGTTACGATCAGGACAGGCGCCGTGTCCTGTTCGTGGCTGCGCTGACGCATGCGATTGATCGACACGCCGGCTTCGCCCAGAACCGCCGCGACCTTCGCCAGCGCGCCGGGTTTGTCGAGCAGACTCATCCGCAAGTAATAGGGTGCCGGTGTCGATGTCTTGGCTGGTTCCGCCTTGACCAGCTTGTCCGAAAGTTGGCCAAAGGTCGACACGCGCGTGCCGCGCGCGATATCGAGCACGTCACCCAACACAGCGCTCGCGGTCGGGCCTTCACCTGCTCCGGCTCCGCGCAGAACGATCTGGCCAACCTGATCGCCCTCGATGACGACCATATTGGTGCCCCCTTCCAGCTGACCCAGTGGAGACAATGCCGGCACAAGGCAGGGTGACATCCGTTGCTCCAAGCCACGGCCGCTCATCTGGCAAACACCGAGCAGCTTGACCTTGTAGCCCATGTCCGCTGCCTGACGGATGTCTTCGATGCTTACGCGGCCTATGCCTTCAAGCTCCACATCATCAAAGGCCACCTGCGTGCCAAAGGCGATCGAGGCCAAAAGCGAGAGCTTGTGGCCAGCATCAATGCCGCCGACGTCAAGGTTCGGGTCGGCTTCGAGGTAGCCCAAGCCATCGGCTTCGGCGAAGGCCTGTTCATAGGTCAGACCTGCCGACTCCATCCGCGTCAGGATGTAATTGCAGGTTCCGTTCATCACGCCCATGACGCGTTCGATATCGTTTCCGGCAAGCCCTTCGGTCAGCGCTTTCACAACCGGGATCCCACCGGCAACAGCCGCTTCGAAGCGCAACACAGCGCCGGAGGCTTCCGCAGCTTGCGCGAGCGCTTGCCCGTGATGCGCAAGCAGCGCCTTATTGGCCGAGACCACGTCCTTACCCGCTTTCAACGCCGCCTCGGTGGCAGCCTTTGCCGGGCCGTCGCTTCCCCCCATGAGTTCAACGAACACGTCGACATCGTCGCGCTGCGCCAATGCGACCGGATCGTCTTCCCAGTCGTAGCAGTCGAGAGAAACGCCGCGATCCTTGGCCCGGTTGCGGGCGCAAACGGCGGAGATTGCGATCGGACGTCCGCCACGCGCTTCAAGAAGGCCCGCCTTCTGGCGCACGATCTTAACAACGCCTGCCCCGACGGTCCCCAGACCCGCAATTCCAAGGCGCAATGGTTCAGTCATGGGGTGTTTCCTTTTGCAAACCGGCGTGATTTGGCTCGCAATAGCGCCTTGGACGGGTTGCTGCAACGGGGCGCGTCAGGGTTGGCGGACACCATCGGCCATGCGCCCGCGTGTGTTGCCATCGATCACCGGCCCACGCAACGCATCCGCGCGCCCACGCAAGGCGTCGGCGCGTGCACGCAGCGCTTCGTCATCGGTGTCGGCCAATCGCGGCTCTTCCGCGTTCAAGAGCTGTTCAAACGGAAGAAGCGCAGGGTAGTCGCGCGTCGCATCGCCTTTGGCCAAAGCGGCGTCCACGTCCGGAAACTCCGCACAGGCGGAGAGAGAAACGACCACGATGATTACGCCACGCCACATCCGCACCACACCTCCTGCCCTACCGTCATGCCGCACAGAAAAGACCTGCGCAACCGCAGGCTTGATTTGAACGCTTGTTCAGTTACGCTGACTGGCATGGCGCGCACTGCTGGATCTCATTCCGATATCACCGGCCCCCGCATCCGCGAGGCAGCACTGCGCTTGTTTGCGCAACATGGCTACGCGGCCGTATCCATGCGCCAGATCGCAAAAGAAGTGGGCGTTCAGGCCGGTGCGCTTTACAATTACACACCGGACAAGCAGTCACTTCTCTTTGATTTGCTCAAGGGGCACATGGACGATTTGCTTACCGCCCGCGCAGCACTGAAAAAGCCCGACACTCCGGAAGACCGGTTGGAAACATTCACGCGTTTTCACATCGGCTTCCACCTTGACCGGCCCGAGGCGGTTTTCATTTCCTACATGGAATTGCGCAATCTCACCGCCGAGAATTTCAAAATCATCGAAGACCTGCGCGGCGCCTACGAGAGCGAGCTGGAAGACATCCTGCGCGATGGACGGGAACAGGGCGTTTTTCACGTCGCGGATACAAAGATCACCACGCTTGCGATCATCGCAATGTTGACGGGCGTGAACACCTGGTATCGCAGCGGCGGGCGGCTGTCCCAGGAAGAGGTCGAAACGATCTATTGGGACATGGTGCGCAAAGCGGTCACATGACGAACAAGGTCATACCGATTTGCCCGGCGCGCCGCCGGTGAACTCATCGAATGCCTCCAAAGCCTTCGCGCTGAACGCCACCGAAGGACCGCCGCCCATATACGCGATCATCGCCAGCGCTTCGCAGAATTCCTCGCGCGTGGTCTTCAGCCGAACCAGCGATTTGACGTGAAACGCAATGCAGCTGTCGCAGCGTGTAGAAATCGCAATTCCCAAAGCGATCAGTTCCTTGGTCTTCTCAGACAAAGCGCCATTGGTCTTTGCGGATTTGCCCATCATGTTGAACCCCGCCATCGTATCGGGGGTTTCCTTCTGCAACCTGCCAATGCGCGCGACCGTATCGCTCATGAAGTCCGACCAACTCATATGTCTCTCCCTTAACGGCTCTCGTCCGAGCCCATTTTTCGTTCCAGCCACCGCACGAAGAAACTGATGATGAGCACCAGCACGAGGTATTCGAGGATCAAAAGCGTATAGATTTCAAGCGGTCGGTATTCCGTCACCACCAACTCGTTGGCGCGCCGCGTGAGTTCCTGCATCCCGATGACGGACGCAAAGGCGGACATTTTGACGATGTAGATGAATTGGTTCGCCAAGGGTGGCAGAATGCGCCGGATCGCCTGCGGAAGAACGACGTAGCGCATGGTCTGCGTGTAGCTGAGCCCGACGGTCCGGGCGGCCTCGGTCTGACCTTTGGGAATGGATTGAATACCCGCGCGGTAAATCTCGGCGGTGAAGGCAGAATCTGATATCGCGAGGGTGATGATGGCACCCCAGAAAGCATCGATGCTGATGGGAACGCCCATTGATCGCATCACCACCGGCAAACCGTAGAATACCCAGAATAGCATAGGCAAAAGCGGAATGGCGCGAATGAATTCGATGTAGATGCGGCTGGGCAAGCGGATCCAGCGGTTTGATGACATGCCCGGCAACGCAACAAGAAGTCCGATCATCATGGACATGGCCGCAGCGATCAAAGACAGCTGGATCGTTGCCCAAAAGCCACCGACAAGGAAACGGACGTTCGACATGCCCTGTTCGGTGCTCGGGTCGATCACGTACCAGCCCCAGGTGCCGCCGCCGCTGCACCCGGTCACAAACAGCACAGCGAAAAGCAGCGCCCAAACCTTGAAAGGTCGTATCATCGCCGCGTGCCTCAATGCTGGAGGATCTTGTCAAGAAACGCGCGGAAGCGCGCCGACTTTGGTGCATCGAAGACCACTGAAGGCGTGCCGGTTTCAACGATTTCACCCGCGTCCATGAACACCATCCGGTCGGCCACCTTGCGGGCAAAACCCATCTCATGTGTGACAACCAACATGGTCATCCCCTCTTCCGCCAGTTCGACCATCACATCGAGCACCTCTGAAATCATCTCGGGGTCCAGAGCCGAAGTGGGTTCGTCGAAGAGCATGATCTTGGGCTTCATGCACAAAGACCGCGCAATTGCCACGCGTTGCTGCTGCCCTCCTGACAATTCGCGAGGTCGCTTCTTTGCCTGTTCCGGAATCCGGACACGTTCCAGGTATTCCATCGCAAGCGCTTCGGCGTCCGCCCGCGAGAGGCCGCGCGCTTTCATCGGGCCAAGCGTCAGGTTGTCGAGGACGCTCAGATGGGGAAACAGGTTGAATTGCTGGAATACCATTCCAACTTCGGAACGGACCCGGTCCACGCCGCCGGGATCAGCAAGATTGATGCCGTCAACGATAAGTGTGCCGGAATCATACTGTTCCAATCCATTTACACATCTGATTAGAGTAGACTTGCCTGATCCAGAAGGTCCGCAAATGACGATACGCTCGCCAAGATCCACCTCAAGATCGACGGTCTTCAGAACCTGGAAGTCGCCGAAAGACTTGTTCAGCGCAGATATGTCTATGACGCGCTCAGACCTCATCTTCGTCTCCGATCCATCTTCAGTGCTCTCAAGATAGCGCGCGCAACACAGATTGCGTTTCCGGGATGGCCGTCAGAGCGTTCCGCCCCATGTAACCTCACCAAGACATCCACGAAAAGGGAAGAACCATGCGTTTTCTGAAATCTATCGGTTTGGCGGCGGCATTTGCCGTGTCGTTGCTCGCCGCACCCGCCTCGGCCCAATCCGCCTTGCAGGACATTCTGAGCGAAGGCGTGCTCAAGGTCGGCACGACCGGTGACTGGAACCCTATGTCGGTCCGCGACCCCGCCACAAACACCTATGTCGGCTATGACATCGACGTGATGACACAGCTTGCAGAAGACCTTGGTGTAGAACTTGAATTCGTCGCCACCGACTGGAAGACGCTGGTCAACGGTGTGGTTGCGGGCAACTATCACATGACGGGATCGGCCTCGATCAGCCCGGCACGTCTCAAGGCGGCTGGCTATTCCGACAGCTACATTTCGGTCGAGATCTTCCCGTTCACAACAGATGACAAGATCGACCGTTTCTCGGGCTGGGACTCGATCAACCAAGCCGATGTCAAAGTGGCCACAACGCTTGGCACCAGCTTTGAAAAGATGGTGCGAGACTGGTTCCCGGATGCCGAAATCACCGTCGTCGAAGCTCCCGCTCGGGGATTTCAGGAAGTGCTGTCGGGACGGTCCGACGTGTTCGTGACGTCGAACATCGAAGGCTCCACCCTGCTCACCAAGTTCCCCAACTTGCGCCAGATCGAAACCGACGGCCCGCGCGCACCGACACCCATTGCAATGCTTCTGCCGCAGGATGATCAGGTTTGGATCAACTACGTCAACAGCTGGATCGAACTGAAGAAAGCCCAAGGGTTCTTCGAAGAAACCGCTGCAAAATGGGGCCTGTGAGGCGTTCAACAGCTACCGATTGAGGAACCGGCCCGCGGGCCGGTTTTTTCTTTTCTACGCGTAAGCTTTCAAACGCTCCGCCAAATGAGTGGTCTTCAGCGCCATGCGCCTTTAGGCTTATTTGCATTGATACGTATTTCATTTGTGCTTTGGAAAGAGCTTAGCGATGCAGCCTCACGTTCATGTTCATCGACCCGCAGTCTTCGGCAATGTGTGCCAAGCCTGTGGGCTTTCCTTGACCGAAGAAGATACTGCGTCCGCAGAATTCTGTTCCCGCCAAACCTGTGTCACACAACGACGAGTGAAAGAAGCCGGGGAAGCTGCAAGACGCGTCGAGCAACGTTTTGAGACATACATAAAAATCTCCGAAACGCGCACGCGCGGGGTGATCGAACAGGCAAAGCGTGAGGCCGGTCACTCAGAAGACACCCCGGTCGCGTCCGCCATCGCGCCCTACATTGGCCTACCCTGTGATTACCTGCCACCGGAGCGAAAAGCGGAATTCCAGAACCACGTCCGATCCGTGATATCCGACAGTTTCGCAGAGACACATGCTGACGAGGGCCCTCCCGCGCCGCCAGAGAAGGATCCAGACTACGCCGAACGATTGGCGGATGAAGAGCCGGAACTCCGCGTTCTCGATGCGGCCTGTATCGCGTGCCAAGGCGACTGTTGTCTGCACGGTCGCAATACTCAAGCGTTTCTAGAGAAAGAAACAATCGACTACGTGCGCTGGCAGAATCCCGAGATGAATGCAGAAGACATCTTCGACTTGTATATGTCTCACTTGCCAGAACGCAGTATCGTCAACAGTTGCGTTTATCACGGTAATGCGGGCTGCACACTAATGCGCTCGGTTCGGGCCAACATCTGCAATAGTTATCAATGCAGGTTCAGAAGTAACTTGATCAAAGAGTATGCAGAAAACCCCGGAAACGGTACGGTGGTCGCCGGCATCGCACAAGATCACGTTTCCGCACCAGAAGCCGGCGCCCCGTATTTGCGCGTAGTCTCCATGTCAGAAGCGGGCGAAGTCAGAGTGCACACACATCTTGAATTGCCGGAGTTGCCTACACCCAACAACATGTGAGCACTGAATACGGTTGCGGTGGTGCGGGCGGTGCGCACCAAACATTATTGAAATTTATGTGAAATATGCCGACACTCTGTTAGAGCCCCCCAATCAGCCCCCCAAAGAATTCCAATTCATGATAGATAAATTGGCGGACCCAAGATACTGGTGGCGGGATAACCCTAGATGTGAATGCAAAGCTAAGGCCGCGGTAGGCAGCCAAATCTTGTCTTCAGGAAGACTGTTCCTTCGTCCAGTCCGAGGACTTTTATAGAGTTGATGAAAGAGTTCCTTCTTGCGAACTCATCTGCGTGACGAGATGAGGTTCACCGAGACCATCAAACTCGGCTGTCCCTCGTTCTCTTTTATGGCCGCACAGACCAGATCGAGAACGGTCGTTTCTCCGAGTTGAAGCAGCCCTACTGGAAGAAACGCCACATTATCTTCAATCATGTTGAACACTTCGCCACTGGGGGACGGTCTTGAACCCGAATAGTACACCGTTCGCATGAGCGTGACTGTACTTTCCTCACAGTCAAACAAGGCTTCGGTGAGATATGACCGGTGCGGGTACCTAAGGTCATAGACCTGACCGCTTTCATCATCGAAAAAATCAATGCCTGCAATGGTGTGAGGATACACACTGAGTGTATCGACGGCGAAGACATCACCGTCGAGGGCATTGTATGTGTCCCAGTCGACGTAAACGTCTGTCGGGAAGGCAATTTCACCCCCAACCGTTCCAAGATATGTCCAAGCTGACGCACTCGAAGGCAGAAGTAATGCCAAGACACTGTAGACCAGCACAAATATGCCCCTGAGGGAAATGGCGATGCGGGTTGCGAATATGCGCTGGAGGGAAGAGGCACATGCCTTCTTGAAGATGTCGTGTCCTCGGTTCCACATCATTGGTTGAATTCTGCTTTGCTTGTTTTCAGCTGGTTGATCACGTCCATCAATCCCCGCCCGGCCTCAATGCTTCCGGCGTGGATGTAATGCTTCTGTGAGGTGAGATTGCTGGAATGTGACAAGACCGGCGGGATAAGCTTCGCAGCATCAGGCGAGTGCCGCGATAGCGTGGTGGCGGCCGCGTCGCGGAACAGATGTGGCGTGACGCGCACTCCTAGAAGGTCCTGTGTGATACGACCAATTCTGTTTCCGAAGTAGTTCAAGTGATACGGGGCACCGCGATCATTAACCCACAGCCAATCATGCGTTTCTTTGCGAGCTGCCATGAGTCTTGGCCGCGTGTCGTCAGCATATCTGCGCATCAGCGGTTCGATCTCCTGGGGCACTTGCGCCTCCCAAGGCACACCTGTTTTCGTAAGGTCTTCCGACAGGACGATCTCGATACCATCGGCACCAAAGAGGATAGACGTGCCAATGGTTAGACTGACAACGGCCCGCCGTCTTATGGGCATGAGCGCGAGAAAGGCCACCATCGTTCCATCGCGTTGTCGTTTAAGCGCGTCGATTTCGGTGGGTGCGTCTTCAGCCCCATCTATTGCGTGTCGCAGGCCCGCTTGAAGAAGGACATGGCTGCCCAGAACCCTGCCAGCTTTCCGTGTGCGATCCCCCTGTCCCGCCTGACGCCGCAAGTGTTTGACCAGTTGTTTGTGGTCCCGCCAGTTGGCATTTGGATGCGCAGCCCGAAGCAGGCGTACTGTATCATGCACAAAAGACCATTGCGTCATAGGACGGGTGTGGGACAGAGCCTTTAGCCAACTCCGCCAGCGGTCAATACTCGCGCGCCTCACAGGCATCTCGTCCAAAGAGGCTGGATCGGAAACCGCGAGCCACTTCAGCCAACGGCCGTAATGGTTTTGAAGGGGCGTGCGCGAGGTTTCTCTCAGATGCGCGAGTTGTCCCCCGCTATCCAACGGTCCGGATAGTGCCATAAGGTCCGTCCACATTTGACGGTCTGCTTCCGGCCATTGCGCAAATGGCAAGATAAGGCTCATGCCAGACGCCCTTTTGTGGATGTGACCAGCGCGGAAAACTCCGCCATAGCGGACCGTGTCTCGAGGCCCGAGTAGAGGTTGATGGTCTGGCTGACATCGCGGTGGCCCAACAAGCGCCGTGCCGCCTCATATGCTCCTGGATTGGCATCCAGCCAGAGCATGACAGCCAAGTGCCGGAACAAATGCGCATTCATCTCAATGCCCACATCGCGAAGGATGCGGCGGCGAAGCCGACCGGACAATTGACCTGGTTCGACTGGACCAGACCCATCTCGGCGAGGGAACAGCCACGGTGAGTTCCCTGGGCACATCGCCGGAGCGCGTGTCGCCAAGTGTCGGTCGATCATGCGTACTACACTGGCTGGCAGTTCGAACTCGATCGGTTGATAGGTCTTGGTGTCGTCTTCGTCAAAGACAAGATAGGCCCGGCCATCGCCCGGACGTGCAATGTGCTGCTCGAGATGTAAACCAGAGAGGTTTTTTGCCCGGATCGGGCAATAGAGCAGGATCGCAATGCTGATGGCCTCTTCACGCATAAGACCACGGCTGTGCGCTTGGGTGACCCGCTGCGATTGCGCGAACAACCGATCCGGCAACAACAGAAGACTGCGCAGGGTGTGCGCTTCTTTGAAGACCCTGAGCCGATCACGGTTCTTGCGCGTCATGCCCTTCTGCGTTGGCGCTTTGAGGCGGTGGGCCATATCCGCCAGTTTCTCGGAAGCGTCGTCCTCTGCGCCTAGAACACGTCCAATCCGCCTGAGCAGGCCCGCCGTATCTGCAATATAGCGGGTGGTCCGGTCCCCCTGCCCTTTCAGCATGTGCCGCAGCCCGCGTTCAGCCAGCTGTGGCTCACAGAGGCGCGCCACGCTGTCGATGGACGCCGCATCCACGCCGCAGTGTACGAGTTCAGAGGCAAAGCGCAGGATCTGTCGGCGATACTGTTCGAGGGTGTCTGGCCTCAGCGGTTTTTGACAGCCATGCGGATCAAGGGGATTTGGGTTTGCCAGCCGGTAAGAAACGCGTGCAAATCCACATGAAATGCACTCGGCAACGCTCCATGCGGGAGTGTGATTTTCTTTTGGCGTCTCGGGAGGGTTAGCAAAACCTGCGGCCATTCCGGGATCCGTCGCGCAGCGAGGTTCCAGTTGTTCACGGCTGCACGGTAGGCGGTTTCCGGGGATTTGCTGATTTCATTGAGCAAAGGGCATCGTGATACGCCTCGGCATGCGCCTCGCACACCTCTGACGGACACACCCCTTGCCTACTGAGGAAATGCACAAACCGACAAGGCGCTGGCAGCGTCTTATCCTCGGATGCCAGCACCCTACCCCAGAGGTCCTGCCATTCGGGCGAGAGGTCATCGATACGCCGCCATCGCGAGCGAACGATGTCCTGGGAGACCAGGGCGGCCCGCGCGTTGCTCACGATGTTCTGCTAGGACTTTGGCGTCAAACCAAGGGCCGCAGGAGCAATCTTCTGCAATCGCGGTTGTAGCCATTTCGGGTCGGCCGGGACGTCCGCAGAGGACCGCCCAAGTGCCTTTGACACTCGGCGCAGACCGGAGACCATGTCACGCGCTCTGGCTTGAGACAGTGCGGGGTCGGACAGAACACGATCAATGATATCTGAGAACGTCGGGCAGTCTTTGGGAGCAAAGACCAACTGTAACTTCTTGTGATCCAGCGGTTGCATGGGAACGGGTCTCCTTGGACATGACGGGTCTCGGGTGGACAGGGGTTGTCAGCAGTGGACTTTCGGGAAGAGCTTAACATGGAAAATCAAAAATTTTCGGAGCCACTGTCTTCCCGATAACTTGATAGAGCACTGAAGTATATGGACATTTATGGACATGACGGTCACATCGTATGGGCATAGCGATAGGCCGCATGGTCGGCTTTTCGAATGCGGATCAAGCGCCCGTTGGGGCCGACGCGAATGCACTTGAGATGTCCGGCGTCGATGGCGCGCCGCACGGTTTTTTCCGAACAGCGATCGAGTTCAGCGACCTCTTTGACCGTCAACAGGACGTCACCGTGCTTTGCAGTGGGGTGCTCGGTTGCGGACTTCGCTTTGCGCTGAGAATTGTGAGGTTGATGACTCATGAGCTTCTCCTGAAAACGGGAAGCTCTGCATTCTCAGTACTACGCATGACTGCAGATCCCCCCAATGTCTTGGGGTTATTCTGACAGCGCCTCATGCGTGTCTTTGAAACCTACATGTGGTAGGCAGCATTATTTATGAAACCAAATAAGCGCTCCGTCAAGGGCAGAGTGCCACTTGTACGACACGGGCAAAATGCGCACTAAAAGCTGCCATTGGTCAGTAGCGCAGCATCCGGGAAAAAGGGCTCAAAGCCGACGCAGCATTTGGCCTAATTTGCTACAATGCGCGACCATGGGATGGCCCATATGTATGTACCGGCTGCTGTTCGCAAATGATTTCTCGCATGTTCTCGGAAGTCGCTCATATGTATCCGGCCTGTTGATCGACACGCGGGTCGTGGCCTTGTTGGGGTTACGCACGCGCCGTGGTCTAATTAGCGGCAAGGTCCAAGTTGATCGAATGGGCCGTCAGACTCTGGGGGCGTAATTGTTCCGTTCCATGCTTTCTTTCAGTCGCGAACTCCTCTGGGTCGATCCGGCCTACACGCCGATAGCGACTTCGTCTTTGGGCGCGTTAAACGCCGTTTTGAATCTCAGTATGCTCCAAGCGATCCGCGCCAGTTTGTTGGCCAGTGCAACCGCCAGCTTGTTTCGGTTCATCCGTTCCGCGGCTTTGGTCAGCCATTCTCCAAAGCTGAAGTCCGGCCATCTGTTGGTCCGCATCAAAATGACCTTTGCCGCCTGAACGAACAACATCCGGAGATATCGGCTACCTCGCTTTGATATCCGGCCAAGCACTGTGCGACCGCCTGTACTGTATTGTTGCGGTACGAGGCCAATCCAGGCCGCAAAATCGCGTCCCCGACCAAAGGCCTCGCCCGTTCCAATTGCTGCTACCATCGCGGTCGAGATCATTGGGCCGATGCCAGGGATCGTCATGACGTTGACGCAGTTCTCTTCGGTGCGGCTGATCTGTTCGACTTCCTTCGAGACGGTTTCGATCCGATCATCAAGCCAGAGCCAATCGCCGTAGAGACCAATCAGGATAGACCGCATCCGTGGGGATATCTCGTCCTTGCGCTCTTCCAGGATCGCTTCGAATGAGCTCTTCAGAGCACGCAAACCTTTGCGCACTGTGATCCCCTGTTCGATCAGAAATCCACGGATCTGGTTGATCGTCGCTGTTCGGCGCGACACCAGCCGTGACCGAACGCGATGCAGCGCCTGCAAGTCGCAGCTGTTCCTGGCTCTTCTCAAGGACAACCGGCAGATTGGGTCGCAACGCGGCTTCGGCGATGGCTTTCGCATCGTTGTAGTCGTTCTTCTGACCCTTGATGAACGGCTTCACATAGATCGCGGGAATGATCCGAGGCTCAAAGCCCATCTTGCGAAGGGTCCGGCTCACGAAATGCGCACTCAGGCACGCCTCCATGCCGACCACGCAGCGGGGCAGCTTCTCAAACGTCGCAACAAGCGCCAGCCGTTTGATCTGTTTGCGCATCACCAACTGCCCGTAAGGGTCGAATGCCACGATATGGAATGTGTCTTTGCCGATATCGATGCCAATCGACATCAACTCATCAATTGTGTTCTTCGCCATGCTACTTCTCCTATCTGCAGGTGAAATAGGCCAAGCCTAACCTGCTGGGTGAAGCAGCCGGTACATCCCATTACCGGACCTTCGACCTAACTTCCAGATTCTGCGATCGCAGCCCGCATTGCGGACATTCATTTCACATGTTGAGATGAGGTCGAGCTAGCCCGCTCGCTTCGGGCGACCTCAGAAAGAGTTCTCCTCAACCAGCCATGCGCCGCATCGCCATCCTTCCTGGCATGCCAGACAAGGTGAAACGGAATTGTCGGGAAGTTCAGCGGACACGCGACGCTGTGGAAGTCACGCATGAGACCTGGACCCAGTTTCGATGGGATCGTTGTGATCAGCGGCGTGCCCTTCATCATCGGCGCAAGCGACTCGATATTGCTCGTTTCAAGTTTGATCCGGCGTTTCCGGTTCAGTTTCCGCAGCTCCAAATCAACTCCACTACGCGCACTGCCGCCGAGACTGGCAACCGCATGTTCCGCAGCGCAGAACTCGTCCAGCGTCAGAGGCGCGGTACGAACCTTTGGATCGAAATAGGTTACAAGCTCGTCTCGCAGTAAGAGTTTCTGCTTCAAAGCACCCGATTTCGGCGGTTCAGACAGCAACGCAATATCGAAATCATCGCGCAACGCTTCTGCAAGTTTCCGGGTCTCCATCGGGCGAACGATGAGACGGCACCCGGGAGCCGAATTCATTATTTCGTTCAGAAACGGAGCCAATACCGTTTCGATTTCAAACGCGGTCGCCGCGACGACGAAGTCCATCGTTGCGGTCGTCGGATCGAAGGCCGCAGATTTGCCCAGAGCTTCCAGTTCTTCCAGTACCTTCGAAAAGCTCCGGATGATGCGAACCCCCGCGATTGTCAGTTCCATGCCGGAGGGCCCGCGAATGAAGATCTGATCATTCAGCGCGTCACGAAGCCGGTCCAAACGATAACTCGCAGTTGATTGAGACAATCCCTCGTCGAACGCGGCATCAGTGACCGATCCTGATCGCGCGATTCCTAGGATCAGACGCATTGACTTCACGTCGACAGCCTCTATATCGAAATTTTCCATTTTTAGTATCAATAATCATCCATTGTCTCGATTGCATAATGCGAAGACGTTCTCCTGGCAACAATAGCAAGGACCAGAAAATGACGATCTTGAAAACTTCCTGCCGCTCTTTCCTTCCCATGCTTATCGCGGTCGGCTTGCTCGCACAGCCGGTCTCGGCAGACAGCCATGTCGGCAATGCAGCGGTCGCTCTTGCGGATGCTGTGTTTCAACCATTCGGCGACACACCGATTGAAATCGCTGTGCTCAATGGGAACCCGCAAACAGGACCATCCGCCGTATTGTTGAAATTCCCGCCCAACTTTCCCGGGGCCATGCACACCCACACGCATGGGTACCATGCCGTGGTGATTTCCGGCGGCTCCAAACACTGGATTGCAGGTCAATCCGAAGAAGATGTGCCGCTTCAACGGCCGGGCGACTACTGGTACCAGATTGGTGGTGAAGCCCACCAGGACAGTTTTCCGACAGACGTGCCGACAATCATTTACGTGCAGTTCGAAGGCCCGTTGGACGTCGAGCCGGCCGAATAACCGCGATCAACAGCAGAGATGATCCGGGCAAGCAGGACTCATGGTGGAAGGCCAGTCATAATGTCGATATCAACTGCCGAAAAAAACACGGTCCTTGTCGAAAAGCTGTTTCTGAAAGGGTTTTCCAAAAACAACGCAGCCGTTTTGCGTGAAGTCTTGTCAAAAGACTTCACTCTCTCCAGTGCCGGCGCGGTCGCTGACGATCAAAGCACGGACTCAGGAAGTCGGGAGACGCTGATTGCCGGCATGCGCCACAATCACAACTGCTTCGAGGGCTGGGGCTTCGTTATCGAGCATATCATGGCTTCTGAAAATCACGTTGCAGCAAGGTGGGCGGCCACTGGAAAACACGTTGGCTCATTCATGGGCGAAGCCCCGACTGGCCAGATGGTGACGCTGAAAGGCAATTCGCTATACCGGATCGAAAACGGAAAAATCGTGGCAGATTGGGTCTTCGCGAACCAGGCCGAGTTCGGTGCCCAGCTAGGCATTGGCGCATTACCGCCCTTGGGCAGCGGTGAAATGCTCGTCCGGAGTTTTTGGAGCAAGGTCATAAACGCTCACGACCCCGACGCCGCCGACGCGCTCATGGCCAAAGACTACAAGCAACATGCTGTTGGCATCGGCCAGGGCCCCGAAGGGTTCAAGGCCTTCTTTCGAGACGTTCTTGCAAGCAGTCAAGGCATGAAGGCAGAGGTTTTAGGCTTGATAGAGGCGGAGACGCTTGTGGTCTCGTCAACCCGCGTTTCGTTTGACGTTCCGCCCGAAGGTTGGAGCGCCTCGCAGACCATCATTGACGTGTTCCGCACGGACGGCATGAAACTGCTCGAACACTGGGATATGGCTGCTGAGTAATTGGGGTGGCGAATTACGCTGAAGACCGATCAAGCTCGATATAATGTTGAGCGTAGCTTCAATCTGCTAAAAACACGACGTCAACCAGCCGCTCGGATTACCGGGCGGCTGGGTTTTTGATCGGCTCAGCAGGAATAGACGGCGGTAATGCGTGCTGAGGCCAATGAATTGGCGCCCGTCATGAAGCCGACCAGTGCGGCGCTGGCATTTTCATCCAGCCCGAGGCTTTCAACCCGAAGTGCGTGCACGGCGAATTGGTAGCGGTGCACCTCGCCGGGAGGAGGGCATGCGCCGCCGAAGCCTGCCGTTCCGAAATCGGTGCGGCTTTGCACCGTCCCGGCGGGCATCTCGCCCCCTTCGGATCCTGCGCCGCGGGCCAATGCGGTTGCATTGGCAGGAATGTCGAAAGCCACCCAGTGCCACCATCCGGAGCCCGTCGGGGCATCGGGGTCGTAAGCTGTGACAACGAAGCTTTTGGTGCCTTCGGGCGGATTGCTCCATTCGAGCGCGGGAGAAATGCTGTCACCCTCGCAACCGAACGCGTTCAGGACAAAGGTGTTGTCGAGTTGCTTGCCTTCGGCGATGTCCGGGCTCGAAAGCGTGAAGCCTGTATCCGCGAAGGCCGGGGCAACGAGGGATACAGCGAGCGCTGCGGTGGTGATCAGGTGTTTCATGGTCAATCTCCATCTGAAGTGTTTCGGATGGGACCTGTATTTCACCAAGGCATCGCGAATGATCCCCGACGCCGATCAAGGTTTTACGCAATTCGCGCAAATGGCTTCGGCATCGCACGTAGCCGCCCTGGTGTGATACCGAAGCGGGTCTTGAACGCCTCGCTGAGGCGGGATTGCGAGCTGAAGCCGCATTCGAGGGCGATCTGCGCGAGCGGTTGCTGCGTGGTTTGGATGCGCGAAAGTGCGAATGTCACCCGCACGTCGCGCAGCACCCGTGAGAAGCTGGTGCCTTCCCGGCTGAGCGCCCGTCGCAGGGTGGCTTCGCTCATCGCAAGCGCTCGCGCGACATCGGGTGCTTTCCACGGGTGTGCGACATCACCTTCCAGAAGCTTCCGCAGACGGTGCTTCAGCGCATCGGAAGAGTGGATACGATGAGCGACCCCGTGAAACTGGAGCCATAGCAGCAGTTCCTGCATCCGATGTGTCGTGATCCTGTCGGGCAGCGCAGGGCTCCGGAGGCTGGCGACCACGTGTGAGAACGCGTCACGGAAGCCGCAAGCCATCTCTCCTTTCCGAAGTTCGCGAGCATGCGGCGGATTCGGGTGGACCCTCAGAAACCGCTCGATCACTGCATCGTCGATGATCAGCCCCTCCGACAGATACTGGCCGGTCTCCCCAATGATGTTGCCGATCCGGAGGGTTTCGCCTTGGCGCAGATAGACAAACTCACCCCGCGGTACAGTAGTTTCGGCGCCTGCGACGCTTTGCACTGTCTTGCGGCCCGAGCGGATCCGCAGGAGGCAGGTTTTGGAGATGTGCAACTGCTGAAACTCGGCGCTGCAACATTGTCGAAACTCGACATAACGCACTGGCTGCCCACAGGTAACATCCGCTGACAGGCGGGATCCATCCATGCCGAAACCTCCGCTTTGCTAGGACCGCCCGGCGTCGTATTCGGAGATTTCGATCAGGTTGCGATCCGGGTCGCGCAGATAGACGGACCTGATCGGTCCGGTCGCTCCGGTGCGTGCCACGATGCCTTCTTCAATGTCGACACCGCAGCTTTCGAGATGGGCAACCACCTGGTCCAGCGGCACGGCAGATATCAAGCAGAAATCGCCGCTTCCCGGCGTCGGTGTCAGCGCCTTGGGCTCAAATTCCTTGCCGCGTTGATGAAGGTTGATCTTCTGCGCCCCGAAGGCCAGCGCCTTGCGGCCACCGGCAAATTTCACGACCTCCATCCCAAGAACGCGGGAGTAGAAATCGCAGGTTGCCTCGATAGAGGCGACGGTGAGGACGAAATGATCGACGCGGTCGATTTGCATGGCGGGGTCTCCTGTTTTGGCTGCAGTCTAAGTGCAACTTGGACGGACAGCCCCGTTCCTATTGGAGACCGCCCCCGTCTTAGCTAAAGATGCAGCCTCATAAGATGGCATCATCCGCGCTCAGATGCCCCAGCAAGGCGCGGATCGGGCGGGCCAGCGCGGCCTTGTCGCGCACAGCAATTCTCAGGCTACGCTCTGCCCAAGGCTCTGCAACAGGGGCCATCCGCAGGTTTGACGCAGCAAGATAGGGCTGCACCGCGCCCAGCGGCAGGATCGCAATTCCGAGACCAGCCTCGACCATCCGGCGGACGCCATCAAAGCTGAGCACTTCGACTCGCGTGCGCAATTCCAGACCCTCCTCGGCGGCTTTCCTGTCGATGAAAGCCTGCAGGGAGCTACCCTTTTGCAGGCCAACAAGGTCGTGGGATGAAAATTCGCGAAAGGCCACCGGCCCATCGGTGCCAAGCGGATGCCCTTTTGGGGTCAGAACCATCAAGGTGTCGCGGCGGCATTCAAAGACGTCCAGATCGGGATCGGGAACAAGGCCGGAGAAGATGCCAATATCGTCGGTGCCGTCGCGCACGGCGGCCACAATCTCGGGCGATGTCAGTTCGGTCAGATCGATCCGCATGTCAGGATGCGCGTCCACGAAAAGCGCAAGATCTTCCGGCAAAAACTGCGTGATGGCCGAGGTATTCGCGGCGATCCGCACGGTACCACGCACGCCCTGCGCGAAATCGCTCATGTGATCGTCGATACGGTCGAGAAGCCTTTGGAGGTCTCGCGCATGTCTGAGCATTTCGTCGCCAGCAGGGGTCAGTTCGACCCCCTTCTGCTGGCGGTAGAAGAGCGGCGTTCCGATCTCTGTCTCAAGGTCGGAGATGCGCTTACTGATGGCAGAGGCAGCGATGTTTTCCTGCGCGGCGGCCTGGGCTATGCTCTTCGCGGCAGCCACGGCCACGAAGAGTTCGAGCGTCAAGAGATCAAATCGTTTCCGCATCCAGCCTGTTTCCCGGTTTAGCGGGTTCTATCACGCTGCAGCGGTCTTCGAAAACCGTGTCTCCACCTCTCGCCGCAGACGGTAGGCATCTGTATTCGTGTCGGCTTTGATGTCGTTCCACGTGATCGGCTGACCCTCTGGCACATCCCGGATCAAGGTCACGTTATGGGCGAGACCAAGTGGCACATAGCCGCCCTCCAACGACAGCGACGCGGGTCGCAATCCGCCCGCGACGGAATAACCCCCTTCGCCGTCCAGGATCTCGCCTTTCTTCAGATTGCGCTTTGTGACCGCCGCCACATCGGCGCGGAAGTCTTGAGCAGCGCCTGTCGGTTCGCCGCGCAGTCCAACAGAGGCCACCGATATCCCAAGCTCCAGCCCGATCAGGTGCCAGCGCTTGTAGTTGCACCTGTAGCGACCTCTGTCGTCGGTCACTACCTTGTATTCCTCGAAGCAGTTGCGCAGGTATTCGGTATCCCCTTCGAAACAGACCCAGACGCCTTTGCGAATGTCATGCGGGATTTGCGCCCCGTCCGGCGTCAAGCAAGAGATGAAGTCGACCATTCCCTTATGATCGAGCACCCCGCCCTCCGCGCGTGCACGTGCCAGATTGGGTACGTCGTCAATCCCGCCCGACGGGAAGACGAGCCCATCCGCCGGCGCGTCCAAGCCGCAGACATTGGCAATCGCGGCGCTTTCAATTGCAGGTTTCGATCCATCGAGGAGGGCGTTGAATATCTTGGGGTTCAGACGACCGCGTTCGGCCTGTTCGCGCGTGAGGCCCCAGTGGTCCCAGACGGTGTCGGGTGTGGATTGCCGATAATGCGGCATCCACTTGTGCCCGCGTCCGGCAGCAACCACGCTGAACCCGCAGGCACGGGCCCAATCGACCAGATCACTCGCCAGCGCTGGCTGATCGCCATAGGCCATGCTGTAGATCACCCCCGCCTCCCGCGCCCTGTCAGCGAGACCCGGCCCGACGAAGGCATCCGCTTCGACCGTGACATTGATCACATGTTTGCCGTTTTGAAACGCCGTCAACGCATGGGTCACGGCGGCGATCGTATTGCCGGTGCACTCAATGATGATTTCGACGGCAGGATGAGCGATAAGCGCCTGCCAATCATCGCCCACAAAGGTCGCGCCCGACGCGGCCCCCGCGTTAAGGCTGGCGGCGGAATACGCCTCCCCCTCCCAGCCGACGAGCTTCATGTTGGACTTCGCTGTACCGGGGTTCAGATCCACGACGCCGACAATATGGATGCCCTTCAGTCGCAACGCCTGAGAGAGAAACATCGTCCCGAACTTGCCAGCGCCGATCATGCCCACGCGGATCGGATTTCCCATGGCGGCACGCTCTTGGAGTTTTGCGAACAGGTTCATTTGCTCCCCTCCTTCGAGCAGCCTTCATGGGTGAGGAAATCGAAATCGCAGCCTGCATCGGCCTGCAGCACGGTTCGGCTGTAAAGGCCCCGATAGCCCCGCCTCTCAGGCTCCGGCGCTTGATGACTTTCAAGACGGCGGGCGATTTCCGCGCTATCGACCAGAAGATCAATCCGCTTCTCGGCCACGGACAATCGGACCCGGTCGCCATTTTGAACAATCGCCAAGGGACCACTAACCGCCGCCTTGAGCGACATGTGCAGGACAATTGTGCCGAAGGCGGTGCCGGACATGCGCGCGTCGGAAATCCGAACGATGTCCTTCACGCCCTGACGGGCCAGTTTCTTGGGGATCGGCAGATACCCTGCCTCCGGCATGCCCGCCGCGACGGGACCCGCGTTCTTCAGCACCATGATGTCATTGGCCGTGATGTCGAGGTCTGTATCATCGACGCGATTGGCCAGATCCTCGAGGCTTTCGAAGACGACGGCGCGTCCTTCGACCTCGAACAAGCCCTGCGTTGCTGCGGCCCGTTTGAAAATCGCACCCTGCGGCGCGATGTTGCCCGTCAGGCTGATCAGCCCGCCTTCGTCCGAGACCGGATCGTCAAAACTGCGGATGACCCTGCGGTCCACCCAGTCGGGTTCGTTGTCCAGTCGCTCTGCCAGTGTCTGGCCCGTGACATCCACCGTATCGAGATGAAGAAGGTGCCGGATTTCCCTCAGCACCGCCCCGACCCCGCCAGCAGCGAAAAAGTCTTCCATGTAGCCCTCGCCCACCGGTTTGAGGTCGACAAGGACCGGTGTTTCATCGGAAATCTGGTTCAGACGCTCCGGCGCGATCCGGATGCCAAGCCGCCCGGCGACCGCCGTGAGGTGAACAATGGCATTGGTCGACCCGCTCACGGCCATCAGCACGCGGAACGCGTTTTCGACGGATTTCTCGGTGATGATCTCGCTTGGTCTGCGGGGGGTCTGGATCAGCTCGACCGCCAGCTTGCCGCAGTGCTCCGCCGCCACGAGCCTATCGGCATGCACGGCGGGGATGGCTGCGGTTCCCGGCAAGGACATGCCCAAGGTTTCGGCAATACATGCCATGGTGCTGGCGGTGCCCATCACCGCGCAGGTGCCCGCCGTGGTGGCCAGACGGCCCTCGATCTCGGCGATTTCTTCGGCTTCGACCTCGCCGGCCCGGAACTTGCCCCAGAAGCGGCCGCAATCGGTGCAGGCACCAAGGCGTTCCCCCTTGTGGCGGCCGGTCATCATCGGACCGGTCACAAGTTGCACGGCAGGAAGATCCGCCGACGCGGCCCCCATGAGTTGGGCTGGAACGGTCTTGTCGCATCCGCCGATCAGCACCACTGCGTCCACCGGCTGGGCGCGCACCATCTCCTCGGTGTCCATCGACATGAGATTGCGGTAGACCATGCTGGTCGGCTTGAGGAACACCTCGCCCAAGGAGACGGTCGGGAACGGCCTCGGCAACGCACCCGCCGCCAGAACGCCACGCGACACCGCTTCCACCAGATCGGGCATCGAGCGATGGCAATTGTTGAAGCCGGACGGCGTCATCGCGATGCCGACGATCGGTTTGTCGAGCATGTCGCGTGACAGGCCCATGGACCGCGCGAAGGAACGGCGCAGATAGGAGGCAAAGTCCTTGTCACCGTAGTTCGTCAGCCCGCCCTTGATCCCTTTGTCTTCAGCCATTGGCCGTCTCCTTTCGGCAAGTCACACCCAGCAGACGCTCGTAGACGCGAACCATCGCACCCTTGTCCTTGGCACCATGTCCCTCCAGAAGGGCCTGCTGGTAGGTTGTTGTTGCGGCCGCCAAAACAGGCGCCGGTATTTGGTATCGGGCGGAGATTTCCGCGCCGCTGACAAGGTCCTTGTAGGCCGATTGCAGCGGGTAGCCGGTGTCGAAAACACCCTCCAGGATCTGCGGAATGAAATACTCCGACGCATAGCTGCGCCCGGTGCCGGAGTTCACCACCTCGGCTGTGGTTTCAGGGTCGAGCCCGAGTTTCACTGCCATCGGCAGGATTTCCGCGAGTGCGGCGGCGTTGATGTCAAAGAGAAGCTGGTTGATTAGTTTCGTCAACTGCCCCGATCCAACGGTGCCCGTGTGCAAGATGCGGTTGGCCATGGTCGAGAGCGCGGGCGTCAACTGACCTACTGCCTCACACTCCCCACCGATCATCATCGTAAGCGTGCCGTCCTCCGCCCGTTTCCGCATGCCGGATACCGGGGCGTCGAGAAACGTCATGCCAAGGGCCGCAAGACGCTCCCCAATGCTAAGCGTAAGGCCGTACTCGATGGTGGAGGTATCGACGACCATCGTGCCGGGTCGGAGATGCCGCGCAATCCCGTGCTCGGGATCAAAGAGTGTTCTTTCGACGATCGCACCACTCGGCAGGCAGGTGATCATCACGTCAACGCCCGCAAAATCGCCCGCATCTTCAGCCTTCGAGGCGCCAGCATTGTTGGCTAGATTCATCGCTTCTTCGCTGAGATCGAAAACCTTTACATCGTGTGATGCCGCGAGGTTTGCCGCCATCGGCGCCCCCATCTGGCCCAAGCCAACAAATCCAAATCGCATATGCCGCTCCCATCGTTCGTTTGGTCAGGGAGTAGCATCGCTGAAGCCAAAATCGCGCATTCCGAATTGAGAACGCCCCTTTCAGGGTTCACGAAGGCAAATGAAATATCGAAGGGGAGTGTAACTTGACGGCCCTTTGCTGCCTTTGAGCTCGGTGTTCGAATGCTGCGGTCGCAGCCTGCTTTCCTGCCATTCGCTGCAGCGCCGCAACGACGGTTCAATCGTGTGACGGCAGCGCGGGACGGAGCTGCCATTTGCGAAGGGCTTGTTTCAAAGTAGACTTGGGTCGCAAGTAAACTTGAGGTCGTAATGTCTGCACCACTTGGCCGCGTCATCATTTACACAAAGCGACTCGAAGAGGTTGCGGAATTCTACTGTAAGTACTTTGGCTTTGAAATCCTGAGGCTCGAAGGCGACCGGATCGTCGAACTTGTCAGCCAAGGTGCTGGCAGCAATATACTTTTGCACCCGATGTCGGCAGGTCGAAAGGACGGACAGACGCTGGTGAAGCTGGTCTTCGATGTTGAAGATGTCGAAGCATTTTGCCGGGACGCCGAAAGTCGCGGGCTCAAGTTCGGCACCATTCACCAAGCAGACGGTTACAGCTTCGCCAATGCAAAAGACCCGGCCAAGAATTCGATTTCCGTTTCGAGTCGGCAGTTTGCCAAGCGGTAAATCTGAGCTCACTCCTGTCGTTAGCCGCTTCGCGACATCACTGCAGATTGGCTGCGATCACACCGACAGGGACGGCCCAGACCGGACCTTCGCCCAACCGTCAAGATGCTGCGGATGCAGTCGGCAAAGCCGCCGTTCGCAGCAAGCGCAATGTCAGAATTCGACGAACACTCAACTACTCCAGATTATTGGCCTTTGAGCAGAGCTTCTTTCTACAATTACCGGTGCCGCCCCAAACCTTTCGTTCGGGCGGCATCTCGCATCGTTTTGCAGTCATTTGCAGTGATAGGCCTCTAGCGACGCGAGCCCCGCTTCGTACATGCCCTGAACCAAGGGAGCGAATTGGCCAGCATTCTCCGGCTCTAGCATGAGGTTTGCTGACCAAGACACGAAGCTGTTTCCGTCGCCAAGGTCATCAATGCGGATTGTCCCGACGACGTTCTTGGCAGGCATTCCGTGCTCATCGATGGCGTAACAGAAGGTTCGTGTCGCGACATCTCGTAGGATGACCCGTTCCTTCAACATGGCTCCATCTTTCAGAGTGCAGACACGTGCAGGCTCCCGGCCGTCAACATCTGTGACAGCGCTGTCGCTTATCAGTTCAGGGTACCAATCCTCCATTCCGGTCATCTTGCTGACGGTTTGCCAAAGGTCGGCAGCCTCTACTGGTATGGTGCGTTCGGCTCGAACATGATGGGTCATCTCAACGCTCTTTCTTTGGACATTTGTGTGCTCGGGCAGCGGAGCCCGAGCCTTTGTTCACTGCTGGGGCATTTGAAAGGCCGGAGCAGCGACCAGCACTGATACAGATTGGTTGCTCAGTTCGCGACGTGCAGGCGCGATGGCCTGATACTCGACACTGCCGTACCAGGCTTCGAGCGCCTCCATTGACGGGAACCTGACAATCGCGGTCCAGGTTGCGCCATATTTCCCCTCCAAGACGCTGACCGATGGGCTTCCGACCAGAACCTCTGCGCCAGCCGCCGCAAGCATCGGGAAGACCGGCCCTCCGTAGGTCTGGAAGTATGCGTTAAGGTCTGAAACCTCCAAAGCTGCAACAAGGTAAGCGGGCTGGTTCTCTGCATATGCCGCACCAGAAAGTGCTGAGGTCAAAACCGCAGCCGCAATAATACGCTTCATCATATGATGTCTCCTTTCAGTTTGATTGGTTTGTCGAACAGGTGCTGAATCCGAGCATCGCGTAGATCGAACACCGCGAGGTGATCGCGGTGAGCAGCAGCATTCCGGAAAGGATAGCGCCGACGATCAATGCCGTGCCCGTAAGCGCATTATTCAGCCAAAGAAAAGCAACGAGAACGGCGGGGACAGCGCGGACGATACGATCGACTGTACCGACATTTCGGGTCGTCAGGCGTTTGAGAAGTGACATGGGAATTAGCTCCTTCGATTGGGACATCAAACAACTACACTGGATCAAAATGGAACAAACGGACTATAATTGACCTATGGATGGACCAAATTTGGACCAAGCGGGAGACCAGCTTTGAAGCTTGATTGGAATGATCTGCGCGTATTTCTTGCGCTTGAGCGAGGAGCGTCTGCGCGCGCTGCGGCTGCACAACTTGGAACGAGTCACTCAACTGTTCTGCGCCGGCTCCAAGCTCTCGAAGACGCTTTGAACGCTCAGCTGTTCGATCGCACACCTGAAGGATTTGTTCTGACGGGACCAGGCGAGCGACTTCTTGTGAAGGCTCAACAAATCGAAGCCGAAGTATTCGATGTTCAACGCGAAATCGCCGGCTCGGACATAGAGCTTGAAGGCCCTGTCAAGCTGACAGCGCCACCGGCCGTTCTAAAGTACCTTTTGTTGCCCATGCTTGCTGAATTCCAAGAGCGGTATCCCGGGATTGACTTGGAAGTTGCTTCCACTGACAGCTTTGCTGACCTTGACCGAAGGGATGCCGATTTAGCGATCAGGTTTTCGAATTCTCCGGACGAACATCTCGTCGGGCGACGACTGCCAGAATTTCATGATGCGATCTATGTGAGCAAGGATGCAGACCCTTCCGATCTCTCGCTCGGTTGGGTCGGATGGCCGGATAGACGTAGGTTTCAAGAACGCATCGCCTCAACTCCCTACTCCGATCGTCCAATAGCGTGGCAATTGCCCGGACTCGAGCTTCAAGCCGAAGCGGTTCGACAAGGTAGAGGGATTGGCCTTCTACCTTGCATCATGGGCGATCAAGATCAGAAGATGAAGCGGATGGATGCGGACTTCACTCAGCCCACACTTCCTGCGTGGCTGCTACAGCATCAAGACTTGCGGCGCCTAGAAAGAGTACGCGTGTTTGCCGACTTTATCTTCAGACGGATCACAACGCTGAAAGACAAAGTTTCAGGAAGATAATTTCGGGCCATTGCAATGTTTCACCGGTCAGCCTTATTGCATTGGCGCGCCCCGCTTTCCGAAAACACGCTGTGAACGCAAATTCAACGACAGGTCGAGCTCATATTTCTTGGTGAGAAGCGTGCTTTCGCGGCAGCAGCGTCGCAGGATTGTTTCGGCCGGACTGAGCTGCATTGTAAGAACCGGACCGCTGGACGGGATATGAAACAGGCGGAACGCTCAACCGCTCCTGTCGGAACAGTGCTTCAGATAACCCGCAATCGCGCACTCGGCATCCCTTGCCCAAGAACCGTCCTCGGCGGCAAGTTGCAGGTGCGGGAGCTGCAGGCCTCTCGGCAGCTCGGACTTTCCAAGCGGCCGGAGCCTCCTTCGCCCTACTCGAAGCACGCGACCGCATCGGCGGGCGGGCGTGGACGCACGATGCCGCTCTAGGCTTGCCTTTTGATCGGGGCGCACAATGGCTGCATGCTTATGAAACCAATCCATTCGCCGATATTGCGCGGGCAATGGGGAGGGCGACCCGACCCAGCCCGATCAAGGACATGCGCGTGCTGAGGTCTGGCGCTATCGTACCGGATGGCGCCGAGAGACTGGACACTGGCGCGAGACGCCTTGAATGGTCCCTTGGATGGCGCAGCCTCGTGCGGGGCGACTTCTCCTTCGGTACGGTGCCCGACGCGGATGAATGGACAGGAGCAGCCGAGCGACTTGCGGCGTTCACTATGGCCACCGATCCCCACCGCTTATCGGTAGACGACTATATGAGTTTCGTGGACGGCGAGGACCGAACCGTCGAGAATGGTCTCGGTCGCCTGATCGCAGACTGGGGAAAGAACATACCTGCGCGTCTCAAACACGCTGCGGACCGGATCGCTTGGGACGACGGCGGGGCAGTCACTGTCTCCGGCCCCTGGGGAAGCGTCAAGGGTCGCGCTGTCATCGTCACGGTTCCCACGGGCGTGCTGCGCGACGGACGAATACACTTCGTGCCGGAACTGCCAGACCGGACCTTGGCGGCAATCGAGGCGCTGCCGATGGGTCGTTTCATGAAGATCGGACTACGCCTCGAGAGCCGATTGCGAGATGTTCCCGAGTATGCCTTCGACATTTCACGGGCGAACCGCGGCCAGGCGGTCGGGTTTCACGTACATCCAAGCCTCCCATTGATTACAGCCATCGTCGCAGGCGATCACGCGCGAGACGTAGCCCGAATGCCAGGGCGGGATCGCATCGCGCACGTAACGGATGCATGTCGCGAAGCATTCGGCGCCGCGCACCCGGCGATCGTGGCGCACGACCACTACGATTGATCGGCAGACCCGTTCGCGCTCGGGGCCTATTCGGTGAGAGCACTTGGCGCTGACAGTGCGCGCATTGATTATGGGGTTCCCGTAGCCGATCGTGTGTTCTTCGCTGGTGATGCCGCGCAGGAACCACACCCGATCTCCGTCGCTGCAGCGCACGGTGCCGGCGCAAGGGCTGCACAAATCGTGCTATCTGGTTGAATTGCAATGCAAAAGGAAGATGCCACAGAACGTTTCGGCCACTTCAGCAGCACCCTGGGGGATGTCCTGAACGCTTTCGTCGACGAGGCCAGGACCATACGAAAGGCAAGGTGACCACTGCTGCAAGATGAAGAAAAACTATGTTGCCCAATTCCGCGGCATCAGAGTAGTTTGGCTCTCTGCCGACCTTGGAGGTGGGTAAAATCGAAGCAAGAACCTCGTCAGCAACTCGAGGACTGGTTTCAGGAGATCCTCCGCCCAAAGCGCAGGATCCAGCAGGCCTTGAATCGAAACTGACCTGAAGGGCGATTCAGAATCCCACGACGTGAGGGAGAACGTCGCGTCGCTTACGGCCCTTTCCTGCCGTTCAAACGTGGTCTTAGGTTCCGCAATTGCAGCCCAAATAGCCGCCGTTCGCTGCACTGGCAAAAACGTAGCCATGGGTGAACCCGCGGAAAACCCGACTATGCTTGCCCTTCGTTCCGCAATTGCGCTGCCCGCCTCACCGATCATTTATATACTGATCGCAAGTTCGGGTTCAGGCGACGCTAGACAACCGCGACCAGCACTGTTTCACTCTCCTGACATCACGGCATCGATTGTTGGTTGGGGGAGGCGAACGCGGGATGACAGGCAGACAACCCAACATCCTATTGATCATGGCCGATCAGATGACACCCTTCATGTTGGAAGCTTGCGGTGGGATTGGCGCAAAGACCAAGAATATCTCCGCTCTTGCCAAGCGCTCGGCCAATTTCACCAATGCCTATACGCCAAGCCCGATTTGCGTGCCAGCGCGATCCTGTTTCATGACAGGGCTCAATACCTCGACGACCGGCTGCTATGACAACGGTGACCCCTATCACAGCTTCATTCCCACCTTCGCGCATTACCTCACCAATGCCGGTTACGAGACCGTTTTGGCGGGCAAGATGCACTTCATCGGCGCCGATCAGTTGCACGGCTTTCAGCGCCGCCTGAACACAGACATTTATCCATCGGGGTTTATCTGGTCGTACCCTCTCCCGCCTGAGGATGATCCCGGTTTCAAAGCGTTTGATTTCACCCCTCAATATCTGGCGGAAAACATCGGGCCGGGATGGTCCAAAGAGCTGCAATATGATGAGGAGACCCATTTCAAATCCATGGAATATCTGCGCCATACGCCCGCCAATCCATGGATGCTGACCGTCTCCTTTACCAATCCTCACCCGCCCTACAACGTCCCCAAGAAATACTGGGAGATGTACAAGGACGCGGACATCCCGTTGCCTGACTATCCCGACGACATGGACGATACCTATTCGGACTTTGATCTGGCCATGCGGCGCTGGCACGGCCTTCATCACAGGGGCGACGAGATACGCGATCCCGAGAACCTCATCGCCATGCGCCGTGGCTTTGCCGCGCTTGCTCATTACGTCGACGACAAGATCGGGGAGCTTCTGGAGGTTCTCGAAGACAATGGGCTCTGCGATGATACGGTCGTCATCGTCACCTCCGACCATGGCGAAATGCTGGGCGAGAAGGGCATGATCCAAAAGCGGAGCCTCTACGAATGGTCGGCACGGATTCCGCTGTTCATTGATCTGCCCGATGCCGAACCCTGCAAAATTGACACGCCCGTGTCTCTGATCGACGTGCCAGCCACCCTGATCGATATCGCTGGCCAAGAGCCGGTTGCGCCCTTGGAGGGGCGGTCGCTGCTCGCGGCGATACAGGGCGCGGACCTCGACGTGATCCCGATTGTCTCTGAATACCACGGTGAGGGCATCATGCGGCCCTCATTCATGGTCCGCTTGGGCGATTGGAAGTATCATTACTGTCACGGTTCTGCACCGCAGCTCTTCAACCTCGCCGAAGATCCGAACGAATGGACCAACCGCGCCGGAGACGCCGACTGTCAAGAGATCGAAGCGCAGCTGAACAAGGTGGTAACGGGCGGCACCTTCGATCTGGCAAAAATCAGATCCGAAGTGTGGGAACGACTCCCGCTCAAGCAAGTCGTGAACAACGCGATGAAAACAAATCGAACGGCCTGGGACTACACGGTAGACCAAAGCTCCACAGGACGGTACGTGCGCGAGTGAGCCAAGGATGGCAGCGACGATTGAGATGGGGAAAGGGAATTAACGGCCCTGAGTGGACCTTCGCCCGTCTTTCCAGATGCTGCGGTTGCAGCCCCCATAGCGAACATTGCCTCGCGAGAGCAGCATTTCGCCGAAGCAGATGACCGCAACGCGGACCAAGCGGACCTCTGATCTTTGGTTGCCAAGGTCGACTTTCGGGTGATCGCAATCCGTCAGTACGCACCAGACCTTTGGGTGTTTCGCAATATGCGTAAAGAATTGGGCACGCTTGCAAGCAGAGTGTATTGCTGTGAAATCCAATGCACTAGATAGGAGACGAAGTGAGGATTCCCAAGATAGAAAAGCGAAGCGCTTCGCAAGACGTCGATGACGATGCGCCCGCCTTCTGGGCCAGCGCAAGGGCTTTGGATGACACAGTTGATACACGCACCTTTGCAGGCGATTTGTCAGGTCTAGGTTTCGTGCAGACAAGGTCCAATGACGACTTGGCCAGGATGCGTTCAGCCATGGCGACGGTCTGGAAGATGATACCGGATTTGGGCAAAGCGGTCAGAGGGGCGCAACCGGTCGAAATAGATGGCGATGTCGAAAAGCTGGACCGGTGGATAAATGCACCGCATTGTTTGCTCTGGTCTCATCCAAGCGAAGACACGCTTGCCATAACGCTGCCGTATACGTATTCGCGGCCCTACGGAAAATCCGCAGCGGCACTGTTCCATTTCACGGCTGTCAACGGAGCAGCGGAGCAGAACGGACGCAACAAGCGACTGGCGTCACTCAAAGCCGCTAAACATGCTGATCGAAAGCATCAGCATTTGGTGCGTACAGACGCCTATGTCGCAAAAGGAAGCGGTTTTGGTAGAACCTTCGCTTTTGCCAAACACTGCACCGTCGGCGGTCGCGATCAGGAAACCTTGGCTGCCCGCGGATTTGCCTTGTCCCAACAACGTGCCACAGCTCCGAATATGCCATCTCTATTCCTGGAGACCACGTTTGAAGATATCGCTATGTAGTGGAATTCCACCTGTCAGAGTTGGTTGGATTTTCACGATGGATTGGACGGCTTTCAAAGCAGAGTATGGTGGGAAGCAGCAGCCCAAAGAAGTTCCTGAGAAGCGCATGCGGTCTTCTTCCTCGCTAACGCTATCACGGTGCTGAAATAGACATTCGCGATCTTCGTAGCATCAGGTACTTTGGGCTCACTTTGGACCTGTCAAGGTTTGGTGTTGCTCGAAAGAAGCGAACGCTTTTGATGCGAGGGCTTCACGATACTACTTCGAATGTCGATAACAGCTTGCTCAACATTTCAGAGAGGAAAACTTCAGTGACGGTCAATTGTCTGATGCTCGACGTTGATGGCGTACTAGTGGATGGCCGTCCAAACGATGGATTGCGTTGGGACCATGATCTGCAGAAGCACATGAAAATACCGACTGATGTTCTCGTCAAAGAGTTCTTCGAAGCTGAGTGGAATGACATTGTCGTTGGCAAAAAGGCACTGTTGCCGACGCTGGCGGGGATCCTGAGGCGCATCGCGCCCACGATCGAAGCTAATGATTTGGTAGCTTACTGGTTTAAAATGGACTCCAGAGTTGTCGAACCAGTTCTCTCCGATATTCGTGCTGCAAGGCGAGATGGGATTTCTGTCTATTTGGCAACGAACCAGGAGCACATGCGCGCGGCCTATCTGATGGAGGTGATGCGACTGTCTGAAGATGTGGACGGGATCGTGTACTCGGCGCAAGCAAGAAGCAAGAAGCCTCAGCCTGAGTTTTTTCGTTTCGCGGAGAACGCAGTCGGCCGCCGACCGCATGAGTTGCTTTTGGTTGATGACACAATGCCAAACGTCAGTGCTGCTCAATCGGAGGGTTGGAACGCTGTCCACTGGGATCGAACTGAAGAACTGCGCACCATATTGCAACGTCACATCAAGAACTAGGTCTCACAACAGACCTCGGAGGCGGCGCAGCATCTCCATCTGAAGCCCGGGATCGACCATCCGGGACGGCCCAGAGTTGCCTTTCATTGGTTCAATCAATGCGGCAGCGCAGCTTCTCCAAAGCGGACCTTAGGAAAGGCTCAAAGGAACAAACACGTTCAGGCGAGAGGCGTTACGTGGATTTCGGTTACTGGTCACCTGACATCCGGTGCCTTGGTTCGAGGTCGAACGTAGTAGGCATCACCCCTGGTATTCGAGCACGTACAACCCGGCATTGTAGTCTGAAGTGTAAACCAAGCCCTCCTTGGATACCCAGACATCGCAGGACTGGATCACCTTTTCGCGGTTTGGTCGTTTGTCCATCAGACGCGCGGGGGCCGGCGGCACAAACGCTGCGACTTCGTCAGGACGGTACTCATTCGAGATATCATACACGCGCAGCCCAGCATTCTGCTGGGTCGCAAAGATCAGCTGGTCACTAACTAGGCCATCTGGCCGGTTTTCATGGATATTGTGCGGACCGAAATGCGCGCCCTTGTTGACATAATCGGCATCATCCGGGATCGGCACGGTCGATATGCTTACCGGGTTGGATAGTTCGCGAGTATCAAAGAGCCAGATGTGCTTGATACCATCAGCGCAATTGTCCAGGACGGCCTCATCGGCCACCACAAGCAGATCGCGGTCGGGAAGCGGAAGGCAGTTGTGCGTGCCGCCGCCGAAGGGCGGCGACCAATTGCGGTGTACAATCAAATCGGGATTACTGCGGTCTTTCACATCCATGATGACCATGCCCGCATCTCGCCATGCACCATAGGCCGTATCTCCATGGACAATTGCGTGATGCAGACCTGCTCGGGCTTGACCGTCCTCAGGCTTTTCCCCGGCGGCGGCGTTCATGCCGGGCAGCCAATACCGACCAGCTTCCTTAGGGTTGGTCGGGTCGGCCATGTCGATGGTCACGAAGATGTAGTCGGTGAACCCATCGAGAAGCACAGAGGCATAGGCCCAACGGCCGCCGACATACCAGAGGCGATGAATGCCCCCACCTTCGACATCCATAAACCCGATTTGACGTGGGTTGGCCGGATCGGAGATGTCGTAGACGGAAAGGCCGGCCGTCCAGTCGCGTGTCTTCGACAGCATGGTGTCTGCGGTGCCGACCTTCTTCCCAAGCTTGCCTTTGTAGTATTCGGTCTCGTCCTGAAATTCGGCCGCGGCAAACATGTTCTTTGCGTTGATGACCAAAAGCAGGTCTTCATGGCTTTGCAGGTGAATGTTCCAGGTGTTCGGGGGCGCCGGCACATAGGCCACAGGTTTCGGGTCGCGCGGATCACGGCAATCAATGACGCTGAAGCCGTCTGAGAACATGTGTCCGACAATCGCGTGGCCCTTGTTGACCATAAGTTGCACACCGTCGGGACGGCCACCTTGGTCAGAGTAACCAAGCAGTTTGAGGTTATAGGCGTAATCCGGCGTGGGAAGATCGGTATTCGATTTGGAGATCGTGTTCAGCATGGTCGGGCCTCAGGCTGGAATGGGCTGCGCGGCACCCAGAACGCGCCGCACGGTATCGGCCGCCACCTCGGCAATGCGGCGGTTCGCTTCCTGCGTTACGCCAGCAATATGCGGCGAGAGGATCAGGTTGGGGACGTCTCGAAAGATGGCTTGGGCGGTCGCATCAATGGGTTCGACATCCAGCGTGTCGAGCGCGGCACCGGAGATCTGACCTGATTTCAACGCTGCCGCGCAGGCCGCCTCATTGACGATGCCGCCACGCGCCGAGTTGATCAGGACGGCACCGGATTTCATCTGCGCAAAGGCGTCGGCGTCTATCAGATCAATGGTCTGGGGCAGTTTTGGGCAATGCAGGCTGATGACGTCGGATTGCGCCAAGAGGGTCTCGAGATCGACGCGCCGCGCCTTTGACCAGGCTGCTGCGGTATCAGGCATCACAGCGTCATAGGCGATCACGTCCATGCCCATCGCGCGGGCCTTGTCGCCCACGGTTTGTCCGATCGAACCAAACCCGACGATGCCCATGGTGCGCCCTGCAATCTCGCGCCCGCCCGCAAACCTCGGTCGGTCCCAGATGCCGCCAGCAACATCCGAGGTGGCATAATATGCGGGACCACGCAGAAGGATCATGGCTGTTGCGATCACATACTCGGCGACCGACACGGCGTTGGCCCCGATTGAAGGAACAACCTCAACCCCGTGAGCGGCACATGCTTCTACATCGATTGTGTCCAGACCCACACCCATGCGCGCCACGACCTGCAACCGAGGGGCCGCATCAAGAAGCTCGGTGTTCACAAGCGTATCATTCCGCACAATGAGAGCGCGGGCATTCCTGACACGCTCCAACAGTTCGGCGCGTCTGCTCCACAGCGTTCGGTCCCAATGCACATCAAAGGCTGCGATCAGGCTTTGCGCCGTGGGTTCGTCCATGAATTCGGGTATGACAACATCGGCCATTCTGCGTCCTTTCAGGTCAGATCAATGGGCGCTCAAAGATACTCGCGCGCCTTGTTGTAAGGATGTTCGAGCCCGTAGCCGTGCACGGCCTTGTAGCCGTCATAACGCCGCTCGAAGAACTCAAGCACGACCCAGACAACAAGGAACACAAAGGGGAGTGACAGCAGGACAGACGCGAAGATGGGCATCGGATATTGCATAAGACCTGATCCGGTCGCTCCGATGGCAAATAGAACGGCGAAGTAGCCAGCCGTTTTGTGATAGGCCTCGAACATGCGGCGACGCGTGGTGCGACTGTAATGGTCGCCCTGCCACGATGCCGGGTCATCCGGGCGGGCGGTGTAGTAAAACTTGCCGCCATGGGTGCCGCGGAGCATACCAGAGATGGCCTGCAAACAGCCCATAAGGATCGTGAGCAGCCCCAAGATGGAATGCACCGACCCGCTGAACCCCTGGCTGACAACCAATGCGACCGTCAACCCCGCAAGAGATAACAAAACCGCGGCGTAAAGTCCGTATTTGTGGATGCTGAACCACCACCATTCCCGGTTCCAGAGGCTCACTTTGGAGCGCACCCCGAATTCTGTCGGCTTGGGTTTGCCGTAGCGGATGATCGTGATGCAGAGCGGCACGAGGATGAGCCAGATACCGGCCATGAGGATCGCGTGGTAGTTCCAATGGATTTCGATCGTTCTGCTAAGAATGCCCAGATACACTTCAGTCGGAATATGTGTTTGTTCTAGCGCCATGGGGCCACTCCTTTGACTTCGGCCAACGGTAGATTCTTCGTTGCATCGATCATTTTTTATCGATAATCGATTTACAACACAAGTACAAGCTTTCGGGATCGCGCAATGCTACTGGAAGAAATTCTGTTCCCTTTAGTCGCAGTGGTGATCCTCGGGTTGGCAAAGGGCGGCTTTGGTGGCGTCGGCGCACCCGTTGCCCTTCCTGTTATGGCAACCGGCATACCGGTTGAGACGGCCATTGGTGTGCTTTTACCGGTCCTGTTGACGATGGATATCGTGAACGTGGTGAACCACCGCAAAAATGCCGACTACCCTACGATTGCGCTGGCCCTGCCAGGCGCGTTTATCGGTGTCGGCCTTGGCGCCCTCATGATACACATCCTGCCCGGCAAGTTGATCGGTGGCGGAATTGGCATCATCGCCATCTTATTTGCGGTACACGCACTGTGGAGCAAACCCTTAGGGGCAAGAGGATTGCCCCGATGGATGGCTTTGCCTTTCGGAGCGGCTTCTGGTTTCACCAGCAGCATCGCGCATGCTGGCGGCCCGCCGATTCACATCTTCCTGTTGTCGCGCGGCTATGAGCAGCTGCGCTTTGCCGCCACATCGAACATGTTCATGGCGTCAGTGAATGTCCTGAAGGTCTGGCCCTTCTTTGCGGTCGGCGCTCTCAGCGCGGAAACACTGCGATTTGCCATCTGGCTTGTCCCTGTCGCGGGCATTGCTGCGGGTTTGGGATTTGTCGTCGCCCGGCGCTTACCCAAGGCCGTTTTCAAATATACTGTGAACGGGTTGATGATCCTGGCCGGGATCAAGCTGATCCTGAATGCTTTGTCATGATCCCGTTGGCACCTGCCTCTGATTGCGGCGCCCACGCCATATGCCTTCTACAATCAGCAGGATGAAGCCGGCCAAGAGGATATTTCCGATCCACTGATCCAAGGCATAGTCCCACCCCCGTCGCTCGAAAAGGATTAGCGTACGCCGCAGGTTTTCATCGGCCAGCGGCGCCAGGATGACGCCAAGTACCACCGGCGCAACCGGGAAGCGGAAGGCGATCAGGGCATATCCCGCAAGTCCGGCGGCAAACATCGTCCAGACATCGAACATGGATAGCCGTACTGACCATGCCCCCAGAACGCAGACCGGGGTGATGAGCGTCAGCAGCAACCCCTTGGGCAGCGAAAACAGCCGGACACACGGTTTGATCAGCGCGATGGCGGCGCCGTACATGAAGAGGTTTGCGACGATCAAAGCCGCATAGATGAACCAGATCAAACCTGGATGATCGATCTCGATGGTCGGACCCACATTGACGGCCTTAAGCTGCAAGGCTGCGATCAACGCGGCTGCCGGGGCGTTTCCGGGGATGCCAAGCGCCAACGTCGGCAACATAGAACCGCCGATATTGGCGTTGTTGGCCGTTTCGGCGCAGACGATGGCTTCATAACTGCCCTTGCCCCATTTCGCCCGCTCTTCCGGTTTTGCGCGACGGCGGCCAATATCATAAGCCAGAAAGGACGCTACGTTGGCCCCTGCCCCCGGAACTGCCCCGGCCAGCGTGCCGATAATCGAGGATCGAACCGCGGCACCGCTATACTTTATCAAACGGCCGATCGAGGGCACGACCCTACCTGCCGTTGGAGGGATTGGCGGCGCACTGAGCTGCGGCAGGGTTTTGAGGATTTCGGTCATGCCAAAGACACCGATCAAAATCGCGACGTAGCTTAGACCATCCTCCAGCGCGCGCACGCCAAAGGTGAAACGCGGCACGCCGTGGATCATGTCGATCCCGATGAAGGCCACAAGAAGGCCAAGCCATCCGGCAATCCACCCTTTCAGCGGCATGGAGCCCGCCGCCATCGATCCGCAAACCAGAATGCCCAGCATCGACAGGATGAACATCTCGTAGGATTTGAAGTTAAGCGCGAAGCTCAGCAGCATTGGGATGAAGAGGATCAGAAGGATGATCCCGACCCAATTTCCGATAAATGACGCGCCGATAGCCATGCCTAGTGCCTGTCCGCCCTCGCCGCGTTTGGCCAGCGTATGACCCTCGATCATCGTGGGCACCGCGTCAGGCGTTCCGGGGATGTTGATTAGAACAGCCGAAATCGCCCCGCCAAAAACGGACCCCGTATAGACGCCGAGCATGAAACACAAAGCGGGATTCTGCCCCATGCTGGCCGTTAGCCCGATCAGAAGCCCCATCGCCATTGTGGTCGAAAGGCCCGGCAGCGCGCCCCAGATTATGCCGAGAGTCACACCCAAAAGGGTCGTCCCAAGAAGCAAAGGGTCAGCGAGGGTGATGAACGCGTCGAGCATGTTTTATCCCGGGAGTGGAACGCCAAAGAGGCCGCGGAAGGCAAACGACAGGCAAAGCGTCCATCCCACCGAAACTGTGACCACAGCGGCCAAACGATCCGTCCAGAACAGGCGCAGCAGTGCGGTCAGGAAAACGATTGTCGCGGGTTCAAATCCGCCTATCGGGATTTGACGCCCGAGAATGGCGACAAAGCCTTCGAGTGACAAAGTTTGAAGCGCGGCAAGATAGACCGCAACGGCACCTGCGGCCGCGATCCGGCGCGCGATTTCACTGTCGATCTCAACTTGTAGCGGCGCGACAAAGACCCTTCTGCGCCATGCCGACAAACCCAGAACAATGGCCATGACGGCAAGGCTGGCCGATACCACAAACGGCAATAGCCCCGGAGCGCTGACAAGCCCGCCCGGAACTGGCAGCGCCAACGACAGCGCGGCAAAGAACAGGCCAAGCGCAAACAGGAAACCGGAGGCGATCAGATCAAGCGCGGGAGACGCCTCTCCCGCGCTTTCATCTTCACCACGGAAGGCTGCGGTGTCTTCCGGCATCAGCCAGCGACCGGAGTGTAACCTTCAGGCGGCCACCAGGCCTCAAATCCTTCGGGCTCTGGAAGGCCAAGGTCAGCCGGTGACTTCACAGCCGCGCCAATCTGGTCGGCATATTTCGTGAAGGTCGCGGCAGTGATCGCCTCAAGCTGCGCTGCGCGCTTGTCTGCGGCTTCGCCCGACCGGATATCGACGCTGAAGTACTTGGATTTGGCAATATCCTGAAAAGCCTGGCTGTTGACCGCCGTGGCGAATGCCTCTTCCACCTCTTTGAGAACGGCCGGGGGAGTATCGCGCCGAAGGATCAGGTTGTACTGCGGACCAAGCGGCAGAACTGGTTTCAGGCTGGACAGCAGGTTTCCGACCGATGGCAGAACGGTTCCATCATCCAATACGATGTCCTCCACGCCGCATTGCTGAAGGCACCGAAGCTGGCCCGCGCGGATCAGATCGACGTGTTCATGTACGCCGCCACCTGCGATGTCGGTCTCGCCTTGCAGGCCCGCAAGTGTCGCCGCCTTTCCGCCCTTGTACGGCACGAAGCTAAGCTCGATGCCCGCCGCATCCGCGACGATCAAGGCAAGCTCGTGCCAGATACCACCGGTTCCCGATGTCGAGATGGCAAGGCTTCCGGGGTTGTCCTTTGCGGCCGAAATGACGTCTTCCAGCGTTTGGAACGGGCTGTCCACGGGCACAGCCCAAGAGGCCAGCGCAGAGGCTGCTTGCAGGTAGGTCCAGTTCTCCCACGGCACCGCATCGGTATGACCCATGACACGAACGAATTTGTTGTAATTGGCGGCGCCCAGCATCCAGTGGCCATCGGCCTCCTTGCCATGCACGAACTCGGTGGCGACGGCACCGACGGCACCGGGCTTGTTGATGACATTGATGTTCCAGCCCTTCGCACTCGCCATTTCATTGGCAAGCGTGCGCATGATGACATCGGTGCCACCGCCCTGCCCGTACATGACAACCAGCGTGATGGGTTGTGTCGGCCAACCGTTGGCGTGGCCTGCGCCAGGCGTGATGACAAAGGCAGATGCGGCGGTCGCTCCGAGCCCGGCCATGAAGTTGCGTCTTGTGGTCATTGGGTCCTCCTCCCGTGACGGGGTGTGAGTGGCCGGGCGACGAAACCGCCCGGCCCGTTGGCGCGATCAGTTCACGACTAGCTTGTAGAGACGTTCGTCCCAAAGGCTGCCGGTCAGCATGTTCGGCACGAACTGCGCGTCGGCGTTGACCCCGCCTTCGGGAGCGATCCCGGCCAGCTCGTTGCGGAACTGCTTTTTCTCGGGGTGCATCTGGTGCGCCTGCTGCGCCTCGAGACTGTCCCACATCTCGACCACGCTCATGTGGTTGGTGCGGTTGTTCTGGGTCAGTACGTCGTAACGCAGGTTGCCGTCGTGCTCGCGGCTGAAGTTGGCGAGCCCCACCAGCATCTCGTTGCCACAAGGCCCCGCCGGATTTATCTGGCGGTCACACGGCGCGAACTGCTCGGGCGGGATGATATCGGCGTGGGTCACGACATAGACAGTATCCGCCGTTCCTTCGGGCATGCTTGCGAGGTCCGCCGCCACAAGTCCGACATGCGGGCGTTCATCGTAAGGTGCGTAGAGCATGGGCTCCAAAGCCTCGCGATACGCGACGGTCTCTGCCGAAGCGGCATGGGCGTCACGGGTTGCCCTGTCTTCCCATGCCTCAAGCACCACGAAATGGTTGTCCTGGCCCATGCGCTGAATGACTTCGAAGCGCACAAGACCGTCGTGGCCCTTGGCGGCGGCGGCCTGCGCTTTGAGCAGTTCTAGTGCCGCGCCAGAGTGGTCGGCGCCCACTTCTACATATGTCACAATAAAGGTCGGCGATTCAGAAATCACCTCGCCGTTTTTCAATTCGATTTCAGCGGTGGCTGCGGTTGCGGCCACGATCAGGCCAGCCGCGACCATTCCCGAAAATCGGGTTCCCTTGAAAGCCATCGATCTCTCCTCCTAATGGCTGTTTTGGCTACAGTGTTTTGCGCTTCGTGAACCGAAGTCTTTTCAACGTTCCGTCAGGCCAGTTCCAAAGCCGCAAGAACGCCGGTTTCTGCTGGCAACGCCTCAAGGTCTGCGCGAAGACTTGCCTTTTGCGTGGCGGTGAGCGGGACGAGTGGCGGGAACACCGCGCACCACGTGTCGTCATCGCTTTTCCATGATTCAACCTGCTTGATCGCCGCCGACAACGGGTATTTGGCAACGGTCTGGCGCACCTGATTGAGCAAGCTTTGCAAACGATCTTGTTCTGCGCCTGTCGCATTCAACGTGCGCCGCGCAAGACCTGCGGAAACGTTGGTTGTGGCTGAGATCACACCGCCGCACCCCTTGGCCAGCGCATCAACCAGCACGCCTTCATTTGAAGGGAAGACATCGAATTCGTCCGCCGCTTCCGCGAAGGCAAGAGACCCTTCGTAATCGCCCGAGCTGTCCTTGAGGCCCGCGATGATCGGGCCGAACTCGGCCTTGAGCCTCTGGATCAGCGGGATCGAAATCGGCGTCTGGGACATCTGCGGAAAATGATAGAGATAGACGCGCAGCGCGTCGGACCCCACACCATCGATCAGCCGCGCGTAATACGCGAAGAGGCCATCGTCGCTGACGTTCTTGAGATAAAAGGGCGGCAGGAGGAGTGCATTTGGATAACCCGCATCGACCCCGGCTTTGGTCAGGGCCACGGCATCGTCCGCCGAACAGGAGCCGGTGCCAAAAATGACCCGGTCGGGAGGTAACTCGGCTTCTGCGAACTGCCCCGGAAGGTCCAATCGCCAATCAAAAGGGAGAGAATTCCCTTCTCCGGTCGTTCCAGTAGGTGCAACGCCGTCGAGACCCTCGCCAATCAAGCGCTTGCAATAGGCGATCAGTTTTGCGGTGTCTGGACGCCCGTCGGCGGCAACAGGGGTGATGGCGGCGGCGTAAACGCCTTTGCGGGCTTTGTGGGTCATTCTGCTGCCTTTGCTTTGAGCGAGGCAACGCCTCGCGGCTTCACGACCACCTTCAGCGCATCTTCAACCCTCTCACGCGCGTATCGCAGCGCTTCCTGAAGGTCTTCGAGGGCGAAGGTGTGGGTGTGGATCAGGGAAGCGTCGAACCGGCCTTCGGCCATGAATGACATGGCGCGATGGGTGGCGCTCTTGCCCTCTCCGCGGATGCCGTAGAGGTAGATGTTGTTCTTGACGACATGCGGCAGGTCGACCTTGGCGAGGTCGTGCGGGAACCCCGCCAGGCAAACCTTGCCGCCGCGGTTTGTCATACGGATCGCATCGTTGATGGCTGCTTCCGTCCCGGCACATTCAATAACGTAATCGGCCCCTTTCGCACCTACGATCGCCGTGACGGCTTCGACCGTTTCCTGTTCGCGCACGTTGATCGTGTGGGTCGCGCCCAGTTTGCGCCCGATCGCGAGCCGGTCTTCGCGGGTGCCAGTCAGGATAACAGGGCCTGCGCCCAGAGATCGAGCGACAGAGACCGCAAGCAAGCCAATCGGACCGGGGCCACTTACCACAACGCTTTCGCCCGCCACGAGGCCACCCAGCTCGGTCAACCCGTACATCGAAGTACCCGCCGTGACGACAAGGGTCGCTTCTTCATCTGTCATCGTGTCCGGTACGCGCACCAGCGTGTTGATGTGATTGACGGCGTATTCGGCAAATCCGCCATCGGTCGTCATGCCGTTGGCGCGGTGGCCCTTCTCGCGCAGACCATAGTTGTGGCACGAGGTATACATCCCCTGCCGACACCGCTTGCAACGACCGCATCCGGCATGCACTTCGACCGTAACGCGCTCGCCAACCTTGTACTCGTCAACACCCGGCCCTAGGGCGGCAACTGTGCCCATGTATTCATGGCCGATGGTGAAGTTCTTGTGGAATGGGGGCCCGCCATCGACGATCGCGGGCGTACCGTAATGGATGATCTCGAGATCGGTTGCACAGATCGCAACGGCATCGATGCGGATCAACACCTCGGCCTTGCCGGGCGTCGGGACCGGCTTTTCCACCAGCGTCATTTCGTCTGGGCCACCAAGCACCCAAGCGCGCATTGTCTCTGGGACGGTCTGAATATGGTCAATTGGCAGCGAGCCGGAATCAGGCATTTGTCTTTCCTTTTCGATTATCGATAATACAAACGAAAGAAGTGTCGATGTCAACGATTATCGATAACTATGCGAGATAAAGATCGACGATTTCTTTGGGCAGCTTGGCAACAGATGTGCTGCGAATGCGCTCTGCCGCTGCCCGGAATGCCTGCGTATCGAGATCAGCCTGCTCGAGAACCTCGACGCCTCTTGCCTTTAGCGTTTGCAACCCGACACTGTCTTCTTCTTCTGCCCAAAAGCGTTGGCATACGGTCGCATCCGCCGCCCCTTTGAGCAGCGTTTCTTGGTCATCTTCGCTGAGGGCGCAAAACCAGTCCTTGTTGGCAGTGAGCAGGACAATTCCAAAAATATGACCGGTCAGAGATACGTGTTTGTGCCATCGGTCTAGCCCAAAGGTCAGCATATTTGTCAGCGGGTTTTCCTGCGCGTGGACAGCACCCGTCTCACACGCCTGGATCAGTTCCTTTACGTCGGTCACAACCGGCTCAAATCCAAGAGCAGTTAAGGTGTCCTGATAGAGCTGATTATTCAGCGTGCGGATCCTGAGGCCTTTGCATTCTGCCGGAGATCGGATCGGGTGACTGGCGTTCGTGATATGACGGAAACCGTTGTCCCAGAAGGCCAGAACCACAAGGTTGGTTTCACGCGCCACCGCTGCGGAAAGCGCGCGACCGAGGTCGCCGTCCAATTTGGCGAACGCCTGACGCCGATCCGTCACGCTGAAGGGGAGATCAAGAACGGCGAGCTCTGGCACGCGCGCGGTCAGGTACCCGCTGGCCATGTAGCCCGCCGCATAGGTGCCCATTTCGATCCCGTCGAACAGCGCCTGCGCAGGTAGACCGTCGGCGGTCACGTCCGGAACCAGCGTTGCCGAGGGAAGGGAGGCCTCGGCAAACGCGGTGAGACCGCGGGTCAAAATCGACCGCGGCCCCTGGTATCCGGCGATGATCACATCATTCGACATGAACCAAGCCAGGGCAGTTCCCTGCCCCGTCCTTTTGGCGTCAGCCACCAGTCAGTGTCTTGACTAGTGCCTGATAAGCTTCGCCCTGCGACACACGGACAGCCTCATACTCGGCTCCGTCCATGTAGACGTTGTTCTCGCCAAGCTTGGCCAACAGCTTCTGATAGCTCTTGTCTTCTTTCATCGCGGCAAACGCAGCGCGCAGCTTGTCGACTATCTCTGGAGGGGTATCCCGTCGCACCAAGACCACGCGGTGCATGATGCCAACCGTATCGACGCCGTCCAAACCCGCTTCAGCTGTGGTCGGCACACCTTCGATCTGCGTATCTGGCGAAACTGATACAAGCGCCTTGACCGCACCAGCCTGGCTGTCGATCACCGAATTGAACGCCATCGAGACGTCGACATCGCCAGCAAGCAACGCCTGCATAGCCGGTCCACCGCCCTTGTGAGGGACCATCGTCGGCATCGTGCCTGCCGCATTGAACACCAGCGCGCCAGGGACCATGAACGCGCCCCAATTGCCCGAATGGCCAAACTTCAGGCTGCCCGGATTTGCCTTGGAATGTGCGACCAGATCACCAATCGTATTGAACGAGCTGTCGGATTTTACGATGATCGAGGGTGCCGCAAAATTGGTTCTGGCAATTGCCACGAAGTCCCCGTTTGGATCATACGGCAGTTCTGCGACATGCTGTTGAAGCTCATCAATAAAGTTCTGAGTGAACAGAATGGTGTAGCCATCTGCCGGCGCTTGCGCCGCGGCAGACGTGCCGATCTGCCCCGCAGAGCCTGGCATCAGTTGCACGATCACAGGCTGTCCGAGATAGCTTGGCAGTACTGACGCGATCACACGCGCGTTAAGATCATGGCTGCCGCCCGCGCCCAGCGGTATGATCATGGTGATCGGTTTTTCCGGGTATTCGGCCACAGCCGCCGTGCCAAGCGTCGCGGCAAGGACCGCCGCCGCAAGGCCTTTCATGAACTTCCCAAACGCCATTTGAATTCTCCCTTCAGTTTGGTTGGCTAGGAATGCGGCCGGTCATGCCGAGACCGCGCTTTGGCCGCTCTTGCGGCGAAAGTAGAAAAACAGAAGACCCGCACCGATCATGCCGAGCAGGATCAAGGTGACCGGACGCTCCATGGCGATGTACCCGGCGAGGTCGCCTTGGCTCAGAGACAAGGTCTGGCTGACAGCGTATTCGAACGGGCCCATCAGAATGAAACCCATGACAAGCGGCGTCACGTCGAAGGCAAGCTTGCGGGCGATGTAGCCGAAGACCCCAAAGGCCATCAGAAAGACGAGGTCCATCGGATTAGAGCGGTACACATACGTTCCCGCGACTGCGAAAACCAATGTCAATGGCACCATGTAAGCGCGCGGGATCGACACGACCTTGGCAAAGACGGGGATCAGCAGCTTGCCCAGTACCAGCAACAGCAGGCAGGCAATGACCATGGACCCCAACAGCGCGTAAATCACGGGTGCATCGGTCGCGAAAAGCTGCGGTCCCGGACGCAGCCCTTGCGCCACAAACGCGCCCAGCAGGATCGCCGTGATATTGTCGCCGGGAATGCCAAGCGTCAGCAGAGGCACCATGGTCGGCCCGTTCACCGCGTTGTTCGCCGCTTCTGGTGCCGCAATACCGTCCAGCGATCCCTGACCAAAGGTCTCAGGCTTGGACGAAGCTCTTTTTGCTGCCGCGTATCCCATGAACGCCGCGACGACTTGCCCGACACCGGGGATCGCACCAATCGCTCCACCCATAGCGGTCGAGCGCAGGATTGTGCGACGTGAGGCTTTCAATTCGTCAAGTGTCAGACTTTCGCCTTCCGGCTTGGTCGCTTGCACACGAGATATCTTTTCCTCGACCGCCAGCAGAATTTCCGGGATCGCAAACAGCCCAATAATCATTGGCAACAGGTCGATCCCGGCCTGCAGGGCAAAGATATCGAAGGTGTACCGATTGACACCATGCACCGGGTCTTGCCCGACGAGCGCGATGAACATGCCGATCAAAAGCATGAGCAATCCCTTGATCAGCGAGGTCGACGACGTTGCTGCGATGATGGCCATCGAAAGAGCCAGCACGACAGCGAGTTCGGGCGGGCCGATACGCATGGCCAAGAGTGCAATGGGTCCAATGAGGAAGATGGTAAATATGCTGGAAGCGGTATCGCCGAAAACCGACGCGTAAAGCGCCATCTCAAGCGCCTTTTTGGATTTGCCCTGCTTTGTCAGCGCCGGTCCATCAAAAGTCGTCGCCACGGACGCCCCTGTTCCCGGCACGCCGATCAGGATCGCGGGGATCGACCCGCCATAAATCCCGCCTTTGTACACACCGATAAGAAAGGGGATCCCCACCAAAGGATCGAGGAAGAAGGAAATCGGCAGCAACACGGCCATGGCCATAACGGTGGTGAAACCCGGCAAGGACCCAACGAAGATCCCCAACACCAAACCGATAGCCGTCATTGCGACCGTGTCGAGGCGCAAGATCATCTCCAACCCGGTGAGAAGCTCTGCCCACATCGATCAGAACCCTGCCAAACCCTGGGGCAGCGCGATGTGCAACCCGCGGGTAAAAACGAGGTAAATCACGACCGGAACCGCCACACCGCTGAGCGCAAGCCCGACCGGGTGACGTCCGCCAAGGTAGACAGCGACACATACAACGGTCAACGCGCTGGCAATGACAAAACCCAATGGGACCAACAAAGCAGCGAACGCAAAGCTCGCCGTGCATGTGACAAAGACCGCCCTAACCGGGCGCGCAAAGCCCTCGGGGGCGTCGTTCCACGTCGTGAAAATGCCAAGCCCTGCTACGCAGAGCAAAGCAACGAGGACAAGGCGCGGCATCGTATCAGGGGCAAGACCTTCAGGCGGTGCGCCGAACAGCGTAACGGGTGCTCCAACCTGGCCCGACGTGACCACCAGCAAACCTGCCGAAATACCGGCAACCACGCCATAGACAAGAGTCAGTGCGGAAACGGACCGAGTATCACTGCCGAATGGCTTCAAACCTTGCGTCACGACTCACATGCCTCCCTCGTGTCTAACAAACGCTAATATAGATTATCGATAATCGTCAATGCCCTTGTCTTGATGACGCCTCACGCCATATGATTGGATTATCGATTATGGAGCAAATCATGGCTGAAGTCGCTGTTATCAATCGCGCTTCTCTGTCGCAGCAGATCAGAGACACTCTTCTGGAGAGGATCGTATCCGGCAGTCTCAAGCCGGGTGACCGGTTAATCGAACTCAAGATCGCGGATGAAATGCAGACGAGCCAAGCCCCGGTCCGGGAAGCTCTACGCGAGCTGGAAGCCATTGGACTGATCGAAACACAGCGCAACCGCGGTGCCCGCGTCCGCGTTATCGATGAAGCGGAACTGGCCGAGATCTATTCCGTGCGCGCGGAGTTGGAGGCGCTCGCCGGCGAAATCGTTGCGCGCGACGCCCCCCAGACGGCAAACTCGCTGGAAAAAATCCTTGATCGCATGCGCAAAGCAGCAACCCGCGCAGACGAAAAGAAGTTCGCCATGCTCAATTCCGAGTTTCACAGCACTATCGTGGAGGCGAGCAAAAACAGTACCTTGCGCGAGATGTGGGAGAGTTTGAGCGTCCGCAGCCGCACCCGACTGAACATGTCTCGCACAGCTGCTGATTTGCAGCTTCTAGCAGAGTCGCATCAGGCAATCATTGACGCAATCGCATCCGGAGAGCCATCGCAAGCCCGCGACATCTCTTGGCGTCACGTGCGCGACAATGCCCCTTCCGGTAGCGCGCAGTAGCAGTAAGACACCTCACAATTCACAATGGGAACCCAACTCGGCAACTTGGTTTATCAGAGTTTGGTTCTCCGCTTAGCTGAGCGTCCACTCTAAAAGTAATAAGAAGCGGGTCCTATTTCCGTTAACGCCATCGGCCCATTGCGGACTCACAACGCTGTGCTCGGATGCTGCAGTTGCAGCCCGGAAAGCGGCCGTTCGTGGAGGCTACAAATGCCGGTCCACATCCATGCTTTGATGCAGGATTCTGATGATCGCGATCACTTCGCCTCGGATTTGATGGTAGATCGCATGCATGCCGATCAGTGCCTTGAGATATCCCTCGCGGACCAAAGCTGGTCTGCCCACCTTCCTCCCCGTGGCGATGCCTTCAAACGCGTCGATGATGTCGTTGGTATAACTCTCGGCCTGCGCGGTGGACCATTTTTGCGCCGTGTAAATCCAGATCCCCTCGAGATCAGCTTCCGCCATCGGCGAAAGCACATATTTCCGAGACATCAGGTGCCGTTCTTCTGGCGCATGCGTTCTTGAAACACCTCGCGATCAAAGGCACGCGGTTCACCCGAGTTTTCACCAGCGATCAATGCGTCCTTCAGCGCCTGGACTCTGGTTTCATGCTCCTCAAGAAGCCTTAGGCCTGCCCGTACGACGTCGCTCGCGGAGCCGTAGCGCCCGTTGCTGACTTGAGTCTCGATGAAGCCGGCGAAATGATCTCCCAGAGACATAGAAGTGTTCTTAGCCATGTTTGCCTCCTGAGACACATTTATACCAATATTCGGTATTTTTCAATATCACAAGAGACGTGTTACAGTGGCACGTCAGCGAACTGACGATGGGGTGGCATGCGGTGGATCGGAGGATCAGTCATGGAACCAACCCCTACCCTACCTGCAATTCGTGCGCTTCGCCCAGCCTGGAACAAGGGACGGATTGTCGGTCAAAAGCGTCCGCTGAAGCCAAAGCATGTCTGGGCGATCCGGGTTCGCCTTGAACTCGCCGAGAACCATCGTGACCTTGCATTGTTCAATATGGCGATCGACAGCAAGCTGCGCGGCTGTGATCTCGTGAAGATGAAAGTCGTCGATGTAATGGCATCTGGTCAGATCAAGGAGCGCGCCTCAGTCCTGCAAAGCAAAACTCAGAAGCCGGTACGGTTCGAGATATCCGAGGGCACGCGCGCCTCCGTCGAAAAGTGGATGGAGGATGAGTTGATGGTCGGGTCAGAGTATCTTTGGCCAGGCCGCTTCCATGAGCGTTTGCATATCTCGACCCGGCAGTACGCCCGGATCGTCCGAGATTGGGTGACATCGATCGGCCTTGAGGCAAGCGCCTACGGGACCCATTCAATGCGAAGAACCAAGGTGACGCAGATCTACAAGAAGACGGGCAACCTGCGCGCGGTCCAGCTTCTTCTCGGCCATACCAAGATGGACAGTACAGTCCGGTATCTCGGGGTTGAGCTCGAAGACGCCCTCGCGATCGCAGAGGCGATTGAAATCTAACCAAGTTGGGCTGCCTTCGCGGGCGGCCCGCTCCTGCCATTGACCGACCAGTCAAGCTGCTGCGTTCGCAGCCCGCATAGCCGCAATTCGCTGCAGCTGCACTGTCGATCGCGTCACACATACCGGCATTGCTAAAGATTCTTTGCAGAGACAGGCATTATTGCCAATGGCGATTCAGACAAAAGAAGTCGACTTCTTTGCCAACCGCTTCAGTACTAACGTTTTCTTTGACAGATTTTGTCCACGCTGTAAGGCTGGCCATGTTTTCGAGAAACTGACAACGCTGCTCCGTTCAAGAAAGAGCTCATCAAATTCACACCGAGTAGCCAGATTGATTGAAGCATCTAAACGGACACAGCCTGGCGCTCGGGCCATCGCAAGGCGGCGATGAGAAGCACGGCTGCGATGATTGACGCCGTCCACCCTGGTAATAGCGCGATCACTGCCACACCGATCCAGAATAACGCGGAGGCAAACCGCAAGACGGGGACCTTTTGGTTCGCGGACAAGGCAGCCACAGCAATGACAAACACAACCCCGGAAAACGCCGCGTGTGCAATGGCCTCTGGGCCGCCTTGCAACAGCAAGCCAGGATAGGCGATGAACAGCATGGGCAGAGCGTAACCTACGCCGCCAAGTCGCAGCGTATCCCGAGCCACCTGCGTCCACGGAGCTTGCGCAATGGTAGACGAGACAAAAACCGCCACACATACCGGTGGTGTAATGACCGAAAGCGCCGCGTAATAAAAAACGAAAAGGTGCACCATCACTGGATCCAGGCCCTGTTGGATGAGGACAGGTGCAAAGACGGCGGCAACCAACACATAGGCAGCGGAGGTGGGAAGTCCCATCCCGGCAATCAGGCAGACCACCGCCATGATGCCCGCAATTGCCCAGATGTTACCCCCCGCAATGCCAATGATCTGGGACGTGACGGCAATGCCGACACCGGTCAGGTTTACCATCGCCACGAAGACTTGTGCCGCCACCAGCAGGATGCCGACGATGACAACTCCTTTGCCCCCATCGCGAAACGCGCGTAGAAGTGTCGCCGCGATTTCAGACCATGTGCCCCCGCCGGCCATTGTGCCGATGGTGTATGCAACAATTATGCCGATCATGCCAAAACAGGCGGTCAACTGGATCGAGTTTCCGTTCCAGATGCCCCACGCAAGCCCTGCGATGCCAGCAAGGATCGGGGCAAGTCGTTGCCAGTTCAGTGCGGCTTTCCAATCAGGCAGGTCGTCGGCATCCACTTGGCCCAGGTGGGTGCGCTTGGCGATCAGGTGGATCGTCGTAAAGACACCCAGATAGAACAGGAACGCGGGCATGAAAGCGACCGCGGCAATGGTCCAGTAGTTCACACCGACAAGTTCGGCCATGACAAATGCGGCTGTGCCCATGATGGGCGGGGCCAATTGGCCTCCGGTGGACGCAACGGCCTCGACGCCACCTGCAAAGGGTGCCGGGTAGCGCAAGCGTTTCATCAATGGGATGGTAAAGTTACCGGTGGTTGCAATGTTGGCGACGGATGAGCCCGAGATCGACCCGAACAATCCGCTCGCGATGGTCGCAATCTTTGCAGCACCGCCTGGGCTTGCTCCGCCGGCTCGCGCGGATAGGTCGAAAAACGTCTGCCCTGCGCCAGTGTGCAGCAGCAATGCGCCAAATAGGATAAACGCGGCAAGTGTTGTGGAGGCAATGGAGACCAACATGCCCCACAAGCCCCGGTCGGACAAGAAGATCACTTCTGTGATGTAGAAAATGTCAAAACCCCGGTGACCAAATGCGCCGGGAATGACGTCACCAAAGAAGGCGTACGCCACCATGCCCCCGACAATAATCGGAAACACAAGCGATGCCGTACGCCGAGCCAGTTCAAGGATGACGATCAATGTGCCAAAGCCCAACCACGCGTCCAAGGGTTCGGCAAACGGCAGATCGACCATAATGCGTTCGAAATTCGCAACAACGTAGATCGCTGATACAATCACCCAGCCCACCATGGCGAGGTCGACCACAATGCCTAACCAGCGCCAAGGTTTGCCATGTCCAGTGGGGTACAGCAGTATTGCCATGATGACAATCAGACCAACAAACGAGGCCCGTTGAATGAGGGTCTCGAAGGCACCAAAGAACGACGTGTAGAAGACGAAAAGGCCGATACCAACCGCGATGGCCTCAGCAGCGCGCATGCGCAGCGAGTTGTCGCTTTTGTCGTCAATGCCTGCGTCTGGATCGATGTCCTGCGTTGCCATTTGGCCCCCCACTAGATGGCATGACCCGCGCGTAAGAAATGCGCGGGTTAAAATATTGCCGCTCAGCTAAGGTTTATGGCCGCAGACGGTCCGGAACGTCGTACCCGTTTTCTTCAAACCAACGGATCGCACCAGGATGCAAGGGCGACGTAGCATAGTTCAGCGTCAGTTCGGCAAGGTTCGCGCCCTCAATAGCCGGAAACGCCGTGACCTGCTCGACATCGTCTTCCATAACCGCTTTGACCAGGTCATAAGCAACCTCATCTGGCATATCTGGACGCGCGGAGACACCAATCATAAAGCCCCAGGTCTGGTACGGACCCGTGTTTTCCATGTCACCGCCGGGCATGTCGACAATGGACAGCTCGGGGAGTTGCTCACGGATCATCGCGATCTTGTCTTCCGGAACCGGCAGCACCTGTACCGGTGTGAATGTCGCAATATCCGTGGTCAGCGCATCAAAGCGTGTTCCAACAGCGGATTTTATAAAGCCAATTGCGCGATTGTCCTTGATCGCAGCTGCCAGTTCGCCGTTTGATCCACGCACCCATTCCGGTTCTACCCCGAACAGCGAAAGCACCTCTTGGCTAGTGGCTTCAGTCGAGCTACCACGCTGACCCGGGCCAAATCGGGTACCTGCAAGTTCTTCGAGGCTATTTACGCCCGCATCCCGACGCACAATTACATTCTGCGGGGCCAGACTGTAGGCCCACAGCAAAGGTGAATCGATCTGTTCACCATCAAATGTCTTGATGCCATTGTTCGCATGGAACAAGGCGGACGTGGTGATAAGCCCCACATCCAACTGACCCCGCGCCATCCGCTTCAGGTTGTCGACGGTTGCACCAGTCTCAACCACGCTTGCCTGATACTTGTCCGGATAGCTTTCGTTGATGATCTTTGCGAGCGAGGCAAAATATGCGTAATGGGACGATTGGGCATTAGTTGCACCAAGTGCCAGGCGCTCTTGCGCGATTGCTGGTGTGGCAAGCACCATCGCGGCGACAGCAGCCATCTTCGTAAACGTATTCATAGCTTCCTCCCAATTCATGTTTATGGCTTTAGTCTAGAACCCCAATGCACACGAATGCAAATGCATTCGCAAACCATGGAGAGAACCCTTTGGAACCACTCACAGATGAGCGGTCCAAATAACCTAAACTGCAGACTCGACGATGTGCTGAACTCATACAAATCGATCTGAGAACGATCTGCCGCTATGCGCGCACAGTTCGTGTAAACACTCACGGCCCCTACCAGCCGTTCACCGCGAGATACTTTGCCGCAGTGCAGCTTCCCCAAAGCGGACCTTGATCGGTTGCGCAGCATATCTAAGGCCGAAATGGCTGCGACGCGGACAAATCGGGCTATTGTAAATACAGCTGTTGCTAACGCGTGACCACGCGCGACGGCGGCACTGGAAGCTTTTGACCAAGCAGATTTCCCCAAAGCCATTTTGGTCCAAAACAATCCACTATTTCACGGCACCTGTGCTGTGCAAGCCGATCTGTGTGTTGAGTACGTCCGGCTGAATGATCGCCGAAAGCCACCAACGTTCATCAATCGCAAATGGATTTCACAGACGCCTTCACCGCCTCGGCTGAAAAAATGTTGTCCATCCACCCATCCCTGAAGATCACGGGTTCGGCCTCTTCGATGGCCTTCATGCAGCCGTCCGACAGTTTGCCACCGGGCTGGACACCAAAGGCCACGGCCAAGAGGATCGTCAGGTGGCCAAGTAAAAAGTCTTCTGCCGCCTGATAGGGGATGCCCCGGCGGGCTGCCTCATCTGTGGCGTCTTTCAAGACTTTGGCAAAAGTTGCCCCGACCGATTCCGACAACGCTGGTTCCAGAAGAGCCATCTGCTCGACCGTGACGCGGTGAGATCGCATGACAGGACCATAAAAGACGCGGGCGATTTCCTCGCATTTGGCATAGTGATCTTCGGGGCCTTGCGCCAATGCGCATACGATGTGTTGCTTGGCCGCGATGCCACCAAAGTAGTCTGTCTTGGCAGCCGCGTCGGTTTCGTCATTGAACAGCGGAGGGTGGCACGGGTGGGCCACGAAATACGTGATGTCGTCGCGTTCTGGCAATGTCTCGGCGTGGGGGGCAGCGGCATCCAGCATAATCACGGCGGTGCCCGGTTTTAGGTCATCCACAAAGCCCGAAAGCACCTTGCCGATGGCCCGATCCGGCACGGCGAGGATTACGGTGTCGGCAGCGCTTAGGGCTTGCCCTTGGTCTACACAGGTCAATCCTGTTTCCGCTTTAAGCCGGGCCTGACCTTCGGGTTTCACTTCGACCGGAAGCAGATCGTATGGCGCCGTCTTGAGGTTCGTGGCCAGACGCACGCCCATTTTGCCACCTGCGCCGAAGAGAGCGATGCTTGTCATGTTGTCGTTCCTTTTGCGTGAATAAAGAAGTCCGGAGCGCCCATCTGGCCCCCTTTTAACGTGACCTCCAGGCCGTCGATCTGTGGCGCACGCGCGCTGTGGATACGACACAGAGGTGCGCCCGGTGCGAGAGGTGCGACTGCCGACAACGCGTCGGCCTGCAATGCGGTCAGCGCGTGGCCTGACGTATCCCCGCCGCCGATTGCTGCGCGTGGCAACCCTGTTGCAAGCCGGATGTCTGCAACCAGATTGCCCAAGGCTTGCCCCAAATACTCGTTGGCTTGAGCATTGCTTATCCCGGCGCGATTTATTGCCTCGGACATACGCGCGAGGGACGGATCGTTTGGCCCACGTGCAGAGGTCACCAGAACATCTCGGCCTTCGGACAGGAGCTGCAATGATGTCTGTCGCACGCGATCCGTCTCGGCCTGTAGCGCGTTCGGGTCGACCGCTTGCGCGGCGTCAAAGTCGAGGATTTCGAACCCTTTGGCCTGCGCATGGTCAATCTGCGCGGCAGTTGTCGGCGCACAAGAACCGGAGACGGCAAAAAGTTGATCAACCGTACTGAGCCGTGGCGTTGCATGTTCCTGCGCCAGCTGACCTGACGCGCGCCAATGGGCAACCAGCGCGTATTCCACCCCTTGGGATCCGATGGCAAACGATGTGTTGCCTTCGGCGATCATGCGTCCGGCTTCCTGCAAGGTCGCGTCGTCCATCGCGTCCATCGCAATGATCTGAGCACCTTTAGAGAGGGCCGACTTTAACGCCGCATCCGCCTGTCCGGTCTTCATGGCACGGAAATCGACACAACCTGTGCGCAATTCGGTCTGGTGGGACAAATGCCGTCCCAGATCTGCTTCATCCATGGGGGTCACGGGATGGCGCGACATAACGGGATGACGGTCAAGTCGGTGAACGGCATCCCCCGCCGCCGCGAACAGGTTCCCAAAGACCTGATACCGCCCAATCGCAGGCGCGCCGACGACAAGCGGTATCCAATCAGGGTCAAAGACCTGTTTCCCGATTTCCGCCGCCACACCGATAGAGCCAATGTCCGGTGCGCTGTCGAAGGTCGAGCAGACTTTGTAGTGCATCAACGGCGCGCCAAGCTGTTTCAAACCTTCAAAAACGGTTGGAAGATGCGCGCGCATCCAGGCAGGGTCTTTTGAGCGCGCGACCCCGGCCACCCCGACAGCTTGCAACCCGGGAAAGCGGGCCAGAACGTCGGCGTCCGGAGCTTCCAGAAACAGCATCGTGGGGATACCAGCGAAACTCAGCACCTCCATCACCGCGGACGAGCCGGTGAAGTCGTCGCCATAGAAGGTAAGCAGCGGGGCGGTCACGATCAAAAGGCTTTCAGCGCTGCGGCGAGGGCTGGATGATCCTTGGCGTAGGCCTGCAGATCAACGCCGGACAGGGCCGCCTCATACGCCTCTCGCATCGCAGTTACTCCAGCCGCGACGCCATCCGGGTGCGCGACGACGCCGCCACCTGCCGTCACGAGCAAATCATCTGATCCGGCTGCTGCCAATGTGGCAGGGGCTTGATGCACGGTTTGGCCCGAAGAAAAAACTGGCACGGCCCGCATCGGGTTGGCCTTGAACATCGGATCGGACAGGGACCGAGCCGAAGCGATGACGCTGTCATTGTCTTCGCTGAACTTGTTGTCGATCCCGTTGACGTGCATGTGGTCCGCCCCGGCCAATCGCCAAAGCTTGGACCATGCCGGATAGGCCCAACCAAGCATGGGGGACCGCGTCAGCGCGCCCCAGCCACACCGATGCGCATGGATTGGCAGTTGCGTGTGACGTCCAAGCGCGATCATGCCTGACATACCGACTGCATTGACGCTCGCCATGATACAGGTGCCACCCTCTGCCAGAACCAGATCGTGGCGACGACGCATCTCGTCAATTTCGCCGGTCAGGTTAAAAGCCACCATGGTCTTTTTGCCTGTGCGGTCCGCCGCCGCGTTGACCGCAGCCATCACGGTACGCACCCGATCATCGAACGGGCACGCGGGACCATCGGCCTGCAATTCGTCATCCTTGATAAAGTCGATGCCGCCTTGGCAGAGTTCGGAAGCTAACGCGCCGGTGTCTTCGGCGTTAAGTCCAACGCTGGGTTTGATGATCGTCCCGATCAACGGTCGGCCTTCGACACCGGCAAGTCTGCGTGTCCCTTCGATTCCGAACTTCGGCCCGGGATAGGCGGCAGCAAAGGGCGATGGCAGACGCACATCCAGCAGACGCAGGCCAGAGAATGGCTTTAGTTCGAAAAGGTTGCCCGCGATCGTCGCGATCAGGTTCGGCAAGGATGGTCCGAGGTTGTCTTGCGGCCATGACAGGGTGACATGCGCGCGTTGGTAGTTTTGGCCATCAGTAGGTTGGCAAGCACCGGGCAAGGATGGTGCTTCAAACGTACCCATCGACGTCAACCGCTCAACTCGTGCTGCAGCGCGTTCCTTCAGTTCGGGTGTCTCCCCTGGAACCGGACGGAATGTGCCAGAAGACTGCTCGCCCGCCATGATTTCTGCGGCCTGTTCAGGGACGTAGGCTGTTTCAATCAGGTAGTCGGCTTCAATGCGGATCGGATCGGTCATGAGCACCTACCGGGACAAGTGCAGTCATTACGGCGCATGATGGACCTCCCCATGTCCCGCAGATGTCGCTCACCACAGTAAGTCTGTTTGGTGATCAATGCAGGCTCAACTCTAACTGGTATGATCAGTATAACACTGTGGCGGACAGTCAAGCCTTGTCTCATCCGCTCGGATGAGAAATCAGATCTCAGAATTCGTGTAGAGCGGATCAGATCGGTCCAGATGCTCACGCATCAAAGCTGCCGCAGCATCCGCATCGCGGGCCTCTAAGTGATCGACCAACTTCATATGCTCCAACAGGGTCGTGTCTTCGCGACCAGACCAGTGAAGCAAAGGCTTGTAGTACTCAAATAGCCACGTCAGCATCGGGCGCGTCACCGCTTGCAACACAGGATTTCGCGAGGCATTGGCGATTGCCGTGTGAAACGCGATGTCGGTTTCGATGAACCCTTTGGGATTGTTCAGTTGGCCCTTTTGTTTATCGACCAGCTTGCGTAGTTGACGCACGTCCTCGTCGTTGCGCTGTTCCGCTGCAATGCGCACGGTGCCCGCTTCAAGGATTTTCCTAACTTGTTTGAGATGCTCCAAGTTGGAAGGCTCAGCCGACAAAAGCAATTTCGCCACATCATCCACCTGGTCCAGCGCAATATTGGCGCTCAGCTCATTCACGCGGCTCCGTTCGCCATGCGAAATCGTGATGACACCTTTATTCGCCAGCGCCTGCAAAGCTTCACGGACAGCGGGACGACCGACGGCGAATTTTTCCATTAGCTTCCGCTCAGACGGAATTATATCGCCCGGCTTGAGTTCTCCGGACACGATCATCTCCCAAAGCCGATCAAACACTTGATCCGAAAGCTTTTGGCGCGTGATGGGCTCGACATCAAATTCTGTTTGTTTTGAACGGTAGCGTGCCATTGCTTCGCTGACTTCCTCTGAGTTACCTCTGAGCGAGCCTATATCCGCTTAACTGGTATAACAAGCTGACCTGAGGGTCGTATGAGGCTTTGGTGCTTCCGCACCAAAACCACGTAGGCAATTCTTCCGGTCGATGAATGCCATCTGCCCTTATGCGATTGTAACTTCGGGAAATCACCAGCCGTTGTGGCTGCTTTGAGCTCTGAAGGGGACGGCCCTTATCAGACGCTGAGAGTGCGCTTCAATGCTGCATTGCAGCTTCCCGGAAGCAGACGTTAACCTTATCTCGTGCGAGACGGTCATTTTGGGGCGGACGCATCCTTCGTCGTCTGATCCCAAGTTGGTACGATTGCGCGTGCATAGTCATTACGGAACCTCCCCAAAAAAAGGCAATTCGACGCGTGAACGAGGCCCACGATTGCGGTTCTTTGCTGCAAGAATGGCCCTACACAATGCAGTACAGGGCATCCGCCTTTTTCGATGTTGCTTGAAGTCACTGCAAAAACTGCCAAATGCAATCGCTCTCCGATGCAATTTAGGGTCCATAAAGTGCTTGTCTTTCGTGACGAAAAGGGAGCGTGGGTGCTCAGACCTTGTTTTCCCGGTCAAAGAATACTGGTGAAGTTAAAACAAAGCCTTTGAAGATCACCGAAAAATGCGGTCTTTTCAACTCAAGCGAGTATGACACACATCTTTGTCGGTTGTGCCCGATTTTGGTTCGTGAGGATATCTATGAGAATTACATGGGCTATCGCGATTGTTCTCTGCCATCTCATGCCCCTGCCCACGTCCGCGCAGGCCACAGAGGATTATGAGCAGATCGTTTCGGGTGCCGAGATCAGCGCCGGGCCCGTTCAAATTCTCACGAAAGACGTGCAGCACTATCTGTCGCTTCCGCCCGAAGTATTTGACCGGACGCTGATTTGGTCTGCCGAGGTGGCGCGGTATCCCGCGGACGCGATTTCGCTGGCCGGAACCGAGATCGCGACGCGCGCGGTTAAGCTTGAAAGACAGGGAAACCGCGTGCTTGTGCGGTCGCTCTCCTCCGGGTCGATCCGCACAAGTGGTACGGAGCGGTTTCCCACCGATGATCTGAAGATGACGCCAATCGATATTGCATTCGCAAACGCGCAGATTGGTCCGGTCTTGCTCTCCTTCGATGTTTTGGCAGAAAATTCGGACGGACGGATCCTTCTGGATGCGACGGCGCCATTCACCTCGGACATTGCCGATTACTCGGTGAAAGGCCAATTGAGTAGCACAGGGATCACGCCGATTGCGGTAGACCCTTCGCGATCCTACATCGCCCAAGCCTCGGCCCATCCGACGAACATCTTTCTCGTCTCGCATCTCACTTTCATGGCGCAGGACCAGACGGGGCAAGATCGCGCGCTGTCGGTCGAGGTGGCCCATACCATCACGCTTTTGCCCGAAGACCCGATGGAGCGGCGGCGGTTTGATCCGCGCGTGGGGTACTTCGCGACAGAAGTGCTTGACTTTGAAGGTGATGACGGATCGCCCGCCGGTGTGCTGCAACTCGCTTTGCGCCACCGTCTTACACACGCCGATCCGAATGCCCCGCGCCCGTCTGATCCGGCGGAGCCGCTGGTTTATTACCTGTCGCCGGAAATCCCCGAAAGATGGCGGCCTTATATCCGCGCCGCTATTGAAGACTGGCAACCGGCGTTTGAGGCAGCAGGTTTTTCCAACGCCATCGTGGCACGGGACGCCCCGACGCCAGCTGAAGACCCCGACTGGTCCATCAACGACGCCAGCCACAATGTCATCCGCTGGATCACGCAGCCGATTGCCAACGCCCTTGGGCCGAATGTCCACGATCCTCGCACGGGTGAGATCATTTCAGCGCATATTCTGGTCTGGCCTGACGTGCTGAACGTCTTTTCAGACTATTACTACCTGCTGATGTCGGACCTTGATCCGCACGCGCAGTCGCTCCCACTTCCCGAAGAGGTGCAGGGCCGCATCCTGCGATATGCAGTCAGCCACGAAGTGGGTCATACGCTTGGGCTGCGCCATAATCACCATGCCTCCACGGCGTGGAGCACGGACCAGCTGCGCGATGCGGCCTTTGTTGCGGAACAGGGATCAACATCTTCGATCATGGCGTATGGCCGCTTTAACTATGTCGCGCGGCCTGAAGATGGCATCGATCAGTTCTTTCCGTTAATCAGTGCTTATGACACGCACGCAATCGAATGGGGGTACACGCCAAACCTCGACGCCGACGCGCTGGACGCCATTGCATCCGAATCGACCGATCAACACGAACTGGTTTGGGGTGCCGGGGAGCTGCCGTCAGAGGTTTATGGACATTTTGATCCGGGCATTCTGACCGAGAACATCGGTGCAGATCGCATTGAGGCTACCCGCGCGGGCATTGCAGCCCTTCAAAGCTCTCTGGCCCGCTTGCCAGATGCTATTGCCCCATCGCCGACAAAAGGCGACACGATGGGCCGGGTCTTTGACCAGGCCAAGGAACGCTACCTCGGCTCCATCGACAGCGTGACCCAGATGGTCGGCGGTCTGACATCGACCGCATCGGACGGTTTGCCGACCGGATACGTGAGCGTAGAAGATCAGAAAGCCGCTCTGACCTACCTGATGTCAGACGGTATTTCCGGGCTCGATATGTTTGCCGACCCGCAGTTGCTGGCAGAGTTCCGACCTGTTGGCGGGCTGGAAGGGGCCGACGCGATGGCGCGCAGGATCGTGGCAAGCCTTCTGGACCCATCAATAATCCGCCTGGTCTACACACAAAACCAACTTCAACCTGATCGCGATTTCGGCGTGGCCGAGATGTTGGCAACGATCACCGATGCCTTTTTGCAGGACGCCACGGCGATTGAGGACATGCCTTCCCCAAAACGCGCGGCACTGGCGGAGTATGTTGGTTTGCTTCAGGCCCTACCCTTGTATGAAGGTGATCCGTCCGCCGAGATTTTGGCGCTCCTAGGTTTCCCGCAAGGTCTTGTCGATCTGAGCACTGCGAGTTTGACCGACACCGGTATCGACGCGGCGGCGGCCGCTGAGTTGGAAAAACTGGTCGAGGCACTGGCCCCGCAAGAAGACGGGCTGGCAACGCGGCTTTTCAAGGATGTCGAACGGCTGCTCGGCATCGAACCGGATGATGCCGAAGAAACCGAAACACCTTCCGGAGAAAATGATCCATGAAACCCATCGCACTTATGTCGGTTTGCATTGTACTCACGGCGTGCAGCGCACCTCAGTCTAGCGAAGAAACTCTGCGTCAGCACGGGTATTCAGAAACCTATGTTGCGGGTTACCACGACGGATGCCCAAGCGGAAAACGCGCAGGCGGAGATGTATTCTCACAACGCGTTCAGAACACTTCTGCCTATGCAGCTGGAGGCGATTACCGGACCGGTTGGGATTACGGCTTCATTCAATGCCGCAATACCGAAGCGCGAAACGAGGCAATTGCCAGCGCAATTGGTGCGGCCATCGCGTCTGGCGCGGGAAGCAACCACGGCGCGGATGGCATTGACGCACGCAAGATCATGTCCGGCATCGATACGTCCGGTCTCGAAAACCTTGGCCAATAGGAGCGAATGATGACACTCTTGACCCGCACATTTCCGATTGCTGGTATTGTCGCTTTGTCGATGACAACGGCTGTTCTGGCGTTTGACCGGCAAACGACGGATGCCCTCAAAGCATGCCACGACTACCTCTGGGACGTGCCGGAATTCGCGGAGCTGCCAAATGCCGCGCTATCGGTCTGGCCCGCCTCATCAAATGGTGGCCTGACAAAGATCTACTGGGTCGTTGACTGGACTGATCCAGACATTCGTGCCGCTGGCCAATGCGAATACAGCGGAGACGAAGTGATCGGTTATGAGAGGTTCTGACCAGGGTGGGTCTGACTAGCATCGACCCTGACCCAGAGAAGATGTGATGAAGTGGATATTGGGAATCGCGCTTTGTGTCGTTGCCGGGATCACGGTCGCGGTCTTTTGGATACAACGCGAGATCATAGACGTGGCAACCGATCCGCCGCGCACCCTCCCGCCTCGTGCAACACAGGTTCAGGTGACTGCAACGGCTGAAGACGTCCGTCGCGCCCTCCTGGCTGCGGGTCTAAACGAAAAACCAGTATTGGGTGACACCGGAGTCGCCGCGCATCTGGCGCGTCTAGAACGCGCGCAGGTCAGTCCCGCGTCACTCTTGGAGTATGCCGAGGACCTGACCACGCTATCGAACGTGTCCGCTGCCTACGGCAGAGCCATCCCAAGCGCTTTCTGGGATGTAGAAACACCTGCTCTTGCCAAAGATGGTTGGACGCCACTCGCGATTGTTGCGCATCTGGCTGATGAACGTGGTCGTCCGTATCTCAACGTGCTGTCACAGGCCTATGCACGGTTCTACGCATACCGCGCAGGTGGCAATCCTGACGACACAGCCCTTGATGCGGCATTCGACATTCTGGATGTGTCGCACGCCTATATCCTGTCTTTGCCCGAAGACCGCCGACTAGAGCACGGGCCCAAACTGCGCTCCATCGAAGCCGCAACGTTGATGTCTTGGCAAACCCTTGTCGCTGGCACGACGCGGCGCATCCCCGGGCTTGGCCGACCGGTATTCGACCACGGATATGTCGGGCGCTTCAGCGTGAAAACGATTTACCAGTATGACGCGGCAAAACCGATGTCGGTTGGCGAAGTCTGGGGCGTCAGCGGTTTCCACGAACGGTTCGTCGGCCCGCCCCAAAACAACAACCAGGTCGAGCATCTGACCGTCAGCGCCCTGCTGCAAGCCGTCGCAGGCACACCTGTTGCCTTGTTGGATGCCTTGGAACTCGAGAAAGCGGCTGTAGGTCAATCAAGCCAAGAAGAGGCACGCGCCGACATCGCCCTGAACAATGCGATCAAAGAACACCTTTTGCCGACGCTGTTCGACGATTTCATTACGGCTTCTTACAATCTGAAGGCAAGTTTACAGGATTGACCTGATGGTCAGAATATCCCCCAATGTGTACTTGAGCTGAGCGTAAATGACTTACGGCCCTTACCGGCCATTGACCTTGTGTCGCGTCGCCGCGATGCAGCTTCCCCGAAGCGGACATTGATCGATCGCGCAGCATTTTGGCGGAGCCAAGGTCTGCTCAGCCGGACATTTCCAACTTTGAGTTTCGCATCTTTGCTGACGCAGCATCCGCTTGCGCCTGCGGCATGTTTGGTGTTGCGGCGCGGCGCATGTCACCGTTGCAGCCGTTCGCAATCGTCGACTTCTGCAAAACTGACACCACACTGAAGGCTGTGCCAATAGAGGCGCTGGAAGCACAGGCCGTGGAGTTTTTATAGGCCTACGCGTTCAAGCCTCGGGTCAAAGCTTGCAGGTTTAACCGCAGATCCAGAGGCTAGCTGCAGGTCTGATGTAATGCGTCAAACTCTCTGCGCAATTGCTGAATGCGGTCGCGGACGCTTGCGTTATAAGGTTTCGCTTTCATAAGCCCTATGTCGTATTCCATATGATAGCCGGACAGCGGCAGGCCAGTCACGCCAAGCACTGCGTCTGCCACGTCGATCACATCTTGATTTGAACCGCATCTGACGGAACCGCGGCTACATTTGCAATCCTGTGTTTCGTCGTGCAGCCCTATGGGGCGATTCAGATGCAGGACGGTGCCCCAGTCGCCGTTGCGTACGGTTGTCGTTGCCGAGCTTGAGCTGACAATCGTGGCGGCGATTGGCCGGGCTGTGTCCACTGTCCAACCAACCGAGCTAAAGCTGTCCAGGATCAATATTGCAGGGCTGTCAGAAGGGGGCAGCGTGATGTCGATACGCGCATCCGGACGCGAAGAAGCGTAGACGCCGAAATAGAAGACCTCGGCGTTTGTTACGCCCAGACGGTCAAGTTGCTCCTTCATCGCGCTACGGGGAAGAGGCCCAATGATGTCGCCGATGGCAAAGGCAAATTGGGCCACGTGGAAGTCGTTGACGTATTCAATTTCAACAATGCTGTCCCCTGCCGGAAACTCAAATTCAAACGGGTTCTCGGGTCGTGGTCCGCCTGAAACAACGCTGGCCCTGATATGCCTATTGTCAAACATCGGGTTTTCCAGGGATGTCTTGATGTCCTGGCCGGTGATGGGTCTGGGTGCGAACTCGTACACGGTTTTGCCGTTGATGCGCACGGTGGCGATGGCGTGGGCGACATCAAGTGCAAGTTTCTGGCGCGTCGGTTCTGCAAACGTCCGCTTTCCAACCCAATATGCTGCGAGCCGTTTGGACGGAATCCCGCTCGGGCCGGATCTGCTGTAATTCAGCGAAATCTGGGGAACGGTCTGTTGATGTGCGACCGTTTCAGGGGTCTGGCGATCAAACACGGCTTGCAGGTATCCTTGATCGGGTATCCTTGCGGGATCGAGAACAGCAGATGTAAAGGACGGCGCCGGTACGAAAATCTCTGGATCGAACGGCGCGGGTTCAAGCGCGTCGAGGTCAGGAATGACGATGTTTGTGCTTGCGTTCTCATTTGTCGCGTCCAAAAGGTAGCGCACCACTCGGGTGCGGATCTCGGCGATCTTGTCGAAATCCTCTTCGGCCACAGCCAGCCAGCCCTTGCGCTCGAATGGCAGCCATGTCGCGAATTTGCACAGCTTTTCCTCTGTGAAGCAGTTGCCATAGGCCAACGGCCTGTTCTGTTCGTCAATCAGTTGGTACTTGGCACGAATGGGTCCGTCTCCCGGTATGCAGCCTAGGCGAGACTGGCGTTTAAAGAACTCCTCGAACGTTTCTCCGCGAGTGAGCCTTTCATACTCTATTTCGAGCTCCAGACGCGTGGTGTCCCGCATGCTGTAGAGGTTTTCAACAACCTCTTCTCCACGTTTGCAGTTGCGATGTGTTTGCCCACCGCGCCAAGCGGCCCGCGGCGTCGGGTCACCTACAAGGTGTATGCGAACAGTTTTTTCGCCGCTGAGCGAAAGACCAAGATCGCGCTCGGTCAGATCAAACACCAGTTCCCCATTCGAGAACTTTGTGGGCTGGCGGCCTCCGAAAGATGGCAGATTATCAAACCGGACGTTTGAGGGACGAACCAACCTGTCATCCGGCAAGATCAGGGCCCAATCCGCGGGCATTTGGCGATCGATGAGGTAGTACTCGGACTGGCCATCGCCGAGCGATTTCGGTTGGGTGTCCGTATGTGGGCTGTAGAACCCAACGTAGCTGAGACCGGCAAGGCAGGCGACCATTGCGGGCGGTGCCACCTTGTGACGTCGCCAAAGCAGTTGCAGGGACGTCAGATAGTCTTCTTTGTCGAACGCCGAGACGTCACCGAACTTGTTTGCATGCCCCTGACCTTTTTTCAAAAGTATAAGCAGCGTGATCCCCAGAAGCGCCCAGAGCGCGATGGACGACACGAGCCCGCTCAGGGCCAACGGCAGAAGCCACCAGCCCGAGCGGTCCAGATCGTGCATGCGCCTGACTGCGAGTGCGGTGACTGGCAGCGCGAGCGCCAGAAAGGCGACGATGCCACCGACGATCAACAACATGCGGAACCAGAGAATTCCGTCCGGGCGTGACGCAGCGCTGGAGGTGAAAGCTTCGCAAACGGCCAGAACGACCACAGCGATCATCAGGTGAACCGCGATCTGGCTGGTAAAATGCCAAAACTCCCCCGCAGATGCGCGTCCCTTGAACGCGAAGGCGTGCTGTTTCAGATAGGTCTGGAATTCTTTGCCCATGTGGCCCCCTTAACACGTTCAGTGCAAAGCCATTTTTTGGGTGCTAATTGTGTCAACGCAATGACTGTAACTTAGCGATCATTTGATTTTACAAGATCTGAAATTGGTCCCGGGGTGTATGCTGACCTTCCGGATCAAAAAGGCCGCGGTGGGATGGCGCGGCTTTTTGCTGTGCTCAGTGCCGGGTTTCCCTCGGCTGCAAACGGGTCAGGGACTACTCCGACCATAGGCATTAGGAAGTCTCCTGTTGCGTCATTCGAAGCCGTCGCGTGGAACGCGTCTGTCTGAGCCACTGTAGCAGTGATGATGGCCTCAGACCCGTCATAAAGCTGAATCGCTGCACGCGCATTATCCACGTCCGAAATGCCTTTGATCACAGCAAGTTCACGCCAATATCGGACTTGTTCAGCAAGTAGCCCATGCTTCACCCGCGTTTTGCGCACTGCCTGACGAGATCTCTCTACGCCCGGCACCAATGGTCGAATTCTACGCCGCATTCCAGATCACAAGATGAGCGTAAGCGGCAAATCCCTGCTGCATGCGCTCGCAGCGAAAAACGGTAATTCACAGGATGGGCTCGGAATGATCCAACGACGCACGAATGACGGACAACTGCTATGGTATGGCGAACCGCAGGACCGTTCGCCAAGATGACTCAGATGTCGATCCGTTCAGCAATTGTCGGAGCGTCTTCGACTTCAACACCAAGATAGCGTACAGTACTGTCGACCTTGGTGTGACCGAGCAACAATTGCCCCGCGCGGAGGTTACTTGTGTTTCGGTAAATCTCAGCTGCCTTCGTACGGCGAAGCGAATGGGTGCCGTAGCCGCTCGATTTTAGGCCAACCTAAGTCACCCAGTCGCGGAACAAGCCGTCCATACTGTCGGGTTGATACGTGCGGACGGTCATGAAACCGACTTGGGAACATGAACCTGTAGGCAAACACCTCTGGCGACTTGATCCAATCCAACACGGTTTGTCGCGTGTTTTCCGTCAGTTCGAATTGAACTGGTCGCTTGGTCTTGCTCTGGATCACCGAAACACGCTCTCGGAAACGATCATTCTGCACAAGATCCGTCACGGCAAGTTTGACCAGATCGCAGCCGCGCAGTTTGCTATGAATTGCGACGTTGAAGAAAGCCAGGTCGCGTAGGTCACCCGCAAGCTCTAATCGTGCGCGGATTGCCCAGACCTGTTTAGGCAGCAACGGACGTTTTTGACCGATGATCCTCCCCTTGTTTCATGCTTTTCGTTTCGGTGTGACTGCGGGAGGTTGCACTCTTGGCATGATTTGCCCTCCAATCCTCCCTCCATCCCAAGACATCAGCACCGCGCTTACGGAATAAGTGTACGGTCGGAACGGATGACCGCTGTCGGAGGATCTCAAGCTGTTCCATCGCTGGGATTGCAAAAGGCCGCTTTGAGTCGTCCTTGCCTGATGCTGCATCGAAAATGAGTATCGGCTTCAGAGGCCTTTACGAAAACCGGCGAAGATGAACCGAACCTAAGACATGCTCACTTTTTGAATCCGTGCTGGTACGTTAGGTCTGTTCAAGTTTTGAAGTGCTACCGAAACTGCCCCTGCTTGGGGGAAGCTTCCCGACTATATGATAACACAGACTGGCTGGCCGTGCCCCGCAATTACATAAGCGCGGCTGGGACGTTGTTCCCGATTGCACTGTGCGGGACTTCATTGTTGTAGCCTCTGAAGGCTTCAATGCTGGCGTTGTCAGTCGGGAGTGTCCTGAACTTTGTGTATCCGGTCCGGCCCATGCGGTTTCAGATGCTCAAGCGTCGAAGCGCTCGCCGAACATTATGGCGAACTGGTTGCGCGAAACCAATGTCGGCTTCGAGCCCTAGTTCTTGATGTGACGTTGCAATATGGTGCGCAGTTCTTCAGTTCGATCCCAGTGGACAGCGTTCCAACCCTCCGATTGCGCAGCACTGACGTTTGGCATTGTGTCATCAACCAAAAGCAACTCATGCGGTCGGCGGCCGACTGCGTTCTCCGCGAAACGAAAAAACTCAGGCTGAGGCTTCTTGCTTCTTGCTTGCGCCGAGTACACGATCCCGTCCACGTCTTCAGACAGTCGCATCACCTCCATCAGATAGGCCGCGCGCATGTGCTCTTGGTTCGTTGCCAAATAGACAGAAATCCCACCTCGCCTTGCAGCACGAATGTCGGAGAGAACTGGTTCGACAACTCTGGAGTCCATTTTAAACCAGTAAGCTACCAAATCATTAGCTTCGACCGTGGGCGCGATGCGCCTTAGGACCCCCGCAAGCGTCGGCAATAGTGCCTTTTTGCCAACGACGATGTCATTCCACTCAGCTTCGAAGAACTCTTCGACGAGAACATCAGTCGGTATTTTCATGTGCTTCTGCAGATCATGGTCCCAACGCAATCCATCCTTTGGACGGCCATCCACTAGTACGCCATCAACGTCGAGCATCAGACAATTGACCGTCACTAAAGTTCTCCTCTCTGAAATGTTGAGCAAGCTGTTATCGACATTCGAAGTAGTATCGTGAAGCCCTCGCATCAAAAGCGTTCGCGACTTTCGAGCGACACCAAACCTTGACAGGTCCGAAGTGAGCCCAAACCTCCCGAGAGACTGTTCTGCGGCAAATGTCAGCTTCCACACTTTTTGACCCTGTTGAATCTCACACACATCAGTAGGGTGGACGCTGAAGCCTTGGAGACCAAACTTGGAACACCTCAAACCGTTCAAAGAGCGTGAAGTCTTGCGCATAGAGTCTGTGAACACGCAGGGCTGGCAATTGAAGCGATATGCGATCCTTGCAGACGGCAGAGCTTTTGACGCGGAAGTGGCGGCAGCGGCAACAGACGAGACACTGAAACGCCTCCCGAAAGCTGGTTCCTTGACCGATACGGCGGGAAACCATGGAATTGGATTTCAGATTATACACTTTGCCGAAACCGCAGTGGTCTCCCCCGTCTTCTATTGGCAGTGGGGCAGCGTGTTAGCACAGCCGTTTCAGATAAAGGCGCATTGGGACGAACCCACAGTTTTCAAAGATGGTGTGGATGAGATTGTGGGCTGCATCTGGGAAATGAATATCGTTCGAGATGAGGTCACAGCATGGACAGAAACTATGCTCGGACGGTCGCAAAACCGTCTGGCCCAAGTGTCAGATTACTTGAATTTCGGCTTATAATCCGCATGACGCAGGTGACGGTCAGAGAGGCTTTGGCAGAAGACGCTGCTGCAATGAGCCAAATCTTGCGAGACATTCTATCAGTTTGGAAAAGTGAGAGACCCAGCAGCGTTGCGCACGTGTCGACACATTACGTCAATCACCCAGATCGTTTGCGTTGCTCAGTTGCAGTCGATGACGATGGTGAAATCCTCGGTTTCCAGTCATTGAAACGGGCGACAGAAGTCAACGCATATGGTCTTCCTGAAGGATGGGGCATCATCGGAACTTATGTAAACGCCAAAGCGGCAGGTCGTGGCGTAGGCAAGGCATTATTTGCCTCTTCGCTGGATGCTGCGCGGGAAGCGAACGTGACTGAAATAGACGCCACGATTGGAGCGGCCAATGAATCCGGTCTCGCTTTCTACGATGCGATTGGCTTTCATACTTATCAAAGCAAACCCGGTGCGGTCTGTAAGAAGTACACCCTGGCCTGAGCTTAGAAGAAGACTTTAGGCCGACATTGGTGCACTCGCAGCGAATTCACACTTCGTCCCGCGACCTGTGAGTTCCCCTCAAAATAGTCGCAGCACTGCCAACGAATGGCAGTATCTTCGCCGCCACGCAGCGCCACCATCGGAGCAAATGCGGCGTTTTTTTGTGCTGCACACGCGCGCAGCATAAGACCACAATGACCGGGTTTGGGCTCGAAGCCGACCTCAGAGGCAGCGCAGCAATCCTGTGATATGATGTCTTGTCAACGTCGGGTTGTCGTTGTGGAGGGCATGGCGGATCGGAGGATCAGTCATGGAAACACCAAACCTACCAGCCATTCGCGCGCTAAGACCCGCATGGAACAAGGGACGTATCGTTGGCCAGAAACGACCACTGAAACCAAAACACGTCTGGGCGATCCGCGTCAGACTTGAACTTGCGGAGAACCATCGAGACCTCGCGTTGTTCAACATGGCGATCGACAGCAAACTGCGTGGATGTGACCTAGTGAGGATGAAAGTTGTCGATGTCATGGCGTCTGGTCAGATCAAAGAACGGGCATCGGTGCTTCAAAGCAAAACACAGAAGCCCGTTCGATTTGAGATATCAGAAGGTACGCGCGCTTCGGTCGAAAAGTGGATGGAAGACGAGCTCATGGTCGGGTCCGAGTATCTTTGGCCAGGCCGGTTTCACGAACGCCTTCACATTTCCACCCGCCAATATGCCCGCATTGTCCGGGACTGGGTCACATCAATTGGCCTAGAAGCCAGCGCATATGGCACGCATTCGATGAGGCGGACGAAGGTGACGCAGATTTACAAGAAGACGGGCAATCTTCGTGCCGTTCAGCTTCTCCTTGGACACACCAAGATGGACAGCACAGTCCGGTACTTGGGCGTCGAACTTGAGGATGCCTTGGCGATTGCGGAAGCTATTGAAATCTAGACTGAAGGGCCGTTCGAGAGGACGGCCCATAGCGGTAACTCGCCATATATCCCAATTGCTGCGCTTGCAGCCCGCATTGCGGCCATTCGCGCGATCGCAAATGTATGGATGCGCAAGTGTCTCAGCACTACAAACGCAGGTGACGTCGGTCACGAGACGCCAAGACCTGCTTGGCGCGCTATTTGTCCGCCGCCTCAAAATGCGCGATCAGTTCGGCATATGCCTTTTTTAAGCTGGACGCGCCTTGGCCCGTGCCAGATACTCTCGACAGGCCTGACGTTCTTCGAAGAATTCGCACGTTTATAGATTTGATCCTACGGTTTGATGGTGCGATCCATTCGCTGCAATAGAAAGAAGCGCTATGGGACAAGTTCGTCACTGGTGCGCGACGACTACGCACGCCATACGAGCAGCAATTCAGCGATCGCAAGCTGTGAACACGGCGCTGAGCCGTGAGTTGGGAATTAACGTCAAGACCTTCGCCAAGTGGCGGAAGCACGAGACTGTTAAAGATTTGAAGACCCGGATTTTCTGTCCCACACTCTGAACCCGATCGAATCAACTAGGGCCTTAGCGGATGGGCAGGACACTAAGGTCACTATCTTTGGCGACACTTGTGCCGGACATGCGGGCCGGGCTGACAGTCGCCCTCGTCTCAATCCCTGAAGGAATGGCCTATGCGCTGGTGGCAGGCGTCAACCCGATCTACGGGCTCTACACAGGGATGGTCACAACCACTGTTGCCTCCGCGACCGGCAGCACATCTCGGCTGATCGTCACCCTGACCAATGCGCTAGCGCTGGTTGCGGGTGACACGCTTGCCGACCTGTCCGGCGATGTAGACCCTGTGACTGCCCTTTTCACCCTGACCTTCATGGTGGGCGTGATGATGACAGCGCTGGGGGCGCTGAAACTCGGCAGCGTGATCCGGTTTGTGTCCAAGGAGGTGATGACGGGATTTGTCTTTGTAACAGCCCTCTTGGTTGTTCTTGGACAGCTGCGCCATCTTGTCGGATACAGTTCCGATCTGGACACCAACAAGCTGGTCAAGGCGTTCGATATTTTCCTTCATTTTCCGGAATGGAATTGGCCCACAGCCTTTACTGGATTGATGTCGATTGCCGTGCTGCTTGCACTCAAACGTACGCCTGTGCGCGGATTTGCCGATTTCCTTGTGATCGCATTCGCGGCGGTTCTGGTCTGGGTCGTCGGTATGGAAACCGTGGAAGTCGCCGCCGATATAGCATCGGTGCCCAGCGGATTGGCGTCCCTGCCCACACCGGTTTTGCCTGACCTTACGCTTGTTCCGTTGCTTTTGGGCGGCGCATTGGCGGCGACGGTTGTCGGGTTGTCCGAAAGCTCTGGCGTGGGCGCGGCTTACCCGAACAAGGACGGATCGCGCACGAACATGTCGCGCGATTTCCTTGGTCAGGGACTTGGCAACCTGGCAGGTTCGTTCTTTCAGGCGATGCCAGCGGGCGGGTCACTGTCGCGGACCGGGATTAACGCCTCGGGTGGGGCCGAAACACGGTTCGCGGGCATTGCTGCGGGAGTGATGCTTGCGCTCATTCTGGTGGTGGCAGGAAGTCTGGCCAACCTGATCCCGCTCACCGGGCTTGCCGCACTTCTGATCGTGATTGGTGTCGAGGTCATGTGGAAAGAGAGCCGCGCGCTGGTCAAGGCATGGTCGGTATCGCGCCTTTCGACAGCAATGGCTTTTGTCACGATCATTGTTGGGGTTTTCGTAGACCTGACCGCCGCGATATTTGCCGGGGTGTTCCTGTCCTTGCTGCTCTTTGCCGTCAAGGCGGCGCAAGACGGGCGGCTTGTCGAACTGGCGCAAACGTCAGGCGGTGAATGGGAAGAGATCACGAATTCCACCCCCTTACAGACGGGCGATGTGCGTGTGTTTGAGCTTGATGGTCCGATCTATTTCGCAAGCGTCTACGATTTCGACACGTTGATGCCAGACCCTGAATCCGCCGCCGGGGCGACCGTGATTCTGCGTGTACGCGATCGAAGCTTTGGAAGCCTGACTGGTCTGAAGTGGCTTGAAAGCTATGCGCAAGCCATCAAGAAAAACGGTGGACGCCTGATCCTGACTGAGGTTGGGCCGCAAACGCTTGAAATGCTCAGGTCGAAAGGGTTACTGCCAGATGTCCTGATGGCATACCCAGAAGAGAGCATCAGGTTTGCCGCAACCGCCAAAGCCTATTCCGAAGCACTTGTCACCGATGCCGGGTTGCCGACCGAGACAGATATCGAAAGTACGCCATAATGCAATTCGACCTTGCCCACGCCATTGTAGCCGGTCTGCTAATCCTGGGTGTTGTGCACTGGATGGAGCGCGCCGGTTGGTACGTTCGGCACAAGGACGGTGGGCCCCGGTGGAGTTGGCCCTTGTTCGGAGCCGTGTTTGTCGTGATCTTTGTTCTGAACCTTGTCTGGCCGTGACCGCCGCTCTGAGAAGCGGCGTGATACGGTAAACCGTGAAATGCCGTTTCCTCCGCTTTAAGTAAGAAGGGCGTCATGCTCCTACGAATTTCGAGACTCATAGCAGCGACGGGGCTCCTGTTGGCCGCGCTTTTTCTGCTGTCGCTGTCCAGTTGCACCTACGTGCCGTTCGAGGAAGAGCGCGTCGCAAGTCAGGCCTTGCCGGGCGACGGTACAGAAGCCGCAAATTTGGCCGCTCAACTCAGCAATGGCGATGCAGACTACACCGCTTTGGTGCCCCTGCTAAGCGGGAATGACGCGCTGGGTGCGCGGTTGCGGATGATCGAAGGCGCGCAGGAGTCCATTGATCTTCAGACGTTCCTGATTAAGCCGGATATGGCCGGCACGCTGGTCTGGCTTGAGCTTTATCAAGCGGCAGAGCGCGGGGTCAGGGTCCGGCTGCTTTTCGATGACGTATTCACCACCGCACGCGATGATCAGATCGCAACGCTTGACGCGCATCCGAATGTCGAGATCCGGGTCTTTAATCCGTTGTCGCGCAACAGTGTTGCGGCGATGAATTTTCTCCTCGACTTCGCCCGCGTCAACAGGCGGATGCACAACAAGGCCATGGTAGCGGATGCGTCGCTTGCCATTATCGGTGGTCGCAACATCGCGGACGAGTATTATCAGATCGGGACGGATCACGAGTTCGCCGACTTTGACCTTCTCCTGATTGGTGCTGTGACCGACGAGGTGTCTGAAGCCTTTGATCTCTACTGGAATGATCAGTGGTCGGTACCTCTGGAAAACATCGCGACATCTGACCCGTCACCCTTGCAGCAGGTGGTGGCAGAGTTTCGTGAGAGGAGTCAGTCAGAGCTGTATTCGGTCTATTCCGGGGCTATCGAGTCGGATTTCCTGACATCCGTTGCGAACGGCACCACGCCGTTGAACGAAGGAACGGCTCGGATCATTGTGGATCATCCCCAAAAATTGCGGTTGCGGCCCGGGCGTGGGCCGTCTGCGGTGGCCGAAGCGTTCTATGACACGATGGAACGGGCGCGCGACGATATCCTGATCATGACGCCCTATTTCGTCCCACAAGACGCGCTCGCAGACCTGCTCATCTCGCAAGCACAAAACGGCGTGCGGGTCAGGGTTGTGACCAACTCTCTCGCCTCGAACAACCACGCATATGTGCATGGCGGCTACGCGAATTACCGTGAACGGCTGCTGGCGGCGGGGGTGGAATTGCTTGAGGTGCGTGCGGACGCCCCAGCGTTGGTGAACGGCCTCGACACGCCGCTGACAATGCACACCAAACTGGCTGTCATCGACGGGACAACGGTGTTCGCAGGATCGACAAATGTGGACCCGCGCTCATTCAAATTGAACACCGAAGTCGCTTTGATCGGTGATAGCACATCCCTTGCGCAAGGCATCCGTTCCCGGGTCGACGCCGTTGCGTCGGACTATGCGTTTCAGGTCCGCTTGACGGACAACGAAAAGCTGGCTTGGTATTATGAAGGCACTGCCGGAGCGGAAACCTATTCGACCGAACCGGGTGCACGGCTATTGGACAGGATCGTTGCAAAAATCACAAGCTGGCTGCCTGTCGAGGGTCAGCTCTGATCTGGGCGACCAGGGGCGCTGTCTTTTGCACGCTCGCTGCCCTCGCCTGCGTGGCACATGGTTGGGCACATACGACGTTAACGGTTTTGAGGACGCTTATGACGACAGCACATAATGGGCAGGCTGATCTTTCGGGTCAGTTGACCGCAAGCGATCAAGACAGACTTGATCGTGTTGCACTAGCGGTCGAGCAATTGGCCAATCGCAAGTTCATCGCGCGCGAGGATTCAACATTTCAGATGCTCTGGGCGCAGTTCATTCGCGGGATGGCCTTTGGGTTGGGGTCGTTTCTTGGGGCGACGATCCTTGTCTCGATCCTCGTACTGCTGTTGGCGCAGATCGAGTTTGTCCCCATCATCGGCGATCTGGCCGCGCGAATTTTACTTCAAATCCAGATCGCTGCGCCCTGATGACCATCGCGTGCTGCTGGCGCATTCTGCCTTGAGCGCCTCAAGATCGAACCCGCCATCGCGCACGGCGGATGTGATCTCCTTGGCGCGCAGGCAGTTTTCATCGGGCGAGGCGCAGTAATAAAAGCCGACGCAGGCAGCGACCACCGCCAGCCCAGCCGCGAACATGTTCATCTTTGACATAGGGGCAATCTCGCAAGTGTGTACGGCACAGGTTCGACGATGGTTGCGCCATGCTCGTGTAGGTCACCGATATCCGCAATTACTGCGCTTTGAGTGCCGGATTGTCCCGTAGGTAATAGGCAAAGATGCAAAACGTGATCCCGGTCGAGATCAGATCAACGCCGAGCAAGATGCCCAAAATCGTTGCCGCAGACGTTTGGAACGTCGCCAAAATGTAAATACCGAACAGGACCGATATCGCCCCGGACAGAACAAACGTCCAGAAGGCGCGGCGATCGACCAGCGAGAAGGCCATCATAGCTTTGCCAATTCCGCTGGCGATGAAGCTGATCGCAACCACGAAGGACAAAGTAATCATGCCCGCCAGGGGGTGAACGAGAAGCGATAGTCCAAGCCAGAGCAACGCAATCGCCAGCACCAGCGCCCAAAGGCGCGAGCCCCAGCCTTGCGATTGGAAGACCGCAAAAAGTTGTAGGCCGCCGCCAAGGAGGAACGCCCAACCCGCCAAGGTGACGGCTGCGAGCGATGCGCCAAACGGATTGAGTAATGCGAAGATACCGCCAATGAGCATTAAAACCCCACCCAAGGCCCAACCAAACCAAAGCGCCATTGCATATCCCTTCGAATTCGTTCGCACGACAATGATCGCTGAAACAGCAGCCTATTCAACCCCAAGTAGTCAAGAACTGCTTGTCATGTGCAACGAAAACTTGCGTAAATGACTTGGTCGAGGGCTTGGTGTTTTACGAAAGCGAAAGGAACTTTTGACGATGGCCGATTTCAAAGGAACAATCAGTCTGGACATTCGTGACTCAAAGCCGGACTGGGATCCTTTCCTGCCACCGAAAGCGGCCAAAAACGCACCAAACGTCATTTACATCGTGTGGGACGATGTGGGCATCGCGGCGTTCAGCTGTTTTGGGTCGCACATCATCGAAACGCCATCAATGGATCGGCTTGCCGATATGGGCGTTCGGTTCAGCCAGTGGCACACCACCGCTCTGTGTTCTCCGACCCGCGCCTCGCTGCTGACCGGGCGCAACTGCCATCGCAACGGCATGGCCTGTATCGTGGAAGGCGCAAATGGCTTTCCCGGCATGAGCGCCGTGATCCCGCCGGAGAACGGCACATTGGCCGAAATCCTGCGCGATGAGGGGTGGTCGACCTATGCCATCGGAAAGTGGCATTTGTCGCCGGACACCGAAATTCACCAAGCCGCATCCAAGCGGACATGGCCGACAAGCCGCGGATTTGATCGGTATTACGGCTTTCTTGGCGGTGAATCGAATCAGTGGTACCCCGACCTTGTCCACGACAACCACGATGTTGAACAGCCCTACATGCCGGAAGACGGCTATCACCTGTCCAAAGACCTGACAGACAAAGCGATCAGCTTTATCGCCGACACCAAACAAGCCGACCCTGATCGGCCCTTCTTTTTGTTCTACGCGCCGGGTGCGACCCACGCCCCCCACCATGCGCCCAAAGAATGGATCGAAAAATACAAAGACAAGTTCGATGCCGGCTACGAACAGTACCGCGTCGATGCGTGGAAGCGGATGATGGAGATCGGCATCCTGCCCGAAGGCACGGAATTGTCCGAGATCAACCCGTGGGACACCGACACCATCAATGCGGTTGATATGGTGCATCCTTGGGACAGTCTGAACGATGACCAGAAAAAGCTCTTTGCCCGTATGGCCGAGGTCTACGCAGGCTATCTGAGCTATACAGATCATCAGATCGGACGCCTGCTCGACTATCTTGAAGAGACCGGGCAGTTGGAAAACACGATCTTTGTTGCCGTGTCCGATAACGGGGCCAGCGGAGAAGGCACACCCGATGGATCGGTCAACGAGAACAAGTTCTTCAACAATTGGCCCGACGACCTGCAGGAAAACCTGTCCAAGCTGGACGAGCTTGGTGGTCCGAACACGTATAACCATTATCCCACCGGCTGGGCCTGGGCCTTCAACACGCCGTTCAAGATGTTCAAACGCTACTCTCTCGAAGGTGGGATCGCAGACATGTGCATCGTGACCCATGGCAAATCCATGGGACCAGTGGCCGGGCAAATCCGGCACCAGTACTTTCACGCGGTCGATGTGATGCCCACGATCCTCGACATGGTCGGCATCAACAACCCTGACAAGATCGGCGGTGTCCCGCAATCGCATCTGGACGGGGTATCCATGCTCTCTGCCATTGAAGCAGCCGAGGCAGAGGATGCGCGCAAGACCCAGTATTATGCGATGCTTGGTACGCGGGCGATCTACCATGAAGGCTGGAAAGCCGTGGCCAAACACGGGGCCCTGACGGGTGCCGGCCATTTCGACAAGGATGACTGGGAGCTTTACCACATCGCAACGGACAGGACCGAATGCCATGATGTGTCTGCCGAGAACCCAGAAAAGGTCAAGGAACTGGTGGACGTCTGGATGCGCGAAGCCGAGGCCAATGACGTCCTGCCGCTTGATGACCGCACGGCCCGAGAGCAACTCACCTTGTGGCGTCCCGGTCCTGAAGAGCGGGATCGCTACGTCTACAAGCCCGGCACCTCGGCCGTGCCGGAATCGGTCGCCGTTAATATCCGCGGGCGGTCCTTTGCGATTGGTGCCGAGCTTGAGAACCTGACCAAGGATGTGTCTGGCGTGATCTTTGCCCATGGCTCGCGCTTTGGCGGCCATTCGCTGTACGTGAAGGACGGGCATCTGCACTACGTCTACAATTTCCTCGGGATCGAAGAACAAAGACTGGTGTCGCCAGACCCGCTGCCTGAAGGAAACGTCGCCGTTGGGATGGTGTTCGAGAAAACCCATGAAGAGCCGACATACGTGGCCAACGGCAAGATGAGCCTTCGGGTGGGTGGGCAGACCGTCGCCGAGGGGACGATGCGCACACAGCCGGGCAAGTTCACGCTCTCGGGCGATGGGTTGTGTATCGGATGGGACAGCGCCGATCCGGTGAGCCCCGATTACCAGCCACCCAACCGCTTTACCGGTGGGGACATTCGGTTCGTTGCCGTGGATGTGAGCGGCAAGCCCGAGCTTGACCTTGAACGCGAGTTCCACGCGCTTCTGGCCCGTGACTGACGGCCACTGTTGTGCACCTTCACGACCGGCGGGCGGCACAAGGGACCAGACCTCTTCCACGGTGTCCACGACAGGTGATGTGCCGGAGTTGGTCCGCATTCCGGCGGGTGAATTCGTTATGGGGACGGATGATGCGGAGGGCTATCCAGAGGATGGCGAAGGCCCACCGCATCTGGTTGCACTGCCCGCGTATGACATTGCGCCAACCACGGTGACGAATGCGGAGTTCGCGCGCTTTGTCGCCGCAACCAACCACGTGACGACGGCAGAGACCTTGGGCAGTTCGTTCGTCTTTGCGGGTTTGTTGGCAGACGATCACCCGCCGACCCGCGCCGTACGCTCGGCCCCCTGGTGGAGAGAGGTCGAGGGCGCGTGCTGGCGACATCCGGAAGGACCGGAAAGCGACATAGACGACCGTTCGGACCATCCGGTTGTCCATGTCAGCTGGACAGACGCAGTTGCGTTTTGTGCATGGTCCGGAACCCGATTGCCGACGGAGGCGGAATGGGAATGCGCCGCACGAGGCGGAATCGCTCAGGCGCGCTATCCCTGGGGCGATGACCGCGAACCGGAAGGGCGGCACATGATGAACGTCTTTCAGGGGCAGTTTCCCGAACAGAACACCGGAGATGACGGATGGATCGGCCCCTGCCCTGTGCGCAGTTTTCCCCCAAATGGGTTTGGGTTGTATGAAATGACGGGCAATGTATGGGAATGGTGCGCCGACTGGTTTTCACCACACGCCTACGCCCTGTCATCGCCGCTCAACCCGCAAGGTCCTTCCACCGGAGAAAACCGGGTCATGCGGGGTGGGTCGTACCTCTGCCATGACAGCTATTGCAACCGCTACCGGGTTGCCGCGCGCAGTGCCAATTCACCCGACAGCAGCGCGGGCAATATCGGCTTTCGGGTCGCGCGATCTGCGTAAGCCGCGTCCCACGCGGACGGTGGAACAGCGTCTCTACTCGACAGCTTCCAACTGCAACACTCGGTAGTCGTCGCCCTCCACGATGATGAACAGATCGTTCCCGTTGAAATCGACAGCGTTCGAAGACGCCATGATGCGCGCGAACGCTTCGCCTTTCGATGGCTCTGGACAGAGGGCGAGAGTCGCCGGGCCCGGCGTCATCGTCAGCATTGTATCCTCAAGCGTCCAATTTCCAGTGACACGGTTACAATCCGCCTGCAGTGCGTAGCTGCCATCTTCAGAGAATGTGACTTCGTATTTCTCGGGCGCATCAATCTCGACTTCTTCGAGATCTGCCGTAGCGGACATGGTCCAAACCCACGGCGTGGCCGTCAGCTTAAGGCGGGGGTCAGACAGCGCGGCTATGACGTTAAACGCCGCGTCCATCACCGGGTCCTCGCCATTGCGGACGGCAGCAAGCGTTTCAAGCGTGACTGGCACACGGACATCGGGGATGACGCCCCGAGCCTCAAGGTTCGGCTCGTCCGAGTTGGGGAAGGTTGTGCGCATCGCCGTGTACTGAAACGAAATCTCCGCCGGCATATTAATCCGGTCAATGAACCCGCCCGCTCCAAGAGAGGCATGCTGGCCCACAACAGTTGCGCGATCGAGAAGCTGAAGATGCTGGGTAAAATATTCGCAGGAACTGGCACAGCCCTGGTCGATCAGAATGACCAACGGGCCTGTGAACGCCAAATCCGCGCGCGGTGAATAGAGCGTGCGATCCGTCGACATAAGTCTGACGAATGCACCCGCTTCTGCATCGTACCCCCATGTATCGAAGGGCTGTTCGGGCATGGGATTGTCTTCGGTAAAGAAGTAGGACGCCATGACCTCGTAAAGTTCGACCAATCCGCCCCCGTTGCCGCGCAGGTCAAGGATCATGCCGGTACTGCCGGTCTCGGATTCGATCTGAAGCGCCTCTTCCAGCACGGCGATCTTTGACAGCATGTGATCCGAGAAGTTCCGCCAAGAGACAATGGCCACGCCACCGACAGACGAGAAATCGATCGGCATTGTGGACGTGTCGGGTTCCGACATCTCGAAGGGCAAGAAGAAGTCGCCCGCCGTCAATTGAACGGTCTGAGCATCCTGTTCGTCGGGATTGCGGAAAGTGAAAGAAACCTCTGCGCCGTCAGGAAAGCTGAACAACCGCGGCGCTCTCAGATAGGGCTGCAATTCAGCGACACCCGTCGCCTCGATCAAAGGCAATGTCGCAAGGTATTCGCGCGCGGGCATACCGTTGATCTCAAGGATTTCAGTGCCTTCCGTCCAACCAGCCTCTTCAGCGGGAGAGTCTTCAGCAACCCTGCTGACCAAGATCATGTCGCCGGGCAGAATTCCCGCATCGGGGTCAGACACGACCAAAGCTTCGGCACCGACGCCCGCGCCAAACTGAGACAGTTCGGCCTCCTGCTTGGCAGAATTGATCGCTTCGTTCAGAAAACCTGCACTGACTGCGGTATGTGTGTCCTCGAAAGACAGGGCCATAGCGTTCAAAGCGAGGTAGAAGCCGCCTGCGTCATCGGCATCCGCCGCAGCCTCCATTTCTGGACGATAGCGAGCAGAGACCGCATCCCAATCGATACCCCGAAATTCGGTGTAGGCGTAGTGCGTCCGCAAATGGTCGATCAGCGCATCGAACGCCTCCACGTAGCCTAGACTGGAGAAGTCGGGAGACGCCGCATCCGCCGCTTCGATCGTGTTGATCTCCGGACGCGGATCAGTCTCGAGCGTGACGCCCCCCTCAGCGTCCAATCTCGCGACCGACCAACCTTGTGGCACGACCTGTTGCGGGTCGTCGTCCGAGAACCATATGCCATCGTCGCCCCATGCGGACGGAAAGGTCTCCGCGCCGTCCTCCGAGAACAGCAACAGCGAACCGGTTTCTATGGCACCGGTTTGCTGGTCGATCAGAATCGAGAAGAGACCGCCAAATTGTTCAAGCTGTTCCAAATAGCTGTCGGCGGACAGGTTTGGAGCGGAAATCAGCGTAAAAATACCCAACGCGGGCCTGCCGTCCCGGTTCAGGTCAAGTCGTCCCCCGGGCGGGACGATGGGAAGGTCGATCCGGTAGCGCCCTTCCCCAGTGAAAAGCGGGTCGGTGAACCGTCCAAGCACTTGGTCATTGGCTGGAACGAAACGGTCAAAGTCACCGGCAACAAACCCTGTGGCATCCAGAAGGCCCACGGACGGATTTGGCCAGTATTGCGGCTGAAAGATAAAGCTTTCGGAAGAAACGATTCCTTCAACCGAGCTTGGCCCATTTTGCGCAACTGAAGCGCTGGCAATGAGACTTGCCCCAATGGCTAATATGAACCTGTGTCGCATGGTGTGTTCCTCGACCTTTCAAACGGGCGGTGCCTCAACCTTTGGAAGAGCAATTTCACTCGACTTTGGAGAGGTAGGATTCAGCCAATTCCAACGTCCGACTGGAGCGCATAACCTAACCTCGGCAGCTGCCTCAATTCGCAATCATGCATGGGCAACGATGACCTAATTGCTTTTACTCCTGACCAAAGCCAAAAAGAGTCGGTCAGGAGTAGCGACAGGACAACGAGGTAAACTGCCCCAACGATTCCTGCGATAAGCTGACAGACTTCCATGGCAGATTCAGCTTCTGGTCTTGTCGGCTAGCGTATCTGTGCCGCCTGAAACAGCAGTCCGATCAATTACATGCGGGGTAGTTTTCCCGATCCGCTTCAGTCACGTCCACCGGACATTCGGATGCGCGGTTGGATTCCGAAATATCGGCCTCTGTCGTGAAGGGCTGCTCTTGGACGCATCCTGCCAAGAGAGCGAGGAACGCGGAGACAGCAAGAACATTTTTCATTGGTTTTCCTTTAGCTATTTGAACCTGGCTTTACTGGTATGGACACATCAACAATCACCCGATGGGAGCATGGTCACATCGGAATAGCGGCCTTCAGAGGTCATTATGCGTGCGCAGGCACCCGTGCTGCGGTTGAACCAGAACACCGTCAAACCTTCGGTCCGGATGAGTTCGTATCCAAGGTTCTGAATACCCATTTCGGCCTGACCTGCGCGGGCACCCTCAAACGCGGAAAGGTCGCTGCTGCTGCCGACCGCTGGCTGGCCCACGGGCACGCTTTGCTCGACACAGGCAGTTAAAGAAACAATCGCTACGACAGATATTTTTGTGGCTCGTTTCATAGGGGCACTCCTTTTTCCCTAGGGTCAACGATACCGAAGTTTGACGACCCCTCAACCCAGAAGTGTACACTTGCTGGAATTTGAATCCGTCGCTACGCTTTGAAACAGCCAATCAAAGGAGTTCAGACATGGCATACAATGGCCTTACCGCTTCTGCGGTCGCTTTGGTGATTGTCGCAAGCCCGATGTTCGCTGCAGAGCAGGAAGCGATTGACGGCTGTATTGATCAGCTCAGGGTCGTCGGTGGTCCGGATGGTCAGTCAGGTGAAGTGCTGAGTTCAGAGTTTTCCGAGGCCGCGACACTGGTCATGTTGCGCGATCTCGGCGGAACGACATGGCGGTGCCTTGCCTACTCCGACGGAACGGTCGCGGAATTGAGCATTGAGAGCGCGATGGACGATGGTGGCGGTGCGATGGCCGGGTCGTCTGATCGCGTACAGGTCAGATTTGACGCTGGTACCTCGGGCACCGAGTTGAGCGACACTTTGGCACCGGGCGCATCGCGGCAATACGTAATCGGAGCTGCTGCGGAACAAGACCTACACGCGCGCGTCGCCGCAGATGGTCCAACGCTCGACTATCAAATCTTTAATCCGGACGGATCGTTCCTTTTGGAGCGCACCGGCGGTGACCTCGAATATCGTGGGCAGCTCTGGCAGTCCGGCGACCACGTTATCGAAGTGATCAACCGGACCGGTTCGGAACAGAGTTACAATCTGATTATCGGGATTGAATGACCCCCCCTTCAACAGTACCGGGCGACGAAAATGACCCAATCTCACAAGCTGTTTGCAAGCCTGAGTGCCCTTTTGGCCCTTGGTGCCTGTGTAGAAGACACCGGAGGCGCGTCGTCCTCCATGCCTTCCGTCGAAGAGCAAGCTTGTCTTCGTGACGTAACAAGATCGACCAACAATCCAGACGTCGTTTTGATGTCGTCCGAGTTTTCGCAAGCAGGAACCACGGTGATCGTAGGCGTCGGCCCACAGCGCGCACGCTGGAGCTGCATTGGCTATAGCGACGGAACAACCGCCGACATTACCTCTTTGACGAACGAGGGCACGTTGTGACGTCAGAGGTGAAGGCGACAATCCAATGAAACTCTGCAAAATCGTTGTTGGCTTGTTCGCAGCGCTTTGGGTCTTTGCCATTGTGGTGCTGCTGATCGGTCAGTTTGGGCTTTTCGGACAAGAACGTGATCCCTTGTCCGGCATCTTTTTGATGCCACTCGGCTTGCCATGGAACCGATTGATCGACGCGGCCCCCGAAGGCAGTTGGCCTTGGCTGGCGGCTTTGGCGCCGTTGATCAATTTGGTTCTGCTGTCGGCAATCTGCCGTTTTCTGGGCAACCGAGCCGTAAAATAACACAAGGAGCCAAACATGAGACGTGATCTTAAAGGCCTTTATGTCGTCACTGCTGCTCTGACGGCATCCCCCGGCTTCGCGCAGGAACAAACCGCTGAAGCCATCGGCGCAGGCATGGGGCTTGTGATCGGGCTTGGCATTGCCATCGTCATTGGCGCGATCGTCGGCTGGTTGGCCAGCATGATCGTGAAAGGCTCCGGATCGGGGCTGCTGAAAGATGTTCTGATTGGCATCGGCGGATCGATACTGGCCAGCTTCGTGTTTCCGGCACTTGGTCTGACCTTTGGTGGGAACACTATCGCGGCAATCCTCTCACCGCTGTTGGGGGCAATTATTTTGCTTCTGATCATCAAGCTGATCCGGCGCTAGCGACCCTCTTCAAGCAGCACCAACGCGCGGGGACCGATGCTTTCCCGAGCGTTCTACTGCGCAAGCCGATTTCGTTTTGGACGAGCTTGGAGTCCCTGCCTTCGTCACTCAGGGTCAAAAGAAACCTTCCGTCGGGTGAAAATCCGACGCCTTCCAGATCGTGCAGGCGTCTGCGCTTGCCATCACTCTCCCAGTACAAGTCGAACGTTGTACCATCACCCAGATCGTGGTATAAAAAGTCGACAGACTTTCCGGTGTCACTGACGAGCCAGAAGCCGTTTCGAAATCGCTTTCGCGCAGGGATACGCGCTGCGCAGAGGACATACCCGCCAGGTTTTCGTCGCCACCAGAGAAACCGCTCGGATAGAGCACGCCGGAAAGGAAGGGACGAAAGAGTCATCCCTTCTGGCGCGGCAGGCTCGTTCCGTGCAAGCGTGGTGGCTTGGTTGGGCCCACCGTTTCACCACGTAACGTCCTCGATTGCGGTCGACGCCTGAACATGCAACAGAATTCCGGTTAGCGGCGTCCAAATTAAGTCTCTCCACGGCAATTCGCCACTATGGTCCGGCAGCCGTAAGAGAATTTCAATGCTGTTTTAAACAGATCATATTCGAACTAAACTTAAGCAAGTTGCTTCACAAACGCTAAAGTGGCTTTTGAAACCCTGGCTAGTGGAATGATATATCGTTTTTCTGAATTAACTACATGGGCCCAGATATTCACCTCGTTTGAGCACAGATCAAGACCAAACATGAATGGCTGCTCTCGAGATGATGTGATGAGCTAGCTGCAACCGTAGCGAAAGTCCGGTTTCCGCCCGGATCGCCTCAGGTTTGGTATCGTTATCGTCCAAACAGCGGCACATCGGAATAACAGGTTCAAGATGGAAAACCATTGGCACGTTGCGCCGTCGGCGTCTGCGCTAGTGCGGCTGCATTGGAATGACGTTGCCGTCCCGCTGTAATTGCACCGTCTCTTGGCCCGTCACGAACCGCGCCCAGGCGTCCATGACGATGCGACGCTGATCCAGAAGGTCGGAGCGCGCATAGGCGCGGGTGACTTTGTTGCCTACCGTATGCGAAAGCACCGCCTCCGCCACGTCGAATGACACCCCCATGTCCTGCGCCCAGGTTCGAAACGAGGTCCGAAACCCGTGCGGCGTGCCGCCCACCTTCATCTGACGCAAGCACTTCTCGACCGCGGCGTCCGTGATCGGACCATGACCGCGCAACGATGGAAAGATGTGGTCCTGCCCAAACTCCCGCGCACGCTCGACGATCTCCATTGCTGGTTCTGACAACGGAACGCGGAAGTCCGCGACCAGCCCCTCCTTGCCCTTCATGCGATCCGCAGGAACCGTCCACACATCGTCTGCAACCTCCGGCACCCTTGCGCCGCGACCAGCCATCATGCGGGTCCCGGTCAAAATGAGCCAGCGATTGCAGGCTCCAGCAACAGTGTTTGGAAGGTTCGAATAGAGATCGGGTATGTCCAGCCACGGGACATGCGCCGAGTGCTCGACCACGTGGTTGACGATCCCAAGTATCTCTTGGGCGCTGTCCACCACATCGGGATCGGTCGGAAACCCCATGCGCTTGGCAGAGCGAAGCACAATGCGCGTGCGTTGAATCGCCTTCTCTGCAGTGGGGTGCTTTGTGCGCCAGATTGGCTTGAGCGCGTCGGACACATCCCGCGCCGTGATTTCCGATCCATGCATATTTCCAAGCTTCGGGATCATGAATCGGTCCAGCGGGCTGCGCCAGCGTCCGCGCGTCCCACCCCCTCGTAAACCGTCTCTCTTTGCCTCGAATACGATGTCCACGAGCTCTGCAAACGTAGGATCGCTCCTGTCGCGCTAGGCGATGGCTTCCGCCTCTTGATCTGACCGTACTGTGATCGGGTCGCGTCCCGACGCAAGCACTTGCGCCCATCCATCGCGCGCCGTACGCACATCGGCCAGACCGACGGTCGGCCAAGCGCCCAGCCCCATTTCCCGGCGCTTTCCAAGGTGTGTGTAGCGATACACCCATTTTCCAGAGCCATTCTTTTTCACCAGCGTCAGTCCGCCACCGTCGAAGAGTTTGCCGTCGCCTGCCTTCTTGATCGCTATCGCGGTCAGCGTGTTTTTCATGCCAGCCCCCCAGCCAGCCCCCCGTCTTGGAGGGTGATGGCCACGGACGCGCGTGAACGCCTGTGGACACCAATGCCCTTTTTCTCATGGGCATCTGGCCTGAAAGGGCGACACAGGTCAACGTTGGCGAACAACTTATTGGTGCGGGCGGTGGGACTCGAACCCACACGGCGCTAAGGCCTTCGGATTTTAAGTCCGATATGTCTACCATTCCATCACGCCCGCACTGCGATATCCCTAGCGAGGTGGGCGGATGAAAACAATCCGTTTGGACGGTGTTGGTCAGCGCAGCGCAGTCCCGCAGATCAGAGCGGATCACCTTCCGGCTCGATCAGCAGCGCCCGCTCGCTGAGCCATGGGTTCAATGCAACCGCATCGCGCAAAACGGCTTGCGCTTCGTCGCCCCGGTCCAGCGCCATCAGGGTCAGCGCTTTTCCGGTCAGGGCACCCGTGTGCCGTGGGTTGATGTCAAGAGCTTGGTCAAGGTCGGGGAGCACTGCCTCGAAATCACCGCTAAGGTACCGGACAAAGGCCCGCTGGTTGTAGCCTTCGGCGTAAAAGGGACAGTAGGACACAAGCTTGTTCAACTGATCCAACGCGCGCAGATAGTCTCCGACGCGCAACGCGCGTAGGCCCGCGTCGAGCATCATCTGCGACGGCTCGTCGGGCGCTTCCAGCCACAGTTCCCACATCTGGTTCGAGATGCCTCGCGCCACCATCTGGTTCGGCGCGGTTTGGATCTCGGCATAGAGACTATCGAGCGTTGCTTCGTGATCCGGGGCGACGGGACAGCCATCGGCCACCGCAAGTTGGGCGGAGACGAGGAATGGGATGGTCAGGAAAAATCGCATGCGTCAATTGGGCCATGGCGCGCCGGGACGGTCAAGTCACGTTCCCGAAACCATCCTCTTTGACGGCCTGCATCGCCACGTAGGTGGAGGTGGACGCGACGTGCGGAAGTGTCGAGATCTTCTCGGCCAGCACTCTGCGATAACTGCGCATGTTCGCGGTGCGAACCTTCAGAAGATAATCGAAGTTACCCGCGATCAGATGCGCCTGTTCAATCTCGGGGATCTTGGCAAGTGCCTCGTTGAACTCGGCCAAAGCAGCCTCGCGTGTGTGGGTCATCTTCACCTCGACAAAAGCGATGTGGTCGAGGCCCAAGCGAATGGGATCTAGCAGCGCACGATAGCCGCGGATCGCCCCGGCTTCTTCAAGCCTTCGCAAACGCGCTTGTGTCGGCGATTTGGACAAGCCGATCCGTCGCGAGAGCTCTGTGATCGAGATCCGGCCGTCCCGGGCAAGCTCTTGCAGAATCGCCGTGTCAAACCCGTCCAAATCAATTGTGTTCACTTGTCCCGTCATTCCCGTTAATTTCAGTACAAAGTCGCGCCTTAACCGCAGTGAACCGGCGTTCATCCCGCATTTTCAGTGATATTCTAGGGTATATCACCGGAGATTGCCATGCCACGCGACGCGACACCTGATCTGCGCACAAGAATTGATGCCAACACTTATGCGGACGAGCATGAAACGCTCAGTTCGCTTCGGGACTTCGCCGCTTTGACCACGGCCGATCGCGACGAAATCAGCGCAGAGGCGGAGCGGTTGGTGACTGCAATCCGGGAAGATGCGCATCCCGGCTTGATGGATGTCTTTCTGAGCGAATACGGTCTGTCGACCGATGAAGGTATCGCGCTCATGTGCCTGGCAGAGGCTTTGCTCCGCGTGCCGGACGCCGCGACAATCGACGCGCTTATCGAAGACAAGATCGCACCATCCGACTGGGCAAGCCACCTTGGCGCCAGCACATCGCCCCTCGTCAATGCATCGACCTGGGCACTGATGCTCACCGGTAAAGTGCTTCAGGACGAAGAACCAGGTCCCGTTGGCCATCTTCGCGGCGCGATCAAGCGGCTGGGGGAGCCCGTCATCCGCACCGCAGTCGGTCGCGCGATGAAAGAGATGGGTGCACAATTCGTCCTGGGGGAAACGATTCAGACCGCCATGTCCCGCGCCGCCAAAACCGAGGCACGTGGGTTCACCTATTCCTACGACATGCTTGGCGAAGCCGCGCGCACCGAAGCGGACGCGCGTCGCTATCACCTGTCCTATTCCCGCGCGATCAGTGCAATTGCGGAGGCGGCCACCTCGAAGGACATCCGCGACAATCCCGGCATCTCGGTCAAGCTTTCCGCCCTGCATCCAAGATACGAAGAGATGCAGCGCGACACGGTCTTGGCGGAGGTTGTTCCCCGGCTGCGGACACTGGCACAACTTGCGCGCTCTGCTGGTATTGGTCTTAACGTGGACGCGGAAGAGGCGGACCGTCTGTCACTTTCACTCGACGTCATTGAAGAGGTCCTCTCGGAGCCGTCCTTGAAGGGCTGGAACGGGTTCGGCGTCGTCGTGCAGGCCTACGCGCAGCGCGCGGGGAATGTCATCGACTGGCTGCACGATCTGGCCGAGCGGCTGGACCGCAAGATTATGGTGCGCCTCGTCAAAGGGGCGTACTGGGACACCGAAATCAAGCGCGGCCAAGTGGCCGGTTTGCCCGGTTTCCCTGTCTTCACCGCCAAGCACCACACCGACATCAGCTATATCGCCAATGCGCGCAGACTTCTGGGGATGACCGATCGCATTTATCCGCAGTTCGCGACCCACAACGCCCATACCGTGTCGGCCATTCTGCATATGGCCAAGGACAAGACCGCGTTTGAATTCCAGCGCCTGCACGGCATGGGCGAAAGCCTGCACAATATCGTCAAGGACCGCGAAGGCACGCGCTGTCGTATCTATGCCCCAGTGGGCGCACATCGCGATCTACTGGCCTACCTCGTCCGCCGCTTGCTCGAAAACGGGGCCAACAGTTCCTTCGTCAATCAGATTGTCGATACCGATGTTCCAGCAAAAGAGGTGGCGGCTGACCCTTTCAGCCAGACCTCCACTGTCCACCTGCCCACCGGGCCAGAGTTGTTCGCCCCGGAGAGACCGAATTCTGAAGGATGGGACCTGACGCATCGTCCGACCCGACAGAAGATCGAAGTGGCACGCGCACCTTTTGCAACGGCGCAGTGGGCGGCGACACCTCGGCTGTCCACGGATGCATCCGGTTCCGGCCAGACGCAGTCCATTACGAACCCTGCGCGACCGGACGATGTCGTCGGCACAGTTGAATGGGCCACCGTCGATCAGGTCACTGCTGCCTGTTCCGCGGCGAAGGCCTGGAGTGTAGACGCAAGTACGCGGAGCGCTGTCCTAAACCGTGCGGCGGACCTCTATGAAACGCATTTTGGTGAACTTTTCGCCCTTCTCGCACGCGAGGCGGGGAAAACGCATCAGGATGCAGTGGCAGAGCTTCGCGAAGCCGTGGACTTCCTGCGCTACTATGCGGCCCGATCCGATGGTGCGCCGCCGGTCGGTGTGTTTGCGTGTATCAGCCCCTGGAATTTTCCTCTGGCCATTTTCACCGGCCAGATTGCGGCGGCGCTTGCCGCTGGCAATGCGGTGCTTGCCAAATCGGCGGAACAGACGCCGTTGATCGCGGATCGCGCCGTTGCCTTGATGCACGACGCGGGCGTGCCAAGGACCGCCCTGCAGCTTCTGCCCGGCGCGGGCGACATTGGTGCTGCGCTGACATCCAATCCAAAAGTGACCGGTGTCGCGTTTACCGGCTCAACGGAAACCGCGCAGGTTATTCATCGAAGTATTGCGGACCATCTTGACCCGGGCACGCCGTTCATCGCGGAAACCGGCGGGCTCAATGCGATGATTGTGGACAGCACAGCGCTTCCGGAACAGGCCGTGCAGGCCATCATCGAATCCGCCTTTCAATCCGCCGGTCAGCGCTGTTCAGCGCTGCGCTGCCTGTATATCCAAGACGACATTGCGCAGAGTTTCCTTGAAATGTTGACCGGCGCTATGGATGCGCTGATGCTTGGCGATCCGTGGGTTTATGGGACCGATGTTGGCCCCGTGATCGATGAAGAGGCGCGCGCGGATATCCAGACGTATATCGAAACAGCCGCTCGCGATGGACGGGTGTTGCATCAAGTGTCAGCACCCAAAACCGGGTATTTCGTGCCCCCGACCCTTATCCGCGTGAACAGCATCGCTGATATGGAACGGGAGATTTTCGGCCCTGTCCTGCATGTCGCAACCTTTAAGGCGAAGGACATCGACGCAGTGGCAGACGCCATCAACGCCACGGGTTATGGCCTTACCTTCGGCCTGCACACCCGCATCGACGACCGTGTGCAGCATCTGTCAGAGCGGGTCGAGGCCGGAAACATCTACGTCAACCGCAATCAGATTGGCGCCATCGTCGGCAGCCAACCCTTTGGCGGCGAAGGCCTGTCGGGCACCGGACCCAAGGCCGGAGGTCCGCATTACCTTGATCGCTTCAGGGCGTATCCGGTCGATGCGTCGCACGTGGACTGGACAATGGTTGATAGCAAGGATCGGTTGGAAAAGGCTCTTCGCGGTGACGGAAAGCGCGTGGCTCAACACAGTGTCTCACTGCCAGGACCGACGGGTGAATCCAATGTGCTCACGACGTCCCCGCGCGGGCCGGTACTCTGCCTCGGCCCCGGGACGGACGCGGCGGCGGTGCAGTCCAAGGCCATTTCAGACCTTGGAGGGATCGCGGTGACAAGCGATGGGGCGATCGATCCGCACTGGCTCAAAGACCTCGCGCCTCTGTCCGGCGTGATCTGGTGGGGCGACCCGACAGACGCGCGTGCTTTGCGCACAGCGCTCGCCGCGCGTAATGGACCAATCCTGCCACTCGTGACGGGAATGCCGGACGTTGGACATGCGTGTTCTGAACGCCATGTGTGCGTGGACACGACCGCATCGGGTGGAAACGCACAGCTACTGGGCGGCGCGGCTTGACGCGCCGCGCCTTTGGGCCAACTGTCGGATCATGTTTCCCATCCGAGATCACAACCCGTCCGGCCGTACGCCTTTCGTCACCTACATCTTGATCGCCGCGAATGTCCTGATCTTCCTCAGCTATTGGCCGCTGATGCAGGACGAGCGCGCGATCATGCAGGTTTATTTCGACTACGCCCTGATCCCTGCGCTGGTAAACGAAGGGCTTGGCTTCAGCGGCTTCTTCACCTCGATGTTCCTGCATGGCAGCATCATGCACCTGTTGGGCAACATGCTGTTCCTCTTCATCTTCGGGGACAACATGGAAGACGAGATGGGGCATGTCGGTTTCACGCTGTTCTATCTCGCGGCGGGCCTCGGGGCCGGGTTCATTCATTACATCAGCGCGCCCGGATCGCAGGTGCCCACCGTCGGCGCGTCCGGGGCCATCGCCGGTGTGATGGGAGGCTATCTCCTTCTCTTTCCCAAAGCGCGGGTCGATATCTTCATCTTCTTCATCGTGTTCTTCAAAATCCTGCCCATCCCAGCCTGGATCATGCTGGGCCTCTGGTTCGCGATGCAGGTCTTTGGCGGGTTCGGCAGCCCTTCTGACGAAGGCGGCGTGGCCTATTGGGCCCATGTCGGCGGGTTTGTGATCGGGTTGGTGCTCACTATTCCGCTCTGGCTGCGCCTTGGAGGGCCGCAATACTGGACCAGCACCGAAGGGCATCCGCCGCATCCCGAGGCAACCTATCCAACCGTCCAATCCCGCATCCCACGCAGCGGTCCGCGCAGTCGTATCCCGAAGGTCCGCCGGAAATGACACAGCGCATCAAGGCATCCTGTCATTGCGGCGCGGTCGAGTTGGAGGCCATTCTGCGCGAGGACCTCGCCTCGGCGCGTCGATGCGATTGCACCTTCTGTCGCCGCCGCGCAGCGCCGAACGTGTCGATTGCCGAAGGAGACCTGCATGTGGTGAAAGGTGAAGAAAACCTGACGCTCTACAGTTTCGGCACGCATACGGCGCAGCATTTCTTCTGCAAGACATGCGGGATCTACACGCACCACAAGCGCCGGTCGAACCCCAGGGAATTCGGTCTGAACCTGGGGGCGATCGACGGCGTGAATCCCGCCGACTACGAACCGATGGTCTGGGTCGACGGCATCAACGACCCGCCCGCCACCTGAGCACGCCAAGTCCGATTGCACGGCCCCGCCACCGCGTGTATCCCTCCGCCAAATCCAGTTTCAAAGGACCGTGACCATGGCTTCCTACCAGTACGTTTACCACATGAGCGGGGTCTCCAAGACCTATCCCGGCGGCAAGAAGACGTTCGAAAACATCCACCTGAACTTCCTTCCCGGCGTGAAAATCGGTGTCGTTGGCATCAACGGAGCGGGTAAATCGACACTCATGCGGATCATGGCTGGGCTGGACAAGGACTTCACCGGCGAAGCCTGGGCCGCCGAAGGTGCGAAGGTCGGGTATCTGCCGCAGGAGCCGCAGCTCGACGATAGCCTGAACGTCCGCGAAAATGTCATGCTGGGCGTGGCCGAGAAGAAGGCCAAGCTCGACCGTTTCAACGAGTTGGCGATGAACTACTCTGACGAGACCGCTGACGAGATGGCGGCGCTCCAGGATGAGATCGACGCCAACAACTTGTGGGATCTCGACGCTCAGATCGACGTTGCAATGGAAGCACTGCGCTGCCCACCGGACGAGGCGGCGGTGAGCACGCTCTCAGGCGGTGAAAAGCGTCGCGTGGCGCTCTGCAAGCTGCTGCTTGAAGCGCCGGACATGCTGCTTTTGGACGAACCGACCAACCACCTGGATGCCGAGACCATCGCGTGGCTACAGAACCATCTTATTGAATACAAAGGTACAATCCTGATCGTCACGCACGATCGCTATTTCCTCGACGATATCACCGGCTGGATCCTCGAACTCGACCGTGGGCGCGGCATTCCTTACGAGGGCAACTACTCCAGCTGGCTCGAACAGAAGGCCAAGCGGCTCGAACAGGAGGCGCGCGAGGACAAGGCGAAGCAGAAAACGCTTGAGCGCGAACTGGAATGGATGCGGCAGGGGCAGAAGGCGCGGCAGGCGAAGTCGAAGGCGCGGATTCAGGCCTATAACGAGATGGCGAACCAGTCGGAACGCGAACGGGTCGGTCGTGCGCAGATCATCATTCCCAACGGCCCGCGGCTTGGCTCGAAAGTTATTGAAGTCAATGGCTTGAAGAAGGCGATGGGCGACAAGCTCTTGATCGAGGACCTGTCTTTTTCCCTACCGCCCGGTGGCATTGTCGGCGTGATCGGCCCGAACGGGGCCGGTAAATCGACGCTGTTCAAGATGCTCACAGGACAGGAGCAACCGGACGAAGGGGACGTTTCGTACGGCGACACCGTACAGCTCGCCTATGTCGACCAGTCGCGCGATGATCTTGAGAAAGACGCCACCGTTTGGGAGTCGATTTCCGGCGGTGCCGAGATCATCGAGCTTGGGGACGCGCAGATGAATTCCCGCGCCTATTGCTCGGCCTTCAATTTCAAAGGCGGCGACCAGCAGAAGAAGGTGGGTCTGCTGTCGGGTGGTGAACGCAACCGTGTTCACATGGCACGCCTGTTGAAAGAGGGCGGCAACGTACTGCTGTTGGACGAACCAACCAACGATCTGGACGTCGAAACCCTCCGCGCGTTGGAAGACGCGATCGAAAACTTTGCCGGGTGCGCCGTGGTCATCAGCCACGACCGCTTCTTCCTCGACCGTCTCTGCACGCATATTCTGGCGTTCGAGGGCGACGCGCATGTGGAGTGGTTCGAGGGAAACTTCGAGGACTACGAGGAAGACAAGAAGCGCCGTCTGGGACCGGATGCGGTGGAGCCGAAGCGCGTGAAGTTCAAGAAGTTTGTGCGGTAAATGTAGGGTGGGTTTGTTATCCACCTTATTCGACTCTCATGGAGGATGACTGGTGGGTTAGAAACCCACCCTACGCAGGTTAGCTGCATTTGCCCCAAACGGTCTTGCCCGTGAATTCAGGATCGACCATGCCGCGCTGAATGTCGCGATGGATAGATGAATACGGCCAATCGGCGGGCCCGGCGACCAACCCGTGTTTGACAGGGTTCATCCAGCAGTACCGGACATGTGCAGCGTAGTCGGCCTCGTTGCGGATGTGATGCTCCCAGAAGCGGCGTTGCCAGATGCCGGCGTCTTTTTTGGCGATTTGGCTGGGACTTCTCGCGGCGCGCATTTGAGCGATTGTGGTGGGTTGGAAACCCACCCTACGTGCGGCGGCCGCGTTTTGATGTAGGGTGGGTTTGTAACCCACCATGTCGCCGCCATGCTTCAACCGCACGAACTTGGAGAACCGGGATTTGATCGCGCCCCAGCGGTCAGAGTAATTGGTATCGCCGTCCGGCAGGCTCCAGACGGCGTGCATGTGATCGGGGAGGACGACCCACGCGTCGATTTCGAATGGGCGGCGAGCGCGGGTGACGCGGACGGCGTCGCGAAGGATGTCGATCTCGTCAAGCAACAGGCGGCTGCCGCGATGGGCGAGGCAGACCGTGAAAAAGATACGCCCGCCGGGGCAGCGTGGGCGCAGATAGGCCGACATGCCTCGGCGTCGCACAACCATCGTAAAGCCCGCGTTAAGTTACCTCCAACTGCGCGAACATTTCTGTTGCGCGACTCAGCGCAAAGCCCTAATCCCACGCAATCCGGGCGTGAGGCTCCGTCCGGCGGCTGCAGGTGCGGGTCGCACCGAGAGCGCCATCCTCATCTGGACATCGACGCCCATGCGCGCATTCCTGCTTTCTGCGGCCCTTGGTCTGGCGGCCACCGCAGCTTTTGCCGACGAAACCGAAGGCCTCATCCTCGCCTTTGACCGCCACGCCCACATCATCGTCTTGACCGACAAAACCGTCTGGGAATTGCCCTCAGACATGGCAATCCCGGCCGACCTCGGAACCGGCGACCGGGTGCTCTTTGAATATGTCACAGCAGGGGAAGACGGTCTGACCAAGCTCAGCGCGATGACGCGTCTTGCGGTCGCCCTGCCCAGTGATGCGGATGGCGGTTCATAACCGCCCGATCGGACGGCGCGTCGACCGGGCGCGCCGTGCCACGGCAAACAAATCCCCGCTGTGACGCGTTTTGTGTTAACGTCAACGTAAGGTGCGACGGGCGCCACATCCAAGACGTGACGAGCGCGCTGCACCTCTAACAAAACGAGGGGAGGGACTGACGCATGTTTGCACGTGTCACACATTACAAAATGAAAGCCGATTCACGAGATGCCGCGGTGGCGCTGATGGAGCAGCTCAAACCGCAGATCATGGGAATGAACGGGCTGCACGAATTCATCAATGTCATGAATGAAGACGGCAGCGGTTACGTGATCTCGGTCACCGAGAATAAGGACACGTCGGACGCCAATGCCGACAAAGTCCGCGAGCTTTGGGGGGCGTTCTCGGACCACCTCGAAGCGGCTCCTGAACCACATGGCTATGACGTGATGGCCAACTGGAAGAACTGAGTTCCGCGTCACCCGGCAATCGGGTGCGCGCCTTCGCGTCGTAGGGTTTATCCAACCCAGTTGACGATCTGTTCGGCCCTCATGGCCCCGGATTGGCGCGCATCCTCACGACCCTGTTCGAACCGGATCATCGTTGGGATGCCCCGGATACCGTAGGTCTGCCCGGATTGCGGGAAGTCCTGCGTGTTGAGTTTGACCAACCGGGCGCGGGATTTCAGCGTATCCGCAGCTTTTGAAAACTCCGGTCCCATCATCCGGCACGGGCCGCACCATGGCGCCCAGAAGTCCACGATTAGCGGAACGTCATCGGTACGGGCCGCCTTCTGCAATGTGGTCCAGTCGACTTCGATGGCCTTGCCGGGCATCAAGGCGGTTCCGCAGGTTCCGCATTTCGGACCGGCGTTCAGGCGGTCTTCCGGAACACGATTGGTCTGACCGCAGTCGAGACAGGTGAGTTTCTTGCCGGTCATATCTGCCTCCGTCGATACATTCCTGTTTCGATATATGATAAGCGGTATAGCGCCCCGCAAGAGTGCAAACGAAAAAGCGCGCCGCAGGTCGCGACGCACGATATTATGTACCTGTGCGGAGCAAAAGTCAGCTTTGCGCCAAGGCTTCGACCAATTCGTCCTTGGACATGTCGGACCGTCCGTCGATGTCGCGGTCTTGCGCCATGTCGTAAAGCTCTTCCTTGGTCTTCTGCTCCAACGCCGCAACCGATCCTTTGCCGCGCCCGTTTTCGTCTGTTGCGTCTTCGATGGCTTGCAACAGGTCATCCTTATCCATGTCCGAGCGCCCCTCGATGTCGAGGTCCTGTGCCCTCTCCATCAGCATGTCCTTCGTCGGGCCGTTTTCCTTAATGTAGGATACCTTCTCTTTCACATCGTCCGGCTGATCGACGAATTGTTCATCGCCGTCTTTCTTCTTCTGCGTAGACCGGGCGTATTCGTCCTCGGTCAACAACATGCGCACCTTCTTGGGCAGATAGCGCTCTCCGCTGTCGGCGGATTGCTCGCCCGATTTGGTGCCCCAGTCCTCTTCCGTCCATTCGTGTAGATCAGTGTCTTCCTGATCCGGACCGTCCTCTTCGTAGCCGCCGCCGCGCTTTTTGTACTCTTGCACGGCCAATTGCGCCTTGCGGGCAGACCACTGGCCCGGGTCACCGCCCTTGTCGGATTCCATGTACTCGTCTTTGACCTTTTCCCACAGTTCGGGATCAGTTTTCTTGGCGGAACTCATGATGCGTCCTTCTTCAGTGGATCGTGGCCCCAGTTCATCAGCGAATAGCGCCACGCCGAGGTTTCGACGTCGTCATCCGGCCCGCCCTGGGACAGATGGCGTTTGATGTAGCCAACGACGGTGGCCATGTGATCCCACTGGTCGTCGCTCAGATCGTCCTTGTTGGTGTTCTTGATCTTCACGATGCGGCGGCCTGATTTGTGGCCGGTGCTTTCGCCTTCGTCACTATCGCCGACGGATTTCGATTCATCTGTGTCGAGCCAATCTTCCAGCTCGCTCGCTGTCATGTTGACGAGGTCTTTCCACTCATCCCAGATCTGGTCTTTCGATTTCGACGACGACATTGGCGGCTCCTGTGCGTTTCACAGACAACGCGCGATACCCGCCAGCAAGTTCCCGCGCAGACAGACGCAAGCACGGGTTTTGCTTGCCAGAAGTGCGACATCCTGTCATACGGGCGCTGCTAACGATCTTCTACTCGACCTTCTGTTGACCGACCTCGGCACACAGTCTTCGATCCAGACGTGACTTCGCCGGGTTGCCGCATGTTGCGGGCAACGGACAATTTGAAGGAATATTCACATGGCCACAGGCACAGTGAAATGGTTCAACACCACAAAAGGCTACGGCTTCATCGCGCCCGATGGCGGCTCCAAGGACGTCTTCGTCCATATTTCCGCTGTTGAGCGGTCCGGCCTGACCGGTTTGCGCGACGATCAGAAAGTCACGTTCGATATCGAAGCAGGCCGTGACGGCCGCGAAAGCGCGATCAACCTCGCGCTGGCATAAGCCGCGACAGAATTCGGAAAAAGCGGGCCGCTTGGCCCGCTTTTTTTGTGCGCCTAGTCTTCAAGGACAAAGGTAACCTTCAAAACGGCGCGGTATTCGGTGATCTTTCCGTCTTCCACGACAACTTTCTGATCCTGAACCCACGCCCCCTGCACGTTCTTGAGCGTTTTGCAGGCTCGGTCGACGCCGTTCTCGATGGCGTCTTCAAAGCTTTTCGACGATGATGAAATGATTTCGGTGACACGTGCCACTGACATGACTTTTCTCCCTGGTTACGAACACGGTCGAGCGTATCGACCACGTCATCGTTTGCCAACGGGAAGCGACCGCAATCACGAAACCGCGAAAACCATCTCAAAACGTGTCCTTTGTGCCGCAAACCAAGGCTCTGCGACCTCAAACCGGATCCCGCTCGGTTTGTTTTTCGCGTAACCGGTGGCAAATTCTCGCTGGTGAGCGAGTCCGTTACCGGTACGAAAGGATCAGTGCTGCCATGATTTCAAGACGACATTTTTTAGGCGCTGCCGCTGCTGGCCTTGCTGCGCCCAGCATTGCGACGGCACAGAGTTTTCGAATTGACCCGATCTTCCGCCCGCAGGACGTGCGGGTCAAAGGTGATGTGCAACCCGGGCAGATCCTCATTATGCCGCGCGCGCATTTTCTCTATCACGTCACCGCTCCGGGTGTCGCCCGTCGCTACGGGGTCGGTGTGGGCAAAGCCGGTCTCGAATTCACCGGCACCGCCGAGATCGCCGTCAAGAAAGAGTGGCCCACATGGCGGCCGACGGAAGAGATGATCGAGCGCGAGCCGGAGAAATACACCAAATTTATCGACAACGATTACGTTGAACCCGGCGGACCCCGAAATCCTTTGGGGGCGCGGGCACTTTACCTGTTCCAGAACGGGCGCGACACGTTCTTCCGAATCCACGGAACGACAGCTCCGCGCTCAATCGGCCAGTCGGTGTCGAACGGATGCATCCGTATGCTTAACGAACACGTCACAGACCTGTACAACCGCGTGCCGATCGGCACTGTGGTCACTGTCCTTTAATCGCTGTCACCAAGGCCATTTCTGCGTGGCCTTGGTGTTTCCTGCAAGCTGCCACAAACATCGCGGAATCGTCTGGTCTTAAAGGGCCGTTAACGAATTTCGCGCACCCTGATCCAAAGGGGCCTCAAGATGGCAGCAGTATCTCTTATCTCTGGAAGTATTTTCGGTTGGCTCGCCGCTGCGGTTGCGGTGTTTGCAGGCGCCACAGGCGTCGCAGCGGCAATGATCTACATCGCTGTCAGCCTGGCCTTTGCCACATTTATTGTCACAGCGGCCACGCTAAGAATGGATCGCTGACAAAAAAACCCGCGCCAGACATGGCACGGGTTTGAGACCTCGGCTGGTAGTTCTGCGTTACAAAAGAACGCGGATCACTAGCAGGTTCGGGATGATAAATGCCGCTGCGATACAAAAGAGCTTCGCGGCATGCGACGCGGATTTGAACAGCTTGTTTTCTTCCAGCGCATCGCCATACGCCATGGCCGCGAACATGAGGGCGCCCGCCTGACCGTTCTCAATCATCCGGCTTCGCTCCAGCTCGGCGCGCGCTTTTACGTAGCGTGCCTCAAACTCATCCTGCTCGGCTTTGGCCGCGCTCCGCGCTTCAACACCCGACATCCGTGTTCTCCCTTGGGTCACATTCGAGATAGACATGGGGCGCTTGAGATCGAAGGCAAGGCCATTTCACATCAAAGCGAAGACGCCGGGTTTTCGCTTGCCCCAAATGCGCATTTGCCGGAAAGTTGTATTGCAAAGTTACATTATCGACCACTGCTCCGACACGGTCAGTAAAGCGATAAGACTGACCGAGCCCGTCATTGCTACACATGGCGGAACTGAAAGACAGACAGGAGACGAACGGATGGCCACAGGCACCGTCAAGTGGTTCAACACAACAAAAGGCTACGGCTTTATTGCCCCCGACGGCGGCGGCAAAGATGTTTTCGTACATATTTCCGCAGTTGAACGGTCAGGCCTGACCGGGTTAGCTGACAATCAAAAGGTGACCTTCGACCTCGAAGCGGGTCGCGATGGCCGCGAAGCTGCGGTGAACATCTCGCTGGCCTGAGCCAGCTCAGGGACCTGACCAATCCACATCCTTGGCCGCGGTGACGCGCAGTCGTCCGTCAGGCCAAGACCGAAACAAGCCACGGGCGGCGTCCTGGTCGCCCGTCAGCCAAAGCTGTATCTCAGCCGGTGACAACAACACCCCCATCCGGTCGTGAATGTCGCGCACATCGCCACTGGGCTGGCAGGTGAGGGTGGCCACTTGTGGCACCTTGATGCCGCCCGGCCCTGACCAGATGTCATAGATCGCAGCAAACCACAGCGCGTCGCCGTCATCGGATCGGATATCCCACGCCGTCTTCCGTCCTTTAGCACCGGTCCATTCGTACCAACCGTCCGCCGGGACCACGGCCCGATGCATGTTCTCGTACGCGGTTTTGTCGAAGACCGTCTCGCTGCGGGCGTTGATAATTGTCTCCATCACCGGCCGACCGCGCGCATTCGTGCGCCCGGTCGGGATCATGCCCCAACGCATCCGGGTGAACCCGTGTGTTGTGAGTGTCAGAACCTGTTGTCCCGGCTGGATATTCCGTCGAGGTTCTTCGGGTTCTGGAGCGGCAACACCGGCGATGGCGGCCAATTCGGCCACGTCGCGTGTCAGGAACAGCCGCCCGGGCATTACTCGGCCGCGCGCGCAACCAATTCAGCCACGGCGGGTCCCATTGCGTCGACGATCAGTTCCACCCCGGTTTCGTTCGGATGGATACCGTCGGGCTGCATCACATCGCGTAACTCCGCCGGTGTCTCGCCAACCGTATAAAGGCCTTCGAAAAAGCGCGGGAAGTACAGCGCGCCGAAGCGTTCGGCCAGTTCGGGATACATCGCGTCGAATTCGGCCTTGTATTCGGGCCCGTAGTTCCCCGGCGCTTCCATTCCGACGACAAGCACTTCGAGGTTATTCTCTTCGGCGACCTGCAGAATGCCTTCCAGATTGCCGCGCGACACCGACGGATCCAACCCACGCAACAGGTCATTGCCGCCCAGAGCCACGATCAAAGCATCTGTGCCCGGATTGAGCGACCACTCCACACGCGACAGACCGCCAGCCGTGGTGTCACCTGAGACGCCCGCATTCACCAAACGCACGTCCAGCCCCTGTTCTTCGAGCCAAGATCGCATCTGAGGTACGAAGCCGTCCTGATCTATCAGCCCGTATCCGGCGGTCAGGCTGTCGCCCAAAGCAAGGATTTCCACAGTTTCGGCCTGCGCCGCAGTGACTGTGCACAGGCAAACAGCAGCCATGCGGACCTTGCTGGTGGCCGCTGCCGCCCCATATGTGAACCAACGCAACATTACAAAGCTCCCAAATCCTATGACACAGCCCATTCTCGACCTGAAAGATGTCACGCTCAGCCTCAAGGGCAATGCCGGAATGGTCGAGATCCTACATGGGATCGACCTGAGCGTTCACAAGGGCGAGACCTTGGGCCTCATCGGACCGTCCGGGTCTGGCAAGTCCTCACTTCTGATGGTGATGGGCGGGCTCGAGACCGCCACATCGGGGTCGGTACTGGCCTTGGGGCAGGACCTGACCGCGATGGATGAAGACGCGATGGCGAGATTTCGTCGCGCGCATATGGGTGTCGTTTTCCAGTCCTTCCATCTCATCCCGACAATGACCGCGCTTGAGAATGTCGCGACACCGCTTGAGCTCGCTGGCGAAAACAATGCCTATCAGCGCGCTGAGGCAGAGCTTGAAGCCGTGGGGCTGGGGCACCGTGCAGACCACTATCCGGCACAGATGTCAGGCGGCGAACAGCAACGTGTGGCGCTGGCGCGCGCGTCGGTTACGCGGCCCGAAATTCTTTTGGCGGACGAGCCAACCGGTAACCTTGACGGGGCCAATGGTCAGGCGATCATTGATCTTCTGTTCGGCCTGCGCGACCGCCATGGCGCAACGCTCGTTCTGGTCACGCACAGCCGCGAATTGGCGGCGAAATGCGACCGCGTGGTACGCCTGACCGATGGTCATATCGCAGACACAGCCCTGAAAGCCGCGGAATGAGCCTCACCACAGCGTCCCGCTTTGCCCGCCGTGAACTGCGCGGGGGATTGAAAGGATTCCGCATCTTTCTGGCCTGTTTGGCCCTGGGCGTCGCCGCAATCGCAGGCGTCGGCTCGGTCCGATCCGCCATCCAATCGGGGTTGGAGGCGCAAGGCTCTGTCCTATTGGGTGGGGATGCCTCTGTCGAATTCACCTACCGCTTCGCCGACCCGGATGAGCGCGCCTATCTCGAAAGCATCTCGACCGAAATCTCCGAGATCACGGACTTTCGATCCATGGTCGTTCGCGATCCGGATGGCGAGGCAGAGCGCGCGCTGACGCAAGTAAAATCGGTTGACGCAGCCTATCCTTTGACCGGGGACGTCATCCTGGAACCGTCCATGCCCTTGGCCGATGCGCTGGCAGGGACAGAAAAGTTGCCCGGTGCGGTCATGGCGCCGCTCCTGGCTGATCGTCTCGGCCTCAGCCCCGGGGACAGCTTCCGCCTTGGCACGCAAGACTTCGTTCTTTCGGCAATTCTGATCAATGAACCAGACGGCTCGGCCTCCGGCTTTTCACTCGGTCCGCGCACACTTGTGACCACCGAAGCTTTGCGCGAAGCAAGCCTACTTCAGCCGGGCACGTTGTTCGAAACCGAGTATCGCCTGCTTCTTCCGCCGGGAAGCGATCTTGACGCTTTGGAAAACGCGACCGAAGACGCCTTTCCAAGTAGCGGCCTACGCTGGCGCGATGCCCGCAACGGGGCGCCGGGGGTGGCGGAATTCGTCGACCGCCTCGGTGCATTTCTGATCCTTGTCGGCTTGTCAGGCCTTGCAGTGGGCGGCATCGGTGTGTCGGCAGCAGTGCGCGCCTATCTTGCGCGCAAGACGTCCGTGATTGCTACCTTGCGCACCCTCGGAGCCACCCGTGCAACGATTTTCCAGACCTACTTCCTACAGATCGGCGCACTCAGCATTCTTGGCATTGCCCTTGGCCTTGTCCTTGGGGCGATGGTGCCGATCCTGTTTGGCCCGGTAATCAGTGCATCTCTGCCGGTACCCGCGATCTTTACCATTCACCCTGCGCCCTTGGCAGAGGCCGCACTGTACGGACTACTGACCGCGCTCGTATTCACGCTTTGGCCGCTGGCCCGCACCGAAGAGGTGCGCCCGGCAATGTTGTTCCGAGATGCGCTCGATGGGGCGAAAGCCCTCCCCGCGTGGCGCTATGTGATTGCCACGCTGGTTTTGCTGGCCCTGCTAGTCGCCGTGGCCTCGTTCTTCTCAGGCAGCCCTTTCCTGACGCTCTGGACCGCCGGTGGTCTGATCGGCGCGCTGATTGTTCTCGTCTTCGCCGCCATCGGGATCCGGTGGCTCGCGAAGCGCTCTGGCAAGTCAATGCGGGGGCGTCCTGCATGGCGGTGGGCTTTGGCGTCTATCGGCGGGCCACGCGATGCGGCTGCGCCGGTGGTTCTTTCCTTGGGTCTAGGCCTTTCGGTCCTCGCTGCCGTTGGACAGATCGACGGAAATCTGCGCAGCGCTATTGACCGGGATCTCCCGGAAGTCGCGCCCGCTTACTTCTTTGTGGACATCCAGCCAGACCAGATGCCGCAATACACAGAGATGTTGGAAAACGATCCTGCGGTGGCGCGGATCGACACCGCCCCGATGCTTCGCGGCGTTCTTAGCGAAATCAACGGCCGTCCGGCGCGCGACGTCGCTGGGGACCATTGGGTCGTGACAGGGGATCGTGGTCTGACCTATGCCGCCCAACCCGACGAGAACACGCGCGTCGTTGCGGGCGAGTGGTGGGACGCGGATCATGACGGTCCGCCCGAGGTCAGTTTCGCTATAGAAGAGGCCGAAGAAATGGGTCTCAGCCTGGGTGACACTCTGACGGTCAATATCCTTGGGCGCGATATCACTGCGACAATCACCAGCTTCCGCGATGTGGATTTCTCGACCGCTGGAATGGGTTTCGTGATGACGCTTACCCCCAACGCTCTTCAGGGCGCGCCGCACACCTTCATTTCGACGGTCTACGCGCCGCAAGAAGACGAAGCGCGCATTTTGCGCGAGTTGGCGACGGCGTTTCCGAACATCACGGCGATTTCTGTACGCGATGCGATCGACCGGGTCAGCGTGCTTCTAGAGGGCATTGGCGCCGCCGTGCGATGGGGTGCCGCCGCCACGTTGCTGACCGGCTTCCTTGTATTGATCGGCGCTGCAGCCGCTGGCGAAGGCGCGCGAACCTATGAGGCCGCTGTGCTCAAAACGCTTGGTGCGAGCCGCAGCCGGATTCTGCAAAGCTTTGCACTACGGTCCGCCTTGCTTGGTGCGGCGGCGGGATTTGTCGCGCTGATCGCCGGCATTCTGGGCAGTTGGGCGGTGATGACATTCATCATGGACAGCAGCTTTGAGGTCGTCTGGACATCGGCGCTCGGTATCGTCGTCGGCGGGGTCCTCGCGACACTCATCGCCGGTCTAATCTTTGCGTGGCGTCCCCTTGCGGCTCGTCCCGCTCAGGTTCTTCGCGCCCGCGAATAGGGGCGGTTGCCGGGCGGCACACGCTTTTGTGCGCACAATACCACCTTGCCCCAGGGCCATTCCCTTGGCATGGCAGACCTAAACCGCAGCAATCGCCCGAGTCGTCCAGATGTCCGAAAGCCTTCCAATGCCCATTCCCGCGCCGCTGACCCCGGCGCAACGCACCCAGATCATCAATCTCGTGCGGCGCACGGCGAAGGCCGAGATCCTGCCGCGGTTCCGGACGCTAAGCCACGCCGAGATCGACCAGAAATCCGGCCCGATGGACGTGGTGACCGCCGCCGACCGCGAGTCTGAAAAGATGATCACGCGGGGTCTTTTGTCGATGTTCCCTAACGCGCATATCGTGGGCGAGGAAACCGCGACAGAGGAAAAGATCGCCGGTCTGGCGACAGCCGAGATGGGTTTTGCGATTGATCCGGTGGATGGCACGTGGAACTTTGCGCACGGGCTTTCGACCTTCGGCGTCATCCTGGCCACGACGCGGTTCGGCAATCCGGTCTTCGGCCTGATCTACGATCCCATCACGGACGAGATCATGATCGCTGACGACAGCACGCCGACACAGGTCATAGCACCCCGGCGCCCCGCCCGGTCGATCCATGTCTCGAAAGGCGGTCCGGTCGAAGAGCTTTCCGGCTACGTCTCGTTCTACAATCTGCGGGAGGACAAGCGGCCCGAAATGGCGACGCTGATGACGCGGTTCGCCCGCCTTTACATGCTGCGTTGCGCAGCGCACGAATTTCGAATGGTGGCGCAAGGACACACCGATTTCGTGCTGTGCTCGAGCCTGAGTCCTTGGGACCACGCAGCTGGAGCATTGATCGTCAAACAGGCGGGCGGGCACGTGGCATGCCTTGACGGGTCAGAGTACCGCGCGGATCGTCGCGACGGCTACCTGCTCTGCGCACCCGACGCCGCAACATGGGGCCGGGTGCGGGATGCCATGTCATTCCTGCTGGAAGACAAATAACAGCGCGACGGGGCGCGCGCGCTTAGCGTGCCAGAACCACGTCGGCTCTGACGTCAAGGTCGTTTTCGACCGCGTCGATCAGGTAATGTGCGACGCTTTTCCGAGAGATAAGACCATTGCGCCACTGATCGGGTTCCCGAAGGATCTTATAATCGGTGGACCGGCCGCCTTTGGTAAGGATCACTGGTCGGACGATCGTCCAGTCGATGTTGCTCTCCAAAATGAGCGCTTCTTGCCGATCCTTGTCTTCGTAGGGCTTCCCCAGAATGGCGCGATGACCGGTTCGTTCGACGAAACTCATGGCGTTTTTGCTGCGACCCGCGCCAAACCCCGTCACGGCAACGAGGCGCCGCACGTCGCTCTTACCCATTTCATCAAGCAGGACGCGCGTCGATTCAGAGAAGAGCGTTTCTTTCTCCCACAGCATCGACACCCGTTCCTTGATGCCAAGCGCGTAGACGACCGCACGCGCTCCCTTCAAGGCCGCTGCTACATCGTCGGCGTTCCGCGCGTCACCCGGGACTGGCTCCACCCCTTCAAGGCCTTGCAGGTCGTCAGCACTGCGCGAGAAGGCGCGCACAGAGAGGCCGCGCATCACGGCCTCGTCTACAGCGCACCGTCCGATGCCGGACGTCGCGCCCATAATCAGAATTGGGTCGCTCAATTCTGAAGGTCCTCGTAATGCACCGTATAGCGACGATGCTGAGACCGATCACGTTTAAGAGCGAGCTTCCCGCGATAGTCAGTGACCGTCTTGATGGGCAGCACGTTCTGCTCTTGAGCGACAGGGTCCGAGGACGATCCTGTGACCAGCTTTGTGAGTGATTGAAATATGTTTTCCATACCGAGGCAACGTAGCGCCGCGAAAATGGTTGCACAGGTTTTGGCGCACGTTCTTTTTAAGCGCGTGCGCCGTTCAGGTCCTACTCCGCTGCTTCCTGATAATCTTCCATCGGCGGACATGTGCAAACAAGGTGACGGTCGCCATAGGCATTGTCGACCCGATTGACCGGCGGCCAGTATTTATCGACGCGGAAAGCCCCCGGAGGGAAACAGCCTTGCTCGCGGCTATAGGGACGATCCCATTCTTTCACGAGGTCTTCCATCGTGTGCGGTGCGAGCTTGAGCGGATTGACGTCGCGATCCATGTCGCCCGCCTCAATCGCCCGGATTTCTTCGCGGATCGCCAGCATCGCGTCGCAGAAGCGATCAAGTTCGGCCTTGGTCTCGGACTCGGTGGGTTCCACCATCAGCGTGCCCGCGACCGGCCAACTCATCGTTGGCGCGTGGAACCCCGCATCCATCAGGCGCTTGGCAATATCCTCCACCGTGACACCTGCCGATTTCTCAAACGGGCGCACGTCGAGGATGCATTCGTGCGCCACGCGACCCTTGTGACCGCGATAGAGCACGTCATAGGCCCCGGTCAGTCGTGTTGCGATGTAGTTCGCGTTGAGAATGGCCACACGCGTCGCCTGCGTCAGCCCTTCACCGCCCATCATCAGACAATACGCCCAGGAGATCGGCAACAAAGACGGCGACCCGAAGGGTGCCGCGCTCACCGCGCCTTCGCCGTCCAGCGGGTGACCCGGCAGATGCGGGATAAGATGCGCCTTGACGCCAATCGGCCCCATGCCCGGCCCGCCACCGCCGTGCGGAATGCAAAACGTCTTGTGAAGGTTCAGGTGGCTTACATCACCGCCCAAATCGCCGGGGCGGGACAGGCCCACCATCGCGTTCATGTTCGCACCATCGATATAGACCTGGCCGCCATGCTGGTGCGTGATCGCGCAAACCTCTTTCACCTCGGTTTCGAACACACCGTGGGTCGAGGGATAGGTGATCATCGTCCCGGCAAGGTTCTCTGAATGCTGCTCGGCCTTGGCGCGGAAATCGTCGAGGTCGATGGAGCCGTTGGTGTCGCATTTCACCGCAACCACTTTCCACCCGACCATCTGCGCCGACGCCGGGTTTGTCCCATGTGCATTGACCGGGATCAGGCAGATGTTGCGATGCCCCTGCTCGTTTGCCCGGTGGTATCCGGCGATAGACAAAAGCCCCGCATACTCACCCTGAGCGCCGGAATTCGGCTGCATGGAGATCGCGTCGTAGCCGGTGATGGTGCAGAGTTTCGCGTTCAGATCCGCAATGAGATCGTGATAGCCGCGCACCTGATCGTCGGGCACGTAGGGATGGATATCCGCAAATTCACGCCAACTCACCGGCATCATTTCAGCGGCAGAGTTGAGCTTCATGGTGCACGACCCGAGCGGGATCATCGCGCGGTCCAGCGCGAGATCGCGGTCGGCAAGACGGCGCATATAGCGCATCATCTCGGTCTCGGCCCGGTTCATGTGGAACACGTCGTGCTGCAAATAGCCGGACTTGCGCACAAGCGCATCCGGTAGCCGGTACTCCGGCGTCAGATCGTCATCCTGTTTCACCAGGCCAAACGCGCGCCATACCGCCTCGATCGTGGCCGGGCGCGATTTCTCGTCCAGCGTGATCCCGACCTTCGTGCTGCCGACAGGGCGCAGATTCAACCCTTCGCGCACGGCGGCCTGCAACACACCCCGCTGCAACAAACCCACATCCACCGTGATGGTGTCGAAATACGCGTCGGGCTCGACCTTGAAGCCCGCCGCCTCCAACCCCTTGGCCAATCGCACGGTCTTGCGATGAATGCGCTGCGCAATCGCGCGCAGACCCTTGGGTCCGTGAAACACTGCATAGAACCCCGCCATCACCGCCAGAAGCGCTTGCGCGGTACAGACATTCGACGTCGCCTTTTCGCGCCGGATATGTTGCTCGCGGGTCTGAAGCGACAACCGGTAGGCCTTGTTGCCGTGGCTGTCGATGGAAATGCCGACGATGCGCCCGGGCATGGCGCGTTTATAGTCGTCCTTCGTCGCCATATACGCGGCATGCGGACCACCATAGCCCAATGGCACGCCAAACCGCTGAGTCGACCCAACCGCGATATCCGCGCCCATCGCACCCGGTTCCTTGAGCAGGCACAACGCCATCGGATCGGCGGACATGATCGCAATCGCCTTGGCCGCATGCAGCCGCGCGATGTCATCGGTAAAGTCGCGCAAATGGCCGTAGGTGCCGGGGTACTGAAAGATCGCGCCAAACACCGCGTCCGGGTCCATGTCATCCACGTCGCCCACGATGACCTCGATCCCCAGGGGCGCGGCACGGGTCTTCATGACCGAGATGTTCTGCGGATGGCAGTTCTCATCGACGAAGAACGCCGTCGCCTTCGACTTCGCGACCCGCTGCGCCATGGTCATCGCCTCGGCACAGGCGGTCGCTTCGTCCAGCAAAGAGGCGTTGGCGATCTCAAGTCCGGTCAGATCGCTGATCATCGTCTGGTAATTGAGAAGCGCTTCAAGGCGACCCTGCGAGATCTCGGGCTGGTAGGGCGTGTAGGCGGTGTACCAGGCCGGGTTCTCGAAGATGTTGCGCTGGATCGCGGGCGGCGTGACCGTGCCGTGATACCCCATGCCGATCAGCGAAGTCAGAACCGTGTTCTGCGACGCCACCTGCCGCATGTGATAGAGCAACTCACGTTCCGACATGGCTTTGCCGAAATCGAGCGGCACGGCTTGCCGAATTGCCTCCGGCACCGTCTCGTCGATCAGGTCGTCCAGCTTCGACACGCCGAGCGTCGCCAGCATCTCGGCCATTTCCGCCGGAGACGGGCCAATGTGGCGCCGGTTGGCGAAGTCGTAAGGCAGATAGTCGATGGCGTCGTAACCCATGAGAACTCTCCAGACTGTGGGCACGGCGCACCGTCCCCTGCTTCTTCTTTTTCCAAATATGCCGACACACCGCTCACCGTACTCGATCCGCCCGTGGTGCGTTGGGCGGCAAAACTAGCCGATGAACGCCTTGTAGGCCGCCTCGTCCATCAGATCGTCCAGCGCCGACATGTCCTCGATCTTCATTTTGAAGAACCACGCCTCGCCTTCCGGATCGTCGTTCACCTTGCCCGGTTCTTCGACAATGGCCTCGTTCACTTCGGTGATTTCACCGTCGAGCGGCGCGAGAATGTCGGACGCGGCCTTGACCGACTCGATCACGACGATCTCGTCATCCTTGCTGACGGTCGCGCCCTCATCTGGCAGTTCGACAAAGACCACGTCTCCCAGCTGCTCTGCCGCATGCGCGGTGATTCCCACGACGACCTCATCGCCCTCAACGCGCAACCACTCGTGTTCTTCGGTGAATTTCATATATCCCTCTTGGTCTGACTATCTTTTGAAACCGGGCGCGACGAAGGGCAACTTCGCCACGCGAACGGGCAAACGCTTGCCACGTACATCACCATAAAGCGTTGTACCTTCTGCGGAATACTCTGTTTGCAAATATCCCATGGCCACCGGCGCACTGACACTTGGTCCAAAGCCGCCAGAGGTCACCGTCCCGACAGGCGCTGGCGCGGTTTCATCGACATAAATCTGCGTGCCCTCGCGCATCGGTGCGCGGCCCTCGGGCAGTAATCCGACCCGGCGTTGCTCTGTACCGTCGATCATCTCACGTAAAACACGGTCGGCACCGGGGAACCCACCTGAGCGCATTCCGTCCGTGCGGCGCGCTTTCTGGATGGCCCAGGTCAAACCGGCTTCGACCGGAGACGTCTCGGTCGTGATATCGTGTCCGTAAAGGCAAAGCCCCGCTTCGAGCCGAAGAGAATCGCGCGCGCCCAATCCGATGGGTTCGACATCCGCGTGTGACAGAAGGGCCCGCGCCAGGTCGGTGGCGGCCGCCACCGGGACGGATATCTCATATCCGTCTTCGCCCGTGTAACCAGAGCGCGACACCCAGCATTCCGTCCCCGCAAGCGGCACGGTTGCCACGTCCATGAAACGCATCTTTGCCACCATAGGGTGATGCTCCGCCAAGACCGCCTCCGCCTTGGGCCCCTGCAACGCCAGCAACGCCCGGTTTTCCAAAAGCTTGACGGTCACATCCGGCTCCAGCGCCGCCCGCATGCGCGCGACGTCAGCCTCTTTGCAGGCGGCGTTCACGACCAGAAACAGGTGGTCTCCGCGGTTGGCGAACATGAGGTCGTCTTCGATACCGCCCGCGTCATTGGTGAAGAAGCCGTAGCGTTGACGTCCCTCCTCCAACCCCAGCACGTCTTGCGGGATCAGCCGCTCGAGCGCTCGTTGGGCGGTCTCCGGATCAGAGGCACGCAGGATCACCTGTCCCATGTGGCTGACATCGAACAGCCCTGCAGCGGCACGGCAATGCAGGTGCTCTTTCATGACGCCAAGGCTGTATTGAACCGGCATCTCGTACCCGGCGAACGGCACCATCTTGGCACCTAGCGACAGGTGCAGGTCGTGCAAAGGCGTCCGGTTCAGATCGCTCACGCGAAGTCCCTTCTCAACGGGCCGGACCATGTTTGTGGCATCCATCCGGCATATTCCAACCCACGCAAGCGCGCGATCGTCCTATGCCCCCTCTGTCCTTTCGCCTGAGATCGTTATCCCTTCGGCGCTCCGGGCAAGCCCGGAATCTCTCCAGAGTTTATGTCCACGACGGTCCTTCGGCCTGAGAGTTTCCGGGGGCGGTTGCTCCTTCGGCACCGGTCGAACCGGTTCTCCCATCGCAGATGAGTCAAGAGTTAGACTGAATTCGAAATCGGCTCAAGTGCCCAAAGCAAGCGCATCGTCCCGGATCGCACAGGCGTCGGGATTGAGAATCTTGAGAAGGTCGTGATTCTTGCAGATCAGAGCGTCCAGCGTGATCGGATCGAGCGATCTGTAGAATGCCTCAACTGCGTCCGTTAAAGCGGTGCGCAGACGACAGGCTTCGGTCAGCGGGCACGTGTTGTCCACGTCGGCGAAGCATTCGGCCAGCGGCACGGGTGCCTCAAGCACACGAAACACGTCGCCGATCTTGATGTCTTCGGCCGGCCGACCAAGCGACAGCCCACCGTTCCGGCCACGTTGCGTGTGCAGAAACCCAAGCTGAGCGAGTTGATTGATGACCTGAGCCAAGTGGTTTTCGGAGGCATTGCAGCGCTCCGCGATTTCCGCCTTCGTGACCAGTCTGCCGGTATTCGCTCCGCAGAACATCAGGACACGCATCGCGATATTGGTCCGTTTGGTAACTCGCAAGATGAATACCCTCTCTGATCGGATAGCCAAGGCTAACGCTTCGTGCAAAGCTGTCTTTGATATACATCAACCCGACGCGAGTGCCTATCTTGGATCAACATCCTCACTTTTTTGGTTACGGTTCCTTGGTGAATCGCAACACACACGACTTCACCCCGATCCATCTGAGCCACATTACGGGTTGGCGGCGGGTCTGGCACCGCGCACCAATCCGACCCGCCGCGTTTCTGTCTGTTGTCCCTGACCCGGATGCGCAGATCGACGGAGTGATTGCGCCCGTGCCGAACGATGATTGGCAGGCGCTGGATGCACGCGAATACGCTTATGACCGTGTCCCCGTGACCGAAGCCGTGACCCACACCGCAACCGCTGTGCGGGACATCTCGATCTACGCAATTCCGCCGTCAAACGCGGCCCCTCCAGATGAAGAGCATCCCATCCTGCTGAGCTATATCGATGCTGTTTTGCAGGGCTATTTGAGAGAATTCGGCGAGGACGGCGCGATGCGGTTCATCACCACGACCGAAGGGTGGTCGACACCGGTTAAGGACGATCGCGAAGCCCCGATCTATCCGCGCGCGCAACGGCTGACACAGGTAGAACGGACCTTCGTCGACGACATGCTGGTCACCGTCCGCGCCAGGGTCATGGCCTGATGCGGGCGCGGATATGGTTGATCCTGTCGCGGCTCTGGCGTCGCCCCGGCATTCGCATTTCTGCCTTTGGCGCGGCTGCACTCATCATCGCCATGATCGCGCCACTGCTCGACCGTTTCATACCCGAAGGCCTGAGCGACCGGTTTTCCCGCGATGCCGTGTTGCCCATTCTGAATATTCTGGCGTCGTCCATGCTTGCCGTGACGACGTTCTCACTGGGCATCATGGTGTCGGCATTCCGCTCTGCCGCCGGACAGGCCACGCCGCGCGCGTACCGTATTCTGATGCAGGACATGACGACACTGAACGTCATGTCGGTCTTTGTCGGTGCATTCCTGTTTTCGCTGGGTGCGATCGTCATGTTCCGCGCGGGGTTCTACGGCGACTCCGCCGCCGTCATCGTGTTCGCGATGACGCTGGTCTGCATCTTCCTCATCATCATCGCCATACTGAGGTGGATCGCGCATCTCAGCCAGCTTGGCAGCCTTGACCATACACTGGCCTTGGTCGAAGCCGCCGCTGCGCCACCGTTGCGTCGATTGGCGAAAACGCCAAACTTGGGTGCGCGAAATGCAAACAACGCCCCGCGCGTTCCGGACGACGCAGCGACGCTCTGCGCGCCGGTGTCCGGCTATGTGCAGTTCATCAGCCTTGCCGAACTGAATACCCAACTCGGTAAAGAAGAAGCGACCTTATGGGTCACCGCACCTCCCGGAAGCTGGGTGCTCAAGGGGGCCGCGATTGGCTATGTGTCCGGCTTTGAAGAACCGGATGCGCTTCTGGAAAACTTCACGCTTGGCGACAAGCGGACGGTCGAACAAGACGCCCGCTTCGGCATGGTTATACTGTCCGAAGTTGCGTCCCGCGCATTGTCGCCCGGCGTGAACGACCCCGGCACAGCAATCGACGTCATCCACAGAATGGAGCGCATTCTGTGGGAAGTCAGCCAGCAGATGGCGACAAACGACCGCGACATCGAAACGAAATACGAAAACGTTATCATCGGCACGGTCTCCGCCGACGATTTGCTTCAGGACGGATTTGCCGCCTTGATGCAGGATGGCGGGGATCGGTTTGATGTCATGGCACAGATGCTCAAGGCCGCGAACCGACTGAGCAGAAGCGAATGGTCGGACATGGCGAAGGGCGCTGAAAAACTCAGGGACACTGCGCTTGGTATCATCGACCGGCGCATCGAGGATCCGGACGCAGTGGAGTCTCTGCGCCAGAAGGCAAAGCAAACCTGACTATGCTGCGCAAGATCAGGGTTTGATGACGAGCTTTCCCCTTACCTCTCCCTCCCCGGTGCGCCGCAGGGCGTCCGGTACGGAGGAGAGCGGCAATACGGCCTCCAGATGCGGTGTCAGCGTGCCGTCCGCAACCATCCGCGCAACGCGTGCGGTCAGTTCGCGACCTGCCGGGACCATCAGTATGCCAATCGACTTGCCTTGAAAGCGGTATCGCAATCCTCCGATCAGCAATGACAAGAGCACATCGACGCCACCGCCGACGGCCCGATACACGCCTTTGGGCACCAACGCCTGAGCGATCTGGGCCGGGCCGCGTGTCGCGACCATATCGAGGATGCGGTCCCAACGCTGTCCGGTCTCGGAGAAATCCTGCGTTCGGTAATCCATCACATCGTCAGCGCCGAGGGACCGCAGCCATTCCACCTTGCCGGCGTTGTCGACGCAGGTGACATGGGCGCCTGCTGCCTTGGCCAGTTGCAGAGCCATCGTCCCCGAACCGCCGCCCGCGCCATTGATCAAGAGCCTGTCGCCGGATCGAAGGCCGTCCGTACCGGCGACGGCAATGCCCCCCGCCTGGGGAAGGCAGGCCGCCACCTCATCGGTCAACTCGTCTGGAACGACCACCATGTCGTTTGCCGCAACGCAGGCGTATTCGGCAAACCCACGACGCTCCGAAACCACATCCCCCATCACGCGTTGGCCCAGCTCGAAGCCCTTCACGCTGGCGCCAAGCTTGTCGACCACCCCGACGATATCTGATCCGAGAACCGCGTGTTTCGGGCGGAACACACCCCCAATGAGCCGCGCATAGAAGGGCGAACCCACAAGGTATTCCCAATCCGACAGGTTCACGGCGCAGGCCAGAACCTTGACCCTGATCTGCGAGGGATCGGGTTCGGGAACCGCGATATCGGCGAGTTTCAGGTGCTCCGGCCCGCCATACCTGTCTTGTACCACGGCTTTCATGCGGTCTCCGGCGACTGTGTCACGTCGTTGGGAGCTTGCGCCTCGCAGGCGCCGAATTCAATCGCAGATCAAAGCCAAGACCGGGAAACCCGGATCAGGACCGTGCCAGTTTCCGCGCCGGGATCGTTTGCAGCAGCGGAAGCAGTTCCGCCATCTCCGGACCGCGTTCCTGTCCGGTGATCGCCTTGCGCAGCGGCATGAACAGACCCTTACCCTTACGGCCAGTCGCGTCTTTTACGGCGGATGTCCAGGTCGACCATGTGTCGGCATCGAGCGGACCTTCGGGCAGCAAAGACATCGCTTCGGAAACGAATTCCGCATCCTCTGGCGCGACAAGCGGGTCTGCACCGTTCTTGCACAGGTTCCACCAGACGGCGATATCGCTTCGCGTCGTCACGTTTTCGCGCGCCACGTTCCAGAACGCCTCCGCCTGGTCTTCGGGAACGCCCAGCGCGGCAAGGTCGTCTGCAACCTCGGTGTATGCGAGTGCGTGCAGCTTGCGCGCGGTGAGCGGGAAAAGGTCCTGCACGTCGAACTTGGTAGGGGCCGAGCCGAATTGGCTCAGGTCGAATCCCACGGCGATCTCTTCCAGTGACATGCGCAGCTCAACTGGCTGTGAGGATCCAAGCCGCGCCATCAGGCTCAACAAAGCTTCGGGTTCAACGCCCTGCTCCCGCAGGTCACGCAGCGCAAGAGTGCCGAGGCGCTTGGACAGGGATTCACCCTGCGGGCCGGTCAAGAGAGAGTGGTGCGCGAATGTCGGCACGGTGCCGCCCAGCGCCTCGATCATCTGGATCTGCGTCGCGGTGTTGGTCACGTGGTCGGAGCCACGAACGACATGTGTCACGCCCATCTCGGTGTCATCCACCACAGAGGCCAAGGTGTAGAGCACCTGCCCATCTGCGCGGATCAGCACGGGATCACTGACGCTTGCCGCGTCGATCGAGATGTCACCAAGGATGCCGTCGGTCCATTCGATGCGCTCCTGATCCAGCTTGAACCGCCAGACCCCGTCGCCACGTTCGGCCCGCAGAGCGTCTTTCTCGGCTGCAGACAACGCCAATGCGGCGCGGTCATAGACCGGCGGTTTGCCCATGTTCAGCTGCTTCTTGCGCTTAAGATCCAGTTCGGTCGGCGTCTCGAACGCCTCGTAAAAGCGCCCCATCTCGCGCAGCGTGTCCGCCGCTTCGGCATAACGGTCCAACCGTTCCGATTGCCGCTCCACCCGGTCCCACGTCAGTCCGAGCCATTCCAGGTCCTGCTTGATCGCGTCGACATATTCGTCCTTTGACCGTTCGGGGTCGGTGTCGTCGATGCGCAAAATGAACGTGCCGCCCGCTTTCCGGGCGATCAGGTAGTTGAACAAGGCAGTGCGCAGGTTGCCAACGTGGATGTAACCGGTGGGCGAAGGTGCGAAACGAGTCGTTGTCATGGGACGGGTCTCCTGTCGGGCGCGCTTTCCCACACGCAGGGCGGTTTGTCCAGAAAGCCCCGCACCATTGCTCTGCATGCATGCACAATCACGAACCCGTGAACGCAGAGGCCCCGGCGCACGACCCAGCTATTTAGCCACACATCACAAAGGGGAGACACCACAATGTCCATCACGTCCATGTCGCGTCGCACGCTTCTTGCCAGTGCGGCAACCGCTCCGTTGGTTGCTGGCCTTGGCGCTTCGGCAGTGCAGGCAGGCGGCCACGCACAAGGTCCGCAGCTTCCGCGCGTCAGCCGCTTTGGCGTCGGCGATTTCGAAGTCACGACGCTTCTTGTCGGCTCCCGCACGGTCGAGGAACCGCAGGGCATCTTCGGCATGAATGTTGATGCCGAAACGTTTAACACAGCTTCCGCCGAAGCGCTGATCCCGACAGACAAAGCGCAGTTCTTCTTCACTCCGACGCTGGTCAACACCGGCTCTGAACTGATCCTGTTCGATACAGGTCTCAACGGTGCCGCCACAGCGCAAGCGGTCGAGATGGCGGGCCATTCGGCTGACGCGGTGACCCATGTCGTGCTGACGCACATGCACGGCGACCATATCGGTGGTCTCATGACCGACGGCGCCGAGACCTTCGCCAATGCCGCCTACATCACCGGTCAGGCCGAATTCGACCACTGGTCGGGCACCGACAACGAGGGCTTTGCCAATAACGTCACACCGCTGGCCGAGAAGATGAGTTTCCTTGGGGATGGCGACAGTGTCACCTCGGGCATCACCGCGATGGCCGCGTTCGGCCACACGCCCGGTCACATGACCTACATGCTCGACAGCGGCGACCAGCAGCTTCTGATCTTCGCCGATCTCGCCAACCACTACGTCTGGTCGCTGGCTCACCCCGATTGGGAAGTGCGGTTCGACATGGACAAGGAAGCCGCCGCCGCAACGCGCCGCCGCGTGCTGGGCATGTTGGCAACCGACAAAGTCCCGTTCATCGGCTATCACATGCCGTTCCCGGGTGTGGGTTACGTCGACACACGCGGCGACGGGTTCCATTACGTACCGCACAGCTACCAGCTTCTGCTGTGATCCACACTTGACGTATGTGGCGCGTGCGGTGCTGATACGCGCATGGACGTGACCACCGATATTGACGACATCACACGCTACGCCGAGGCAGCCTTCAATGGGCTGCCTCAACCATTTCGGGACCTGTGTCAGGACGTTCTTTTGCAGGTAATCGACTGGCCGGACAAAGACATGCTGGCTGAGCTAGAGATCGAAGATCCGCTTGAGCTTACTGGTTTATACGACGGGGTGCCCTTGACGCAGAAATCACAGGTGGACCCCTCGCCTTTCCCCGACACTGTCTGGCTCTTCTCCGAACCGATCCTCGCCGAATGGCGCGAGCGCAATGACAACACGCTTGAGGAGCTCGTGCACCACATCGTCATCCACGAAATCGCGCATCACTTTGGCTGGACCGATGACGAGATTGCCGAGATCGACCGTTGGTGGGAATAAAGCGGAACGCATTTCGACATGCCTCGCCGAAGCCCGTTCGAACGGGCTTCCCCTCAGCTCGGATCGCGGAACCTGTTCACAATCGGATAACGCCGGTCCAGCCAGAACGCCCGTTTTGACAGGCGGGCACCCGGAGCGGATTGGAAGCGCTTGTATTCACTGATGTAGAGCAGATGCTCGACCTTCTTTGCGTCCGCACGGTCATACCCCGCTGCCACACAATCCGCGATGGACCCATCCTCGTCGACGAGGATGTTCAGGATCCCGTCCAGCACCGGGTAATCGGGCAGTGAATCGCTATCCTTCTGATCCGCACGAAGCTCGGCCGAGGGCGGCTTGGTGATGATCCGCTCGGGAATGACGGTGCCCGCGGGTCCCATCATCCAGTCACTGTGGTTCTCGTTGCGCCAGCGGCAGGCCTCGAATACGCGCGTTTTGTACATGTCCTTGATCGGATTGTACCCGCCCGCCATGTCACCATAGATCGTGGCATAGCCCACAGCCACTTCGGACTTGTTGCCCGTCGTGAGCAGCATTTCTCCAAACTTGTTGGACAGCGCCATGAGCAACAGCCCGCGGATGCGTGACTGAATGTTCTCTTCAGTCAGCCCCACTTCCGTACCTTCGAAGAGCGGCGCAAGGGTCTCGGTCACGGTATCGCGGGTTTTACCAATCGGTAAAAAATCGTACCTGCACCCGAGGTTCTCGGCCACCGCCTTGGCATCGTCCAAGGACGACTCGGATGTGTACTCCGACGGCAGCATCACGCACCGTACGTTCTCAGCGCCCAGCGCATCGACCGCGATGGTGGCAACGATGGCGGAATCGATGCCGCCGGACAACCCCAGAAGCACCTTCTTGAAACCAGTCTTCGCCATGTAGTCACGCAGCGCGGTGACCATGACGCGGTAGTCTTGCTCCATCTCTTCGGGGTGCTGGGTGAACTCGCCATCAAGCGCGTGCCAGCCCTCGGTGGTGCGCTCAAGATCGACATGGCTTATGACTTCTTCAAGGATCGGCAACTGCACCGCCGGAGTGCCGCCACGATTGAGCACAAAAGACCCGCCATCGAAGACCTGATCGTCCTGCCCGCCAACCATGTTCAGATAGATCAGCGGCAAACCGGACTCGACCACACGTCCGACCATGTGATTGAGCCGCGTCTCGAACTTGTTGCGGAAATAGGGCGATCCGTTCGGCACCAGCAGGAACTCCGCCCCGCTTTCTTCGAGAGCTTCGACCACGTCCGGATACCATGCGTCTTCGCAGATCGGCATCCCGATGCGCACACCATTGACAGCAACCGGCCCCTGCATCCGGTCGCGCGAGAACAGGCGGACCTCATCGAAAACATTGAAATTCGGAAGAAAGTACTTGTGTACCACTTGGGCAATCTTGCCGCCCTGCAGCGTGAAATAGCTGTTGTGCAGCTTCAGGTCTTCGCCAACCGACGGCCCGCCAATGCACAGCGCCGGTCCATCGGCACAGTCCCGCGCCAACGCTTCGATCATCGCGACGGCGGCTTCGACAAAAACAGGCTTCACGATCAGGTCCTGCGCCTGATACCCGGTGATGAACATCTCGGGTAGCGCGACGAGATCAGCCCCGGCGGCCTTGCCCTCTTCCCACGCAGAACGGGCCTTGGCGGCGTTGCCTTCAAGGTCACCCACGGTTGGGTTCAGCTGTGCCAATGTGATCCGAAACCGATCCGTCATGCCGACGTCTCCCTTTCCCGACATCGACGGTCACATAGCAGAACACTGCGCGAGGGAAAGCATCTTGTCGGGAAAGGCGTTGTCTGGTCCGGTTCAAAGGCTTAGGATTTCGTTAACGATCATGACTACAGGCATGACAGGGACAACAGGCAGATGACTTCGGCACACAAGGCACTTCTCGGAGCGGCGTTCGGTACTCTGGTCGCCGGGCACGCGTTCGCCCAAGACGACGCGGTGCAGACGAAACAATACGATGACGGTGGTGTCTACGAAGGCACCTTCCAGAATGGCCTGCAACACGGCACCGGCACGTACCGGTTGCCCAACGGATATGAATACACCGGAGACTGGGTCGAGGGCGAGATTCGCGGCGATGGCGTTGCGCGCTTCCCCAACGGATCCGTCTACGAAGGCCAGTTCGCCAAGGGAAAGCCCGAAGGCATCGGCAAGATCGTCTTCGCCGATGGCTCGACCTACGAGGGGTCGTGGCTTGATGGCAAGATTACCGGACAGGGCGTCGCGCTTTACGCCAATGGCGTCCGGTACGAAGGCTCGTTCCGCAACGCATTGCACCACGGTCGCGGCACGATGCAAAGTCCGGGGGGATATGTCTACGAAGGCGACTGGGTCAATGGTGTCAAGGAAGGCAACGGCACGATCTCTTACCCCGACGGCTCTGTCTACGAAGGCCGTGTGGCCGAGGGCGACCGCGACGGCCAAGGCAAGCTGACGATGCCCGACGGATTGATCTACGAAGGCATGTGGAAGGATGGCCAGATCGACGGCACCGGTACGCTGACGCAAGCCAACGGGGATATCTACGAAGGCGAGTTGGTGGCAGGCCGCCGCGAAGGCCAGGGGAAGGTCACCTATGCCAGCGGCGACATCTACGAAGGCCAGTTCGAGAACGATCTGAGGCAAGGCATCGGCACCTTTATCGGCACCGACGGTTACCGCTATGAGGGCGAATGGGTCGCGGGCCAGATCGAAGGCCAGGGCAAGGTGACCTATCCCGACGGGTCCGTTTATGAAGGCCAGTTCCGCGGCGATCTGGCCAATGGTGAAGGCAAGATCACCTATCCCGATGGCTCGACCTACGAGGGTGCCTGGGTTGATGGCGTGATCGACGGCAAGGGCAAGGCAACCTATGCCAATGGGCTCGTCTACGAAGGCGACTTCAAGAACGCCCGCAACCATGGCGTGGGCATGATGACCTACCCGGACGGGTACAAATACGAAGGTGAATGGCGCGACGGCCAACGCCACGGCCAAGGCACGGCGACCTACACGGACGGAACAGTCTATATCGGCCAGTTCGAAAACGGCCAACGCCACGGTCAGGGCACCATCACCATGGCCGACGGCTTCAGCTACACCGGCGCCTGGGAAAACGGCGAAATCAGCGGTCAGGGTACGGCGACCTACGCCAACGGAGACGTCTACGAAGGCACGTTCCTCGACGGCAAACGCCAAGGCACCGGCACCATGCGCTACGCCTCAGGCGAAGAGGCCACCGGCGAGTGGGTTAATGGTGCTTTGACGGATGGGTGATGGTGATCTGAACAGACAACTTAGTCCGCTCGCACATTGGCGTAAGTCAAAGCGAAACGCGCCCGTCGTTTTACATGCTGGTCACCAGAATGACCCGCGTCGCGAAGGTCATTCAAAAAGTCTTCCGTTTGAATGCGCGGGATCATCTGACAAAACTTTCGAAACTCCCTCAAGGCCCCAGTTCTGATCCGACGCAGGATTATCTGTCGAAGTGTTTGCTTCTCGAATTCGGTTAGTTTCACAGGTTTCAACAGCCTAAGAAGGCGTTCCTTCTCGTAGCCAGACCTGAAATAAATGGGGTCTACAGAAAGGAAATCGAAAACAAACTCTCTGATCTTTTCGTTGGCGCAGATCGTTTGAACGTTGACAGTCCTTAGAATGCGATCGACTTCGGACTCAAATTCTTGAAAAGCGCGACAGGCGTCTTTCCAGTCTTTTTCATGCTTTGCTGAGTGGGTTTTCGTGCGAAATGTCACCTGCACATCGCCATGCAGCGAATTGAGAGCGTCGCGATGGCGCGCGATCAAGGATGTGTACTCAGGCATTTCTCAGGGAGTGTTTCGTCACGGAACTTCGGATTTGGCATCAACGATCACGAGCCCTCGTCTGTGCGAAGAGCTTCGAGAATGAAATCCTCAGGATCAACAGTGAAGGACTGGTACAAGCGAAAGTGTTCCGTATCGCGATAATCTATCTCAAAGATCCCTTGCCGGGTGGTCTCAAGCACACGTGCGCCGGGCAAAGCCATGAGGATCGGTGAATGGGTCGCCATAATGACTTGCGAGGTCGCTGCCTTTTGAATGCGGTCGAGGATGCGAAGCAACTCAAGCTGGCGTTTTGGTGACAGCGCGCTTTCTGGTTCATCCATGAAATAGATTCCCTGACGCCGCATCCGTTCTTCAAAAAAGCGAACGAAGCCTTCTCCATGGCTCCACGACAGATAGTCCGCCATCGGACTCTCCACCTCATCGAGGTATCGCGCGACCGAAAAAAACGTCTCGGCCTTAAAGAACCAGCCGCTTGTAATCTTCGGCAGCCACGCCGCGCGGAGCACATCCGCTAGCCCGGCGCCGCTCACATCAATTGCGTTGGAATGATCGACGGTACGATATCCTTTGCCACCGCCCGCCTCATCATAACCACTGAGTGCGGCGATCGCTTCGATCAGAGTGGATTTTCCAGTGCCGTTCTCGCCTACAACAACGGTCACTGGCGTTGTGAAACGGAGTTCAAAATCGGGCGCTTGCAACCACGGCATGTCAAACGGATAGCCAGACCTTTCCTCTAACATGCCGTCCATGACCGAGATGCACTGCAGAAACGGTGACGGCAGACTGGTTCCTTTTTTACGGCTCGCCATATTGCACCTGCATCGACCGGTTCCGTCCTCAATCCACGGTCACGAACCGTGCGCCACCGGACCTCTGACCGACGCCGACGCGCTTCGCTCCGGCAGATACGGGGGCACGGGACGCGTCGTTGCGCATTTCGCGCATCAGGGTGCTGACGACAGTTGGCAGCGTCATGCCGATGGCCTCTTTGTCCTGGCCGGGAACCTGAGACATCATGGAGATGACCGACACGATGCGCAGACGACCATCGACATTCGCGAACACCGGGGCACCGGAAGACCCGAATGTCACGTCGCAGTCGAAGGTGATAATCCCGCCGTAATAGGTCTGTTTTATCCGGCATCCGGATTCGCGCTGTAGAGAGGTGTTTCGGCCTCGGCCGTAGGAGACAAGCGTGACCCGCGTGTCCTCAATATACTCGTCCTGTATCTTGAACGGCTCTGCCTCGGTGCTGAATACAGGGCTGTCCAGTCGCAGCAAGGCAACGTCATGTTGCACCTGCTCGGTCAGGGATTTGGGCGACTTGCTCAGGTAGCCATCCGCCACGACCACCTTGGCGATACCCCGAGACGCCGCGGCATGACCGTGGGTGTAGCCTGCGTGAAATGTCATATTTGCGATGGGCAAAACGGTGCGCGTCGCGTCGTCCACCACGCAATGCGCCGCCGTGAGCACCAGATCGCGCGAAATGAGCGCGCCGGTGCAGGTGCCGACGCCCAGATCAAGACGCCCCACGCCTTCCCAACCCAGAAGCTCTCCACGGTCATCGAGGCGATCCCTCTCCTGTGTCAGGGCTGCGCTGGAAAGCAGGATCAAGGCCACGAGAAGAATGTACCGCCAAATCGCCATGTGCCATCGCTTTCAAACAGAAATGTATCTGTCGAAGCATAGGTGTCAGTCGTGGCAAGAGATGGGCAGCATCACGTCAAAGGCGTGCATTTTCAGGCGAGTAGCGATAAACCTGTGTCGCGCCATGCACAACACGACGCACATTGATCAGACAAACTGTTCCCGGATTAGCCTTTCCTCCAGCCCATGACCGGGGTCGAACAGAACCTTATGGGCGATTGACGGCTCCGACCGGATATCGACCCGGACAACATCCCGTACTGCGCGGGAGTCGGCCTCGGCCATCACCGGACGTTTCTCCGCATCCAGCACATCAAAGGTCACCTGAGCCGTCTTCGGCAACAACGCGCCACGCCATCGCCGCGGACGAAATGCAGCCATTGCGGTAAGGGCCAGCACGTCCGATCCAATCGGCAGGATGGGGCCATGCGCCGAATAGTTGTAGGCCGTCGACCCGGCAGGCGTGGCGACCAGCGCACCGTCGCAAACCAGTTCGGACATTCGCACCTTGCCATCCACACTGATCTGCAGTCGCGCGGCCTGCGGTCCGGCGCGCAGCAGAGAGACCTCATTGATGGCCAAGGCATGATGGATTTGCCCCTCATTCGTCTCGGCCTTCATCGAGAGCGGGTTGATCACCTCTTCCTCTGCAGCGGCCAGCCGTTCTTCGAGGCCGTGCTCGGAATACTCATTCATCAGGAACCCGACCGTGCCCCTGTTCATCCCGTAGACCGGCGCGGGCAGGTCCTGCGTGCGGTGCAGGGTGGTGAGCATGAACCCGTCACCGCCCAATGCCACGATCACATCCGCGCCCGCTTCGGTGTGGTCACCGTAGCGCCGCGTCAGGCTCGCCTTCGCAGCCTGGGCAAGCGGGGCCGAGCTGGCGGCGAAAGCGATGCGCAATGACATGTGGAAAATGTTCCTATCGGGGTCGTCCGGTCCCGAAACAATCACAAACGCTTCGATTGCACCAGACATGGCGCTGCTTTCTGGCGTCTGGTCGCTTTCCTGCCTTTGCCTTTTGGCACGACTCCTATACGTAATCGCCAGCTTTGTACCTGCTTCAAGGAGGCTCTGCCCATGAATGCCCCGCACCGTGAAACCGGATTCTTCACAAAATCTCTCGCCGACAGCGATCCCGAGCTGTTCAAGTCGATCACCGACGAGCTGGGCCGCCAGCGCGACGAGATCGAACTGATCGCATCCGAGAACATCGTCAGCCGCGCCGTGATGGAAGCGCAGGGGTCTGTGATGACCAACAAGTATGCCGAGGGTTATCCTGGGCGTCGGTATTACGGCGGATGCCAGTATGTGGACGTGGCCGAAAACCTTGCCATCGAACGGGCCTGCAAGCTGTTCGATTGCGGCTTTGCCAACGTACAACCGAATTCCGGTTCGCAAGCCAACCAGGGCGTGTTCACCGCGCTTCTGCAACCGGGTGACACAATCCTTGGCATGAGCCTTGATGCGGGCGGTCACCTGACGCATGGCGCCAAGCCGAACCAGTCCGGCAAGTGGTTCAACGCGATCCAGTACGGCGTGCGTAAGGAAGACAATCTGCTGGACTACGATCAGGTACAGGCGCTTGCGACCGAACATCAGCCGAAGCTGATCATCGCGGGCGGATCTGCCATCCCGCGCCAGATCGACTTTGCCCGCATGCGCGAAATCGCCGACAGCGTCGGCGCATATCTGCATGTCGACATGGCACATTTTGCGGGTCTCGTCGCGGCGGGCGAGCACCCCTCCCCGTTCCCGCATGCGCATGTTGCGACGACCACGACGCACAAGACGCTGCGCGGTCCGCGCGGCGGGATGATACTGACGAATGATGAGGCACTGGCGAAGAAGTTCAATTCCGCCATCTTCCCGGGCATCCAGGGCGGCCCACTGATGCACGTCATCGCGGCCAAAGCCGTGGCGTTTGGTGAAGCCTTGCGCCCCGAGTTCAAAACCTACCAGCAGAACGTCATCCGCAACGCTCAGGCGCTATCGGATCAGCTCATCAAGGGTGGGCTTGATACGGTGACGCACGGCACCGACACACATGTTTTGCTGGTCGACCTGCGTCCGAAAGGCGTGAAAGGCAACGCGACCGAGAAAGCGCTGGGTCGCGCGCATATCACCTGCAACAAGAACGGCGTGCCCTTCGATCCGGAAAAGCCGATGGTGACTTCGGGCATTCGTCTTGGGACGCCCGCGGGGACGACGCGCGGGTTCATGGAGACCGAATTCCGTCAGATTGCCGACTGGATCATCGAGGTTGTCGACGGGCTGGCCGCCAACGGCGAAGAGGGCAACAGCGCGGTCGAGGATAAGGTGCGGGCCGAAGTGGCCGAGCTCTGCGCGCGTTTCCCGATCTATCCCGATCTCTAGAATTTACTGAGGCACCGCCAGATTCTTCGTACGAAGAATCTGCGGCGCGCCCAGTAAATTTTGTGATAAAAACTGAATGGCGCGGTACTGCCGCAGGCCAAATTTCCGCAATTGGTGACTTTTCTTTCGGAAAATGCCGCGTATAGTCGCGCGCATGACACCGATGGCCCATATCGCAATTCAAACGCGCTCCCGCGCGCCTCTTGTGCTGGCCAGCCGTCTTCTCCTAATCCGCCTCTGAGCGCGGCCGTTCCGGCGCGACCGCTCAGAGGAGACCGCGACGCGCCGACGGATTTGGACAAGACAGAAAGACCTCTGACATGACGAACTCAGACAAAAACCGAGTGGTGATCTTCGACACCACATTGCGCGACGGCGAACAGTCTCCGGGCGCCACCATGACCCATGACGAAAAGCTCGAAATCGCAGAGCTTCTGGATGACATGGGCGTCGACATCATCGAAGCCGGGTTTCCTATCGCTTCCGAAGGCGATTTCCGCGCGGTGAGCGAGATCGCCGAGCGCGCCAAGGACGCCGTAATCTGCGGCCTCGCCCGAGCGCAACTGCCGGATATCGACCGCTGCTGGGAGGCGGTCAAACACGCCAAAAGCCCACGCATCCACACCTTCATCGGAACCTCTCCGCTGCACCGGGCCATCCCCAACCTGACGCAGGACGAGATGGCCGAGCGGATCGAACAGACCGTGAGCCACGCCCGCAACCTCTGCGACAACGTCCAGTGGTCGCCGATGGACGCGACCCGCACCGAATGGGACTACCTCTGTCACGTCGTCGAGATCGCGATCAAGGCGGGTGCCAGCACCATCAACATTCCAGACACGGTGGGCTACACTGCGCCGCGGGAAAGTGCCGACCTGATCAAGCGGCTGATCGAAACTGTGCCGGGTGCGGACGACGTGGTCTTTGCCACCCATTGCCACAACGACCTCGGCATGGCGACGGCGAACGCGCTGGCCGCGGTCGAAGGCGGGGCGCGGCAGATCGAATGCACGATCAACGGCCTCGGCGAACGGGCGGGCAACACGGCACTGGAAGAGGTGGTGATGGCGCTCAAGGTGCGCAACGACATCATGCCCTTTCACACCGGCATCGACACAACGAAGATCATGCACATTTCGCGCCGGGTCAGCACCGTGTCGGGCTTCCCGGTGCAGTTCAACAAGGCCATCGTCGGCAAAAACGCCTTTGCCCATGAGAGCGGCATTCACCAGGACGGGATGCTGAAGAACGCCGAGACGTTCGAGATCATGCGCCCCGAGGACGTTGGCATCGCGGGCACCTCCCTGCCCTTGGGCAAACACTCGGGCCGGGCCGCCTTGCGCGCCAAGCTCAAGGAGTTGGGCGTCGATGTCGGCGACAACCAGCTCAAGGACATTTTCGTCCGTTTCAAGGATCTGGCAGACCGCAAGAAAGAGGTGTTCGACGACGACATTCTCGCCTTGGTATCGGCATCCTCTGAAGGCGACGACGTTTTGCAACTCGTCAACCTGCACGTGACCTGCGGCACCGGCCCCGCAGAAGCCACGCTGGAAATGGAAATCGACGGAAAAGAGCAAAGCGCCACGTCCGAAGGCGACGGTCCAGTTGATGCGACCTTCAAGGCGGTGCGGATCTTGCATCCGAACAAGGCCCGGTTGCAGCTGTACCAGGTTCACGCCGTCACCGAGGGCACCGATGCGCAGGCAACCGTCACGGTCCGGCTGGAAGAAGACGGCATGATCGCGACGGGCCAGTCCGCCGACACAGACACGGTGGTCGCGTCCGCCAAGGCGTACATCAATGCGCTCAACCGCCTGATCGTAAGGCGCGGCAAGACCGGCAAGGACGTGAAAGAGATCTCCTACCGGGATCTGGCGTAACGGCCGGTGGCTCAGAGACCTGCCCCACGCACGGTCGTGGGGTGGGATTCCAACCTGACACTCCCCTAATACGGCACCCGCCAGACCGGCTTTGACGGCTTCGTCTCGACCTGTGCCAACCCGCTCGTCTCCATGAGCCGGGTGATCTCTTCCTCCAGAAGACGTTCATCCGCCTGACCCCGAACCGGCACACGGCCCGGTTCCAGAAACAACGGCGCGGCCAGTGGAGTCACGCGGTCGAGACGGACAAGGTCGATCCTGTCCTCGACCCGCTCCGCCATTTCGCGGATACGGCTGAAATCCACCAACCCGCGCATCGCCTCTTCTCGTGTGATCTGCATCAGCAGGTGATCGGGGTCATACTTAAGCAGCGTATCGTAAAGAATATCCGACGACATCGTTGCCTGTCGTCCGGTCTTGCGTTGGCCGCCCACCTGTCGCTCGATCAGTCCTGCAATCGTGGCCGACGCGCGGAAGGTCCGCTTCATCACCGCATTGCCCGCGAGCCAAGTCTCCAAACCGCGCTCCAACGCCGCGATGTCGAACAACGGCGCGGGATCGATCACCGCATCCAGACCCCAGATCAGCACGGCGTAATCGGTAGCGACAAAGCCCATGGGGGCGAGGCCCTCTTCCTCCATCCGTTTCGACAACAGTAGCCCGAGCGTCTGCATCGCGTTGCGGCCTGCAAACCCATAGGCCACAAGCTGTTCGCGACCGTCATGCGGAAAGCTTTCGATCAACAGGCGTCCCGGCTCCGGCAAGCGGCTCACCTCGCGCTGCATGCGCAGCCAGTCGCGGGTGTGATGCGGCAGGTCGGGCCAATCGTCCTGCTGGAACATGCGTACGATACGGTTCGACAACTGCGTCGAAGTGGCGAATTTTGTGCCCATGAAAGTGGCGATCTTTGGTTTCTTGACCGCGTCCCGCGTGACTTCCACCGTCAGTTCGCGCAGGCCCTCGTATCGTACGATCTGCCCGCCGATGAGAAATGTATCGCCCCGTGTCAGCGTCGCTGCGAAGCCTTCCTCGATTTCACCCAAAGGCGCGCCTCCGCGCCCTCGCCACTTCACCTTGAGCGTATCGGTGTCCTGAATGGTGCCGATGTTCTGACGGATGCGCGCCGCAGACCGGGGGTCTCTCAGCTGCCATCTTCCGTCTGGCAACTGTTTCAACCGCTGCCATTGATCATAGGCCCGCAGGGCGTACCCGCCGGTCGCACAAAATTCCAAACAATCGTCAAACTCGGAGCGGGTGAGGTCTGCATACGCGCCCGCCGTGCTCATTTCCGCATAAAGCGCGTCGGCCTCGAATGGTCCAGAACAGGCGGCGATCAGGATGTGCTGGCATAACACATCTCGCGGTCCCCGACCGCGCCACCCACCGTCCAGCTCATGCGCCTTCACGGCCTCCAGCGCTGCGACGCATTCCACCACCTCAAACCGATTGGCGGGCACGAGTAGCGCCTTCGACGGTGCGTTGTAGCGGTGATTGGCGCGCCCAATCCGCTGCACGAGCCGTTTCACGTTCTTCGGCGCGCCAATCTGGATGACAAGGTCCACATCACCCCAGTCAATGCCCAGATCGAGGCTTCCGGTACACACGATTGCCCTGAGATCGCCACGCACCATAGCGGCCTCGACCTTTTCGCGTTGGCCCCGGTCTAGTGACCCGTGATGAATGCCGATCGGCAAACCTTCTTCATTGGCAAGCCAAAGGTTGTGGAAAAAAATTTCCGCCTGCGCACGGGTGTTGTGGAAGATGAGCGTGGTCTTGTGTCGTTTCACCTCGTCCAGAACCGCAGGAATCGCGTATTTCGCACCACCCCCGGACCATGGCGGGGCCTCTTCGGTGACAAGCATCGAGATGTCTGGTTCCGGTCCCGGGTCGGCGATGACGATCTCACACGGGTCCGGATGCTTTGCCAAAAATCGCGCAATGGCACCGGGGTCTTCCACCGTCGCCGACAACCCGACACGACGCAGCCCGGGGTTCATCGTTTGCAAACGCGCCAAGGCAAGCATCAGCTGGTCGCCGCGTTTGCTTTCGGCAAGCGCGTGGATCTCGTCCACAACAACCCGCTGCACACCGGCAAACATACGCGGCGCGTCCTCATAGCTGGTCAGAAGGGCGAGAGACTCGGGCGTCGTTAGCAGGATATGCGGTGGGTCCGCGCGCTGACGTTTCTTCACATGCGCCGAGGTATCGCCTGTGCGGTCCTCGACCCGGATCGGCAGGCCCGCTTCGTCGATCGGCGTGCGCAGGTTGCGCTTGATATCCGCAGCCAACGCCTTCAACGGGCTGACGTAGAGCGTATGCAGACCGCCACGTGGGTCGTCTGCCAGTTCCATGAGCGTCGGCAGAAACCCGGCCAGCGTTTTGCCACCACCGGTGGGCGCAATCAAAAGCAGACACGGATCCTGAGCGCGATCCAGCATGTCTTGCTGGTGCGGATGGATTGACCACCCACGCGTCTTGAACCAGCTTTGAAGGGATGCAGGCAAGGCATTCATAAGTTGCTAGATAAGGCAGCTCACCGCGAAGAAAAATCCCCAAGGCTTGCGACCCCAGTCGGCTTCGGTCAAAGCTCTCGCTGACAAGAAGGGATCACGATGCGCTACCCGCTTCTCATCACAGTCGTGATCTACGTTGCCGGATTGGGCGCGGCTGGCCAGTTTTCGAAATTCGCGGTCAGCTTCGTCGCCCTCAGCCAAGAGTACGGTGGGCAGGACGCGGTTCTTGGTCTGGCGGTGTCCCTGATCAGTCTGGTCGGCGTCGTGCTCGGCTTGATCGCCGGTATGGTGGTCAACCGGATCGGCACTAAGCGTGCTTTGGTCAGTGCGCTGATCCTGGGTGCCGCCGTGTCGCTTTGGCAGGCCAGTCTTCCGTCTTTGCCGATCCTGATGCTCAGCCGCATCATCGAGGGCGCGTCACATCTTTTGATCGTGGTCGCGGCACCGACGCTGATCGCCGAGACCACACCGGATCGTCTGCGGCCCGCCGCGCTGACCCTATGGAGCACTTTTTTCGGCGTTGCGTTTGCGGCGACAGCCACGATAGCGCCATTTGTCCTCGCCCAAGGGGGTTTGCCGCTTTTGATCCTGTCACACGGCGTCTGGATGGCTGTGGCGGCGGTCCTGTGCTTTGTCCTTCTTCACGGCACCAAGGCCCCCGTGACAGAGCCACTTAAACTCGGAACCCTTGTAGAACGGCACATTCGCGCATTCGCAACGCCTGGCATCGCCACGCCGGCATTGGCCTGGCTGTGCTACACGCTCACCTTTGTTTCCGTGCTCACGGCGTTGCCGCTTCTGATCGAGGGCGAGGAACCTGCATGGCTGGCTCCGCTGGCCCCGCTTGTGTCCATTGCCGTTGCATTGAGCCTTGGCATCGCGATCCTGTCACGGGTGCGCGCCCTGCCCGTCATCACCGCAGGTTTCGCCGCCTGCTGTGGTGCTGTCCTCCTGATTGCGGGCTTTGGGTTTTCGGCGGTCACGGTTTTGCTGCTTTTCGCAGCCATGGCCTTTATTCAGGGGGCCGGATTTGCCGTTGTCCCACAGTTGAACCCGGACTCGGACAGCCGCGCCCTGGCCAATGGCGCACTGGCGCAAATGGGAAACCTCGGCAATCTAAGTGGCACGCCGCTCCTCCTCGCACTGTATCAAGGGGCGCCACTCTTGGGGCCCGTCTTGCTCTTGCTGACGGCCTATGGCGGCGGTTTGATACTTGTACGGGTTCTTGGGAAACGCGCCGAAGCGCGGCTTCGCTAAGGATGGGAAATACGAAGCCGTGGCTCAGGCTTGTTCCTGCATTTCGGCAAGTCGGGCAACGTAGCGGGCCAGCGTATCGATTTCGAGGTTCACACTGTCGCCGACTTTCGCCGCACCCCAGGTGGTGACCTCTTGGGTGTGCGGGATGAGGTTCAAGCCAAACAACGTCCCGTCAACCTCGTTCACCGTCAAAGACGTTCCATCCAACGCGATCGATCCCTTGGGTGCGATGAAACGGGCCAAGGATTTCGGCGCTTCGAAGGTATAGCGAATGCTGTCTCCCTCGGGCCGCATCTCGACGATCTTCGCAAGACCATCGACGTGACCGGACACGATATGCCCCCCCAATTCGTCGCCGACTTTCAACGCGCGCTCCAGATTGATGCGCGTGCCCATGGACCATCCGCCGATCGTGGTCTTGTCAAGCGTTTCTGCGCTGATCTCAACATCGAACCAATCGTCGCCAATCTCAATCACAGTCAGACAGACACCGCTACACGCGATAGACGCGCCAATGTCGATTGTGTCGGTGTCATATCCTGTCCCGATCCGCGCGCGCAGATCGCCGCGCCGTTCCAGCTCTCGGACTTCTCCGATGTCGGTCACAATCCCAGTGAACATGATCTTGATACCTCGCGCGCCAGTGCCGCCATATGTTGTGACAACGCTCTCCACATGATCACGCTGTTGTGGTAGCGTTCCGGAAACTCACGGATACTTTGCCACCATGACGAACGCAACGGGCAAGCAGGCATCTGGAACAGGACGGGTTTTCCTCTTTCTGCAAGGCCCCCACGGTCCGTTCTACGCGAAATTGTCCGCCAGGCTCACGGAAACCGGGGCGCAGTGCTGGCGTGTCGCCTTCAATTCGGGGGACGCGTTCTGGTGGCCTGATCCGGGCACGCTACTACGCTTCACCGACAGTCAGGACGCTTGGAGCGGTCAGTTCCAAACGTGGCTGGCGCAGACGAAAGCCACCGATCTCGTTCTCTACGGTGACACACGCTGGCATCACTCCGACGCGGTACAGATCGCCAAAGAAGCCGGGGTGACCGTCCATATCTTCGAGGAAGGATATCTGCGCCCGTACTGGGCGACCTACGAACGCGACGGATCGAACGGCAACTCCCGGCTGATGCGCATCGCAGTGTCGGATATGGCCGATGCGCTGACACGAACAGCCGAACAACCGGCCTTGCCGCCGGACCGCTGGGGGGATTTGCGCCACCATATGGTCTACGGCGCGCTGTACCATTGGCATGTCCTGTTTCGAAACCGCGCCTTTCCGAACTATACCTCGCACCGAGAACAGACTGTCGGGCAGGAATTCGCTCTGCAGCTCCTCCGCCTCCTGAGACGTCCACGGCATATGGTCGAACGCTGGATCAAGACCCGCGCCGTTCAAAAAGGAGGATGGCCGTATCATGTCGTGCTTCTCCAGCTCGAGCATGATGCCAGCTTCCGGGCGTTTTCGAACTTCGCGTCCCAAACCACATTCGTGGACATGGTTATTGCGGAATTCGCGAAGGGTGCACCTTCGCACCATCGTCTCGTCTTTAAGGCGCATCCGCTGGAAGACGGTCGCGCGCCTGTGGCTGAGGCAATCCGGGCAAGCGCCGAGATGCACGGCGTCGCGAACCGAGTGGTCTATGTGCGCGGCGGCAAGCTTGCGCATCTGCTGAAGACTGCCCGGTCGGCTGTGACCGTGAACTCGACATCGGCGCATCAGGCGCTCTGGCGCGGTTTGCCGGTCAGGTGTTTTGGCACCTGCGTCTACGACAAACCCGAATTGGTGTCGCATCAACCGCTTGCCGCGTTTTTTGCAAACCCCACGCCGCCTGATCCGGAAGCTTATGAAATCTACCGGCAGTTTCTGCTGGAGACGAGCCAGCTTCCCGGCGGGTTCTATTCCGCAAAAGGGCGCGCGCAATTGCTGCGACAGGTGGTGGACCGGATGCTTGATGGCGAGGATCCATATGCGGCGCGGCTCATCGCTCACGAGTCCACAGCGCAACAGTTGCGGCTGGTTCAATAGCCAGCACTACCCCTAGTACTGGCCAAACTGTCGGGATTCCGGTACTTTACCGCAAAAATATAAACCGAGGCAGAGAATAACTGGTCGAGGAGACCGAGCAGTGATCAAGTCACATTCACGGTGGGCGCGCCCCATCGCTTTGGCGCTTGCGGCGTCACTGGTTGCGTCGTGCGGTCTGCCGCGGGTCGGACCTGACAAGAACGAGATCTTCGCAGGCTCGGTCCAGCGCGAAGGCGACGCATTCGTTGTCGCGATCAATGACCGCGTCACCCGCGCGACGGCGGTCATTCCCGCGCTCGGCTTTTCCGAAACGTTGAAGAACGCGTCCGTACAAGGCGCAGACATCATTCGTCCCGGCGACACTTTGGGACTGACCATCTGGGAGAACGTCGATGACGGGCTCCTCGCTGCGGAAATGTCCAACTCGACCACGCTGGAAAGCGTGCAGGTGGACGGTTCCGGCTTCATCTTCGTGCCCTACGCCGGACGGATCAAGGCAGCCGGAAACACGCCCGAAGCCATTCGGCGCATTATCACGCAAAAGCTGGAAGACCAGACGCCGGATCCGCAGGTACAAGTCCGCCGCACCGCCGGGAACGGGGCAACAGTCACCATCCTTGGCTCTGCAGGGGCGCAAGGTGTCTACCCGATCGAGCTGCCGACGCGCACACTGAGTTCCATGCTGGCCAGCGCAGGCGGCGTGACAACATCGTCTGAGATTGCTCAGATCACTTTGACGCGCGGCACCCACAGCGAAACGATCTGGTTCGAAGACCTGTACGATCACCCGGAGCTCGACATCGCGCTACGGGATGGCGACCGCATTCTTGTCGAAGCCGACCAGCGCGCCTTTACCGCGCTTGGCGCGACGGGGTCGCAGACGCAGCTGACCTTCGAAAGCCGGACACTGTCCGCGCTCGAAGCGCTCGCGCAACTGGGTGGCCTGAACGCGTCCACGGCGGATCCGACAGGTGTCTTTGTCTTCCGTAATGAAGCCCCCGAAATCGCCAACACCGTTCTGGGTCGCACCGACCTCATTGGCGCGCAACGTCTGATTTACGTGCTCGACCTCACAGAACCAAACGGCATGTTCATGGCTCGTGACTTTCTTATCCGGGACGGGGACACGATCTATGTGACCGAAGCGCCTTCTGTGAAATGGAACCGTACGATTGCCGCGGTGAACGGTACGCTTGGCGGCGCGCGCGGGCTTGCCACAACTGTCACGGGCGGTTCGACGGAATAGACCGTATGTCGCCTTCTGAAATTCCGAGCGCCGAGGGAGCATCCCCTCGGCGTTTGTGCGTCTACAACAGCGGTTTTCTGACCCAAAGCCGGATCAAGCGCATCTTGTCTTTGGCGGGATGGCAAGTGTCTCTGGGCCAACCGAAAGACGGCGACTGGGTCGGCGTTTGGGGCGACGCGCCCAGCGCACAACGCGGTGTGGCCGTAGCTGAAGGTCGGAACGCGCCGGTTTTACGCGTAGAGGACGCGTTTCTCAGGTCCCTGCATCCCGGCCGTGTCGCCCATGAGCCACCTTTGGGTCTGTTGCTCGACACAACGGGCATGCACTTCGACGCATCGCGCCCTTCTGACCTCGAAACGCTCCTTATCGAAGACCCGCTGGACGACACCGCGCTTTTGAACGATGCGCGGATGCTGATGGCGCGCATGATGCGCGAGCGATTGTCCAAGTACAGCGCGTGCGAGCGTGATATCTTAGCGCCCGACCCGGGGTACGTCCTGGTGATCGATCAGGCGGAAAACGATGCGTCGGTGCGCGCATCGGTGCCAGACGCCAAGGTCGCCAAAGCGCGATTTGCGGAGATGCTGTACTACGCGCAAACCGAACATCCCGCAGCGCGTATTCTCATCCGTTCTCACCCGGAAACCCGTGCGGGCAAACGTGGTGGCCATTACACGGAAGACCAGGCGCAGGGCCGGATCTCCTTTGTGGATGGGAACATTGCGCCCGCCGATCTCTTTTCCGGGGCGACGGCGGTCTACACGCTGTCGTCTCAAATGGGCTTCGAAGCGATCCTCGCTGGTCACAAACCCCGTGTGTTCGGCACGCCTTTTTATGCCGGATGGGGTCTGAGCGAGGATGAGCACAGCTTGGACCGTCGCCAAAGGAAACTCACCCGGGCCCAGCTTTTCGCCGCGGCAATGATCAAATTCCCGGTCTGGTATGACCCGTTCGAGGACTGCCTGTGCGATCTCGCGCGCGTCATGGATGTGATCGAGGCGCGACGGCGCGCGTGGCAGGACGACCACCAAGGTTGGGTCGGACAGAACATCCGCCTTTGGAAACGCCCGCATATGAATGCCATGTTCGGCCAGCACAAACAGATGCGCTTTGGAAAGAGCGCTTCAGGCACGGCGCGCACAATGGTCTGGGGCTCTGGTCCTGCGACCGTTTCAGACGCTTGGCGTGTGGAGGATGGTTTCATCCGGTCGCAGGGACTGGGCGCGGAACTGGTGCCGCCTCTCTCACTCGCGCTGGACGATCTTGGAATGTACTACGATCCGACGCGGCCGTCGCGACTTGAGACATTGATCTCGGAAAGCGCTGATCTTCCCGATGACGCGGTCGCACGCACACGCCGGCTTATGGCGCGGATCGTCTCGGAAGGCGTCACAAAGTACCACTCGGGCACCGTTTCGCCCTCCGATGAGGCGCTTGGCGAGACGCATAGGATCCTCGTACCGGGTCAGGTCGAGGACGATGCGTCAATCCTGTTGGGATCACCCGACATAACCTCAAACTCTGCGCTGTTGGAGTGCGTTCGGGCAAAGAATCCCGAGGCTCACATCCTTTACAAACCCCACCCCGACGTGCTTGCGGGCTTGCGCCCCGGCGCGGTCCCACAGGCCTTGGATTGGGCCGACGAGGTCACGACGGACGCTCCGATTGCCTGCCTCTTTGGAAAAGTCGATGCATTGTGGACCCTGACATCGCTGGCGGGGTTTGAAGCGTTGATGCGCGGGCTGCCCGTCACCACGTTGGGCGTGCCGTTCTACGCCGGTTGGGGCCTGACAACCGACCTGTGTGAGATGCCCGATAGGCGGACAGTGAAGGTTCCGTTGGAAGGATTGGTCCACGCCGCGCTGATTGCTTATCCGCGATACTTCGATCCGGTGACTGGCCAGACCTGCCCGGTTGAGGTGGTTCTGGACAGACTGGCGACCGGCGCGATCCAGACGCCGCCAAGGCTCCGCGCGCTGAGCAAGGCTCAGGGGCTCTTGTCCACCTATTCCTGGCTCTGGCGTCGGTGACGGGTCCAGCTTTGCACCACGTCGTTGCCAATCGAAGTGACCCTGTCCAGCACAAAGCGCGGCGCTTCTGACAACTTGTCGAGCCCCAATGCACCCAGTGCCGGTCGACCTTCGGCACCGATGATCACCCCGCCCTGATGCAAGTCCAACGCATCCACCCGATCTGCGGCGAGCAGGCTTGCCGCAAGATCGCCTCCGCCTTCGCAGAACACGCGTGTAAGGCCCTGCGACCCCAGAGCCTGCATCAAGGCAGAAATGTCGAGTTGTCGCCCGTTCAGTGGCACCTCGATTAGGGTTGCGCCCAAATCCGTCCAGAGGTTGCGGACCTCCTGAGGCGCGTCCTCGGCGTGGCACAGCCATAGAGGTGCTTCGTCCACCGTCCGGGACATCTGGCTGTTCTGAGGCAGGTCGAGCCTGCGCGAGACGACAATGCGTACCGGTTGCTGCACGACGTCCCGACCACGCACCGTCAACAGTGGATCATCGGCGCGGGCAGTCCCTGCCCCGACCATCACCGCATCATGCGTTGCACGAAGGCCGTGAACGTAGGCACGTGTCTCGGGCCCGGTAATCCACTGGCTGTCACCACTCGCCGTCGCGATCCGGCCGTCTAGACTGGTCGCCAGTTTGAGCGTGAGCAATGGCCGGCCGTGCCGCACACGATGGAAAAATCCCGTATGGTGGCGCGCCGCTTCATCCGCGCCGACGCCGGTCGTGACCTCGACACCCGCGGTTCTCAGCTTGGCAAATCCTTTCCCGGACACACGAGGGTCCTCATCCGCGAAAGGCGCAACGACCCGGCTGATACCGGCAGCGATCAGTGCGTCCGCGCAGGGTGGCGTGGCGCCATGATGCGCACAGGGTTCGAGCGTGACATAGGCTGTGGCACCCTTGGCGGACGCACCTGCCAGTTCGAGTGCCATTGCCTCGGCATGTGGTCGTCCACCCGGCTGGGTCCAGCCCTCGCCGACGACAGCGCCATCCCGCACCAGAACGCACCCAACGGCGGGATTGGGCCACGTGTTGCCCAATCCGCGTCGGCCCAATTCCAACGCCCGGTCCATATGGTGCGCATCTTCCGGGCGCATGGGCTGCGGTCAACCTTCGGGTTTGGCTTTGTCTTTGTCGGGACGCAGTTCGCTGACGAACTTATCGAAGTCGTCGGCTTCCTGGAAGTTCTTGTAGACGCTCGCGAAGCGTACGTAGGCCACCGTGTCGATCCGGGCCAGAGTCTCCATCACGATCTCGCCGATCTGTTTCGACGCGATGTCGGTCTCTCCAAGGCTTTCAAGCCGACGGACGATGCCCGAGATCATCTGATCGATACGCTCGGGGTCCAATGGCCGTTTTTGCAGCGCAATGCGGATAGACCGTTCCAGTTTGTCCCGGTCGAAGTCTTCGCGGCGACCGTTGGTTTTGATCACGACGAGGTCGCGCAGTTGAACCCGCTCATAGGTGGTGAAACGCCCCCCGCAAGCCGGGCAGAACCGCCTGCGCCTGATGGCAACGTGGTCCTCGGCTGGACGGCTGTCTTTCACCTGTGAATCGATATTTCCGCAAAACGGGCAGCGCATTGGCCGTCCCCCTCTTCTTCGTCTCTGCCTCTGACTGTGGGTTCGCCCCACTTATCCACAGCCACTATAGGTCAGCCTCGAAGTTTTGGGTAGAGGGGATTTCGCACCGCAAGTGGTGGTGGCGGCGCGGCTATGCCAGATGCGCAACAACCCGTCGCGCGTGCGGCGCAGAGCGGTGCTCGAACAGGTAGATGCCCTGCCACGTGCCAAGCGCAAGCCGCCCATTCGTCACCGGGATGGACAGGCTTACAGGCATCATTGCGGCCTTGATATGCGCGGGCATGTCGTCCGGGCCTTCGTAGGTATGGGTGATGTAGGACATCGACGGATCCGTGGTCGGAGGCACGAGACGATGGAAAAAGGCGGTCAGGTCCGTTTGCACCTCTGGATCAGCGTTTTCCTGGATCAGCAGGCTCGCCGACGTGTGCTGGACAAAGAGCGTCAGGAGACCGCTTCCGCTGACCCACGACGACACGTCTTTGGTGAACTCGTAAAGGCCCGGGCCATTGGTCTGGATGGTGAAAGTGGTCTGCATGACTGAACTCGTTTGCGGCAAATGGGTCCAGTGCAGTTTCGGCGCGGTGGCATCGCGTTGCAACCATTGCCGGGGCCACGCGTTATCCCGATAACACGCACAAGGAGTCACCTCTCATGTCGAAAACGCTTTTCATCACCGGCGCATCAACCGGCATCGGCGCAGCGACCGCGCGCGCGGCGGTCGAGCGCGGTTGGAACGTCGGACTGTTCGCGCGGTCGGAAGACAAGCTGAACGAGCTCGCGTCGGAATTCGGCGACAGCGCTTTGGTGTTGCCGGGCGATGCAACAGATTTCGAAACGCAGAAAAAAGCGATCAGCTCGCTGAAAGACCGGTTCGGTCAAGTGAATGCAGCTTTTGCCAATGCGGGTACGGGTCTAAGCGCGGCCGGGACGGACGCGGGCGATCCCGACGAATGGCACCAGATGATCACGCTGAACATCATGGGGCTTCTCTACACCACCAAAGCAGCCATGCCGTATCTCAAGGAAGCCAAGGGGCATCTGCTGATGACGGGTTCAGCTGCCGGCCGTCGTCATATCAAGGGCTCGGTCTACGGTGCCTCCAAATGGTTCGTGCACGGCTACGGCGGCAACATTGCCGAAGAAATGCGTGAATGGGGTGGGCGCTGCACGGTCATTGCACCGGGTATGGTGGACACTCCGTTCTTTGACGAAGCCAAGCCGGACAAGCTGCATCCCGATGATGTCGCGCAGGCTGCAGTGTTCGCGCTTGAGGCGGACCAGCGCGCGACAATTCAGGAAGTCTTCCTGATGCCCACGAATTGAGGAAAAAGATATGACCCAAACGAACGACGACCCGAAAACGGGGCCTGGCACGACATCGGATCCAAATCAGGCGGATCTGAACGACATTGATCCTTGGCCCGCAAAGGACAGCGATGTGCCGAAAGAACCGACGGGGCCGACGCAAACCAACGACGATCCCAGCACCGGACCGGGCACGACGTCGGACCCAAATCAAGCGGATCGCACCTAAACCAATTCGCTCAAAATAAAAACGCCGCGGCCTCTGAGGCTCGCGGCGTTTTTGTTACTTGGCCCCGTTCTCGGCCAGAATGAGCGGCGCTGGTTTTGGCTGCGTCCAGATGGAGTCGACGAGGTCACCAGCCGCGATAGAGATGGTCACATTTGGGTTGGGGTACGCTGCTGCCAATCCGGGCGTCAGCAATGCCACTGCGAATAGAATGTGTTTCATGGCGGGATCCTTTCATACCCAAAAGGTGGGTTCGTGAGGCCCGCGAAAAAAGGCGCAAACGCGCAGGGGTGATGTGCGGTGTTGCGACGTGATGTTTTCGTGAAATCGGCGTGATGAAACAGCGCGTTATTCGAAGATCAGATCGCCCTGCTGATCGATCAGCATCTGCGCCTTGGCAACGGACGCTTTCACCGCGTCTTCGTAGCTTTGCAGAGTATCCGCACGTACCAACTGGTGCGCCTTGATCTCGCCCGCGATCTCTTTCTCGATCCGGGCAGAGATGCGCCACGTACCGCCGTCTTTGATCGGTTCGGCGAAGATCGTATAGCCTTGATACGTTTCCGCAGGCGCTGACGGGGCGGAGCTTCCTCCGCCGCCGCCGAAGAGTTTCTTCAGAAACGACACGCCTTACTGATCCAGGAAACTGCGCAGTTTCCTGCTGCGCGACGGGTGCTTTAGCTTGCGCAACGCCTTCGCCTCGATCTGACGAATACGTTCGCGCGTCACGCTGAACTGTTGGCCGACCTCTTCGAGCGTGTGGTCGGTGTTCATGCCGATGCCGAAGCGCATGCGCAGGACCCGTTCCTCGCGCGGTGTGAGGGAGGACAGGACACGCGTTGTGGTCTCTTTGAGGTTCTCTTGAATCGCGGAGTCCAGTGGCAAGATCGCGTTCTTGTCCTCAATGAAATCGCCAAGCTGGCTGTCTTCCTCGTCGCCGATGGGCGTCTCGAGAGAGATCGGCTCCTTGGCGATCTTCATCACCTTGCGGACTTTCTCGAGCGGCATCTGCAACTTTTCGGCCAGTTCTTCAGGCGTCGGCTCGCGGCCAATCTCGTGTAGCATCTGGCGACCGGTGCGGACCAGCTTGTTGATCGTTTCGATCATGTGGACCGGGATGCGGATCGTGCGGGCCTGATCGGCGATGGAGCGCGTGATCGCCTGACGGATCCACCATGTTGCGTAAGTCGAAAACTTGTAGCCGCGGCGATATTCGAACTTATCGACCGCTTTCATCAGGCCGATGTTGCCTTCCTGAATGAGGTCGAGGAATTGCAGGCCCCGGTTGGTGTATTTCTTGGCGATGGAAATCACGAGGCGCAGGTTCGCCTCGACCATTTCCTTCTTGGCTTGGCGCGCCTCTTTCTCGCCCTTCTGAACCTGCGCCACGATGCGGCGGAATTCAGAAATGTCGAGGCCCACGTACTGACCCACCTGCGCCATGTCGGCGCGGAGTTCTTCCGCCTTCGGCAGCGACCGCTCGATGAACATCTGCCAGCCCCGACCGGATTTTTCGGACATTTCGTCCAACCAGTTCGGATCAAGCTCGCGCCCGCGATAGGCGTCGATAAACTCGCGCCGGTTGATGCGTGCCTGATCGGCGAGTTTTACCATCGCGCTGTCGATCGACATGATGCGCTTGTTGATCCCATAAAGCTGGTCGATCAACGCTTCGATGCGGTTGTTATGCAGGTGCAGTTCGTTGACCAGTTCGACGATCTCGGACCGCAGCTTCTGATAGCGCTCTTCGTCGATTGCGCTGAAAGAGCCGTCTTCGTTCAGGGTCGCCGAGATCCGCTCGTCCTGCATCGCCGACAGTTCTTCGTAGTCCTGTGCGATGCGGTCCAACGTTTCCAGCACGCGCGGCTTGAGCGCCGTTTCCATCGCGGCCAGCGACATGTTGGCCTGGTCGTCATCGTCGTCATCGTCGTCGGTGGCAATCGGATTGCCATCGGCGTCGAGTTCCTGTGTGTCTTCCGATGTTTTCTCAGGCGCGGTGTCGGTGCCCGCAACCACGGGCGCCTCTGTCTCGCCCTCTTCGCCCATCTGGTTGCCGAAGGTGGTCTCAAGATCGATCACATCGCGCAGCAGAATATCTTCGCTCAGAAGTTCCTCGCGCCAGATGGTGATCGCCTGAAAGGTCAGCGGGCTTTCGCAGAGGCCCGCGATCATCGTGTTGCGGCCGGCCTCAATGCGCTTGGCGATCGCAATCTCGCCTTCGCGCGACAGCAATTCCACGCTGCCCATTTCGCGCAAATACATGCGCACCGGGTCATCCGTACGGTCCAGCTTTTCCGTCGTACCGGACGCCAGCGTCACCTCGCCCGGTTTCTGGGTCTGAACGAGATCGGTCGCGCCCTTGTCGTCGTCGTCGGCTTCCTCGTCATCTTCGGTGACTTGGATGCCCATCTCGGACAGCATCGACATCACATCCTCGATCTGGTCGGAACTGACCTGATCGGGCGGCAGCACTTCGTTGAGCTGATCGTAGGTGATATATCCGCGTTCACGCGCCTCGGCGATCATCTTCTTGACCGCAGCTTGGCTCATATCAAGACTGACGTCTTCCTCGCGGTCTTCTGTCTTGGCGTCGTCGTTATCCTTGGCGGCCATAGATGCTCCTGTCGAGGCGGGGCGATTCGGTTAACCCGAATCATTAGCGCGAATTGGTGATTCGCACACCCGTTTACCTTTTTTCGTTTACGCCTTCCTTAGCAAACGTTGGTCAATTCCGCGGTTTGTCAAAGCGTATAGTTTCCATCAAAGCAGCGAAGGCGCTGCGTTCCTCTTTGCTGATTGCGGCCCCGTTCGGGCCCAGATCATATTCCGTTTTGTCTTCGGCTTGCGCCCGTTGGGCCGTCTGCCGGGCTTTGGCCGCTTGGCTAAGCCGCCATGTCACGCGTTCATCCGCCGGGCCGAACAAATCCTCAACGGCTTCCGCGATTTCCGCGTCCAACCCCGAATGCGCTTCCAGCTTGGCAAGCTCCTCGGCGATGGTCATGCGCGCAAGATCAGTGTCGCCAGGGTTTCGCAGGCACGGTGTGATGGCCACATGGCGTGACCGGCACAGTTTTTCAAGGGCATCACTGCCGACTGCTTCATTCGCCGCTGTATGCAGGACATCTACACCGTCTGCGGCGTGCCGTAAAAGACACGATCTGACTGCGGCATGATCTGGATTGTCGCAGCGCATGCCTTCCAGCTGTCCTTCGAATTCGGCAATCAGCTCCGGTGTAGACAGCAGCGCCGCAAGGATCACTGCTTCTCGAAGCTGAGTTTCGATGTCCGCCCCACCGGCAGCCAGCGCCGAAGTGCGCGCGCCTTCGGACGGCTTCCCATGTTGTCCGGCGCTGTTGGCCTTTCTATACCCGCCCGCGGACTGCTTGGCGGGACCGCGGAACAGCTCCCATCGGAGACGTTTGATTTCTTCGCCGTAATGACTTCGCAGAGACGGGTCCTGGATCAGACGCATGCGATCCCGGAGTGTCTTATCCAAGGCCGCTTTGCGCTCTGGGCTGTCGAACACCCGCCCCTCGGTTTCACGCCGCCACAGCAGCTGCACCATGGGCTGAGCGCCGTCGACAAGTTTACGCATCGCCTCGCTTCCCTTGGACCGGATAAGGTCATCGGGATCCAGCCCCTCAGGCAAGAGAACGAAGCGCAGCGATTTTCCGGCCTCCAATAACGGCAGGGCGGTATCGATCACGCGATAGGCGGCGTTCAGACCGGCCTTGTCCCCATCCAGAGCCATGATCGGTTCATCGGTAATGCGCCACAGCATCTGCAATTGCGTGTCGGTGACAGCCGTTCCCAGTGGCGCGACGGCGGCATCGAACCCGCCAGTCGCGAGGGCGATGACATCCATGTACCCTTCCGCGACAATCAAAGGCTGGCCCTTTCCAGCCGCCTCGCGGGCCGGAGCGAGATTATAAAGCGTGCGGCTTTTGTCGAAGAGCGGGGTTTCCGGGCTGTTCAGGTATTTGGCGTTGTCCGCCGGGTCCATCGCACGCCCACCAAACGCGATCGGGCGTCCGCGCGCATCATGGATGGGAAACATGATCCGGTTGCGGAACGTGTCGTAGGGCTTGCCGCCTTTTTGCGACGGCTTGGCAAGACCCGCTTCGAGGATCTTGTCTTCGGCAATGCCTTGGCCGGTGAGGTTGTCCCACAGAACCTGCCAGCCCGCGGGCGCAAAACCGATGCCGAAGCGGTCCTGCGTTTCCTCGTTCAGACCACGCCGAGCAAGGTAATCGCGTGCCTCCGCCCCCGCGGCGCTGCGTAGCTGCAAACGGAAAAAGCGCACTGCCTTTTCCATCACCTCGATCAACTCAGTACGTTTGTCCGCCCGTTCCTGCGCCTGCGGATCGCGCGCGGGCATCTGCATACCTGCCTCGCCCGCCAAAATCTCGACCGCTTCCATGAACCCAACGTTTTCGGTTTCACGCACAAACGATATCGAGTCCCCTTTGGCGTGGCACCCAAAGCAGTAATAGTAACCTTTACGGTCATCGACGTGAAAGCTTGCCGTCTTTTCCTGATGGAACGGGCACGGAGCCCACATATCGCCCTTGGCCTGATTGGACTTGCGCGTATCCCACAAGACCTTTCGCCCGACCACCTGTGTCAGGCTGGTGCGCGACCGCAATTCATCAAGAAATCCGGGTGGCAGGCTCATTGCAAGAATATCGGTACTGCGCCACCGAGAGTCCAGTGGCAGCAAACCCGTCAGGCCAGCTTATTGCGCGAGGCAAGCTTGATAGAGCGCGTTGCTGACCTCCGGGGTCATCTGGTCTTCGGGCAGCGAGTAGATCCATGCAACCAGCGCTGGAATGGCGACCTCGTAATTATTGGCATCATCCGGCAGCGAGCGGATCACCCGACGCTCTGCCCGGCGCGCGTTTGAGCCCGACTTGCGTTCCGACATGATGTTGGTCGCGATTTGCCCCTGCTTACGGCACTCGGCCTCTTTCGCGGCGTTCTGCGCAACAGTCGGCGAAGCCAGGCTCAGCACAAGAGCGCAGGTGGCAAAGGCAGTACGGATCATGGTGTCCTCGTTCGATGGGCAGCGTCAGTGTTGGATCGACACGTAGCGCAGCCCACCGGGCTTGTCATCCGTCAGAGGCCCTTGGCGCGATAGCTTGCCGCGACCTTGCTGATCGAGACGATGTAGGCGGCGGTACGCAAATCCTGTACATCTTCCCGGCTGTGCCACATCTCTCGCATGGATTGGTACGCGATGCGCATCGTGTCATCGAGGCCGGACCTTACGAGTTCCAGTTCATCCGCGCCGCGCAGGTACTTCTCCTTGAAGTCCGGCGTCATCGACCACGCGTCACCGAGCATGTCGTCAAGCCGCTGCAATTCGTCGATGACCAACTGGTGACGCGCCTCTTCTTGTCGGCGCTGCATTCGGCCGAACCGAATATGGCTCAGGTTCTTGACCCACTCGAAGTAGGAAACTGTCACGCCGCCCGCGTTTGCATACATGTCGGGAATGATAACGGTGCCCTTGCCCCGCAGGATGTCGTCAGCGCCGGCAGTTATCGGTCCATTGGCCGCCTCGATGATCAGCGGAGCCTGGATGTTCTTGGCATTTGTCAGGTTGATGACACCTTCCAAGGCTGCGGGGATCAGAATGTCGCAATCGGATTCAAGCACCGATGCGCCTTCTGCCGTATGCGCAGCGTCAGGAAACCCGGTGACCCCACCGTGCTTCACGATCCAATCGCGCACCGCGTCCACATCGAGACCAACCTCATTAAAGAGTGCGCCGTCGTGTTCGATGATCCCGATGATCTTGCAGCCGTCTTCGGACTGCAGAAACTTGGCGGCGTGGTAACCCACGTTGCCAAGGCCCTGAACCACCACCCGCTTACCGTCGAGTGAACCGGCCAAATTCGCCGCCTTTTTGTCGTCTGGACTTCGGAAGAACTCACGCAGGGCATATTGCACCCCGCGGCCGGTGGCCTCGACCCGGCCCGAGATACCGCCCGCGTTGAGCGGTTTACCGGTCACACAGGCCCGCGCGTTGATATCGGTGGTGTTCATGCGCGCGTACTGATCCGCGATCCATGCCATTTCCCGTTCACCCGTGCCCATATCCGGAGCCGGGACGTTTTGAGCGGGATGGATCATATCGCGTTTTGCCAGTTCGTAGGCAAAGCGACGAGTGATCTGTTCCATCTCGTGCTCGTCGTATTCGCGGGGATCGATGCACAGGCCCCCTTTCGATCCGCCGAACGGCGCTTCGACCAGCGCGCATTTGTATGTCATCAAAGCGGCAAGCGCTTCGACCTCATCCTGGTTCACCGATGTGGCGAAACGGATACCGCCTTTCACAGGCTCCATGTGTTCGGAGTGGACGGAACGGTAACCCGTGAAGGTTCTGATCTGTCCCCGCAGCCGCACGCCAAAGCGCACCGTATAGGTCGAGTTGCAGACGCGGATCTTCTCTTCGAGACCCGGCGGCAAGTCCATCAGCGCCACGGCGCGGTTGAACATCAAATCGACCGATTCACGGAATGTCGGCTCATTTGCCGGCGTCATACTCATATGTCCCTCCCAAGATGCGGGTGTTTCCCCGTTGTTAAGAGCGACTCTATGACAGGTTCGTTAACTTGGCACGGTCTTCTCTTCGAAAACTTTCGGAGCCTTTTGGCCAAATTCGCGGCGACTGTTTCGTCTTGGGCATCAGTATGGCGGTCGCCCACGGAATTATCCCTTAATTTCAATATACTCCTCAAATTTTCCACAATTCGCGCCTCAATGTTGCCGCCTTCTGCCTTCATTTCTTCCAAAATCTAAGTGGGGTGTCAGACCGTCCAGATGGCGGGAAAGAGGTAACGAATGATCGGACTAAGCAACCTTCTGCCAGGGCTGCCGGTCGTGAAACGGAAAAAGGCGATGCTGCGGTCCTCCGTGGCATCGCAGCTCAACCGCTTCAGCCGGGAAACTGATGGCAACATGTCCCTGTTCGCAATCAGCGGCGCCATGATGATGATGGTGTTCGGTGGCGTTGGGATCGACATGATTCAGTCGGAAGTGGAACGTACCCGCCTCCAGAACACACTTGACCGCGCGGTACTTGCCGCGGCTGACCTTGAGCAGCGTGTCGATCCGGCCCTCGTCGTCGAGGACTACTTCGACAAGATGCTGATGCCAGACGCCCTGACCAGCGTGACCATCACCGAGGGTCTGAACTACCGGAGCGTGACCGCGGAAGCCCGAGAGGTATTCCCGACCAACTTCCTCAAGTTGCTGGATGTTCAGGAAATGCAGGCCGTTGGCATATCGCAAGCGGAAGAACGCATCTCTGAAATCGAGATTTCGCTGGTGCTCGACATTTCCGGGTCGATGGGCCGGGACATGAAGATCGAAAATCTGCGGACTGCGGCAAAGGAATTTGTCGATACGGTCATCAACAATGATGACCCGGGTCTGACGACGATCAGCATCGTGCCCTACAACGCGACCGTGAACCTCGGGTCGACGCTGGCACCGCTCTACAATTTGACAGAAGAGCACGACATGTCGAATTGTGCGATTTTCCCGGACGAGGCTTTTACCTCGCGCAGCATTTCGCCCACGGCTGAACTGCAGCGTCTTTCGCACTTCGATCCGTACACAACCAACAAGTACACGACCGTTACTCCGGCATCGTGGTGCCCGATGGATGACTACGGCAACATCGTTGCGCACAGCAACGACAAGTTGGGTCTGAAAGACTTCATCGACACGCTTGGTGCAGGCGGCAACACCGCGATCGATCTTGGGATGAAGTGGGGCGTGGCCCTTCTTGATCCGGCATCGCGCCCGGTGGTCAATGCGCTGATCGGAAGTGGCGATGTCGTGCCCGAAGCAAGCGGACGTCCGTTCGCCTATGATGAGCCAAGCGCTCTGAAGATCGCCGTTGTCATGACGGACGGGATGAACACCACCCAGTACGACCTTGCACCGGAATACGCGTCGGGCATGTCGAACATCTACATCAACGATCTGGGTGACACCGATCCGACGAACGATCGCTTCTCGCACAAGATCGATTACGATACATACTACTGGGATCACGAGCGGAACAACTCGTGGAACCAGCGGTATCAGGAACAGCCGGATGGTGGCGTAAACGCCCGTCGCATGTCCAACGCAGAAGTCTTTGCACGCTGGGGCACCCGCGCCTTTGGCAATAAGTTCTTCCGCACGCCGTACTATGATGGAATGGTATCCTACCAGGAATACTATGACGCGTACTACGCCTACGACCCGATTGTCACAGGCAGCGAGGCGGACGCACGTCTGTCCACGATCTGTGCCCGGGCACGTGAAGCGGACATCACTGTCTTCGCCATTGGCTTCGAAGCTCCCGACGAAGGTCAGGCCGCAATGCGCGACTGTGCCTCCTCGCCGGCTCACTACTTCCCCGTGGAAGGCCTTGAAATCTCCGATGCGTTCCAGGCGATTGCCCGGACCATCGACCAGCTGAGGTTGACACAATGATCCGCCGTTTTTCTACCCGCCTGGGCCGTTTTCTGCGCGAGGAAAGCGGTGCCATACAACTGGTCCCGTTCGCACTTTGGACTCCGATGTTCATCGGGATCATCGTCGCCGGACTTGAGATGGGGGCCTTGTCCATCCGCCACACGCAACTTGAGCGTGGTCTGGATGCAGCCGTCCGCGAGGTGCGCCTTGGTACAGGTGAGAACCTGAGCCACGATGACCTCAAGGTGATGATTTGCGACAGTGCGCCGGTTCTTTTGGATTGCGACTCGATGCTGCGCCTCGAGATGATCCCGATGAGCCTGCGTGACTGGAGCACACCGGAACAGATCGCGGACTGTGAAGACGTATCGCAGCCCGTGCGCCCCCTGCGTCAGTTCGCGCCGGGTACCCCCAACGAACTGATGTTCCTCCGCGCTTGCTACAAGTACAAGCCGATCGTTCCGACCGGCGCCCTGGCAAGCGCTCTGCCCAAGGATAATGCCGGGTATACCGCCCTCGTGTCCTTCGCGGCCTTTGTACAGGAGCCGTTCTAATGTCTAGAACAATCAAAAACGCCACCACTCGCTTTGGGCGTGACGAACGGGGCAACATCAGCGTTGAAGCGATGATTGTCTTCCCAACCCTGCTGGTCCTGTTTGCCGTGTCCTGGGTATTCTTCGACGTGATGCGTCAGCAAAGCGTGAACCAGAAGGCCAACTACACCATCGGCGACATCCTGTCTCGTGAGACGGATATGTTGAACGAAGCCTATATCGACAACGCCCGGAACCTGCTCTTCCACCTGACCAAGGCCAGCGGCGACGATGTGGATCTTCGTATCTCGGTTGTGCAGTACACCGAAAACAACGGCGGCAACAACGGCCAGTACGAACTGGTCTGGTCGAAGGCCCGCGGTGACTGGTCTGCACTGGTCGACGGTGACATGGCGACATACATCCCGCGCCTGCCGATTTTGGCGCCGGGTGACCAAACCATCCTTGTCGAAACCCGTGACCTTTACGTGCCGACCTTTTCGCCGGTGGGACTCGAAACCTTCGACATCGCGACCTACTCGTTCACCCGTCCGCGCTTTGCGCCGCAGTTGATCTTCGAAGGCATCAACGATGGTTCGGACAAGCGCTGGCAGAACAACGGCTGGGGCAATGGTGATCAGGATGCGCCTGGAGGCTCGCTCTGCAACAACAACGCGGAGAACGCCGACGAAGGCTCGACCGATCCGTCCTGCACCGGTGACGCCAAAGGTGGCAACGGCAAGGGCAAAAAGAATAGCGGGACAAACGGCAGCACGTAACGCCTATCCCTCTCGCTTGGATATCATCACTGCGATGATGTCGGCCATAGGGCGGGTCTGACCTCCTGGCGTCACCCCGCCGACCGCCACCCGGCGCCCAAGACGCCACCACAAACCCGGCTGCCACGCCCGTGGCGCCGGGTTTTTCAATTTCAGCATGAACCCTTTGGATGGCTTCACAGCCAGCATGCCGCGATCCACCTTCTCGATCTCATCTACCTGTACGAGAACCCGCCCGTCGCTGTCCTTGAGCACTGTCTCAGTCAGGTAGAGCTTGCGCGTTGTGGCCTCTTGCAACCGGTGCGCAAACCAAAGGGCAAAGAGACCCAGTGCGATCAGAAACAGCTGCCATCCGATAGCTGCGGGGGGTTGCGCGAAAGCGATGTACAGCAAAAGCCCGCCAAGGCTCAGCATCATCCCGATACCGATCCACCGGCGCGGTCCTGACGGGTCGACCTCTGCAATAATGTCTTCGTTCATCCGGCACCCTTTCCCTGACGAGGTGCCGATACCCCAATCGCAAATCTATTGCGAGAGCCCGCGCGCAATCTCGTGCCCGCGCTCCTCGGGTTCGTCGTCCACCAGTTCCAGCGGAAACCCCGGCGCACGGATTGAAAGGCCCGTGGCCTCTTCCAGTCGCTCGATGAGCCGATCCGACTGTGCCCGATCCCCGTAGCGGGCCTGACCGTCTTTCACGATCTCGATCAGCTTCGGCGACATTTCGAGCGGAATGCCCTTATCATCCGCCAGTTTTTGAAACAGACCAATGTCCTTGAGCACCAGATCCAGCGTGAAATCCACATCGCGCGACCCCGAGAGGATCAGCTGGCTTTCGGTTTCATGCACGAAGGAATTGCCTGATGAGGCTTTGATCGCCTCGAATGTGGTCCCAAGGTCGATCCCATGCGCCGCCATCGTCGTCATCGCTTCGCAAAGCGTCGCAAGATGCGCGGTCGCCAGGTAATTGGTCATCACCTTCAAGACGCTGGCCGATCCCACATCACCGGTGTGCAGGACGCGCCGGCCCATAATGGTGAGGATGGGGAGAACGGTTTCAAACGTCGCGCGATCGCACCCTGCGAAGATCGAGATGTTGCCGGTTGCGGCGCGATGGCACCCTCCCGACACCGGGCAATCCGCCGCCTGTCCGCCGCGCGCTATGACGGATTGCGCCTGCTGCTTGATCGCCTCGGGATCTGTCGTGGACATTTCGATCCACGTCTTACCATGCGCGACTTCCGGCAAAAGCTGCTCAAGCACCGCCTGAGACGCCGCCGGGCTGGGCAAGCTCGTGACGACGACGTCACAGGCGCGCATGATCTGGCCAGGCCCCTCGCCTGCCTTGGCACCCTGCCCGGTCAAAAGCGCGACGCGTGCTGGGTCGAGGTCGAAGACCGTCAGATCAACACCATTGCGCGCCAATGTGCCGGCAAGTTTCGCCCCAACGGCCCCCAGACCGATAAATCCAACCCGCATCTCAGCCTCCTGCAAAACACTTTCAGCAAAGGTCGCGCAGACCATGCAGGTCTGTCAGAGCCAAAACCGACATTTCGATGAGTGACTTGATGGCTTTCGCGCCTATTCGGCTGCGATCCCGTCGGTGAACTGCAACCGGGCCAGCCGCGCGTAGAGGCCGTCCTCGGACACAAGCGCGTCGTGCGCCCCGGTCGCCACCACCTGACCGTCCTGCATGACGATGATGCGATCTGCCTTTTTCACCGTTGCGAGACGGTGCGCGACGATGATGGTCGTCCGTCCCTCGGACAGTTCATCGACGGCGCGTTGCACCGCGCGTTCGCTTTCCGCGTCCAGCGCACTGGTCGCCTCATCCAGCAACAGCACGGGTGCGTCACGCAGGATCGCGCGCGCAATTGCAATGCGTTGTTTCTGGCCACCGGACAGCATCACTCCACGCTCGCCGAGCCAGCTGTCATATCCATCCGGCAACGCCGCGATAAACTCATGCGCCGCCGCTGCCTTCGCGGCCGCTTCGATCTCGGCATCGGTTGCATCAGGACGACCGAACCGGATGTTCTCGCGTGCGGAATCTGCAAAGATCACAGGATCTTGCGGCACAAGCGCGATGTGTTTGCGGAAGTCATCGCGATTCAGCCCGTCGATGGAAACGCCATCCAGCCGGACTTCGCCGCGATCCGGATCGTAGAAGCGCTGGATCAGCTGGATGATCGTGGTCTTCCCCGCGCCACTCGGGCCGACCACGGCGACGGTTTCACCGGGCTGGATCGTGAGATTGACGCCATCAAGCGCGGCAACGCCCGGGCGGCTGGGATACGCGAAATGCACGTCGTCGAACACGATCTCGCCCTTGACCGGTTCCGGCAATCGCGCCGGATGTGCGGGGTCGGTGACCGTGTCTTCGGCATGAAGTAACTCGACCAAGCGTTCAGTCGCCCCCGCCGCGCGCTGCAATTCGCCGAATATCTCGGACAAGGCTGCCACCGATCCGGCGACCATCACCGCGTAGATCACGAACTGCACCAGTGAGCCCACGGACATCGTGCCGTTGCGCACGTCTGTCGCCCCGATCCAGAGCACACCAACAATGCCAGTGAACACGAGAAAGATAACAATCGCGGTCATCTGAGCGCGGGTCCAGATCCGACGACGTGCTGCGTCAAAGCTTTTCTCGGTCACCTCATCGAAGGCCCCGCGCGAGATATCCTCGTGCGTGAAGGCCTGCACTGTCTGGACCGACAACAGTGCCTCTGACGCGTTGCCCGAAGACGCCGCGATCCAGTCCTGGTTTTCGCGGCTGAGCTTGCGCATCTTGCGGCCGAGAACGAGGATGGGCACCACAACCGCCGGCACGATCAGCAAGACCATTCCGGTGAGCTTGGCCGAGGTGAACAGCATCAAGACGATGCCGCCGAAGAAGATCAGCACGTTGCGCAATGCGATGGAGATCGACGACCCGATCACGCTTAGGATGAGCGTGGTGTCGGTTGTGATCCGGCTCAGAACCTCGCCGGTCATGACACGTTCGAAAAAAGTCGGGCTCAAACCGATGACACGAGCGAACACCGCCTTTCGGATATCCGCGACAACCCGTTCGCCCAAACGCGTGACCAGCGCATAGCGCAAGGCCGTCCCGATGGCGAGAAGCGCGGCGATGCCCAGAGCGGCTGAGAAGTACAGGTCCAGAAGGGCTCCGTCTTCTGTGTTGAAGTTGTCAACGACGCGCCGCACCGCCATGGGCAGAACCAGGGAAACGCACGCCGTCGCTGTCAACGCAAAGAGCGCTGCGAACATCAAAAGCCGGTAGGGCGCAAGAAACGGCCACAGCGCCGACAATGAGCCCAGCTTCTTGGATTTCGCCCGTTCTTCGTTTTTCACGGGTATGCTGTTGGTGTCCGGCATCTGGAACCTGTCGATAGAACTGGCACGTGTTAAACCGTGGGCAGACCCCGAGGGTCAAGGCACAGCGCGGCAAATGGCCGTTTTGCCGCGTCTCAGGTCAGCGATGCTGGATGGTTTTCCTGGAGCGGGCGGCGGGAATCGAACCCGCGTCATTAGCTTGGAAGGCTAAGGTCTTACCACTACACAACGCCCGCTCAGTTAGACCTGACGTATGCGATGGGAACTAAGAGGTCAAGCGCCTCCCGAAGCTCGCCTGCGCGAAACCGGAAGGCGAAAACTCGAAGAGTCCAAGCGCAACGAATTGCGTCATTCGCTGGCTTGGACTTTCCTGGAAGGCTGCTCTTTGCCTGCCTCGATATACCGTCAGGACGTTTCCGGACCGAAGTCCAGGTCTTCGTGCCAGATCAACTGCGGCGCGAAGCGGGGACGTGTGAACGTGAAGTTGTAAAACAGTTCATCGGTGAGGATTTCGTCGATCGCAAACGGCGTCTCATAGGTTGAGTGCGTCTCGACCAAGATGATGGTTTCGTTGTCCAGCATCGTCGGCAACTGTTCAATCTTGGACGCGAGTTCGTTCGCATCCATTGACGCAAACTTTCCACGGGCCTGGGACCACTTGATGTCATAGGCGTCATCATCGGCATCGTACTGAACCGTGGTCACACGAAGGGAATAGACGTCTTCTGATCGAGTGAGGAAATTCAGTGTGGACACCATTCCGTCAAGATAGGCCGGGGTGACCGCATCGGTCTGTCGAGAGAGCGCATCCGAGATCGTGTACGCCGCTTTCGTGTTAAGGGACTTGAACCGAAACGCATCGTAGAGCGAGAACGTGGCCGCCAAGACCGTGAGCATGAATGGCACGAAGATCAGGGCTTCGATGGACATGTTGCCCTTTGTGTCACGAGCGAACGACGTCAGGCGTGTTTTGAGAAGTTTCAGCATTGGGGTTACCTCGGTTCCTGAACAAAGGCTGACCGGACGATCAGCTTTGCGTAGCCGTCATCATCCATGTCGATCGCGGCGGCCAAAGGCCCGGTGGGAAAGACAGGATTGTACTTAAGGCAGGCGCGGATCAGCATCAGATCATTGTCCTGCCCGGCTTCGAATTGTCGGACGGGACGCGGGTCCTGCTGAGAGTTGATGCAATCCGGCACTTCCGGCAGTGAGGTGAAGTTGGTGGGGTTCACCTGCTTCATCTCGAGCATCAGGTTGCTGTCGCACTCATCAATCACGGCCGCTTCTTCACAGATCTTCGCCCGGACATCCTCGAAGGTCGGGACATCCCCGGTGCTCAGGCGGATATCGCGTACGGCGATTTCGACCGCCCGTTCGAGCATCGCATGCCGAAGATTGATGTTTGCCAGTTCGATCGCCGCAGCAAGGATTACGAATATGACCGAGAAGTAGAGGACAAATTCGATGCTGGCCGATCCGTTTTCGTCACGACGAAAGCGTGAAAAGAGTTTTGTAAGACGCTGTGTCATTGGATCAGCCTCAGGTTGTTGATTTGGCGCGCCACCATGTCGAAGGCATCCGAGATTTCCTCGCCCTGGACATGGAAGAAGTGACTAACGGACGACGCACAGGCTTTCATGTCGTTGGTGGCCGATGCGTTCGTTTCGAAAGCGATCGTGAAGACAGTGACGCCAAGCTCTTTGGCAAGCTCACACTGCGCCAGAAGGTTGGAGATGTTGTTCGATTTCACCGAGAAGTTGTGATACGTGCCTGAACCTTGGTTGTTCAGCTCAACCTCGCTGTTGATCGCGGCTTTCGGATCGTTTGGACGGTATTGATCGGTGGTTTGTCCATCCGTCATAAGCACGATGTACTTTTCGGTCTCAGTGTCGTTCCAATCGATCGGTCGGCCTTCGAAACGAGAGTCCACCAACCCTTCAGTGATCAGGAAGCTGACCTCGTCACGGTTGCCCGGATCAAGCAACGCAAGCGCGTACTTCATGCCGTAGGGCAACCCGGTGCCGTCATACATGGGCATGTCACCGATGTAATCGACGAGAAACTGACGGTCCGCCGAGTAGTATTGGATCGTCGCATCCTCACCGGGGCACCAGCCCCATTGCATCACTTCACGATCGATTTCCCAGAACATGAAGTGCGGCACGTAGTCGTCGGACAGCGGCATGGCCGTCGTCATGAACTCATTGTCGTAAATCTCGACGCAGGATGACGGCATGTTGATGTTTTGATCGGAATCCGCGCCGGTAGTGGTGTCGGCAGACGTGTTGGCCCCACCTTCAGCAGCGACGAGTTCGATATTCGGTGAGACATACGAGTCGGTCCAGTGGACAATGTCGACACCGGCGTAATCGTATGTATTGCCCGGGAACTTGCCCTTGTGTTTGCTGGGTCCGATATCGGAGTCTTCCATGTTCTGGTCACCCTTGACCTGGAAGTACTTTGTGTCTTTTGCCCAGCCGCCTTCTATCGACATTCCCAGGAATTGGCCGGGAGAGCTCAGTTCACTGTCCTGCGCCATCAGATACGCCACCAGACCTCTGAAGAAGTGATCCGCATCACGCGGTGCATTGACGGGAATATTGGTGACCTTGTGGGCGCGATTGTAGACATCGTCTTCGTCCGTATCGAAGTAGAACATGACGGTCTCGATCGCATTCGGCCATTCGGGGAAAAACGTCGTCACGAGCGGAATGGTGGCGGCTGCGTCAGCACCCACGGGTGCATTCCCACATTCCGGCGACAAAAGTGCCTCATCAGCGTTCTCGGCGTTGTTGTTGCAGAGCGAGCCCCCGGGCGCGTCCTGGTCGCCGTTGCCCCAGCCGTTATTGCCCTTCTTAAGCTTCGGACGTTCGCCACGGAAGAAATCGAAAAGCGTGTCGCCCGGGTTCACATGGCCCGCAAAGGGAACGAGGTTGAGCGTTGTCACGCCAGAGGACTCGTCCGACATGACTTTCCTGACAAAGTCCTGCGCGGCAGGCTTCATCCGGGTCATCCGCTCATTGTGCCGCATTGAACCCGAAATATCGAGAACAAGCGAGATCTCCACATTCGCGATCCGCTCATCGGCAGTGCTGAGCGCCGGCGCCGTTAGAGTGTCCCAACCCGACATCCGCATGAAAAACGTGTCGAGGTCTGTCGAACCGTTGGCAGAAACGGTTCGGGCGTTCAACGCCGTCTCGACAGAGACGCCATTGAGTGCGCCGCTCATGCTGGCCTTGTTGAGATAGTCTTCCACAACGGTAGACGGGTCTTGCGTCTGGTCGAGGTCCGCCGCGGCGATCACCGCGCGGTCCATTGTGCTTTGTAGTGCGACCCGGGTGGATTCCAGACGCATCAGGTCAACCGACGCGCCCGTGATCACCAAGATCAGGACCCCCATGAAAATTGAGAAGACGGTGACGTTTCCGTCCTCCCTCTTCAGATAGTGTCTGACTGTTCCAGTATTCATCGTTTCGCCTTCCTGCTCCCCATGCGTGCAGCAAACAGTGGATGAATTCGGCGTAGCGAAGGTTTGGGGAATTCTCGGACGAAAACGCGTCGGATCTTTGACCGCTAAACTTTTTCAAAGCAGTGAAATCGGCACGTATCGCGTTGAAAAAATTGGAGAACTGTACTTTTTTGGCTGGGGTCTTATTTTTGGCCCATTCTGCAATTAATTTGAGAAAATCGGAGCAATTTGATTCTTCGAGGGTTCAAGACGCGTTTTCTTCGCCTGTTAACCATAATGATTCGCTTGCGACGAATCCGCGAATTCACCCTGTTATTCCAAAAACTTCCGCGAACTTGCTTTACGTAAGGGCAGCTTTGAGCATCATCGCTTGCGCGTTTTCTGCTCAGTTCCGCACTGTCTTCAAAGGAGTTTTTTGGCTTTAGCGAAAACCAGCAAGTTAAAGCTCGTTTGCTCACACTGCATCGGCAGAAACATGCCAGACGACCGGAAATCCGGATATCGTTCAGTGCTCACATGAGGAAAGTGGCGCTTCCTTGCGCTTTGCTCGCTTTATCCACGAATACAGCGTGTGAGTCCTGGCGATAGCCAGTTACAAGCTTGGAACTCATTACTTACCAAGGTTGCCGGCGCTTACTTCGCCGTCTCGGCGTTCAACACAACCTCGATTTCCGCCAACAGCTCATTGGTCAGGTCGCGGGTCGGTTCCCAGTCGATCTGATCCGCGTGCGCGACAAGAGACGCGTCAAGCGCTGCGGCCAGCTCTCCCAATCGCGGGAAGCCAAGTGTCGCCGCGACGCCCGCGATTTTGTGAGCGTTGTGACGAATGCCTTCCGCGGCCTCAGGTGTCGGCGCGGTCTGATCAATGTCATTCACCAACGCCGCAATACGCGCGCGGCGTTCGACGAGTCGATCCAGAAAGTCTTTGCGAATACTCGCGAGCCGCATGCTGAGTTCGGCTGCCCGCGATCCCTTATCCATAGAACTGGATTTCTGCGACGAAAGACTGGGCATGGCGGACTCCGTAACTTGAGTGCGGCCGTAACCCGATGGGCATCCTCAAAAGCCAGAGCCATGCGAGACCCGAGCTTTTCCCTGAATGATACCACACCGGCCAGCGCCGCGATGGCGTCATGGTGAAACAAGAATGCGGTACAAATTTGGCAGACCGTCTTCGCACGCGAAATTTCGAAATTCGTGACTAGCCCTGGCGAGCGTGCCACTGCGTCCAAGCATCTCTGACCTGTCCGCCAAGGGACATCGGATCGAATGGTTTCGTGATCACCTCCAGCGCTCCCGCTGTGATCAGATCGCGCGACGTCGCCTCTTCCGCCTTGGCCGTCATGAAGATCGTCGGAACGGTACGGTCCGCGTAATCCTGCTTCACACGCTGCCACAGCTCCGGCCCGGTCATTGCCGGCATCATCACGTCTAGCAGCAGAAGCTGGGGAGCGATACTGTCGAAAGCCTCCAGGGCGGCGGCACCTGAGTTGAATTGGTAGAGCTCAAAGTTGTCCACGACTTCCAGAGACAGTTTTGCGATTTCGAGGATATCCTCGTCATCGTCGACATGCAGAATGGTCTTGAGTTCCGGCATCGTGCCCTCCCTTTCGGGAGCGATACTACGCAACTGCCGTCGTCATGGAACGGGGTTTTGTCAGGGAAGCCTTCTCTAGCTCAAAATAGAAGGTACTTCCGCAGCCTTCTTCGGTCTCAAAGGCAATTCGGCCGCCATGCCGTTGCACAATTTCTCGGCAAATCGTCAGGCCAAGGCCGGTGCTCGGGATCGATTTGTTCTTCGGGCTGTCGATCTGGATGAAACTGTCGAACAGCGTTTCGTGGGCATGATCCGGTATCCCCGGTCCGTCGTCCTCGACTGAGACCCGCCAGCAAGAACCGCGATCCGAAATCCGCAGGACCACCCCTGCCCCTTCTGGCGAGAACTTGGCCGCATTCGACAAGAGATTCGACATCACCTGCATCAATCGATGTGGATCCGCGCGCACAAGGGCGGGTTCCGGCATCGTTTCGACAACGAACCTGACATGACACTCCGCTGCGAAAGGCGCATTCGACTCCGCCGCATCGTTCAAAAGTGCGCGGAGGTCCACATCCTCGGGGCTGATCATCAGATCCCCCGAATGCAATTTCTCCAAAGTCAGAATATCGTTCACGATCGCAAGAAGACGATCCGAATTGCGATGCGCCACATTGATGAGTTTCGAAACTTCGGGGTTCAACGATCCCATCGCACCGGATTCGATCAGGCGCAACGCACCCTTGATCGATGTCAAAGGCGTGCGCAGTTCGTGGCTCACGGTCGATACCGAACTCAACTTCAGATGCTCGTCGCGTTTGCGCTCGGTAATATCTCGCACGACTGAAACAAGGCTACGCGCGCCGTCGATCTCTTCGACCGCATGAGTCAGCACTTCGACCGGACCGCTGTCGTGCTCGAATTCAAACAAGACGTGTGACACCTCCCGCTTCAAAAGCGGATCGAGGTATCGCTGAAACGTCTTGAGTTCGGTCTCGATGAACATGTTCGTCAAGGACTGTTCCGCAGGGTCGTCGGCCGACCAACCTGTGCGACGCAGGAAAGCATCGTTCGCGTAGATCAATTTAAAAGTGTGCGCATCGTACACCACGATGCCGTCACGCAAGGCGTCAACGACAGCATTGCGACCGATCTCGGCGCCGGATGCCATGGCCGCAGAGACATCTGTATGAACGAAGATGGCCCCGTCCCGGCCTCCGTCTTTGGAAATCCGCGGCATAACCGTTGTCAGAACCCGAATGCGCGACCCGCTTTTGCTGGAAAGCTCCTGCGTTCCCGACCAAACCTCTCCGGAGGAAGCATCGTTAAGGGCGCCCTCATAGGCTTCAGCTGCACGGCTGCCTTGAACAAGGTCTGAATGCTTGCGCCCGATCAGATCGTCGGGCGTGAAACCCAGTGTGTTCGCAAAGGTCGTGTTGATTGACGTGATGCGACCATCCCGGTCCGCCACGCAGACCATTGCATGTTCGTCTAATGCGTCGTGATACGCGTGATGGTTCGGAGACGGTGTCCGCAGACGTTTTGACGCCTTTTTGAACCAAACTGCATTAACAACGCTCGCACTCAACGCGGCAGCAAGCAGAATGAGCGAGATTAGGACCATCACCGGGTCATGCTGCGGCCCAGGTGACAAATAGTGAACGGCACCGTAGGCGATTGCAGCAGCCGACAAAACAGAAAGAGCCACGGCAAAACCTGCCCGCGCCTTCACCTGCTTTTCGAGAACCTGCTTCATCTATCGCCTCGAACTCATACACTTGCCGTTAACGTAAATCCGCCCCGGCTTGAAGCGCACCATGGAAGGAAAATCCGGCACGAATTGGGCGATTAGGCATCAACTCCGGTCGGAAAAGCCGTAAAACGGGCGGAATACATGGATTTTGCGCCGACAACTGTCACCGGTGACAAGTGCTGTGCACCACAACTCAAGAGTGATTCGAGATTTCGCCGCCTCAACACATGCGCGAAACTAATGCGCGCAACACTCATGCGATGGCTTCTGAAACACGAGGTCGCCGCCGCACGTGCTGACATCGAATCGTTAGGACGCGCTATGCGACTTCCTGATTGCTCTGTCTGTCATGGCGAAGATCGACGCCCAAAAGCACGAGCTTTTCGGTCAACCCCCCATAGGGCCTGGGTTCGGCAATCTGGTCGAACCCCCAAAGCCGTTTGTAGAATTTGACGTGGCTTTCCCGGACCGACGCAACACCGAAATCCACCGCGTGTTTTTCCGCGAATTTGGCATACAGCCGCAAGGTACGCCGCGCCACCGGCAGGCGCATGCTGCCCAGATCGGGCGCGACAGAGAACCTGGCTCCGTCGATCAGGGTCATCCCGGCGGACACTTTTGGCATGAGAATGTCGGGAAAAGCAGTCATCGTCGCCGATGAATGGCTATCCTTGGTCAGGATATGCAGCCGGATCGTGCCGACAATCCTTCCGCACGACTTGATCGTGAAGATGTTTGCCGAAGGGGCGAAGTCGTACTGGTCGAGAAACGTCTCATCCGCCTGAGGGGCGATCAGCCCTTCATCCAGGTAACATTGATACCTGAACGCTCCGACGGCCTGCAGGTCTTCTTCAGACTCGACCTTTGAGACTTCGAATGTCTTGGCCAACAAGGTCAATTCCTTCCGTAGAGCTTTGGCAGCACGAAACCAACGCTTTGCTGGTACTTCAGATATTCATCTGCATACCGACCTCGTTTCAAAGCCCCCTCCTCCCGAACTGCGGAATACCCGTAGATGAAAAGCAACGTGGCGAAGACCACGAGCGAAGTAGGATGTGCTGTGCCGAGGGCACAGGCAAGCCAAAAAATCACGTAGGATACATAGAAAGGGTGCCGCATGTATCTCCACGGACCGGTCGTGATGATCCCGTCCGTATCTCTCTTCTCGTCGAAGGCGAGAGACAATTTCTTCTTCGAGTGTTTTGCGGCCCAAATGAACAATGCAAACGCCAAGAACATGATGACCAAAGGCGCTCCAGTAAACCTCAGGTCCCAAAGGAAGGCATGAAGAAGAAACGTAAAAATCCCAAACAAGGACAGCGAGGAGATGATATACATCCCCATCGGATACTTATCTGACACGAAATGCTGCTTCGTCGCCGCCGAAATCAGCAAAAAATAAGCGAGCGCGACGAAACCGGCTACGTAGTCAATCACTTGTGGCACCTCCCGCGAGATCCTTGACGGATAAGATGTGCCGACGGGCAATTTGGCCGAGGCGACCGCCTATCGGAACTCGAAGATTTGCTCACTGGTAAATGACCCAGACTCATCCCCGTGGTCTGGCACAAAAACACGCTAAGGATGTTAGGATACGACTCACACTGCCGCAAGTGTATTGTCGGATGACGCAGGGGGAGCGGTTTTCGCCGATTATTCGACGGTCGGCAGCAGCGATTTCGTTTTAGTTTCGCGCCGTCGCCGCGATGGGATGGTCAGGCTCAGACGAAGCGCTTACGGCTTCCGTAGCCTCCACGGTCCGGCTTGTGTCGAGCACCGTCGTGCAGGGCAATTCAATAAAGAACGTCGACCCTTTGCCGACTTCGCTGACATAGTCGATCGTGCCGCCGATGGCGGTCATGATCTCACGCGAGATATTCATGCCAAGACCGGTTCCACCGAAGTGCCGCTGATCAGATGAATCGATCTGCGAGAACCGGCCGAAAACCAGTTCCTCGGACCCGTCAGGAATACCAACACCCTGATCTCTCACGTTAATTCGAACGCGCCCTTGGGTTACGTTGAACCACACGTCCACATCTCCGTGGTCGGGAGAAAACTTCGCGGCATTGGAGATGATGTTGGCCAGAACCTGGCCCAAACGCGACGGATCGGCATGGACAAACACAGGCGCGGCGGCGTCGATATCGAGGTTCAAGCTGACCTTGTACCGCTCGGCCAGACCCTGATGGGATTGAACTGCATCCGCCACAAACCGCCGGACATCCACGGTTTCTTTCTCGAATTTCATCTGACCTTCTTCGATTTTTTGAAGGTCCAAAAGGTCATCCACAAGGTCCGCCAAACGACAGCTGTTCCTCGCCGCGAGTTGCAGCAAGGTCTGGGCTTGTGGCGAAAATTCGCCGAACTTGCCGGAGTTGATGAGGTCGAGAGAGCCCTTGATCGAGGTCAGCGGCGTCCGGAGTTCGTGACTCACGACAGCGACGAATTGTGACTTCAGGACCAGTGCCGCCTTTGCACGCTCATGTTCGATTTCGAGGTCTTCGAGGCGTTTCACGCCTTCCCGGTACATGCGCAGAAAGCCGAGCGAGCAATCGATCAGGAAGTACATCACGAAAATGACCGTGAAGAACTGTAGCCACATGTCGGACGACAATGGCGGGCGATACACCCATAGGTCGCGAACTGTGATGAGAAGGAACGAGACCCCATAAAACACCAGACGGATCGCCAAAGCGGTCGCAATCTGGTGATTGTTGAGCGCCGCATACAGCGCGCCTGCAAACAAGCAGAACAGCGCAGTGAACATGCCAACGCCGCTTTCCGACACGCCCACCCAGACGGCATAGACGCTGATGGCCAAGCCGCTGACGATTGTGTTCAGAATAAATCCGGAAAAGGCGTAACGGGTGGATTTCGCGTCATCGCTCTCGATGCGCTCCACCTTCTGGGCCAACCATAGGTCCACCAACTCGCAGGACATGCACACGGTGAAAAAAAGCGCCGCCTTCCATGGCTCGAAGAACGACCCCGTGAGGATGGCCACCGCCGCGAAGATCCCCTGGCGTTGCCACGTCAGGGTCATCACCGCACGGGAATAATCCTGAAGATGCTTGAGAAGGCGTTTCGGATCCGATGGCTCAAGATGGATGAATCTGGAAGCGATCATGGCCTGATCCACCGCGACCGGAACCCGCGCGCAACGCAGACGCGCAGAAGCGAACCGAACCGTGCCGATTTCGGGCTTTTGCATGTGTGCGCAGTAAAATGCATCAACGCTTCGCTTCGATTATTCCCCCAGTTGTGAAGGCTGATCCCAACCTCCCTGAAGGCTTTCCACCTCTTAGCCTTAAGAAATAGTGCCGGACTTTGGCAAAACCGTGATCAGAAAACGGTTATCTTGGGTTCGAGGGTGGTCCGACACCCTTGAATTCATGCGCAAACCTGTGCCGTGTCCGGACTACAGAAAACTTGAAGACGACCCGCGGCGAAGTCCGCAACACGTACACCGCATAGCCACAATTAACGCACGCTATGAACGATTTCCCGAAGACCACCAGCTCATAAGAACACCCGGAAAACTCTATCATTTCGGAAAAACCATGCCCCAAATCAAACACCGATGCGCCGTAAGTTTGCTCAATTGCTCCTGCATAAACGTATGAAGCAGAAAAATGCGCTGGCCTTGGAGAATCGCAAACGGCCAAGCGCGCCACTTGGGGTGTGCAATGAAAATCCTTGCTGTAGACGACGACGCAATTGCCCTCGAGCTTCTCGAGGTGTCGTTGATCCACGCCGGGTATGATGACATAGATTTGGCACGATCCGCGGCTGAAGCCATGACACTGATCGATGCCGCCGACACGACCTATGATTGCATGCTCTTCGATATCGTCATGCCGAACACAGGTGGGATCGAACTCTGCCAGCAGGTCCGCGAAATCCCGCGCTACTGCAATGTCCCCATCATCATGATCACCGCCGTAAAAAGCGAGGAGGTTCTGAAGGACGCGATCCTCGCCGGGGCTACCGATTATGTGCACAAACCCTACGACGGGCTTGAACTCGGTGCGCGGCTTCGCGCGGCATCCATGCTCAGCGAAGCCGCCCAAACTCTCGGTCGCAGCTACGCCCTGCAACACGCGACCGATGACACGTCCGAACCGTCGGGTCTCAGGTTGTCAGACGCCGTGACCCTCGAAACCAAGCCGGGCATCGTCACGCAAATCGCGCTCTGGGACCAGATGGCGAAAAGCGGTCCGCTTCCCGAAGGTGTACACGTTTTTGCCACCGCAATCGTCGGCGGGTCCGCGATCTTCAACAGCGTGTCGAACGCGATCTTCCGAAGCTTCTTGAACGAATTCGCGGTTGTCCTCGCGCAGACCACGCATGTCTGGACTCCGCAGATTTCGTATCTCGGGGATGGCGTGTTTGGTGTCGCCCTGCTCAAAGCTGATCCTGCGGATATCGAAAAAATCCAGTCAAAGCTGAAATCGACCCTCGGCGCAAAACCTTTCGAGTCCCTGACCGATTACACCGGCAAACTCAGCGCCTATTTCGAACATGTCCTTCATGCCGATGCATCGGACAAAACGCATGAGAATGCCGTTTGTACGTTGATTCAGGCCGGTAAGGCGGCAAGAGACATGGCGTTTAATCACAGCCCTGTCGAACGACAGCGCGATCTGCGCATGCAGTTTCTTGGCGATGGCAAGACCGGTCCCCTAAAATCCTGGGAAGTGCCGCTGGTACACCAGGTGCAAAAGGTAAAGCCGCGACGCGTGAAGCGGCGCACGTCCGAACGGCAGGATCGCACCTGAATTCTGTCAGTCGACCGAAGACGTCATTGCGGAGCCTGCGCGTCACACTCTCACTGCAACGCGGCTCACATTAAAGAAATTAAAGGCTAAGGAAGCTCAGCGCGACGCAGGGTCGATCAATCTCAGACCCGCGCCGGACACCTGTGCAGGCGCAGCCTTGCTCTTCCGCTTGCGCATCAACCGGCTATGTGCCCGCGCGACTGCACGATCGAACGTCTTTCTGACGCGATGTGATTTGCTCGTGTTCGGGCGGATGGGATTGCCAATCGACACCTCAAGCGCAAGCATCGAGCTGTCGTCATATTCGATATTCTTGTCTTTGAGCGCCTTTATGATCCGCTCCTCCATACTGACAGAGGATTCCAGATTCGACTTGTCCGAGACGACGATAAACGCCCCGTCGCCGCAATAGGCCATCATGCAATCATATTGCCGGTAGGCATCTGCAACGACTTCCGCGATCTCCGACAGGAAGTAGCTCAGTTCCTGTTCTGACGCGCGGGAAGAAATGCGGTCAAAATCATGCAGCTTCAACGCCACGACCTGGCGGGCCTCAAGACCGGCCAGCGACAGGTGCGCAAGATAATTGCACAGCGCGTTATAGTCGATGAGGTCTTCGACCCCATCAAGTTTGACCGGCTCAATCCGGTTGATCGAGCGCAGGCTGACAGTGGGATGTTCAATACGGGTTTCGGTTTCCGTCAGGCGCTTGGAATTGAGGTTCTTCGCCATGCGAAGCCGCATTTCCAACTCGACGATGTCGAATGGCTTGTTGACGTAGTCGGTCGCACCGGCGCGGAAAGCATTGTCCACGGACGCCTTGTCCGCAAGAGCCGTCATCATGACGATGGGAACCGACGCGAATTTCGGTGCCGACCGCAAGAGCTTGCAAAGCTCGATCCCGGTGAGACCCGGCATGCTGATGTCCATCAGAATACAGTCGAATTCGTCTTCAGCTTTTGACAACATTTGGAGGGCAAGTTTGCCATCATTGGCGGACACGATATCCGTGTACCCAAGATTGAGGAGCATGGCCTCCAGCACATCAATGACTACCGGATCATCGTCGACTGCAAAGATTTTCATCTGCCAGGCTCCCAAACACAGCGGCGTCTTTTGACACCTAACCAATTGTTTGAGTGGACACCCCACACAGGTCGCACGCCCACTCCAACCTCGATATTTTTCTCATTCAAATTGGGCGAGAATTTGCAGAATTCGTGGTTTCCGCATGTTCGGCAGAGCATTTGGCGTCGTATCCCGGCGGATTTTCGCCGAAGAAACCCGTGAGGTTCAAAGGCATCGGTGCATTTCTTCATTCGGCTATGCGTGCCTTCGAATTCGCAAACTCAAGGTCAAAAAGCGGAGTCTTGAAGTCGAAACCGGCACCGCTGAGCTGCCCCAATTCGACGTTTGCCCTTCTTTTTTTGCAATGTCATGTGCAGTTGCCAATGCAGTCACGGCGTAACGCCTGGCGAGCAGCCTTTCCGCTCTTGGTCCTGCGTGCGCTCAAAACCTGAGCGTGAATTCCGACTGACGGCGCAAATAGTGGCGGTTTGTGTCTTGCCGAAACCGGTTTCGTAATACAGCGTGAGTCGGGGGAGGTTCCGAATGACCGGCGATGCGACCGTTTTGACGGCTAAGAAAGCGACTGCGCGCGTCACGATCAGTGACATGGCGCGCGCGCTTGGGTTGACGAAGTCTACAGTGTCCCGCGCCTTGAACGGCTATCCTGATATCTCGGAAGCCACGCAGATGCGTGTCAAACGCATGGCGGAGCAGCTGAATTATCATCCGCTGAGCCACGCTCAGGCCATCAAGACAGGGCGTACGCGGTCGCTGGGACTAGTGTTGCAATTGTCCGACCACGATGCGCAGCGACCGTTTCTCGCGGAGTTCCTTGCCGGGTTGTCGGAAGGTGCCAGCACGGAAGACTACACGTTGACGGTGGCATCTGCGGATGATCACGCGCACCTGATCGCCACGTTTCGCAATCTCTTGCGTGATGGCAAGGCCGACGGTTTCATTCTTCCCCGCGCAGTCCAGAACGACCCGCGTGCACGGATGCTGCAGGACGCAGGCGTGCCGTTTGTCCTGTTCGGACGGCAAGAGGAACAGTCCGCCTGTTCGTGGTACGATGTCCGTGGGGAGGACGCGATGCACGAAGCCGTACTTCATCTGTCGCAACTCGGGCATCGGCGCATCGGCTTCATTAACGGAGGGCACGCCTACAGTTATGCGACACTACGCGAAGCGGGCTTCCTGAGTGGCCTGGCCCATGCGGGTCTGACAGAGGACCGCGATCTGATGATGTCCGACGCGGTGACGCAGGAGGCTGGTTGTGCCGCCGCCCATGTTCTGCTTGCCCGAAACAACCCGCCGACGGCAATCATTTGCGCCATCGATCGCGCGGCCTTGGGCGTCTACGCGGCCGCTGCGGAGCGCGGGCTGGCAATAGGCAAGGATCTGTCGATCATTGCCTATGACGGAATTCAGGAGGGGGCTAACGTATCCCCACCTTTGAGTACCTTTGCGGTCGACACTCGGGCCGCAGGCGTCAGACTTGCGCAACTCCTGATCCGGCAAATCCAGGGCGAGGCGCCGGACACGCTGCGCGAAACCGTGCCAGCGACGTTTCTGGATCGGGGGTCCACGGGACCCGCGATCACATGAACCACCAAGAAAAACGAAAATCCAATGGGAGGACGATTATGATACCAACACAGAAAATCCTGGTGCGCTCTGGCGTGGCGATGGCACTGGCCCTCGCGGCGTCGATGGCACATGCCGAAGAACTCCGGTTCTGGACAACGGAAGAACAGCCGGAGCGGCTTGCCCGGCAGGAGGCCATGGCGGCCGATTTCGCGGCTGCGACAGGCCACACGGTCGAGGTGATCCCGGTCACCGAAAACGATCTGGGCACACGTGCGACCGCGGCCTTTGCCGCCGGTGATCTACCGGACGTCATTTACCATTCGTTGCAGTATGCGGCCCCTTGGGCGGATGCCGGTATTCTTGACACGGACGCGGCGACCGATGTGATCGAAGAGCTTGGTGCGGGCACGTTTGCTCCGGGCGCGCTGTCGATGGCCGCGGTTGACGGTGGCTATGCGTCGGTGCCGGTGGATGGCTGGACACAGATGCTGGTCTACCGCGCGGACCTGTTCGAAGAAAACGAACTCGAGCCGCCGAACACCTATGCAAACGTCCTCGCCGCCATCGAAGCGCTGCATAACCCACCCGAGATGTACGGGTTTGTTGCGGCCACGAAGATCGATGAAAACTTCATGAGCCAGGTTCTCGAACACGTGTTCTTGGCGAACGGAGTGTCTCCGGTTGGCGCGGATGGCGTGCAAGAGCTGGATGAAGCCGCAACGATTGAAGTTCTCGAATTCTACAAAGCCATCGCTGAGGCGTCGCCTCCGGGTGATTTGTACTGGGACCAGTCGCGCACGCTCTACTTCAGTGGCAACGCTGCGATGATCATCTGGTCGCCGTTCATCCTCGATGAGCTTGCCGGTCTGCGCGATAGCGCGCCGCCCACGATCAATGATGATCCGACTTCCCGCGATCTGGCCGCTGCGACAGGTATTGTCACGAACTTTGCCGGTCCGTCCAACCCGGACGGCGCGGCCTGGGCGGATATCCGGTACTTCGGCATCACCTCCGACGCGGCCACAGACGCAGCAATGGAGTTCGTCAAATACTCCATGAACGAAGGCTACGGCGCGACGCTGTCGATTGCACCCGAAGGGAAATTCCCGGTGCGCCGTGGCACCGCCGATAACCCGAACGAGTTCGCGGACCTTTGGGCGACGCTTGATGTCGGTGTGGATCGGAAGGCACCGTTGGGTGAGCTCTACGACGCCGCCATGATTGACGAGATCGTGGGCGGTCTGGACGTGGCGCAGCGCTGGGGCGTGGCCGAGGGCCAGCTGTCCGCAGCATCGGCGATCATTAACAGCCAGGTCATCAACCGTCTGGTGCGCGAGTTCATCGACGGTGAGCGCGACGCCGCCGCAACGGTGGCCGAGCTGAACAGCGCAATCGCGGCGGTTCAGTAAATCAAACCCCAGACAGGCGCTCGAATGACGGGCGCCTGTCGATCACATGTCGCCCAAACAAGCGGGAGGGTGCCGAATGGCAGAACCTCAACCCCCGGCCGGTACGGGACCCTTGGCCAAACGCGAAGCGCGGTTGGCGTGGGGATTGTTGTTTCCCACGATCACTGCCGTTGCACTGGTTGTCGTGCTCCCGCTTCTGGCGATCTTCTGGATCTCGTTCAAGCCGGTTGAGCTGGGCGATCTGCGCGCGCCCGAAGTCGTCTTGCGCGAAGATATTCGGGGGGATGCCGAGGCCGTCGGCGACACACCCAATATCCGCTACCGCTTGCGCAACTCGTCACAGGAACAGCCGATCACGGGTGTCACGATCTCAGATACCCTTCCGGAAGGGCTACGTGTACTGGAGTTGGATGAAAGATGCACCCTATCCGACCGCGACCTCTCATGCGATCTGGGCGATTGGGAACCCGGTTTCCGCGAGACATTGAACATCCCCGTAGAAGTCGAACAAGCGTATCTCACGAACGGATTGCGACCACAGGACAGCCCGGCCACCTCCACCGGCACTGCATCGAACGTTCTGACAAACAGCACCTTCACGCTTGAGAACTTTGCCCGCATTTTCAATGGCGAGGAGTTCTTTGAAGTCCTCTGGGTGACGCTCTTCTATACCGTGTTCGGAACCATAGGCGCCCTTCTGGTTGGCTTGTTTGCTGCCCTGCTGCTCAACAAATCATTCAAGGGTCAGGGTATCCTGCGGGGGCTTTACCTGTTTCCGTATGTCGCTCCGGTGATTGCGGTCGCCTTTGCCTGGCTCATTCTGTTCGACCCCTTCTCGGGCTCCGCCAACGCGCTGCTGATCAAGATGGGCGTCACGGAGCAATCCATCAATTTCTTCGGTGAGCGCCCGCTTGCCCTCATCATGGTGACGGTCTTCGAGATTTGGCGCTACTTCCCGCTGTCGTTCCTGTTCATCCTTGCCCGGATGCAGAGCATCGACAGTGATATGTACGAAGCCGCCGACATGGACGGGGCCTCGCCTTTCCAACAGTTCTGGTATCTGAGCGTTCCGCAACTGTTGGGCATCCTGAGCGTCCTGTTCCTGTTGCGCTTCATCTGGACCTTCAACAAGTTCGACGACATCTTCCTTCTGACCGGTGGCAACGCCGGGACGCGGACATTGACCGTCAACGTGTATGAACAAGCCTTCGCGGTGTCGAATATCGGCGCGGGCGCAGCGGTGGCCGTTGTGATCTTCGGCTGTCTGCTGGCCTTCTCGATCTTCTTCCTGAAATACATCAGTCGGGAGGAAGGGCTATGATCCGTAAAGGGTATATCACGGCACCGCTTCTGGGCGCGCTCTGGATGGTGGTGCTGTCGGTCACGATCGCTGTCGCGCTATCCTTTGCAACGGGCGATCCGTTCCGCCCGTGGATCCGTGGGTCATTGTTCTGGGGTGCCATTGCCGCGATTGGCGCGGCAGAAATGGCTGGCCCGAAAAGCAAAGGCGCGCAATGGGGCGTACTGTTAGCCTTGATCGGTGTCTCACTCACCGACTACGGGCCAATCCTGCGGGGCGCGGAAACAGGCATGGTGGCAACGGTCATGTGTGCGGTTGCCGTTGGGGTGCTGTTTGTTTGGTCGATCCGTCAGATCCTTACCGATGTGCATCTGGGTCAACTGACGCGCCACGAATTCGAAGCCGCCGTGATCCGCTTCCTGACAGGATTTGGCTACATCTTCTTCACGGCCATCGTGCTCATCCCTTTCTACGTCATGGTGATGACCAGCCTGAAAAACCAATCAGAGCTGATGCAGAACCCGCTGGATTTCTCGATCGACCTGTCGAAAGGCACCGAGCTTCTGCGCTCATATGATGAGCTGTTCACGCAATTCAACTTTGGCACGTACCTGATGAACTCCTTCTTCATCTCGGTGCTGACAGTCTTCATCACGCTCGCTTTCGCCATCCCCGGCGCCTACGCAGTGGCCCGCTTGCGTTTTCGTGGTCAGGCGGCCTTTTCGCGGTCCATCCTGCTCATCTACATGGTGCCGATGATCGTTCTCGCTCTGCCGATCTACATCGCCTTTTCGATGACGGGTTTGCGCAATTCGTTCTGGGGGATCGTCATGATTTATCCCGTCACGACCATTCCCGTGGCGCTTTACATGTTGCAGGGATACTTCCGCGGCCTGCCCTCCGAAGTTGAAGAGGCGGGACTGATGGACGGTCTGACCAGATTGGCCGTGATCTGGAAGATCACCCTGCCCCTGTCGCTTCCCGCACTGGCGTCGGTGTCGCTTTATGTCTTCATGATTGCCTGGAACGAGTTCCTGCTTGCCTTCATGCTTCTGGATGATCCGTCGAAATTCACGCTGACACGCGGGATCGCGTCTCTCAATTCGTCCGAGATTCCGCGCCAGCACCTCATGGCCGGGGCAGTGATCGCGACCGTTCCCATCATGGCACTGTTCCTTGGACTCGAGCGGTTCATGACCAAGGGACTGACGGCCGGATCAGTGAAAGGATGACGATGGACTTGCACGAACAGGCGCGGCAAATCCTGCGCCAGAATGATCGGGGGGGTTATACGCTTCCGACCCACGGGCTCTACCCATATCAGTGGAACTGGGACAGTGCGTTCGCGGCTTGGGGCTTTGCCACCTTTGACCTGCCGCGCGCATGGGATGAGATCGACACGCTTCTCGCCAGCCAGTGGGACGATGGGATGGTCCCGCACATCATCTTCCATGATCCCGACCCGGGGTACTTTCCGGGACCGGATGTGTGGTCTGCGGGCGGCGATCCTGCCACGTCGGGCATTTCGCAACCTCCGGTCGCCGCCACGCTGGTACGATTGATTTACGAAATGAACCCCGACGCGAGCCGAGATCGATTGGCCGCCGTCTATCCAAAACTCGTGGAGTGGCACCGCTGGTGGCACGAGGTGCGTTGTGTACACGGTCCGGCCGCGATTGTGCACCCGTGGGAAAGCGGCCGTGATAACTGCCCGGACTGGGACATTGGAATGGCCAACGTGGATGGGTCCAAAGTCGGCGACTACACACGACGCGACACGGGCCATGTTGATCCATCGATGCGCCCCAAGAAATCCGAGTACGACCGATACCTCGCCATGGTCCAATTCGGAAAGTCGGTGGGCTGGGATCAGAAGCGCATCGTCAGCGAAGGGCCGTTTCTCATGGCCGACCCGGGCATCACGTTCATCCTTCTGCGGGCGCATCACGACCTTGCGGTTTTGGGGCACGCTTTGGATCAGGACACTGACGAGATCGAGGGTTGGGAGACAACACTGCGCGCCGCCCTGCCGATGATCTGGAATGATGATCTGCAGGGCTACGACGCGAAGGACCTGCGCACCGGCAAATTCGCGAGATTTCTCGGCTCGGGGGCTTTCCTTGCCTATCTGGCCAACGCCGCCCGACCGGAACTGGACACGCAATTGATGCGCGTCTGGAATGCCGTGCCTTACGGCATCCCGTCAGCTGACCCCGAGGCCCCTATCTTTGATGCTCGCCGCTATTGGCGCGGACCAACCTGGCCGGTCGTGAATTCCCTGCTGGCCATCGGCTTTCGCGACATGGGGCGCGCCGATCTTGAAGTGCGCCTGCGACGCGAGACCGCGGAACTGATCATGAAGAACGGGTTTTCCGAATACTTCGACCCGACCGACGCGACGCCTTGCGGCGGCGCGAATTTCACATGGACCGCAGCGATCTGGCTGACTTGGGCGGGCCAAGATTATGAACAAGCCAAGGGGGCGGCCTAATGCCATCGATAACTCTGAATGCCGTTGAAAAGTGGTTCGGCGACGTGCAGGTCATCAAGGGCGTCGACCTGTCCATTGAGGAGGGCGAGTTTGTCATTTTCGTTGGTCCATCGGGCTGCGGGAAATCTACGCTCCTGCGCATGATCGCGGGACTTGAAGAAACGTCACGGGGTCAAATCCTGATCGGCGATCGCGATGCGACGGCAGAACCACCAAACAAGCGAGGTCTGGCAATGGTGTTCCAGTCCTATGCGCTCTACCCGCATATGTCCGTGCGCGATAACGTGGGATTTCCGTTGAAATCCGCAGGCCTCCCGAAAGCCGAGATCAATGCAAAGGTCAACGAAGCGGCTCGGGTCCTGAAGCTTGGCGACTATCTTGATCGACGACCCAAGGATCTTTCAGGTGGACAACGCCAGCGGGTCGCCATCGGACGGTCCATTGTCCGCAACCCCACGGCGTTCCTCTTTGATGAACCGCTCTCAAACCTTGACGCCGCCTTGCGGGTCGAGATGCGGTACGAGATCGCGAAGCTGCACCAGACACTGAAATCGACGATGATCTACGTGACCCACGATCAGGTCGAAGCCATGACACTGGCAGACCGCATCGTCGTGCTGGAGTTCGGCAAGATCGCCCAAGTTGGCAGTCCGCGCGAGCTTTACGAGCATCCCGCCAACCTTTTCGTCGCACAGTTCATAGGCTCCCCGCGTATGAACGTGATCCCGGTTCAGACAGTTACCGGCATCAGCCTTCCAGACGGCGCAGTATCGGTGGGTATCCGACCAGAACACATTGAGATCGTCGGAGAAGACGCGGGCCATATCAATGGACATGTCGATGTGTTGGAGTATTTGGGTGCGGATACTTTTGTCATCACGTCCTGCGGTGACGCAGGGCAGATGACCGTGCGTGTGAGCGGGGATACGAGTTACAAGCCGGGCGATGCCGTCGGCTTGTCGTTCTCGGAGAGCGACATTCACGCATTCGACAAGAATGGTCTGGCGCTGCGCTAACCCGTTCCAATCTTCAAGCCGTCAGCCTGTGCCGCGGCTCACCCAGTTCGTCGGCTTTCACGGCACCGCGTTCGCCCATCGGGCGATCCGGCCCGACGGTCGTATCAATCCGCGTCTGAGCTTCAAGCTCTGCATCAATCGTCGCCCCCAGAAGGACGATAAAGGCGGACAACCAGAGCCAGGTCAGAAGGACGATCACACCGCCTAGCGCGCCGAAGGTTTCATTGTAGGTGCCAAATGACTGCACGTAGAAGCTAAATCCGGCGCTGCCCGCGACCCATAGCAGACAGGCGAGCACAGCACCCGGGGTCAGCCACCTCCATTTCGCCGACCGGCGGTCTGGTCCGAAGCGGTAGAGAAAGGCAATCCCTGTCGCGCCGACGATGAAAAGAATGGGCCACCGCACCAGCAGCAGAATATCCGCAATCAGTGGAAGCTGCGCAAAGAAGGCGGCAATTGCCGGAATTGCTGCAACGATTGAAAAGGATGCAATGAAGAACACGATCATCGCGAGGGTCATGGCAAGGGTTAGCGCTTTCAGACGAACAAACCCCCGTGACTCGCGTTCTCCGTATATGACATTGAGACCAATGATGAAGTTGCCCGTCGCCCGCGACGCCGAATAGAGCGCGAGAGACAGAGCGAAAAGCGCGGCAAGTCCAAGGGACCGGCCATCTGATCCGACGACTTCCTCCAACTGGCCGAGGATGATGTCAGACGCCGCTTCGGGCAAGACCGCACCAATGTCATTGGACGTCGCGACGATGAAGGCCGGATCAGTGATCATACCTGCAATGGCGACGGCTGCCGTGATTGCCGGAAAGAGCGAAAGCAGCCCGAAAAAGGCGATGCCGGCTGCCAAGAGGCCAAGGTTTTCCTGAGACTGTGTGCGCCAGATGCGCATCGCGACATCGATCAATCCCGGTACCGGGATCTGCATTGGTGTCTTGGCAGTACGTCCACGCCCCATGGTGTTCCTTTCAGCGTATTAGGAAGAAGAACCAGCGGATCGTTGATTTGTTCCAATTTGGTGCGCTGTGCGCCGTGATCTATACGACGTCTTCCGTCACGCCGGGGAGTGGTTGCGAATGGTGCGTTTGGTTCTCTGGATCGTACGGAACCAGCAATCCGTTCCGGTTTTTCGGTGATCGAACCGCATTCTGACGAACCTCGTTGTTCCACCAATCGAACATCGTTTCGGGCTTCATCGCACGTTCTGGCAAAACGTCGCCCCACCAATGCGAAAACAGTTTGCCCCGCAAATGCGCGACCTGAGCCGGATCGGTCACTTCAACGGCCACTTCGGTGTCCCAACGCAAGGACCTGCCGTTCAGATTAGCCGAGCCCACAAGCCCATATGCGTCATCGGTGACCAAGACCTTGTTGTGCACGTAGACAATCGGCGACCCCGCCAGCGTGGCCTTGCTCTCTCGCGCAGCGAGAATGGGTTGCACCGGTGAAACGAGCAACAGGCGGTCCCCAAACGCATCCCTGAGCGCTGAGACGGATTGCTCCTGAAGGGACAGGCCGTATTTGGCATCGAGGCTGATTTCCTCTTCAAACGCCACCGCTTCGGGCAGCGCAGGGAGGACGATGATTACCGTCAGATCGCTGTTCGCCTGTCCCGCCGCGACCAGCCCCTTAGTGATAGCACTTGACCGCAGGAACTGCGTTTCAATGTAGATCACGTGCCGCGCCGCGCGAAACGCGGCGAGATGTGCGTCTTCGATCTCTGTCAACACGGTATCGGGCGACAGGAACGGCACTTGAAAGCGCCGCGGGCGCGAAAGTGTGCGCTTCAGGTGCCGGAGCTTTGGCACAGCACATTTCCCGGCAGTGACATCCTCGAACGTCAAAAGATGCGTTCTGGCGTCGGCAGCGACGTCACCCCGAATGATGATCTGAACGTCCGACCACGTGTCCTTGGGGGCTTGTGAGTGGTCCTTCGTATCAAACCGACGCTCATTCAGATCCAGCCCGCCAATGTACACCGTTTCGCCATCGATCACGGCCAGTTTCTGATGATGCGTGACCGTGTGCAGCTCTGGTAGGCCCTCGCTGCTCAGACCAACTGCCTGGCGCGTCCTGCGCGCGTCATCCAACCCGCGCAGCTTTCGCCACTTGCGCAGAACCACCGCAGGTAAAAACCCAAGTTTCGGGACCCACCCGGCGCGCGCCGCATGCATGGCCGCGCGGACGTCGACCTGATCTTTCGAAACCCCTGACAATTCGGCAAGCGCGGCACCCTGTCTGACAGTACGCCAGGTCGTCTCGTGCAATTCGGTTGCCATCACGGGATCAAAGTCACTCACGATGAGCGTGAATTTGACACCTTTGCGCAGAACGAAGGCCAAAAGATCGAACCAGTCTTCGCCGACCTCCTTGGCCTCGGCACTGCGCAACCGCGTTGTCATGTCGAAGATGCGAAACCCGCAGATGATCTCTTCTTCAGCTGACAACACGGCCCGTTCGAAAGCCGGCCAGGCTTCCTCGGCCGTGATGAAGACATCGAAATCAGGCGGCTTCATCATTTTGCCGTGTGGAAGAAAAATCCTGAAGCTTGAACTTCAGATGCAGATCATAGGACTCGGCTGTTTCGTTGTGGTGGGTTTCACCATCAAGCTGGCTCGCGAAGGCGACCATCAACCGCCCCCCCAGTCCATCGCCGATATCCTCGGTCTCTTCGTCCAATCGCGCTTCGACGATCTGGTTGGAAATCCGAAGGTGCACATCCATTTCGCCCTCGCGCCTCAGCGAGATTTGAATGGGCGAAGACTCGGTCCCGGCACTGGCGTATTTGAACGCGTTGGTGAGCGCTTCGGCCACGAACATCGACAGCGGGACGGCCTGATCGGGATAAAGTGGCATGCTTTCAAGGTCGGACTCGACGGGGATCGACTTGTCCACCGACAGCATTTTCACATCATCGATAACCGCCTGGATCAATTCCTGGGAATCGACTGTGGTCAACTCTGCCGAGGTGTAGAGCGACCGGTGCAGCATCGCCAAACCGCGCACGCGACGTTGCAGGCTCGACAGCATGTACTTGGTCTCGACTGATTTCGCATTGCGCATCTGCATGTTCATGATCGACGCGATGAGTTGAAGATTGTTCTTCACTCGATGATGCACCTCCTTGAGCAGCACTTCCTTATCGCGCAGGTCCTGCTCTTGCCGGGCGTCGGATTCCGAGATCAGAAAGGCCATGCGATTGAACGCGCGTTGGGCCTCCTCGAATTCCTCGGGCGGATCCTCGAATGCAAGCTCCCCTGCGCTTCGGTCGCCTAGCGCAAATTGGCGCATCGCAGATCTCAGCTTTTTGATGTGTCGCAGAACGAGACGCTGCAACCCAAGGACGGCAACAGCCAAGCCAACAACCCACATGAGAACCGGGAACACCACGGCGATCAGTGCCCTGATGCCCGAGTTTCCATAGACGGCTGCGTCCGACGGCCAACTGCCGACCAACGCCACGTTGTCGTCAATCAGTGGAGCCACGGCGAAGACGCGGTTTTCGTCATTGCCAGCTACTGCGGCAAAGCTTTCCCCCACGCGGGACAGCAGACTTTCAACCGGGGTATTACGAGGCAGAAAATCAGGTGCTGCGTCAAGCCCACGGGTTGCAGCGACAATGTCTCCGTCGATATTGATGACTGCCATTTTCAGACCGCCGTCGGCACCCGGTTCGTGGAGGAGATCATTGGCAGTCTGCAGCGGGATCGACAGGCTGACGAAACCTTGAAGTTCGCCGTCAACAAAGGCTGGTTCAGACACGATCACCACCGGCGCGCCGGTGATTGCCCCCGAGGGATTGAAGTCGATCGTCGCAGATTGCCGTTCAACCGCCTGCTCAAATGACGGCTGGCCCGACAAATCTGTCGGTTCGCCTACGGACAGGCATTCCATCATACCGTCCGACTGAATGTATCCTGCGAAGATGAACAGATCGCTCTGACCCGTGACGCTACGGAGCGCCGCGCTGCATTCGTCGGTATCCAACGTCGGCACAATGGCGGCCAAGCTTTGTGCCGCACCGCGCGCCTGTTGGATCACCTCGCGTTCGCGCGAGGATGCTTTCAGGGTATTGGACATAAGCGAAGCGCGCGCCAAAGCTTGCGCTTCGTCGACAACTACCTTGGTCTGATAAACCGAAATAAGCCCCAGCGGCAAAAGCGCCAGGGACATCAGAAGAAGGATTCGCCAGATCAGACCTTTAGGCAGGATGTTACCCACATCCATCGCCAAATGCCTCTTAAGCCACGTTTTTCTGGGCCGACACGATGCCGGTCGTCACGCTGTCTGTCATCTCAAGGGCTTCGTCTTCATTCAATTCCATCAATTCCGCGAGACGTGCCCGCGCTCGGTTCACCCGGCTCTTGATCGTTCCAACCGCGACGCCGCAGGTTTCTGCCGCTTCCTCGTAGGAAAACCCTTCCGCCCCGACGAGAACCAGCGCTTCGCGCTGTTCATCATTCAGTTCTGCAAACGCTGTGTTGAAGTCGCGCATCTGCAGGCGACCGTCATGGTCGGGTTTCTGAGCAAGCTGATCTGAGAACGCCCCGTCGGTATCGGACACCTCGCGCCGCGCCTTGCGGTGGTGCGAATAGTAGGTATTGCGCAGGATCGTAAACAGCCAAGCCCTCAGGTTTGTACCCGGCTGAAATGTGTCGATCTTGGTCCAAGCCTTGACCAGGGCATCCTGCACCATGTCGTCGGCCAGTGCGGAGTTGCGCGTGAGACTCATGGCAAACGCCCGCATCGCGCCCAGGTGCTCGACCAATTCGTCTCTGGGATCACTGGTCTGCATTGTCACCTCGCGCATTTTGCGGCGCCTTCTCGGCCTCGGCCTGTTTCAATTGCGCCAAAAGATCCGTAAACCGATCCGGCACAGGCTGTTGAATGACGTCGTCGTAAGCGCGCTTGAGATTGTCATTGATCTCGCGCTCTGCTCTTGAATTTTTTGGTGTCTGGGTCATTTCGGCTTCATACAGATTTGTGTCTTTTGCTGGAACCTAATGCGATTGAACGCGTTTGGTTCCCAAATTGACAAAAAAATATGGGAAGCGAGACCATGACGACATCCTCCGCAACTGAAGTCACCGAGAAAATTGGTGAGAACCTTCCTTTTTTGCGGCGCTACGCCCGGGCTTTGACCGGGTCCCAATCCAAAGGTGACCACTACGCAGCGACAACGCTTGAAGCAATCCTGAGCGATTTCGATGCCTTTGATCGCACCGTGGCGCCGAAGGTTGCCTTGTTCAAAGTGTTCCAAACGATCTGGTCCAGCACCGGCGGGGCGTTTTCGGATGATGAGATGGGGCTTGCCGCCAAGGCACAGGCGCATCTGTCCCGGCTCACCCGTGACACGCGTGAAGCGCTTTTGCTGCACACAATTGAAGAGCTGTCTTTCGCAGAGGTCGGATACGTCCTGAACCAGTCCGAAGACGATGCGCGCGCCTTGGTCGATCTGGCTTACAAGGAGATGTCAAAATCCCTGTCCGGCAAAGTTCTGATCATCGAAGACGAGGCCATCATCGCCATGGACCTTGAAAGCATCGTGAACGAGATGGGTCATCGCGTCACCGCTGTTGCCCGGACCGAAGAAGGTGCGCTGCAACAGTTCTCGAAAGAAAAGCCTGACTTGATCCTGTCCGACATTCAACTCGCTGATAACTCCAGTGGTATTGACGCAGTGTCCAAAATTCTGAGTCAGGACGAGGACATCCCTGTGATCTTCATCACGGCATTCCCGGAGCGTCTGTTGACAGGTGAAGGCGCCGAACCGGCGTTCTTGATTGCCAAGCCGTACACAGAAGATCAGGTGCGGTCTGCAGTCAGCCAGGCGATGTTCTTCTCGTCTACGGAAACGCTCCAAGCGTGAACAAGGCACTCTAAAAAAGGCCCGTCGCTGCGACGGGCCTTTTTCGTTTCTGAAGCCTTATGGCCTTACGCCGCCTCGGTCATATGCGGCATGCCGCCAGCGGCAGCATAATCGACTTTCAAGGTCACCAATGTCGGACCTTCGGCATCATGTGCAGCTGTTAGAACCTCAGACAACTCCGCCATCGTCTCGACCGGCGCATGTACCCACCCGAATGCATGTGCGAGGTCTGACCAGTTCGGCGAATTGAAAGAATATTGCGGTCCGCCATCTTCCTGATGTTCGTCGATCAAACCATATCCACCGTCTTCCCAGACCATGACGGTCAGGCGCAGACCAAGACGGGATGCGGTTTCCATCTCCTGCAAGTTCATCAGCATGTCACCGTCCCCACAGACGGCAAGCACGCGGCCGCTGTTCTTGATCTGCGCAGCGGCAATAGCTCCTGGAAGAGCGAGACCCATGCCGGCAAGCCCATTCGGAATGATGACTTGGCCCGGTCGGCTTGCGTGAACATTTCGGGCAATCCACAGCTTGTGGAGACCCACACCTGACAGGACCGTATCCTCATTCCGCAACTGACGCGTGATTTCGGCACAGATGTCAGCAGGTATCAGCGTGCCGTCCTTCGTCTCGGTGCCGCCACTCTCGAAGGCCTCCCGCATGCTCGAACGGGTTTTGGCAAAATCTGTGTTTTCCGGCCAGACAGCGCATTCAAGTTTATGCTGTATGCCTTCAATCGCCGCCGTGATATCGCCGATGACCTGAACTTGAACGGTCCAGCCGCTGTCGACTGGTGACGCCAGCGTGTCGATGCTGATCACCGGGGTTTCGCCGCCCTTTGTGAGTTCCAAAGACGGGTACTCGATCGGATCGAACCCGATGGCGACAATCAGATCTGCCGCTTCCAAGGCGTTGTCGATGTGATCCTTTTCGGGCTGTCCGACAGTGAACAGGGTTTGAGGATGGTCGACTGGCAAAACGCCTTTGCCCATGAAGGTCGTGGCAATCGGCACGTGCGTGGCCTCTGCAAACGCGCGCAGTGCGCTGGAGGCGTTTGCGCGGTGAACGCCGTTCCCGGCCACGATCACGGGACGTTCCGACTCCAGAAGACGAGCGGCCGCCTCGCTAAGGGTTGTGTCGTCCGGCGTGCCATAAACCGGGTTGGCGACCGGAACGAAAGCACTGCTGGTCGTTGCTTTGGCCACGTCGACGGGCAGGCTAAGATGTACTGCCCCCGGCTTTTCTGAAATGGCAAGACGATACGCTTCCGCCGCACTGGCCGGAATGTCGTCGACGTCGAGGATGTGACGGCTGAATTTGGTGATCGGTGCGAACAGGCTTTCCAGATCAATGATCTGATGGCTTTCGCGACCCAATCGACCGCGCTCCCCCTGCCCCGTCAAGGCGATCAGCGGCACATGGTCCAGTTCGGCATCGGCCACGCCGGTGACGAGATTGGTTGCCCCCGGTCCTAGAGTGGCGAGGCAAGCTGCGGGTTTGTGCATGAGCCGCCCGTACACCGAGGCCATGAACGCCGCGCTTTGTTCGTGGCGACAAAGAATGAATTCCAGATCGCTTTCGTAGATGGCCGCCATGAGGTCAGTCGTTTCCTCTCCGGGAACGCCGTACACGGTGGTCACGCCAAGCTTGCTTAGACTGCGCACCAAAGCCTGGGCGCCGGTCATTTCGGTATTCGACATGGGTGCCTCCTAAATGATGCCCTGCGCCACAATCGCGTCCGCGAGACGCCGGTATGCCGCCATGTTGGCTCCGCGCGCGTAATCAATGCGACCTCCATCGCGACCTTCGTCGGCAACGCGACCGTGCAAATCTTGCATGATGCCCTTGAGCTCTGCATCAACCTCTTCTGCGGACATGAAACGCCGATGGCTCATCTGGCTCATCTCCAGGCCACTGACTGCAACGCCCCCGGCGTTCGACGCTTTGCCCGGTGCGTGCGTGATGTCGTTACGCCGCAAGATGTCCACTGCGTCCGATGTCAGCGGCATGTTAGCGCCTTCGGCAACAAGGGAAACACTGTTGTCGACAAGCATTTTCGCCATGTCACCCGTCAGTTCGTTCTGCGTCGCACACGGAAGAGCTATATCGACGTCAAGCTCCCATGGGACACCGCCAGCATTGAATGTCGCGCCTGAGCCGGACGGCGGTGTGTCGATATCCTTGCCTGCCGCCTTTTGTGCCTGAACCCATTGGATCAGGTCCGCACTCATGCCGTCAGCGACGTGAAGCGTACCGGACGTATCGGACAGGCTCACCACGACCGCGCCGCGTTCCGCCGCTTTTAGCGCCGCATGCGTAGCCACGTTGCCTTTGCCGGAAATCGCTACGCGCTTCCCGGCGATGTCGTCGCCCCGTTCAGACAGCATACACTCGACGAAATAGATCAATCCGAAACCGGTCGCCTCGACGCGCATCTCTGAGCCACCATACGACAAACCCTTGCCGGTCAGCGCACCCTCGAAAAGCTCTGCATGCTTGCGCCACGCCCCGAACAGGTACCCGATTTCCTCAGTCCCCACATTGATATCGCCCGCCGGAACATCACGATCTGGGCCAATGAACGGCGCCAGTTCGCGCATCAGCGCCTGACAGAAGCGCATGACCTCGCGCTTTGACCGCCCCTTCGGATCGAAATCAGACCCACCCTTTGCGCCACCAAGTGGCAGGCCGGTCAGTGCGTTTTTGAAACATTGCTCGAAAGCGAGGAATTTCAGGATGTCTTCATTCACTGTCGGGTGAAATCTCAGTCCGCCCTTGTACGGACCGATGACATTGGATGCCTGAACCCGCCAAGCGCGGTTGGTCTGTACCTCGCCGTCGTCGTCTTCCCAGGTCACCCGAAACGACAAAACGCGGTCCGGTTCGGCGAGTCTGCGCAAAACCTTGGCCGCGGCATAAGCTGGATCGTTTTTCTCAACGGGAAGGACGTCATTCGCAACATCCTCGACGGCTTGTAAAAACGTGTTTTGCGATCCCACGTAGTTGGGCAAGTCGCTCAGGAAAGCATGTGTCAAGGCGTCTCGGCGGTTCATGAAGTCTCCAGCTTGGTTGCGGAATGAGAAAACCGGGGCAGCAACGGCCCCGGTTTGAAAATCAGTTTATTGAGTGCCGCTTCGGAAGAAACGCGCCAGAAGCGCCACGACAAAGAAGATCAGGAAAAGTACAAACAGGATCTGAGCGATCCCAGCGGATGCACCGGCGATCCCGCCGAACCCAAAAATACCTGCGACGATCGCAACGACAAAAAACAACAACGCCCAATACAGCATAGCTCTCTCCTTTCATGGTTCCCTCGGTCTGAGGAAAGAACCACGCACCCCTCTGCTTGGTTCCAACGAAAAGAGTAAAGAATATGCGGCGTCGCTTTGGCGGAGAGCGGATCTTGCTTACGTCAAGGCACCCAGAGCGCTTAACGCATGGTCGATATCAACCGAAGAATATGGGCGCATTACAACTTTGGACTGGTCCCCGACCGCGAATTCTTCGGGTGTATCGATAAACAGTATCGGGCACCCGAACGCCTTGACCCGCGACAGTGCCTGATGCGCTGCCGCTTCATCGGTCGAAAAACCGAACACCGCAAAAGAGATTTGAAACCGTGACTCCGATAAGATTCGCTCCACATCTTTCGGAGAGCGAATAATGAGTGTGCGACCCAAATCGAGACCGTGGAGGTGTTCTGCCAGGTCGGCAGCCTCCAATTGGTTTTCCGTAAGGATGAGGACCGCAGCGTCCGCATCCAAGACTTGCTTGTCCATCGTGTGTCCTCGCGATTCCGGGCATCAATGACAGGCTGTTGGGAAATCCGCATTAAACTGTGACATAGCTGGAGCGAAAAATGACGACCAAATGCGAAGATTGCCCTTTGCGCCGTCTGGACGTGTTCAAAGAATTCTCAAAAGACGAGCTGATCTTCATGGATCGCTTCAAAACCGGTGAGCTCATCGCGCAACCGGGAACCGAGGTTCTGGCACAAGACGCGTCGTCGACGCAGCTCTACACAGCGCTGTCAGGCATGGGCTTGCGGCACAAAACGCTGGAAGATGGCAGTCGACAGGTGGTTGGTTTTGTCTTGCCCGGTGACTTTGTCGGGCTGCAGACCGGCGTGATGGACGTGATGCGGCACTCGGTAGAAGCGACAACACAAATGACACTGTGCGTGTTCAATCGTTCCGAAATATGGTCGCTTTTCAAGAACCAGCCTCAGAGGGCATTCGCGCTGACACACCTTGCCGCGCAAGAGGAATCCCTTCTTGGCGAAGCGCTGACCGCCGTTGGCCAACTGGATGGCATGGGCAAAGTCGCCTGGGCGCTTCACCGGTTTTTCACACGGTTGACCGCGCTGGATCTCAACTCGAACGGCAGGGTCCCCATGCCCTACCGCCAACAGGATCTTGCGGACGCTCTCGGTTTGTCTCTCGTGCACACGAACAAGACGCTCGCCAAGTTGCGGGACAAAGGCATCGCGTCATGGTCGGACGATGATCTTGTCGTTCACGACGAAGCACGGCTGGCACAACTGGCACATGTCGGGTCGGAAGAGGCAAAACCGCGACCGTTGATATGACCGGGACACGGTTTTGAGACTGTGCGAACTGCCAATGCAAAAGCGCCGCTGAATTTTCAGCGGCGCTTTTTTGTCTTTCGTTGCTGTTCAAGCCTGCGCTTTTGCGGCGCGTGGTCCAGCGATCAGCCAAATGATGAAGCCCACGAGTGGAAGGATCAGCACCAGAAGGCACCACAGCACCTTTTTGCCGGTGGATGCGGATGAACCGATGATTGACACAAAAGCCCACACATTGAGTGCGAGCAGGATCAGCCCGCCAATACCTGTAATCTCAAGTCCCATGAAAACCTCCTGTCAGTAAGTTAAGCGGCACGCACTTCAGTGCAGCTTTTCAAAACCTCGTCACCATCGTCTTGCTCGATAAGCAGCGCTGGTTCGTCTTCGGATGCGTTGCGCGATACCTCTGTGCCCTTGATTTCTCGTGTCACATCTTGCGTGTAAACTTTTGTGACCTTGCCGGTCGCGGTACCGTCACCCCAGTCCCACTTAACCTTATCGCCCTGGCTGAATGACATCGCGTTATCCTCTCAATGCGTCGATCAATTCGGATTTCGACATGTCGGAGCGTCCGTCGATGTCGAGTTCCTGTGCGCGCTCGTACAGCTCGTCTTTGGTCCATTCCTCGTAGGGCGGAGCCTTGCCGCCCTTTTTCGAAGGCTCTTGCTCGTCGCTGGCCTGCGCGTTCGCAATACGGGCGGCCTTGGATTTGCTGTAGCCCTCGTCCCGCAGCGCTTCATATGTTTCATCGTCCTTGATCGACGATCCATGATCCTTGGCCATACGCACCTCCGCTCTCCGTTGCGTTTTTAACGATGTACGGCCAACGTTCTTGAGCCGAATTGGTTCCGCGAGTGTGACGCGCACAGGCTTCGATCGTGACGGCAAACCCAAAAACGAAAACAGCCTGCCGAGCACGTCGACAGGCTGTAAACACAGAATTCGTTAGTGGTTCAGCGGGTGCTTGGTGCGTCCGCTGCGAGCGTCGATTTTGGTGCAGAGTCATCCGCCATGCGCTTCTCGACCCGCCATTTGCTCACAAGAGCAAAGATCAAAACTGCCGAAATAGTTCCGAGGAAGAGGACGACGATGAGTTGTGTAATTTCCATGGGTCTTCTCCTTTACTGGCTCGGCTCGACAGCGATTTCGCCGCTTACGTCGTTGGCTGGTGTGCCGCGTTCGGCAAGAACGGTGAGGTAACCGAGCAGCAATACGCCTGCGAAGATCACGACTGCTGCCATACCCAACAGTGCCGGGCGATGGCGTTTCTTTTGTTTCTCGATATTTGTCGATGGTGCCGTCATGGACGTCTCCTTTCGTACTTCGGAGGTACAACCACCCGAGGCATCGTTCGTTCCAAAAAAACTACGGCTGATTGCCGTAATCTTCGTAAAGCACCGAAATCCCGCGTTGTTTTATCCGGCGCTTACGCTGCTGAATGGTCTGGTAAGACGTCGTTTTTGACGGCATCCGTCTGACAGCGTTCTTGGCGATAGGCCAAGGATGCAGTTTTGAGCGCCCGAAAGATGGCACGCTGCCGACGTGCGTAGAAAAGATGCTCGGGGTGCCACTGCACGCCCATTGCAAACGGGTCCTGCACACGCTCAATCGCTTGTACCATGCCCGACGTGTCATGGGCGGACATGCGCAAGCCATTTCCCAGCCGCTCAACCGCCTGGCTGTGCAGCGCGTTGACCATCATGGGCTCTTCACCGGCATGGCGGCCCAAATGTGTGTCGGGCTTCACGCACACTTCGCGCTTCGGCAGGATTGTAGTGATTTTCTTGTGCATGCCATAGGTCTGCCACGCGTTCTGATCCAGCGTACCGCCCAAAGCCACGTTAAGCATTTGGGCACCGCGACAAATGCCGAGAACTGGAATGTTGCGGAACAGCGCTTCTTCAGCGACGCGCCGTTCAAAGGCGTCGCGCTCGCGGTCCAATCGTACCGATACGCCCTGTCGGCCACCGTACAATTCGGGGGCGATGTCATCCCCGCCACCAATGATCACGCCATCGACCTGATCAAGATCGTACTCTCGCTTGCTGCCCCACCTCACGCCTCGCGCGCCAACAAGCCATAGGTTGAGGTTGATGAGAGGGAATACACGCCAGCCTGTACGTTCGGATGTGCTGACGCCGATTACGGGACGGGTCATATGTCACCTTTTTCTATTCGTGTTTCCAAATGATCGTCGACGGTCTCGACCCACGACTTTCGCGAGATGAAGCGCGCGTTTTCGTGATCTTGCCAGGCGGACATGAGTTGACCGAGAAGCGCGTCGTTCGCAGCGGTTTCTTCCACTACGCGCCAGAGTTCCCAGGATTGATCCAGAGACCACGTGTCTTCGTCGATCCGGCAATCCGGCATGCGAAAGTGAAAGGTGGGACGCGCTGACGTGAGTTTGTCGTCAGGAAAGAGATCTTCGAAGATCCCAGGGTCGTGATGTTTGAACAGCGGAAGGCAGTCGAGGCCATGGTTGCGGCTAACAATATGCTTGGCGTAGAGCGCCATCATGTCAGTGAGGTTCTCCGGCATCGCCGTGCACATCTCTGACAACAAGCTTTGAGGCCACGCCCGCACGAAAGGAAGAATGCGACGGGTGTTATCGAGGTCTTCGTGATCGCGTAGCCAATCTTCCAAAAGGCCAAATGCGAGGAAAGTCTTCAGCGTATGCGGATGATCCGTGTCGACGACTTGTGGGTTCAGGTGCACGCCAAAGCCCAGAAATGCGCCAGCACGAGATCCTAAAGCCCCGTTCTCGCGCAAGATTGCCAGAAAATCGTCAAAGGCAACCAGACGAGGACGCGCAATCGGATCGGTCACAATCTCAACCGGCACAAGGCCGCGCGCGAGGGAGAGACCTTCGTCCAGCAAAGGCACACCTTTCACTTTTCGCAATGCAGTGTCCAACTCCACACGCATCTTACCGATCTTCGTGTCCTTGATGATAAAGGCATGTGCGCCATCGCGCTCCTTCTCACCACCGAGATGCTTCTTGATGAGCTTCGCAGTTTCTGCCTCATCCAGCCCCGAAAACTCAATTTCGACCCCCACAAGCCGCTCGTCCCCGTCGCTCGTGTCGGGGAACGGCAGGGGCTGGAAGCGACTGTTATTGGTCATGCAATCATCCATAAATTTCACCACAAACGCGCGTCGTGGTGTGATCGTTCCGGAATGCTGTCCGCGACATATAGGCATGATCCCGGCACATACTTAGACGCGGCAAGTGTTTGCGGACGGCCCAAACCCCAAAAAGATTCCAGCACTCCTTCGGGAACCAAATGACCTGTCCGGCGTAAAGCTAGGTTGCGACTGACGGGGAATACATGTCCGAAGAACTTTCGAAAGACCTCACCAAGAAGACGAAAGAACAGGAAATTGTCGAGGAAGCAGCCAGTCTGTCGCCTCGTTTGTTGTTCGAAGCAATTCGCCGGAATGGTGAGGAGGAACTGGAACGGCCGTCGAAGGCGCTGTGGTACAGCGGGGTTGCAGCGGGAATACTGATCTCCTTCTCGGTACTGGGGGAAGCCTACCTCAGGACGTATCTGCCCGACGCTGACTGGCGATATATCGTTGAGAACGCCGGCTACTCGCTCGGATTTGTGCTTGTCATCCTTGGCCGGATGCAGCTGTTCACCGAAAACACGATCACTACAGTTGTTCCGGTCGTCATAAGCCCGAGCAAGCGGGGTATCATCCGAACCGCGCGCCTGTGGACTGTCGTCTTGATCGCCAATGTCGTCGGCGCGTTCGCTGTGGCGTTTTTCCTTGTGTACACACCCGTGCTGACAGAGGCCGTGTTCAACACCGTCACGGATTTGAGCCAACACGCTACTGGCATGCCGGCGTTAGAGGGCTTTGCACGCGGTATTCCGGCGGGCATCCTGATCGCTGCACTGGTTTGGATGCTGCCCACTGTCAAAGGCGCAGAGCTTGGGCTGATCATCTTGTTCACATGGCTCATCGCATTGGGCGACTTCACCCATATTGTGGCCGGATCCGTAGAAATGGCGTTCCTGATGGTTCAAGGCGGCATTCCGCTTCAACAAGCGATTTTCGGTTTCTTCATTCCCGTCTTCGCTGGCAACGTCGCGGGCGGCACGGTGATTTTCACACTTCTGGCGTGGGCGCAGATCGAACCCGAGGTTGCAGAGGACGACTGAAACGTCCGCAACACCGCGCATGAATAGAGTATCGAAGGAATCCCATGGCTGAGAGAGACCTGACAAAGGGGCCCATTTGGCGGGCACTGGCCGCTGTGTCCGCGCCCATGTCCCTGGGCATTTTCGGTGTCCTCAGCGTCGGCCTTGCCGATGCGTATTTCCTCGGCCAATTGGGCGAAGCGCCTTTGGCGGCGGTCGGGTACATTTATCCCGTCACCACGGCCATCACCTCACTGGCCATCGGCCTTTCTGCAGGCGCCAATGCAACGGTGTCGCAAGCGCTCGGACGCGGGTCTCCGGACCACAACCGCCTGAGCCTGCATGCGATTGGTCTGGGACTATCCTTGGCGATCCTCGTGGCCATTGGTTTTTACTTCTTCGCTGGCGACCTGTTCTCACTGATGGGCGCCGGGCCGGACGCCTTGACCGAGGCCAAGTCTTACGTGCCACTTTGGGCGCTGTCATTTCCATGCCTCGTGACCATGATGGTCGTAAACGCCGTCTTCCGAGCACACGGCGATGGGGCAACATCTGCGGCCATCATGGTACTGGCGGCGGTGGTGAACATCGCGTTGAACCCGCTCTTCATTTTTGGTTGGGGACCTATTCCACAGCTCGGCACCGAGGGTGCGGCCCTGGCGACATTCATCGGCCGGTTGGCAGCTGTTGTCGTTGCGGTCTGGTACGCGTTCTATTCCGGTGCACTGTGCTGGCCGGACAAGCTGCTACCGGACCTGTGGGCATCCACCAAGCAAATCCTCAACGTCGGCGTTCCCGCTGCGTTTTCGAATGCCATCAACCCTGCCGGTATGGCGCTTGTGACAGCAGCCGTGGCGACGATCGGTGATGCGGCTGTTGCCGGCTTCGGCGCGGCGACGCGCGTGCAATCCATGGTATTGGTCGCGCTCTTCGCGCTTTCTGCCGGAATAGGTCCGGTGGTCGGTCAAAATTGGGGAGCGGACCAGCCGGATCGTGCCCGACGCGGGCTTGCGGTGTCCTGGCTGTTTTGCGTCGGCTACGGCGTAGCCATTGCTGTCGTGCTCTTCTTTTTTGCGGACCCGATTGCTGCTTTGCTCGCGGACGACGGTCAAGCAGCCCAATACGCGGCGCAGTATTTGCAGATCGTCGGGTTCAGCCTGTTCGGCTATGGCGTTTTGGTGACCACCAATGCGGCCATGAATGCCCGCTCAAAGGCGCTCTACTCCACAGGGCTCAGCCTCGCGCGGATTTTCATCTGCTACGTACCGTTGGCCTGGGTGGGTGTGATGCTGTTCGGCTATATCGGGATTCTGGTGGCCGCCGTTGTTGCGAATGTGTTCGCCGTCGCCGGCGCGTATTGGTGCGCAGCCAAGACGGGGCTGTTGCCGGACAGCTGGCCCGCACCACCCGCGCTATCGCTGAACAGCGTCGAAAAGGCAAAAAACGCAATCTCTTGAGGCGCAGACCAAAAATCTGCGCGCCTCCTAACTCTTGGTCCTGATGACGAGCCTTTTCTTACCGGTTGCCCCCGTGCCAAGGTAAGGCGACCCTCGCTCGGATATGTGCGGGGGAAACGCACAGGGGCAGCTTGCAGGAATGAGCCAGGACCTCCGGCATCAACTGGTGCATTTCGACGAGACCGACGAAGGCGTCTTGCGCCTTCGCGGTCAGCTGTCGATCTACACCGTGTCCTCTGCACAGGAGCGAGTAGCACGCCTTGATACGCAAAAGGACCTGACCATCGATATCGGTGATCTGAGCCGCATCGACACGGCAGGTGCGTGGCTGCTTTGCGAGATCGAAGCGGCTGGCGAAGCAGCTGGAAATCGCGTCACCCTTCAAAATGTGACTGGCGAGACGGCAACCCTGCTGTCCAGCGTGAAAAGCGCGATGCCGGAAAAGCAAGTCGCGGTGAAGACCGAGACCGGCTTCGCGGTGCTGTTGCATCGTCTTGGCGAAAAGGTGTCTGCCGGCACAACGTTCCTGCTCGAGCTCACGGGATATCTTGGCCTCTTTTTCGTCAGCTTGGGCCGTGTCATCCGTCACCCCAGCGAATTCCGTTTCACGTCGCTCGTCGCCCATGCCGAGGACGTCGGCTACCGCGCCGTGCCCATCGTGTCCCTCATGGCCTTCCTGATCGGCGTCGTGCTTGCATTTCAGGGATCTGCGCAGCTTCGGCAATTCGGAGCAGAGGTGTTCGTCGTCGACCTGATCGCCATCTCGATCCTGCGGGAACTCGGCATTCTTCTGACGGCGATTATCGTTGCGGGTCGCACGGCGTCGGCCTTTACCGCCGCAATCGGCTCCATGAAGATGCGAGAAGAGATCGACGCGATGCGCACGCTCGGGCTTGATCCGGCGGTTGTCCTGTTTCTGCCCCGCATCCTGGCTCTGCTCTTCATGCTTCCGATACTCGGGTTGATTGCCAATATCATGGGTCTATTCGGCGGGGCGCTGATGGCCTGGATCGAACTGGGGATTTCGCCGTCGATGTTTCGCATCCGTTTGATCGAAGGCACCGATGTCAGCCATGTCTTCGTCGGTCTGATCAAGGCCCCGGTTTTTGCGCTGATCATCGGGGTCGTCGGTTGCCACGCCGGGATGCAGGTGAAAAGCAACGCAGAGTCGCTGGGGCGGATGACCTCCAACGCAGTCGTGACCGCCATCTTCACCGTCATTGTTGCTGATGCGCTCTTCTCCATCTTCTTCGCGCAGGTGGGCCTATGAAAGACACGAGCCCAAAAGATGTCGTCATCGAAGTGCGCGGCCTGCGGAACCAGTTCGGCTCACATGTCGTCCACGAAGACCTCGATCTTGATGTGTACCGGGGCGAGATCATTGGCGTCGTCGGCGGCTCGGGAACAGGCAAATCCGTGCTCTTGCGCAGCATCGTCGGATTGCAGGAACCGGCGGCCGGATCGATCAACGTGCTCGGCACCGATGTTCTCGCCGATGTTCACGCGGCGCGCGAAACGCTCGACGAAAAATGGGGCGTGATGTTTCAGGATGGCGCGCTGTTCTCTTCACTGACCGTGCGGGAAAACGTCGAAGTCCCGATGCGGTCAGTCCCAGATCTGTCGCCGTCCATCCGGCGCAATCTGGCCGATCTGAAGATATCCATGGTGGGTCTGCCCTACCTCGCCGGCGACAAGTACCCATCAGAGCTTTCCGGTGGCATGCGCAAACGCGCGGGATTGGCGCGGTCGCTCGCCCTCGACCCAGAGATTGTCTTTCTGGACGAACCCACCGCAGGCTTGGACCCCGTCGGAGCAGCCGCGTTCGACACGCTGATCAAAAACCTCAGCCGATCCATGGGCCTGACGGTGTTCCTCGTCACGCATGACCTTGATACACTTTATGCGGTGTGCGACCGGATCGCAGTTCTCGCAGAAAGAAAGGTCCTCGTGACAGGAAGCCTTGAGGATATGCTCAAAGCGGACCATCCTTGGACACGCGAGTATTTTCACGGCCCCCGCGCGCGGGCAGCGTTCGAAGCTCCGACCCAACAAGGCGACGCTGGAGGCGCAACATAATGGAAACGCGGGCCAATTTCGTTCTGATCGGCGCATTTGCCCTTGCCGGTTTTCTTGGCATCTTCGCGTTTTTCCTATGGTTTGCGAATGTCCAGCTGAACCAACAGTTTGCCTATTACGATATCGACTTCGACACGGTGTCGGGACTGAGCGACGCATCTGATGTGCGCTTTTCCGGCCTGCCGGTTGGGCGCGTCGTAGACGTGGGCTTGTCGCCGGAAGCTGACGGCACCGTGCGCGTGCGGGTCGAGATCGACGCGAGCACTCCGGTGCGCAGTAACAGCGTTGCGACGATTGAATCGCAAGGCGTCACCGGCGTGTCGTTTGTCGGGATATCGTCCGGAACACCAACCTCACCTTTGCTGCTGGCCGCATCGGTAGACGAGGTGCCGATGATCACGCCCGGGCAATCCGTCCTGCAATCCTTGTCAGAAAATGCACCAGAATTGCTTGCCGAAACGCTCGACGTCGTGCGCGACCTTCGCGAATTGATCGGTGGCGACAACCAGCAACGCGTGCAGAACATCCTCGAAAACGTTGAGCAATCGTCAGCCTCGTTCGCGCAAGCCCTAGAGGATTTCTCTGCCGTGAGCGGAACGGTGTCGAGTTTTGCCGAAGGCATTGACCGCTTCAACACCACACTCGATTCCCTGACCCTTGAGGCATCGGGCGCATTGGCGTCGTTCCAGACAACGCTGGATGCCATCGATGCGCTCTCGGCAGATGCACGCCTGTTGATTGCGGATGGGTCAACCACACTTGGGCAAGCAGACACCGCACTTGCCACGGCCAATGCCTATATTTTGGAAGACCTCAGGCCTGCCACCGAGCAACTCAATCAATCCATTGTCGATTTCGAAACCCGCTTTGCCGCGCTGAGCGAAAACGCCACCGGTTTGATCGCGACATACGCCGAAACAGGTGAGATCGCCAATGAACGCTTGACCGAAACGCGCGAGATCCTGACCGCGGCAAATGATCTGATCGCGCGAATTGACGAGACAATGGCGAGTGTTGATGTCGCCGCGCGCCGATTTGATGGCTTGATCACCGATGGCGCAGAACCTCTTGTCACCGAACTGCGCACCGCGACAGCCGAGGCCACCGCGGTCATCCAGAAAGTCAGAGCCACCGCAGATACCGATCTTGCTGCGATCATGGAGGACATTCGCACAGCGACGGATCGAGCCATGCAAACGATTGAAACAGTAGGCTCCGACCTGTCGTCGGCATCGGGTCGGCTGGATCAACTGTCGCTGACGGCAACGGATACGCTCGAACAGACCCGCGAAACCTTTGCCAATGCGAACACGACACTGACAGCCATCAACGAGGCGTTGGAGACCGGCGACCGCGCGCTGGAGGCGGCCGAGTCCGCCTTCCGTGGGGCAGATCGCATCATCAACGAAGAGATTGACGGCATCGCGGACCGCCTGCGCCTCACGCTCGACGAACTGGATGCGACGGTTGGCCAGGTGGCGCAAGAGATCCCCGGCGTCGCCGAAGACCTGCGTAGCGCCAGCCGTTCCGCCGAGGCCGCGTTCGCGGAAATTGAAGGCACGGTGCAACAAAGCGCCCCAGCATTCCGGGAATTCGCAAATTCCGCGCTGCCGCAATACGGACGCCTCGCGGTCGAGACGCGCACGCTGATTGACAACCTTGATACGCTGGTGGAACAGATACGCCGCAACCCAAGCCGTTTCTTCATCGACCCAGGCGCACCGGAGTACAGACGATGATCAGATCCCTCCGCTTCGCCGCACTCATCGCTTCCGTCACGGCGACCCTGTCAGGCTGCGGCGCCCTGACGGCACTTGGTCAGGCGTCGCGCCCCTTGGAAGTCTACGAACTCAGCACCCCGACAATTGCCGCAGGCGGACCCCGTCGCAACATTGAACTGGTGGTGGAAGAACCGATTGCCAGCGGCACGCTCGACGTCGAACGCATCATGATCCGCCCCGCTCCGCTTCAGGCGCAATACCTGCCGGACATCCGCTGGGCTGACACTGCGCCGGTTATGGTACAGACGCTTCTGGTCCGTAGTCTGGCCCAGACCAACCGCCTTTCTTCGGTCGGACGGCGCCCGATCGGAACCGTTGCAGATTTCGCGGTGCTCAGCGAGCTCACTGCATTCCAGGCCGAGACTCTGGATGCCACTGGCACTGCAACGGTCAATGTTCAACTGGCCATGCGCCTTGTCCGAGAACGCGACAGCCGCGTCGTCGCCGCACGCACCTTCGCGACATCCGAACCCGCGCTATCGAACAATGCCGACGACATCGTCGCCGCCTTCGACCGCGCGACGTCTCGTATGATCACCGAGTCCGTCTCGTGGGTTCTGGAAAATGCGCGGTAGCGACTTCAGACAGCGGTCGAAAAGAGGCGTCGAGCGATATTTTGAAAGCAGAGAGCTGGCTTAAACTTTCGGGTTGAGGCGCGACAAATTCGCTCTATAGCTTAGTGCACACTGCTTGGGGGGAGGAACGCACGTTGGCGGGGCCGATGTTGCGCTGTTTCCCTCGAGCCAAGATATCCATGGGAGGATCTATCTTAATGACCGCATATACCAAGATCGCCGCAATCGCTGCGGCAGCGGCCTTTACCACAACAGCGGTTTACGCTGACGGCCACGTGGACCGCACCGGCTGGCCTGAGAGCTTTACCGTCGGCACGGCGTCGCAGGGCGGCACGTACTTTGCCTACGGCTCGGGCTGGGCGAACCTTGTCGCCGAAGAGCTGGGCCTGTCCGGCAGCGGCGAAGTCACCGGTGGCCCGATGCAGAACATGGCGCTCGTCCACACCGGCGAGGCGCAGTTCGGCATGACCACAATGGGTCCGGCAGCAGAATCGCTTCAGGGCACCAACCCGATCGCACCCGGCCTTCAGATGACCAATGCCTGCGCGATGTTCCCGATGTACCAGACGCCGTTCTCGGTGACGGCCTTGTCGGCCTCGGGCATCTCGTCGATCTCGGATATCCCGGACGGTGCGCGCATCGGTTTCGGCCCGGCCGGGTCGACCTCCGACACCTACTTCCCACGTATGATGGAAGAGCTGGGCGTCAATTTCGAGCGCCGCAATGGCGGTTGGTCCGATCTAGGCGGCCAGCTTCAGGATGGTCTCCTTGACGTGATCGCTTTCGCGGCCGGTGTTCCGGTCCCGGCGGTGTCGCAGCTTGAAGTACAGACAGACGTCAACATCATCGAATTCACCGAAGAAGAGCAGGCGACCATTCTTGCTGCCTTCCCGGTGTCCCAATTCGAGATCGCGGCAGACACCTACACCACGCTGGAAGCGCCGGCGCGCTCTGTGTCGATGTGGAACTTCGCCATCGCGAATTGCGACCTGCCCGAGAGCCTCGTGAATGCGGTGGTTGACGTGGTGATGTCCGACAACGAGCGCATGGTGAACATTCACCGCGCGGCACGCTCCACGCTGCCCGAGAACTGGGACAAGAATGGCGTGATGAAGTGGCACCCCGGCGCGGCTCAATGGTTCATCGATAACGCAGGTGCCGACATTCCTGCGGACATGATCCACGGCGGCTAAGCCAAAAAAGAGAGTGCAATTTGCGCTTTCTTCGGTAGCAATGAAAGCCCGCGCTTCTTATTGAGGCGCGGGCTTTTCGCACATTGGGCGTTTGCCCGCACAACTGCGCAAAACTGGGGATGGGGAACACATGACGGATCGGGACAGCGCCGCACAACAGGATCAGGTCGAGGAGGTTGTCCTCGCCGAAGGTGTCGATGAGGACCCGATCGAGTCCAACCGACGGCTCTTTGCCGGGAACGCGTATCTCTTCATTGCCGGACTTTCGACGCTGTATGCCGCGTTCCACATGATTGCGCTGAATGGTGTGTCGATTTCGGACTGGACCGGGATCGAGATCCCGTTCCTTCCCCAGTTTCCGATGGAGACGTGGAATTTCCGCATCGTACATATCGCCGGTGCATTGGCGCTTGGGTTTCTATTGTTCTCTGCGCATGCGTTCCAAGCCGACAAACCGCAGAAAGCCACGCGCATAGTATCAATTGCGGCCCTTCTGCTTGCCATTCCTGCACTTTTATCTGGTGTCACCGCGATCGGGTTCATGAACCTGATCAACTCTGGCACCTTGCCCGAGATGGGCGGTCTGACCACATGGGCCGCTTTCCCCGGCACTGAAATCTACGCAACCGAAGTGCAATGGTTCGGCATTCCCCTTCTCATCGCCACGCTCGGAGCCATCGTGACCGGCTGGTTCGAGCGTCGGGGGCGAGAGCTTTTCTCGGCGTCCGATATCGTGTTGGCGCTGTGTGCGATCGTTGTGGCGATCTACCTTGTTGCGATCTACGGCACTGCCGCGCGGAACTCGGTTGGTACGCCGTTTGTGCCAATCGGTGTCGCGTTCGCGGCTACCGCCGGGTCCGCGATGATCCTCGAGCTGACCCGTCGTGTGGCGGGTCTGGCGCTGGTCATCATCACGGGTGTGTTCCTTGTCTACACCTTCTCCGCGCACCTTTTGCCCGGCATTCTGGCGGTGCAAAACCCCTACACCTGGCAGCGCTTCTTTGGTCATGTCTACTCCGATGCGGGTATCCTCGGACCAACGACAGCGGTGAGTTCGACCTACATCATCCTCTTCATCATCTTCGCGGCCTTTCTGCAGGCGTCAAAGGTCGGCGACTACTTCGTCAACTTCGCCTTCGCAGCCGCCGGACGCGCGCGGGGCGGTCCCGCCAAGGTGGCGATCTTCGCCTCGGGTCTGATGGGTATGATCAACGGGACGTCGGCGGGCAACGTGGTCGCGACCGGGTCGCTCACCATCCCGCTGATGAAAAAGGTTGGCTATCACAGAAAAACCGCCGGCGCTGTTGAGGCTGCGGCTTCTACCGGCGGTCAGATCATGCCGCCAATCATGGGCGCGGGTGCGTTCATCATGGCCGAGATCACCGGGATTCCGTATCAGGAAATCGCCATTGCAGCGATCATCCCGGCGATCCTCTACTTTGTGTCGATCTACTTCATGGTCGATTTCGAAGCGGCCAAGCTGAACATGCGCGGCATGCGTGAAGACGAGTTGCCCAAATTCGCGGCACTTGCGCGGCAGGCCTATCTCTTTGTGCCGATCCTCATCCTGATTGTCGCGCTGTTCCTTGGCTATTCCGTGATCCGGGCCGGCACGCTCGCCACCGTGGCAGCCGCCGTCGTGTCCTGGCTGACGCCGCACCGGATGGGCATTCGGTCCATCCTGAAAGCGTTTGAACTCGCCGGGGTGATGTCGATCCAGATCATCGCGGTCTGCGCCTGTGCGGGCATCATCGTGGGTGTCATTTCCCTCACTGGCGTCGGCGCGCGTTTCTCGGCAGTGTTGCTCGACCTCGCAGCGGCCTCGCAGCTTCTGGCGCTCTTTTTCGCCATGTGCATCGCGATCCTTCTGGGCATGGGCATGCCGACGACCGCCGCCTACGCGGTGGCGGCTTCGGTTGTGGCGCCGGGTCTGGTGCAGCTTGGGATTCCGATGCTCACCGCGCATTTCTTCGTCTTCTACTTTGCGGTGGTTTCGGCCATCACGCCCCCCGTGGCGCTGGCCAGTTACGCCGCTGCGGGGATCTCGGGATCGAACCCGATGGAGACCAGCGTCGCAAGCTTCAAGATCGGCATCGCAGCCTTCATCGTGCCGTTCATGTTCTTCTACAACTCCGCCATTCTGATGGAGGGCACGTGGTTCGAGGTCATCCGCGCCGGTCTCACCGCCACCTTCGGAGTGTTCCTGTTGTCGTCCGGTGTGCAAGGCTGGTTCATGGGCGGCCGCACGGTGTGGTTCTTGCGTCTAGCCCTGATCGTCGCGGCGCTCTTCATGATCGAGGGCGGTCTGATTACCGATCTCATCGGCGTCGGTGCGGCGACTGGTATCTTCTTCGTCCAGAAGTTCCTGCGTCCCGACCCCGACACACCCATCCGCGTGCGGGGTGCGGATTAGAGGCTGTCGGTTGCAAGTTCTAGCAAGGACTCATTTTCTGCTCATCGACAGATCTTGTTGAACGTCGCTTTGCCAGAATACGTCTCTTGGAACACCAAGATCCAAGAGACGTTTCTCTTGTCGACGAGCGAGCGCATCAATTTCGGCGATGGCTTGGACCGACAGACTTGTTGAGGGTTTTCGCACAGTTGCATGTTGAATGACGCCCTGACGCGCCAGAGAGTGTTTTCGGATCGCTAGGCCCATACCGGGCTGCGCTTCGTAACGGATCATTGGCATGTAGGCGTCGAAAATGTCTCGCGCGCGGTCGATATCACCAGCGTGGTACGCATCAATGACCAGTCGCATCATCTCCGGATAGCCAAATCCCGTCATCGCGCCGTCGGCGCCCCGCATCATTTCCTCGAGCAGATACATCCCGCCATTACCGCACAGAATCGAGATGCGTCGCGAACCGTCTTCTGAAGCTTTGCGCAAGGATGTGATCTTCTCCAAGCCCGGCCAGTCTTCGTGTTTGAGCATGACGCATGTCTGACACTCCTCGACAATCTGCAGGATAACCGAAGGCGATATTTGGACTCCCGTCGCAAGTGGAAAGTCTTGCAAAACGAAAGGTGTTTCCCCCAAGCAATCTGCGGCGTTGTGAAAATAGCTGACAATCTGTGCGTCGGTTTTCAAGCCCATCGGCGGTGCCACCATGACCCCGCTTGCTCCCACGTCCATTGCTTCGGTGCTCATGGCCGCCATAGTCGCGAAACCGGGGGCAGACACGCCCACGATGACCGGAACGGTTGATCTGGAGATAACACGCCGAATGACCTCGACCGACTCCGACGAAGACAGCTTGCCCGCCTCCCCCATCATTCCGAGAATTGTCAGGCCAGAAGCGCCCCTCGCGATATAGGCATCGACCATCCTGTCGAGACTGGCCAAATCCAGTGTGCCATCAGGGAGGAACGGCGTGACGGCGATCGTGAACACGCCTTTTGTCGTTTCATCAATCATGGTCTGCTCTTTGTGAAGCGTGAGAAAGATCAAGGGATATATGACCGAGTGCCATGCTCACTGCGGCCTGCGCCGGTTCAACGACCGGCAATCCAACGGCGCTTTGCAGTGGCGCGCGGTATTTTGCCATACCCGCACAGCCCATAATAAGCACATCGGCCCCGTCTTCGTCGCGCAGTCGTTTTCCGGTTTCTATCATGGCATTCAGGCTCTTGTCGGTGTCCGCCAATTCGGTAACTCCCAGTTCAATAGCCCTGTCACCGGCCATGCGGTCGAGGACACCCATAGCGCCGAATGCCCGCAAATGGCGCGGAATGGACCGCGACAATATCGCAATGACTCCAAAGCGTTGGCCGAGCGTGAGGGCGGTCATGACCGAAGCTTCCTGAATGCCTACGACGGGAAGCCATGTTTGATCGCGCAAGGCATGCAATCCCGGATCGCCGAAGCAGGCAATCACGTATCCCGCCGCATCCGCTTGCGCCGCCGCCAAGGCCAGCATTGGTGCGATGATCAGGTCTGCCTGAAGTTGGCTTTCGATACCTTTTGGGCCCTCCTTCAGCGTCAGACATCGGATCGGGAGGCCAAGTTTGCGGAGTGGGTCGATTGCAGCGTCAATACCACGCGTGACATCTTCCGAAGAATTCGGATTGATGACGATCAGCGATTTCATGTGCCGGGCCGTATCGCGGATTGGATCTCGATCTGGTAACCTTCGGGATCGTTGAATACAAAGGCGCGAATGCCGATTTCGTCATTTGCAAAAAGCTCTGACAAATTCTTGAGCTTTCTGGCTTGAGCATAGGCATACCAGTCGTCCACGTTCGAAACCCTGATGCACAATTGAACGGGTTTATCCGCCGTCCATTTGTTCATGCCTTTCGTTTCGTCCACCAGCCCGACATGCCCGCCAAGGCAAATTCGATAGATTTTGGTCCACCCTTGATCAATGGCTAACGTGAGGCCAAGCACATCCTCATAGAACCGCATCGCTTTGGGCAGATCACGGTAGTAGAAAAACGTGACGGTCAGTTCATTCGCGGATTCCGGTCGCTTCATTGCGTCGACAACCCCATCGCGTGCTGTCTAGGGTGCGTTGCAAGTTCGGGCCGATCAATCCACTGTCCGTTACCTGGCGCGCCAAAAAACCTGCCGTTTTTCACAAGCATTTGCCCGCGAAGGAACACATATTCAGGCCAGCCGGTTACAGTCCTTCCCTCCCATGGATTGTATCCGACGTTGTCGTGCAAATCGTTGCCGCCATAGATCACCGATTTGTCTGGATCCCAGATCACGATATCGGCGTCCATGCCTTCGGCGATCCTACCTTTGTGAAGAAGCCCGTAGATCCGCGCGGGTGCGTGGGCCGTCAATTCAGCAAAGGCTACCGGTCCGCCTCTGCCTTGGGTGACCATCGCATCGAACATGAGCGGCAATCGCGTTTCCAACCCCGGCAAACCATTGGCAATCTGATGGAAACCAGGATTAGGTCCTGCAGATAATTTGCCCGTTTCGTCGAACCTGTAGGGAGCATGGTCAGAAGAGACGAGGCTTAACGTGCCTTCAAGCAACGCATCCCACAAGGCCTGTTGATCATCGGCGGTGCGCTGCGGCGGAGAGCACATCCACTTGGCCCCTTCGAGCCCAGGTTTGTCCAGAATGTCCTCTGTCATGAAAAGGTAATGTGGACAGGTCTCCGCCCACACTGGCGCACCGCGAGCCCGCGCAGCCCTAATCGCGTCGGCGCCTTCCTTTGTAGAGATGTGAAACAGCATCACGGGCTGGTCGAGGTATTCTGCGAAGCGACAGATACGCTCTACCGCTTCGATCTCAGCCACCCGCGGTCGCGATTTCGCGTGATCAAGAGGCTTAACATGTCCTGCTTCAATCAAAGCTTTCTTGGCTTGCGCAATGATCGCATCGTTTTCGGCATGTACACAAACCAAAGCTCCGTCGTCTCTCGCATGACGAAAAATGTTAAGAAGCTGGGCGTCGTTGAGTTGGATGTTGTACGTCGTGAAAACCTTTAAGGATCGGTGGCCACCGTCGATGAGTGTCGCAAGATCTTCGGCGAAGCCCTTCACCTCCGTATCGGTCAAAGTGATGTGAAAGGCGTAATCAATCATCGCCCCCCTTTTGGCGCGAACGGCGTAATCCGAAACAGTATCGGAAAGCCGCTGCCCCTTCGCTTGCGCCGCAAACGATATGACACTTGTCGTCCCGCCCATCGCAGCAGATTTCGTGGCAGTTTCGAAGGTGTCTGCATTCCACTGTCCCATGCCGGACATCTGCTCAATATGAGCATGCGGATCGACACCGCCCGGCATGACCCATTTTCCTTCGGCCGATATGTGTTTGGTTGCACCGCCCGCCGGTCCTATCGCAACAATACGCCCGTGATCCACCGCCAGGTCGCTTTCCACGATCCCTTGAGGTGTCACCACGCGACCGTCGTGAATGACCAGATCGACGTTGGAAGCCATAGACACACCCTTTCCAAATGTGCTGTGCACCTTATCTCAGCATGCCCTGAACGCCGAGTGCTGCAAAGCAGGAAGATTGAAGAATTTCAGTGCAGTGCCGACAAAGGCAGATATTCAATCCCATGTGCTTTCGCTGGCTGCGAAACCCGAAAGGCGATCACGCGGCGAAATCAGTCTCCAAAAAGTCGCCCAAAATTTGATTAAAGATTGCGGGCTTCTCCAGATGGGCGGCATGTGCACAATTCGGAATGACGGCTAGACTGGTGCGATCTATCGATGTCCACAGTCGTTCTATCTGGTTCCATCCGTATGTTCGGTCGCGGTCGCCCCAGATCACAAGTGTATTCGCCCGAATCCGGGGCAATTCAGAGATGCCACACCAAGATTCCATAGCGTCCAGCCCAGCGAAGATAGCTTGAAGGCTGCTACGCTCTGCTATCGCAGCGCAGTCTTCGTAGGCTGGCGCGGTTTCGCCCTCTAGGAACCAAGTTGCCGCGATCCGTCTGGCAGTTTTCTTCGGACCATCTGAGTGTGCCCTGCTTTTTGACGTCTGGATCGGTTCAAACCGGCCGGGCAAAACGCCTGCCGCGCCGGTACCATAGAGCACCAGCCGGTCAACGCGCTCTGGGGCTACTGTTGCAATCTCCTGAGCGATCATGCCGCCCATCGAATGTCCCAAGAGATGAAAGCGATCGGCGCCGGTGGCATCAAGATGGTCCAAAACCCAATTTGCATAGTCGCGAATACGCTCCGGCGCGCTGACATCAGCATTCTGACCAAATCCTGGAAGATCTACCGCGACGACGTCGAAAGCATGCTCGAAAGCCGTCTTCTGTCCCTTCCATTGCCGACTGCCACCCATGAAACCGTGAACCAGCACCAAAGGTGTCATTTGCGAGCGCCCTGCACGATACGGTCTAGGATCATGGCGCAAAACAGAATTGAGAACCCCGCAAGAATCCCTTGACCTACATTCGCGTATTGCAGCGCTTCGAGCACATCCTCGCCCAGACCCTTGGCACCGATAAGCGAGGCCACCACAACCATTGCCAAGGACAGCATAATCGTTTGATTGACCCCCGCGCGGATTGATGGGCTGGCAAGAGGTAGGTCGACCTTTGTCAGAAGGTACCATTTGTTGGCACCGAAACTGATGGCCGCCTCCCGCACGCTTTCCGGCACGCCGCGTAGACCCAGTACAGTTAAGCGCACCACCGGCGTACCGCCAAAGATCATCGTAACAACCACCGCGGCCGGTTTGCCGACACCGAAAAACGCAATAACCGGAACCATGAAGACAAACGCCGGCATTGTCTGCATGAAGTCCATGATCGGCTGGATAAAAGCGTAGAACCGGGGCCGTCTGGCCGCAAACATGCCAAGGGGAATACCAATCAGGATCGAAAGACACGCCGCTGTTCCGAGCAGCGCCAAGGTCGTCATGGCGGCTTCCCAGAACCCCAGAAGGCCCATATAGGCGAGGAATGCGCCCGAATAGATGGCGGTGCGGACGCCCGCGGTCAGCCAAGTCAGAAGAATGATGAGACTGGCGATCACGATCCACGGAGTTTGAACGAGGATCACTTCCAACGCGTCCAGAAGGCTTCGGATGCCGAAGGTCAATACGTCGAAGAACGCTTCGCTGTTGCGCACACACCAGGCGATGAAATCTTCGACCCATGTAATACTCGTGAGCCGGATATCGGGGTCGGTAGGAAAAGCACTCAGTAGCGAGAAACGCCCTGGAAAGCTGTAGTGCAGCATCGCGGTGCAGACGATCAGCACCATGAAGACCGCGCTGAATACAATTTCAGCCGTGGGAAGTCCTGATCGGATCGTACGGTCCGACAGCCATTCCGAAAACCGCGTTTCCAGCGCCCAGTTGGCCGTGGTTGCCTGGACCAACTTCACAACGATGAGCAGCACCACCCCGCCCAATACGATCCACGGGCCCTGCGACGCCAGCGCCTCCGCTTCAGCGCGAATGCCGTCGATATTGGCTTCAAGGGAGTCGACGGTGCGTCGAAAAGCATCTACCCGATCAGAATTGTTCTCGATCGCCGCTGCCAATTGCTGACGGCGCAAGTCCAGCGTTCCTTCAATAGACGCTATACGCTCCATCGCCTCAGCAGCCAGATCCCCGAACAACCCTCGCGCAATCTGCACAAATGCAAGCGCTTCAAGGATCAGGAACGGCAGGGCCCAAGACCAAAGCCCTCGCGCACCGAACCAGATCGGCCCAAACAGCCCCGCCATCACGTTGAAGGTTGGTGTGAAACGGGACGATGCTCCGATCTTTTCGAAATTCCGGATGTAGTAGTCCGGGCTAGTACGCACAAAGGTCCGAATGTTGTTCCGGCGCTCGTCCGCATAAGCAACCGCAGCTTCACTTTCCGTGTCTTCAAGCGGGTTGATGCCATAGTCATTCATGACACTTCCGTTCCTTCGATCACTGTCCGCAGCAAATCTGAACGCGTGATGACGCCTACTTCCTTACCTGCGTCTTCGACTATGATTGCGTCGGTCTTCTCAATGGCAAGATTGATCAGATTGCTCAGGGTTTCGTTCTCACCCACACGCGGCGCGTCGGCGGGAACGGATCCATGCGCAGCGACGTATTCCGCGATGGGCTGCATGACGGCATGCGCGTGAACCACCTTCAGTCGCGAAATCCCCGCCACGAAATCTGCGACATAGTCATCCGCCGGGTGCATTACGATGTTCTCGGCCGTCCCGATCTGCACCACCTTACCATCGCGCATGATGGCGATCCGGTCACCAATGCGCACGGCTTCGTCCAGATCATGAGTGATGAAGACGGTGGTCTTCTTCAGAATCTTGCTCAGGCGGATGAATTCATCCTGCAATTGTCGCCGGATTAGCGGATCCAGCGCTGAGAACGGCTCGTCCATCAACAGTACGTCCGGGTTGGCAGCCAAGGCTCTCGCCAGACCCACGCGTTGCTGCATCCCTCCTGACAGCTCATGCGCGAATTTCGACCCCCATGGACCAAGCTCAACAATATCGAGGATGGCCGCTGCCTGCCGCATTCGTTCATTCTTGGCGACTTGTCGGATTTCCAGCGGCATTGCTACGTTGTCGAGCACAGACCGATGCGGCATTAGCGCGAAGTTTTGAAACACCATGCCAATCTTGCGGTTCCGGAATGTCTGAAGCTCTTTGCTGCCAAGGGCCATTACGTCGATGCCTTCGATCTCGATCTTTCCCGCCGTCGGCTCCAGCAACCTGTTGAAGTGGCGCACGAGCGTCGATTTACCGCTCCCGGACAAGCCCATGATGCAGAAGATTTCGCCACGGTTGATCGACAGGCTGACATCGGCCACACCGACCACGGCATTGTGCCGGGCCAGAACCTCGGACTTTGTCAGTCCCTCTTCGCGTATGGCGCGAAGGGCCGCTTCCGGATGGGCGCCGAAAATCTTCCAGACGTCAGAGATTTCTATGACCGTCTCGTCGTGCATCAGGTCACGCCTTATTGAGCCAGTAAAAGAGAGGGCATCGGACCGCGGCCAGATGCCCGAAGTAGAAGATCAGACGTCAGAGACCCAACCAGCCGTCGACGCGTTCGGAATTGGCTTCCACCCACTCCGCCGCCACTTCACCCGGATCACGCCCATTAGCGCTGATTTCGAATGCCAATTGGCTAACGTCTTCGGCGTTCAGCTGAAAGTTCTGGAAAAACTCCGCGATGGCCGGCGACCGATCAACCAGCGAATTGGACCAGGCAATCTGCACATCTTTCAAAGCATCTTTTGTTGCGACCATGGATTTGTTGTACCAATCCGGGTCGTCCGACGGCTGCACCATGACGTATTTGGCAGGATCAAAGGTTGGTTCTGTCAGCATCTGCACGTCGAACATGAACCAAACCGCGTGAGGTTCGTAGCAATAGAACGCGTAGCCCTCACCTTTTGCGATGCTGTCTTTGATGCGAGCAGTTTTGACCGCTTCTTCGGCGCGGATGGGTTCGATGAAGTCAAGCAATCCGTAGTCGCGCACCTTGACCTCATTGACATTGGCAGAGGCCCACCCCGGCGCACCTATCCACATCTCGCCCTTTCCGTTGCCATCACTGTCCATCAATGTCGCCACATCAGGACGGCCGAGGTCCGCGATGTCGGTGATGTTATTGGCTTCGCCGAAGTCCTTTGTCACACAGAAGCCCTGGTTCCCCTGGTAGGGGTTCGTTGACAATGTGACTGTTCCGGCTTCGTCAACATATTGCTTCGTAAAGCTTTCCTGGTTCGGCAGCCAAACGTCGGGGTGCACATCGATGTCGCCCTTGCCCTGATCCATCGCCTGGAAAATCGTGGCATTGTTACCGGGTACGTATTCGACTTGACCGCCGATACGCGTCTCTACGACATGCCCGAGCACATGAGCTATCGCCTGCGCGCCTGTCCAGGATGGCACTCCGATCTTCACTTCCTCAGATGCAAGAACCGGCAGAGCTAATGCGCTGACGGCCGCAGCCAAACCAAGGGATTTGAATGTGTATTTCATGGTGGTCTCCTCTGTTGGTGGCTGGCCGGCGGGTCCCGGCCGGGCATGATCCAACACGAACCTTCTTCACGAGGTCTGAGGTGGCACCTCGGTTGGAGCATCATGCCCATGCTCAAGCCTAGGAACAGATTCGAAATCCATACCAATTCAAACATTTCATCAAACTATTCCGAATTTGCATGATCTCGCGTAGCATCGGGGAAAGCCTTTGAAATGTAAGGACATGTGATGGATCTGAATTGGCTGCGCGATTTCGAGTGTCTGGCGCGCTCGCAAAACTTCACGCGAGCTGCTGATGAAAGAAACATCACTCAATCCGCATTCAGCCGCCGGATCAAGGCACTGGAAAGCTGGGTCGGCTTGCCCTTGGTCAATCGCGCGACATACCCGGTACAGCTCACCGAAGCAGGAAAACAGTTTTTGCCAACCGCCACAGGAGCGTTGTCCCAGCTGTCCGAAGCACGCCAGCTCCTGCGCGATGCGGACCGCGGTGAACATCGCTTCATTCGCTTCTCGGTCCTGCATACGATCTCAGTCAATTACCTCGCAAAGCGCATCGAAACACTGCAGGGCCAGCTGCCCGGCATGCGCACCCGCGTCATCTCGGATTCCCTGAGCACGTGTTGTGAGCTTTTGATGGAGGGCGCGGTCGACATCATGCTCTGTTATGCACACGGAGCAGTCTCACCTACCATCGATGAGACCGCGTTCGAGCGCAAAGACCTCCTGACAGATATGTTGATCCCCGTCGCCGCCACGGCCACAGCCCAAAAGCACGCATGGAACTTGGATAATCGAGCCAGGCAAAAGATCTCCTACCTTGCATATGAGCGATCAAGTTTTCTCGGTATGGTTGTCGAGCAAACGATCGGACGCAAACCGTTCCATGCCGAAACGATTTACGTCGACGCCCTCGTCGAGGCAATCAAACGCCGACTGATGGCTGGCAGCGGTTTCGCCTGGATGCCAGAAACCGCGATACAGTCCGAATTGGCGGACGGAAGCGTCACCCCAATTGGACAACAGCATTGGCGCGCTGAACTCACAATCTCGGCTTATGCAAACCCATCCCTTTTCGATCAGGTGACGCGGGAGTTGTGGGAGCTTCTTTAAGCACAGAAATCACCATTCGGATTTACGCCCCCACGCATTCAAACCTTGGTCCAGGCCATTTTCCTACGGCAACAACATCCCGCGGATCATGAAGAAGAACATGGCTGCGAGGATGGCGGCGATTGGGACTGTGATGATCCAGGCTGCCGCGATGCGCAGAAGGAGGTTGCGCTTCACGAGTTCGACACGCTGGACTCGTCCCAGACCGCGTCTTTCGCGCTTTCCAAGCAGGCGATCGGCGGCCGCCTGGGCCTTCATGTCGCGAAGCATTTCGCCTTTTATTGCCACATCAGCGGCCTCGAATTGCGTCAGAAATGTCTCAACTGCCTCGGGGTCGTTTTCGGAGTGGTGCTCTCTGATCTCGTCAAGCATACGCGCGTAACTTGCCTTGATGTACTCGCGCAGGAACCCGACGCCGAAGACACCTCCGACGGCGATATGGGTCGAGCTGACCGGTAGCCCGAGTTGGGAGGCGATGATGACGGTGATTGCGGCAGCCATGGCAATGCAGAAGGCGCGCATCTTGTCGAGTTCGGTGATCTCACTGCCGACCGTGCGGATCAGTTTGGGCCCATAAAGCGCCAGACCGAGCGAGATGCCGATGGCCCCAACGGCCATGACCCACAGGGGGATTCCGGCTTTGGTTGATATCCCGCCGCTGGTGATGGCTTCGTTGATCCCGGCCAGTGGGCCAACTGCGTTGGCGACGTCATTTGCGCCGTGCGCAAAGCTCAAGAGCGCCGCCGCGAAGATCAACGGCACCGTAAAGAGCGAGTTGACGCTTGCCTTGTGGTTTTCGAGCTTCGCCGTTGCCCGCGCAATATAGGGGCGCATGATCATGTAGACCGCAAGCGCAATAGCCAGGCCGATCAGGAGCGCCATTGGGAAAGACACCGCGATCACCTTCTTCACGCCCTTGAGCATCAGATAGGTCGCAAAGGCCCAGGCCATGAATGCGACCAGCACGGGAACCATGCGATTGGCCGCTGAGAGCACGTCGCGTTTGTAGGTGATCGTACGTTTGATGATGTAGAGAAAACCTGCCGCGATCAGACCGCCGAGGACCGGAGAGATGACCCAGCTTGCCGCGATCTGGCCCACCACAGACCAGTCAGCGATATTCCAACCCGCTGCTGCGATCCCGGCACCAAGCACACCACCAACGATTGAGTGTGTAGTAGAGACCGGCGCGCCAATTGCGGTCGCGAAATTGAGCCAGACCGCTGCCGCCAAAAGCGCCGCGATCATCAGCCAGACAAAGGTGTCCCGGTCGGCAACAAGGTCCGGATCAATGATCCCGCTTTTTATGGTGCCGACAACATCCCCACCGGCGATAAGTGCACCTCCGGCTTCGAAGAACGCCGCGATGACAATCGCACCGGTCAGGGTTATGGCGTGTGATCCAACGGCTGGTCCGACATTGTTCGCCACGTCATTGGCGCCGATATTCATCGCCATGTAGCCGCCGATCATGGCCGCAGCGACCATGAGGATTCCGTCAATGCCGCCATCGGTGCGCACAATGGTGAACAACATGATCCCGACGATGAAAAGCAGCGCCGTTCCAAAACGGAAAAGCTCATCGCGATTTCGCTGAACGGCCTGCTCGATGTTTTCGGTACGTAGCACGGCAGATACCCCCCAAACTTCCGTGATTGGACGAGTCATCATCGCGGGTCGGGCGAAAGCCGATATGAGCCAAATCAAGGACGGCACATTCGCCCAGAGGTATGTTCCCTAATTACCACGATGGGAGGAGACGGGACCGAATGCGGAGCAGATCGGTTCAGAGGCAGTGGTCCGGGCAGGGCCGACTCGCGCTTTGCGCGATGGTCGCCGCATGACACGGTTCTTCCTCCCAGTTGCGATGGGTGCGCTTCTTTTTGCGTTCTGGTTCAGTACGGACGCGCAGGAGATCGCGGCGGGGGTGGCGATCTTTCTCTTCGGCATGCTGATGCTCGAAGACGGGTTCAAGCTATTCAGTGGTGGCACGCTGGAGAAGGTTCTGGAGCGGGCGACAGGATCGACGCCGCGCGCGCTGTCGTTTGGTATCCTGTCCACAACGCTCTTGCAGTCGAGTTCGCTCGTTTCCGTCATCACCATTTCGTTTCTCAGCGCCGGGCTGATTTCTCTGATCGGCGGCGTCGGCATCATCTTCGGTGCAAATATCGGGACGACCACCGGTGCCTGGTTGGTCGCGGGGCTTGGCCTGAAGGTGAATATCGCCGCCTACGCCATGCCGATGATCGCCCTCAGCATCGTGCTGGTGTTTCAGAAATCAAAACCGCTGCGAGGCATTGGCTACGCTTTGGCGGGGCTGGGGTTTCTTTTCCTCGGGATCCACCACATGAAAGAGGGGTTCGAAGCGTTCAAGGACCAGATCGACCTCACGCGCTTTGCACTGTCCGGGGTGCTGGGCTTGTTCGTTTATTCGCTCATCGGAACAGCCGCGACCGTCATCATGCAATCGAGCCATGCCACCATGGTGTTGATCCTGACAGCATTGGCCGCAGGACAGATAAGCTACGAGAACGCGCTGGCACTGGCGATCGGCGCGAATATCGGGACCACGATCACCGCCATCATCGGATCACTTGGCGCGAATTTCCAAGGCAAGAGATTGGCGCTCGCGCATTTGATCTTCAACTCGGTCACCGCGGTCGTGGCAATCGTCCTTATCATCCCCCTGCGCGACACCGTCGATTGGATCAGCGCTTGGGTCGGCATCGGCGCGACGGACTACGCGATGAAGCTGGCCGTGTTCCATACGATCTTCAACGTGCTTGGCGTGACGCTCATGCTGCCGGTGCTGCAGCGGCTCATCACGTTTCTTGAGCATCGGATTGCGGAACCCGTGCCGGATGTCAGCCGACCGCATTTCCTGAATGAGGCCGTGGACGAATTTCCGCAGACCTTCGAGATCGCTCTTCGCAAAGAAGTGCTTCACCTCTACGAGAATGCGGTGGAGCTGATCCTGCACGGGCTGAACCTACACCGCGACGAAGTCTTCTCCACACAGGATGTCGACACCCTTGTGCGCAAAAGCCGGGTACCGCTCGAACTTGATCTGGACGAGTCTTACGAGCGACGGGTCAAAACGCTGTATTCGAGCATCGTGGAGTTCTCGACACGTGCGGGCGACAAACGCATCGCGCCTGATATCGCGGAGCGTATCTACGCCTTGCGCGACGTTTCGAGTGACATTGTGCAGGCGGTGAAGTCCGTCAAACACCTGCGCAAGAACGTCCTGCGCTACACGGTGCATCGCGGCGGCGCGACGACAGAGCTATACGACCAACTGCGCACGGAGATCGCGCGTATCACAATCGAGATCAGAAAGCTTGGTCTGGCTGACCCGGACGACCGCAGCGCGCTTTGGCTCGATCAGGAGCGCGCGCGGATAGAAGAGGATGCGCGGTCGACCTCCAAACGCGTTGACGCGTTGATCCGTTCGGGCGATCTGGCCCCCACGGCTGCGACGTCTTTCATGAACGACTCTGGATATGCCTACAGCGCCATGCGCGAACTCATCAAAGCGGCACGCACGTACTACATCCCCCGCGACAGCGCCATGGCCGAAGTCGAGCAGCTTTTGTCACTTGACGAAGAGGAACTTCACGAGGCGATTATGGACACCGGCCTCCTTTCCAGTGACGGGTCGGCACAAGCGACAGTCACGAAACCGTCATGAAACACCGGCAGGATATGCCGTCGAGGTCAGGATTGGAACGCAACCATGGGTCTGAAAAAGCTTGCCGCCAAGGTGGTGGACTACAACGAACGCCTCGAAGGCGGCAAAGCGAGCAAGATCAAACCTCGCCACGTGGCGAAGGTGCTGGAAAAGCTCCGCGCCAAGGAAGCCGAACTCGAAGCCGAGATCGCATCCACCACCTCGCCCGAGAAGACCGCCCGCCTGGAAGGCAAATTGGGTGTGGCCCGCACCCACATCGAACGCGCCGAATGGCTGTTGAACGAGATCAGTTGATTTTTTGGGCGCGCTGCGGGAGGACGTGGCACGATTCCCTTTAAGTCCGCGTTACTTCCTTGGTCTATTTTAGATTTGAAGTTCTGCCTGAATTGCGCAGAGTCGTTGTCTTGGTTTCGGCACTTCGATCAAGCACGCGAGCAGGATGCGAATTCCGGTTTCATCAGCGCTGCCGGTAGGTTGCGCCCAATCGTGCTCCGCGACCTTTCCTCGAAAAAGCTTCGAAACCATGGTTCCAACTATTCGGTCACAAATCTGAGGCTCATGGGCCACCGCCGTTCATTCAGCAGACCGATGAACCGCCTATTGAAGACTTATTATATGCACTTTCGACCAGCTTGTTCTGTAGCAAATAATTGAGCAGAACATCGCGCCAATAAGCCCAGAGGCTTCTGTCGCGCACGATTAAGCTGCGTTCCTGGAGGACACGGATTGTGATCGGATAGCCAATTTGCCGGAAAACACGATGACGTGTAACTCCGATATCTTCAGCATGGCTGATTGAGCACAGGCAGGAAGATTAGAAGGCGTCATGATCGTACGAAGAATGTCCGTCTCCCCGTTGCCAGACGCATCCAGCCCGTCTGTGTGATCAAAGGGCGGAAAATCTAGCCCCAAGCGGGGACACTTCCGGTAGCACAGCACCGACAAGAACACTTCAACAAAAATCAGGGGCGTTCTCGGACGTAACTTTGCTTTGACAGACATAAAGTCTGCGACAGTGGTGTCGTGAACCTGAGTGAGGCGATGGCCAAGATCTCTTCGGTCCCTGCCCAACGGCTCGGCCTTAATATCCGCAGCAAGATATCTCAGGGTCCAAGCCGATACATGTGTCTTCGGCCCGGCTCCCAAAACAAGCAACGCGACAGCCCGACATCCTACGCCTCATGCTACTGGCACAGACGGCGTGCTAGCAAATTGCGCATTGCCCATGCGCGATCATTAGCGAATTCCGGTCGACAAGGTGAGGTACCCCGCGGTTTTGACGCAATCTTTTAGCGGCGGATTAGGCGTTCGAGTCTGGGTGGTGTAGACTGCTCGCGTGCGGGACAACTGCGCCAGACTATTCTGCTGGTCCAATATACAAGAACGATTCTTCAGCAAATCCGCGGCAACTGTTCGCCGACCAGCATGTCCACGATGCGGCCGCCGCCGAAGCGGGTGCGCATGGTGACGGTGCCCGGATGGTCGCTGACGGCGGTTCCGATGATCTGCGCATTGCGTCCCTCCGGCGTGCTCCGCATGGCGGCGACTGCGGCATCGGCCTCATGCGGGGGGACAAAGAGCACCAGCGTGCCTTCGTTCGCGAGGTAGAGGGGATCGAGCCCAAGGATTTCGCACACACCCTTGACCTCGGGCCTGAGAGGCAGGCTGTCTTCGTCAATAACGATGCCGCATTTGGCGGTTTGCGCGATTTCGTTTAATGCGCTCGCCACTCCGCCTCTGGTCGCGTCGCGTGCGGCTCTGACATTCGGTGCGGCGTCGATAACCGCTTCCATGAGGTGCCCCAACCCGGCGCAATCACTCTCGATGTCACTCGACAACGCCATGTCTCCACGGGCGGCGAGGATGGCGGCTCCGTGATCCCCCAACACGCCATTCACGATGGCCACGTCGCCCGGTCTCACCTGGTCCGCAGCAAGGTTGCGACCCGCCGGGATCACGCCGACGCCCGAGGTCGTGACGAAAACTTTGTCAGCGCTGCCGCGACCGACCACCTTCGTATCGCCGGTAACGATGCGCACCCCGGCTTTGTCCGCCTCTGTCGCCATCGATGCGACGATGCGTCTGAGCAAGGCCACGTCACACCCTTCTTCGATAATGAAGGCCGCCGACAACCACAGCGGCTTTGCGCCGCCAACGGCGAGGTCGTTGACCGTGCCGCATACCGCGATCTTGCCGATGTCGCCGCCGGGAAATTCGACCGGATCGACGACGAAACTGTCGGTGGTGAAGGCGAGTTGCGCACCCGGTTCAGTCAGAGCCGTTGAGGTCAACCGCGCCTGGTCCTCCATCGAGGCCGGCTGAAAGACCGACGTGAACACGTCATCGATCAGGTCGCGCATGGCCTTTCCACCGCCGCCATGGGCCAAGGTCACCACGCCGTCACGCAATTTGGGTTTGGCATGCATGTTCATTCCGCCGGCTCCATCGGTGATGTGGCGGTGGTGTCACTCAGACCACGCAAGCCCCCGTATTGCCAGTAGGCTGCGCAGGCGCCTTCCGAGCTGACCATCAAGGCCCCCAAGGGCATCTCGGGCGTACAACCAATCCCGTATTGCGGGCACCCGGTGGGCTTGATGCGGCCGGTCATCACCTGCCCGCAGGCGCAGCCTTCGGGTTCGGCGACAACACGCGGACCGGCACCGTAGCCGATGCCGAATTTCTCTTCCGCATCGAAAGGCGCGTATTTGGCGCGAATGCGGAGGCCGCTTTCATCGATCTCACCCAAGCCGCGCCATTCGAAGCTGGGGCGCTTTTCGTAGACGTCGTCGATGGCCGCAAGGCTGATCGGATTTCCGTCTTCAGGGACAACTCGGGCGTACTGGTTTTCGACCTCGGCGCGCCCATCGCGGATTTGCGTCAGAACCATTAATACCGACTGGAGCAGGTCGAGCGGTTCGAACCCTGCGACGACAATGGGCTTTCCGTACTGTTCGGCGATGAAGTTGTACGGTGTCGTGCCGATCACCATCGACACGTGGCCGGGACCAACAAAACCATCGAGGACCATGTGCGGATCATCGAGCAACGCCTTGATCGGCGGCGGCACGGTGATGTGGTTGCAGAAGACCGAGAAGTTCTCGAGCCCCTCGCGCGCGGCTTGCTGGACTGACAGCGCCGTCGATGGCGTGGTCGTCTCGAATCCAAGGCCGAAGAACACCACCTCGCGGTCCGGATTGCGGCGTGCCAGCTCCAACGCGTCGAGCGGCGAATAAACCATACGAATATCCGCGCCTTCGGCTTTGGCTTGCATCAGCGATTTCCGCGTGCCGGGCACGCGCATCGCGTCGCCGAAAGTGGTGAAGATAACCTCCGGGCGCTCCGCCAATTCCACACATTCATCCACTCTGCTCATCGGCAAGACGCAGACCGGGCAGCCCGGCCCGTGGATGAATTCGACCCCCGGCGGTGTCAGGCGGTCCAGCCCGTAGCGAAAGATCGCGTGCGTGTGGCCGCCGCAGATTTCCATGATGTGAACGGGGTTCTCGAAGGTGGCCCCGATCTCGTCCACAACGCGCGTGATGGCGGACAGCAGGCCTTCGGCCGCTTTCGGGTCGCGGAACTCCTCGATGTATCTCATGACTGGCCCTCCAATGCGCGCGCGCCGTCTTCCATGGCGTCGAGCGTTTCCTGCGCTTCACCCAGTCCTTGCAGTGCTTCCAAGGTACGCGCGGCCTCGTCTTCGTCGATCAGAGCCATGGCAAAACCAACGTGGATCAAGGCGTATGATCCGATCAACCCGTCCAGCGGGCCATCCACGACCGGGGCGACGCTTACCTCGCGCCGCACGCCCGAGATATCCGCCATTGCCATCTGTCGGACCTCATCCGTGATTTCGATAATCTGTCCGGGTATTCCAAGGCACATGAGTCAGGCCCCCTCTGTTTGCGGCTGTGTGATGCCGTAGCGTTCGATCTTGGCGCGCAGACCGACCCGGCTGAGGCCAAGTTCGGCAGCCGCGCGGCTTTTGTTCCATTTGAGACGGGTCAAGGTTTCGCGCAGGATGCGGCCCTCAATGGCTTCGACGCGATCCTTGAGTGGACCTTCCGCCGACATGATCTCTGTCTCGGCAATGTCGGACTGCACCGGACCCGCTTGCAGGATGCGGCGCGAGATGACCTCGGGGCCAAGCATCGGATCCTGCGCCTGGATCAGCATGCGGGTCACCTCGTTGCGCAATTCGCATAGGTTTCCGGGCCAGGAATAGGCCATCAGGAACTCAAGCGCGGCCTCGCTGAAGCCGTGCACAAGCTTGCCATGTTCCCGGCTGGCGTCCTCGGCCGCTGCGCGCGCCAGAAGAGGGATGTCGCACATCCGGGACTTGAGTGACGGTAGAGCCAGTTCCGCAATGGAAATTGCGTAATAAAGCGCCGCGTCGAGCCGACCCGACGCAATCAGTTTGTGCGGGTCAACGGTTGTAGAGGTAATCAAACGGGCCTGGCTGACTGTGGGTTCGGCCAGGCCGGGCACTTCGAACAGACCGTCTCTCGCGACGCGGAGGACCCGCAGTTGCAGTGACGGGGGCAGCGTGTCGATGCCAGCGAGATAAAGCGTTCCCTGATCCGCCTTGCGCAACAGACCCATCTTGTTGATGGCAGGAGACCCGTTTGCCGGTTTGCGTTGACCGAATAGCGCGAGAGACACTGCCTCTTCCGTCAAGCCAGTGACGTCCAACGCCTGAAACGGTTGGTCCGAGCGCAACGAACTGTCGTGGATCGCGCGCGCCATGTCGGCTTTACCGGTGCCTTGCTCTCCGACCAAGAGGATCGGCACGTCGAAGCTCGCGTATTGCCGCGCGGCGGTGATGACCGACGTCATCGGCGATCCCGGCGTTCGCAGGATGCCCTCGAAGCCAAGCGCATTTGGCGACGGCAAGGGTTGAGGTCTGCGCGACCCCAAGCACCGCATTTCCAGCGCCATGCGCTCGTTCTCGCGTTTCAGGTTAAAGAGTTGTGTCGCGGTCGCTACGGCATTTGCAAGCTGTGTTGCCGACCAGTCGCGCGGGAGGATCTGACACGGATAATCTGACCCGGTTGTTGCTGCGGGATCAGCGTCGATGCTGATAAGCCGCGTTTCCGGCCAATCGGAAAAAAGCTCTGACACATTCTCCTGACCGCCTGCACACACCGCGACTTGTACGAAATTTTCGGTCATCAAGCGGCGTAGCGCATCGGGCGTTTCCGCCGTCAGACAATCAAATCGTGCCTCCAGAGCGCACCCCATAGCGGAACGGTCTTCGGCGGTGCCGCCGTAGACCAGAACCGTTGGAAGGGGGGCGCTGTCTTTCATTCGGCTGCGGCCCGATGGGACTTCGCCGCAAGCTGAGCATTAAGCCACTGCACCCATGCGCCCATACCTTCGCCCGTGCGTGCGGAAATGCGGATGATATCGATACCCGGATTCACGCGGCGGAGGTTTTCTTCATAGAGGTCAAGGTCCACGTCGCAATGCGGCGCCAGGTCGACCTTGTTGAGCAAAGCAAGCCGTGCTGCGGTGAACATATCCGGGTATTTCAGCGGCTTGTCTTCGCCTTCTGTTACAGAAAGGATTGCGACCTTCGCGTCCTCACCAAGGTCAAAGGCCGCCGGGCATACGAGGTTGCCGACGTTCTCGATGAACAGCATAGCGCCATCCGGCAGGTCGAGATGATCCATGGCGTGGCCGACCATGTGACCGTCGAGGTGGCACCCTTTTCCGGTGTTCACCTGGATCGCCTTCGCACCGGTCTCGCGAATGCGGTCGGCGTCGTTCGACGTCTGCTGATCGCCTTCGATGACCGCCAGCGGTTGGTCGCCCAACGCTTCGATCGTTTTGCACAACAGGGTCGTTTTGCCTGAGCCGGGCGACGACACGAGGTTCAGCGCCAGCGCATTGATCTTCGCGAGACGGGCTCGGTTGGCCATTGCGTAGGCGTCGTTCTTGGCAAGGATATCTGTCTCAACCTCGATCAACCGCGCCTCGGACATGCCCGGCACGGACACACCGGCAGCGTTTTCGCCGAAGTGCAGATCGCCATGATCCCCGTGGTGATGGTGGTGACCATGGTGATGATGGTGGTGATCGTGGTCATGTTTATGGCCCTCGACCGTGCTGTCTCCGCATCCGCAAACCGTACACATCAGGCTGCCTCCAAATCTTTGATCCGCATTTCATCACCCGCCGTCGGCATCAGCTTTCCGCCACCACACAGCGGGCAGGGTTGTAGTCTGTCATCGATTTCGACCTCTTTCGCGCAGTCGAAGCACATGGCTTTTCCCGGCAGGTCGATCATGACAAGCGTCGCGCCCTCGGCGACCGATCCGCGCATCACGACGTCGAAGGCGAATTCCAGAGCGGGCTTTTCAACGCCCGCGAACCGGCCGATTTCGACGCGCACGCGATTGATCTTCTCGACATTATGTATTGCCGCCTGATCCTCGATGACCGACCGGATGCCTTCGCAGAGTGACATCTCATGCATGGGACATCTCCTTAACGCGGATGGGCGAACAGGGATCGAGGATGTCGATCACAAGGGGCGCCAAACCCGCCCTGTCAGCGGGAAGTGCGGCGAGCGTCTGATCCAGCACGCCACCCTTCGCCTGCAAGTGATCAGTGGGTGTAACGCGATTGAATTCGGCAACAGTTTCGCCGGTGGTGTTGGCCTGAACGGTATAGAGACCGCGCGTTGCGGGCACATGCGCAAGGCCCGGTTCAGGGGATCTGGCAAGCAAAGGGGCGCCTTGTAACAACGCCTGCAGGTCGTAGGCCCGCGCCATTATGCGCCAGAGTGGGCCCCGACCGTGTTGGTGTTCGACCAGAGCGAGGATCGGGTGTTCGTGAACTCGCACAGCGCAGGAGTTTTCGACCCGTGCAAAGCGGTCCCCTGCTGTGGTTGCGGTCACGAATGGGAGGTCGCATGCAACGGCCTCACCGTCGCGGAACAGGTTTTGAACCTTTCCCAGCAAGCCCGCGATACCCGCGTCGGAAGCGCAAAAACTCTCAAAGTCCTGTGCCGTGTCGGGCAGGCGGCCTTGCGGTCCGAAGAGCGCACGCGCGAGTTCATCGCCGCCTTCCTGCCATCCGTCGGGTAGTGGAACAGGGCTTTGGCCGAAATGTCCGGGCAGGATCAGCGTCAGACGCAAGACGTGGTCCCGCAGGATCTCGCGGCGCAAAGCCTCGCTGTCGTCCAATGTTGGCAGCCCAAGCGCCAGGCGCGTGGCCATGCCTTGCGCCGCACGGCATAGGTTGAACAGGCGCGGCATCAGGTCGGCGACCTCACGGCGGGACTTGCCCAGCACCAAGGCCTCAACCGGCAATGGCGGCGCCGTTTCCGCCACAAGAGTATGCGCGCGCCCGTCGAGCATCAGCCGTCCGTGCCCGCTGCAATGCCACCGGTGATGACTTTGCGACGTGTCGGAGTGTCATCGAGTTGGGGTTCATCTGTCTCTTCAAGCGCCGCCAGTTCCGCTTCTCGCGCAGAACGGATGTCCGCTGAGCGGTCCGTTTCGGCACGGTTGGCCTCATCGAACAGCGCCTGCATCACGGCTTTGCCGACATCCACGGCCTGCGCCTGAGTGTTGAAATCGCCCATGGGCGAGAAAAGCGAACAGGCTTTGTAACCGCCTGTCTGTTCGCGCGTATTGTGGATGAATTCGTACGCGCCCGATGGAAACGCGATCAGTTCCTTCTCGCCGGGCGTCAGATCATCCCAGGTCTCGTCCTTCCCCGGCAGTTGGATCAGGTTCATGAACCACGGGCTGATCAACACGCCGAGCGGGCGTCCCTCGTGCATCCGGAAACCGACGGCCTGCACATGCAGGAGCTTGTTGACGATGGGAACATCTTTCATCTTGGCGTTCCAGATCTCGGTGAAATCCGCCGCGAGCGCCTTGGTGCACTCGTTCAGAAACGCCGTTTCCGCCACCTCAGGCGCGCCCGGGTCTTCGCGAACGAGGAATTGTTCAGGCGGGGCGCTGCAATTCGGACAAGACCAATCGTCGGGCAAGGCTACGAAAGGTGTGCCCGGATCGATCTGACGCACATCGTCGCCTTCGGCTGGATCATAGGGTGTCCAGCAAATCTTGCATTCCATGATGGCCAGCGGGCTGATCTTGTCGGTGGCGCCGAGATAGCTGCCTTCGAACGTGGTCATGCGATGGCCTCCATCACAGCGCGGATGCGCAACGCGCTGTCGGCAAGATCTTCGTCTGCCGCGATGGCAACCTCTGGAATGGAAGTCACTTCGAACGTGTCGAGGATCAAGGTGTCCATGGAATTGAAGAACTGAACGCGCCAGATGCCTTTCGTGGCGGTCGCCGTGATCCGACAGTTGCCATAGCCACGGGACAGGATCGTCACCGATCCTTCACCCAAGGCGCTATCAAGCCAGACAAGATCCGGTTCGGAATGGGGCAGCAGCGTCAGGTTGATGACATGCGGATCCTGCCCGGGCACGAAAGCCCCGGACTTGTCGAGAAGTTCGACGATCAGGGCCGGCGCGCTCGCAAGGCCGGGCAGCTCGGGTGTCTTTTTCCCTTGTCCCGCGCGCACCGGTGCAAATGCGCGATCAAGCGCGAGCGTCGGCACAGGAGCGACTTCGATCCGGTCGATCCCTTCGCCCTTCAGAACCCAAACGCCCGCAAACACGCTTTCCTGCGCAGCAATTGCAGGGATGCCGCGCATTCGGATCGATACCTCGCCTTCTCCCATCACCTCGGCCACGAGAGCGCGGGATTTGGGGCTGAGACCTGACAGGTCGAAAACCTGCGCTGCGCCGGTTTCGGCACAGACCGACGCGGCGTCGGCGATCTCGTCCAGCAACCGCATCGTCGCGGCGTCGCTGGCATCTGCGGCTTCCGGAATGCGCGGGGAATACGTCCGCATCTCCTGCGGCATCGGCATTACGTCAAGCGTCTCATCCTCGGGCTGCGAGCCGGGGCCAAAACCTGTGGGGGGCATCTGGAAATTCTGGACCATCAGTCGGCTCCTTCCGGGACAAGCGAGAGTATGTGCGTGACGCGTGCGAGGTAATCGTCCCAGTCGCGCACTTTCGGGATCGTGCCGACCTGCTGACCGTCGCGGAAGAAAACAAGCAGCGGCGTCTTGAAAACGCCCGCGTCTTCGCGGACCTGGTATTCGATCTCGTCGCCGATCACGGCGCAGTCGAACTTGCCCTGAAAGCACTGTACGATCTCGGGCAGGATCACGGCGGCGTCGGTGGTTTCGAGGTTCTTGGCCGGGTCGCCAGGAATAAACAGGCAATGCGCGCCGGGGCGATTGACGAAATCCGCGACGGCGTCATGCTGGTTCAGCGCGGGCCATCCCATGTCGTCCGTCAGTCTGGCAATCAGCGGGTGGGTCATCTTTGGTCCTTCAGGCTGTGGATTTGCCCGCGTCCAGCGCGGCTTGCAGATGCGGCGGAAGCTGCGGCCCCCGCGCCTCGATATCGGCGAAGGCGTCGATGCCGGTGTCGTGTCCCGACATGACCGCACGGAGGTTATCGACGGCTGCCTTGATCTTGAGTGCGTCGTCCGGGTCCAGCACGTCGCGCGCGGCCCCAAGAAAAGTCAGTACCCAAGTGCCAACGGGCTGCGTACCGACCAAAGACAGATCGATCTCGTGGCTCGCATCACCATCGAAGGCCGTCGCGCGGAAGGTGTCCACCTGCGTGATCTGCATGGGGATGCCGACGCACATGGCTTATTCTCCGACCGGGAGGAAACGCGCGTCGCCGATGCGGCAGGCTTCGTCTTCGGAAGGACGGCCTTCTTCGTAGGCGTCGCGCTTGATCGAGGCGTCTGCGAGAAGGCTGTCATCGCCCTGCCCCGGCACCGGTTCGATCCCAAGATCGCGCAGGCGCGACAGTGCGATGTCGATGCTCGGTCCGATCTGCGCCGCAACCGCGTCCCGCAACCCGCCGCCGTAATCTTCCAGCTCGACGGGCTGGCAACCGATGAGGATCAGCGTTTCCGGGCAGTATCCCATCAGCGTCGCGGTCGCGATCACGTCCTGAAACCCGGTCTGGTGCAGGCTCATTTTCTTGGCACCCATGAACTGCGGCACCGCATCGCCTTCGACGATTTTGAGCGTTCCGGGCGTCAGGCCATAATCGACGGCGTCAAAGACAATGAGAACGTCCGCCTCTTCAAGAAACGGCAATAGGTAGAGGCCCTGTGTACCGCCATCGAGCAGTGTGACGTTCGTCGGGAACGACCAGTTGCGCACCATCTCTTCGACGCAGCGCACGCCGAAACCTTCATCGGCCCACAAGACGTTTCCGATGCCAAGCACCAGAACCCGATGATCCATTTCGTGTCCTCCCGGTTCCCCGATGGCCGCATTAATGACGACCGATTATGCGCAGGCGATGCGCCTCCTCCACGGGTTGGCTTGGTTAGGACCTTTCCACCTTTCGTGAAAACCGGTTGCTAACCACCCGCTGCCGACTCTGTTAAAAGATGTATGACGGAGGCGTATTTGATCTGGATCAAAGTTTTGCCTTTGCCCAAAAATTAAGCAGTTTCAATTACATAGCGGAAATGAGATGTGAAAAATGTGAAAGAGCGCGCCAGCGGCGCGCTCTAAGCCCTTAAACCATTGCGGGAAATGCCCGTTCCGGGAAATCACTCGGGCCGATCATCCTTGAATGTCCGATGACCCGAGATCATCGTCGACACCATCGATTGCCGCGACATGATGTCCTCGCGGATCGCCGCGTAGATATGGATCATCATGAAGATCACGATCGCCCACATGCCCAGATGGTGCACCGAATGCATGATCTGGCTATTGCCGACGAGGTTCATCACGGGGCTGGTCAGCGCCCAGAGCCAGTGATCCGCGCCCAGACCTTCGGCATAGAGCGCGAAACCGGTAACGATCATGAAAGTCATGCCAACGGTCATGAAAAGGAACATCGCGATCTGCGCGAGCGGGTTGTGCCCGACGTATTTCTTCGGCTCTTTTTCCAGGAACAAGTACCAGCGAAGTTCGAAGAAGACCTCTTTCCACCAATCCGCCTTGTGGACTGGAAGGCGGAACATCTGCTTGGAGTGGTGATTGCCAACAAAGCTCCAGAACAGGCGTCCGAAAAAGCCGATGGTCATCACCATAGCCGCCGCGAAATGAGCAAAGCGGATGTAGCCGAACACGTATTGATCGACGGCTTCCCCGATCTGCATCGTCGGCGGCGGGTTCCCGATGAACCAGCCCGTAACGCACAAGACGACAATGGCCAGCGCGTTCACCCAGTGCCAAAGCCGTACAGGGGTCTCGTAGACGTAGACAGAGGTGTGACGCTTGATGGTTTCAAGGTCTTCCCGCGTCGCATCGCCGGTCAGAACCGAGGCCGAATAGAAATCGACCTTGGATTTCTGAAGTTCTTCCGGGGTGTCTTGCGCTTCGACCTTCATGACCGAACCCTCAGGACGACCCCCAGAACCAAGGCCACCGCGATCAGGGCAAGGCCGGCGTACATGCCTGCATGTGCCGTGCCATGGGCGGCCTCTGAAACCGGAACATGTGCTCCGTGCGCAAAGGCGGTTGCCGGTGTCAGTGCGATCAGTGTGATAAGCTTTTTCATGGTGGCCTCCCTCAGCGCACTTTGACGGTGGTCAGTTCGTCGCCATCGGGCGACATCACATGTGTGGAACAGGCGAGGCACGGGTCGAAGCTGTGCAGCGTGCGCAGGATTTCGACGGGCTCTTCCGGGCGCTCCATCTTGGTGTTCATGAGGCTGGCCTCGAACGCGCCGATATTGCCGGCGCTGTCTCTTGGCGACCCGTTCCAGGTGGTCGGCACGACGCATTGGTAGTTGTCGATGCGCCCGTCTTTGACCTGAACCCAATGCCCCAGAGCACCGCGAGGTGCTTCGGTCATGCCGACGCCCTTGGCCTCTTTCGGCCAGGTGGACGGATCCCATTTGGCGACATTGGCGGTGCTTTCGTCGCCGTTTTTGATGTTCTGCACCAGCTTGTCAAAGAAGTGCTTCTGCAGTCGGCCACAGTACTCGCTTTCCAGAGCGCGGGCCGCGGTGCGGCCCAGCGTCGAGAAGAGCGCTTCGACCGGCAGGTCCATCGTTTTCAGAAGGCCTGTCACCTGATTGGTGATGTCTTCGTGACCGTTTGCATAGCCAACGATGTAGCGGGCCAGAGGGCCAACCTCCATCGCGTGACCGCGCCAGCGCGGTGCTTTGATCCAGGAATACTTCGCCGCTTCGTCGATTTCCTTGATGTTCGTCCGAGTGCCTTTCATGTTGGCGCCCAGTTCGAACTTCGGATCGGTCACGCCGTCCCAGGGGTGCAGACCCTTGCCCGGCTCACCGTAGTCATACCACGAATGATCGACGAATTCCTGAACCTGCTCGGGATCGCGGACGTCGACATCGTGCACCTCGTTGAGGTTGCCATTGATAATCGCGCCGCGCGGCAGGTGAAGTTGCTCCGGCGAGAAGTCGTTCGGGTTCTCGGGGATATCACCATAGGCAAGAACCGCCTGGCTGGAGAGACCGCCGCCGTAGAGCCAGTTCTTGTAGAAGCCGCCGATGGCGATCACGTCCGGGATATAGACGTTGTTGTTGAAGTCGATACACTTCTGAATGATGGAGCTGACCATGTTCAGCCGCTCCATGTTGATCGCGCCGACCGCGCCGGAGCCATGCACGTTGATCGGGCACGGCACGCCTCCGACAAGCCAGTTCGGGTGCGGGTTCTTGCCGCCAAAGATCGTGTGGATCTTGACGACTTCTTTTTGCAGATCGAGCGCTTCAAGGTAGTGCGTCGTCGCCATCAGGTCGGCTTCGGGCGGCAGCAGATATGCCGGATTGTCCCAATAACCGTTCTTGAAGAGGCCGAGCTGACCGCTTTCGACGAACTGCTTCAGCCGATTCTGGACGTCACGGAAATAGCCCGGTGAGGACATCGGATGCGACGGGCTGACGGCCTGCTGCAACTCGGAGGTCGCTTTCGGGTCCGCGCGCAGGGCGTTTACCGGGTTCACCCAGTCTAGTGCGTGCAGGTGATAGAAATGCACGATGTGGTCGTGGATCTGCAGGTTCAACTGCATGATGTTTCGGATCGAGTTGGCGTTGTCCGGGATCTCGATCCCCAGCGCGTCTTCGACCGCGCGGACCGAGGTCAGCGCGTGCGTGCCGGTGCACACCCCGCAGATCCGTTCGGTAAAGGCCCAGGCATCGCGCGGATCGCGGCCCTTGAGGATCACTTCAAGGCCGCGCCACATGGTGCCGGTCGAGACCGCGTTCGTGATCATGTTGTTTTCATCGACATTCACTTCGCAGCGCATATGCCCTTCGATCCGTGTCACCGGGTCGACCACGATGCGCTGACCGGAATTATCGAGGCTGAAGCCGTTGGGTGTTTGGACGACCATCTGTTACGCCTCCTCTGTCGATGTTGCGGTGGATTTCTGGGCCTTGTCCTGAGCCGCCTTCAGCGCGGTGACAGCGGTATGAAGCGCGATGCCCCCGCCCACGACGCCCGCCGCGGCCACACCGACCTTGTCGGCATTGGCCTCGACCCCGAACTGCGTCAAGTCCGTCACACGGTTGTAGAAGCTGCCCTGATCCCAGAACCCGTCTTCGGAACAGCCGATGCAGCCGTGGCCCGACTGGATCGGGAAGCTGACACCTTCGTTGAAACCGATGGTCGAACACGCGTTGTACGTGGTCGGGCCTTTGCAGCCCATCTTGTAAAGGCAATAGCCCTTGCGCGCGTTGTCATCGTCCCAGCTTTCGACGAACTGACCGGCGTCGAAATGCGCGCGGCGGTAGCATTTGTCGTGAATGCGCTGGCCATAGAACATCGCCGGTCGGCCCTGGCGGTCAAGCTCGGGCAGACGGTCGAAGGTCAGCATGTAAGTGATGACGCTGGTCATGACCTCGGCGATGGGCGGACAGCCCGGCACCTTGATGATCGGCTTGTCGGTGATGACCTTATGCACAGGCGTCGCTTGCGTCGGGTTCGGCGCGGCGGCCTGCACACAGCCGTACGACGCACAGGCGCCCCAGCTGATCACGGCCTTCGCGTCCTTCGCGACATGGCGCAGCTTTTCGACAAAGGGTTTGCCAGCGCTGATGCAGAACATTCCGTCTTCGTTAAGCGGCGGATTGCCCTCAACCGCAAGGATGTAGTTGCCCTTGTATTTCTCGATGCTCTCTTCCAGTGCCGCCTCGGCGGCGTGTCCGGCAGCGGCCATCAGCACGTGCTGATAGTCGAGTGAGATCATCGACAGCACCACATCCTTGGCCAGCGGGTGCGCGCCCCGGATGAAGCTCTCCGAGCAGCAGGTGCATTCCAGACCGTTCACCCAGATCACCGGCGTGCGTGGCTTTGTTTCCATCGCGTGCGCGATTTTCGGAACGAAGGCAGGCCCGAGTCCCAGCGCGCTCGCCGTCAGGGTGCAATACTTCATGAAGCTGCGGCGGGTGATCCCCTGCCTACGCATCACATCATAAAAGGTTTCGATCTGAGACAATATTCCCTCCCATCCGGCAATGGCACTTATGCCGACGCGCGGCATGCGGCGGCCCTGCGCCAAATGTGCCGGAGCCGTGATGAAAAGGCTTTGCGCAAAGTCTCAAACTGCGACAAAACGACAAAATTATTGCTTATCAGACAGTTGCGCCTTTGCGGTCTGCTTTTTTGATCCAGATCAAGATAACGGTCTTACCACCCGTTTTTCAAAGTGGTTACTTCGCTTCCAGCCGCGCCATCGCAACCAAAGCCTGTCCCAACGCCAACCCGCCGTCGTTCGCTGGCACTTTTGTTTGGAGTAAAACCGGGACATCCCCTAACGCTTCGATCATCAGATCAAGCAGCAGCGCGTTCTGAAAACACCCGCCTGACAGCGCCACGGCCTGGGCCCGCCCCGTTTTCACAACGTGACGTGCAACTGCTGCAAATGACTGCGCAACACCCGTATGGAAACGCATTGCCATGGCCTCGATTGACACGCCTGCATCTCGGTCGTGCATGACCTCTGCCCATAAATCGGTATCGATGATTGCGCCCCCTTCCAGAGGCACCCGAAGCCCATAGCTGCCGCCTGCCTCTTGCGCAGGAGCCTTCCGCGCCCACGCCTCGAGTTGCATGGCGGCCTCTCCTTCGAAGCTTTGCGCGCCGTCAAATCCCAAGGCCGCTGCCATCGCGTCGAACAACCGCCCTGCAGAGGACGAAAGCGGCGCGTTCACGCCGGCATCCATCGCCTGTTGCAGAAGGCCGATAGGTTTGTCAGCAAGAACGTCGTGCGCGGCCGGGTCCAAATCAGCCTTCAGCAGCCTTGCCAAAAGATTGCGCCAGGGTTCGCGGTTTGCAGCATCCCCGCCGGGAAGATGTGCCTGGTCCAGCCAGGCGTAGCGTTCAAACTCCTGGTAATCACCGATCAGGACCTCGCCGCCCCAGACGGTCCCGTCGTCGCACAGACCCAATCCGTCCAGAATGATCCCGGCCACTCGCCCCCCGTCGCGCGGCCACATATTCTCTGCCAGACAGGACGCGAGATGAGCGTGATGATGTTGGACCTCGATACAGGGGAGGCCTGTGTCGCTCGCGTGACGGGACGACCTGTAGTCCGGATGCAGGTCGCAGGCGACCGCTTCAGGCGCATGGTCAAACAGAGCTGCATAATCGGCATCCGCTTTGACGAACTCATCCCAGGTCAGCGGATCGTCGAGGTCACCAAGATGATGGGACAACAATGCCTGGCCGTTTTTCGTCAGACATATCGCCGACTTCAGATGCGCCCCATAGGCCACGACGTCTGGCGCATCCTCAAACCCCGGCGGCAGCTGCAGCGTCCCCGGAACCCGCCCCCGTGCCCGTCGGAGGATCATCGGTCCGTGCGCCGTTTCGCGTTCCACGCTGTCATCCAAGCGTCGCACGATATCGCGGTCATGAAGCAGGATCGCGTCGGCAATATCGCCCAGTTTTTGCGCGGCCTCCTCGTTGCCGATCACCTGCGGCTCTCCTGACAGATTACCGGATGTCATGACCAGGGGGCGCCCAACATCACGCAGCAGGAGGTGATGCAGGGGGGTGTAGGGCAGCATCCACCCCAATTCGTGAAAGCCCGGAGCAATGCTTTCGGGCAACGCGGTCCCCTCTGAGTGCAGCAACACGATCGGTGCCGCCGGGTCCTGAAGCCGCGCTGTTTCGTCCGGCGAAACCGATGCGTATCGTCGTATGCACGACAGCGACCCCATTAATGCAAACGGTTTCGTGGGCCGCCGCTTACGCTCCCGCAACTTTGCCACGGCATCCGCATTGGTGGCATCACACGCGATATGAAACCCGCCCAACCCCTTGATCGCGACGATCTCTCCGGCGCGCAAGCGCCGTACTGCATCTCGCAAGGGATCGTCTGACGCAGGAGACATGGCCAGTTTCGGGCCACAGTTCGGGCATGCGATAGGTTGCGCATGAAACCTGCGGTCGGACGGATCGGCATATTCTGCTGCACAGGCCGGGCACATCTCGAAGTGCGCCATCGAGGTCTTCGCCCGATCATAAGGCAAGTTCTTCAAAATGGTGAAACGCGGCCCGCAATTGGTGCAATTCGTGAACGCATATCCCCGTCGACGCCCGTCAGTGGTGATCTCATCAACGCAATCCACACAGGTCGCTGCATCGGGCGTGACCCGCGTCTCTGCCCCTGCGTTGCCTGACTCAAGGATCTCGAACCCGGTGAAATGTTTCATGTCGATCGGATGCGTTTCGATTGTGTCAATCTGAGCAAGCGGCGGGCAACGCGTCTCAAGTGCGCGCAGAAAAGCATCGATCTCCTTACAATAAATGTAAATGAGCACGCCTTCAGCATCGTTTTGCACAGTACCGGCCGCGCCGAAATCCAGCGCCAACTGATAAACGAAGGGGCGAAAGCCGACGCCTTGAACTTGACCTCTGATCCTGATGGTAAATCCGAACGACATAAGATTACTGTGGTCGGAAAACGTGCCGAGGCAATGATATTCTGTTGTCGTCTTAGCGATCCCGGCGCAGACTGCTTTAGGGAATTTACGTCCCGACATGAGGACCTTTCTTGGTCTATCGGACGACAAAAGTGTTGAGATGCAAGCAAACTCTGACCATCGTCTACACCAATCGTGCGTGGGTGGCGTCGACCAATTTTGCTATTTTCAAAGCTGCAGGATATCGCAGAACAAGTTGACTGAAGTGCGAACCAGCGAAAACAATTTGCTGTTGCGTATAGCCTGACTTAAGCACCTTGGAGTGCACGTTTTCAGGTTAGCTGTACCCAGAGGTTCGTCCTCTCTCAAGCTTTGGTGATGCTACAGCGGAGCGAGTTCGTCGAGCCACGAATGCGGGCGGTATGGATTGTCGTCGTAGCGCCATGCCGCGATCAGTTAACTAGGATCTCGTAGGGTGGGCCGCAAATGCTCGTTCAGGCAATCGTTTTGCAGACGGGCGTTGAAGCTCTCAATTATTCGGTATTGCACTTGCTTGCCCCAACAAATCTGACACGGTTTGGCTTGGCTTTCATCCCGACACGCAAGCCTGGTGACCTGCTCCCCTGAAAGTCCTCGGTTTGAGGTTAGCCTGTTCTCCGAACGAGGAGACAGACGATGAAGAGAAGCCGTTTCAGCGAAGCGCAGATGATTGGCATTCTGAAGGAGCATCAGGCGGGCATGAGCGCGTTCGATCTGTGCCGCAAGCACGGGATCAGTGATGCGACCTTCTACAACTGGCGTCGCAAGTATGGCGGCATGGAAGTCGCCGATGCCAAGCGGCTGCAGGCGCTGGAAGCCGAGAACGCGAAGCTCAAGAAGATGCTTGCGGAGCAAATGATGGATGAAGCGACGCTGAAAGAGATGCTCGGAAAAAACTTCCGAGGCCCGGTTCGAGGAGGAAGGCTGTGGACTGGGCCATGCAAGCGAAGAGCTACTCGCAGCGGCGGGCCTGTGCGCTCGCGGGGATCGATCCGCTTGTCTATCAGCGCCGCTCAAAGCGTCCGGCTGATACGGCGCTGCGGGCCAGGATGAGGGAACTGGCCTCGGAGCGGCGGCGGTTCGGCTACCGGCGGCTGCACATCCTACTGAAGCGGGAGGGCTGGGAAGTGAACTGGAAGAAGCTCTACCGGCTCTACCGCGAAGAAGGGTTAGCCGTCCGTAAATGGTGCGGACGCAAGCGCGCGATCGGGACCAGAGCTTCGATGACCATCCCTCAAGGTCCGAACCAGCGCTGGTCGCTCGACTTCGTATCAGACGCGCTGTCGGTTGGCCGCCGGTTCCGCATCCTCTGTGTGATCGACGACTTCAGCCGGGAATGCCTGGCGACGGTCGTGGATACCTCGTTCTCGGGCATACGCGTCGCCCGCGAACTCGACCGGATCGCCGAGATGCGGGGCTCCCCCTGCATGGTGGTCAGCGACAACCATTGCCCGGCAGGCGATTTGCGCAGTAAGTCTGCCGAGAGGGGGCACCGAGCTGACATCGAACGCTATGCTCAAATGGCCGGAAGATCGACGTGTGGAATGGCACTACATCGCACCGGGCAAGCAGATGCAGAACGGCATCGTGGAAAGCTTCAATGGCCGCCTGCGAGACGAGTGCCTGAACGAGCACCTGTTCCCGACCCTGCGCCATGCCCGCCATCTGATCGCGGCATGGCGCGACGACTACGATCACCACCGCTCACACTCGAGCCTCGACGGGCTCTCCCCGCACGAGTATCACCAAAGATCAGAAGAGGACCAAACCCTGAACAGAGCTAACCTATAGACGCGGACTCAAAGTGGAGCAGGTCACTCTTCGTTTAGGTTCAGCTCAATGGTGATATTTGGCATAGCTGCTCCTTTCTAACTTCGGTCGAGATCTGTCTTCCGGGCCGTGAATGCGGTGTATTGGCAACCACCTGTGAAGCACTGAGCGCGTCAGATGCGGAATCGACGGTGGACGCTCGTAAAGGCAGTCGCCGAACGAAAGCAGGCTATTTCGTCGAAGCGCTGCGAGCATCGCGTCGCGCTGGCCAGTGCTCACGTGCGACGAACGCGTGACTGTTGTTGGCTTCAGATTGGAGGTGAACGTGTCGCGGGACTAGCATTTTGGCAAATGCGTGCGCGACTGCCCAAATCTCCCCGCGCGATGCCTTTCGGAACCGGCGCATAGTGGCGCGATGATATCAAAAGCGTTGACCGAATCATGTAATTGCTGCGACAGTATTTGCGTATTTTTCGATCGTTTATTTGAAGGAATAGTTCGTTGGGGCTAGCTGTAACAGCAATCGATGACCGGACAGAGGATGGCGCTTGGTACTTCATACCAAGATACACAGGGCCTATGGCAGCTTTCACGCGGAGTCGTGAGTCCAATGTGGTGACCATGACAAGCGTTCAGACGATGGTTGACAACGTTATTGCCGTTTTGGACGGAAATTCCATTTCATGGTTGAACATTTTGGATCACGGAAACCCCAATGGTATTCAGATCGGCGACCAATGGATAACCGCTGGCACATTGCCGCATTATTCAGCTGAGCTGGGTCGGCTGACCCCGTATTTTTCAGCCGGTGCAACCGTCCATTTGCAGCACTGCGAATCTGGACAGAACCGGTCTCTGATGCGGGCTTTGGCAGGTATTTGGAACGTCACGGTCAGAGCCGGCACGGGCCTTCACAATTCTGTCCTTAGGGTTAATTATAGCCTTGAACCTTATGTTTTGTGCAATGCGGATCGGTGTTGGGACGAGCCACCACCGCCGCCAACAGAAGTCGATTGGTCGCGCAAAGCATGTTGTTTTGCCGCCGGAACTTCCATTCATACGCCCCAAGGATTTAAGGCGATTGAAACCCTCGAAGAAGGGGATTCGATTCTTGCATGGAACCCGCAAAGGCACACTGTCGAGCCAGCAAGACTGGAAAAAAAAGATGTTCATGCCGGTCGGTTCCCCGTGACGCGGCTTGAGACAATGGGCAAGTTTGTTTCAGCAACGGATGGGCACCGCTTCGCGGTTGACCGAATGCCTTGGACACCAACAGAGAAACTTAGCGCCAAGACCCCGTTGTGCAGCCGGGGTGGTGTGATCAGTCTGGATGCCCGAACTTTTGCCGGGTATGTTGACAAGGTATACAATCTGGTTGTCGAAGGGTTCGACACTTTTCTTGTCGGCGATCATGGCTTGATCGTTCGAGATCATTAGATTTTGCCACGTAGCGCTCAGTGGGATGCGTTGGCCCGAATATGGTCGCTCCTTGAAGAAGATGGGTTAAGGATCGACCATTTAGAGCATTTCAAGACCGCAATTGCTTTTCCGTGTCTCGTCATCGGCTCGGGACAGGGAATATTGGTGGATGGATTGCGCAGTTGGAAAGCGGGACGCGTCGTCGCCGTGGATCAGAGCCTGTCGATGGCTCTGGAGGCACACAAACGGCGCGGGGTTTCGACAGTGGTCGCGCAGCTTCCGCAACTGCCCTTTCGTGATGCAGCTTTCGCAACTGTTCTGGGCTCAACCGGTGTATTGCCTTGTGATGACCAGGATGCCTGCGCTCTGGCCTCGTCGGAGATAGCAAGGGTGCTGAAACCTGGGGGAATGTGGTTGCAAGGCGTTTTCTCTCCTGGAGATTGTTTTCGCTTGGCTGGATCGCAACTTGGTATAATGACGCGCGCTGCCCAACGAACGGACCGAATTGTCGAACTGTGGAATGCCCGATCGTCCAGAGAAATGTCGATCCAACTGATATCCCGTTGGAGTGCCTGTTCCGCAAGGGATGCGGGCATAGCACTGAAGACGCATCAGCCGCTCCTCAACGTTTGGTTTGAGCTTTTTGATGCCGTGCAGCACCTAGTCGGTGCAAAAACTCAGGTCATCTCGCTGTTCGACTGGATTGTGCCAATCTGTCCGAAAATCGACACCATCCGTAATTGGTTTCCCAAAATGGTTATCGAGGGCGAGCAGCGTTTCGAAAAAGATCACGTTTCGATCATCGCGTTCGAACGCGCAAGAACATCCAGCTCGACTCATATTCGCTGAAATTTGAATTAAGGGGACTTTTGCATCAATGGGAGGATTTGGGCGGCCTTTGGTCTTGGGTGTTTAACTTGCCCTACAAATCGCCTTTTAAACATCACCGCTTCCCTCAAGACGTCATTCTGCGCTCCGTGCGTTGGTATTTGCGCCACCGCCTGCCCTATCAGAATGTCGTCGACCTTATGGCAGAATGCGGCAACTTAGTTGACCGCTCGACCGTGTATCGCTGGATTCAGAAATTTGGCCCTGAATTGACCAAACGAACCTAGAAACACTTACGCCGATCCAGCGAAGATTGGCACGTGGACGAGACCTACATTCGGGTCGGCAGCAAGTGGCGCTACCTCTGGCGCGCGATCGATGCAAACGGTCAGATGGTCAATTTCCGACTGAAAGCGCGGCGTGACGCAAAGGTCGCATGGGCTTTCCTGCGCAAGGCGATCGAGCGCCTGCGTTTGCACCGGTCGGTCACAGCCTGCACCGGCAAAGCGCATACGCATCGGCGCGTTATCCGAGAAACAAAGCACCGATGTCATCCGCATTTCGACAGTATACGGCACGTCGACCGAAAGTGGCGAAACAACCTGATCGAGAGCGACCACGCCGCCTCGAGGCGGCTCCTCGGTTGCCGACAGAGTTTCCGATCGCTGCTTGCGGCAAAGGCGACCCTCAGCGGCATTGAGACAATGCGAAGCATCAAACGCGGTCATATCCACCACAAGCAAGCTGGCGTCAGAGGCGAGATCGACTTCATCAGTGAATTGTTCGGAGCCGCCACGTGACAAAGTCACCCAACAAAACAGGCTTCAACCTGCTGCAGTTAACGCAACAGTCCCATTAAACCGGGCTTCCTGAGTGCACATCGCACGGCTTGAGAAAGGCTTCCCCCACACGGCTTGCGGAAGCTGGTGCTTCGGAACGAGAAATCATGGCTTGAACCGGACACACATCACCGCAAATGGTCCAGATTTACGCAGGAAAAGCGCGTCGCGGGCTTATGGCAGATCGCGGATTTGCAAAGCTACAGAAGAACGTAACGGGTTCAAAAACTGACGAACCCTAAGAGCAAGGCTCGACAAAATGAGCAGAAAAATGAGCTATCATAATGACTTAAGGGAAGAAGTGGCGGACCGAGGAGGATTCGAACCCCCGACCCCTTGATTCGTAGTCAAGTACTCTATCCAGCTGAGCTATCGGTCCACGAGGCGTGGAAATAGACGCAGCGGTGGTGTGATGCAAGCGCAAATTCCAACAAAACTGCGCGCATTGTGTAAAGCCCTTCAGGTCACATCGCCCATGGGCAGCCTGATGCGGAAAGCTGTTCCAGTCTCGTCCGTTTTGAGCAGCGTCAGGGTTCCCCCATGTCCGCGCACCAGCTCTTCGGAAATGGCAAGCCCCAGTCCCGACCCACCTTTGCGGGCGCCGCCCTGGAAGGGCTGGAACAGGTATTCCTGTGCTTTCTTGGGCAAGCCGGGACCTGTGTCGATCACATCGATGCACCAGGCATCGTCCCCGGTTCGGGCGGACACGCTGATCTCACCCGGCTGACCGGTTCCGATGATCGCCTGTCGTGCATTACGTACGAGATTGGCCAGAATACGGTACATTTGTTCGGGGTCTGCGCGCACCATCAGGTTGCCGGGCACGTCTTCACTCAGGCTCAGGTCGAAATCGTCAATGGCAAGCCGTTCGCTGTCGATCACGTCGCCCACCAGTTCCGCCAGATTGAACAGTGTCAGAGTGGGCGCGGGTTCTTCCGCGCGTCCAAAGGCAAGGGTGCTTTCACACAACGACACCGCGCGCTTGATCGAATTCACGAGCTTCGGCGCCATCCGTTTGACCGTCGGATCCTCGCTCATCTCGATCCGGTCTGTGAAAAGCTGCGCCGACGTGAGGATGTTTCGCAGGTCGTGGCTCACACGGGCCACCGCGCCGCCAAGCTGCGCCAGACGTTCTTTCTGCCGCAAAGCTTGGGTCAACTGCATCTGCAACGATTGCAGCGCTTCTTCCGCTTCGCGCAATTCCGTTACGCTGGCCGAGGGCTGGATCACCCGCCGCGCATCTTCCGGGGCCATGGCATAGCTCTGCATATGGCCAACCACGCCCTTGATCGGTTTCACAAGCAAGACACGCACGGCCAGGAACAGCAGCCCCGCCGTGACGATCGAGATGACAGCGGAGAGCATCAGAATGCGGATGCCGTAATCGATGATCGCGGCGCGCAACTCTGTCGTCTCGATGGTGATCTCGATCAGCAAGCCGCCGTCCCGGAACGGGTGGCCGATCACGCGGATCATCTCTGGCTCGAGGGTCAGAAGCCGCACCATCGCGTCGCGGATCAAGGTAAGGGCCGTCGCGTCCCGCAAATCATAGGTTGCCGAGACCTCTTCCGGCATAGGGGACGACAACACGAGTTGCCGCAGCTCATCGCGACGCAGAACCACGTTGAAAACACCCGCGTTGAGCAAGAGCTCCGCTTCAAGCTCACTGTCGATCATGTCATCCGCCAGAAGCGCCAATGACGCGATCTGCGCCCGCTCCAACCGGTTCAAAAGAAAATCCTCCCGGTACCGCGCCACCGACGGCACAAAGATCATCACCTCGGCGATCATGACAAAGATCACCGTCAGGATGAGGAAGCGACCGGAGAGCGAATTGATCATCCCCATGCTCCCCGGCCGATCACCTTATGGAAGCCACTTCTGAACAAACCCGACCACTTTCTTCACGGTGTCACTCTCAAACAGTCTGGGTGAGAAGTAGGCCCCCGCGGCCCGTTTGTTAAGCTCTCCGATTGTCGGATAGGGCGCGACCATGCTGGCGATCTGGCTCATCTTCATCTTGTTGGCGATCACCAGGGCCCACAGATTGATCAGTTCGCCCGCCTGTTCCCCCGCAATCGACGCACCGACGGGTTTGCCTTTTGCGACCATCACCTTGATCAGCCCGCGCGTCTTGCGTTCTGCGATGGCGCGGTCGTTGTGGCTGTAGTGAAAACGGACGACTTCCAGCCTGGAGCCATGCTCTTTCTTCGCCTGTGCCTCGGTCAATCCAACCTGCGCAAGCTCGGGCTGCGTATAAGTCGCCCACGGAATGTGCCGCGTGGAGGCTTTGGACGGCAGGCCGAACAGCATAGACCGGATGATGACACCTGCGTGGTAGCCCGCCACATGGGTAAATTGCAGACCGCCTGCCACGTCCCCGATAGCGTACACTTTCTTGTTCGTCGTGCGCAGGCTGTCGTCGACCTGAATGCCTGACCGTGTGGTCTTGATCCCGGCCTTGTCGAGATCCAGCCCATCGGTGTTGGCCTTGCGTCCGACCGCGACAAGCAGATGGGTGCCCTTGTGAACGGTCCCGTCCTCGGTTTCGACTTCGATCGCGCCAGCTGTACCGCGCACCTCCTTGGCGTTCGACCCTTCGGCAATGGCCAGCCCCTCGGCCCGCAGCTTGTCCAGGACGATCTCGGCCATTTCCGGATCGTCCTTGCCAAGCGCGCGGTCGCCTTCGACCACTGTCACTTTCGAGCCAAGCCGCAGGTGGGCCTGCGCCATCTCCATGCCGATGGGGCCACCGCCGATCACCAGAAGGTGCTCGGGCTGTTCGCGCAATTCCCAAAGGGTCTCATTGGTGATGTAAGGAACGGTCTCCAGACCCGAGATCGGCGGCACAAAGGGCGATGAGCCGGTCGCGATCACGATTCGCCGCGCCTCGATCCTGTGCGCGCCCGCCTCGACCACGGTCGGTGAAACGAATTTCCCGTAGTCCCGGATCACCCGCACGCCCAGACCTTCGAACCGCTCCTGGCTGTCGACCGGTTCAATCTGGCTGATGACATCGGCCACATGGTCCTTCGCGGCAGCGTAGTTCACCTGTGGCGTGACATTGGCGATCCCGTATTGTTCCGCATGGCTCATGGCATAGGCCGTCTTGGCCGACGCGATCAGTGCCTTGGACGGCACACAACCGTAGTTCAGGCAGTCGCCCCCCATCTTGTGCGCCTCCAGCAGAACCACCGAAGCGCCCATCTGGACCGCGCCGGCGGCAACCGACAACCCGCCAGAGCCGCCGCCGATCACAAGGATATCCGTCTTGATCTTTTCCATGGCTCAGAGCCCCTTCTTGCCGCGTACGGTCTTGAGCAGGATCGGCAGCGCCGCGAGCAGACACAGGCCAAGGATCGGCAAGAGGATATGCGGCTCGAAGATGATGCCAAGGTTCGGCGTTTCGCCGCGCTCGAACACTTCACCAAGCCCGGCACCCACTGAGGTATAGACCACGCCGCCCGGAATGATGCCGAGGAAAGTCGAGACAAAGAAACGATACAGCGGCACGCCGACAAGTGCGGGTACGAGGTTTGCGACGAAGAACGGCACGGCTGGAACGAGGCGGATCAGGAAGAGCATCGACCACTGGTTCTCGTCAATGCCGTCCTTGATCTTGCGCACCGTGCCTTCGCTGGCATCCATCTTGGCCGAAAGCCGATCCCCCAGCCCGTAGCGCGCAGCCAGGAAGATCACCGTCGCGCCAATCGTCGCTGCCAGCACGTTGAACAGCGCGCCGGGAAACACACCGAACAGAAACCCGCCCGTCAAGGTGGCAATCGTCGCACCGGGCAATGAGAAACCCACGATGACCACATAGGCCAGCATGAAGAGCCCTGCCGTCAGCACATAATTCGCATCCCGAAATCCGGTCAGCGCCTCACGGTTCGCCGCAAGCGTGTCGAAACTCAGGTAGTCGCGCAGGGTGAATGCCCCGACCAGGGCCACGGTACCGATGACGATCAGCGGCAGGTAGCGCCGCCAACCAGGCGTTTGTGGGGTCTCTGTCATATCTGTCATGTCTTACAGGGCCGCCGCGGCCCGCCTCTTGGAATGTTGCGTTTCGGTTGACCAAAACATGTCCCCTGCAGCAGCGCAGCAACACCCGCTTCACGCCTGCTTGATCCGACGATGCCATTTGCGTGAGAATCCGCCTCTCATCCTGACACACTGAAACATTCCGCCACTCCGGAGCCGGTGAATATTGCAGACTGTGTCAGCGTCACACGCGCTCGTGGGCAAATGTTTCAGGAAATGACACGCCAACCCCCTCCTTCTCTGTTTCCAAAATACCTCGGGGGGAGTCGCCGCGAGGCGACGGGGGGCAGCGCCCCCCAATCCCTCCGACACGATGCCGCGGAAAACCTGCACAATTGCGGCTCACACCGTTTGACAAGCCAAGGTCACCTGCCTATAGCACGGGCTTCGAATAACCCCGGCGGACGAATCCGCGCCCCCGGACCGACAAGACGGAGTAGGACGCGATGAAACGCACCTTTCAGCCTTCGAACCTCGTACGCAAACGGCGTCATGGGTTCCGTTCGCGCATGGCGACAAAAGCCGGGCGCAAGATCCTGAACGCGCGCCGCGCGCGCGGCCGCAAGTCGCTGAGCGCGTAAGCGTCCCGCGACCCAACAGGTAAACCAAAATGACACCGCCGGAGGCCGCCTTGGACACAAGGGGAACCAAGCCTCCGGCGGTGTTGTCATGTCCGCAGATCACCACGCTCCGTCACCGCGCCGATTTCCTGCGCGCTGCTCGTGCGCTGCGGCAAGGTACGCAGGGCATGCTCGTGCAGGCGCGGTGCCGCCGCGACAACGATCCGACCATCCGTGTGGGCTATACCTGCTCCAAGAAAATCGGCAACGCCGTCACCCGCAACCGCGCCAAGCGCCGTTTGCGGTCCGTCGCAGCCGAGGTTTTGACAGAGAAGGCACGTCCCGGTTGGGATTACGTTTTGGTCGGCCGTCCAGGCGTCACGGTCAATCGTGACTATACCGACCTGTTGGGCGATCTGAACTATGCTTTGCGAAAACTGCACGCCGGGCAGGACCAATGACCCCGCTCGCATGGATACTGTCATTACCGGTCAAGGCCTATCGCCTCGTCTTCAGCCCTTGGGTCGGCCACAACTGCCGCTATCACCCGACATGCTCGGCCTACGCCCTCGAAGCCCTGCAAAAGCACGGCGGGCTTAAAGGCGGCTGGCTCGCCGCCCGACGGATCGCCCGGTGCCACCCATGGGGCGGGACAGGCGTGGACAACGTTCCGGAATAAAGGGATGCCGCCTCACGCAGCGGTGTTTTGGGTCCGAGCACCGGATGCCCTACATTCTTCAAGTATGACGCTGATCACATCGGGAGAACTCGGATGACCAAGCTTCACATGAACCGCCGAACCCTCATCGCATCCAGTGGCGCGGTGCTCGCGACCGGCGTTGCAGGCGGACTGGCGCCTGCCCGCGCGCAATCGCTCGCTCCGACGCAATCCATGCGGGGTGGCTCCAACAATTATCGCCCCGGCGCTCCGATCGTGGAGCGCATCGGAGGAGGCGGTTTCTGGATGACCGGCACCGTGCGCCGCGCCGGTGATGGAGCGCCCCTGTCAGGTCAGCGCATTCAGATCTGGGCTCACACCACCGAAGGTCACGAACGCGACTGGCACAGCCACGGAGCCACACTGACCGATGCAAACGGCGTGTTCCGCCTTGAGATGCCCCAGATCGTGCCTGCGTTCGGACAGCCCCACGGGCACCTCGCCTACGACAGTGAAGAGTTCGAGACGGTGTTTCTACGCCCGGTGATGTCAAGCGCGCGGGACACAACGCTGGAAGCGCATTTCGTCTTGCAACCGGCCTGACGCTTGACGCGCAAACACCTGTCGACCTGGGGCGCGGTGATCTTCATCGCCGCCATACCCATCGTAATTGCGGCCAACAGCCCGCTGCTGCAATGGCGCGACCCTGTCTATATCGCAGGCGGCTTCGCTGGTATCATTGCGATGGCGCTCCTGCTCTTCCAACCACTTCTTGCTGCCGGACGCCTTCCAGGCCTGTCCCTTGCTGTTGCGCGCCGAGTGCATCGCTGGCTCGGCGCAGCTTTGATCCTGTCGGTATTTGCGCATATCGGCGGTCTCTGGATCACGAGCCCGCCTGACGTGGTGGACGCGCTTCTCTTTCGGTCCCCGACTCCTTTCGCGATATGGGGTGTGATTGCGATGTGGGCGCTGATCGCAACCGCGATCCTTGCCCTCGCCCGCAAACGATTCCGGCAAAACCTGCGCTACTGGCGCGCCGCGCATAGCGCTCTGGCCATCGTAATTGTCAGCACCACGGCTGCGCATGCCGTGATGATCGAAGGTGCAATGGGCACCATGAGCAAAGCCGCCCTCTCCGGCGCCTTGTGTGTCGCGCTACTGGTGGCTCTCAACGATCTGCGTGTCTGGAAACGCACCCGCCCCGGTCGCGGCATCACAACCGATTAACCGAGCCGGGGTCGGGATTTGACTTTCCTTCAACAGGCGCGTCAGACGCCAAGGCAATATCGCATGATGGCCTTCTGAGCGTGCAAGCGGTTCTCGGCTTCATCGAAGATCACCGATTGCGGACCGTCCATCACCTCTGACGTCACTTCCTCCCCGCGATGGGCCGGCAGGCAGTGCATGAAAAGCGCGTCTTCCTTCGCGTGGCGCATGAGATCCTCGTTCACCTGATAGGGCCGCAACATATTATGCCGCCGCTCTTTCGCGGATTGAGCGTCATGCATGCTGACCCAGGTGTCAGCGACCACCAGATCCGCACCGTCGACGGCTTTGTGAGGGTCACGCTCAATGGTCACTGATACGCCAGCGTTTCGGGCAAGGCCCACGAACTCCATTTCCGGGTCAAGCTGCACCGGCCCCGTGAAAGTGAAATTGAACCCGAACTGCGCCGCGGCATGAAGGAACGAGGAACAGACATTGTTCCCGTCCCCACACCAGACGACCTTCTTGCCCTTGATCGGCCCGCGGTGCTCTTCGTAAGTCATGACGTCTGCCATGATCTGGCAGGGATGCGTGCGGTCGGTCAGCCCGTTGATGACCGGGACGCTGGCATATTCCGCCATCTCCTCCAGCACCGCCTCATCGAAGGTTCGGATCATGATCAGGTCGACATAGCGGCTCAGCACCCGTGCCGTGTCCGCGATGGTCTCGCCATGCCCAAGCTGCATGTCCGAGCCGGACAGGACCATCGTCTCGCCGCCCATCTGGCGCACGCCAACGTCAAACGATACGCGCGTCCGCGTCGATGGCTTCTCAAAGATCAGCGCCACCATGTGCCCCGCGAGCGGCTGCTCGTCGTCGGGCGCACCCTTCGGGCGCCCGTTGCGCTTGCCCTTCATATCAATGGCCTGGTCGATCACCTGCCGCAGATCGGACGCGTCGGTTTTGTGGATATCGAGGAAATGCTTCATCGTTCTGTCCTCACCCCATCGCTTCGCGAACCGCGTCCGCTGCGAAATCAAGCCGGTTCACGGCTTCGGACATCTCGTCTTCGCTGATGTTGAGCGGCGGAAGAATGCGCACCACGTTGTCTGCCGCCGGGACCGTGATCACCCCGCACTCAAAGCCCGCCTTCACCACGTCGGCCGGGGCTACTTTGCACTTCAGGCCCAGCATCAGACCAGATCCGCGAACGCCGTCGAACACGTCCGGATGCGTCGCAACCAGACCTTCCAACTTTTGCCGCAGGAACCCGGCGCGGGCATTGACGCTCTGCAGAAAATCCGCGTCGCTGACGATGTCCATGACCGCGCAACCAACCGCACAGGCAAGAGGATTGCCGCCATAGGTCGATCCATGTGTGCCCGCAATCATGCCCGACGCCGCGTCTTCGGAAGCCAGAACAGCGCCAAGCGGGAACCCCCCGCCAATGCCCTTGGCGACCATCATGATGTCCGGTTCGATCCCCGCCCATTCATGCGCGAACAAGCGCCCCGTTCGGCCCACACCGCATTGCACTTCGTCCAAGATCAAAAGCAGATCCTTCTCGTCACAGAGATCGCGCAGACCCTTGAGACACTGGTCCGGCAAGGGTCGAATTCCGCCCTCGCCCTGCACAGGTTCGATCAGGATCGCGCCCACCGTATCGTCAATCGCCTCGTCCAACGCCGCATGATCACCCCATGGCAAATGCTTGAACCCTGGCAAAAGCGGTCCAAACCCTTTGGTCATCTTCTCGGACCCGGCTGCGGCGATGCCTGCCGAGGACCGGCCGTGGAACGAGCCGCTGAACGTGATGATCGTGGTCTTCTCCGGTTGGCCTTTTTCGTACCAGTACTTGCGCGCCATCTTCACCGCCAATTCGCAGGACTCCGTCCCGGAATTGGTGAAGAACACGGTGTCGGCGAATGTGGCCTCAACCAATTTGTCCGCCAGAGCCTTCTGCTGCGGGATCTCATAAAGGTTCGAGACATGCCAGACCTTCTGCGCCTGATCGGTCAGCGCTTGAACCAGCGCCGGATGCGCATGACCCAGCGCATTCACCGCGATCCCCGCACCAAGGTCCAGAAAACGTCGCCCATCCGCCTCGATCAGCCAGGAACCTTCGCCTTTGACGAATTGCAACGGCGCACGGGAATAGGTCGGCAAGACAGAGGGGATCATGTGGAAACCTCATTTCAAGAAGCCCAAGCCGTGCCAAGCGGCGCGGGCCAAGTCAACGGAAAGGATGAAGAAGTCGGACAAAAGGTGACGGTTCGCCCACATTACGGGGCGGCGGGAAGGGCTCAGTTGCCTCGTCGCAGATGCGTCAGCTTATCCATGGCTCGCTCATCGGGGAAAAGCGCCGCCAAGACAAGCATTTTTTCAAACCCGCCGAATTTTTCCCGAAAGTCCCATGCAACAAGTAGGCTATAGTAGGGTTGGGCCATGGCAATGCCGAGGGGGACATCATGCACAAGTTACAGGTACAGGGGTTGCACCACATCACGTTGATGGGTGCGGACCGGCAAACATCCATTGATTTCTGGGAAGGGGTTCTTGGCATGCCGTTCCTGTTCGAACAGCCAAACCTCGACGATCCCGATCAGGGGCATCTCTATTTCGACCCCGGGGATGGGCGTCTCATTACTATCTTCACCTCCGAAGATCGCACTCCCGATCCGACGCGAACACCGACCGATCCGGGCTGCGTGCATCACATCGCTTTCGCTGTCAGCCAGTCGATGTATTCGCAACTGGTCGACCGCCTGAATGCGCGCGGCATCGACCACTCAGGCGAAAAAGACCGGGGCTTCATGAACTCGATCTATTTCAAGGACCCGCTCGGTATGCTGATCGAACTGGCCTCCTACCGGTTCAAACCGCCACTTGGCGCGACACATGCCGACGTGCTGCATGAAGCGCATATGGTGCGCGTCGAACAGGGTGACGATGCCATCGGGGATCCGCATCTGGCCATCGCTATTGAACGTCTGTCGGCCCGGCGGCAGCGCAGTTTGTCGGACTAGACCGCCGCAAACGGGTCAGACGGATACCCGACATGCATGAGGTAGAGACCATGCGGCGGGGATACCGGGCCGCAGGCTGCCCGGTCGCGCGCCTCCAAGGCGGTCCGCACATCCCGTGGAGTCCAAGCGCCCGCACCGACCCGTTCCAACGTGCCCACGAAACTGCGCACCTGATTGTGCAGGAAAGATCGCGCGCGCAGGCGAAACTGAAACTCGGTTCCCCACTCAGTCTCGACCTCTGAGATGTCCAACGCGTCCAATGTCTTCACCGGAGATTGGGCCTGACACATCGTGGACCGAAAGGTCGTGAAATCGTGCCGCCCGATCAGGTGCGCGGCGGCCTTCTGCATCGGCTCCAGCTCCAGCGCGTGTTTCACCTGCCAGACCTGCCCCGCCTCTAGCGTCATCGGCGCACGCCGAGCCACCAGTCGGAACAGATACTGCCGCTCCACAGCTGAAAACCGAGCGTGCCAGTCATCCGCAACCTGCGCAGCATCGACAATTGCCACCGGCAACGGCTTGAGGTGATGGTTCAGAGCTTCTGACAACCTAAACGGCGTCCAGTCCTTTAGCAGATCACAGTGACACACCTGCCCACGGGCATGGACGCCCGCATCGGTCCGCCCGGCGGCCGCAATCGTGTGCTCGCCCGGCTCCAGTTTCGCCAAGGCCGCTTCGATTGCGCCCTGTACCGACGGCTGATCCGCCTGCCGCTGCCAACCGGCGAATGGGGCGCCTTCATATTCGACTTTCAAAGCGTATCTCGGCATGCGCACCGCTTATCCTGACAAAACCGGTCGAACAATCCCCCTGGCGCTGCACTGGTATGTCTGGCCGTGCGCCTCTATCTCTAGCCTCAACGCTGAATGAAGAGGCCGCAAACTTGGTCATCACCAACATCGCAGACACGCTGACCCGCGGCATCGAAAACGTCACCGGCACAGTGTCCGAGACGTTTTTCGAACCCGTGATCCGCCTGGGCGTGACCGGCCTCGCACGCTCGGGCAAGACGGTCTTCATCACGTCTCTCGTCGCCAACATGATGGACCGCGGGCGCATGCCTGGCCTGCTGGCCCACAGCGAAGGTCGCATTCTGTCAGCTTATCTTCAGCCACAACCCGACGACACCTTGCCGCGCTTCGACTATGAGACGCATCTGGGTGCCATCACTGCGCAAGACCCGCATTGGCCCGACAGCACCCGCACCGTCAGCGAATTGCGGCTCTCGCTCAAGGTCCGTCCCGCAGGTCTTCTGGCGGGGCTTCAGGGTCCGCGGACCATACATCTCGACATCGTGGATTATCCCGGTGAGTGGCTTCTGGATTTGGGTCTTTTAGAGAAAAGCTACACCCAGTGGTCTGAAGAAACGCTGAATCGCATCGCGACGCGCGACCATGCCCAGGAGTTTCTTGCGCGCGCGAAATACGAAGATGCCAAAGCCAAGCTCGACGAACCCACTGCACAGGCGCTTGCCGCGCAATTCACCGCATATCTCAAATCTGCGCGGCTTGCTGGCTTCTCGGACTGCACACCGGGGCGGTTCCTTCTGCCTGGCGACCTCGCAGGCAGTCCAGTTCTGACCTTCGCGCCGCTGCCACCGGAACCCGCTGCACCCCGCAAATCGCTTTGGCGCGAGATGGACAGGCGGTTCGAGGCCTATAAATCCCAGGTCGTCAAACCCTTCTTCCGCGAGCATTTCGCTAAGATCGACCGCCAGATCGTACTGGTCGATGCGCTCGGCGCGATCCATGCCGGCCCGCAGGCCGTCGAGGACATGCGTCAGGCGATGGCCGACATTCTGGGGTCGTTCCGCCCGGGGCAAAACGCGTTCCTGACCCAGCTTCTGATGGGCAAGCGGGTCGAGAAGATCCTCTTTGCCGCTACGAAGGCCGATCACCTGCACCACACGCAACACGCGCGTCTCACTGGCATCATGCAGGCCCTCACCCGCGAAGCCCGCGACCGCGCACAATTTGCCGGCGCGCAGACGAGCGCCATGTCTATCGCCAGCCTGCGCGCGACGGTCGAAGAGACCCGCCAGCACAACGGCCAGTCGCTCGACTGCGTGCGCGGCACCTTGCTCGACAGCGGCAAACAGGCCGCCTTCTATCCCGGAGAGCTGCCCGAAGATCCATCGCGCCTGCTGGGACCGGCGCGGGACGGGGTCGAGAAATGGCTCGACCAGGACTACCAGATCATGCGCTTTGCCCCCGCGAAGTTGAGCCTCAAACCCGGCGAAGGCCCACCGCATATCCGTCTGGACCGCGCAGCGCAGTTTTTGATCGGAGACCGCCTGTGATCCTGCGCCCGGCAACCCCTCTGGACGCAGGCCGCGTCGGTGCGATCATGTCGGCCTGGATCGAAGAAACGCCGTGGGTTCCGCCCCTGCACACCCGGGCGGAAGACATCGCCCATGCCGGGACGATGATCGATCGGGGCTGGATCACCGTTGCCGAGACCGACGCTGTTCAGGGCTATCTCGCCCGCGAAAACGAGGAAATCCACGCAATTTACGTCGACCCGCAAGCAAGGGGGCAAGGCATCGGGACCGAGCTGATCTCGGATGCCATGCAGCGTGAGAACGCCCTGCGGCTTTGGACTTTCACCGCCAACACCGGGGCGCAACGGCTTTATGAACGGCTAGGCTTCGTGGAAACCCACCGCACCGATGGCGCAGAAAACGACGAGAACCTGCCCGACATCCACTATGAATGGAAAAGGACAGCGCCATGACCCAGAAAGGCCCCGTCCTCTTCGATCTCGACGACGACGCGCCTGCGCCGACCCCGGCTGAGGCCCCGCCCGTCCCGGACACGCAGGAGCCTGCACCGCAAGGCCAGGCGATGACCACGGTCGCCGCATTGGCCGCGCGCCCCACGTCACGATTGGCCCGCTGGTTCTGGACGCTGCTTCTGGCGCTCATCACCACCGTCGCCTCCGTCGCGGCATGGAACTTTGTCACCGATCTGCTCACACAAAACGTCTACCTCGGCTACGCGGTCGCTGCCCTCTTCGCGCTCTTCATCGCCGTCGTTCTGATGATCGTCGTCAAGGAGTTGTCGGCTTTCGCCCGTCTTGGCCGCATCGACCGTATTCAGCATGATGCCGAAACAGCCCTTGCCGCCGAAGATCTCAAGGCAGCACGCAGCGTGATCAAGGACCTCGATCACCTCTACCGCAACCGCGATGACACGCGTTGGGGCCGTGACCGGCTGAAGGATCGCGAAAGCGACATGTTCGACGCCTCCGCCCTTCTCGCGCTGGCCGATCACGAACTGCTTGGCCCACTCGATCAGGCTGCTCAGCGCGAGGTCGAAGCGGCTGCCCGTCAGGTTGCCACGGTCACCGCCCTCGTCCCACTGGCGCTGGCCGATGTGGTTGCGGCCCTCGGCGCCAACATCCGCATGATCCGCCGGATCGCAGAGATCTACGGCGGGCGCTCCGGCACGCTCGGGAGCTGGCGTTTGACTCGCGCCGTGCTCTCGCACCTCGTCGCCACTGGCGCTGTCGCGGTCGGCGATGACATGTTGGAGCCGATCCTGGGTGGCGGAATTTTGGGCAAACTGTCCCGGCGCTTCGGAGAAGGGTTGGTCAATGGAGCGCTGACGGCGCGTGTCGGCGTCGCCGCGATGGAGGTCTGCCGCCCCCTGCCCTATGTTGGCAAAAAGCGCCCCTCGGTGCGGTCGATCATCAAATCGGCGCTCAGCGGGTTGATTACGAGTACGTCGCAAAAAGGACGCTGACGCATGGAGAGCTTTGCCGCCGATCTGGCCACAATGGCCCGCACACCGCTGACAGACGAACACGTCGCTCTTTTGCGCCGCAATGGTGAAGAACGGGAAATCCACGCAGGTGGCGATGTGCAGAAAGCGGGCCAACCCAGCACAGAGTTCTTCTACCTGCTCGACGGTGAAACCGAGGCGATCAATCCCTCCACCGGCACTCGCTACGGGACCGCCACGCTCGGCCCGGGCCAGTTCTTCGGAGAGCTCAATTTCCTCAGTGGTGGCAAAGCCATGATCGGAAGCCGCTGCGTCAAGGACAGCCGCTTCATCGTCGTCCCGCGCGACACGATGCTCGACCTGATGTCGCGGACGCCCGAGATGTCGGACATCATCATCACCGTCTTTGCCGCGCGCCGTCGTCGTCTGCTGGAAACACAGGAATCCGGCCTGACGCTGGTGGGTCTGGATCAATCCGGCCCGTTGCGCCAGATCGCGGCGTTCGCCGGGCGCAACCGCCTGCCATGGCGGGATGTCGCCATCGGCTCGGACGAAGGCAAACGGCTTGCCGCCAATTGTGATGTGCCGCCGGATGAGCCCTTTCTGGTGATCGGTGACAGGATGCCGATCTGCGATCCGACCCCGTCAAAAGTGGCCGAGATCCTTGGCCTCGATCTCTCGATCGACCCAGAGAAGATCTACGACACAGTCATTGTTGGCGCGGGCCCTGCAGGTGTCGCTGCCGGCGTCTATGCAGGTGCTGAAGGGCTGTCCGCACTCGTGGTTGAAGACATCAACATCGGCGGTCAGGCAGGCACCTCCAGCCGGATCGAGAATTACATGGGCTTTCCCACCGGCATTTCCGGCTCAGACCTTGTCGGGCGCGGCGAAATACAGGCGCTCAAGTTCGGCACGCGCTTCGCCATGCCGCGCCGGGTCTCGTCGATGACCCAGACCGACGGACGCTTCTGCCTCACCCTCGACAACGGTCGCGAAGTACCCTGCAAGTCGGTGATTGTCGCAACGGGTGTGCAATACCGCAAGCTGCCGCTCGACCGGCTCGAGGAGTTCGAAAACAACGGCATCTATTACGCCGCCACCGAAACCGAAGCACGCTTCTGTCGCGACAGCGACGTCGCCGTGATCGGCGGAGGCAACTCGGCAGGACAGGCGGCGATGTACCTTGCACAAACCGCGCGCCACGTGCACGTCCTCGTCCGCGGGGCCAGCCTAGCGTCGTCGATGTCGGACTACCTGCTGTCGCGCCTGCAGGCGCATCCACGCATCACAATCCACACCCGCACCAGCGTCCGGGACCTGCACGGCGACAGCACGCTCACCTGCCTGACGATCCATGACAGCACTTCCGGTATGGATTGGGAACTGCGCACACACGCGCTCTTCATCATGGTCGGCGCGGCGCCCAACACCGACTGGTTGTCAGGCCTGGTGCAACTCGACGACAAGGGCTTCATCGTCACCGGACCCGAGGTGGGCGCAGATAGCCCTTACGGCACTTCCTGCCCCGGCGTCTTCGCCGTCGGAGACGTCCGCGCCGGATCGGTAAAACGCGTCGCCAGCGCCGTAGGTGAAGGCTCCGTCGTCATGTCGCGCGTATGGGAACATGTGAACGATTAGCATTCATAAGGGTTTAAGCGAAAAAACCCGGGACCGGATACCCTCCGGAATTCCTGCCTTTTGGCGGCGTCCAAGATACGTCACTGTAACAGCGTATGTTTGAAGACGGTGTCATAGCGCTTTTGGGCCTTCTGGCCCTGTTCTACCTGCTTGGTTTGCCAATCATGGTTGTGCTCCTGTTTGGCCGCACGCGCGAGTTGGAGCGGAAGATCGGGGAATTGGGACGGGCGGCGGTTGGGCAGTCCACCGCGGAGACGGGCGGCGCGCGGGAACCGGCTGAGGCGCCGGCGGCGCCGACCGAACCGGAGACCGCGCCGGTCGAGGCTGCCGGACCGTGGGAGGTGCACCAGCCGACGGAACCGAAGGTTGCTCCCGAACCACCCAAGACGCCCGGTTACGTGGATCGGCTCTTCACCTTTTTGCAAGAGAACTGGGTCTACGCCATCTCAGCCGTCTCGCTCGCCCTGGCCGGGGTGTTTCTCGTGCAGTACGGCGTGGAGAACGGTCTGTTGCCACCGGCCGCGCGGGTTGCGGCGGCGCTGCTGTTCGGCGTTGCATTGATCGCGGCGGGCGAATGGGTGCGGCGGCGTTCCGGGGACGAGGGCGAGACGCCGACCATCAACCTGCCCTCTGTATTCAGTGGCGCGGGAATTGTCTCGCTCTTCGGCGGCACACTGGCCGCGCGCGTTCTGTACGATTTGATCGGTCCGGGACTTGCTTTCGCGGGGTTCGGTGCAATCACACTCGTCGCTCTTGTGCTGGGTTGGTTCTACGGACCGATGCTGGCCGCCATCGGCCTGATCGGCGGTTTCGCGGCGCCCTTCATCCTTGGCGGATCGTCCGACACGCCCGAGGTCCTGCTGCTCTATTTCGGATTGCTCGCACTCCTTGGTCTTGGCATCGACACGGTGCGGAGATGGGCGTGGGTGTCTGTCCTCACCGTTGTTTTGGCCTTTGCCGCGGGCGTTTTGATCTGGATGGCAGACGACCCCATCGCGCCGTGGCTGACGATCTACGCCACCGCACTGGCGCTCTTTGCCACGCTCATCCCGGCGCGGTCGGCCTGGCCGGACCACGGCGGTCGCACGATCCTGTATTCCGCCTTCGGACGCCGCAAACCTGGCCATCCGATCTTCCCGGTTCTTCTGTCCGCGGGAACACTGGCGGCGACCACCGGCGTGATCCTTTTCGCAACGATGAGCGCGCACCGCGATTTCTGGTTGTCCTTTGCGCTTCTGTCGGCTTTGGCGGCGATTTTTACCATCTGGTCAAAAAAGGCCACCGGGTTGCAGGACCTGCCCCTCATCCCCGCCATCGGCGCGCTGTGCCTTGTTGGCGTCTTCGAAACAAATGGGTCCACCTTGCGCGCGTTCCGTGCAGACCGGTTGCCCGAGGCTGCGTTGCCGACTGACACGTTCTGGCTTTTGGGTGTGGCAGCCGCCGTGACGCTGGTCTTCGCATGGCGCAGCGGACAGTCGCGGCTTTTCCGCCCGCTTTGGGCCGCGGCTGCGGTGGTCTTCCTTCCGGCCATGGGCCTTGTTCTGGACTTCACTTGGCGTCCCGCCGACGTGATCGGCGCATACCCGTGGGCCCTGCAGGCGATCGCCGTGGCGGCCGTGATGGTCTTTCTGGCCGAGCGGTTCGCGCGGGCCGATGGCCCGGACCGGACACGCGTGTCGCTTGCGACGATGTCGGCGCTCGCCACTGTGGCGTTCACCTTCTCCGTACTCTTCACCGAACATGCTCTGACCATCGCCTTCGTAGCCGTCGTCCTCAGCGCCGCAGCTTTGGACCGCCTGTTCAAGCTTCCACTTATGGAATGGTTCGTCCTCGCGGGCGTGGCCGCGCTCAGCTATCGGTTGGTGTTCGATCCGGGCATTCCTTGGCTCTTGCTGGGCAGTGCGTTTGCGCCGTTGTTCGCCCAAGCTACCGCGACTGCGGCGTGTATCGCCGCGTTCTTTCTCTTGCGGGGGATGCAGCGCCTCAAGGCGCAGACCGCGCTGGAAAGTGCAGCTTGGGCCTTTGCGGGCATCTTTGCCTGCACCGCGCTGGCCTTCGCCATCGACGCGGTGTCGCCAACCGTACGCATGATCGACGAACACTGGGGGCTCGGCATCTACGCCTCGGTCTGGATCATGCTGGCAGCGGTCCAGATGTGGCGTTTGCAAGCGGTGCCGCAGTTCCGCTGGATCCGGATCGGGCTTGCTGCGGTGTTCTGCCTCACGGCCATCTTCGCGCTCGCAGCGTTGCTGATTGAGGAAAACCCGTTCATCAGCCCGGCCCGCGTTCTTGGGCCGCCGGTTCTGAATACGCTGATCCCGGCTTTCCTGCTTCCTGCGGTGCTTATCGGGCTGGCGGCGTGGCGCCTGGGGGCACTGCCGCGCACTCTGCGTCTTGGCCTCGGTGCACTTGCCCTTGCGCTCGCCAGCTTCTGGCTCTTCCTGACCATCCGCCACGTGTGGCAGGGCGCGGAGGGCATGCGGATCACCCGGGGGTATTCGCAGCCAGAGCTCTACACCTATACGCTGACGCTCCTCATTGTGGGCGGCGCGCTGTTTTACCAATCCCTCGCGCGCCATTCAGACCTGCTCCGCCGGGCCGGGCTGGCGGTGATCGCGCTCGCCATTGCCAAGGTGTTTCTGATCGACATCTCCGGGCTTACCGGCCTCATCCGCGTGTTTTCGCTGCTGGCACTTGGCCTGATGCTGGCCGGGATGGCGTGGATCGACCGATGGGCACGGCAACGCGCCGGGGCTTGATGTAGCGCAAAGCGGAGCGAAGCCGCATTCCGCACTCTGCCCTCATGGACGATAAACTGACAGAACACGGCCACAGTCAGGCCGAAATCGAAGCCCGCATCGGTCGCCCCGAAGGCAGAGGTTATCTGCGCGACATTGTCTATGGCGGCATCGACGGGTCGGTCACGACCTTCGCCATCGTGGCGGGCGTGGCGGGCGCAGGGCTCAGCCCGTGGGTCATCATCGCGCTGGGAATTGCCAACGTTCTGGCCGACGGGTTCTCCATGGCGGCCGGAAACTATTCCGGCACGAAGGCAGAGATCGATGACGCAAAGCGCCTGCGCGAGGTGGAGCACAACCACATACGTCTGCACCCTGACGGCGAAAAGCGCGAACTGCGTGAGATCCTTCGACGCAAGGGCCTCTCAGGTGACCCCTTGGACAGCGCCGTTGAGCAGATCAGCCAGCAGCGAGAGCATTGGGTTCAGTTCATGATGGAGGGCGAATACGGTCTCGCCTCGGTCGACCCGCACCCGCTCCGCGCCGCCTGGGCCACCTTTATCGCGTTTCTCATCGCCGGAATGATTCCGCTCTTGCCGTTCCTGTTCGGATTGCAGAACGCGTTCACCATCTCAACGGTCGCCACGATGGCCACCTTCTTTGCCATAGGGGCCTACAAATCCAAGTGGTCGCTCTCGCCGTGGTGGCGCTCTGGACTGGAGACGTTTTTCATTGGCGGCATCGCCGCGCTCATCGCGTATTTCGTGGGGACACTGTTCAACATCTAAGGGTAGAAAAGCCGTGCAGTGGTGGCAGGGGATTGGCAGCCCCCATCGGGCATCGCGCCATCGTCCGTAAATCCTTCTTCAGTCCCGCCCGACCCACCGGACCGGGCGAGACGCGTTCCCGGCCGTGCCCTTCTATTCGCCCGTTGCGGGGGCTGTTGTCGGCGCCGTTTCGATGGCCGTCCCGGCTTCGGGTGTGGTTTGCGTGGTTTCGCCGTCGACCGACGGCGCAGTGCCGTCAGACCCGCCGCCGACCGAGACCAGCGCGACGAAGGCAATGAATGCGACAATGGCGATGGCGGCGATCAGCAGACCTTTGGCAGACCCGCCGCCTGACGGCAAATCCATGGGGTGGTGCCGTTCCGCCCGACCGGCGCTTTTGCCAGCCTGCTCTCGGTAGCGATAGTCAGACTCGTAAGACATGGGCATGTCCTTTCTCTCTTACCATGGCGCGGCGTGCCGACGTATTCGGCCACACCCGCCGGACAAGAGCGAGTATGACCCCGGTCAAAAGCGGGGCCATTCACAACGCACACGACCCGGGATTCCGGCCATTTCCGGCTGGATTCGCAGATCAGGATCGGCATGTTTTGGCGGCTTTTCCTTCACGGACGTCACCCGGCGAAGTCCCACTCATGACAAGCCCCGGTTTTGCGCGGGTTTTGGCCGGGCGTCGCCCTCTGGACGTATGGTTCACGCAACCCTATAAGCCCCGCCATGATGTACGCATATGCGATCATTATTCGAATTACATGCCCGGCGCTCTGACGACACGAGCCGCCGGGACAAGGCGTATGGACACCCGCGCCGATCCTCTCACATCTGACCGATACGCATTCTGAGGACGCCCCACATGTGCGCCGAAACACCTGACTATAAAGACACGCTGAACCTGCCCAAAACCGATTTCCCCATGCGCGCGGGCCTGCCCAAGCGCGAGCCCGAATGGCTTGAGAGATGGGAGAAGATGGGCATCTACGACCGCCTGCGCGACAAGGCCAACGGACGCCAGCCCTTTACCCTTCATGACGGCCCGCCCTACGCCAACGGCCACCTTCATATCGGCCACGCGCTGAACAAGATCCTCAAGGACATGGTCGTCCGCTCACAGCAAATGATGGGCCGCGACGCGCGCTACATCCCCGGCTGGGACTGTCACGGTCTGCCCATCGAATGGAAGATCGAGGAAAAGTACCGCTCCAAGGGCAAAAACAAGGACGACGTCGACGTGGTCGAGTTCCGGCAGGAGTGCCGCGAGTTCGCCGAGGGCTGGATCGACATCCAGCGCGACGAATTCAAGCGCCTCGGTGTGACCGGTAAATGGGAAAAGCCCTACCTCACGATGGACTACCGCGCCGAGCGGATCATCGCGGAGGAATTCCAGAAGTTCCTGATGACCGGCACTTTGTATCAGGGGTCGAAACCCGTGATGTGGTCGCCTGTGGAAAAGACCGCGCTGGCCGAGGCCGAGATCGAGTATCACGACCACAAATCCCATACGATCTGGGTGCCGTTCAAAGCAACCAACGGAACGGGTGATTTGCAAGGCGTTAAGGTTGTTATCTGGACGACGACACCTTGGACAATCCCATCGAACAAGGCCGTCGCATACAACCACACCATTTCCTACGGCCTGTACGAAGTCACAGGCCGTCCTGAGGAATGCTGGGCGCGGATCGGAGATCGCTACCTTTTGGCCGACGCTCTGGCCGAAGACGTTCTCGCCAAAGCCCGTCTGGAGCCAACGATGTACCGCCGCCTGCGCGATGTGTCCGCCGACGAATTGGGCGCGCTGTCACTGATCCACCCGTTCCACGGTGCCGAAGGAGCGGAAGGGTTTTGGGACTACGAGGTCCCGATGATCGACGGCGATCACGTCACCGACGATGCGGGCACCGGTTTCGTCCACACCGCGCCAAGCCACGGTCAGGAAGACTACGACGCCTTCGTCGCGCGCGGCTGGATGGACCGAATGACGCACAATGTGGGCGAGGAATCCGAGTTTCTGCCGCACGTCCCGTTCTTCGCGGGCCTCAAGGTGCTCGACCACAAGGGCAAGGAAGGCAAGGCCAACACGGCCGTGATCGACAAGCTGGTCGAGGTGGGCGGCTTGCTCGCGCGTGGCCGCATGACCCACAGCTACCCGCACTCGTGGCGCTCCAAGGCTCCTGTCATCTACCGCAACACGCCGCAATGGTTTGCCGCCATCGACAAGGAAGTGGGCGACGGGCAGGACACCTACGGCAAGACGATCCGCCAACGGGCGCTGACCTCTATCGACCAACTGGTCAAATGGACCCCGCAGACCGGGCGCAATCGTCTTTATTCGATGATCGAAGCGCGTCCCGACTGGGTGCTGTCGCGCCAGCGCGCGTGGGGGGTGCCGCTGACGTGTTTCGTCAAGAAAGGCGCGCTGCCCACCGACGACGACTTCCTGTTGCGCGACGAAACGGTGAACAAGCGGGTGCTTGAGGCATTCGAAGCCGAAGGCGCGGACGCATGGTACAAGCATGGCGCGAAAGAGCGGTTCCTGGGCAATGACTACAATCCGGACGACTGGGAACAGGTGTTCGACATCCTCGACGTCTGGTTCGATAGCGGGTCGACTCACGCCTTCGTTCTGCGCGACCGTGAGGATGGGTCCGAGGACGGGCTGGCCGATCTTTACCTCGAAGGCACCGACCAGCACCGGGGGTGGTTCCACTCGTCCATGCTGCAAGCCTGCGGCACGCGGGGCCGCGCGCCCTATCGCGGCGTGCTCACCCACGGCTTCACGCTCGACGAGAAGGGCAACAAGATGTCCAAGTCGCTCGGCAATACCGTTGCGCCGGAGGACGTGACCAAGCAATACGGCGCGGACATCCTGCGGCTCTGGGTGGCGCAGGCCGACTACACCGCTGACTTGCGGATCGGTCCAGAGATCCTGAAAGGCGTCGCCGACAGCTACCGCCGTCTGCGCAACACGATGCGGTTCATGCTGGGTGCTCTGTCGCATTTCAGCGAAGCGGATCGTGTTGACCCCGCGGACATGCCGGAATTGGAGCGTTACGTTCTGCACCGTCTGGCGGAACTCGACGAGGTCGTGCGCAAAGGCTACGACGCCTACGATTTCCAGGGTGTGTTCCAGCAGTTGTTCAACTTCTGCACGGTGGAACTCAGCGCCTTCTACTTCGACATCCGCAAAGACGCATTGTATTGTGACGGCGACACCCCGCGCCGCCGAGCCGCGCGGACGGTGATGGACATCCTGTTCCACCGCCTGACCACGTGGCTCGCGCCTGTGCTGGTTTTCACGATGGAAGACGTCTGGCTTGACCGCTTCCCGGGTGAGGACTCGTCGATCCATTTGCAGGACATCCCCGAGACGCCCGCAGATTGGCGCGATAAAGCGCTCGCTGCGAAATGGGCCAAGGTACGCCGTGCCCGTCGCGCCGTAACCGCCGCGCTGGAGGTGCAACGCACGGACAAGGTGATCGGCGCGTCGCTTGAGGCGGCCCCGGTGGTGCATATCGAGGATGCCGAGATGCTCGCCGCGCTGAAATCGGTCAATTTCGACGACATCTGCATCACCTCCGCCATCCAGTTGACCGGCGACCCGGCCCCGGCCGAAGCGTTCCGGATGCCGGAAGTCGATGGCGTGGGCGTGGTGTTCGAAAAGGCCGAGGGCGAGAAGTGTCAGCGCTGCTGGAAAATTCTGCCGGATGTGGGCAGACACCAGCACCCCGGCACCTGCAGCCGCTGTAACGAGGCCTTGGGCTGACCCTTGATCGAAAAGGCGGCGGTGGATTAGGCTTCGGGAAACGCCGGAGGCCGACATGCACCGCCGCTTCTTTCTGTCATCGCTCACCGCGCTTGCTGTCGCAGGGTGCACCACGCCGGGGTCCGTCCGCCTTGCCCCCAACACGACGCTGATCGTTGTCCGGCACAGCGACCGGGACGGCGAGAACCTGAATGCCAAGGGACTTGAACGTTCGCGGGCGTTGGTGGCGGCGCTTGAGGGCGATCCGCTCGACGCGATCTACAGCCCCAGCATTCAGCGCAATCTCGATACCGCGGCGCCGTTGTCTGACGCCCGCGGTCTGCCCATCGAACGTCGTCCGCAGGAAAACCCGGCCCCACGCCTCGCGCGGGAGGCCGTCGGGCGATCGGTTATCTGGATCGGCAACAAGGGCAACATCCAAAGCATCTGGGACAGTTTCTCGCTGCCCCAACCAGCCCCCCTCGACTATGGCGACCTTTTCATCGCGCGCGCCGACGCGAATGGGCGTGTCACCGTGGAAAGACGGCGTTTTGGGCCCGAGTGATGCCGAAATCGCCGACGTCCTTCTGGACCTCGCGCACCAGCGCGGGAGCGGCAAGACCTTCTGTCCATCCGAAGCAGCCCGGCGATTGGCGGCGGACTGGCGACCCTTGATGCCGGACGTGCGTCGCGTTGCGGCAGACCTTTCGCTGCGAGCGACACAAAAAGGGAAGCCGGTCGATCCGGTCATTGCCAAGGGCCCGATCCGCTTGGGCCTGCCTGCATGAGTCGGTTTGAACGGTCCATGCCCTCCCCGGTCGGTGACCTGACGGCGATTGCCGGAACAAGCGGTGTACTGGCGCTTGAGTGGCGCAAGGGCGGGATGGACGACACGCCGATCCTGCGCCGAGCGATCGAGCAGCTGGAGTTGTATTTCGCCGGTGAATTGACGGAGTTCACGGTGCCGATCCGGCTGCGCTGTTCGGAGTTCCAGCAAACAGTCTGCGCCGCGATGGCAGGCATTCCGTTTGGCGAGACGCGAACATATGGCGACCTGGCAGAACAGCTTGGCGTCCCGGCGCAAGCCATCGGTCAGGCCTGCGGCGGCAACCCCTTGCCCATTATCATTCCGTGCCACCGGGTCCTCGGCGCCAATGGGCTCGGCGGATACTCAGGCAGCGGCGGGATCGAAACCAAAGTGGCGCTCCTGCGCCACGAAGGGGCGGCTGGGCTTTTGATCTGACATGAAAACGGATCTTCCTGGGCGCAAAATGTTTCGCGCGCGAAACAATGGGTCCGATCCGGACCTAATTTTGCAAACTCGGTTAACAGCGCGTTAAGCTTTGCAAACTGGCGTTACCGCGTCTTTCTTGTGCGAAACCGCATTCGGTTTTCGCCGCAGGGTCTTCGCAACCCCACCCTGACCTTATGGCCAAATCAGGTTCAGGATGAAGACCGATACGGCGACCCCGAAGAACAAAGGCCAGCTCCATCTCGGGCCGCCTTCCTTGTGGGGCTTGTAGAGACCCGCTTTCTGCAAGCCCATCATTACCGAAAACACGAGAGCTCCGGTGATCACTGCGTGGACGAGATCATGTGTCATGGCATTTCCTTCAGGTTTTCATGACCGACGCCCGAAACGCCGGCACAGCGCCGCGATTAGCGCGAGATTGATCACAGGCGCCAGCGCTGCGGCCCAGGGTAAAAGCGGTTCTGGTAGGTCATCCATCCAGAGAACCCACGGCAAGCCAAGCGGCATGAGAAAGACGCCGGCCAGAGGGTCGCGGTCCTGACCGAAAAGCCCGAAGGTTCCGATCAGGAGCAATATTAGTGCCGCGAGGTAAGCGACCACGGCGATCCGGAGGACCCACTTACAAATGTCAGCAATCCTCAGCAGGCAGCATCGTCACGTCGCTGTACCGACCATCAGATGTTGTGATTTCCGCGCAGGCACCCGTCTCGCGATTGAACCAGTACGCGGTGAGACCCTCGGTGCGGATGAGTTCGTAACCAAGGTTTTGTATGCCCATCTCGGCCTGACCGGCGCGCGCGCCTTCGAATGCCGAAAGGTCGCTTGCGCTTCCGACGGCAGGCTGACCGACAGTTTCCGTGGTTTCCACGCACCCTGCGACCGCGGCAAGCGCAGCAGTTGCAAACGCTATTCTTGTGACATGTGTCATGCGTGTCTCCTGTGTCCGTTCTCGAAAAAGAACCGCGTCACTCAATCCCAAAGATCACGTCGTAGGACTGCGCGCCGTTCGCCATGTTGTAGACCTCGACCATGTGGTCGCCCGACTGCCAAAGCTCCCCGCGGTATTCGTTGGAGGCACTTGTTTCATCAAGCAGAACCGATCCATCGGGATTGAAGATCACATAGGTCATGTCGGGACCGTTGGCTGCGACACGCACGTAAAGGGTCTGTCCCGCATTCGCACCGAGGAGATAGCGGCGGCTTTCCTGCGGAAGTAGCGATCCGGTCAGCTCTGTGCCTGACGCACCTGCCGGAAACGATACGCGTTCCGAGCCTGATCCGGCGGAGCTCGGAGCGCCCGCCATGGCGCCGTCGCCATCATCTGCGGCCTGAGCGACGGAAAGATCCGCCACGACCCCGTCGTTCGAGACAAGGCAGCGCCACACGGTTTCACCGCTGTCGCGGAACATGACCAGCGAATTGGCTTCTGAGAATTCGGAGGACAGCACGGTCCCGCTTTGCCCGTCCGGCCCGCCCACAGCGCGGATTTGATCGATACAGGCGTCGATTGCATCCTGTCCGACATTGGCCGCAAGGGCCTCGTTTGTTGGAATTGAAACCACTGCAAGCAGTGCGGCAGCAAGAACGTGCTTCGTCATAGGTCATACCTCTCCGATATCTTGCACCCCTAGGTTGCAGGATTGCAGATTCGGAACGATCTGAGAAGCGTCAATCTCGCCGGGGATCCCTCGGATACGTTCCGAGGATGTCGAGCATGCTTGTGAAGTAGTCGAGTTCCTCGAGCGCGCGGGCGACTGGCGGGTCTTCAGGGTGGCCTTCGATATCGGCATAGAACTGGGTGGCCGAGAAGCTGCCGTCGACCATGTAGGATTCGAGCTTGGTCATGTTGACCCCGTTCGTCGCAAAGCCGCCCATGGCCTTATAGAGTGCGGCCGGGATGTTGCGGACGCGGAAGACGAAAGTGGTCATCATACCATGATCGCCGCGCCGGGACTGGTCGCCGTCGCGGGCCATCAAGAGAAAGCGCGTGGTGTTGCTGTCGGTATCCTCGATATGGCGGGCAAGAACGTTCAGGCCGTAGATTTCGCCTGCCAGTTCGCTTGCCAGTGCGGCGGCGCTCTTGTCGCCGCGTTCGGCAATTTCGCGGGCGGCGCGAGCGTTGTCGGCATTTACCCGACCGCGAATGCCGTGCTCGGCCAAGAATTTGGCGCATTGCGGCAGGAGAACGACGTGCGAATGCGCTTCGGTCACGTCTTCGAGCTTTGCCCCCGGCACGCCCAGCAGGTTGATATGGACGCGGACGAACGCCTCATCGACGATCTTCAGACCGCTTTCGGGCAGGAGACGGTGAATGTCGGCGACGCGACCGTAGATCGTGTTCTCGACCGGCAGCATGGCCAGATCGGCCTTGCCGGTTTGCACCGCCTTGATCACCTCTTCGAAGGTTCGACAGGGATACGGGTCCATTCCGGGACGGGCATCGCGGCACGCCTCGTGCGAGTAGGCTCCCAGCTCTCCCTGGAAAGCGATGGCATTGGTCATAGAGGCTCCGACAAATCTGTCCCGGCGGGCGTTTGGTCGCGGCTTCTACACCTTGCCTTGGCCTAGGGGAAGCAATAGATACCCGCGCGATACGCACGGAACTTTAGCGACGGGTACGACCATAATGTTCGACACAATGACATTCACAAAGATCGTCGGCAGCTTTTGCGGCGCGCTTTTGATCTTTCTTCTGGGCAAGTGGGCGGCAGAGACACTGTACCATGTGGGTGGCGACCATGGCGAAGCCGTTGCAGTCTACGTAATCGAAGTTGACGATGGCGAGCCTGCGGAAGAAGTCGTTGAGATGAGCTTCGAAGAGATGTTCGCGGCCGCGGATGCGGGCCGCGGTGAGCGCCAGTGGGGCAAATGCCGCGCGTGCCACGCGATCGACGAAGAGCGCAACGGCACCGGCCCGCACCTTGTTGGCCTTGTAGGACGCGAAGTGGGTGCCGTGGGCGACTACAACTACTCCTCCGCACTGGCCGGTGTGGACGGCGACGTATGGACCGTGGAAAAGCTGAACGACTGGCTGATCAACCCGTCGGATGTTTATCCGGGCACGTCGATGAACTATCGCCTGACCGATCAGGAAGACCGGCTGGACCTGCTGGCGTATCTTGACAGCCTGGCGAACTGATCGCCGAAACCACTGCTTTTCAGCGCCGCCCACTGGGCGGCGTTTTCATTTCACATTCGCGTTTCCTCACGCCAATGTGGCGGGGGTAATCCCAATCCGAACTTGAATGTGGGCGATTGCGTTCTTTACCTTACATTGTAGCCTCAGAAAAACGCGCGCAGTGAGCAAGGGAGAGTGCAGCATGCCCAACAAGAGCAGATGGCCATTCACACAGGACATCGACCGGCGTCACACGCTGAAATTGTTGGGAGGCAGCGCGGTCGCCGCAACTGCTGGCGCCACGGGCAGAATGGCATGGGCCGAAAGCCACAGCGGTGATGACGAAATCATCCGCGCGCATGGCTATTCGTTCTTTGGCGACCTTCAGTACCCGCCCGGTTTTGCACATTTCGATTACGTCAATCCGAACGCGCCCAAGGGCGGAGAGATCGTTCTAAGTTCGCGCGGGACGTTCGACGGGTTCAACCGGTGGGCTTGGCGCGGCAATCCGGAAACCAATTCGGACGTGGTGGGCGAATCCCTTCTTGCCGGCGCGACCTGGGGGGCACCGGTCCCGGCGGACTCCCTCACCGACCAGTATTGCCTGATCGCGCGCGAGGTCGAGTACCCGAAATCCAAGGAATGGTGCGTGTTCCACCTGCGCGATGACGTGGTCTTTCGCAACGGTGCGCCACTGCGGGCGCAAGATGCCGCATTCACGTTCAACCTGTTCATCGAGCAGGGTATCCGGTCGTTCTCTCGCTCGGTGAGCGAGCGGATCGAAGGCGTCGAGGTGATCGACGACTATACGCTGCGCTACAAGTTCGTCGACGGCATCTCGCGACGGTCGCTCATCAGTCAGGTGGGCGGAATGGTTGTGCTGTCGGAGGAGTGGTACAAGGAAACGGGCGAACGTCTGGATGAGCCGTCCGTGCTGTCGCCGATGGGAACAGGCCCTTACCAAGTGGGTGACTACGAGTTCAATCGCTTCGTGGTTTATGAAAAGAACCCCAATTACTGGGGCTGGGATCATCCGGCGAATGTCGGTCGACACAATTTCGACCGCATTCGGATCGAGTATTTTGCCGATGCCACGGCAGAGTTCGAAGCGTTTAAAGCGGGCGAGTACACGTTCCGATCAGAAGGATCGAGCAAGCGATGGGCCACTGGCTACGACTTCCCCGCGCTCAACGACGGGCACGTGGTCAAGGAATCGATCCCCGACCAGACGGCACCCGTGAACACCGGAGTGATCTTCAACACCCTGCGCGCACCGGTCGACAATCGCGACGTGCGCCACGCGCTGACGCTGGCGTTCAACTATGAATGGACGCGCGAGTCTTTGGAGTTTGACCTGACCACTCAGCGAAACTCGTTTGCACAAGGGCAAGAGTGGGAAGCCACAGGCGTGCCGGAAGGCGAAGAACTTGCCTTTTTCCAATCACTTGGCGATGTCGTTCCGCCTGAAATCCTGACCGAGCCGGTCGTCATGGCGCACACGTCGAACAAGGACACCCCGGTCGACCGCCGCAACAAACGGCAGGCGCTTCGCATCCTCGCCGAAGCCGGTTGGACCGTCGACGATCAGGGCCGCATGGTGAATGAAGCGGGTGAGCAGATGTCACTCGACTTCCTTGTCCTGTCGACCTGGGACGACACGCGGCAGGCCACCATAGAGACTTTTGTGAACACGCTGCGAGACTGGGGCATCGAGGTGAACGCTAACGCGGTGGACAGCGCACAAGGACAGCAGCGGTTCCTCGACAAGGATTACGACCTCATACACACCCGCATCCAAACCTTCTCGACAATCGGCACGGGTCTGAAACAGCTGTTCGGGTCCGAGACGGCGGAAGTGTCGTCGTGGAACCCTGCTGCGATCCAAAGCCCAATGGTGGACGCGATCATCGAAGCAGCGTTGGCGGCAGAGTCGCGTGAGGAAGAGATCATCGCGATGACCGCGCTGGATCGTGCATTGAGGTATGAGCGCGTCATTGCGCACGCAGGATATGTCCCAGCCTATTGGATTGCCTATTACGACATGTTCGAGCGACCAGAAGAGCTTCCTTCGCTTGCGCTGGGTGTGCTGGATTTCTGGTGGTTCAATGAAGAAAAGTACCAGGCGCTTCGGGCCGCTGGCGCATTGAGGTAACAGACCCTTGGGAGCCTACATCCTTCGACGCCTGTTGCTGATTATTCCCACGCTTCTTGGGATCATGATCATCAACTTCGCGCTGACGCAGTTCGTGCCGGGCGGGCCTATCGAACAGACTCTGGCCCGGTTCCAGGGCGAAGGCGATGTTTTCAGCAGTTTCTCGGGCGATGGCGGCGGCAATCAGAATGCCGAGGAGACCTTCGGCTCTGACAGCGACTACATCGGCGCGCGCGGACTTCCCAAGGAATTCATTGAAACGCTGGAAGTCGAGTTCGGCTTCGCACGCATCGTTTGTGAGGAAGGCTTTACAGGGGAGCCGGACCTCGACGATCCGGCCTGTACGAAAGAGACCATTGGCGCGCTAGAGCGGTTCGGCATGATGATGTGGAACTACATCCGGCTCGATTTCGGAGAGAGTTATTTCCGGTCTATTGGGGTGATGGAGCTGGTACTGGAGAAGATGCCGGTGTCGATCTCACTCGGTCTGTGGTCAACGCTCATCGCCTATATCGTCTCGATCCCCTTGGGCATTCGCAAAGCCGTCAAGGACGGAACGCCGTTCGACACGTGGACGTCAGGCGCCATCATCGTGGCCTATGCCATTCCTGGGTTCCTGTTTGCGATCCTGCTTCTCGTGCTGTTTGCAGGCGGATCGTATTTCCAGATCTTCCCACTACGGGGACTGACATCGGAGAATTTTGATGAACTGTCCTTCTTCGCCAAGATCGCGGATTACGCGTGGCACATCTTCTTGCCCGTGTTGGCGTCCACAATTTCGGCCTTCGCCACGCTGACATTGCTGACCAAGAACAGCTTTCTGGACGAGATCAAGAAACAGTACGTCATCACCGCGCGGGCGAAGGGATTGCCCGAGAACAAGGTCCTTTACGGTCATGTGTTCCGCAACGCGATGCTGATCGTGATTGCCGGTTTCCCGGCGGTGTTCATCGGTGTCTTCTTCTCGGGGTCGCTTATCATTGAGACGATCTTCTCGCTTGATGGTCTTGGCCGTCTTGGGTTCGAGGCGGCCGTCGCGCGCGATTACCCGGTGATCTTTGGCACGCTGTTTGTCTTCGGCCTGATCGGCCTCGTTGTCGGGATCATTTCGGACCTGATGTATGTGCTTGTCGATCCGCGGATCGACTTCGAGCGGCGGGAGGGCTGAGGCGATGGTTGCGCAACCTGAACCCGATCGTCCCGGCATCGTGACCGAACCGTCGCCTGCAGTACCTGTCGCGCCAAAGCGGAGCATGTTCACGCTGTCACCGCTGAACCAGCGCCGTTGGAACAACTTCAAACGCAATCGGCGCGCGTTCTGGTCGCTCATCATCTTTTGCGTGCTGTTCGGGCTGTCGCTGTTTGCTGAATTCATTGCGAACGACAAGCCGATCCTCGTCCAGTATCGCGGCGAGCTTTATATGCCGGTTTTCAATTTCTACGCTGAAACCGAATTTGGCGGAGACTTCAGGACAGAGGCCGCCTATCGCGACCCGGAAGTGAAGTGCCTGATCCGAACCGGCGGATTGGAAGAGTGTTTCGACGATCCCGAGGGCCTGATCCAACAGGTCGATGAAGGCTTCGTTCCGGATGGCGATTTCTACAAAGGCTGGGCGCTTTGGCCGGTCATTCCGTATGACTACCAGACCCCCGTGGACCGCCCCGGTGCCGCCCCGCTGCCCCCGTCAGAGCAGAACTGGCTGGGCACGGACGACACCAAACGCGATGTCATGGCGCGGGTGATCTACGGGTTCCGATTGTCGATCCTGTTCACGCTGATCGTGACGGTGCTGGCCAGTGTGGTCGGCATCGTGGCGGGCGCATTACAGGGCTATTTCGGAGGCTGGCTGGACCTCATCTTCCAGCGGATCATCGAGATATGGTCATCCACGCCATCGCTTTACATTATCATCATTCTCTTCGCGATATTGGGGCGCAGTTTCTGGCTCCTTGTGTTTTTGACAGTGCTGTTCGGCTGGACCGCGCTGGTGGGTGTGGTCCGGGCAGAGTTCCTGCGTGCGCGGAACCTTGAATATGTGCGAGCGGCGAAGGCCCTGGGCGTATCAAACGCGACGATCATGTTCCGGCATATGCTTCCGAACGCGATGGTGGCGACCCTGACGATGCTGCCGTTCATCGTGACGGGCACGATTAGCACGCTTGCCGGTCTGGATTTCCTTGGCTTCGGTTTGCCGTCTTCGGCGCCGTCACTGGGCGAGCTGACGTTGCAGGCCAAGCAGAACCTGCAGGCCCCGTGGCTGGGCTTTACCGCGTTCTTTGTGTTTGCCTTCATGCTGTCGCTGCTGGTGTTCATCTTCGAAGGCGTGCGCGACGCGTTTGACCCGAGGAAAACGTTCCAATGACCAACATCCTCGAAGTGAGTGACCTGCGCGTCAGCTTTCGGCAGGACGGTCAGATCTTTCCTGCCGTGCGCGGCGTTTCCTTTGCCATTCAGCGCGGGGAAACCGTGGCGCTTGTGGGCGAGTCGGGGTCTGGCAAATCGGTGACCGCACTCTCGACCGTGTCGCTTCTGGGGGACGCGGCAATGGTCGAAGGGTCGGTGACCTATGACGGCGAAGAGATGGTCGGCGCGTCGGACGCGCTTTTGCGCAAGATCCGGGGCAACGACATCAGCTTCATCTTTCAGGAGCCGATGACGTCCCTCAATCCGCTGCACACGCTGGAGCGGCAGTTGTCCGAGTCCCTCGCCCTGCACCAGGGGTTGACCGGGGATGCGGCACGCGCGCGGATCCTTGAGCTTTTGACCAAGGTGGGCATTCGCGATCCTGAGACGCGGCTGGGCGCGTATCCACACCAGCTTTCGGGCGGTCAACGCCAGCGCGTGATGATTGCGATGGCGCTGGCGAACGGGCCGGATCTGCTGATCGCGGACGAGCCGACGACTGCACTGGACGTGACAATTCAGGCGCAAATCCTTGAGCTGTTGGCCGAGTTAAAAGCCAGCGAGGACATGAGCCTGCTGTTTATCACCCACGATCTTGGCATCGTACGCAAGATCGCGGACCGCGTGTGCGTGATGAAGGACGGCGAGATTGTCGAGACCGGACCAACACACGAAATCTTCAGCAATCCGCAGCACCGCTATACGCAGATGCTATTGAGTGCGGAATCGACCGGATCGCCCGATCCCGTCAAAACCGACGCCGAGGAAATCGCGCGGACCGACAACCTCAAGATCTGGTTTCCGATCCAGCGCGGATTTCTCAAGCGCACCGTGGGTTACGTCAAAGCCGTGAACGATGCCTCGATTGCCGTGCGTGCCGGGGAGACCGTCGGGATCGTGGGTGAGTCTGGCTCGGGAAAGACAACGCTGGCCCTTGCGATCATGCGATTGATCCAGTCCGAAGGTGGCATCACCTTCCGCGGTCAGAACGTGCGGGATTGGTCGACACGGGAATTGCGGCGGCTGCGCAGCGAGATGCAGATCGTGTTTCAGGACCCGTACGGATCGCTCAGCCCCCGGATGACCTGCGAACAGATCATCGCCGAAGGGCTGGGAGTGCATGGGTCTCCCGACGGGCGCTCGGACCGCGAATTGGTGACTGAGGTCATGACCGAAGTTGGCCTCGACCCGGCGACGATGCATCGCTACCCGCACGAGTTTTCGGGTGGTCAGAGGCAGCGCATCGCGATTGCCCGCGCGATGGTACTACGGCCGAAGCTGGTGGTACTGGACGAGCCAACATCGGCTTTGGACATGACCGTGCAGGTGCAGATCGTGAACCTTCTGCGGCATCTGCAGCGGAAGTACGACCTCGCTTATCTCTTTATCAGTCACGACCTGAAGGTCGTCCGCGCGATGTCGCACAAGGTCATCGTGATGCGGACGGGGGATGTCGTGGAATACGGATCGGCGGACGAGATTTTTACCGATCCGAAGACAGACTACACGAAAACCCTGATGGCCGCGGCTTTCGATCTGGCGAGTTAGATGGCCGAGCTGTGTCCCGCAGAGGACAGTTCATAGGCGTCGAAACTGCGAGCAATCATGCGTGTGAGCGCGCGCGCATCTTGTGGCACTGACAGACCGGTGTGATTGATCGTCAGCAGGTCTTCGAACTCTGAGTTGGCCCTTTGGTAGAGGTCGCGGAGCTCATCCTGACTGGTATCGAAATCGCGAAGCAACTCATCCGTGCGCACGTGGAAGTCACACATCAGCATCTCGATCATGCGGGAACGTAGCTTGTCCTGCGGCGTGAGGGCGTGACCGCGCACCGTTGCGAATGTCCCGTCTCGGACCGCCTTGGTGTAGGCCCCCGTTGCGGGCGCGTTCTGGGCAAAGCCCTGTGGGAATTTCGAAATCGACGACGCGCCGATGCCCACAAGCACTTCGGATGTGTCGTCGGTGTAGCCTTGGAAGTTGCGACGCAAGGTCCCTTTCCGGGCGGCGACGGAGAGCCCGTCCGTTTTCGTCGCGAAATGGTCGATGCCGATTTCATCGTACCCGTCCCACACAAAGAGCTTGCGCGCCGCTTCGAACAAATCGAGCCGTTCGTCCGGACGTGGCAGCGAATCTGACGGGATCATCTGCTGGCGTTTGGCCATCCAGGGAACGTGGGCATAGCCGTAAAGCGCCACGCGGTCCGGCGACAGCGACAAGAGCTTCTGCACCGAATCGACAATGCGGTTTCGCGACTGACCCGGCAGTCCGTAGAGGATATCGGCGTTCAGGCTGTGGATACCGCGGTCGCGGATCATGTCGATCGCGCGCTTGGTCGTCTCAAAACTCTGTTCACGACCAATCGTTTGCTGGATGTCTGGATCAAAATCCTGCACCCCGACGGATGCACGGTTCATACCGCTTTCGAATAGAGCATCCAGACGTGCGCCATCGATTTCGTTCGGATCGATTTCGACGGAAAACTCGTAATCCTCGTCAAAATCGGCCACTTCACGTACGGCGACAGCGAGATCCCGCACATGGTCGGGTTGCATCAGCGTTGGCGTCCCGCCGCCCCAATGCAGGCGGGACAACCGCACGCCTTTCGGCAAATATTGTTTGAGAAGAACAAGTTCGTCCTTCAGCGTCTCGATATAGGCACCAACCGGCTCTCCGGTCGCCGTTCCTTGGGTCCGGCACGCGCAGAACCAGCACAGGCGGCGACAAAATGGCACATGTAGATACAGGGAAATCGCTGAATTTTCAGGAATATCTGCGATCCAGGATGCGAAATCGTCAGCATTTACGTCGTTTTTGAAATGCGGAGACGTCGGGTAACTCGTGTAGCGAGGGACCTTCGCGTCAAATAAACCCAAACGGGAAAGTTGTGTTCTGGATGCCATGTGCTTACGTTTAATTCACGGTGCTGGGGAGCGGCATTGATACAGATCAAGATGGTTAGGTCATGCTGAACCAAAACAGTTTATCTGTCGCGCAAGACTGCAGTGAATGCCCGATAAGGCATCGCGCTGTATGTGCACGGTGCGAAACCGACGAGTTGGAGCGGCTGGAAGATATCAAATACTACCGCCGTTTCGAAGCCGGACAGACCGTGATCTGGTCCGGGGACAAGATGGATTTTGTCGGCTCCGTCGTGTCGGGCATTGCGTCGCTCACGCAAACCATGGAAGACGGCCGCACCCAGATGGTGGGCCTGTTGCTGCCCAGTGATTTCGTTGGGCGCCCCGGTCGGAACACTGCGGCCTACGACGTGGTGGCGACCACCGACGTCGTCATGTGCTGCTTCCGCAAGGCACCGTTTGAAGAGCTGATGGAAAAGACACCGCATATTGCGCAGCGGCTTTTGCAGATGACGCTTGATGAGCTGGATGCAGCCCGCGAGTGGATGCTCGTTCTGGGCCGCAAGACAGCGCGGGAGAAGATTGCATCGCTCCTGTCTATCGTGGCGCGCCGTGACGCATCGCTGAACATGGCCAGACTTTCCGGTGCTGTGACGTTCGACCTGCCGCTGACCCGCGAGGCGATGGCGGATTATCTTGGCCTGACGCTTGAGACAGTGTCACGACAGATGTCCGCGCTGCGGAAGGACGGTGTCATCACATTGGAAGGCAAACGCCACATCACCGTTCCGGACATGAGCGTGCTGCTGGAAGAAGCGGGCGACGATACCGACGGCGGGTTGCTCGTCTGAACCAAACGGGCCTGCTATTGAACTACTGGTTCATCGCCACCACATAGCCAACCCCTGCTGCGACGATCAGGCCCAACATCACCGCAAAGGCGATTTTCCACGCCGACCAAGGGCGCTCGCCCTGAACCGCGCCTGTGCGGCCGTTCACGACAAATCGATAGCTTTTCCCGCGATAGCGATAGGCCGCCAGCCAGATCGGCAAGAGCACATGCTTGAATGTCACGTCTGACACGCGGGTGTCCACGTGATGCACCCGCTGGCGATCGCCGCCGATATCGAACTTCACATCCCGCGTGATCACCCGATCCATATACTGACGTGCCTCGACATATCCCTCTTTGAGGTCAACGGTATACGCCTCGGCCCGGAATCCCGCGAGGAACTCGGGATTATAGGGTTCCATCTCGGACAGGTCCCACGGACCCAATGCGTCGGTATAGCGCTTCGGAAGGGATTGTGAGGCCAGGACCAGCACGTCATCAAAGAACCGCGCCACCCGCCCGGAGGCGGGCCGCCATCGGACCTTGGCCACGCGCACGGTTTCGGTTTTCCCGTTTCGCGTCACGCGACGGTTTTCGTAATAAACCGTCCCGCGTTCCCCCCTGTAGGCGGATTTCGTGTCCGCATCGAAGGTCCAGTAGGGCACGTAGATGCCCGTCATTTTCCGCCCTTTGCGGGCGTAGTCCTGCAGACCGTTGGGTGCGAACCACAGACGGCCCAACCAGTCCGTCATCGCCCGGCGCGCGTGTTCTTCGTCAAGGGCAAAGGGCAGCAGGCCCTTGGGCTTGATATGCCGGTTGCGTCCGGTGTCTGCGACCACGGGTGTGGCGCAGAACGGGCATTCGGCGGCGTGAACACCGGGGTCGAATTCGACCTGCGCGGCGCAATTGGGGCATTGCGATACGCGCGTCTCTTCCATTTCCTGCGCTGGCAGGCGGTCTGCGATGGCTGCCTCGAAATCGATCTCGCGGATAGTATCTCCGCCCCAGGGACCTGCGCCTTCGATATCGCTTGTGTTGCCGCAGTGGTCACACAAGAGGCGTCCGTTTCCGGGATCAAAACGGAAGTCGGCACCGCAATTGTCACAGGGGAACCGATGTTCTTCGATCGGTGCGGTCAGCGTATCCTCAGACAAATGCCCTGTCCCCTGGTTCTTCTTTTTTCAAATATGCATTCGGCGCAGTGTCAGCCTTACGCGCCCGGCGGGGGTGGCGGCAGGACGGTGAAGAGCTGCGCCAGTTCCATGACGTCGTCTGCCTTCATCCAGCCGTCCTGGCCCGGTGTCCAGACATAGCTGTCACGAGTCAGATCTCCCTCTGCAGCCATTCGGCCCAGTGCGGCTTTCGAAAACGGACCCTTGGTTTCGCCGTTCTCTGCGACGTGCCAGACATGTTCAACCGGCGGCGGTGGTGGCGCCATCTGGCGCGACACCGGGGCCGCCCCTTCGATCTGGCGGGTGCCGCCCCAGGGGCCACCTTGCGCTGCGGCATGTCCGATCTGCATACCCAACCCGGCACCCAATCCGGCCTGAATAGCCGCCGCACCAGCGCCCTCCTTGCCCAGCGCTTCGGCCGCCTGGAACTGCATGTATTCGTTGAGATTTCCGATCACACCCATCGACGACCGTTTGTCGAGCACCGCTTCGACCGCCGGAGGCAGCGAGATGTTCTCGATGTAGAGCTCGGGCAACTCCAGCCCGTATTCGGCCAGTTTCGGAGCGATCTCTTTGCCCAGAAGCTGCCCCAGCTCGCGCGTGTTGGCCGCCATGTCGAGCACCGGGATGCCTGCCCTTGCAATAGTGCGAGAAAACTCCTGCACGATGATGTTGCGGATCTGGTAGCTGATCTCGTCCATCGTGAATTCGCCGTCCGTCCCAACGATTTCAACGAGGAATTTCGCGGGATCGATCACGCGCACCGAATATGTGCCGAACGATCGAAGCCGCACCGGACCGAATTCCGGATCGCGGCAGATCACCGGATTCTTCGTGCCCCATTTGAGGTTCTGGAACCGGGTGGTGTTGACGAAATAGATCTCGGACTTGAATGGCGACCGAAAGCCATGATCCCAGTGCTGGAGCGTCGTGAGGATCGGCATGTTGTTGGTTTCGAGCATATAGAGACCGGGCGTAAACACATCAGCCAGTTGCCCTTCATGCACGAACACCGCTGCCTGCCCTTCGCGAACGGTGAGCTTGGCCCCGTATTTGATTTCGTGTCCCTCGCGTTCAAACCGCCAGACCATGGTGTCGCGCGTATCGTCCGTCCAATGGATGACGTCGATGAACTGTCCGCTCAGAAAATCAAAAATGGGCATACTGGTCTCCGTTGGTTCAACTCGGCCCGCCGCCGGTCAACTCGGTTGCAAGGCCTTGGACTATGGGCCGCGCCTCTGATGCGGTCATGCCGGGCGTCAGGCGTGGATCGTAGAGTATCTTGAGTAGCATCTCGTCGTGGGTGGTCAGGAACGCGAATTCCTCGTCGTCGTTGAAGATCGACGGGCGCGCGTTCTGATCGTCATTGGCAAGGCCAAGTCCCTGCGCCAGTTCCTCGTGGTAACAGGCGCGGCGGGTCAGGTCGGGGTGTTCGCTGCGCACCAGTGCGACGGCTTGCTGATAGGCATTATCGGATTGCACGTCGGAGAAAGCTACGACAAGGCAGTGAATGGCGCGCGGCAGGTTGATGAAGATCGACCGGCTCGACGTCTCCATGCCGGGTGCGATCCGATCCAGAGCGGCGCGCAACTCGTCCTTGTCGTCTTCGCCCATGACCAGAACGTGGAAGTTCGGCTGCGACGAGACCAATGAGATCGGGTGACCCGACACTCGAGCCAATCGCCGGGTATAGCCCGCAAGCATATCGCGATCCTTGGCCTCGGTTTCGGATGTGACGCTTGATCCGAACGTGAGGCCGACGCGCACCGGGATGGTCCATTTCTTGATCGCCCCCAGCGCGCCGCTCGACGGCTGGAGCCCTGCACCGCGGGCGTATTCCTCGGCCAAGGCGATACGTTCGAAATTGCGGGCGAGCATCTCGTCGGTGAATGGCGTGTCCACACCCCCGCCATCGGTGCGCAATAGCCCACGGGTCAGCAGGTCCTCCTGCACTCGCGCATAGTAATTCCTGAGGTCACGGCTGGCCTCTGACGGTTCTACCGGACCCGGTGGCGGAGCGGCGGCAGGCGGTCGGTCCGGTCGGGCCTGAGGTTTGATTCCGGGTGGCGCAGGCCCAAATGGATCGCATGCCGACAGAACCGCCAAAGCGACGCAGGGCCATAGTATTCGGGACCAGCGCCGCATTCCCTGTTTACCGGTCCGGCATCGAGGAGGCAGCCGCGTCGCCGACGCCGTCGCGCCTTGCCTTGGCTGCGGCAAGCGTATCGCGCAGTTCCGCTTCCATCTTCTTGAGCTCGGTCTCGGCAGCGGCGCGTCTGGCTTTGCCTTCATCGGCGATTTGCAGGCTTTCGTTGATTGTACCGATCAGGTCTGCGTTCGCTTGCTTGACCGCTTCGATATCAAAGACACCGCGCTCCATCTCTTCGCGGATCAGCTTGTTGCTGTCGCGCAGGTTCTTGGCGTTCGAAGTGAGCAATTCGTTGGTCAGATCATTCGCATCCCGCACAGCCGCGGCGGCCTCTGCCGAGCGCTGGATCGTGACGGCCTGCGCCAGTTGCGTTTCCCAAAGCGGCACCGTGTTGACCAAGGTCGAGTTGATCTTGGTGACCAGAGACTTGTCGTTTTCCTGAACCAGACGGATCGACGGCAGCGACTGCATCGTCACCTGGCGCGTCAGTTTGAGGTCGTGCACGCGACGTTCCAGATCGTCGCGGGCCGCGCGCAAATCGCGAAGCTCCTGCGCGACCATGACTTGATCGGCTTCAGCCGCGGCCTGCACTTCGGCCTCTTTCGCCGGGATATCGTTTGTGTCGAGCTCTTTCAGCTTCTCCTCGCCAGCCGCGATGTAGAGGGCGAGTTCGTCGTAGAATTGCAGCGTCTTGTCGTAGAGCAGGTCAAGCGACTTGATGTCTTTCAGAAGCGTGTGCTCGTGCTTGAGAAGATCGTCGGTGATCTTGTCGATCTGGCCTTGGACCTTTTCGAATTTCGCGGTGAATTTCGCAAATGGCGCAGCGCGGCCCAAGAGCTTTTCCCACCAGGACCGTTCCCGGCGCACATCGAGTTCGGAAACCGAGAACCCGCGGATTGTGCTGACGATCCCGCGCAGGCTGTCTCCCGCCGGACCCACATCCTTGTTGCGCACATCCGCAAGCATCGCTTGCGAGATTTCCTGCAGTTCGGCTTGTGCGTTCGATCCGAAGGACACAATGGATTGCGTATCGGACATATCGATCTCGGCCATGCGCGACCGGATTTCCTCGCCCATAGCCTGATCAGCCTCGGCAAGTGGCACCACCGAATTGGCGTCGGTCGGTTCGGGAAGAACAACGGCGTTTACTTCTTCCACGAGGGCCAAGGTGTCCTTGGCTTTGGCGCGAACAATTTCAGACATCTCAGTCCCTCTCAAACTCTTTCAAATTCAGTCACTGTCACGTTCAACACGCACGCCTTCCCGCTGCAAGCGGTCGCGCAGCACTTCGATCTCGACTGTCAGATCGGATCGGTCATCCAGCAGCATCTTGCGGGTCCGGGCGGCGAAATTCTGTTCCAGATCGTCCAGCAACGCCTCGTAATCGGCGCGGGCTTTCGGGTCCTGCGTTCGGGCGTAGACGTCGGCGAATTTCACCGTCGCATCGCGTGCGCCCATCAAATAGACGCCAAGGTATTTCCTGGCACCTGTCAGGTCGCGTGGGTCTTCCTCCACGGTGCGGAACAGGTCGCGGGCGGTGACCTCGAACCGTTCGACCCGGGAAATCATCTTGCGATCCCCCGACCGTTTCACGGCGTTACGCATTGCCATCAAGTGACGCTCTGCCTCGTCGACGGCGCGGGCGACGCGATCTTGTTGGAAGGTGTCGATCCCCTCCATTCCCTTGTCGCGCATCGGATCGATCCCGAAGGCCCCGATATGCAAAGCGGTGGCCGCGATGCCGAAGATTGCCGGTGCAAGGACGCCGGGCTCGTTCGCGAAGGCGGCAATCGCTACGCCGACGCCTGCCAGAACAGCGGCGGAGATTTTGCGCGGGAACGCCGGGCGTCGCGCCACCTTGCGCGCGTTGTAAGCGGCTTCGGCGGTCAATCCGCCGCGCAAGAGCCACGCGCCCAGCAACAATGCGCCGGCACCCACAAGGCCCAGCGCCATGCCCACAGCACCTTCGTTGATCGATGTGAACGCAAGGACGATCGGTGGTACAAATAGAACGTTGGAACGCGCGCCGACGGGATCGACGGTCGCGCCTTTGAAACCCTTGGGGGTCGGCGTGTTCGCCGTCTCGGGTGTGTTGTTCGGGCTATACTTGCCGCCATAGCGCTGCGCCACGGTTCAAAGCCCTCCCAGCCAACCGCTGGTCACTCCGAACAGCAGCACAATGAGCAAAACATAGCTCACGCGTTGCAGGCCAGCACCGGACATGAAAACCCTTTCCCAAGCTTCTTTCGAAACTTAGGCGATCCTCTTGGTGCTTACTAGGGGGAAGTCGGCGAGCTTTCGCTCACTTGGACCGGTCGCGCTGCATTCTATCGAACAGCAGATCCGCCTGGAGCTCGAAACTGTCCATGCCTGCCGCGATACCGTTCTTTCTGGCCCGCGCTTCAAACGTGTCCGCCAGAGCCTGCATCTTGGTATGGTACTTTCGCCGCTGGAAAGGCGTAACACCGTTTTTCGACGTTTCGATCAGCGCCTCGGTCTCAGCTTCCATCTTGGACAGCATCTTCGACAAGGGAGAGGCGATTTTCTGCAGCGTCGGTTTTTCGAAATCCACGGTGCCGATCAGGCCCATGATCGTGTTGGACATCTTGCGCGTGCGTTCGGTCAAATCGTCATCCTGAAGACTGTCGAGGGTCATGAGAAGCCGTTCGAAGCGATCGTCGAATTCGTCGTAGATCCGCTGGCTTTTCAGGCGGCGACGGACCGAGGGATCATCCATGCCCTTGTCGCGCATTGGATCGAGGCCGAAGGACACGAGGCACAGGATGAAAGTCGCACATCCGATGACCAGGGGGATGGCTGGCACACCAATCTTTGCGGTCGCCAGAACGCCGACGACAAACGCGACAATCGCGCTGCCGATCAACTTGAACGGGATTTTGGGACGCGCGGCCACCTCTGCTCTCGCGTAGGCAAGATGGTTTCGTTGTCCGACCGAAAGGCACAGCAGACCGACCGAAAACAGGCCAATAATCAGCAATGCAGAGGCAAAGCCTGCCACAGTTCCGTCAAGAAGCCACAAGATCAGCGGACAGGTCGCCAGAACCATGAACCCAATGGGGACATCGTCGACCGGGACCGTTTTGCCCAGCGCCGCGCTGTTGTCGTAGTCGATCAAGGTGGGCGACTGCATCGTCAAAGGAACCCCAAACCGAAGATGGTCAGCCACAAAATTGCAAAGGCCACGATGGATGCGAGCCCACGATGAAAGCGCATGCGCTGTATCGCGCCGCGCATGGCCTTGGCCGTGTCGTCAGCAACGGTCCCGAGGTTCGACAGAACCAACAGAACCGAAATCACCAGAATCATCGATGTGAAGAACGTCAAAACCATGCGTCCAAAGTCGCTGCCAAACCGGGCGGAAACTTGGCGCTAAATGGGAAAGATCAGGGAGAGTTTTTTCGAGACGTCGGCCTGGGCTTTCTTTTGACAAACTTGCCCTTTGCGGGCAGCTGTTTCTTCTGTTTTGGGGCAGGTGCAGCGTCTAGACCGAGTTGGTCCCGAACGACCTTTCGGCGCAGCTCTTCAACCTCTCCGGGTTTCAGCTGACCCAATTGAAACGGGCCGTAGGACACACGGATCAGACGGTTCACGGTCAGGCCCAGTTCAGCCAGCGCGCGACGAATTTCGCGGTTCTTGCCTTCGCGCAGTCCGATGGTCAGCCACGCATTGGCCCCTTGTTGCCGATCCAGTGAAACGACCATTGGCTGGAAGCGGTCGCCATCAACGGTCACACCTTGCCGCAATGGATCGAGCGTATTGTCGGATGGACGACCATTCACCCGCACCCGGTAGCGACGAAGCCAGCCCGTCGAGGGCAATTCGAGCTTGCGCTTTACGCCGCCATCGTTGGTCAACAGCAGCAGACCTTCGGAATTGAGGTCCAGCCGCCCAATGCTCATCACCCGCGGCAGGCTATCGGGCAGTTTGTCGAAAATCGTGGGCCGACCCTGCTCATCCTTCGTCGTCGTCACGAGTCCGGCGGGTTTGTGGTAGAGCCAGATGCGCGGCTCGTCAGGCGCACTGATCGGTTTGCCGTCGACAAGCACCTTGTCGTCGGGCGTCACGTTCAAGGCCGGGCTGTCGATCTTCCGCCCGTTCACCGAAACGCGCCCCTCGGATATCATGCGTTCCGCGTCGCGGCGGCTGGCGATGCCTGCGCGCGAGATGACTTTGGCGATGCGATCTCCGGGGGGTGGTGTATCGGTCATGTGTCGCGGCTTAGTCGAATTCCGGCCCTTGGGAAAGCGCCATCAGCGGTCTAAGAGAGGCTATGGTCTTTCGGTCGAATATGTTTCTTGCGTTGGAACAGGCGCGCGCCGCCGCAGAACGGGGGGAGGTGCCGGTGGGCGCCGTGATCATCGCGCCGGACGGCACCGTGGTGGCCGCCGACGGGAATCGAACGCGCGAGTTGAACGATCCCACCGCACACGCCGAGGTTCTGGTCATCCGCGCCGCCTGCGCCCGACTGGGCGCGGAGCGTCTTAACGAATACGATCTTTATGTCACGCTAGAGCCCTGCCCCATGTGTGCTGGCGCCATTTCGAATGCGCGGATCAGGCGGCTCTATTACGCGGCCGAGGATGCGAAATCGGGTGGCGTCGCACACGGGGCGCGTGTGTTTGAGCATCGGCAGTGCCACCACCGACCAGAAGTATACGACGGCGTGGGAGGTGCAGAGGCGGAAGCGCTGCTTAAGACGTTCTTCGCGGGCAAACGCGCGTGACACGGGTCATTCTGTTCAACAAACCCTATGATGTCTTGTCGCAGTTCACAGACAGCGGAACAGAGGGTACGCCGCGCCGCACCCTGTCAGATTTCATCGGTATACCAAATGTTTATCCGGCCGGTCGGCTGGACCGGGACAGCGAAGGTCTTTTGGTTCTGACGGACAATGGCAAGTTGCAGGCAAAGATCAGCAATCCGAAATTCCACTCTCCCAAGACGTACCTCGCACAGGTGGAAGGTGTTCCGACCGATGCGCAACTGGACCAGCTGCGCAGAGGTGTGACGCTGAAAGATGGGCCGACCCGACCTGCGGAGGTCGACAGGATCGAACCGCCCGACATTTGGCCGCGGACGCCACCGATTCGGTACCGAAAATCCGTACCGGACAGTTGGCTGCGTCTGACGATCACCGAGGGCCGCAACCGCCAGGTGCGCCGAATGACGGCGCATGTGGGGTTGCCCTGTCTGCGGTTGGTCAGGTGGTCGATCGGGGAATGGTCACTGGACGGCCTTGCTCCCGGTCACTGGCGCGAGGGGTAGGTTGAACAAGGTTGTCCGACCTTCGGGTTAGACCCACTTGGCCAAAGGCGGCAGGCTCATCAGAACCGCGTTTGCGTCATGCCCGGTCTCGAGCCCAAATTTGGTGCCCCGGTCGTAGACCAGATTGTATTCCGCATAGAGGCCGCGATGGATCAACTGCGCGTCTTTATCGGCGTCAGACCAGTCCTGCACGCGCCGTTTTTCGACCAGTGGCACAAATGCCGGAAGAAAGGCGCGACCGATATCCTGCGTCAGGGCAAAGTCCTTTTCCCAGTCACCGGTGTTGTGGTCGTCCATGAATATCCCACCGACACCACGCGCGCGGCCGCGATGTGGGACGTAGAAGTACTCGTCAGCCCACTCTTTCAGGCGCGGATAGTGTGCCTCTCCGTGGGGATCGAGATGGGACTTTTGCGTGGCGTGGAAATGCGCTGTGTCCTCGGCGTATTCGATACACGGGTTAAGGTCCGACCCACCGCCGAACCACCAGGCATGCGGGGTCCAGAACATGCGAGTGTTCATGTGAACTGCCGGACAGTGGGGGTTCTGCATATGGGCAACGAGCGAAATTCCCGACGCCCAAAAGCGCGGGTCATCCTTCATGCCCGGAATGCCCTTGCGCGCGGCCATCGCCATCTGGGCGCGTTCACCCAACGTGCCATAGACCGTGGATACGTTGACACCGATCTTCTCGAAAACCCGTCCGCCGCGCATAACGCTCATCAGACCGCCGCCGGCGTCGGATCCATCCTCCGAAGTGCGCTTGGTTTCTGTCACGTCAAAACGCCCGGGCGCAGCATCAGCGAGAGGCCCGTTGCTGTGGCTGTCTTCCAGCGCTTCGAACGAAGCTACAATCTGGTCGCGTAATTCCCGAAACCACGCCGAGGCGCGGGTTTTTTCGGTGTCGAAAGTCTCTGTCATGTCTCTGTCCTGTAAGTCTGATCGGACAGTACAACGGGGCGCAGCAGACACAACCGTTCAGTGTGCAGGCGCACCCACTGGATCAAGCAGTGTGCGCCCACCATCGACAGTCATGATCTGGCCAGTCACAAAGCCCGCCCCTTCCGAGGCAAGGAATTGCACCGCTTCCGCCAATTCCGCCGGGCTGGCAATGCGACCGAGCGGCGTGTTCTCTTCGATCTCTTCCCGATAATCGTCATGTTCTTTGAGCGCATCCTGGAGGCTGGCCGACATGACCGAACCAAGCGCTACGGAGTTCACCCGGATCCGGTGTCCCGCAAAAGCAACGGCCAAAGAGCGTGTCAGCTGATCCAGTGCGGCTGTTGAGACGGAGTAGGACAACAACTGAGGTTGCGTCCGGCGCGCCGCGATCGAGGACAGGTTCACGATGGCCCCGGCCTGCCCCTCTTCCTTATCGGCAGCCTGTTTGATCATCCGCTTCGCAACCATCTGGGACAGACGGTAGGTGTTGGTGACGTTTTGCATCATCAACGTCTCGAAGGACGTGTCGTCGAGGTCAAGAGGATCTGAGGCCATGACCTGTCGGCTGCCATTCACAAGGATATCGACGCGGTCGTATGCATCGATCGTGGCCGACAGCAAGTTGGCGAGGGTCAGCCGTTCGCGCAGATCGCCCGCGAAGTACCGGATGCTCCCGTCCTCTTCCGGGATTTCCCCGCATTCGTGCGAGAGGCGTTCTTCGTCAATATCGGCAAACATGACGTTGGCCCCCTGATCGACAAAGTGCCGCGCGATGGCGAGGCCGACGCCGTTGGCGGCACCTGTGACAATCGCGGTTTTTCCTTCGATGGAGAATGACATGGGCGAACGCCTTTTTCAGTGCCGTCGTCTGCGCACAGCCGGTTTCACCGGCTTGGGGTGATCGGCTTGGAGGATCTTGAAGCGCGAGTCTCCGTCCAGTTCTTGCACATGAACAAAGCTCGCGGCCAGTGTTGTCTCGTAGGGAAGGTGCCGGTTCGCCACCATCACCAACTGGCCTTTCGGTTTCAGCAATCGCGCGGCGGATGTGATGAAGGCCTGCCCGATGCTGGCATCCGGCGTGCGGCTGTTGTGGAACGGCGGGTTCATGACGACCCAGTCCAATTTGCCGGGATTGCCCCAAGTCGTTGCGTCGGCCCAATGCAGCGTGACGCGGTCATCCGCGATGTTTCGTTCCGCACATGCAAGGGCGCGCTTGTCGGCCTCGACCAGGTCGATTTTTGTGATGCCGGGAAGGTCGAGCAGATGTCTGGTCAAAAAACCCCAACCTCCGCCCAGATCAGCACCGTGCCCCTTGAGCGACTTGGGCAGTACGTCCACCAACGCCTGCGACCCCGGATCCGCGCCATCCGCCGAGAAGATACCAGGCTGCGTGATCCAGCCCTCTGCGACCACGGCCGGTTCAGGCAATGTCCAATCCTGGAACTGGTTGCTGGCCCGAAACCAGAAGACCTTTCCGTGGGCTTTGGCGACCTGTCCATCGACAGAAACGCGCGCTTTGACCGCCTTGAGGATTGAATCGATGCCATCGGTTTTGGCGCCATCGACAACGATCAGACCATCCGGTGACAAGGCTTCGGCCTGCGCAATCAATCCACGGGCCAGATCGCGGCTTCGTGGCAGGGTGACATGAACGAGATCAGCGGGCGACGCAGCGCGCTCCGTTACGGACACACCCATCGCATCGAAGGCGTCGAACGCCGGTTTGAGGTTTTGCTGAACGGTGACCGTGCAATCCCGGAAAACGTCGAGGTTCGCATCGGCCGGCGGCTCCAGCAAAAGAACCTTTGACCCCGAGGGCAGGCTCAACGTGCCTGTTTCCACTGCATGGACTAATCTGGACGATGCCATCAGGCTGACCGGGCGCTCCCGGTTATTCCTTTTCCATGGTGCATTGCAGCGGATGCTGGTGACGGCGCGCGAAATCCATCACCTGGCCGACCTTGGTCTCTGCGATCTCGTGGCTGAACACGCCGACAACGGCCACGCCTTTCTTGTGAACCGTCAGCATGATCTCGAACGCCTGCGCATGGGTCATACCGAAAAACCGTTCCAAAACGTGCACCACGAATTCCATCGGGGTGTAATCGTCGTTCAGCAGAAGCACCTTATACAGCGGGGGGCGTTTCGTCTTGGCACGCGTTTCAACGACAACGCCGGTGTCGTTGTCGTCATTTGCCGATGGCCCCGCTACAAAGGGGGTGGTGCCGAAGTCAGAGGACATGACTGTCATCTACCGTGTGTCGCCTTGGTTTCGCTGTACTGACCGCTGTATATAACGTGTCTCGACCCTGAGAAAAGAGGCGCGACGCCGATATGGTCCGAAAGCTCACTACCATTGGCTTTGATGCCGATGACACGCTCTGGCACAATGAGCGGTTCTTCAAATTGACGCAGGCCAGGTTCGAAGAGTTGTTGTCGGATTACACGGACGCGTCTGTGCTTCACGACCGCCTTCTCGAAGCCGAGCGGCGCAACATCGGGCATTATGGATTCGGTGTGAAGGGTTTTGTCCTGTCGATGATCGAAACGGCTATCGATGTGACAGAAGGACAGGTTCCTGGGCATGTCATCAGGCACATTCTTGATGCCGGTCAGGAAATGCTTGCCCACCCTATCGAGCTCTTGCCCCATGCTGCGGAAACTGTGGCGACTCTCGCCGGGCATTACCGGATCGTTCTGATCACCAAAGGCGATTTGTTACATCAGGAGCGAAAGTTGGCTCAATCCGGTCTTGGCGAGTTGTTCGACGATGTCGCGATTGTCTCAGAGAAATCAGTACAAACATACCGCACCGCTTTTGCCGCGGAACATGGTGGGCCCGAACGCGCGATGATGGTCGGAAACTCCATGCGGTCCGATATTGTCCCGGCAGTCGAAGCGGGAAGCTGGGGTGTTCATGTGCCGCATGATCTTGAATGGGACCTGGAGCATGCCAGCGCACCGGAAAGCCCGCGCTTCCAGACAATCCAAGACCTGGGAGAATTGCCCGCGCTGGTGGCAAAGATCGGCTGACGCCCACTGCCACATTCCTGCCACATTGGCTGTCCTAGTAAGCGGGATGCATCATTCCCCAATATGTTGCGAACCAGCGCCTGCAAACTAAGCAGAAAACGTATAAAAATAAGGGCTTTATCGGTCGCGGCTCATGTGCTAGCGTTTCGGCAACAATAAAGCTCACCGAAAAAATTCGGGAGTATGAGGCAGAAGAGGCGGAAATCGTGACGGGACGGCGTAAAATGCCGGGCCGAATAGGCCTATACGTGATCGCAGCAGTTTGGCTTGCCATTCTTGTACCCATCAGCGCGATGGCGGCTCCGTATGCCGCTATGGTGATGGATGCGCGCAATGGCGAAGTGCTTCACGCGCGGAATGCCGACACGCGTCTACATCCCGCTTCGCTTACCAAGATGATGACGCTCTACGTCGTGTTCGAGGCCGTCCAGAACGGCGAGTTGAGCATGGACACCAAGGTGCTCATTTCGAAAAAAGCTGCCGCGGAACCGCCCTCGAAGCTTGGGTTGCGGGCTGGATCGACGATCAGCCTCCGGTATCTTGTCCGGGCCGCCGCAATAAAATCGGCGAATGACGCAGCAACGGCGATTGCAGAGGCCGTGTCAGGGTCCGAGGCCGCGTTCGCACGCCGGATGAACCGCACCGCCAAGGCATTGGGGATGAGCCGCACGACATTCAAAAACGCGCATGGTCTGACCGAGAGCGGGCACATGTCCACGGCGCGCGATATGACCATTCTCGGACGTCACGTGCTTTACGATTACCCCCAATACTATAATCTCTTTTCGCGCCGGAGCGCCGATGCGGGGATTAAGGCCGTGGCCAACACGAACCGTCGGTTCCTGAATTCCTATCGCGGCGCTGACGGTATCAAGACGGGCTACACCCGCGCAGCGGGCTTCAATCTTGTCGCATCAGCTGAGCGTGGCTCCGAACGGATCATCGTGACGGTCTTTGGCGGCAACTCCACCGCATCGCGCAATGCGCAGGTGGCCAAGCTGATGGACCTTGGCTTTAACCGTGCGCCGTCGCGGATGGCTTTGCGAACGCCACGCAAGCCGCCTTACATGGGACGCGTTGGGCCTTCGAAGACCGAGACAGTCATTGCCAAGAGCCAGACTCCATCGACCAGTAAGCGCGCCAAATCCATTCGCGTCGTGGCCGCAGCGGTAACGAAAAGCTTGCGCCCAACCGCGCGCCCCGTCGCGGAACCGGTTCTGCCCGACACATTGGTGGCCGAGCTGCAGGAAGACATCCAGTCCGTGCTGGCTGAAGTTCAGACCGAAGACGTGAAAGAGACCGCCGCGAGCGCGGCGCAAATCGCCTTGGCGGCGGATGCGGGCGTAGCGACATCAACGGTCATAACCGAAGCCGCAAAGACCGCACCAAAGGCGTCCGTCAAACCCGTTGTTCGCCCGAGAACGGTGGTTCTTGCCTCCGCGCGACAAACCGCGCCAAGCCAACCGGTGGTCACCCGCGAAACCGAGGTCGTGTCGCGCATCTCCACATCGGGTGGGCGTCATTGGGGCATCAATGTCGGTCGGTATTCGAGCCGGTTTGCGGCCGAGAAGGCTTTGCTCAAGACGGCACTCGCCGAAGTCGAAACACTGGACGGGTCGTTGCGCAAGGTCGTGAATGGCTCGCGCGGCTATGATGCCAACTTCATGGGCCTCACACGCGAAGCCGCCGATCTGGCCTGCCGCCGCTTGCAGGCGCGCCAGGTAACCTGCTTCATGATCGGGCCGGGCTAAGCCTTGGGCTTGTCGTCGTAATCATCCGACAGAATACGCTGTGCGGCCCCTTCGGGGTCGTCATACTGGCGTGACTTCACCGTGAACACAAACGCCACGAGCCCAATCCCCCCAAGGATGAGCGAGACCGGGATCAGGTAGGCCAGGACATTCATCGGACACTCCGGGTCATTTCAAGCGCAGCGCGTTCAACGACACGGTAATCGATGAGGTCGACATCGCCAATGCTGCAATAAGTGGCGAACACAGTCCAGCAACTGCCAGCGGTACTGCGATGATGTTGTACCACGTGGCAATCGTGAAGTTCTCACGGATGCGTTTGATCGCTTTTCGGGACGTGACGACTGCATCCGAAATCGGTTCCAGTGAATTGCCCAGAAGCACCACATCCGACGCGACGCGGGCCGCATCCAGAGCTGATGCTGGCGAGATCGAGACATGCGCCCCTGCAAGCGCGGCGGTGTCGTTGAGGCCGTCACCCACCATGAGGACATGCGCGCCCTCCTCTGTCAGGTGCTGAACTTTCGCGGCCTTGTCTTCGGGCAGGGCCTCGGCAATCCATTTGCCGATACCCAGACGGTCGGCGAAGGCCTCGACAGCAGCTGTGGTATCGCCCGACATGAGAACGACGTCGAAGCCGTCTTTTTGTAACTGACGGACAAGCGCTTCTGCACCGTCTCGGATTTGGTCGACAAAAGTGAAGGCGGCGGCATCTGCGTCGCCAACCTTGAGCCAGGCCGCCGTTTCACGGCTCTCACCACCGCCAACCCAGCTTGCACGTCCAAGCTGCACGGTTTGGCCCATCCAGTCCCCTTCGGCGCCATGCCCGGGCAGTTCCCGGATGTTCGTCACTTTGGCAGGATGCACGCCAGCATTGGCAATTGCTGCGGCAAGGGACTGCGACAGCGGGTGCGACGACCCCTCGGCAAGCGCGAGCGCGATGCCAAGATCACGGCGCGAATGGTCCCCAAGGTTGATGACTTCGGGCGTTCCGGCGGTCAATGTTCCGGTCTTGTCGAAGACAACGGTATCCACCTGCGCCATGCGTTCCAATGCGGTCGCGTCCTTGATCAGGAGACCCTTGCGGAACAATCGCCCCGAAGCCGCCGTTGTCACAGCCGGAACCGCAAGACCAAGCGCACAGGGACAGGTGATAATCAGTACCGCAGCCGCGATATTGAGCGCGGTGCGCAGATCGAACGTGTAGAGGTACCACCCGGCGAAGGCCAAAGCCGAGAGGATATGAACCCCTGGCGCATAGAGTTTAGCCGCCTTATCCGCCAAAGACGTGTAGCGCGAGCGGCCGGACTCTGCGACGGCAACGAGGTCCGCCATGCGATGCAGCGAGGTATCCCGCCCAACGGCACTTGCCCGGATGGTCAGTGGTCCGGTCAAATTGACCTCTCCCGCACTGACGGCTTGCCCGGGCCCTGCAAAGATCGGGCGGGTTTCCCCTGTCAGCAGAGACCGGTCCAACTCGGACTCACCCGTGACGATTTCCCCGTCCACAGGCATCCGCCCGCCCGGCCGCACCAGCACCAGATCACCGACAACCAATTCCGCCATCGGGATCTGCTCTTCGCCTTGCGCGGTCACCCGCGACACGCGCGGCACTTCGAGCGCAGCAAGCTCTTCCGCTGCAGAGCGCGCCGCAGCGCGGGTTCGATGGTCCAGGTACCGACCGGCCAACAGGAAGAACGTGAGTGTGATCGCCGCGTCAAAATAGGCGTGTTCACCGGACAGCGATGTTTCCCAAAGTGACGTTGCAACCGCCAGCAGGATGGCAAGCGAGATCGGCACATCCATATTGAGCCGCCGCGCCCTGATGGCAGACCAGGCATGTTTGAAGAAAGGCTGCGCCGAAAACGCGATCGTCGGCAGTGCAATCGCCGCCGAAATCCAGTGGAACATGTCGCGGGTCGGCCCCTCGGCCCCGGACCAGACCGCGACCGACAAGAGCATCACGTTCATGGCCGCGAACCCGGCAACAGCAAGCCGCATCAGCAGGTCGCGCCCGGCCTTGTCGGTCTCTGTGGCGCGCAGAGCCGTGGCATCCAGTTCATGGGCTTCGAACCCGGCGCGGCCAAGCAGATCGACCAGCATCTCGGCGGTGATCTCCGGTGCCGCATCGACTTGCGCACGTTTGAGCGTCAGGTTCACGCGGGCACCGCGCACACCCTCAAACGCGGACAGGGCGCGTTCGACGCCGGAAATACAGGCCGCGCAATGAATGCTCGGCAAGGACAGCACGATGTTCACCTCTTTCGGAACGGCAGCGTCTGCCAGCGCTTCAGCCGCAGGAGCGGCCGAGCACGCCGGACAGGCGGAGACCGGAGGGCGCATCGCAACCGTCATGGATCAGCCGTCGACGTGCAGCACAACGCGCTGCTCGAACAGTGAGCCATCCAAGGCAGTGGCTTTCATGCGAATGTTCCAGTTCCCGGGCTGAAGGCTTTCGCGCGCCACGTAGGCTTTGCCATCGAAGGCGAAATCCGGAGTGCGGTCATCCTGCACATGGGTGGCACGACCGAGAACCGCGTCCAACGTGCCTGCCTGCACCGGACGCCCTTCTGCATCGGTGATGCTGAGGATGAGCAGACCGCCCGTCGCTCTTGCCGCCACGGTCCAACCCAACGCTTCCTGTTCGGCCCGGCGTTCGTCAAAGCCTTGGGACGCAACGTAGGAGTTCTTCACTTCCAGCCCCGGAAACGTGCTGACCGCGGAATACGCGAGCACAAGATTGACCGAGATGATCACCGCGAAGCAGCCGCCGAAGATGGCCAAGGCATGCCAGCCGGTGAGTTTGCGTTCAGAGGTAGTCATCAATTGCTCCTTCCGTTGAAGAGGCTGTCGGAATAGGCCCGGTCGCCATTGGTAAGGTCCTCGACCCAGAACCGGATTTCAGTGCGTTCGTCGCGGGCGGGGTCCGAAGGGGGTGGTGCCACAACGTAGACGCGCTGCAGGAAGGTTTCGTTCGCAGGCACATCGACGGTTTCGTAGGGTGTGCCTTCAAGCTGTACCCGCAAGGCCGGGTGGCCCGTGATCGACACGCGGAACGGGCGGTCCTCTCCGTGCTTGTTCAGCAGCCGCACGTCGTAGGTGTTGCGGATCGACCCGTCAGACAGAGTGACAAACGTCGGATTGCGAACAGGCGCCACGGTCAATTCGATCTCGGGCCGGATGAAGAGCGCAAAGATCAGCCCGATCCCCACCAGCGACCAAAGCGCGGTGTACATCATCGTGCGCACGCGGAAGATGTGATACCACGGAGAACGCGCCGCTGCGCCTGCGCGTTCGCGCGGCTCGTCCGACAGGGCAAGGTAGTCGATCAGCCCCCGCGGTTTGCCGATCTTCTCCATGATCTCGTCGCAGGCGTCGATGCAAAGACCGCAGGTGATGCACTCCATCTGTTGCCCGTCGCGGATGTCGATGCCCATGGGGCAGACGTTCACGCAGGCCATGCAATCTATGCAATCGCCAAGCTGTTCCGCGCCCTCGCCCTTGCGGTGTTTTCCGCGCGGCTCACCCCGCCATTCGCGATAGCCGATGGTGAGCGTATCCTCATCCATCATCGCGGCCTGAATGCGCGGCCACGGACAGGCATAAATGCAGATTTGTTCCCGGGCGAAGCCACCGAAGAAGAAGGTGGTCGCGGTCAGGATCAGCAGCGTCGTGTAGGCAACCGGATGCGCCTGTCCGGTGACGAGATCGCGCAAGAGCGTCGGCGCATCCGCGAAGTAGAACACCCATGCCCCGCCGGTGGCGAGACCGATCAGGAACCACGCGACCCATTTCGTCATAAGCAGGCGCGCTTTGCGGAAATCCATCTTCTTCTGGCGATGAAGACGAAGGCGCGCGTTGCGGTCACCCTCGATCCAGCGTTCGACAAGGATAAAAAGGTCCGTCCAGACGGTCTGTGGGCACGCGTAGCCGCACCAGACCCGGCCCAAGGCCGAGGTGAACAGGAACAGACCCAGACCCGCCATGATGAGCAGACCGGCGATGAAGTAGAATTCATGCGGCCAGATCTCGATCCAGAAAAAGAAGAAGCGGCGGTTGGCGAGGTCGACCAGAACAGCCTGATCTGGCAGTTGCGGACCACGGTCCCAACGAATCCACGGTGTGACGTAGTAGACACCGAGGGTAAAGATCATCAGGATCCATTTCAGGCTTCGGAAGTTCCCAGAGACGCGCTTCGGGAAAATCGGTTCCCGCGCGGCGTAGAGGCTGGGAGGCGTCTGGTTTTCGGTTTGAGACACGTTGGCGTCGGCTCCTGAAACGGATTGGCTTGAGTGTCTTTTCTCAAGCGCACCTGCGCCAGACTTTGACCTGCATCAAATACTGTATCTTTAAGTCAGGTTTTCGCCGCTTCTCGCTTCAACCACCGCAGAAAAGCCTTCAACGGAGGTCGCTGCACACCCGGTTTCGTGACGATGTGGTAGCCCGCGTCGCGTCGATCTTCGAAAACAGCGATCAGTCGACCTGCCTCGATGTCCTCGGCCACTGCGATTCGGGTGGTGACAGCCACGCCCTGCCCGTTCCGCGCACCGTCGATAATCAGGTTTCCCGGCACGGCTGTCCTCGACAAAACCTGATGCCGTTCAAGCCCTTGCGCGGCCAACCACGATGTTGTCTCGTTCGTGCCAAGCTCTTCGAGCCACGGGTACTGGATCAGATCCTGAGGCGTTTCAGGCGTGCGCCCCCGAAAAAGCGAAGGCGCGCCGACGACCACAACCGGTGCCAGCATCAATGGCTCGCTGTCGAGCCCCCTCCAGCCGCCAGTGCCATAGCGGATCGCCACGTCGATCCCACCCGGGGACGGGTCGGTGAGGACCGGCGTCGGCGACAACATCATATCGATGCCCGGATGCTCTGCCTGAAATCCGGCCAATCGCGGCATCAGCCATGCGCTTGCAAAGGTAGGCGTACATCCGACGTTCAGTGGGCGTTGCGCCTCGGAGTTGGTCAAAGCCTCAACGCCGGACGCAATGCGCGCGAACCCGTCCTGCAGCGCTTTGGCGAGGTCCTCGCCTTCCGGAGTGAGCTCGAGCGCGCGGTTTGACCGGTTGAAAAGCGGTGTTCCGAGATGCGCCTCAAGCCCGCGCAATTGCTGCGAGATCGCGGCATGGCTGACGTTCAACGCCCGGCCCGCATCTGCAACCGATCCTGTCTGCACAAAGGCGCAGAACGCGCGAAGCGCAGACAGAGATGGAAGATCAGACCAGTTTATCATGTAAGTTGAAGTTACATATTTGAATTATCTCTGACTCGCATGATCGCGCCTGAAACGCAAGGATACAGACAGTACCAAGACACGAAAGGAGAAACGCATGTTCGGTGTTCTTGCAAAAACATACTTTCGCGCAACCGGCATTCCGCCCACGCGCTACCATCGGCCTCAGGCCTACTCCTGGTATGCGGAGGACATGGTGCCCCGCGAAACGCCCAAGCGGTGGGAGGATTGGAAATGATGGATCCCATCATCTACCAGCCATGGGCCCTTCGGGATGGCCTGCCTAGCCCCAACCGCGCGCGGCGCTGGCCTTGGCGCGGGCGCAGGTGGCAGCGCTGAAACTGAGAACGCCGACGCTTCTGCCAAGCACCGGCGTTCCCATCATGTCATCAGCGCCAAGGCTAAGACATAGATCATTCAGGAGTGGCTTCACCCCCGCCGAGGCTGTGGACATAGGTCGCCACGGCCCGGATTTCCGCCTCGCTCAATCGATCCGCCCATGACGGCATCACGCCGAAACGCGAGTAGGTGACTGTCTCCATCAGCTTGTCGTAGTCCCCGCCGTAGAGCCAGATCGCGTCGGCAAGGTTCGGCGCACCCTGCCAGGGATCGCCCGAGCCGTCATCCATATGACACGCGGCGCAGTTGTCGAGATACACGGTTTCACCGGCTGCCACCGCCGACGCATCCTGCGGCTCGCCTGACAGGGACATCACGTAGTTCACAACCTGATGTATCTCATAGTCATTCAGCAGCTCGTCTGCACCGAAGGCCGGCATCTCGGAATACCGTGCGTCCGGGTCGTTCTCGTTGCGGATACCGTGGGCAATGGTGGCATGGATGTTTTCGATATCCCCGCCCCAAAGCCAGTCATCATCCAGCAGGTTCGGGTAGCCTGACGCCTGAACGCCCGCCGCACCGGAGCCGTGACACTGGGCACACCATGTGCGGAACACGGCCGCACCGGCGTTCTGGGCATACTGGTTGAGCTCGGGATCGTTCGCGATCTCGGTCAGCTCGACAGAAGCCAATTGCGCACTGATGCCAGCGTTGGCGTCTTCGAACCGCGCAATGTCTTCCGCCACTTCCGACCGGGTTGCGAAACCGAGGATCCCCGGTGTTGCGCCATTGATCAGCGGCCATGCGGGATAGGCGATGGTGTAGAGTACGCCCCAGACAATGGTCGCGTAGAAGGTCCAGAGCCACCAGCGCGGCAGGGGTTTGTTATATTCCTTGATCCCGTCCCACTCGTGTCCGGTGGTTTCATAATCAAGGTCGTCGTCGCGTTTGTCGCTCATGTCCTCGCCTCCTCGGATGTGGCGGGTTTGTCGTCATGCCGGAACGGCACATTGGCGGCATCCTGATGTGTCTTGTTGCTGCCCGGGCGGATGACCCAAAGGATCACTCCAACAAAGAACCCGAACAGAACGAGCAGCATCCAGCTATCTGCAAAAGCCCGAAGGACTGTGTACGTTTCCATGAACTGTCCCTCCTAGCGGCTTGCGTCAGGCGTGAAGGTCGAGAAGTCGACCAAGGTGCCCAGCATCTGAAGATACGCAATCAGCGCATCGGCCTCGGACACACCCGGCTGCCCGTCGAAGTTCCGCACGTTGACGGCTTCGCCGTAGCGCTCCAACAGACCGTCGAAATCGCTGTCGGGGTCAGCTTGCGCTCGGAAGTCCGCCTGCGCTGCCTCTATCATCTCGTCGGTGTAGGGAACGCCCACAAAGGCGTTTGTCGCCATCAGCTCTCCGATATGCTCCCCATCGAGAAGGGTCGCTTCGAGGTAGCCGTATTTCGGCATGATCGACTCCGGCACAACAGACTGCGGATCACGCAGGTGATCGACATGCCAGTCGTCGGAGTACCGGCCACCGACACGGGCCAGGTCCGGTCCGGTGCGCTTCGATCCCCACTGGAACGGGTGGTCGTACATCGACTCCGCCGCAAGGCTGTAGTGGCCGTAGCGTTCGACCTCGTCCCGCATCGGACGGATCATCTGGCTGTGGCACACGTAGCAGCCTTCGCGCAGATAAACGTCCCGACCGGCGAGTTCGAGTGGTGTGTAGGGGCGCATCCCTTCCACTTCCTCGATCGTGTTCTCAAGGTAGAAGAGCGGTACGATCTGTACCAGTCCACCAATCGTCACGACAAGGAAGCTGCAGACAAGCAGGAGGGTCGCGTTGGTTTCAAGGATCTTGTGCTTTTCAAGAATAGCCATTGTCTCAGCCCTCCTTATTCGGCTGCGACGGCTGCTTGGCTGGCCGCGGCTTCTTTCGCCGGGCTGCGCCGTACAGTCATCCAGAGGTTATAGCACATGATCACGGCGCCAGCGACGTAGAGGATGCCGCCCAAGGCCCGAACAATGTACATCGGGAATTTCGCGCTTACGGTGTCGGCGAAGGAGTTCACGAGGAATCCGTTCGCATCAACTTCACGCCACATCAGGCCTTCCATGATGCCGGTCACCCACATCGACGCCGCGTAGAGCACGATGCCAATCGTGGCGAGCCAGAAGTGCCAGCTGACCATGCTCAGGCTGTAGAGCCGCGTGCGGTTCCAAAGCTTGGGCACGAGGAAGTACAGAGCCCCGAAGGTGATCATGCCGTTCCAGCCAAGCGCGCCGGAGTGCACGTGACCAATGGTCCAGTCGGTGTAGTGCGACAGGGAGTTGACCGCGCGGATCGACATCATCGGACCTTCGAAGGTCGACATGCCGTAGAAGCCAAGCGAGATCACCATCATCCGGATCACCGGGTCTGTGCGCAGCTTGTCCCATGCGCCTGATAGCGTCATCAGACCGTTGATCATACCACCCCAGGACGGCATCCAGAGGATGATCGAGAACACCATGCCCAGCGTCGATGCCCAATCCGGCAGCGCAGTGTAGTGCAGGTGGTGCGGACCAGCCCAGATATACAGGAAGATCAGCGCCCAGAAGTGAATGATCGACAGTTTGTAGCTGAAGACCGGACGCTCAGCCTGCTTCGGGATGAAGTAGTACATCATGCCCAGGAAGCCTGCGGTCAGGAAGAAGCCCACCGCATTGTGGCCGTACCACCATTGCACCATCGCGTCCTGTACGCCGGCAAACACCTGAACCGACTTGGACCCCCAGATGGACACCGGGATGCTCAGGTTGTTGAACACGTGGAGCATGGCCACAGTGACGATGAAGGACAGAAGGAACCAGTTCGCCACGTAGATATGCGGCTCTTTACGCTTGATGATCGTGCCAAGGAAAACCGCCAGATAGGCCAGCCATACGATGGTCAGCCAAAGGTCGATATACCATTCCGGTTCGGCGTATTCCTTCGACTGTGTGCCGCCCAGGATGTAGCCGGTGGCCGCCAGTACGATGAACAGGTTGTAGCCCCAGAACACGAACCACGCGAGGTTGCCGCCCCAAAGCCGCGCGGCGCTCGTACGCTGCACGATGTAGAAGGAACACGCGATCAATGCATTGCCGCCGAACGCGAAAATCACCGCGGAGGTGTGCAAGGGACGCAAACGCCCGAAGTTCAGATAGCCCTGCGCCCAATCGAAATTGAGAACGGGGAAAGCAAGCTGAAACGCGATAAAGGTCCCCGCGAGGAACCCGACCACCCCCCAGAATGCCGTTGCGATCACGCCGTAACGGATCACGCCATCCATGTAACTGGTTTCCAATACGGCGGCTGGCACCGGCTCGTCGGTGCGCCGCAGCGTCCACAGAAATAGCCCAGCAGACACGGCCATGATGATGATGGCGTGAACCTGATAGGCTAAATCGCGCGCGTAACTGGCCGCAATCATCGCAAACAGCGTGATGAGACCAAGCACGATCAGCTTAAAGTAGTTCAACATTTTTCGTCCCTTCGTCTTACCCGCACGATTCGAGTGCCGCGCGGGCGGTTTTTAGACTGGGCCTTTAATGCGGAAGTTGCTGAAACCTATCCTTGATCTGCATCAATAGATTTTGCGCAGTTTATTGACGGGCATCAAAGTGCAGAAAGAATCTCGGCGATAACATTCAGGAAGACGAATTAATCAGGAAAGTGCACGCATATGTCTTTCAAATCACTGCTGACAGTTGTGACGGACAAGGCGCATCTCACCGACACGATTGCCCAGGCCTGTCGCATGGCCGAAAGCTTGGATGCGCATCTCGACGTTTTGTGCCTGGGCGTGGACCGGACCCAGACCGGCTACTACTACGCCGGTATGAACGCCGCGGTTTTGCAGGAAACCCTGCACCAGGCCCGTTCCGAAGCCGAGGACATGTCCAAAGCGGCGCAAGAACAGATGCAGGCGACCAGTTTGCGATGGGGCGTCACGGATGCGGTGTGCCAACTCGCTGATATCGCACGCTTTGTGGCCTCTTACGCCCGGTTTTCGGATTTGGCCGTCTTGCCCAGACCCTACGGCGAAGACCGCGGGATCGAGTTGGAGCCCGTCGTTGAGGGCGCTCTCTTCGAAGGGCAGGCTCCTGTCATCGTAGTTCCGGAAACCGGCGCCGAACTGAAGCTGCCCGAAAAGGTCGCCATCGGCTGGAACGAAAGTGCCGAAGCCTTACGCGCCGTGCGCAGCGCATTGCCGCTTCTGAAAAGCGCCAAGAGCACACATATCGTGGTGATCGATCCGCCGAAACACGGGCCGAACCGATCCGATCCCGGCGGGCTTCTGTCTCAGTTCCTGGCACGTCACGACGTCAACGTGGAGATCGACGTCCTGTCGAAAACGATGCCCCGTGTCTCTGACGTGATGCGGCGCCACGTCACAGATATGAACGCCGATTTGGTCGTGATGGGAGCCTATGGGCATTCCCGGTTTCGGGAAGCCATTCTCGGCGGTGCCACGCGCAACATGCTGGAAACCGCAGAGGTGCCGGTGTTCATGGCGCATTGAGCTAGCAGGTCGGACAGCTTTGTCCGGCCTACCCCGTCAGCAAGCGCAGACCTTGCGTAACGTCAGAGCGAACTGCCAACCGAAGGCCGGGTTCATCCCCGGCCTTCAGTGCAGAAATGATGAGGCGATGGAACTGTGGCGCCTCGGTACGGCGCAGCCGTCCGTAAAGAGCGCGCATAGTCGGGCCAAGCTGCAACCACACGGTTTCCGCCATCGCCAGCATCGCCGGGGCCTGAGCGCGCAGATACAGCGTCCGGTGGAAATCCAGATTGGTCCGGATGTAGCCAACCGCATCGCGGTTCGACACGGCATCTGCGATGGTGCCGTTGATGGCCTGAAGACGGTCAATCAATGCAAGGTGAGCACGCGGCAAGGCGCGACTTGCCAGTTCGACCTCAATCAGGGCCCGAAGCGCAGCAAGCTCTTCGATCCGGTCATTGGACAGTTCCGGTGTCGATACACGCCCCGACGCTGACATGGACAGCGCCCCTTCCGCCACGAGACGCTGAACCGCTTCGCGCGCGGGTGTCATGGACACCTCGTAATCCCGTCCGATCCCCCGCAAGGTCAATTGCTCTCCGGGCGACATTTGCCCGAACATGATCCTGTTGCGAAGACCGCGATACACGCGGTCATGCGCGGATAACTTGGGTTCAGTCTGGCGCTGGGTGACGTTCATGCCGAAATGTGATCACATTTATACCGGCCGTCAACCGTCAAACCGATAGCGATGCAGACTGGCGCCATGGGATCGCAACCAGCCGCGGGCCTCTCGATGCGGGCCGTAAAGATCGTTCACAATCGCCCAGAACGCTGGCGAGTGGTTCATCTCTTCAAGATGCGCCACCTCGTGCGCGGCTACATAATCGAGGACCGGCTTCGGCGCGAGAATGAGCCGCCAGGAATACATGAGCGCCCCGGCCGACGAACAAGATCCCCATCGCGAACGCGTGTCGCGCAATGTCAGCCGCGAATAGGCCCGCCCAAGACGGGCGGCGTACAGATCAGACGCCCGGGTCAGTTCGACACGCGCCTGTTCTTTCAGCCAAACCTGAAGTTGCTTGCGCCCATGATCGGCGATATCGGGCATTGCGATGGTGGCTCCGGCCACCTGAAGACGTTTTCCCGTTCCGCGCACCAAATCCACCGGCTGCCCTGCAACCGTAATCGACATTCCGGGTGCGACTTGAGCAGATTTCTCGTGTTGCGACAGGCAAGTCTCGATCCAGTCCTGCTTTTCCGCCGCAAAGCGCATGGCTTCGCCTTCACTGACGCCATGCGGGACTGTCAGCGTGACCACGCCATCCAATTGGGACACCCGCAGCGTGATGCGACGGGCGCGACGGTTTTTCCGCAATTTGACACTGATTTCAGGGTTGCCCGGAAGAGTTCTGGCGCTCATATCCCGCTCAATGAAATGAAGGCCGCAAAGCCTTTGACACCGGTTCGGTGTTATGGCAGTTGGCGCGGATTGTCGATATGACCACGCAATTGAAGGGGATGACCCATGCCCAAAGAAGAATGGGGCACCAAACGTGTTTGCCCAACCACCGGCAAGCGGTTTTATGACCTGAATGCCGACCCGATCATCAGCCCCTACACGGGTGAGGTGGTCGAGATCGACACCGGCAAAACCCGCATGATCGCGGCGGATGCCGAAGACCGTCAGAGCAAGTCCAAGACCGAAGACGAAGCGGAAGTGGATGTTCTGGAAGATGATGATGTCGATGTGGAACTCGAAGACGACGATGTTCTGGAAGACGACGATGATGACAATGTGTCGTTGGACGACATTGCCGACGTGGCAAGCGACGACGACGATTAAATTCTGGCGATGGGGCGGAATCACGCTTGATCCCGCCCCCTGCATTGCGTAATGGATCGCGCACAAACGGGGCCTTAGCTCAGCTGGGAGAGCGCTTGCATGGCATGCAAGAGGTCAGGGGTTCGATCCCCCTAGGCTCCACCAACCTCCTTACACTGACCGTTTCGATACGTCCCCAAGGACGATGATCTCCGGCGCACGCTCGGCGAGGGACGCGCAAACCAGCTTCGCCATCAATCGGAATTCATCCTCGCGCGACGTGCCTTTGCGCCAGACCATCCCGATGGTCCGCGAAGGCGGGGCGCCGCGAAACGGGCGCGCGACCACAAGGTCCTGATGGGCCACTTCGGATTTGATGTAGAGCGTGGGCATGAGGGACAGCCCCATCCCCGTCGCCACCATCTGGCGCAGCGTGTCGAGGCTTGTCCCTTCGTAGTCGTGTGACAGCTCGACCCCGTAATCCTCGGATATCTTGCGCACCAGTTCGTATAGCTTGTGTCCGGGTTCCAGCGACAGGATGGTCTCGCCCTTCAACATGGCCGGGTCGATTTCGGGCTCTGATGACAGGCGATGATCCGACGGCATCACCACCTGTATAGGCTCACGAAAGAGCGATTGCGCCTCAAGCTCGGCCCTCGCGACCGGCAATGGGAAAAACAACAGGTCCAGCGACCCGTCTTCGAGGCTTCGCAACAACACGTCCGGCAAACCTTCACGGATATACAGGCCAAGCTTCGGGTACTTCGCATGCAGGTCCGGGATCACCAGCGGAAGGAAATAGGACCCGACCGACTGTACCACACCGATGCGGATGACGGACGAAAGGACATCCTGACGGGATTTCGCGAGGGCACGGATCTCCTCGACCTCGCGCAAGACACGGCGGCTGCGCTCGACGATCTCTTTGCCGGTCGGGGTCATGATGACTTTCGATCGGCCGCGTTCGACAAGGGACGTGCCCAACCGCATCTCAAGATCCTTGATCTGCGCGCTGAGGGTTGGTTGGGTGACGTTGCAGGCTTCCGCAGCCCTGCGGAAGTGCAGGTGATCGGCGACGGACACAAGGTAACGCAATTGCTGTAACGACGGCATGCGCGTAGATTGATAGAAAATCTCTATCAAAACCACCCTCATTTTCGATTTGGTCAATCAGGACTGCGACCCTATGTCGTCCGGCAAGCGAGGGAGTGTGCGCAGTGAAGCGTTTCCGGAACGTTTTGTTCGTTGCCGACGAACAAAGCGCCTATGAACAGGCGTTCGAACGTGTCTGCTGGTTGGCAAAGGCCAACGCGGCGACCGTGACTCTTGTCGATTGCATCGACAGCGGCGGTCCGGCCGACCTGTCACGGGGGTTTTCCGCCCTGCCAAGGATCGGACGGAAAAACATTGAAGACCAAGTGATCGCCGTGCATCGCGCCAAGCTTGAAGACCGCGCCGAGGCGTTGCGTGCGCGGGGGGTGACGGTCGAGACGACCGTGCTGATCGGTACGCCCTTTATTGAGATCATCCGGCAGGTCCTGCGCGAAAAGCACGATCTGCTGATCAAGGGCGCGCATCGCGCCGCACGCGGCCCGTTCTTTCCGGGCGCCGACATGCATCTTCTGCGCAAATGCCCCTGCCCGGTCTGGATTCTTAATTCTGCGGCTGAGCCAAGGGCCCAGCGCATCCTTGCGGCGGTTGATCCGAATTTCGAAGACCCCGCCCGCACTCAACTGACCCGAATGGTTATGGAACTCGCCACATCGCTGGCACGGGCCGACGGCGCGAAACTCGATGTGGTGAACGCCTGGAACCTGCTCGAAGAAGCCACGATGCGCCACGGTCTGGCCAAAATCCCCGAAGCGGATGTCAATCAAATGGTGGCAAAAGAGAAAGACGACAGCGAGGCGCGCCTGCAAAAGCTTGTGGCGGAGTTCGCTGAATTCGACGACATCATGCGCGTGCTCCATATCAAGGGGATGGCAGCAGACGTTATTCCGGAACATGTGGCCGCCGAAGGGATCGACACGATTGTGATGGGCACCCTCGCCCGAACCGGCGTGGCGGGCCTCTTCATCGGCAATACCGCAGAAACAATTCTGAACCACGTGAGCTGTTCAGTGCTCACCGTCAAAGCCAAAGGGTTCGTATCACCCGTCGCATTGGAAGGAGGGGCCGCCTGATGGCCGATGGTGCCGCAACAGACGCGCGCGGAAACGGGATTACAGGGGTGATCCCGATCCTCTTTGCCGGCGCGCTCTTTGTCTACTTCATGTCGCTGGTGCCGACCGTCGCATCGCTCGAAGCCATTCGCTGGTCGGTGCCGTGGATCCCGTCGCTCGGCATCGAATTCGCATTTCTGGTTGACGGTCTGAGCCTGACCTTCTGCCTGCTCATCGCGGGCATCGGCACGCTGGTCCTTCTCTATTCCAACACATACCTCGCCGGTCATCCGCAATATGCCCGGTTCGCTCTGTTCCTCACGGCCTTCATGGTGTCGATGCTGGGCCTTGTTCTGGCCGACGACCTGATCCTGCTCTTCGTTTTCTGGGAACTCACGACTCTCACCTCCTATATGCTGATCGGTTTCTCGCATGAGGCCGAAAAAAGCCGCCGGAACGCCTTGCAAGCGCTCTTTGTCACGGGGGCTGGCGGCCTCGCGTTTCTGGCCGGTTTGATCCTGCTCGCTGCCGCCTCTGGCACGACGAGCATTTCCGGCATCATCGCGCAAGGCGACGGGCTCAAGGCGCATGCGATGTATCTTCCGATCCTGATCCTGTTGCTCGCGGGCACATTTACCAAGTCGGCGCAGGTGCCGTTCCATTTCTGGCTGCCAAACGCGATGGCGGCGCCGACTCCGGTCAGCGCGTTTCTGCACTCAGCAACGATGGTGAAGGCCGGTGTCTATGTCATGGCGCGCATGCACCCGGCGATGTCCGGCACTGATGTGTGGCTTTGGACACTGACCATCCTCGGAGCCATAACAGCCGTTTTCGCGAGCCTTCTATCCCTGCGGCAAACCGATCTGAAGCAGGCGCTCGCCTACACCACCCTCATGGCCCTTGGCACGCTGACGCTATTTCTCGGGCAGGAGTCCGGATATGCGATGACTGCCTTCGCGACCTTCCTGATCGTGCACTCGCTCTACAAGGCCGCGCTCTTTCTCATCGTCGGCTGCATCGACAAATCGACTGGTACGCGCGAGACCGATCAACTGGGCGGTCTTGGTCGATTGATGCCGATCACCGCCATTGCTGCCGCCCTTGCCGCCACGTCGATGGCGGGGTTCCCGCCATTCCTGGGCTTCATCGGGAAAGAACTGAAATACGCCGGTGCTATCGCGGTGGCGTCAGAGCCGATCTTCGTGGCTGGCGCGGTCCTTCTGTCCAACGCCTTGATGCTGGCAGTTGCAGGTGTCGTCGCATTCCGCCCCTTCTGGCGCGGTCAGGTCGGTACCGGCCAGTCACCGAAAGAGGCGCCGTGGCAGATGCTGGCGGGACCCGTCATCCTTGCCATTCTCGGCGCGCTTTTCGGCATCTACCCCGACCTCCTGCAGGTCGCACTCGTTAACCCGACAGTCCTGTCGCTGACCGGTGAGGTCGAAGAAGCGAAGGAACTGCAGCTCTGGGCAGGCGTGAACATCCCACTGTTCCTCAGCATCGCGACCTTTGTTCTTGGCCTCGCGATCTATGCGGCACACGTGAAGATCCGCGCGATGCTGGACCGCGGATTCAATGCGATCCCCAACCTTGATCTGAAATGGGACGGCTTCCTGGATGGTCTGAAAGCCCTTGCCGCCTGGCAGACGCGTCTGGTGCAGACCGGCAAATTGTCGAGCTACCTGTTCGCGACCTTCTTCACCATAGCGGCAGGCATCATCCTGACGTTGGCCTACACCGGCATGCCGCCGCTTGCCGCGGATTTCTCGGATGTGGAGTGGAAGCATACCTCCATCGCGGCCCTGATCTGCGCAGGCGCGCTCCTGACGCTGTTCACCAGTTCCCGCATCGCCGCCATCGCGGCGTTGGGTGTGGTCGGCATCGGTATCGCACTGATCTTTATCGTCTTCAGCGCGCCGGACGTCGCCATCACGCAGCTTCTGGTCGAAACACTGATCGTGGTGCTTGTCGCCGTCGTCATGCTGCGCCTGCCGTCGCTGCCGAAAGCCACCTTCAACCTCAAACACGCGGTCCTGTCGGTTGCGGTTGGCGCATCCATCACGCTGATGCTGATCGAGGTGGTCGCCACGCCGCTTGACCTGCGTCTAACAGAATACTTCGAGGTCACAAGCTGGCCCGAGGCCTACGGGCGCAACATCGTCAACGTGATCCTCGTGGACTTCCGCGCTCTCGACACCTTCGGCGAGATTGCCGTGGTCGTGATCGCAGCGCTGTCGGCCTACGCCCTTCTCAGAACCACGCGCAAAGGAGATCAGCAATGAATTCCGTGATCCTCCGCGCCGGCACGTCCTACCTTGCGGGCCTCTTGCTGGTGTTCTCCGTCTACATGATGCTGCGCGGTCATAACGAACCGGGTGGCGGCTTTATCGGCGGGCTGACAGGGGCCACCGGGTTCGTCCTCTACGCCATCGGCTGTAGCGTCGGCGAGGCCCGCAAAGCATTGCGCGTCCTGCCGCAGACCATCGCCATATGGGGGCTGTTCATTGCGCTCGCTGCCGGGCTTTTCGCGGCTGTGTTCGGCGATGCGCTCTTCACGGGGCAATGGCTCTTCATTGGCGAGACCGAGGATGACAAGGGCCTGCCCCTGTCGTCGGTACTGGTATTCGACATCGGGGTGTATCTGGTCGTCTTCGGATCCGTCCTCACCCTTGTCTTCGCGATGGAGGAGGAAATCTGATGGAGGTCCTCTTTGCCATAACCATCGGCGTGCTGGTCGCCGCATCGGTCTACCTGATGCTGTCGAACCACTTGTTGCGCTTCATTTTCGGGCTGGTCCTGATCTCGAACGCCGCGAATCTGACGATCTTTGTCGCCGGTCGCCTCACCGATGGCGCGCCGCCGCTCATCCCGGTCGGCGCAGACGCGCCCGAGATCGCGGCCAACGCGCTGCCGCAGGCTCTGGTGCTGACCGCCATCGTCATCGGCTTTGGCCTCTTCGCCTTTGCGATCGTCCTCGTCTTCCGCGCGTGGACCTCGCTCAATTCCCTGACACCCGACGAGATGCGTCTCGCCGAACCCGAAGAGGCGCATAAGTGAGCTGGCTTCTTGCACTTCCCATCGCAATCCCGTTCCTGACGGCGGTTGCGACCTTCCTGACCCGCGATATGCCGGTTGGACGGTGGCTGTCGATTATCGGCTCCGCCATCCTGTTGGCTGCGTCCATTGTCCTGATGAACACAGTCCTGCGCGAAGGTGTAATCGCCGGACAGATGGGCGGCTGGGCAGCTCCGTTCGGGATCACTCTGGTGGCAGACCTTCTGTCCGCCGTCATGGTTCTGATCACTGCCATCGTCGCTGTCGCCGTATCGATCTACGCACTTGCCGATGTTGACGAGAAAATGGAGCGGCTGGGCTATCACGCGCTCTTCAACATGTTGATTGCCGGTGTGGTCGGGGCTTTTGTCACGGGTGACCTCTTCAACCTCTACGTCTGGTTCGAAGTCATGCTGATCGCGTCCTTCGGCCTCTTGGTCCTTGGTGGACGGCCCGAGCAGATTGATGGTGGTGTCAAATACGTGGCGCTGAACCTCGTCTCGACGATCATGTTCCTGACGGGCATCGGCCTGCTCTACGGCATGACCGGCACGCTGAACATGGCCGACCTTGCTTCCGCGGTGGATACTGCCGATCAGCAATTGCTCACTGTGGTGGCCGTTCTGTTCATGATCGCCTTTGGGGTCAAAGCCGCCGTCTTCCCGCTCTTCTTCTGGCTGCCCGCATCCTACCACACGCCTGCGTTTTCGGTTTCCGCCGTCTTCGCGGGTCTGTTGACCAAAGTGGGTGTCTATGCGCTTCTGCGGATGTTCACCCTGGTCTTTGACCATGACACCGCATTCACCCACACGATCCTGCTCTGGGTCGCCGGGTTCACGATGGTCGTCGGCGTTCTGGGCGCTGCTGCACAATCCGACATGCGCAAGATCCTGTCATTCCATATCGTGAGCCAGATCGGCTACATGATACTCGGCCTTGCGCTCTTGACCCCGCTCGCCATCGTCGGCGCGGTGTTCTACCTCGTTCACCATATCGTCGTGAAAGCGAACCTGTTCCTTATCGCGGGCGTTGCCCAACGCATCGCGGGCGGGACGGAACTCAGCCGCATTGGCGGTCTCTACAAGTCCGCGCCGTTCCTAGCCGTGCTTTTCGTGATCCCAGCCTTCTCGCTCGCAGGCTTCCCTCCGCTCTCCGGATTTTGGGCCAAGTTCCTTCTGGTCAAGGCCACGCTAGAGATCGAAGCGTGGTTCATCGCCTTCATCGCCCTCGCCGTGGGTCTGCTGACCATCTACTCCATGACCAAGATCTGGGCGCAGGCCTTCTGGGAGCCACACCCGGACGGGGTTGAACCAAAGTTGTCCAAGCTCAGCACCCGCGAACGCAACGCGTTCCTGATCCCCATTGCAGGCCTCGCGATCCTGACGGTGATCATCGGCACGATGCCGGAACCCTTTGTGCAATTCGCCGAACGCTCGGCCGCACAGCTTCTGGACCCGACCCCCTACATCACCGCCGTATTGGGAGAGCAGCCATGAACACGTTTGGATTAAACGTCATGCTCGCCGTGGCGTGGGTGGCCTTTACCGGAACCGTCTCGTTGTCGAGCCTGATTGTCGGGTTCGTCATTGGATACGCGGCGTTGTGGCTCATCCAGCCGCTGATCGGTGCAAGCACATACCACCGGCGCGTCTATGCGTGGCTGAAACTCATCGTGATGTTCCACTACGAACTGATTGTCTCCAGCCTCGCCGTCGCGGCAGATGTTCTGACGCCGAAACACCGCGCGCGGCCCGCGATCATCGAGATGCCGCTCGACGTCAAGTCCGACGCGGGCATCCTTCTGGTGACAAATCTGATCTCACTGACACCGGGCACGCTGAGCCTCGATGTCAGCGAAGATCGCAAAACACTTCTCATCCACGCGATGTTTGCGGATGATCACGACGCCCTGCGCAAAAGCCTGAAAGACGGAATGGAGCGCTGGGTGATCGACGCTGTGGAGGGCGCATAATGGACGGATTTCTGGAACTGAGCCTCGAGATCGGCTTCCTCTGCGTGGTCGTGTCAGTCGGTCTGGCCTTTATTCGAATGGTCAAAGGGCCGAGCTTGCAGGATCGCGTCGTCGCGCTTGATTTCATGACGGTGGCGATCGTCGCTTTCTGTGGCCTTGCCGCCGTGCGCTACAATACAGCTGCCTTCCTTGACGTGGCGCTTGTGCTGGCCCTCGTGGGTTTCCTTGCAACCGTGGCGCTTGCACGCTTTGCCGAACGCAACACCTTCCGCAATCGCGAGGAGACCCACAATGAGTGAAATCATCGCGGGCAGCCTGATCATCCTTGGCGGGGTCTTCGCCCTGATCGGGGCTTTGGGTCTTGTCCGTATGCCGGACGTGCTCATCCGCATGCACGCCTCGACCAAGATCGGAACGCTGTCCACCGGACTGATCCTTGCGGGATGTGCCGTCGTCTTCGGAACGCCGGACATCATCATCCGGGTGGTGGCCATTGTCCTCTTCATCCTTTTGACCGCGCCCATTGGCGCCCACATGATGGGACGGTCTGTGGTATCGACCGGCGTGCCATTGTGGAAAAACGAAGAAACGGAGAAAGACAATCTCGACGAGATGCTGATCAAGGATCACCCGGCGACCGACTGAAAACGCCGAACGAAACGAAAAAGGCCGCTCCATCGAGCGGCCTTTTCTGAGTAACGGATGCTGTCAGATCAGCCGTTCACGCTGTCCTTCAGAGCCTTCGCGATGGTCATCTTCACGACCTTGTCGGCTTCTTTCTTGAACTGCTCACCGGTGGCCGGGTTACGCACCATGCGCTCGGGACGCTCGCGGCAGTAGATCTTGCCGACACCGGGAAGGGTCACGGCACCACCATTCGACACTTCCTTGGTGATGATGCTTGTCACTGCGTCCAGCGCTGCGCTAGCGGATTTCTTGTCGCTGCCCATTTCTTCGGCCAGAGCGGCCACAAGCTGGGTCTTTGTCATTGGCTTCGCCATTTCGTGGTCTCCTTCACTGCCCGATCTTGGGCCTCACGCGGAAAACCTAACCGTATCTTGGGATCAAACACAACTACTGGTGTCATAAAAACAAGGGTTTTTCCCGCTTTTTAGCGCTTTTTGGCTGCATTCCGGGGGTGACGCAGGGGAATTCGAAGGCTTCATCCATCGAAATCGAGAATCGCCTACAGGAACGCTGTCTCCTCGAAACTGCGTAATTTCCGGCTGTGGATGCGCTCCAGAGGCATCTCCCGCAGGTGCTCCATAGCGTGAATCCCGATCATCAGATGCCGAGCCACCTGGGTTTTGTAGAAGTCCGATGCCATGCCCGGAAGCTTCAATTCACCGTGCAGCGGCTTATCGCTGACACACAGAAGCGTGCCGTAGGGCACCCGGAACCGGAACCCGTTTGCGGCGATCGTGGCGCTTTCCATGTCGAGCGCGATGGCCCGGCTCTGACTCAACCGCTGTACCGGGCCGTGCTGATCCCGCAATTCCCAGTTACGGTTGTCGACGCTGGCCACCGTGCCCGTCCGCATGATGCGCTTCAGATCGTACCCTTCGAGCTGCGTCTCCGTCGCTACGGCGCGTTCCAGCGCGATCTGGATCTCGGCCAGCGCGGGCACCGGCACCCAAACCGGCAGGTCGTCGTCCAGCACGCGGTCTTCCCGCAGGTAGGCATGCGCCAGCACGAAATCGCCAAGGGACTGCGAGTTGCGTAGTCCGGCGCAGTGCCCGACCATCAGCCACGCATGCGGGCGCAACACCGCGATATGGTCTGTGGCCGTTTTCGCGTTGGACGGACCGACACCGATATTCACGAGCGTGATCCCCGCCCCGCCGGGACGCTTCAGATGGTAGGTCGGCATCTGCGGCATCTTCGAAGCCGAGGTGATGAGCGCCTTCGGATCGGTGATCTCGACATTTCCAGTGCTCACAAAACTCGTATAGCCGCTGTCGGGATCTGCCAGTTGCGCCCGCGCGTAGGCTTCGAATTCGGCAACGTAGAACTGGTAGTTGGTGAATAGGACGTGGTTCTGGAAATGATGCGGATCCGTCGCGGTATAGTGCGATAGCCGTGCCAGAGAGTAGTCAACCCGTTGCGCCGTGAACGGGGCCAGCGGCTCTGCCCCGTCCGGACCGGGCTGCGCCACACCATTGACGATGTCGTCATTGGTGGTCGCCAGATCGGGGACGTCGAACACATCGCGTAGAATGAACTCGGCCGCGCCCTCCTGCGGCACATTGATCGTCTCATCGTTGGCAACCGCGAAATGCACGGGCATCGGTGTGTCCGACATGCCGATCTGCACAGGTACGCCATGGTTCTCCAGCAGAAGGCTCAATTGCTGCTCAAGATAATGTCGAAACAGGTCGGGCCGCGTGATAGTGGCGGCGTGTGTCCCGGGATGCGCTACGTGACCAAAGCTCAAACGACTGTCCACCTTGGCAAAGGTCGTCGTTGTGATCCGAACCTCCGGATAATACGCGCGGTACCGCACGCCGGGATGCCCCTGTTCCATCGCGGTCTGGAAGCTGTTGCACAGAAACCGGGTCGAGATGTCGTAAAGATCGCAAAGCCGATTTACCGCCGCTTTCGCGTCATCGAACATCTCGGGCGCGGGCGCAGTCGGGGTCAGAAGTTCGAGGGAGTTCACGCGGTCTTGCATGCCGTGCCTTTCTTGGTCTTGCGCCTGCCTGACGCGCAGGTTGACAGGTCACAGACACGGGATCAAGCTCGGCCGACGGAATGACTTGGCTTTTGAAATCATGGACTTTGAAACAGTGTCGGCAGACGCCTTTGGCGCAAGCCTGCGGGGGATCGGCCTCAACATCCTGACCAGAGATGTCGAAACGCTCGCTACGCACCTGACCGAGATCTTCGGCATGACCCGCCATCGCGTCTCGCGGGACTTCGCGATCATGAGATATGGCGATGCCGTCTTTCAGCTGCATGCGGATGGCACCTATGCCCAAAACCCTCTGCTGAACCTTCTGCCCGAGAACCCGCCGCGCGGCGCCGGAGTTGAAATCCGTCTTTACGACACCGATCCCGATGAGGCCTGCGCCAAGGCCGAAGCCGTGGGCTTCACAGTACTGCAATCGCCGACGGACAAACCGCACGGGCTGCGCGAGTGTTATCTGCTATGCCCGGATGGCTATGCATGGGTGCCATCACGTCCGCTTTGACACGGAACCGAAGCCACGATGTGGCGTTGCCTTTGCATGTCGATCGCGCCGCAACTTGAGTACTACCCCGACAGCCGTCCCGGCATCACCCGCAAGCGGCATGGCAAGGGGTTCACCTATATCGCGCCAGACGGCACACGCATCGACAACCGGTCCGAGCGCGAACGGCTGTCTGGCCTCGGAGTTCCACCCGCGTGGGAAGACGTTTGGATGTGTCCTCTGGATAAGGGCCATCTGCAGGCGACCGGACGCGATGTGAAGGCGCGCAAGCAGTACCGTTACCACCCCGATTGGAGCAGTTTCCGCTCAGAACGGAAATTCGCACATCTCGTGAGATTTGGCGAAAAGCTGCCCGGTCTGCGCCGTCGCATCTTGCGCGACCTCCGCAATGCCGAAGCGGGCGATCACGAGTTCGCCATCGCCGCCGTACTGGCCCTTATCGACCGTGCCAGCCTGCGTGTCGGCACCTCTGACTATGCGCGGGACAACAAAACCTTTGGCGCGACCACACTGCGCAGCCGTCACGTCAGCCTGGGAAAAGGCGCGCTGGAGTTGAACTACCGCGGCAAAGGCGGTGCCAAGGTCCACAAGAGTTTAAGGGATCAGACGTTGAACCGTGTGTTGTCACGGTTGGACGACCTCCCCGGGCCAGAGCTGATGTCATGGATTGATGACAATGATAACATCAGGACCGTCACATCGGGCGAAGTAAACGATTTTCTGACGACCTACCTCGACGACGGCGCGCTGACCGCGAAGACGTTCCGCACATGGAACGGATCGGTAGAGGCCCTGTCGGTTGCACTGAATTCCGAGGCGCCGACAATCAAGGCAATGTCCGAAGCGGCGGCAGAAAGACTATCGAACACGCCCGCGATTGCGCGTTCGTCCTACATTCACCCAGCGGTGATCGCCCTTTCGGAGTCTGATGCAAAGTATCGCGCAGAACTGCGAAAGGCGGCGGAAGACCAGGATGGGCTGCGCCGTGCCGAGGCCGAACTGCTCCACCTTCTACGCGCCGAGGCGTCTTGACATTGCGTCACCATCGGCATGGTCTGGATGGGCAACTCGGGGGGCTTTGATATGACCGTGACACAACTCGCACGCAACATGGACCACTGGGAAGAGCGCGTCGACTTGGCCGCTGCCTTCCGCTGGACCGCGCGGCTCAAAATGCACGAAGGTGTTGCCAACCATTTCAGCCTGTCGATCAACGAGGATGGGACGCGGTTTCTGATGAACCCGAACCAGATGCATTTCGCCCGGATCAAGGCCAGTGACCTCATCGTAGTGGACGCCAATGACCCCGACACACTGGAAGGCCCGAACGCGCCGGACCCAACGGCCTGGGGCTTGCACGGCGGGTTGCATCGGCACTGTCCGAACGCCCGATGCGCGATGCACGTGCATTCGATCCACGCAACTGTCCTTGCATGCCTTGATGACCCGCGTCTGCCACCCATCGACCAGAACTGCGCCACGTTCTTCAATCGGTACGTGATCGACAGCCACTACGGTGGCCTCGCCTTTGAAGAAGAGGGCGAACGCTGTGCACAGCTTTTCACCGACCCGAAGCAGAAGGTGATGATCATGGGCAACCATGGCGTCATGGTCATCGGAGACAGCGTCGCTGACACGTTCAACCGCCTCTACTATTTCGAACGCGCGGCCGAGACCTACATTCGCGCGTTGCAGACCGGCAGAACGCTGAAAGTGTTGTCGGACGAGATCGCAGAAAAGACGGCGCAAGACCTTGAAAGTTACCCCGAACAGGACGCGCGGCATCTTGCCGAACTGAAGGCCATTCTGGATGCAGAAGGGTCTGATTACGCGGCCTGAATTACCGCATCCCGCTTGTATTTGCGCCGCGCCACACCACGTGTCATCCATGGAAAAAACACTGCTTTCGCTGGGCCACGGATATAGCGCGGCGTATCTTGCCAAACGGCTTGTTCCGAAGGGTTGGCGCATCGCAGGCACCACGCGCGACAGCGAGAAATTCGACAGTTTGCGCGCGCAAGGGATCACACCGCTGCTTTGGGATCGCAACGCAATCCTGCCCTGGCTCGAAAACGCAAGCCACGTGCTTGTGTCCGCCGGCCCGACAGAAGATGGCGATCCGACGCTGGATCTACTCAAACCGGATATCAAAGCGCATGCCGCCCGGCTCACCTGGGTCGGCTATCTCTCGACGACCGGTGTTTACGGTGATGCGCAAGGCGACTGGGTCGACGAAAGCACGCCCCTGAGCCCGTCGACCGAACGCGGCCACCGCCGCGTGCAGGCCGAAAACGCATGGGCATCGATCCCTGATCTGCCGCTACACATATTTCGTCTGGCGGGCATCTACGGCCCGGGCCGGGGACCCTTCGCGAAGGTGCGGAACGGAACCGCGCGCCGCATCATCAAGCAAGACCAGGTGTTCAGCCGGATTCACGTCGAAGACATCGCACAGGTTCTGGAGGCGTCGATGATGGCCCCAAACCCGGGCACCGTGTATAACTTGTGCGACGATGACCCGGCCCCACCTCAGGATGTCATCGAACACGCCGCGCACCTTCTTGGCGTTGATCCCCCGCCCGCTGTACCGTTCGACGCGGCCGAGATGTCACCCATGGCGCGCAGCTTCTACGCGGAAAGCAAACGTGTGCGGAATGACAGGATCAAGACTGACCTTGGCGTGGTTTTGAAGTACCCGGATTATCGCGCCGGTCTGTCGGCCGTGTTGGAAGCAGAAAGCGGTGCGTCGTGACACCCGTTCCCGCAGCGCCCCGGTCACTGGTCGAGTTGCTCAACACGCTGGACCCTGACCATCCGCAAAAACCGCCGGGGCTGCCTTCGATCGAAGGCGAGGACGGATTGACCATTCAACAAATGCTCGACCGGGTTGGGCCACGGTCATTCGGCGCAGTGCTTCTTGTTCCCGCCCTGATCCTCGTCTCGCCGCTGTCGATCATTCCGCTGATGCCAACCTTGGGCGGGCTGATCATCCTGACCATCGCCACACAGGCGTTTTTCGGGCGACGGCATCTTTGGTTGCCAAAGTTTCTCGCCGCACGCCATCTCAGCACAGAACAGTTGAAGAAGGTCGTGAACAACCTGCGGAAACCGGCAACTTGGCTGGACAATTTCAGCCGGAACCGTCTGACCTTTTTGACCGCACCGCCCTTGGACCGGTTCGCCCTGCTTGCCGTGATGTGTGTCGCGGCAACCTGGCCGTTTCTTGAGATCGTCCCGATGTTCACCTCGATCAGCGCGGGTGGCGTGGCGCTTGTCGCGTTTTCAATGATGGTGCGCGACGGGATCGTATTGATCGCGGGCTATAGCGTGCTCGCCGGGACGCTGATCTTCGTGTTGCGACTGGTTACCGGCATCTTCTAGACTCCGGTTGTTCAGTCCCGCTTCATCGATCCTTGGCAGAAACGCCTGAAGGTGAAGGACGACACCTCAAAATAGCTCTTGGCTATGCACGCTTGCCAATGCTGGCCACGCCAAGCACATCGAGGACCTTCGATTCGATATGCTCGGCATTAAGCTGCGCCACGTCGTACATCGCTGCAGGGCTGGCCTGATCGATGAAGGTATCGGGCAGAACCATCGACCGGAACTTCAATCCGTGATCGAAGACACCTTCATCTGCCAAAAGCTGAGCGACATGGCTTCCGAAGCCTCCGACGGCGCCCTCTTCGACAGTGATCAATGCCTCATGATCGGCCGCCAGTTTCAGGACCAACGCGCGATCAAGCGGTTTGGCGAACCGCGCATCGGCCACGGTCGGGGAAATCCCCTTCGCCTCAAGCGCTTCGCATGCGCTCATGACCTCGCCGAGGCGCGTTCCGAAAGACAGGATAGCGACCTGCTGGCCCTCGCGGATCATCCGTCCCTTGCCGATTTCAAGGACCTGTCCGCGCTCCGGCATCTCCACCCCCTGCCCTTCACCGCGCGGGTATCGGAAGGCGATCGGGCCTTCGTTGTGAGCGACGGCGGTGGCGACCATGTGCTTGAGTTCGGCCTCATCCGCCGCAGCCATCACCACGAACCCAGGAAGGTTCGCAAGATAGGCGATGTCGTAGCTGCCCGCGTGGGTCGCACCATCCGCGCCGACGAGCCCCGCCCGGTCGATGGCAAAGCGCACCGGAAGGCGTTGGATCGCCACATCGTGCACGACCTGATCGTAACCCCGTTGCAGGAAGGTCGAATACATCGCGCAGAACGGCTTTAGCCCGCCCGCCGCCAATCCGGCGCAGAAAGTCACGCCGTGCTGCTCGGCGATGCCGACGTCGAATGTGCGCGACGGATAGCGCTCTGCAAAAAGATCCAGGCCCGTACCATCCGGCATCGCTGCGGTGACGGCACAGACCATCGGGTCCTGCGCGGCTTCATCGCACAGCGCTTGCGCAAACACCTTGGTGTAGCTCGGCGCGTTCGAAGGGGCTTTCTTTTGCTCGCCAGTGATCATGTCGAACCTCGCCCGGGCGTGCCCACGATCCGGTGATCCCTCGGCGGGCGCATAGCCCTTACCCTTCTGCGTCAGCGCATGGATCAGGATCGGTCCATCAGCGCGGTCTTTCACCGTGCGCAGCACCGGCAGCAGCTGATGCAGATCATGCCCGTCAATCGGTCCAAGATAGGAAAACCCGAGCGCTTCGAACAAGGTGCCTCCCACCGCCATACCCTTGAGCATGTCCTTCGCGCGTTTCGCCCCCTCGCGGAACGGTTCGGGCAAGAAGCTCACGGCGCCTTTCGCGGCGTCCTTCAGATCCTGAAACGGCGCCCCCGCGTAAAGCTGCGTCAGGTACGAGGACAACGCGCCAACCGGCGGCGCGATACTCATCTCGTTGTCGTTCAGAATGACGATGAGGCGCTTCTTCAGATGGCCCGCGTTGTTCATCGCCTCATAGGCCATGCCCGCGCTCATGGCACCGTCGCCAATGACCGCAATCGCATCACCATGGCCGGTGTCACAGGCCCCGCCCAAATCGCGCGCAACGGCGAACCCAAGCGCCGCCGAAATCGAGGTCGAGCTATGCGCCGCGCCAAACGGATCGTAAGGCGACTCAGACCGCTTTGTGAATCCGGACAACCCGTCCTGCTGGCGCAATGTCAGCATCTTGTCGCGGCGACCGGTGAGGATCTTGTGCGGATAACACTGGTGCGACACGTCCCAGATGATCTTGTCCTTGGGCGCATCGAAGACCGCATGCAGCGCAACGGTCAATTCGACAACGCCCAGACCTGCACCCAAGTGCCCGCCTGTCTGGGACACCGCTGCAATCGTGTCGCGCCGCAACTCGTCGGCCAGCTGTACCAGCTGCGCGTCAGAGAACCGCTTGAGATCAGCGGGCGACTGCACGGAATCCAAGAGCGGCGTGTCTGGTCTTTGGGACATGTTCCGCGCCTCCGGGTCGCGTTAGGTGTCGCGCGAAATAACGAACTGCGCCGCTTGCTTCAAGGTCTCGGCCCGGTCGCCAAAGGGCGACAAGGCATCACAGGCCGCCGCTACAAGATCCCGGGCGCGCGATTTCGCACCCTTTAGACCAAGCAGGGACACGAATGTCGCCTTGCCGCGATCCGCGTCTTTTCCAACGGCCTTGCCAACAGTAGTCTCATCGCCCTCGACGTCCAGAATGTCGTCCGCAATTTGAAAGGCGAGGCCAAGCGCGCTGGCATAGTCAGTCAGCGGTTTTGGATCGGCTTCGGCCAGTCGCGCGCCCGCTTCCGCGGACCAGACGATCAGCGCACCGGTTTTGCCCGCTTGTAACGCAGTGATCGCATCCAGCGTCAGCGGCGCTTTGGCGCTTTCCGCCGCAATGTCCAATGCCTGCCCAAGCACCATGCCAGCGCGGCCAGAGGCGCGCGTAAGGCTCAGGGCAAGGTCCGCCCGCACCGCCGCCGACGGATGGCACGCCGGGTCGAGCACCAGCTCGAACCCAAGCGTTTGCAACGCGTCACCGACCAAGACTGCCGTCCCATCGTCCCATTTGCGGTGAACGGTTGGCTGCCCGCGTCTAAGATCGTCGTCGTCCATGCAGGGCAAGTCATCATGCACCAGCGAATAGGCGTGGATCACCTCGATCGCGGATGCGGCCCAGATGGCCTGCGTTTCCGGAACGCCATGCAAGCGCGCGCCTTCCATCACCAGAAACCCGCGCAACCGCTTCCCGCCGGATACGGCATAGCGCATACCGTGAATGACTGGCAGGTCCGGGTCACCCGCCATGACCTTGGCCAGATGCGCCTCGATGCTGGCCGCATCAGCCTTCAGAACGTCCAGAAACACCGCGCTTACTGCGGATCGACGGGTGTCGTTCCGGTTGGCTGGCCATCGGCATCAAGCGTGATCGCGGCCACCTTTTCCTGCGCTTCGTTGAGCTTCGCTTCGCAGCGCTTCTTCAACGCCGCCCCGCGTTCGTAGAGCGCGATGGATTCCTCCAAAGCAACGTCGCCGCGCTCCAACTGCCCGACGACTTTCTCCAACTCGGCCATCGCCGCTTCAAAGCTCATCTCGTCAACGGGTGTGTTACTCATGACGCGGCCTCCATCAGTTCTTCCACATGCGCCCGGGCGCTGTCGGCGAGCGCAGACAAATCATACCCACCCTCCAGAGTCGAGACGATCCGCGCTTCGCAAAGGTCTCCCGCCAAGGCGCAAAGCTCGCGCGTCAGCCACCGGAAATCCTCGGTCGCCCATTGCAGCTCCGCCAGCGGGTCATCCTGATGCGCGTCGAACCCGGCAGAAATGATGATCAATTCCGGTTGGAACTCGCGCAACCGCGGAAAGACCTGCGCTTCGTAGGCGGCCCGCATCTCGGCCCCACCACTGCGCGGTGCCAGCGGGATGTTGAGCACATTGTCATGCGCCCCGCGCTCGGACGGATGACCGCTTCCCGGCCAAAGCGGCATCTGCTGGCTCGTGATGACCAAAGCGCGCGCCTCGTCCCACAAAAGATCCTGCGTCCCATTGCCGTGATGCACGTCGAAATCGACGATCGCGACCCGCGACAGCCCATGCGCCTCCAAAACATGTTTCGCGCCAATGGCGGCATTGCCGAAGAAACAGAACCCCATCGCCGTTGCTTTCTCGGCGTGATGGCCCGGCGGCCGGATCGCGCAGAAGGCATTCTGCACCTCCTCGTCCAGCACCATGTCCACCGCTTTCACCACGGCGCCCGCCGCCCGCAAGGCGGCGCGCCACGACCCGGGTGACGCCCACGTGTCGGCGTCGATCTGATGGACCCCTTCGTCCGGGATTGCCGCGCGCATCGCGTCGATATGGGATTGCGGATGCACATAGCGCAATTGTGCTTCGTCCACCTCAGGCGCGGTGACCCGGGTCAGTTCCAAATCCTGCAACGCGTGCAAGACATGCTCCAACCGCGCAACGCGTTCCGGATGTCCGTTCGGGGTGACATGCTCCAGACACTCCGCATGTGTGATCAACGCTGTGGACATGCGCGCATCCCCCGCTTCTTCTTTTCAAAAATATGCAAACGCGACGGATCAATCCGGCGCCAGCATATACCCAGCGCCGCGCACCGTCTGCAAATAGCGCGGCTGCTTCGGGTTGTCTTCGAGCTTGCGGCGCAGGCGCGTGATCTGCACGTCAACCGCGCGCTCCTGGCTTTGCCCCCGATCACGTCCCAGTTCCTCGACCAGTTGAGACCGGCTCAGCGCCTCTCCGGGCCGCGCCGCAAACACCTTCATCAGCTGGATCTCGGTGGAAGTCAGTCGAACGAGGTCTTCGCCCCGCCACATCTCTCCGCGCTCGGTGTCATAGCGAATAGGCCCGAGGCTCAGGTATTTCGGTGCGCCATCATCGGCGACCTGTTCCGGCATCCGCCGCAGGATCGCGTTGATGCGCAACAGCAGCTCTTTCGGTTCGAACGGTTTGGCAAGGTAATCGTCCGCCCCGGCTTCCAGCCCCGCGATCCGATCCTCTGTCTCGGCCCGTGCGGTCAGAAGCAGGATCGGGGTGGACGACGTCTCACGGATCGCGCGCGTCAGGCTGATCCCGTCCTCACCCGGCATCATCACGTCGAGCACGATCAAATCGAAGTCGAGCCCCGAGAGGATCCGCCGCGCATGCGCCGCGTCGCGCGCAGCGCTGACCAGAAACCCGTTGCGAATGAGAAACTTCTGCAACAGTCCGCGAATGCGTTCATCGTCATCGACAATCAGCAGATGTGCATCGGGATCGGCCATGTTCAGCGCCCCTCTCTTAGTGCGAGGTAGGCCCGCCGCATGTCATCATCCATCATCGCTTCGAGCACCGTCTTGAAACCCGCGACAGCTTCCGGGCCGGCCTTGCGATAAGCGTCGCGCATCCGTGCGCGCTGCGCATCGGACAATTGCTGCTCCAGCGCCTCACCTGCTTCGGTCAGTGTCAAATGCCGTTCTCGCTTGTCGCTGCGTCCCACATGGCTTGTCACAAGACCATCTTCGATCAACGTGCGCAACACACGGTTCAGCGACTGCTTGGTGACCCCAAGGATCGCCAGCAGATTGTTGACGGTTGTTCCCGGCGCACAGTGTATGAAGTGAATGGCGCGGTGATGCGCGCGACCGTATGACAGCCCTTCGAGGATACGGTCCGGATCAGCGGTAAACCCGCGATAGGCAAAGAACATCGCCTCGATTCCCTGGCGAAGCTGTTCGTCCGTCAGATACAGCAGGGCTTGCCCGCTGCCGCCCCCGGGGGTCTGTCCCTCTGCCATCGTCTTGAAATCCGATCGGTCTTTTTCGTTTCGGCCGAAAATACGTCAGTCTTGTTGACATTCCAAGGACCAAATGGTAGCGAATCTCAGTTTTGGCGCAACATTATGTCCGGATCGGACCTTTATTGCGCAATATTTGAAAATCCGGGCGAGGAGACAGAACATGGCCGGAAGCTACGAAGACCGCGACGGAAAGATCTGGATGGATGGCCAGCTGATCGACTGGCGCGATGCGAATGTCCATATCCTCACACACGCCATGCACTATGCGAGCTCGGTCTTTGAGGGCGAGCGTGCCTATAATGGCAAGATTTTCAAATCCCGTGAGCACTCGGAACGGCTCAGACGGTCGGCCGAGATGATCGACTTCGAGATTCCCTACACGGTGGATGAGATCGAAGCCGCCAAGAAAGCGGTTCTGGAAGCCAACGGTCAGTCCGACGCCTATGTGCGCGCGGTGGCTTGGCGTGGCGCGGGTGAAGACATGGGCGTCGCCTCCGCCCGCAACCCGGTCCGCATGGCCATCGCCACGTGGGAATGGGGCGCCTATTACGGCGACGCCAAGATGAAGGGCGCCAAGCTCGACATCTCCAAATGGAAACGCCCTTCGCCCGAAACCATCCCGAGCCACGCCAAGGCGGCCGGTCTCTACATGATCTGTACCATGTCCAAGCACGCGGCTGAGGCCAAAGGCTGCTCGGATGCCATGATGTTCGATTATCGCGGCTACGTGGCCGAAGCGACCGGTGCCAACATCTTCTTCGTCAAAGACGGAGAGGTGCACACACCCGACCCCGATTGCTTCCTCAACGGCATCACCCGTCAGACGGTGATCGGCATGCTCAAGGACCGCCAGATCAAGGTCCACGAGCGTCACATCATGCCCGAGGAACTGGAAAGCTTCGAACAGTGCTGGCTCACCGGCACCGCCGCAGAAGTGACGCCGGTGGGCAAGATCGGCGACTACAATTTCGAAGTGGGCAGCCTCACCCGCGACATCGCGGAAGGCTACGAAAAGCTGGTGCGTGTCTAATCCTTTCGCGCTTTCATGGCTGTCCAAGCTGCGAAAGCGCGAAGGTCCTTCTTCGGAACACTTCTTAACTCTGAAATTGCTTCCTCTGCAGAATCAATAGCTTCGACCACATCCGACAAGGCAAAGCTCACGAAAGGATCGTAGTCTGCGGAGTGCCGCTTTTCCTGTAGAGCAACATATAGGGTCGCAAAATCTTCGATTTCCTTCGGAAACTGTGAAACGATATTTGAGTTTTTGCACTGACTTTTTGAAAACCCGTGCTCGACAGCGCGATATGCTTGTCTCCACGCCTTCTGACTGCGGTGCGACTTGGTGCCGCCGATCAAGCAATCCGCACAGTTTTTACAAAGCGCATGAAACATAGCGTAGTAGGCCGTGCTTATAGCTCTACGTAAATCCGACTGGCGTCGTCGTTTTGAGTCGGCTTTTCCGACCAACCTTCGTGCCGTCTTGATGAAGTCAAGCGGCTGCGCCATCCAACTCGTCGGGTTTCATATAGGTCAGGATGGGAAAGCGTTTCTCTTGCAACTTCGCCAGAGGTTCTCGAAGATGGCGCGGCAATCCAAGAACTTTGGACGTGTTCAACCGCCCTCCTTCCGCTTCGAAAACGACTGTGATCCGAAGGATCTCATCTCCGTCGTGATCAAAATCTCCCTTGACATCGATCGACACAACCTCCGCCGGGTGAAGTTCTTTTCGAACCACCTCTTCGATAGCGTCCCGAATTTCGTTGCCTACGAACATCTACAATCCTGTACTCCTGTTACGTTAATATATCATTGGCACACAAAATGTGAATCCCTTGCCCGCTCATCCCGGCGACAGCCCCCGCAACCGCTCCGACCGGCGGCGCAAGATCTCAACCGCAGTCAGCAGGCAGATCGAAATACCCACAAGGATCGTCGCAGCGGCCAGAATGGTCGGCGAAATCTGCTCGCGCAGTCCGGTGAACATTTGCCATGGCAGGGTCTGCAACTCCGCAGAGCCGATAAACAACACCACCACCACTTCGTCGAACGACGTGATGAACGCGAACAATCCGCCCGAGATCACACCGGGCAGGATCAGCGGCATCTGCACCTTGAAGAACGTGGTGACGGGGTTCGCGCCCATATTCGCCGCCGCGCGGGTCAGCGACTTGTCGAAACCCACGAGCGTGGCCGTCACCGTGATGATGACGAACGGAATGCCCAGCACCGCATGCGCCAGAACCACACCCCAATAGGTGCCGACGATGCCGATTTTGGAGTAGAAGAAATACATCCCTGTCGCCGAGATGATGAGCGGTACGATCATCGGTGAGATCAGGATCGCCATGATCGCGCGCTTTCCTGGCACGTGGCTTTGCGACAATCCAATCGCCGCCAGGGTACCCAATGACACCGAAATAAATGTCGCCACCGGCGCGATCATCAGAGAGTTCTTCACCGCGTTCGTCCATTCCGGGTTGGTCAGGAAATCGCGGTAGTGCTTCAGGGAATAGCCCTCGGGATCGAAACGCAGCATCTCAGGCGTGAAGGTAAAGAAATCCTCGGCATTGAAGGACAGCGGCATCACGACAAGGATTGGCGTGATCAGGAACACGAAGATCGCGCCGCAGATGATGCGGAACGTGTAATGCCACAAAACCTGCCCGCCGGTCAGATAGGGCACCAGATGCGCACGGTAACGCCCCAGACCAATCCAGTAGACGAACCAGCCGAAGAACCAGCCGAACAGGGCGCCAAGGATCAATCCCGGATAGCCGCCAAGAAAGAACCCTCCGATGGCCGCCAGTGCGATCAACGCCCAGCGCACCGGCTTCTCCATCTCTTCGGCCAGCGCCTGCATCGCGATGAAGCCCAGCGCCGCCATGAGAAGCGCGCCGATGACAAGCCCCACGAAGCCGGACCCCTGCGCTGTCCCGACCAGCAGCCCGGCAAAGGCCCCCGCCGCGGCGAGAACGCCGGCCGTGAACCCGATGGGCTTTTTCTCGATCGGTGTGAGAATGGCTTCCGACATGCTCTACCCTCCCAGCTTCACGTTATCGATGCCCACGATCCTGTCGTAGGCCCAGTAGAGGACAAGAACGACCACCAGAAGGATCGTCCCCAATGCCGCAGCAAGACCCCAGTTGAGTGAGCTCGAAATGTGATACGCAATTCGGTTTGAGATGAAGATACCCGACGTACCACCCACAATCTCAGGCGTGATATAGTAGCCGATGGACAGGATGAAGACGAGGATCGACCCCGCGCCGATCCCAGGCACCGATTGCGGGAAGTAGACCCGCCAGAAGGTCGTCCAGTTTGTCGCGCCAAGAGATTTTGCCGCCCGAACATAAGACGGCGGGATGGTCGACATCACCGAATACATCGGCAGGATCATGAAGGGCAGAAGGATATGAGTCATCGCCACGATGGTGCCGAACTGGTTGTTGATCATCACCAACCGTCCGTCATCGGCGACCATGCCCAGCCACACGAGCACATCGTTGATCACACCCTGCTGTTGCAACATCACCTTCCAGGCCGAGGTGCGCACAAGAAGCGACGTCCAGAAGGGCAAGAGCACGAGGATCATCAGCAGGTTCGCCGTCCGCATCGGCAGGTTCGAAAGCAGATAGGCAATCGGGTAGCCCAGCAGGATGCAGCTAAACGTGATGATCATACTCATCCACAGCGTGCGCTGGAACAGAAGCCCGTAGATGCGCTCATCTTCGTCCCGCAATGCCGGACCTTCCGGCGTTTTCTGCATGTCGATGGAGTTCAGGAAATACCCGGACGTGTAGGTCGGGCTGTAGGTTTTGATCGTCTGCCAGATCTCGGGGTTCAGCCAGTCCTCGTCGATCTCTTCGAACGCGTCGCGGAACACGACCGTTTCGAAACCCGGGCTTTCGACCAGCGCGTCGGCGGCTACCAGCATATCCGCCCGCGGACCGGTATAGCCCGACACATCACCCGCAAGCAGGTCCTGGTACAAAGCCGTGTGCACCACCGTCCAAGGCTCTTCCTCAAGCGGGCTTTCGCCTTCCTCGGTCTGCATGAAGCGGGCGAAGATCTGGTAGGTCTCAGCCGTGCGCGGCAAGAGGTCCGAGATCCCGTCCCGCAGTTCGAAGCGCGGCATCCGGCCTTCGCCACCCCAGGCGTCCTGCGCCGCGATCCAGTCGGGATCGCCCATCAGTTCGGCCCAAGGGCGCGCTTCGTCCCAGTTTTCGTCGAGATCCTCGAACTGGTCCTGATAAACCTCGCCGATATCGTCGATCCCGCGCCCGGATTTGCGGAACAGCGATGAAGACCCGGTTTGTTCGTAATTCAAACGCGACCCAAGCCGCGTGTGCTCTTTTCGCTCTGCGGCGATGAAGATGTCATAATAGGCCGCCTCGAACACCTCGTCGCGCGGCAACTCATCAGAGGTCGCGTCGTAATCCGCGAGTGCCACAACCGTGCGCGGCAGCGTTTCTCCCACGATCTGGTTTTCGACCGACCGAAACAGCATGTCGAAAATCGGGGCGATAAAGCTGACCAGAACAAAGATCAAAAGCGGGGCGATCAAGGCCAGCGCGCGCAACTTCTGTGCGCGCAGCGCTCGGCTCAAGGATCGTTTAAGCGGCGTCCCATCGGCGGCAAGGACCGGTCCATCATCGGCCCTGTCCCCTGCGCGCAGCGCGTTGTCGGGTGTCGGACCAGATATCTTGTCGGGTTCGGCTGTTGCGTCGCTCATGCCTTGGGTGCCCTCGACTGTCTTAAGGTGGGGATGGGCACACCTGCCCATCCCTTGATCATGTCATGCAGGCCAAACGACCTGCTTTACGCCCTTAGCGCGCGAGCCACGCCTGGAACTTGGCGTCGATGTCGTCGCGGTAGTCGGCCCAGAACTCGTAGTTGAAGAGGAACGTATTCTGCGCGTTTGCCGGATCTGTCGGCATATGCGGCGCCATTTCGATGCCCAGTTCGGCATGCGTGCTCACCAACGGAGCAGACGATGCGCGTGCCGGACCGTACGAGATGTACTTGGCCTGATCCGCAAGACGCTGCGTGTCAGTTGCGAAACGGACGAAGTCCTGCACGCGTGCCAGACGATCCTCGGGCAGACCTGCCGGAATAATCCAGCCGTCAAGGTCGAACATCTGCCAGTCCCAGAGCATGCCGATCGGCTGATCCTGCTCTTCGATGGCCGAGAAGAGACGTCCATTGTAGGTCGATCCGATCACAACTTCACCATCTGCCAGAAGCTGAGGCGTATCGGCGCCCGCGTTCCACCAGATCACGTCGTCCTTGATGGTGTCGAGCTTCGCCAGCGCGCGGTCCTGACCTTCTTCGGTCTCCAGCACGTTGTAGACTTCGTCGATCGACACGCCGTCACAGATCAGCGCCCATTCCATGTTCGCAATCGGGCGACGCTCGAGCGACCGCTTGCCCGGGTAGGCTTCGGTGTCGAAGACGGCGCAGACGCTTGTCGGCGGTGTGTCACCGACCATGTCGGTGCGGTAGCCGAAAGTCGTCGAATAGACGATCTGCGGGATAAAGCAGTCGGACACGATCAGGTCGCCGAAATCGTCGGAGGCAGAGGTGCCATCCGGAGCCGGCGCGAGAAGCTCATCGTGGTCCACTTCCATCGCCAGACCTTCGTCGCAGAGGCGGATCGCGTCAGCGGCCACCACGTCAACGAGGTCCCAGGTGATGTTGCCGGCTTCGTTCATCGCACGCAGCTTCGCCACGGCTTCTGCCGAACTTTCGTCCCAGGTCGCCGAAACACCGTCGTTCATTTCAAGATATGGCGCGACGTAGGCGTTCTGTTGCGACGCCTGGTAGGCACCGCCCCAGCTGACCAGTGTCATGCTGTCGGCCATGCCGTGACCGGCGGCGTAAGCACCTGCGGCGGCAACGGTGAGTGCGCTGGTCGCCATAAGTGTTTTAGACAGTTTCATTTATAGTCTCCCATTCGGTCCGATTATCGAAAGCGGGGAGGATCGTCGGACCGACCGGACCCACCCCTGTGATGACACACCGACGACCCGCGCCAGTGCGACAACTCATTCTAGTTCGGAGCATCCAAGGCGCGGCAATCTTCGGGCAACCACCCGATCTCGATCTGCGCACCCGGCTCCAGCCGGACCTGATCCGGCGCATTCCGGGTCTTGATGACAAACTCGTCATTGCCTGCCACCTTGAGCCGCGTGCGGAAGATGTCGCCCATGTAGATGAACTCCAGCACCTCCGCTTTGAGAGTGTGTACACCCTCCTGCAGGCGATCCTTGTTGAATTCGACCCTTTCTGGGCGGATCGAGACACGCGTCCGTTCACCAACCTGGCTGACATTGACCGGCATGGCGTCGATCAGGTCGCCGTTATTGAGTTGCACGACACAGCGGTCACCATTCATCTCGCGGATTGTGCCCTCAAGCGTGTTGTTCTCGCCGATGAACTGCGCGACGAAGCTGTTCTGCGGCTTCTCGTACAACTCATCCGGCGGCGCCAGCTGCTGAATGCGCCCATCATCGAATACGGCCACGCGATCCGACATCGTCAACGCTTCAGTCTGATCGTGGGTCACGTAAACCACGGTGATGCCAAGGCGGTGCGCCAGATGGGTGATCTCGAACTGCATTTTCTCTCGCAGCTGCTTGTCGAGCGCGCCCAGCGGTTCGTCCATCAGAACCAGCTCAGGTTCAAACACCAGCGCCCGCGCCAAGGCGATCCGCTGTTGCTGTCCACCGGACAACTGCGCCGGGCGACGCCCACCAAACGCGCCCATCTCAACCATGTCCAGCGCGCGCTTCACCTTTGCCTCGCGATCAGACTTGCCGATCTTGCGTACCTCAAGCGGAAAGCTGAGGTTCTCCGAGATCGTCATGTGGGGGAACAGCGCGTAGTTCTGGAACACCATTCCGATCCCGCGCTTGTGCGGTGGGATGTTGTTGATGGGCCGGCCATCAAGACGAATGTCACCATGCGTCGCCGTCTCGAAACCCGCGAGCATCATCAGACAGGTGGTCTTGCCGGACCCGGACGGCCCCAGCATCGTCAGAAACTCGCCTTTCGGCATTGTGAGGTTGAGGTCTTTCACGACAAGCTGAATGCCGTCGTAGCTCTTTTGCACTCGTTCGAATTCGACGAACGCGTCATGATGTGACGTGTCGGGCAAAAAGGGACTCCCTGATTGGACCACGGATTGTCTTCCGTTTATCAGCCGAAACTAAATCGCGTTGTGTCCGACAATGCAACACGGTTGACCTGGTTTTGCGCCAGCGGCCCAACCTGCAGGCCGAATTACCTTTTTTTGGCGATTTTTTGGGACGTTTCGCTGTTTTTCAAGAATCATTCAGGCCATTTGCGCGACAGGTGTCTGCATCGCGCAGATCGCGTCGGTAGAACCCCAATTCATTTAACGTGCTTTCCTGACACTCAGTTCCCGCCACACGCAACAAGCGCTCACTGCAGCGAATCAAGCGCATTCAATCAGAACTGCGGTCGGGTGAGATGGCCGCATCGAGCGCGCCAGGATACGTCATCTATTTTGGTATGATTTCGATGGACTTGACCTTAAGTGGCACAGTGCGTCAGTTAATCCTTAGCGCGCAGAGTTCTACTGGTGAGGCTTTCGACATGGCGACATCGTGGATCGGCAAGCTGCGAGACAGCCTGACATCAGCTTCCGGAACGTCGCCTGCGGACGATTCATTGATCGCCCGTGACGGGGAATCTGCTGGACCAGCACTGGATACACCAAAGCCTTTTGCCCCGCGATATCCAAAAGGCGAGCGGGCAAAGCCACCCTTCATCGATTGGTCGCGCACACGCTCGCCGACCGCGCAAGCCATGATCGTGGACCAACTGAAACTCATCTATCTTCCGATCGCGAAGAACGCCTGTTCTTCGACCAAACGTCTGGTCGCAAGTCTTGGAGGGCTAACGCCCGAAAATGGCCAAGACATTCATTACATGCTCGACAAGAACAACACCGGCCTTCAGTTCAAGGATCGAAAAACAGAGGATCTGACCCGCGCATTTGCGGCGCGAGACTGGATGCGCTTCATCATCTTCCGCGACCCGATGGATCGTTTGGTCAGCGCCTATGTCGAGAAGTTCGTCAACAACCGAACTTATCCAGACCAGTGGGCCACTTGCCGTCATGTCATAGAGACGGTCTTCGAAAAAAGAGACCCAACCCCGGAGGATTATGCGCACGGTGTCACGTTCCGTGAGTTCGCAGAATACATCTTGGCCCACGACCCACAACAACTCGACAGTCACTGGCAGCCCCAGACGTTTTACATGGGCCATGTGCCATTGACACACATGTACGACGTAAAGGCATTGGATCAGTTCGAACAGGATTTACGCGACCACATCGGTGCCGACATCACTCTACCTCGCATGAACGTCTCCCGAGAGACCGAAACGGATCTCACGGATTTGCCCACCGCTGTGGATCTTCTGCCTGCCGATCTACCGGACGCAAAATCCCTGAGTTTGCACAGTTTCCTGCCAGAAGACCTGCGCGCGCGGCTGATGGAATTCTACGCGGCGGATGTCTCGATCTACCGACAGATCCAGCGCGCTTCTGGCACCGCCACAGACGCCAAGTGAGGCGACAATACCCGGAATTTGCTATGGATTGGCCACAATCCAGTCAAACTCAAAATCTAAACCCTTGAGTAACCATACCGTGCAATCCCTGTGCGGAGGTGAAACGGGGCATCGATGCTGGAATTCGACAACGTCAGCAAATCGTTTTGGACCGGGTCGCACCGTAAGGTGATCCTGGACCAGGCGTCGTTTCGCGTCGATTTGGGCCAGTCCCTCGGCATCCTTGCTCCAAACGGGACAGGGAAAACCACGCTCATCCGGATGATGGCGGGTCTGGAAAAACCCGACGAAGGTGAGATTCGCAAAACAAGCCGGGTGTCGTTCCCGCTCGGTTTCATGGGCGGCGTCGTCACCAAGCACTCGGCGATGGAAAATTCCCGATTTATCGCGCGCCTCTATGGGCTCGATCCCGATTATGTCGAAGCCTATTGTCGCTGGCTGTGCGATCTGGGCGAATATTTCGACCAGCCCCTTGGCACATACTCCTCGGGTATGCGCGGCCGCTTCACCTTTTCTCTCATGCTTGCGCTCGATTTCGACATCTACCTCGTGGACGAGGGCATGCCGCTGAACACCGATGCGGAGTTCAACCAGAAGATCGGAGACATCATGGCCGAGCGCATGCGCACCAGCACCATGATCATCGTCTCCCACCAGGCCGAAACGCTTGAGAAATTTGCCAACCAAGCCGCCGTTCTCAAGAACGGCGTGCTTCACATGTTTGACACCCTTGAAGAAGCGAAACAGCTCTATGACTATGAAACCCAAAGCTAAACGCTTCCGCATTCGCCGCAGCACACCCGTTTCCCCCGGCGGACCCGCTGCAGCAGCCGGTCATCCCACCTCGCACAGCGTCGATGCCGGATCGGCCCCCAAGACCGAGCGAATCCAGCGTCCCGCAGACGGCGGTGTCGAACAGGCTCTCGCCGCTATTCGCGAAGAAGGCCTCACCGGTCGCCAGCTTCGCATGGCGCGTCGCGTCGCATATCGCCATGGGTTGAAACCGAACACCGACCACGAAGCGGTGTATATGCTCCGGCTCAAGGGCATCGATCCGTTCGAGCGTGAAAACGCGCTCGACCTGATGGTCCCCAAATCCGAAACGACCGACAGCGCTCCGAAGGCCAAGGCGCAACTGCCACAGAAAGTGGCCACGCAAACCAAGAACCTTCCGGCCACCGACCCGCGCAGCCCGGCCGAACGCCGCTCTCAAGAGATTCGGGTGATCCAGGAAGAAATGGCCCGTCGCCGCAACATGCGGCTGCGCCTGCTCTTCACCCGGCTGGCGGCATTCGTCATGATCCCCACGATCCTTGCCGGATGGTACTTCTTCTCGGTGGCCACGCCGATGTACGCGTCGAAATCGGAATTCCTGATTCTCAAAGCGGAATCCTCAGGTGGCATGGGTGGCCTGCTCTCGGGCACCCAATTCGCCACCAACCAGGACGCGATTGCGGTGCAGAGCTACCTGACCTCCAAAGACGCGATGCTGCGGCTTGATGAGGACGAAGGCTTTCGCGAGCATTTCTCGCAGAATTGGCTGGACCCGGTGCGTCGCCTCGAACCGGACGCCTCGATCGAGGACATGTTCAAACTCTACAAGAAATACGTGCAGATCGGATACGATCCCACGGAAGGCGTCATCCGGATGGAGGTCGCTGCGGCCAATCCGCAGATCGCCACCGATTTCTCGAACGCGCTCATCGGCTATGCCGAAGAACGTGTCGACAACCTTTCGGCCCGCAAGCGTGAAAACGCTGTGAGCGACGCGCAGAAGGGGTTGCAGGATGCCGAAATGGCCCGGCGTGAAGCACAGGAACGGCTTGTCCGACTGCAGCAGGAAAGCTCTGTCCTCGATCCACGGGCCCGCATCGGCGCGCTTCAGGCACGGATCGAAACGGTGGAGACACAGCTTCAGGACAAGAACCTGCAGCTTCAGGCGCTCCTCGACAACGCGCGACCGAACCAAAGCCGTGTCGAAGGTGTACAGGCCGACATCCGCCGCCTCCAAGCCTTGAAGGACGAAATCAACCTTGAGATGACAGCCCATACCGAAGATGCCGGATCGCTTGCCGAAACCGCCGTCCAGATCCAGATGGCCGAGGCCGATCTCGCCACCCGCGACATGATGCTGGCGGCGGCGCTCGAACGTCTTGATCAGGCCAGCCGCGATGCCGACAGCCAGGCACGGTACTTGACGACATCGGTCTATCCTCTGCCCTCACAGGACCCGAGCTATCCGCGCGCCTTCGAGAACACGCTTCTGACGTTCCTCGTGTTCTCGGGCATCTACCTGCTGATCTCGCTCACCGCTTCGATCCTTCGCGAACAGGTCGCCAACTAGGGCAGAGCGGAGCATCACTGCTCCGCCACCCTGCGTCATCGCAGGGTCGCCCGACTGCCGCGGATCGGCGCAAACTGCCACAGGTGACAAGCCCCAACGCGCGCCCTATAAGGCGCGCGACTTCACATCTGGCAGAGCAGAGACGCGAAATGACCACTCTTGTTTTCGGACACAAATCCCCCGACACCGATAGCACAGGCAGCCCGATCATCTGGGCGTGGTACCTCAACCAGATCAAGGGCGAAGAGGCCAAGCCGGTGCTTCTGGGCGAGCCCAACACCGAGGCCGCGTTCGTGCTTGACCACTGGAAGCTCGACAAACCCGAAATCATCTCGTCCGTCGACGCGGATCAGCCTGTCGTCATCGTCGACACCAACAACCCGGCCGAACTGCCTGAAGGCATCAACGGCTCCGACATCCGCGCCATCATCGACCACCACAAGCTGGTGGGCGGTCTTGAAACCAAAGGTCCGATCGATATCCGCATCGAACCGGTGGCCTGCACCGCGACCATCATGTGGAAGATGATCGGCGACGATCTGGCCCAGGCACCGACAAACATCAAAGGCGCCATGCTGTCCTGCATCCTCTCGGACACGCTGGAATTCCGCTCGCCGACCACAACGCAGGAAGACAAGGCCATCGCGTGGTCGCTGGCCGAAGATCTCGGCGTCTCGATCCCGGACTACGCCGCCGAGATGTTCGCGGCAAAGTCCGACGTCTCGTCCTTCTCCGACGCAGAGCTTCTGCGCATGGACAGCAAGGAATACGAGGTCGAGGGCACGAAATTCCGCGTCTCGGTGCTCGAGACCACATCGCCGAAGACCGTCCTCGACCGAAAGGACAGCCTGATGTCCTCCATGGTGGACGTCGCCAAGGAAGACGGCGTTGATCAGGTGCTCTTGTTCGTCGTCGACATCCTCAACGAGGAATCCACACTGCTCGTCCCTAACGAGCTTGTGAAAACCGTCGCTGCCAAGAGCTTCGACGCGCAGGCAGACGGCGACAGTGTTGTTCTTCCGGGTGTCGTGAGCCGTAAGAAACAGATCATTCCCAATCTGAAGCTCTGACCTGGTGTCTGAGCTCTGGAACAGGCCGGGCACCACTTTGGTGTTCGGCCTGCTCGGGCTGTTCGTAATCGTGAACGTCATCACGGGTGTGGCGTTCTATTTCGACAAGCGACGCGCGACGCAGCAGGCGTGGCGCATTCCCGAAAGCAGCCTTTTGCTTTGGTCTTTCATCGGCGGCTGGTTCGGCGCGAAGTGGGCACAGCAATGCTTTCGCCACAAAACCCGCAAGGAACCCTTCCGAACGATGCTGAACGCGATTCCGTTTGCGTGGGCCGCGACCGCAACGCTGGTGTGGTATCTCGCCGGACGCACACCCTAACCACCGCTCTGCCCGCGCGTCACCGCCCGCCCTCCACAAAGCACAAGCAGACCAAGTGACACCGGAGCAAGCATCACGAGGGCGATCCAATTGACCTCGCCCACCCAAGGCTGATTGGCGCACAAGGTATAAAGCGCAAAAGCCGACAGCGGCATCAGCCCCGCCGCCCAAGCCTGCGTCACGCGAAACTCCGGCCATAGCGGCGCTTCGCTCTGAACTCCGCGCACCGCGAGCAGGGTAAGCGCGCATAGAAGCGGCAAAAGCACCGCGAGCAGGCCCACCGCGACGACGGTTCCGGCAACGAAGCCGAACGCGACCAATCCCGCCAGCATCCACAGAACAGGCCACGCCATCCGCCGCGGCACCCGGCCCTCGGGCAAAATGACATGCCCGGCAAAGAAGAGGCCCCACGCCCACGGCAATTGCTCGGCGTACCGCATCCCCACTGGTTCAGCGGTCCAGAAATACGCACCCCAAATCCCCAACGCCGCGCCGAAGACGATGTTCATGGCCACAAAAGCCACAGCCCCTCGCGCCAAGGCCCACCGATAGAGCCTGACCCCGATGAGCCCTGACACAAGCCCGTGCCACGCAATGCTCGTCCACAAAAGCGAAAAGGGCAGCGCCGAGAACAGCTCGAACACCGGGATGCCTTCGACCAGGACTCCGACTAGAACGGCGGCAAGGTACCATGCCAACGCGCCGCCCCCGCCAAGCACCGCCACGGTCAAGACGGACAGGTGCGCCGCAATAGCGTAAAACCCCACCATCACCGCTAGCTGTGCGACATCCGCGACCGGATAGAACCATAGCTCCGACAGAGCCGCAAAAACCGCACCCAACCCGATGAAACTGCGCACGTGCCAAAGCAAGTTCATCCCCGAATCCTGTGTGACGCAAGGCAAGGGATCAATCCTCCACGTTCAGGGGTTACGCCATCACGCATCTGCGTTATCCAAGCACTGACCAGAGGAGCCCCCATGACCCAGATCATCTCATCTCTTGCCGATATCGCCAATCGCTACGACGTGCTGCTTGTCGATCTCTGGGGCTGTGTGCACAACGGTGTGACAGCCTATGACGAAGCGGTCGCGGCTCTCAAAGGGTTTCGCAAAGGCGGCGGGACGGTTGTCATGCTGACCAACGCTCCCCGGTCGCGCCACGAGGTGGCCAAGCAACTCAAACGGCTGAACGTGCCCGAAGAGGCCTATGACAGCATCGCCACGAGCGGCGACAGCGCCCGCGCTGCGATGTTCCGAGGCGCGGTGGGCACAAAGGTCTGGTTCATGGGCCAACCTTTCGACGAGACCTTCTTTGATCCATTGGAGCTCATCGACGACCCCGTCGACATCACCCGCGTCGACCTTGAAGACGCCGACGGGATCGTGTGTTGCGGCCCGTTTGATCCGCACGCTGATCCGGCAGTGAACCGACCGCAGTTTCTCTACGCAAAGCAGAAGGGTCTGAAACTGCTCTGCGCCAACCCGGATATCGTCGTCGATCGCGGCGATACGCGCGAATGGTGCGCCGGTGCACTGGCTAAACTTTACACGGAGATGGGCGGCGAAAGCCTTTACTTCGGCAAACCGCACCCGCCGATCTATGACCTCGCCCGCCGCCGCATCGCGGCACTCGATGTGGATGTGGACACGTCCCGAATCCTCGCCATCGGCGACGGCGCGCACACGGACATCGATGGCGCGATGGGCGAAGACATAGACGCGCTCTTCATCACCGGTGGGCTTGCAGCGCAAGAAACCGGCACTGACACCCAGCCGGACCCGGAAAAACTGAACGCCTACCTCGCCAAGGAAGGCATCTCTCCGCAATTCAGCATCGGCTTCCTGCGGTAGGCGGATCAATCCAGCCAGAAATACCCCAGGTAGTAGGTCCCCCGCTGCACCGGCCTTTGTCGCACACGGCGGTTCTGTGGGCGGGCGGAGCTCCATCGCCCCAGCGCAAGTTCCATCATGACGGCTTGATCGTAATACGACATGTCGATGTCTCCCAATCGGTACAGATCGGCAGACAAACGCATCACCCCTGACAGACTGCTGTCAGCAGGGGATGCTACACTGTCAGCACGTCTTCCGGGGACTGACATGCAACGCACCACACGCCTTTTCGAAGTCATCCAGCTTTTACGCACCGCGCGCAAACCGATGACCGCCGCACAGCTTGCGGAGCGGCTGGAAGTCAGCACGCGCACGATCTACCGCGACGTGGCCGCCCTTCAGGCGATGCGCACACCCATCGAGGGCGAGTCGGGCATCGGCTACATCATGCGCCGAGGCTATGACCTGCCCCCGCTCAACTTCGATCAGGAAGAGCTCGAGGCATTGACCGTCGGATTGTCGATGCTCGCGCGCACCGGCGACGGAGCCCTGCAAGACGCCGCGCGCAGGGTCTGCAACAAGATCGAAACCCTGCGCGACGGTGCGCCGTGGATCAGCGTCGTCCCCTTCGGCGCGCCACAGGATGACCCATCGCTGGGTTGCGTGTCGAAAGGCATGTTGCGTGACGCCATCCGGGAAGAGCGCAAGCTGCGCATAACCTACCGCAACAGCGCGGGTGTGGAAACCGAACGGGTCATCCGCCCCTTGGTCATGATCTACCATGTCGAATGCGTGATTCTTGCCGCCTGGTGCGAATTGCGCGGCGGGTTCCGCCATTTCCGCTCTGACCGACTTTGGTCCTGCGACGCTTTGGACGCGCGCTTCACCGGACAGGGTAAAGTCCTGAGATCATTGTGGGAAGACGCTGAGAAAAGCGCATCTCCGGCGCAACAAATCGACGAAGCGCGGCAAACAGACACTTGATTTTCTGCGCGCGCAAAGTAATAAAGTTGCAAGAAACGGGCGGTAAGCTAACTTTTATTACCTACCCAATCAGCCTGGAGTGCAACATGTTGGACAATCTGCCACGCGGAACGATCTGCATCGAAGACATCGAAATGGGTATGTCCCGTCACCTGCGCAAAGAGGTGACCGATATGGATATCGAACTGTTCGCCCAGGTCTCGACCGACCGGAACCCGGTTCATCTCGATGATGATTACGCGCAGGACACCATTTTCGAAGGCCGTATTGCCCATGGCATGCTCACCGCTGGCCTGATCTCTGCGGTCATCGGTGAACAGCTGCCCGGTCACGGCACCGTCTATATGGGCCAGACGCTCAAGTTCCTCGCACCTGTGCGCCCGGGCGACGTCGTCTATGCCGAGGTGAAGGTGGTGGATATCGACTTCGCCAAACGCCGCGTGACACTCGATTGCCATTGCTCCGTGGACGGCAAGAAAGTCCTCATCGGAGAGGCCAAGGTCCTAGCCCCGTCGCGCAAGTTCGACTGACCGGGAACCGGATGCGTCACCGCATCCGGCCGTCTCCGCCAACGGAGACGCACCGCGCCTGAGGCGCGTTTCGGATGCGAAGGCGCGTCCGCGATGTTCCGTCCACGGAACATCCCGCCGCAGGGATTGCACTGCTGCGACACGCCCGCTAGTCCTGCCGCATGAAAATCGTTCGGGATTACCAGTACGTTTCGCCGGAAGACAAAGGGGCGACCGTTGCCATCGGCAACTTTGATGGCGTGCATCGCGGCCATCAGGCGGTGATCGACATCGCCCGCAAGGCCGCCCCGCACGCGCCGCTGGGTGTGCTGACCTTCGAACCTCACCCGCGCGAGTATTTCGCAGCGGACGCGCCGCCCTTCCGCCTGATGAATGCCGAGGCCCGCGCCACACGGCTGAGCAAACTGGGCGTCACTCATCTGTATGAACTCAATTTCAACGCCGCGCTCGCCGGTCTGTCGCCCGAAGACTTCGCGCGCAAGGTCATCTCCGACGGGCTGGGTCTGACACATGTCGTGGTGGGCGCGGATTTCTGCTTTGGCAAAGGCCGCACCGGAACCGCAGACGACCTGGTGGCGTTCGGCGACGCGATGGGCTTTGGCGTGACCATCGCCGAGATCATAAGCGGAACAGCAGGCGCCGTCTCCTCGACCGCCATCCGCGCAGCGTTGTCTGACGGCAAACCGCGCATCGCAGCCGAGATGCTGGGGCACTGGCACCGCATCGAAGGACCGGTGATCGGAGGCGAACAGCGGGGACGCGAACTGGGATACCCCACCGCGAACATGTCGATCGACGGCCTGCACCCACCGAAATTCGGCGTCTATGCCGTGATTGTCGACGTGCTCGACGGCCCACACAAAGGAACGTACCACGGCGCCGCGTCGATGGGTGTGCGCCCGATGTTTGGCGAGAACCGCGCCAATCTGGAAACCTTCATCTTTGACTTCACCGGTGACCTTTACGGCGCGACGCTCTCCGTTGCGCTGGTGGATTTCCTGCGGCCCGAAGAAAAGTTCGACAGCCTTGAAGCGCTGATCCACCAGATGGACGCCGATTGCGCCGAGGCCCGCACGCTCCTGTGGGAGCTATGAGCGCCGACCCGATCGACAGGCACGGACTCTCGCCACGGTTCTGGGAGCGCAAGGCGCTGACAGAGTTGTCCGAGAAAGAGTGGGAAGCGCTGTGCGACGGTTGCGGGAAATGCTGCCTCAACAAGCTGGAAGACGAAGAGACCGGGCATGTCGAACTGACGCGCGTCGCCTGCCGCCTGTTCGACGACAGCACCTGTCGCTGTGCACAGTACGAGATCCGCCACCAGTTCGTGCCGGAATGCATTGTGCTGAAGCCCACGAACATCGACAGCCATGCCTACTGGATGCCGCAGACATGCGCCTACCGGCTCGTGTGGGAAGGCAAGCCGCTTTATGACTGGCATCCGCTGATCTCGGGGACGGCACAGTCGGTCCATGACGCTGGCGTGTCGGTGAAAGACCGGACAGTCCCCGAATTCGAAGTGCACGAAGACGATTGGGAAGACCACATTATCGAGGAACCGACCTGATGTTTTTTGCCTCAGACAACAGCGGACCCGTCCCGCAGGCCATTCTGGACACGCTTGCCGAAGCCAATCAGGGCTACACCCTGGGCTACGGCGCCGATGCGATGATGGACGAAGTGCGCCAGCGGCTCCGCGATCTGTTCGAAGCGCCCGACGCTGCCGTTTATCTGGTGGCCACTGGCACCGCCGCGAATTCCCTGGCGCTTGCGTCGTTGGTCAAACCGTTCGACGCGATTTTCTGTGCGCCGGTTGCGCATATCGAAGAGGACGAGTGCAACGCGCCCGAATTCTACACCGGCGGCGCGAAGCTGACCCTGACGAAAGGCGCTGACCGGATGACAAAGGCCGATCTGGAGGCGGCGATCCTGACGCAAGGCAACCGCGGTGTGCACGGGCCCCGGCGCGCTGCGGTGTCGATCACGCAGGTCACCGAGATGGGCAATGTCTACTCGCTCGAGGACCTGCGTGTTCTCTGCGAAACGGCGCATGCCTATGACCTGCCGGTCCATCTGGACGGGGCGCGTTTTGCCAACGCCATCGCCGCTTTGGACTGCAGCCCGGCGGAAATGACGTGGAAGCTGGGTGTCGATGTCGCAGTGTTCGGCGGCACCAAGAACGGGTTGATGGGCGTCGAGGCGGTGATCTTTTTCGACTCGGATCAAGCGCAGGAATTCGAGCACAGGCGCAAGCGCGGCGGGCATCTGTTTTCCAAGCACCGCTATCTGTCGGCCCAGATGGCAGGCTACCTGCGGGACGACCTGTGGCTTGACCTGGCACGCCGGGCCAACGCCAAGGCCGCGCGGCTGCATCGCGGTATTGCGCAGAATCCTGATGTGCGGATCGTCAACGACGTGACAGCCAACATGATCTTCTTCACCGCGCCGCGCGCGCTGCATGACCATCTTCAGTCGAACGGCGCGGTCTACTACACCTCAGGCGAAGAGCCCGCGCGAGGACGGCTTGTTTGTGATTGGTCAATTGCCGACGAAGAGATCGACCGGTTCATCGATCTTCTCAAAGCCGCATGAACAAAGGGCTCCCGAACGGGAGCCCTGACTGGTAACGCAACGTGGCAAACTGAGAGAGATCAGTTGTACTGGAAATGGAGTTCGTAGCTTCCGTCTTCGAACGCGCCGAACAGGTCCGGCACGTCGGGATGTTCCACCGGTTCCCCGGAATAGTCGGCAATGAGGTTCTGTTCCGAGACATAAGCCACGTAAAAGCTTTGCTCGTTTTCCGCCAGAAGATGGTAGAACGGCTGCTTTTTCGCAGGTCGGCTGTCCTCGGGAATGGCCTCGTACCATTCTTCGGTGTTGTTGAATTCAGGGTCCACGTCGAAGACAACACCTCGAAAGGGGTGCCTGCGATGGCGTACCACCTGACCGATGTTGTATTTTGCGCGTTGTCTGATCATGAGTCCCTTCCGTTGCCATATAACTGCCTGATTTTCGACATATTGTCCATTTCTCGGTCGGATTTTCATGGAAACAGTCTGTGCAGCCCTCGGCGACAGGGGCCGGTATCGCGCGGCGGCGCCTTGCTGACGTCTGGAATTGTGATTTCCCATATGTCGGCTTTCAGGTACACTAAAGTTTAAACGAAAGGCGGAAAACCGCCTTCGAGATATATGCGAGAGGCCCATGAGCAGATTCTTTCGCGCCTTGGTGATTGTCCTGTTGGCGGCCTCTTGCGGGGGCGGCGGCGGCACATCGGCGCCCCGAAACCTTGATAATGCCTGCTCCATCCTGCAGCAGCGCCCCGGATACATGCGTGCCTTTCGTGCGGCGGAACGCAAATGGGGCGTGCCGGTGCACGTGCAGATGGCGTCGATGTATCAGGAGAGCAAATTCAAGTCCGATGCCCGGACGCCTTTTCGCTACACCCTTGGTGTGATCCCGATGGGGCGGCAAAGCTCGGCCTTTGGCTATAGTCAGGCGCTGGACGGGACATGGCAGGAATATGTGGACGACCAGCGCAAATTCCGCGCGCGTCGGAACGACATCAACGATGCGGCGGATTTCATGGGGTGGTACATGGCGGAGTCGAACCGCCGTCTGGGCATTTCGATGAACGATGCGCGCAACCAGTACCTGGCCTACCACGAGGGGCGCACCGGGTTCGCGCGGGGCAGCTACAATAGCAAAGCCTGGCTCTTGCGGGTGGCGGACGAGGTCGCGGCACGGTCGGTGCTGTACCGCGGGCAACTGGCGACCTGCCGGGTCCGCCGATAGGTCCGATCCGGCCCCAATGTTTCGCGCGCGAAACATTGGGACAGGGATGCTGCCATTTAACCGATTGTTAACCCGACACGCTCTTTTATCCGTGCCTGCTCTACTCATTCGGCAAGGGCGGCGGCCCAACAGAATTGAACGACCCCGCCGCCGACCTGACCGAGCCGGAACAACCCGCCCAACAAGGTGCGGGTCGCCATCGACTTCCTCAGAAGCAGCTTCTGATCAGCGGTTCGCGTTCCGCTCCTGCTCGATATTGAAAAGCCGGTTCGACAGCTGTTTGCGCTCCAGCGCGCCGAGGATCACCGTCGTCTGACCACCGGCATCGTCGGTGATGATCCATTGGCGCAGTTCGACCGGGTTGCCCGTGAAGACGAGTTGGATGCTGCCGTATTCCGGGTTCTCGGGGTCCTGTGCCGTAACGGTGGTCGCGGTGCCGTCATAGCCGTGCGCCACCACCATGTTCGCGCGCGACAGATCGACGTTGCGGGCAAGGATCAGCCCAAGGGGTGTCCGATTGAGCGGGTATGTTTCCGGCTCTCCGCGCAATTTACGGTCAAAGACCACCACCGCGCCATTGTTCGCCATGACAAGCGCCTGTTCGGGCGGATTGTATTCGAACCGCACCTTGCCGGGGCGGCGCAGGTAGATCGTTCCGGTGGAGATGGTGCCGTCCGCATTGATCTGGGTGAAACTGCCCTCGGCGCTGGTGAGCTGGTTGAGGTAATTCGACAGCGCGTTCAGCGGGATCTGCTGTGCCATCGCAGGCAGCGCAGTCAACATCAGAGCGGTCAGTAAGGCGAAAAGGCGCATAGGTCGGGTCCAGTCTGCTCGGGTCGTCTTTGATCCTATATGGCAGCGGACGCGCTGTTATGCGATAGCAGCGGGGAATTTCGCCGATTTGGCAGGGGAAGGTGGGTTAGAAACCCACCCTACTGCTCGGGCACGAGAATCTCGCGCTTGCCGACGTGGTTGGCGGCTGAAACGACGCCCTCGTCCTCCATCTGCTCGACCAGACGCGCGGCCTTGTTGTAGCCGATAGCAAGCTTGCGCTGGATGTAGGAGGTCGAACATTTGCGATCACGGATGACGATGGCCACCGCCTGATCGTAAAGCGCGTCTTCGCCGTCGGTGTTGCCGCCGGTGTTGAGACCCAGCACGGCATCGATATTGTCGGCCTTTTCGTCATCGGGACCTTGCACCACGCCGGAGACGTATTCCGGCGGCCCGAAGGCCTTAAGGTGGGTGACGATTTCCTCGACCTCTTCATCGGATACAAAGGGCCCGTGGCAGCGGGTGATCTTGGCGCCGCCCGCCATGTAGAGCATGTCGCCTTGCCCCAGAAGTTGCTCCGCGCCCATCTCACCAAGGATCGTGCGGCTGTCGATCTTCGACGTGACCTGGAAACTGATCCGCGTCGGGAAGTTGGCCTTGATCGTACCGGTGATGACATCGACCGACGGGCGCTGGGTGGCCATGATGAGGTGAATGCCGCTGGCACGAGCCATCTGCGCGAGGCGCTGGATGCAGGCCTCGATCTCTTTGCCTGCGACCATCATGAGGTCAGCCATCTCGTCCACAATGACGACGATGTACGGCATCTTCACCGGCTGGATTTCCTCGGTCTCGAAGATCGGCTCGCCGGTTTCGTCGTCGAAGCCGGTTTGCACCGTCCGCTCGAACATCTCGTTCTTGGACAACGCGTCGGCGACGCGGCTGTTGTAGCCGTCGATGTTGCGGACGCCCATCTTGGACATCTTGCGATAGCGGTCTTCCATCTCGCCCACGACCCATTTCAGCGCGACAACCGCCTTTTTCGGGTCGGTCACAACCGGGCTGAGGAGGTGCGGAATGCCGTCATAGACGCTGAGTTCGAGCATCTTGGGGTCGATCATCACGAGGCGCAGATCGGCGGGGGACAGTTTGTAGAGCAGCGACAGGATCATCGTGTTGATCGCGACCGACTTACCGGAGCCCGTGGTCCCCGCGATCAGGAGGTGAGGCATCTTGGCGAGATTCGCGACCACCGGGTCGCCGCCGATGTCCTTGCCAAGTGCGAGCGGCAGTTTCTGCGTGCCGTCACCGTAATCGCGGGTGGACAGGATTTCGCGGAAACTGACCATCTCGCGGTTTTCGTTCGGGAGTTCGATCCCGATGACGGAGCGGCCCGGGACGGTCGAGACACGCGCGGAGAGCGCGGACATCGATCGCGCGATATCGTCAGCAAGGCCAATCACGCGGGACGCTTTCAGGCCCGGCGCAGGCTCCAGCTCGTACATGGTGACAACCGGACCCGGGCGGACCGACACGATCTCGCCCTTGACGCCATAGTCATCCAGCACGGCCTCCAACATCCGCGCGTTCTCTTCCAGCGCTTCGTCACTCAGGTGATGGCGCTCGATATTGGCCGGATCCATGAGCAGGCCGAGCGGAGGCAATTCGTAATCGACAACCTTGTCTTCGAATTGCAGTTGCGGTTGCGCCTCTTGCTGCGCGCGTTTGGAGGGCTGCAAAGGCTTACGCTGCGGCTGTTGCACGACCTTCTTGGCCTGCGTCGGCGCGGACGGGACAGGCGGCACGGGCGCGAATGTCGCGGGCGCGTCGCCGTAATCGTCCCAATCCGTCATATCATCGAAGATGTTTTCTTCTGGCTCGGGCTGCGGCACGAAAGCCTGTTTCGGTGCGGTCACGGGCGGCTCTGCCCGGCCCGGTGCTGCGGCACGCGCTGTCAGCGGGGGTTCGGGCGGCAGGCCTTTCGGCTGAATGATCAGCGGATCGGGGCCGCGGCCCCGCCCCTTGGTCAAGGGTGCCACCGATGCCGAGGTCACCGCCGGGTTCTGCCGCACGCGCGACTTGATCGCGTCGGCGATCTTCGCGCGAACACGATCATCGCCGGGCAGTGTTTCCGGTAACTCACCAAAAAGCTCGTTGTCGATCAGTTCCGGTTCAGGATCAGTGCGGCGGATGAGCGAGGGCATCTTGGACAGGAAGCCGGTTTTCTGTGGTGCGGGCGCTTCGGCGAAGCCGTCGTCGATAAACGCGTCGTCCGGGGCGCGCGGGGCAACCCGGGTCACGCGAGGTTCGGCGGGGATGGCGGCATGCGCTGCGGCCCATTCGGCGGCCTCGGCCTCTTCCTGCGCGCGCAAGGCTCGGCGTTCTGCATTCTTCTCCTGCAGCTGGCGCGCCGCGCTGACCGCACCGCTCGCCCCTTTGCCCAAGACAGACAGAAGCGTGGCGTAGACCATGATCACACCCACCAGAAGGAACCGGGCAATCCGGGCAACCTCCGCCCGCGTGAAGCCAAGAACAAAGGCCCCCATGGCCAGGACAACACCGCCGAGGAGGAGCGTCATCAGCTTCAGTGCGAACGTGGTTCCAAGCGGCAGGATTGTCAGGACCGATCCCATCATCATGTCGCCGAAAAGTCCGCCAAGGCCAAAGCTATGTGTCCAGCTTGCGCTTTCGGGCACACCGGCGGCGTAGATAGCGGCCAGAGCGATCCAGATAGGCGCGAAGATCAGACAGCTCAGCGCGCGCTCTTCGCCCTTGTGGGTCGCAAAACGTGCGCCCCAGACCAGAAGCACCAGCGCCAAACCCCAGCTGGCCCAGCCGACGATCATGAACAAGGGGGCCGCGACAGACGCGCCGGGACGGCCCAACCAGTTCTGCACAGGGGCATCCGTGGCCGACAACCAGCTTGGGTCAGCGGGCGAATAGGACCAGATCATCGCGGCGGCCATGGCGCCCAGCGCCATCAGCACAAAGCCCGCAAGCTCTTTGCCACGCTTCTCGATCGCCGCCTGCATGTTGCTGTCGAACAAGGGGTCCCGCCCCCGCGCCTGATATGCCATGTCTCGCCTCTTTATTGGTCTTCACTGCCGTAAAGGCAGTCCCTGATCTGCGTCAGGCCACGTTTGGTTTCGTCTTTCGGGGCCACAAGGGCGACCCGGATATAGCCTTGGCCGGGGTTGCCGGCTTCGGTGTCTCGCGACAGGTACGCACCGGGCAGCACCCGGACGCCTGTCTCTTTCCACAATTTCAGTGCCGCCGCCTCTCCATCGTCGACCGGCAGCCACAGGAAAAACCCTGCGGGCGGCGAGCGATAGCCCGGCACGTTGCCGAAGATGCGGTCAGCCATGTCGAACTTCTCGGCATAAAGCTTGCGGTTCTCGACAACATGCGCCTCGTCGCGCCAGACGGTTTCGGCCACTGCTTGCAACGGCAGAGGCAGCGGCGTGCCTGCGTAATTGCGCAACTGCTGGATCTGTTTCAGCGTTTCCGGCCCGCCTGCCACGAAACCCGACCGGAGCCCCGGCAGGTTTGACCGCTTCGACAGCGAATGGAAAATGACCACACGCTCCGGGTCCGCGCCCATCTCCTGCGCAACCTGCAAAGCGCCAACCGGCGGCGTGTCGCGATAGACTTCACAGTAGCATTCGTCCGCGAGGATCTGGAAATCGTGCTTCTCGGCCAAAGCGATCAGCCGTTCCCAATAGTCGCGGTCGGCTACCGCGCCCTGCGGGTTTGCGGGTGAACAGATGTAGGCAAGCGCCGTGCGCTTCAGCACGTCTTCGGGAACGCTTTCGAAGTCCGGCAAATGCCCCGTTTCCTCGGTCGCGTTCACGAACACCGGATCCGCTGCCACCGAAATCGCGGAGATCAGGTAGACCTGATAGAACGGGTTCGGCATCAGAACGGCGGGCGTTTCGCCGTTTTTCGTCTCGGGACACAGCGCCATGCCTGCATTGTAGAGCCCTTCGCGCGTGCCGTTCAGCGCCATGATCTGGGTGTCGGGATCAAGCTTTACGCCATAGCGCGTCTGCACCCAGTCGGCGATAGCCCGGCGCAGTTCGGGCGTGCCTTCGTTCGGCGGATAGTTGTTAAACCCGGCGATATTTTGCGACAGGATCTCGGAAATCCACGGCGGAAAGGCGTGTTTCGGCTCTCCGATGGTCATGTGAACCACCGGGCCACCCGGTTCATGCACGTCCAAAAGAGCGCGCAGACGCGGGAACGCATAAGCCGGTAGGTTCGAAAACCGCTCGGGAAACATGACCATTACTGCCTCAGGTTCAGGATCGTTGACGCCCTGTTTTCAGCCAAACTACAGAGGCAGCGGCGGTGCGTCCAGAAAAAGCGCACGCTTGTCAGGCGGTTGTGGCTTTCAGGCCAACGCCTCTTCTGCCGCTTTTCCAAGCCGCAAAAGTCGCCGTTCCGCGTGAGGATGCGCCATGAGAGACACGCCGCAGGACGGCGTGCCGGTCGGCAGCGTCAACGCACATAGCCCTATCAGATTGCCGATCCGTGTATTTCGCAGCGTCAGCAGGTTTTCGGTGACGTAATAGTCGCTGTCCGACATCAACCGTTCGACGTTGGGCGGCGTGATGGGACTTGTCGCGCAAAGCACGGCGTCGAAGGGCGTTGTTGCGTCCAGATAGGCAGCCCGATAGGCGTCAAGCTTGTGCCACGCGGCCACGTAATCGGCCCCGGTGAAGTCTTTGCCCGTCCGGAACCGCGCCAGGATTTCGCTGAACATGGTGTCGGGGTTGGCTTCGATCACGTCTTTCCATGTGCCGTAGGTCTCGCAGCCATACAGGATCGGGGCGAGGGTCATGGCCTCGGCCACTTCGGGAACGGCGATCTCGACAATCACCGCCCCGGCATCGCGGAACCGGGATATAGCGGAGTCGAAGGCGGCTTTCGGCGCATCGCGGATGTCGTCGAAGGCGGTTGTCGTGAGAACGGCAAGGCGTGTGCCCTTGAGCGACACCGAGGCCAGATCGACGGCGCGGTCGTTATTCATCGCGGTGTATAGAAGTGCCGCATCTTCGACCGATCGGCACAGCGGCCCGACCGTGTCGAACCGCGCAGCCAGCGGCACGGCACCTTTCAGGCTCAGCACGCCAGAGGTGGTTTTCAGACCGACCAGATCGTTCCAGGCGGCTGGAACACGCACCGAACCGCCCGTGTCTGACCCGATACCTGCGGGCGCCAGACCAAACGCAACCGAGGTCGCCGCGCCCGAGGACGACCCACCAGGTGCCGCATCGGGATCGTTGATATTCGGTGGCGTGGCCGTTTTCGGGTTCACCCCAAGACCAGAGAAAGCAAGCTCGCTCAGGTGGCTTTTGCCAAGGCAGACCAACCCCTGATGCGTGGCGTTAATCAAGACCTCTGCGTCTTCGGCGGGTGTCCGACCTTCCAACAACTTCGACCCGGCTTCGGTCACAACGCCCGCCGTATCGAACAGGTCCTTCCATGAAATCGGCACGCCATCGAGCGGGGACCGGCGAAGGTTCAATCGCGCGCGGTCTTGCGCGGCGCGCGCTTCGGCCCTTGCGCGTTCAGGTGTGAGGCGCGCGTAAATGCGGTCGCGATGCTCATGCGCGTCGATGGCGGACAGATAGGTTTCGGTCAACTCGACCGGATCGATCTCGCCTGCCCCGATCCCGCGTCCAAGTTCTGCGGCGGTCATCTTTTGCCAATCGTGCATCTCTCGTATCCCCTGCCCGTGTTAAGCCAGACGGTAGCGGCAGAGGGGCGCATGGACAATCCGGGTTGCGCATCCATATCTCGGGTATGAGCAAAACCTTTGATCTTCTGATAGTTGGCGGCGGTCTGAATGGCCCGGCTTTGGCGCTGGCGGCGGCGCAATCCGGGCTGACAAACGCCGTGATCGATGCACAACCCGAAGGCGCGCGGCGCAGCGACAATTTCGATGGGCGGTCCTACGCGTTGGCGCTCGCGTCGGTGAGAATGCTGGACGCGCTTGGGCTTTGGAAAGACCTGCAGCCAAACGCGCAACCGATGAACGAAATCAAGGTGAGCGACGGTCGCGCTGGCGATGCCGAGGTATTCCTTGGGCTGCATTTCCAAAGTGCCGAGATCGAGGAAGGCCCGATGGGCCACATGCTCGAGGACCGCTACCTGCGTCGCGCGCTGCTGGCCGCGATGGCGGAGAACGACCGTATCACGCATATGCCTGACCAGACTGTCGTCGCACAGTCGGTGACACCATCCGGCGCAAGTGTGACGCTGGCGTCGGGCGACGTCCTGCAGGGGCGCTTGATCGTCGGCGCGGATGGGCGGCGCAGCGGAACGGCGACCCGCGCAGGCATTCGCCGCACCGGTTGGGACTATGGTCAAACCGCGCTCGTGTGCGCCATCGCGCATGAGAAACCGCATAACGGCGTCGCGCATCAGTTTTTCATGCCTGCCGGTCCGCTTGCCATTTTGCCGCTGTCGGGCAACCGCTCCTCGATCGTGTGGAGCGAACGCAGCGAATTGGCGGCAGAGATCAATGCGCTGCCGGAAGAGGACTACCTCACTGTCCTGCGCCCGCGCTTCGGCGATTTCCTTGGAGAGATCTCACTCGCAGGAGAGCGATTTACCTACCCCCTGGGCCTCACTGTCGCGAATAATTTCGTCGCGGATCGCGTTGCGCTGGTCGGTGATGCGGCGCACGGGGTGCACCCGATTGCGGGTCAGGGTCTGAACGCCGGGTTGCGGGATGTGGCTGCGCTGGCCCATGTCATCAGCCACGCCGCACGGCGCGGTGAGGATTTCGCCAGCCCGCTGGTGCTGGCGCGCTACGAGCAGTGGCGGCGCTTCGACACCGCGACTCTCGCCACCGCGACGGATGTGTTCAACCGGCTGTTCTCGAACGACAATCCGATCCTGCGCGCGGGCCGCGACCTTGGCATGGCCGCGCTGAACGCGATCCCGGCGGCGCGGCGCACCTTCATCCGCGAAGCGGCAGGATTGAACGGCGACCTGCCGGATCTCATGGCGGGGTGACATTCTCCTTCGGCTCATCCAAAACCCTGCAAAAAGGGAGGGATGAGATGACCCAGAAATGCGCAATCGTCACCGGTGCCGCACGCGGCATCGGGTTGGCCACCGCGAAACTGTTCCTTGAGGAGGGCTTGCGCGTGGCAATCGTGGATTGGGACACCGACGAACTCAACCTGCACAAAGACCTGCCCGACACGCTGCTTCTGGACCTCGACATCTCGAAACCCGACGATGTGACCGCGATCTTTGAACGCACGCTCGCGTGGTCCGGACGCGTCGACGCGCTTGTCAACAATGCGGGCATTGCCGAATTCGGTCCCGTCAACAACACCGACTTCGCCATGTGGCGACGGGTGATGCAAACCAACCTCGACGGCACATTTCTGTGTACCCAGGCGGCCATTCCATCCTTGACGGAAACCAAGGGCAGCGTCGTCAACATCGCGTCCATCAGCGGACTGCGCGCGTCGACCCTGCGGGTGGCCTATGGCACATCGAAGGCCGCCGTGATCCAGCTGACCAAGCAACACGCGGCCGAACTTGGGGAACACGGTATTCGCGTGAACTGCGTCTGTCCCGGCCCTGTGCGCACAAAGCTGGCCATGGCCGTTCATACACAGGAGATCATCGACGCGTATCACGATGCGATCCCGCTGAACCGATATGGCTCGGAACGCGAAATCGCTGAGGTGATTGCATTTCTCTGCTCGGACAAGGCGTCCTATGTCACCGGCCAGATCATCGCGGCAGACGGCGGGTTCGAAAGCACGGGCGTCGGGCTACCTGCACTGCGCAGGTAAGGAAGGCAGCACTGACTGAAGCTTCAGTGGGCCACGGTGGAGATTGCGCTGCGCGGACCATTGATGGCTTCGACCGTCCGTCCCCTCGGAAAGGTTTTTTGCGCCTTGCCCGCCCTTAACAACTGACGCGCCGGGGTCTGCTGTTGATCACTTACGGGGGCGAAATTCGGGAACAGGGCGAAGAATTCGCGCTTGGCGGCAGGGCTGAGCGTTCCCATGGCAACCCGTCCGGGAAAGAAGGACTCGGTCGCGACGCCTTCGGAGAAGATTACCTCGTGCTTGCTGAACACGAGATGAAAGTATTCCACCGATTTGCACCCTCGTTTCTGGCGGACGCCGCGATGATGCAGAAGACCTTTCGCAGCGACCAAGGTTGCAGATGCGCCCTTCCCCGCGACGGGCTCAGGCGAAGTTATGAGAATCCGGTGCTGGGGCGAGACACTGAGCGTGCGGTTCGGCTTTCCGACGCCAAGGCTGCCCGGCTTGAATTCAATCGGCTTAAGCGTGTCGTTGCCATGTGCAAAGTCGAGAGACTGACGCACGATCATCTGGATTGGCTGAGGCGGGCCGTCCAGTGTTTCGACCAGATCGCCTTGCTTCAGTCTTTCGATTGGCACGTCGCCCGTAGGTGTCTTGATGAGCGTGCCTTTGACGAAACACACCACGTTTGACGTGTAGATGTTGAAGACACCGTTGCCTTCTTCGGCGGTCCCACCATCGACCTGTCCGCTTTCATTGAGGTCGTAGTCACCGGTCTGCTCCGGGACGTTGAGCGTCAGTTTGCCGTTCTGAACAGTTGCATCTTCGAAAGTCGATCCGACAACCGGCGACAGGAAGGCGAGCTTCAGCCCTTCAACGAAGAAATAGGCATCGCCCATTTCCGTGATGGACCCACCCCCAAACTTGATGTAGTCCGGAGATGAGAGGAGTTCAACGCCGTTCACCTTGATCGACAGGACGGTGATCTTGCCGTCGGCACCGGCTTCGATGAACTCACCGTTGGCGTCGATATCCGTGTCGTCGATCTCGATCAGGATGGTGTCGGTTGCGTTGTAGTACGGGTTCCCATTGCCATCGAGATCTGCAACGTCGTCAACCTCAATGTTGGTTCCACCAAGGCCATCGTCGTTGAACGAGTTCACCTGCGCGACCAGATTGCCGTCGAAGGAAAGTAACGCCATTCTCAAACTCCATCCTGGGACCCGAGGTCTAGGACGGAATATTGGCGAAACTTCGCAGCAATTCGTAAATTTCCGTGTTCGACGCCGAAGGCCGAACCGGCGGTGGCCTACTGAATCCGCATCCCGTTGGCCAGAACATGGCCCTGATCGTTCACCTCGATAGTCGAGGTCAGGCTGTCCGGCCCATCGGCGGGAACGGCGAACATGCTCATCATCATGCGCGCGCCCATCGCGTCTTCGGCTGTCATCAGCCCCATCGCGATCAGCTTGTCGATCAGCGCGTTGCCGCCCTGTAGACCGAACGTCGCGGACCCGGTCGGTTTCGGCATGCCGCCAAAGGTTTCGAGATCCGAATTGTCAAAGGTGAAGGAGCCGGTGCCCAAGAGTTCCGCGCCAGCAATGTTGATCTGGAGCTGGTTAAGCTGCAACGCGTTCAACTCAGCCGGGACCTGCCCCGCCGCAATCGACTCCGGATCGCTGAATGACACCTTGGGTGTGACCTGACCTGACAGATCAAGAACGACCGTTGCCGGATCGCGCGGCAGCACCCCGCCGGCGTCGAAGATGTTCCACAATTGATCCGACAGCGTGACCCCGCCCAGCGTCAAGGCAAGCGCGACGTCTTCCGGCGACTCAGAGGCCTCTGTCGGCATGGTGAAGCGCAGAGCCATTTCCGACGCTTCGAGATTGATCGGCAGGGGGAAATCCGAGGTCGTCGCGACATAGGCGATATCCTTGCCAGAAATATCGTAGGTCAATGACCCGTCTGCCATGGCCAGATTGAAGGCCCCGGACGCGCTTTGCGAGGTCAGGGTTGTCACGCCCAGGTCGTCGGGAATGCTGAACCGGGACGCCCCGCTGGCATATGTCATGTCGGCGCGCGCCTTGAGCCCTGTCATCATGACGTCGCCCGCGTTGAACCCGGCGGGAAGCGTCGACGTGCTGTCGATGGTCACGGATTGCAGTGCCCCGGTGATGACCGCGAGTTCACCAGTGTCTTCGTCCGGCATGGCAATGTCGTAGGACAGCTGCCCCATTTGGATCGTCTGCGTGATCTCGGTCGGCTGGCCCGCACCGGTCTTGGTTGTTGCATTGCCCGCGACGTCCGACGTGGAGATCCGGAACCGCGCATCGTCTGTCATGATGGAACTGCCATCCACCTCCATCTCGGTGATGCTCAACGACACCTCGGTCGCGGTGAAGTCATAAACAAGATTGTCTGTCTCGCCGCTCACAGTCACGGTCAGGTCCGCGTTGTCGTATACCATGACGGTGCGCTGCGATTCTCCGTTCGGCGCTTCGGCCAGGACGGTGATCGGCATGGCCTGCGGGAAGGCCATATCGACGGACCCGTCGCCATTCTCTGTTAATTCGATCAGCGGGACCGTGGCCGAGGCCTCTCCGATATCGTCCGGCAAGGCGAACACCATCCGGATTTCGCGCACATCCAACCCGTCGGAGGACGGGTCCTCGGTCGCCGTCACGGTGTATCCAAAACCCACAAGCGCGGATTCGAGGCTATCCCAGACCTCTTGTGCGGTCAGGTCCGCCAGTGCCGGTGACGCGCCAAGGCAGAGCGCTAAAGCGGTGGAAGTGGCAAGACGCGTCATGGCGGTATCCTTTTGGTCAAATTCCCGCTTGCAGCTTCCGACGCCACCAGAACGGGGTCAAGTGGGTGGACCCCACTGAGCGGGCGCAGTAGCACTGAACCTATCACAAGGAGGAGAGCCATGACCGATTTGACCGGGAAAACCGTACTGATTACCGGGGCCAGCCGGGGAATCGGGGCCGAAGCAGCGCGCGTATTCGCCCATGCCGGGGCCAATGTCGCGCTTGTGGCACGCAGCGCCGATGCAATCGCCGACCTCGCGGGTGAGATCGGCCAACAGGCGGTTGCCATCCCTTGTGACATCAGCCGGTACTGGGAAGTCGACAAGGCTGTCGAAAACTGCGTCACGGCGTTCGGCGGGCTGGATATCCTCATCAACAACGCGGGCGTGATCGAACCCATCGCCCGAATGGAGATCGCCGATCCCGAAAGCTGGGGACAGGTCATCGACATCAACCTCAAGGGCGTCTTTCATGGTATGCGCGCAGCTTTACCCGTGATGCAGCGGGCGGGTGGCGGAACTGTGCTCACGGTCAGTTCCGGCGCCGCGCATGGACCGGTCGAGGGGTGGTCGCATTACTGCGCGTCCAAGGCCGGGGCCGCGATGCTCACGCGCTGCTTGCACAAGGAAATGGGCGACAAGGGCATCCGCGCGATGGGTCTGTCGCCCGGTACGGTTGCCACGCAGATGCAGAAAGAAATCAAGGCCAGCGGCATCAATCCCGTCAGTCAATTGGACTGGTCCGACCACATCCCGGCAGATTGGCCCGCCAAGGCACTTCTGTGGATGTGCGGGTCCGAGGCGGATGGCTACCTCGGCGAAGAGATCTCGCTACGCGACGAAGATATCCGCAAGAAGGTGGGACTGACGTGATCGAAGTTACGCAAGACGGCGACATTTGCACGCTGACGATCAACCGGCCCGACAAAGCCAATTCGCTGACCGCCGAAATGCTGGAAGCTCTTTGCGTCGGGGTCGAGGAGGCGCGTTCGGCGCGGGCCGTGATCCTGACGGGCATCGGCAAGGTGTTCTCTGCCGGTGCGGATCTTGACGCCGCCAAAGCCGGCCTCGCCCTCAGCCCCTTGTGGGAACGGCTGTCCGGTGCCATCGCGCGCCATCCCGGGCTCACCATTTCGGCGCTGAACGGGACGGCTGCAGGCGGTGCCATGGGCATGGTTCTGGCCTGCGATCTGCGCATTGCAGTGCCGGGCACGAAGTTCTTCTACCCGGTGATGAAGCTCGGCTTTCTGCCGCAACCGTCCGATCCGGCCCGACTGGTGGCCCTTGTCGGGCCGTCGCGTGCCAAGATGATCCTGCTCGCCGGGCAAAAGATCAGCACCGAAGACGCGCTGACCTGGGGTCTGATCGACGCGATTGTCGAGGGCGAAAGCCTTCTGGATCACGCACGCAGCCTGACCGATGATCTGAGAGCCGCCGCGCCGGATCACGCCCGCACGATCAAGACGATGGTCACTCAAACCCTGCCCTGATGTGACTTGACCACCCTGCGCAGGCTTTTAGGCTTGCCGCAGCTCAATTTGATAGGATCGCTCCATGACGCAGCACTTGCATATCGTCTTCGGTGGAGAGCTGGTGACGCCCTCTGAAAATACCTTCAAGGACCCAGAACAAATCCACGTGGTCGGCGTTTTTGCGGACCGCAAAAGCGCCTATGACGCATGGAAAAACGAGGCGCAGCGCACCGTCGACAACGCGCATATGCGGTACTTTCTAGGGGATCTGCAAAAGCTGATCGAAGACAGCGTCGACGAGCCCGAAGAACAGGACTGACCACTTGGCGCGCAGGCCGTTCAGTCTCACGGCTTATCTCGCTCTGGCTCGCAGCCGCGACCGCCCAGGTCGCGACACATTGCGCTGGCCTGAGCGGCCGGAGGGGCCATTGGTCTGGCTGCATAGCGACACCCGAACGAGGCTCGAGACGCTTCTGACCCTGATGCAGCGCTTGCGACTGCAACGTGACGACTTCTCGCTTCTGTTGACGTCGGATGCGGCGGAGGCAGGTGGGATCGAATTTGGCGATGAACGCATCTGGAGCCCCCCGACCGAAAGCCTGAGCGACGTGCATCTGTTTCTCGAACACGTGCGTCCCGACATTCTTGCCTGGGCGGGAAATGGATTGCGGCCCGCGCTCATTCACGAAACTGCGTCCCTGCGCACCCATATGCTCTTGGTGGACGCCGCCGACGTGCCGTGGCGGCAGCCACAGAAGAACTGGCTGCCGGATGCCACGTCAGGCGCGCTGAACCTGTTTCACCAGATCATCGCACAGGACAAATCCGCCGCCGCGCGGATGCGCAAACTGGGCGTCCCGGAAAGCCAGATCGAGGTGGCGGCCCCATTGGAACCCGAAGTGTTCCCTCTGCCCAGCAACGATGACCTGCACGAGGAATTGACGGCGCTGCTGGCCGGGCGCCCCGTCTGGCTGGCCGCCAATATCCTTTTGAACGAGGCCGAAGACGTCCTGCGCGCGCATCGGCGCGCGGCGCGTCTGGCGCATCGGTTGTTGCTGGTCGTCGTGCCGGACGATCCGAGCGACGAAAGCGCGATTGCAGAACTGGCCCACGAGGTCGGTCTGCGCCTCGCCCGCTGGGAACACGGCGATATGCCGGATGAGAACACGCAGGTCTTGCTGGTGGGTGACGACAGCGAACTTGGCCTCTGGTACCGGCTTGCGCCACTCAGCTTTCTGGGCGGTTCGCTGGTGTCCGCCTCGGGCGGGCAGTCGCCGATGATGGCGGCGGCGCTTGGGTCCGCCATTCTTTATGGGCCGCATGTGGGTCAACATCTTGAAGCCTATTCCCGGCTTGTCGCCGCAGGTGGCGCGCGCATTGTGAAAGATATGGAATCGCTCAGCGCCGCTGTCACTCATCTGATCGCCCCGGACCGCGCCGCGGCGATGGCACATGCGGGGTGGACCGTGGTGTCCTCGGGCGCGGAAACCGCTGATCTCGTGCTCACGCAGATCAACGAATGGCTCGACGCAATCGAGGCCCGGCCATGAGACCGCCAGCCTTCTGGGACAATTCGCCCAAATCGCCTGGCCTGTCGGCGCGGCTTCTTTCCCCGCTGGGTGCGATCTACGGTGCGCTGACAGCCCGGCGGGTGGCGCAGCCTGCTGCCTATACTGCCCCTGTACCGGTCATCTGCGTCGGCAACGTGAATGCAGGCGGAACCGGCAAGACCCCGACCGTCATCGCGCTTATGCAGATGCTGTCAGACCTGAAGGTGACCGCTCATGTCGTCTCGCGCGGATATGGGGGCGCGTTAAACGGGCCGATACAAGTCGATCCGCGCAAGCACACAGCCGAAGAGGTCGGGGACGAGCCATTGCTTCTGTCCGCGTTCGGCACCGTTTGGGTGTCCCGCGACCGGGCCGAAGGCGCCAAATGCGCCGTGGCTGCAGGTGCGGAGGCCCTGCTTCTGGACGATGGGTTGCAGAACCCAAGCATTGCCAAGGACCTGTCCCTCATTGTTGTCGATGCCGCGAAAGGTTTCGGCAACGGACTGTGCATCCCGGCGGGTCCTCTGCGTGAACCGGTGGCGCGAGCGATGGCGCGCGCAGATCTGGTGCTGTCCATCGGTGGACCCGGCGCGCAGGACCGCTTCAAAACGACTTGGGGCAGTGCCATCACCAAACCCCACCTCACCGGACAGCTCGCGCCCCTTCAGACTGGGATGGATTGGGCGGGCTTGCGCTGCCTTGCCTTCGCCGGAATCGGTCATCCCGAAAAGTTCTTCGGCACATTGCACGATTTGGGTGTCGACCTTGTTCGCGCCGAAGCGCTTGACGATCATCAGCCGTTGACGCCCGCCCTCATGGCGCGGCTGGAAAACGATGCCAAAGCGGCGGGGGCGCAATTGGTCACCACCGAGAAAGACGCGGTACGCCTGCCCGACGGATTCCGCATGAAAGTGCTGACAGTGCCGGTGCGCCTGAACCTCGACAACGCGGACGCCCTCAAGGGCGCATTAAAGACCCTGTTCGAGACGTAACCTATTCTGCAGCCAACGGCATATCGTCGGACTGACCCGTTGCCGCGATCTCTGCAATCACGCTGCGCAACAGTTTCCGGAAGTTGTGGAAATTGGCGTTCGGCCGCACCTCGCGCTCATCCATGTAGATGGACCGGTCTATCTCGATCTGCACCGCGTGCTGTTTGCGGGACGGACGCCCGTAGGCCTGCGTGATGTAAGCCCCCGCAAACGGAGTGTTGCGGGCGACGACCAGCCCCGCGTCGACAAATGCCGCCTCGATCTGATCGACAACAGTCTGACTTGCCGAAGCGCCAAAGCGGTCCCCCAAAACGATCTGTGGGCGGCGGCCCGATGATTTGGCCGCCCCATCCAACGCCTCATGCGGCATCGAATGGCAATCCACGAGAATCGCCTCGCCAAACCGAGCGTGTGCCTGCGTCATGAGTTTGCGCAACTGCGTATGGTAGGGATGCCAGAACTGCGTGATGCGCCGCTCGGCCTCCGCATAGGGCATTTTCCCTTTGTAGATGGGTCGCCCATTCGCCACCACCCGCGGCACGACACCAAGGCCCGAGGCCACGCGTGGATTGTGTGTTTGCCGCCGGACCCCTTCGATCAGGGCCGGGTCCAGTTCTTCCGCGCTGCGATTGAGGTCAATGAACGCACGCGGTGCGCCTGCCTTGATGAAGGGGGCCCCGAACTGAGGCGCACAGTCGAACAGACGGTCGACAAAAGCGTCTTCGGAGGACCGGATAGTCACCTCGTCCAATGCCGTGTGCCGCAGGAAAGACCAACTGTAATCCCGCCCCGAATGCGGAGACGCGAACACCACACGCGACGTGTGCGCTTCGGGCTGAATCAGATGGTACGCGACTTTCGGCATAAGCTCTCCATACCACGCAACATAGACTGATTTATTCTAAGTCCAAAAGCCCTTGATCCCTGTTCCGACTCCTTTTATAGACCGCTCCACCGGCGCGGCATTTCGCGCCCCTTTTTGTTGGGGCGGCGGGAAACGCAAAGGTTTCAGGGCGATTAGCTCAGTGGTAGAGCACTTCGTTGACATCGAAGGGGTCACTAGTTCGAACCTAGTATCGCCCACCATTGAATTCGCCGTCCCGGGCAAATGTTCGGGGCACCCGCAACCACCAAGGCGCTCGCGCGCCGCGATAAGAGGAGAGACCGATGAAGGTCAAGAACTCGCTTCGTTCGTTGAAGAACCGCCATCGCGACTGCCGCGTTGTGCGCCGCAAGGGCCGCGTTTACGTTATCAACAAGACACAGCGCCGGTTCAAAGCCCGCCAGGGCTAAGCGGATCAGCAGACAAGATGAAAAGCCACCCGGTTCGGGTGGCTTTTTTCGTTTTGATGGGGTCGTTCGCTCTTCGGTGCGTACACGCCGATTGATCTCGGTCATGCCCGCCAATTCCAGATCGGCCTATCATCCATCGCATTCGGACCAAGGGGTTGAGGGGTGAGGCCATGACACACGCTGATAGCTACGAAAAAGCCAGAGGTCGCGCCGAGGCGAAATTCGGCTTCTACGTTCACGCGTTCATTTTTGCGGCGGTGATCGGAGTGTTGGTGATTATCAACCTCGTCACGTCGCCCGAGATAAATTGGACGATCTGGCCGATGCTCGGTTGGGGATTGGCCGTCGCCCTGCACGGCGCACGCGTGTTCTTCGCGGGGGACAAAGAAAAAATCATTGATGCTCTGACCGAAGAAGAGTTGCGGCAATCGGACGGAAAACCGCGCGACAGCGGCACGTCGTGACAGCTAACCATTCGTCCATGGCAACATTCATCAAAGCGAGCCGGGTCGGATAAGCACACGATTTTGGCACCAGAAAGCGCGGGGAAGACCGTTGTGTCGATCCGGGTTGGCGACTCCTCCGGAAACGACATACACTCGCCGCAAATCTCAGGATACCGAAGGATCGTCTGCATGACCTCCTCTGACGAAGACAAAGTGACGGGCCGACTTCACGGCGAACAGTTCGAGCCGGAAAAGACGGATTCCCTACTGGAACGGCTGATCTACATGATCCTCATCGCCGTCATGATTTCGCTGGCGCAGACCGTTTTGGGCGTGATGACGATCGTGCAATTCGTCGTCATGCTGGTCAACAACAAGCAACCGAACGAGCGTCTGGCAGAATTCGGCACCGACCTTGGCATCTGGATCGCCAAGGCCGCACGCTACCAGACGGCTGCCAGCAACGTGAAGCCTTGGCCATGGACCGAGCTTGACTAGACCTCAGCGCAGGATTGTATCGGCCATCAAACGGACGACGGTCGCCTGATCGAGATAGCCGGACACTCTCAAATCGCGCGCGTCCTGATACCGCCGAATGGCACGGCGCGCGTCATCGTCGAATTCGCCGTCCACGACGCCGGGCTCCAGCCCCAGTTCAGCAAGCCGCGCTTCTGCCAGCCTGCGTGCGGCTGCGTTGAGGCCCAGCGCAGCTTCCTCGGCCTGCCCGCGTGCCTGAATTTCGCGTTGCTCTGAATTGCGATCAAGCCACGCAATGCGCTCTTTTGCTTCTTCTGCAAACGCTCCATTGGGGCGCTCTGCCAGATAGGCGCGATAGGCATCTTGAGTGTCGATCTCGCGGATCTGCTGCCATCGCAGGCGATCCTGATCCTCAGCTTGCGCGCGCCGTTGCGCTTCGATGGCGGCAAGACGCTCTTCCGCGACTTCGGCGAACTGGCCGTCGGGGAAGCGACGAAGATAGGCCCGGTAGCCAGGCTCATCGCCGCGCGCGCCGGTTTCCTCCCAAAACGCGCGATCCTGCCGTTCAAGCTCGGCCTGGCGCTGGCGGGCTTCTTCTTCCAGTTCCGCCGCACGGCGTTCGGCCTGTGCATCAAGCCGCGTGATCTGATCCGCGCTCAGGTAACCAGAGGCTGGCAGACCGTTCTGGTTCTGCCATGCGGTGACAGCGCCCCGGGTCCCCCGGCCAAAGATCCCGTCTATCCCGCGCGTGTTATAGCCAAGCAATGACAAGTCCCGCTGGATTTCGCGCCGCGCGTTGCGCGACAGGCCCAGATCCGCCTCTGCCTGTTTCTCTTGGTAAAACGGCTCGGCCCGGATCGCGGTCAAGCGCTGCCGCGCCTCGGCAGCGTGCAGGCCGTTCGGGAAAGCCGCCAGATAGGTCTCGTACCCTGCCTCGCGATCTGCGGTCAGGGCCTCTTGCCAGGCCGCATCATCTTCCGCTGCGCGGTCGGATGTGGCCTCAGTTTCGACGACTTGTGGCAACGCCACCTCCGTCTCTGCCAGAAGCGGCAATTCCAGCGGCACGAATCCGGCAAGGCTCAACCCAGCCTCGCGCGCCAGAGGCAACACGTCACCGCCGGGCCACTCTGCCAGGCGTCCGATGAAACGCACGACGTCGCCTGCGGGGCCAACGGCGACCGTCACGCCCTGTGATACATCGCGCAGCGGCAGATTGGCGGACAGCCCGCTGGGCAAGGTCTCATCGATCTCGACTTCTCCGAGCACCAACAACGCTCGACCCGGATACTCCGCCATCACTGCGTAAAGCGCATCGACGGGTAAGCCTTCTGCCACCACTTGCGCGAGGCTCACGTCATCCCCCATGTCGGCTGGCAGCAGATAGCTGCCGGACACCGTCGACACGAACCGCCCTGTCAGAGCAACGGCAACATCGTCTGTTGTCGCGTCCAGGTTTTCGGCAAACTCCAGAAATGCCGTTCGCATTCCGTCGCGGTCCGCATTCAAGGCAATGCTGATCTCCGTGCCACGCGCCGCGAACCGGCTTTGCGTCGCCGTCAGGTCGCCACTCCCCGTCAGGCGCTGCAACACACTTTGATCGCTGTTGCCGATGATCAGAACATCGCTGTTATCCGCAACCGCAGGCGCGGCGAAAGCCATCGTGGCAGACAGTGACAAAACCAGACGTTTCATGGGTGGTCCTCCATATTCCTCGACGACTAACGCATGAATTGGCAAAGTTATCCAATATCGCGCAGGTTTTTTGCGCGCATGCCGTCAGTCGTGGGCGTCATGCTCCGACGTGTCGCCCCAATCGTACATCACGAGGCCCGACTGTTCGCGGCCCACACACGCCCGATAAAGCGCCCGCGCCGGATGGTTGTCATCCTCGGTTGCGAGCCAGGTTGACATGCATCCCTGCGCGTCGCCCCACCCGATCAATCGGCGCACAAGGTCGGTCCCGATCCCGCGCCGGCGATGCGCCTCTGACACACCAACCTCGTTGATGAAAAGCGTCGGCGACTTGTCCGGATGAAGCAAGACGGTAGCAGAGCCCATGCCGACGATGGCACCGCTTATGATCGCCAGGACCATGTGATGCCCGGGCTGCGCCAGAAAGGCCGCCAACTGGTCCGGTTTGATTGCGTTGTCAAACACGTCAGCCGTTTGAAGGAGGCTGGCATTCTCGCTTGTCAGCGGTTGGTACGTGACGGTTTCGGACATGCCGTCAATCGTAACTGCGCGCATCCTCGATGACCAAACCGTCACGCGGCAGCGCGCCCGGCGGCACCAATTCAACCGTGCCTTTGAGCTTGAGCGTCTCGACAATCGTCGACTCGAACCGTGCCGCATCCTTGGCTGCCGTTTCGATCCGCACAGTCATGACATCCATCTCGCCATCGCGGCTGGCCACGACCCGCGCGCGGTCGATCTCGTCGTGTTTGGCGACAAGCGCTGCCACCTGTTCGGGGCGTACGAACATGCCCTTTATCTTGGTCGTTTGGTCAGCGCGCCCCATCCAGCCCTTGATGCGCAAATTGGTGCGTCCACACGGGCTTTGGCCCGACATCAAAGCGCTCAGGTCCCCTGTGGCGAAACGCACAAGCGGAAAGTCAGGGTTAAGCGACGTCACAACCACTTCGCCCACCTCACCTTCCGGGACCGGATCGCCCGTGCCGGGAGTGACGATTTCGACGATGACACCTTCATCAATGATCATGCCGTCCATCGCATCGGATTCATACGCGATGTTGCCAAGGTCCGCCGTCGCATAGCACTGCAAGCAGGAAATACCCCGATCGATGTAATACTGACGCAAAGACGGGAAGAGCGCGCCACCACCGACGGCGGCCTTTACGATCCCGAGTTGCAGGCCCATCTCATCGGCTTTCTCAAGGATCACCTTGAGGTAATCCGGCGTACCGGCATAGGCCGTGACCCCCACGTCATGCGCCGCTTGCGCCTGAAGCTCGGTCTGGCCTGTCCCAGCGGGCAACACCACGGCGCCGACCGCTCGTGCACCGTTCTCGAAAATCATCCCGGCAGGCGTCAGATGGTAGCCGAAACAGTTCTGCACGATATCTGTCGTTCCAACACCCGCCGCGTGAAGGAAACGACCCATGCGCCACCAGTCTTTTGTGACCCCTCCAGGTTCGTAGATCGGACCCGGAGATTGGAAGATATGCGCCACGTTCGACACGGGCAGGCCGCCAAAGGGTGGGTTCTCCTTCTGGCGCGCGCTGAGGTCCGCCTTGCGCAGAACCGGTAGCTTGGCCAGCCCGGACAGGTCCGCAAGCGGGTCCATGCCATGCGACGGCAGGATCTGATTGAGCTGCTCCAACTGCGCCGAGGCGCGCGCATCCGCGCTGCGGGTTTCCAAGTCGTCATAATACGTGCTCATACCGCTCTCCTTGTGAGCCGTCGTTTCACTGTTGAGCCTCCGCCACACCGGGCAGCACCCGGTCGGGGAGGTCTGAAAAGTTGCGCCCGTGATAGGTCGGCACGCCCATCGCCTCGATCTCGAGCAATGCTTCCAGCGCCGCGCGCTTGCTGCGGGCCACAGGTTCTCGCAAAAGGACAGCTTGGATGCGGTCGGGATGGCGTTTCACGGCATCCCGGTAGACCTGCGCATCCTTCTGGCCGGTGTCACCAAGCAGAAAGAACGTCAGTTCCGGATTGGCCGCGAGGATCGTATCCACAGCCGCGCCCTTGTGATCCTGATGGCTTGCTCCGACGACGCTGTCTTCACTGATGCCCAGATCGCGCAGAAACATCGGACCCGCCACCAAATCCGCGCGCGTGAACACTTTGTCGAGGAAACTGTGCAGGTTCCACGGCGAAGAACTGACATAGTACACCGGGTTGCGGGCATGATCGGACAGGCGGTCCATCAGCGTCTTGCTGTCCGGAAAGATCTGTCGCGTCAGCGCGTTGCCGGTGAAGGTGGTCCAAAGGTTGCGCGCCAGCGAATGCGCGCCGGTCATCATCATCGTGTCGTCGATATCCGAAATCACGCCAAACCGGGCCTCTGGATGGGGCACAAGGGCCGGCATCGGGACGCGTGTCTCTGGCGCATCGGTCAATTCGGCATCGACCGTAACCCAGCCCTGCGCCTGTTCGGGGCGAGGCAGCCTCAGCGTGACGTAGCCTTCGGCGTTGCTCTGCGCGATGCCGTCTTCGGCAACCACCGATACATCCGCCACTTCGCTGGTAAAGAAGAGCGACGCCATTTCCTTGAAATTCGTCCACCGCGATTGATCCGGGTCGGGCGCATCCCGTCGGACCGCAGACAGCACGCGCCCCTGCAGAACCAGATGACCCGGTTCGGCATAGCCGCGATAGGGTTGCAGGATCGGCGCACCGCTGCGCTGAAAAAGCGTTTCGATCAGATGTTCCGCGCCCTTGAGCCGTCGCATCACGCCAACCAGCGTTTCCGCCGCCGATAGGACCGCACGTCGCGGAAGGACTTTCGGCCGTCATCCGACATGCCGAGGTAGAATTCCTTCACATCCGGGTTCTCGCGCAGTTCCGCTGCCGGACCGTCCATCACGACGCGGCCGGACTCGAGGATGTATCCCTGGTGCGCGTAGCGCAGGGCGACGTTGGTGTTCTGTTCGGCAAGAAGGAAAGACACGCCCTCGTTCTCATTTACCGATTTCACGATCTCGAAGATCTGCTCCACAAGCTGCGGCGCGAGCCCCATCGACGGCTCGTCCAGCAGCACCGTCTCGGGTCGAGACATCAGCGCCCGGCCAATCGCCGTCATCTGCTGTTCGCCGCCCGAGGTATAACCCGCCTGAGACTTCCGCCGCTCCTTCAGCCGGGGGAAATAGGAATAGACCATTTCAAGGTCCTGCTCGATCGCGGCCTTGCCATCCTTGCGCGTGTAAGCACCGGTCAGCAGGTTTTCCTCGACCGTAAGGTGGGCGAAGCAGTGCCGCCCCTCCATCACCTGGATCACACCCCGTTTCACAAGCGCGGCCGGGTCCAAATCCTGCACCCGCTCCCCTTGGTATAGGATCGAGCCTTTGGTCACCTCTCCCCTTTCGGAATGCAGAAGGTTCGAGATGGCTTTGAGCGTCGTGGTCTTGCCCGCGCCATTGCCGCCGAGAAGCGCGGTGATGCCGCCCTTCTTCACGGTCAGGCTCACGCCCTTCAACACGAGGATCACGTGATTGTAGATCACCTCGATATTGTTGACCTCAAGCAGTGTCTCGTCGGTCCGTGCGGCGTCCAGCATCGCTCTTCTTCTCTTTGAAAATATGCAAATGCCCCCGGCGGCGTCTTGGGAAGCCGCCGGGGATTGTTCGGCCTTAGTTCGTGGCCGAACACTCTTCGTTCATCGCCCAAGGCGCGTTCGCGGTCGCATAGTCCGCCGCAGCCGATGCGATGAGGTCGGAATATCCGTCCACGTTCGGCGTCAGCAGGTCAGACACTTTCACGAACTTGGAGCCATCCCATTCCAGCATCCAACCACCCGAGTGACCGGTGTGGTTCGCGCAGGAGGTCGAGAACGGCGGCACCATGCCTGCCATGCCCAGCTCTTCCAGACGCTCTTCGGTGATGTTCAGGTTCTCAAGGCCCCAACGCAGCTGTGTCGCGTCGATTTCCGCAGTGCCGAAGTTTTCCTGCGCGCCACGGATAGCTTCCGCGAGGATCATCGACATCACGATGCCACGGCCATAGAACACGCCCTGCATCTCTTCTTCGTTCGACTGGCTCAGACCGGCGTCAAAGACCATTTCCTTGATCTCTTGCATCACCGGCGCTTCCGGGTTCGGGAAGGACCACGAGATCGACTTGTAGCCCGCACCTTCTTCGCCGACGAGCTTCAGGTCCGCATCGTGACCGGCCCACCAGACGCCAATGAAGTTTTCCATCGGGTACTTGGTCTTGACCGCTTCGGTGATGGCCCCGGCGTTCATCGCGCCCCAGCCCCACATGACCACATTGTCCGGACGCTCACGGCGGATTTGCAACCACTGCGCCGACTGGTTCTGCATTTCCTTCAGACCCACCGGGATCGGCAGAAGCTCAAAGCCTTTTTCCGCCGCCAGCTTTTCGAGAAGCGGCAGAGGTTCCTTGCCATAGGGGTGGTCGAGGTGCAGGAAGGCAATCTTCTTGCCGTCGAGCGATCCGTCCTGTTCGAGGTACTGCACGATCATGTCGGCCGCATCCCAGTAACCCGACGGCACGTTGAACGCCCACTGGAACACCTTTCCGTCCGCCATCGGCGAGAAGCCGTAGCCGGGTGCAAGGATCGGGATCTCGTCCACGTTCGTCTTCGGCAGAACCTGCAGCGTGATGCCGGTGGACCACGGCTGGGTCACGATGGCCTTGCCCTTGGTCTTTTCGTAGCATTCCACACCCTTCTCGGTGGAATAGCCGGTTTCGCATTCTTCAAAGTCGATGGCCACGCCACCGATGCCGCCATCACGCTCGTTCAGAAGCGTCATGTAATCCGCCTGGCCGTTCATCAGCGGAATACCCGTCGCCGCGAACGGCCCGGTCCGGTAGGCAAGGTTGGGCGTGTAAAGACTTTCGGCAATCGCTGCCGTGCCCATGACGGTGCCCAGCGCTGCCGCTGCCGCCAGTTTTGTGAAGTGTTTCATGGATATCCTCCCGTTGGATCTGATGTGTAGGTTATGGTTCTTGGTCTTGGGCCGCGCCCGCCTCAGTGCGGGAACGGCCAGATGATGAGTTTCTCTCGGATGAGCCGCCAGAGCTGATTCAACCCGTGCGGTTCGATGATGAGGAAAAAGATGATCAGGCCGCCAATGATCATCACGTTGATATGCTCGATCAACGCGCTATCGATGCGGAAGCCCTGGGTCTGCGCGTAACCGTAGATCAGCGTGAGCACAGCAAATCCGATCACCGCGCCAATCGCCCAACCGCTGCGCGCCACCCAACTCAAAAACCCGATCGCAGCGACGAGGGCTATGAGAATGAACGCACTGAGCGCTGACATCTGGAACACCTGCGTGCCCGCGATCACGTTCAACACAACCGGCAAGCCGACGATCAGAATGGCCCCCAGATAGTTGCCCATGATCGACCCAAGCCCGCCAATGATCGCGATGAACAGCACCTGGAACGACAGCGGAATGTCGAACACGTTGGGCTCGGCCGCGCCTTTCCACATGAAAACATAAAGCGCACCCGCGACGCCAACGATATAGGACGAGATCGCAAACGCGGTGAGCTTAGATTTCATCAGGTTGATGCCGATCAGCTCTGCCGCGATGTCCATGTCACGCGTCGCCTTCCAGGTCCGGCCGAGGTTTCCACGCGTGAGGTTGATGCAGAGGATCGTCAGAAGCGTGACCACGAACAGAACGATGTAATATTCAGTGACCGAAGCAGCCTGAGGGCCGGAAACGAATATCCCGAACATCTCGAGGTTCGGCACCTGAATGGCGCCGGAGGCGTTGTAATTGTAGAGCCACGCCCATTTCTCGAACAGCCACACCAGAAAGAACTGCGCGGCCAGGGTCGCGATGGCGAGGTAGAAACCCTTGATCCGGAGCGACGGGATACCGAAGACCACCCCGATCCCGGCGCTGAAGAATCCCGAAAGCAGGATCGCAACGATCGGGTTCAGCTCGGGGAAAATGGTGACCATCTTGTAACACGCATAGGCCCCGACGCCCATGAAAGCCCCGGTGCCCAAGGACAACTGACCCGCAAACCCGGTCAGAATGTTCAGCCCCATCGCCGCAAGCGCGTAGATCAGGATTGGGATCAACAACGTCTGGAAGGTGAATTCAGACGCGGTGAGCGGAAAAATCACCCAGCCGAAGACCAGCAGGATGCCGAGCAGAAACGCGTCCTGCCGGACCGGGAACAGCGCCTGATCCGCGACATAGCTCGTTTTGAACTGTCCAGCTGTACGGTACAACATCAGGCGATTTCCTCTTCTTCTGTCCGGACCGCGCGGTTGCGCGGCTTGGCATAGCCGGTCGCTTCGGAATGGCGGATCAGCCAAAAGTACGCCCAGAGCCCCGCTGCTCCGCCCAATGCCGCCAGCACAATCGCGATGACGGTCTGCCCTCCGCCGTCACCACTGCTCAGCGCGAGGTACCCGAACGCCCAGAAGCCGGACCACGCGATAATGTTCAAAAGTGCGATGAGTTTGGCCATGTTGTCTTGTCTTTCGTTCATCTTGTCGGGTGGGCTTCCAACCCACCATGGTTCTTTCGCAGCGCGCCCCGCGCCGCGTCAGACCCTTTCGATGATGCGCTCCCCAAAGAGACCCTGCGGGCGGAACAAGAGCACGATCAGCGCCAGCACGAAGGCGAACCACGTCTCTGTATTGCCGCCCAAAAGAGGCTGCCCCCAATAAATCTCGAACAGTTTTTCAAGAATACCGATCATCAGCCCACCGACGATGGCCCCCGTGATGCTTTCCAACCCACCCAGCATGAGCACCGGCAGCGCTTTGTAGGCAATCACTTCAAGCGCAAAGCTGACGCCCGCGCGCGCCCCCCAGGCAATGCCCGTGACCAGCGCGATGATCCCCGCAATGAACCAGACCAGAACCCAGATCGTCTGTAGGCTGATGCCCACCGACAACGCCGCCTGGTGGTCGTCGCCCAACGCACGTATCGCCCGACCCATCTGCGTGTAGTTCAGGAAAGCCAGCAATGCCAAAACCAGCAGCGTGGCCACGACGACAACCGTGATGTCGAGGTGCTGCAAGATCAACAGTCCGCCAAACGGCTCCAGCACGGTATCTCCGGTCGGAATGCCCAGTTCCTCGGTGATCATGACCTTGTTTTCACCGCCGAAGATCGTCTCTCCAAAACCGATGAGGAACAGGGTGATTCCGATGGTGGCCATGAACAAAATGATGTCCGGCTGGCCCACCAGCGGTCTCAACACGACCCGTTCGATGGTCACCGCCAGAACGAACATGACCACCAGCGTCAGGCCGACACTAATCCACGCTGGGATGCCCATGGCGAAAAGCCCGACAAGGGTCAGCGCCGCGAAGACCACCATGATGCCCTGCGCAAAGTTGAAGATGCGGGAAGACCGGAAGATCAGCACGAAGCCCAGCGCGATGAGGGCGTAGAGGATGCCCGACACCAGCCCTTCCCAAAGCACCTGCATCAGGAAGTCGGGGGCTTCGACCATATCGACCCATGGGTTGATGAAAATGTCTGCAAACATGCCTGTTCCCCTAATGCGGCACGCCAAGATAGGCGTCGATCACATCCTGATTGTTACGCACCTCTTCGGGTGTCCCGTCGCCGATCTTCTTGCCGTAATCCATCACGACCACTCGGTCTGACAGGTCCATCACCACGCCCATGTCGTGCTCGATCAGGCAGATGGTGGTGCCGAATTCGTCGTTCACATCGAGGACAAAGCGGCTCATGTCTTCTTTTTCCTCGACGTTCATGCCCGCCATCGGTTCATCGAGCAGCAAGAGCGACGGCTCCGCCGCCAGCGCCCGCGCCAGCTCGACGCGCTTTTTCAAACCATAAGGCAAACGACCCACCGGCGTTTTGCGGATATTCTGGATCTCAAGGAAATCGATCACCCGCTCGACCTTTTCGCGGTTCTCCATCTCCTCATTGCGCGCCTTCCCCCACCACAGGGCCTGGCTTGCGACACCCGCAGTCATGTGTGTAAGCCGTCCGGTCATGACGTTGTCGAGCACGGTCATCCCCTCGAACAGCGCGATATTCTGGAAGGTCCGCGCCACACCCTGCCGCGCCACCTCAAACGGCTTCATCGGTGGACGCTTCTGACCCTTGTACCAGACTTCGCCCTCGGACGGAGTATAGAAGCCCGAGATCACGTTCAGCATGGAGGATTTGCCCGCGCCATTCGGCCCGATGATTGCACGCACTTCGCCTTCGCGGATATCGAAACTGATATCCTGAATGGCCACCACCCCGCCGAAGCGCAACGTGATGTTTTTCATCTCCATCAGGGTGCCGCCAATCTGGCGACCGTCTGCGGTGACGTATCCTTCGGTGTCTTTCACGCGGCACCTCCTGCGCAGCCCAGGCCCGCGCTCAAGAATTTATTAGGGAGTTCAAAGAATCTTCGTACGAAGATTCTTGGGGTCACCCAGTAAATTCTGGGGCCCCGCGACGCTGAAGTAAGGCCGATCTCCATCATTCCGCCGCCAACTTCTGCGGCGTCGCGGGCACAACCTTGGCATCGCGGATTTCAAGCGTCGCCTTGATCTTGCCCTTGCGGCCATCTTCGTAGGTCACTTCGGTCTCGGTGTAGATCGAGGGTGAGCCATCGTAGAGCGCGTTCACAAGGTCTGCGAACTTCTCACCGATGATCTTGCGCCGCACTTTGCGGGTCCGGGTCAGCTCGCCGTCATCCGCATCCAGCTCCTTATGCAAAACAAGGAACCGGTGCACCTGACATCCAGACAGCATCGGGTCCTGCGCGATGCTGGCGTTCACCTCTTCGATATGGGCCTGGATCGTGTCGAGCACCTGCTTGTGCCCGGCAAGCTCCTGATAGGACGCATAGGCGATGTTGTTACGTTCGGCCCAGTTCCCAACCGCCGCCAGGTCGATATTGATAAATGCGCAGCAGCGGTCGCACCCGGCTCCGAACACCACCGCTTCAAGGATGTTCGGATAGAATTTCAGTTTATTCTCGACGTATTTCGGGGCGAACATCGCCCCATTGGCCATCGCGCCCACGTCCTTGGCCCGGTCGATGATACGCAGATGGCCTGTCGACTCTTCGATGAACCCGGCATCGCCTGTTGCGACCCAGCCCTCGGCATCCTTCGTGTCCGCTGTCGATTCCGCGTTTTTGTAGTATTCGACGAACACACCCGGCGACCGGTAGAACACTTCACCCGTGTCCGAGATCCTGATCTCGACCCCAGGCGACGGCACGCCCACGGTGTCCGACCGAACTTCGCCATCGGGCTGCTGGGTGATAAACACGGACGCCTCGGTCTGGCCGTACAGCTGCTTCAGGTTGATGCCCAAAGCGCGATAGAAATCAAAGATTTCCGGGCCGATGGCCTCGCCAGCCGTATAGCCAACCCGCACGTTGGAAAACCCAAGCGCGTTCTTTAACGGTCCATACACCATGACCTCGCCCAGCTTGTATTTCAGCCGGTCCATCGCACTCACGTCATGGCCGTCAAGGATCGCGGGCCCCACTTTCCGTGCGTGCTCCATGAAGTAATCGAACACCTTCTTCTTGAAAGTGCCGCTGTCCTCCATCCGGATCATGATCTGGGTGAGCTGTGTTTCAAACACGCGCGGCGGGGCAAAGTAGTAGGACGGCGCGATTTCGCGCAGGTCGGTCATCATCGTGTCCGGGCTTTCCGGACAGTTCACGCAGAAACCCGACCAATAGGCCTGCCCGATCGAGAAAATGAAATCACCGACCCAGGCCATCGGCAGATAGGCCAGCACCTCGTCATCGACCTTCAGATGATCGAACTCTGAAGACGCCTTCGCGGTCTCGATGATGTTGCGGTTCGACAGGACCACACCCTTGGGCTTGCCCGTCGTCCCCGAGGTATAGAGCATCACGCAGGTGTCGTCGTACCCCAGCTTGGACCGACGCGCGTCCAGTTCCTTGATGAATTCCTCACGCGCCGCGCGGCCCTGTTCCTGCACATGGCTGAACTGGTGTAATCGCGTGTGGTCGTATTTCCGCAAGCCCCGCGGATCGAGGTAGATCATGTGCTCGAACTGGTGCAGATCGTCCTGAATCTCGATGACCTTGTCGACCTGCTCCTGGTCGCTGACGATGGCAAAGCGCGCGCCGCAATGGGCCAGCACATACTCCATCTCTTCGGCAACAGCGTCCTGGTAAAGCGGCACCGGGATCGCGCCCACCGATTGCGCGGCGACCATCGACCAGTAGAGATATGGCCGGTTCCGGCCAATGATGGCGATGAAGTCGCCTTCGTTGACGCCAAGGTTCAACAACCCAAGAGCCAGCTCTTCGACCTCCTTGGCGGTCTCCGCCCAGGTCCAGCTTTGCCAGATGCCGTACTCTTTTTCGCGATAGGCAGGCGAGTTGCCGTATTGCGTCGCATTGCGTGCCAATAACGCAGGAACCGAGCGCAGCCCCTCTGCGCCCTCGGTCAAGTGTGCCAAAGCTTTTCCTCCCCTTGCCCGGGTTTCCCCGAACGGGTCGCGTGTGCCGCGACTCTGTCTCAAGATTGGACAGAAGGTAGGGTGGAGGTCAACTTTTTCGCGAAGTTTTCTCAATCCTTACGAATTGTAACAGCGCGCGCCACCGCTTGACTCGGGTCGCGCCGACGGAAACCCTAGATCCCGTGCTGCATGGGAGGAATGAACACATGAAGCTGGAGTTCTGGTTCGAATTCGCCTCGACCTATTCCTACCTGACCGCGATGCGCCTTCCCGACGAGGCCGCCAAACGCGGGATCGAGGTCACATGGCGGCCCTTTCTGCTGGGTCCGATCTTCGCAGCCCAGGGACTCGAAACAACGCCCTTTCTCGTTTATCCGATGAAGGGGCGCTACCTGCTGCGCGACATGGACCGCCGGGCGCGCGCGTTGGGTCTCGAATTCTACTTGCCCGATACGTTTCCACAGAACGGCCTTCTTGCCGCCCGGGTCGCCACCGCCGCCTTGCCGGACCCGGCAGGTATGCGCTTTTGCCAAAACGTGTATCAGGCCGAATTCGCCCACGGACAGACCATCGCGGATCCGGATGTGGTTGCGCGCTGCGCCAAGGACGCCGGGCTCGACGCCGAAATCCTCGATCGCGCGCAGACTGACCCGGTCAAACAAGCCCTGCGCGCCACAACGGAAGAGGCCTTGTCGCGCGGCATCTTCGGCGCGCCCTCTTTCACCGTCGGCGACGAGTTGTTCTGGGGCGATGATCGGCTCGAAGATGCGTTCGACTGGGCCGCAAAACATGGCTGACCGCCCGCAGACCGACGCGCTTGTTCAGGCGGGCCTGAACCTCATCGGGCAAGCGTTGTCGATCTATGACAGTGACCTGAAACTCGCCGTCTGCAACACCCGCTTTGCCGAGATGTTCGATCTTCCCGGCAATCTCACCCAACCCGGCGCGGATTTCGCCGACACGATCCGGCACCTCGTGCTGGCGGGCGAGTATGGCCCTGTCGACGACATCGACGGCTTTATCCAGACCCGTGTCGATCAGGCCCGCGCGTTCCAGCCGCATTACATGGAACGGACGCGTGCCAATGGGCGCACGATCAGCGTCGAAGGCGCGCCGCTGCCGCAGGGCGGGTGGGTTACGGTCTACACCGACATCACGGCGATGAAATCGCAGGAACAGCTGCTCCGCACCCGGTCAGAGCTGCTGTCTGAAGAAGTGCTTGCCCGGTCCGAAGAGCTCGCCGCCACCAACCGCAAACTCGCCGCCACCGTTTCCGCACTGGAAGAAGCCCAACGCGAATTGACCGAGATGGAGGCCCGCACCCGCCTCACAACTGAGATGATGCCCGCCCATATCGCCCATGTCGACAGCGCCGGGCGCTATACGTTCTCGAACCGCAAGCTCTCGGCGGTGATGCCGGGCCGCCCGGCACAGATCGAAGGATTGCACATCTCCGAAGCACTCGGGGCCGACGCCTATGCGCGCGTTCTGCCACATCTGCAAATGGCCCTCTCGGGCGATCCTTCGACCTTCGAATTCACCGACACGCTCAGCTCGCGCCGCATCCGCGCGGCGTTTACACCGGACGAGTCCGAAAACGGCGTCTACATCCTGTCGATGGACGTGACCGAAGAAACGCAGGCCCGCGCTGCCCTACAGCAGACACGCCGCCGCGAGATGGCGGCGCAACTCACCTCCGGTCTCGCGCATGACTTTTCAAACCTGCTCACCATCATCCTCGGCATGCAGTCCAAACTCGCCCGCATGGACCTGCCGCCACAGGCTGACCCGCTCATCACGGCCACGCTTCAGGCGGCCCGTCGCGGCGGCGATCTGCTCAACCGCATCGCCGACATCACAGCACACCGTGCGTGGCGACCCGAACCGCTGCAGGTCACGGCGTTTCTCAACGATCTCGAAACACTCGCCACCCCGTCATTGCCGCCTTCGATCTCTCTCAGGATCGAAAACAAGGTGGACACGCGCGTCCATCTCGACCCCGGCCAGCTTCAGGACAGCCTGCTGAACCTGATCCTCAACGCGCGGGATGCCTGCGGGGAAAGCGGCACCATCGCGCTGTCCGCCACAGAGGTGCGGGACACCTGGATCGATTTCACCGTCGAAGACAGTGGCGGGGGATTCTCACCCGATGCGCTCCAACATGCGCTGGACCCGTTTTACACGACGAAAGGTGACAAAGGCTCCGGCCTCGGCCTGTCCATGGTGTACGACACGGCAAAGCTCGCCGGTGGCCAGCTTCAGATCGGCAACGCGCAGCACGGGGCGCGGGTGACACTGCGCCTGCCCTTGCGCCACGCGCCGACCCACAGGGCGACCGACCTTGTCCTCCTGGTCGAGGACAGCCCCGACCTGCGCACGACCATCCGCGATATGCTGACCAGCCTCGGCCACAGCGTGATCGAGGCGACCTCGGTCGACGAAGCCTGCGCGCTCGCGCGCGGCGTGCCCGATATCTCGTTTGTCTTCTCTGACCTCTCGCTCGAGGGGGACCGGCTCGGAACCGACCTCGTCTCCGCCTTGCCCAACAAACCCGTCTACCTGACCACGTCCCTGCCGCCGACGGACCCGCGTCACCAAGAGGCTGTGGCCCGCGCACCGCTCCTTCCGAAACCCTTCGACAAGCCCGCCCTTGCCGCCTTCCTCGGACATCAAGCCGCACTCCCATGAACAAACCGTTGATCACCATCCTCGACGACGAACCCGCGATCCGCTCGATGCTCTCCGAGGCGCTGCAGGACGCCGGCTACGAGACAAAAACCTTCGCCCGCGCGACAGAATTCGAACAGGCGCTGCGCCGCACGACACCTGATGTCTGCCTTGTCGACCTTGGCCTGCCCGACCGCGACGGCCTCAGCCTCGTACACCGCCTCGCCCTCGAACAGGGTGCCACCGTCATCATCATCTCGGGACGCGCGCAGGTGCAGGACAAGATCACCGGTCTGGAGTTGGGCGCTGACGACTACATCATCAAACCCTTCGACCCGGCCGAGGTCGTGGCCCGCGTCCGCGCCCGTCTGCGCACCCGCGCAACCCCCACCCCAACCGGCCAGACCGCAAAGTTCAACGGGTGGACAGCGCATTTCGACCGGTATTCGCTGGAAGATGCAGAGGGCACAGAAACGCCCTTTTCCCATGCCGAGGGCGAAGTTCTGCGCCTTTTCCTGGAAAGCCCCAACCGCCTGATCACCCGCGACTACATGCAGGACACGCTCGGCGGTGCGGCTGGCGACAGCTTCGACCGCGCGATGGACGTCCGCATCTCGCGCCTGCGCACCAAACTGCGCGAGGACCCGAAAAACCCAAGACTGATCAAAACGATCTACGGCGCGGGTTACATCTTTCTGGGCGACGTGACCTGGGCTTAACCGCCCACCACCACACGAACCGAGGGCAAGACCGCCGCCGCGATGATCCCCACCACGGCCCCGATGCCGAACCGCACAAACGGCGCGCCAAGGCGCGGACCCGCAAAGCTCAATGCGCCACAGATCAGCGCGTAAAACACCATTGCCGTAACATCCATCGCACTGGCCTCCTCTTGCCGTGGTCACCCCAAAGCTTGCACCGCCCGCGCCAGCACGCGCAAGCCCGTCACCAGATCGGCCTCGTCCGTGTCCTCGCCGAACGCATGGCTGATGCCACCGATTGACGGCACGAACAGCATCGCGACAGGCATCAACCGCGACACATTCGTCGCATCATGCAGCGCGCCAGACGGCATCACGCGCCAGCGCCCCGGCACCTGCGCCTCAGCCGCTTCTTCCAGCGCCCCACGCAGCCGCGCATCCATCTCCACAGGCTCCAGCCCGAGCAACGGCCCAAAGCTCAGATCAAACCCACCGGACGCCGCGACCTCCCCAGCCGTCTCTCGGATGATTGCCTCCATCCGTGATAGCCGATCCGCATCGCCATCCCTCCACTGCATCGAAAACGTCACCCTGCCGGGAACAATGGACGACGCATTCGGATGCAGCGCCACATGTCCGATCGTCCAGACCGTGCGCGGCGTGACCACATTGGCGAACCGCTCGGCCAACATCCCGTTGAACCGCGCCAACGCCTGGAACGCATCGCGCCGCCCCTGCATCGGCGTGGTGCCCGCGTGATTCTGCTCCCCTTCGAAGGTGATCTTCATGTCGCGAATGCCGACAATCGCACCGACCACGCCAATCGCCTCATCCGCCCGATCAAGCACCGGCCCCTGCTCGATGTGCATCTCCAGGAACCCGCTGAACCGCGCCGGATCGACGAAATCAGCCGCGCGTCCCTGCATCCCGGCCCGCGCCGCGCCAAACGTCACCCCATCGCGGTCCTTCAGCGCATCCGCTTCGGCCAGACCGATCCCGCCCGACCACACGGCCGATCCGGTCGTCACTCCAAACCGGCCCTCTTCATCCTGAAACGACACGACGGACACGGGCGGCCCACCCGCCGCCGCAGCCGCGCGCGCAATCTCCAGCCCGGCGATCACACCCAAAGCGCCATCGAGCCACCCACCTTCGGGCTGACTGTCCGTATGCGATCCCAACAACAGGGATCGCCCCTCTGCCAACCCAAAGACCGATCCGATCGGATCGACATGCACGTCCAACCCGGCCTCCCTGATCCGCTCGGCCAACCATGCACGCGCCGCAATATCCGCCTCCGAATAGGCTGGCCGCACCACGCCCTTTCCCACACAGGACGCCCCAAACGCGCGCAACCTGTGCAGGTCCGCCAGAAAGCGCTCGGGTTGGATCGGCAGCATGAAGCCCCTCGCTTCTTCTTTTTCCAAATATGCCAGCACACCAGCGCAACAGGCGCAGCGCACTCTGATGCATCACGGTGCCAACCGGCCCGAGGCCAAAGGGCGCAAGCCCGACGCCGAGACATCAGGCGCGCGCCAGCGCTCCGCTACTCGGCGGCCAGCGCGCCACTTTCCGCTTTCTCGACCCGCACCGCCGAGAATTTGAACTCGGGGATTTTCCCGTAAGGATCGAGGGCCGAGTTGGTCAGGATATTCGCCGCCGCCTCGACATAGGCGAAGGGCAAGAAAACCATATCCGGCGCCACCGCCCGGTCCGCCCGGGCCATGACAACCACCGAACCCCGCTTCGTGGTCAGCCTGACGTGCCCGCCAGGATCCACGCCCAGCTGGCGCAAGGTCGAAGGATGCAGCGAACAATTCGCCTCCGGCTCCACCGCGTCCAGAACAGCGGACCGGCGCGTCATCGAACCCGTGTGCCAATGCTCCAACTGACGCCCGGTGGTCAGGATCATCGGATACTCCGCGTCCGGCACATCATCGGGTGCGATCACCGAGGCGGGCGTAAACCGCGCGCGGCCCTCTGGGCGCGGGAAGCCGTCGCCGAACACGATGGCCTGACCCGGATCCTCTGGCGACAGCGACGGGTAGGTCACGGCGTTTTCACGATCCAACCGATCCCAGGTGATATTCTCCAAAGACCGCATATTCCGCTTCATCTCGGCAAACACGTCCGCCGGGCTCTTGTAGTCCCATGCCATCCCGCAGCGCCGCGCGAGCTCTGTCGTGATCGCCCAATCCTCGCGCGCCTCGCCGGGAGGCGTCACCGCTGGCCGACCCATCTGCACCTGCCGGTTGGTGTTGGTCACCGTTCCCGACTTTTCAGCAAAGGCCGAAGCGGGCAGAATCACATCCGCATAATTCGCCGTTTCCGTCAGGAAGATGTCTTGCACCACCAGATGGTCCAGCTTTGCCAAAGCGTCCCGCGCATGTTCGACATCCGGGTCCGACATGGCCGGGTTTTCTCCCAGCACGTACATCGCCTTGATGTCACCCGTATGCACGGCATCCATGATCTCGGTGACCGTCAGACCTTTCTCATTCGAAAAGTCCCCCGATCCCCAGACCTCGGTAAAGGCCGACCGCACGCCGTCATCCATGACCGACTGGTAATCCGGCAGGAACATCGGGATCAGCCCCGCGTCAGACGCCCCCTGCACGTTGTTCTGCCCGCGTAGAGGGTGCAAACCCGTCCCCGGACGCCCGACATGACCGCACATCAGCGCCAGCGAGATCAAACAGCGCGAATTGTCCGTCCCGTGGATGTGCTGAGACACGCCCATGCCCCAAAAGATCATCCCCGCTTTCGCCGTCGCGAAGTCCCGTGCCACCGCGCGCAGCGTCTCGGCGTCGATGCCGCAGATCTCGGCCATCCGCTCAGGCGCGTAGTCTGCGAGATGCGCTTTTTCGGCGTCCCAATTCTCGGTGTAGCCTTCGATATACTGCTGGTCGTAGAGCCCTTCCTCGACAATCACATGCATGATCGCGTTGAGCATCGACACGTCCGCCCCCGGACGGAACTGCAGCATATGCGTCGCATGCCGCTTCAGCGCCTGCCCGCGCGGATCCATCACGATGAGCTTGCCGCCGCGTTTCGCGAACTGCTTGAAATAGGTCGCGGCCACGGGGTGGTTCTCCACCGGGTTCGCCCCGATCACGATGGCCACATCGGCATTCTCGATCTCGTTGAAGGTCGCGGTGACAGCACCTGATCCGACGTTTTCCAACAGCGCCGCAACCGAGGACGCATGGCACAGCCGTGTGCAATGATCGACGTTGTTGTGGCCAAAGCCCTGCCGGATGAATTTCTGGAACAGATATGCCTCTTCGTTCGTGCACTTGGCAGAGCCAAACCCGGCAACCTCGCGCCCCCGGCCCTTCAGGCCGTTCGCTGCAAAGTCCAGCGCCTCGTCCCACGACGCCTCGCGGAACACCTCTTGCCAGTTGTCCGGGTCCACGTTTAACCCCTTCGCAGGCGCATCCTCGCGCCGGATCAAAGGTTTGGTCAGACGGTGATCATGGTGGATGTAGTCGAACCCGAACCGCCCCTTGACGCACAATCGCCCCTCGTTTGCAGGCCCGTTGATCCCCTCGACATAAACAACCTTGTTGTCCTTGACCTTGAGCGAGACCTGACAACCGACACCGCAGAACGGACAGACGCTTTCGACCTCGCGATCATAGTCCCTGCTGTCGCCCACCTGCGCGGCATCGACCACCGTCGCGGGCATCAAGGCCCCGGTCGGGCAGGCCTGCACGCATTCACCACAGGCCACACAGGTCGAAGCGCCCATCGGGTCATCGAAATCGAACACCGGGTAGGCATCATGCCCGCGCCCTGCCATGCCGATCACGTCATTGACCTGCACCTCACGGCAGGCGCGCACGCACAGACCACACTGGATGCAGGCATCCAGATTGACCCGCATCGCAACATGGCTGTCATCGAGCAGCGGAATGCGTTCCGCCTCCAATGTCGGCAAGCGGCTTTCGGTCACGCCATTCGCCTCGGCCATGTCCCAAAGGTGCGACGACCGGTCATGCGCGGCCTCACGTTCCGGCTGGTCGGCCAAAAGCATCTCAACCACCATCTTGCGCGCGGATGTGGCGCGGGCGGAGTTGGTCGTCACCACCATGCCATCGACAGGTTCGCGAATGCAGGACGCCACAAGGGTCCGCTCGCCATCAACTTCCACCATGCAGGCGCGACAATTGCCGTCCGGCCGATACCCCGGCGCGGGCTTGTGACAGAGATGCGGGATCACGAGGCCACGCCCATTGGCGACCTCCCAGATCGTCTCGCCAGCGCGGGCTTCGACCTCTTCGCCGTCCAGTGTAAAGCGGATCAAATCTGCCATCGCGACCTCCCGTGTCGCGGGCAGTCTAATCGCATTTGAGCCTGCATGTGGATCGACAATCCCGACACCTCATGCCGGATTTGCGTCGAACAGCGTTTCCGATCCGACCCTTTGTTGCCCGCGGGGCGCAGGCGCGGTCAAACGCAAATTCCTTAGAGTGCCGCCGCGCGCTGAAACGCGGGCCGCTCGCGAAGTCGCCGCAGGTAATCCACCAGAACCTCGGGCGCGTCGGGAAATTTCGCGTTTCGCGCCCAACCCAAGCAATGCGCCAACAGAAAATCCGGAACCGTAGGGTCATCGCCCAGCAAACACTCTGACGCCATCTCGCCTGCGATCCGATGAAGGTTGCGACCAAACTCCGCTTTCAGGCTGTCCTTCACCTCCGGCACGCGCTGGTCTTCGGGCAGGATGAAACTGTGCCGCGCGGCAGTCCACAAGAGCGCGTCCACCTCGTCGAGGAGCCGAAAGGTCCAGGCATCCTGCCGCGCGCGCTCCAACGTCCCGGCCGGATACGTGAACGCCGCGTGCTTGTCGGCCAGGTAGGTCAGGATTGCCATCGAGTCGGGGATCACCGCATCACCATCGACCAGAACCGGCACCTTGCCCAACGGACTGAACGCCCGCACCTCGTCCGAACGCGGTGCGGCCGCCACGTGCTCATACGGCACGCCCAGCTCCTCTAACATCCACAAAGGCCGAAACGCCCGTGTCGCCCTGTTCCCAACCAATTTGTACATGTCCGCCCCTCGTTGGCCGGGCGTCCGCCCGGCACGTCGCTATTTGCGCCCCAGCATCGCCAGCCGGATAAACGCCCGTTCCACAATCGCAAAGGCCGGCCCGTGTTGCCCTGCGGAGCGCAGCGACAAGTCTGTTTCCAACAGCATCTGCAACGCCTGCTCCAACCGGTGCATGCCCCAGCCCGACGCCTGTCGCGCCATCCGGTCCCGGCGCGGTCCGAAGACAGGCGGCCTGAGCCGCCCCATGCCCTGCGCAACCCCGCCCGGATCGGACGCCGCCGCGTGCAGCGCCCGGAAATGCCGGGTCGCCATGATAAGAAGCGTCACCGCCGCCGTCCCCTGCGCGCCAAGGCGTGACATCACCGGGCCAATCTCTCCGGTGCGCCCTTCGGCCACGATGTTCAGCACGTCGTCCATATCCGCCTCAGTCGATCCCGGCGCGCAGAGCGTGACCTCCTCGGGGGACAACGCCCCCTCATCGCCCAGCTTGTAGAGCGCGATCTTCTCCAACGTCTGACGAAAATCCCCGGGATCCAGGTCGCGCGACAAAGAGGTCAGCATCTCCATCGCCGCGCCGTCCGGCCGCGCCAGACCGGCGCGCGTCAGTTCCGCCTCGATCTCCGCCCGGCTTGGCGGGTCGTTGTAAAGCGCCGCCGCATAGGCATTGGGGTGCCCCTCGAACAGCTTTCGCAACTGCGACTTTGCCGGAAGCTGCCCCGCTGTCACCACGATCTGAGCATCCCCCGGCTGCCAATCCTCGACCGCACCCGACACGATCTTTGCAACGGTGTCGTTGGCGTCTTCGACAAAGGCCACGCGTGGTCCGGGAAAGAACCCCACCGCCTTGATCGCATCACCCAGAAGCGCTGGTTCCTTGCGCAACTCCGCCGCTGGAATACGCGTCAGGCGCATCTCGCCTTCGCCTTCAGGGCCGATCAGCGCCGCAATCAATTCCTGCCGCTTCAGCGCAACCCGCATCGCGTCTTCACCATAGATCAGGATGCCCGTCTTCTCCGGGTCAGGCCGGGCAAAATACCCCGCCGCCTCGCGCGGGGGCAGCTTCACGGCGCGAGCCCCTCGGACGCAAGGATCAGCCGGTCCACGATCTCATCCGCGAGGATCACCATCAGCCGCGCCGTGGCGTCCCGTTCCGCCGCGAGTGTCGCCACCGTCGACCCGGTCGCCGAAAACCCGGTGAAGTTTTCCACCCGTCCCCGGCGCACCACCTCGTCCGTCTGTGTATCGCGCAAGGAATAGCTTGCCAGTCCGGTCAACCTGAACCGGTTCGTCGTGCCCTCGACCGACGTCGCAAGTCCCTGCCGCCGGATCTCGGATGTCACATTCAACACGTAGCGCCCGGCATCGTTGCGTCCGAAACGCTCTTCCAAACGTTGCGACAGGACAAACCCGTCACGGCGATTGGGGGCTTCGACCCGCAGGTTGTCCTGCAACACCGATGCTGAACCTTGCGGTCCGTACACCGGGGAAAACCCGCAGGCGGCACCTGCGAAAAGCGCCGAAAGCGCGATGAGCGCCTTGCGTCTATGCAACCACATTCACGATTCGACCGGGCACCACGATCACCTTCTTGGGGGCGGCACCATCAAGGGCGCGCACCACACCTTCGGTCGCCAGCGCCAGCTTTTCAACCTCGTCCTTGGGCAGGTCTTTCGCCACGGTGATCTCGTCCCGCCGCTTGCCGTTCACCTGAATGGGCAGCGTGACGGTGTCCTCGACCAGCATCGTTTCATCCGCGACGGGCCAAGGTGCATTGGCAATCAGGCCTTCGCCACCTTGGTGCGCCCAGATATCCTCGGCCAAATGCGGCGTCATCGGTGACATCAACTGCGCCAGCGTCATCACCGCCTGCCGCATCACAGGCTTTGAGGCCTTCGACTTCGACAGCGTATTGGTGAACGCATAAAGCTTGGCGATGGAGGCGTTAAAGCCAAAGCTTTCCACCCCATTGGTCACATCCCGGATCGCCTTGTGCATCTCTCGCAGCAGATCCTCATCGGCTGTGGCGTCGCCATCACCCTCGGCCATCGCGCCAATCCGGTCACACAGGCTCCAAACCCGACCCAGATGCTTCGCCGCCGCTTCGGCCCCGGACGCAGTCCATTCCACGTCCCGTTCTGGCGGCGAATCCGACAGCACAAACCACCGCGCAGTGTCGGCACCGTATTGCTGAATGATCGCGACAGGATCGACCACGTTGTTCTTGGACTTCGACATCTTGGCCGACGGAATGATCTCGACCTCGGTCCCGTCTTTCAGGAACCCCTTGCCGTCCCGCAGTTCGACGTTCTCCGGGTAGTGATACACAGGACGACCGTCCGTTCCGGTCGTCTTGTAAATCGCATGCGTCACCATCCCTTGCGTGAACAGCGCATCGAACGGCTCTTTGCACTTCTCCGGCAAATGCCCTGTGATGTGCATCGCCCGTGCGAAGAAGCGGGAATAGAGCAGGTGCAAAATCGCGTGCTCGATCCCACCGATATACTGGTCGACATTCATCCAGTATGCGGCCTCGGTCATATCCGTCGGCGTCTCGGCGCGTGGTGCGGTAAACCGCGCAAAATACCAGGACGAGTCGACAAAAGTGTCCATCGTATCCGTCTCGCGCTTTGCAGGCTGCCCGCATGAAGGGCATGGGCAATTGCGCCACGATGGATGGCGGTCCAGCGGGTTACCCGGAACCGAGAAATCAATCGCCGTGCCATCCTCGTCATAGGGCAGCGCAATCGGCAGGTTCTCTTTCTTCTCGGGCACCACACCGCAGGCGTCGCAGTGCACCACCGGGATCGGGCAACCCCAGTAGCGCTGGCGCGACAGCCCCCAATCCCGCAGGCGGAACTTCGTCACACCGTGACCCACACCGTTGGCCTCACAGAAGTCGATGGCGGCGTCGATCGCAGCCTCTCCGCTCTGCGCTTCTTCACCCGCGAACCCGTTGATGTAGCGCACCGTTTCGGTCTTGGGCGGCACGTAGGCCGGTCCGCCGTCTTCGGGCAGAATGAACGCGTCCTCGCCCATCGCAGGGACATAGGTGCTGATCACCGGCAGCTCGTACTTGCGCGCGAAATCGAGGTCACGCTGGTCATGCGCCGGACAGCCGAAAATCGCGCCCGTGCCGTAATCCATCAGGATGAAATTGGCGACATAGACTGGCAATTCCCACGCCGTATCAAATGGATGCCGCACGCGCAGCCCGGTGTCGAAGCCTTTCTTCTCGGCCTTCTCCAAGGCCTCTTCCGTGGTCCCACCCTTCCGGCATTCGGCGTTGAAAGCCGCCAGATCCGCGTTGTCTTTCTCAAGCTGCTTCGCCAACGGATGATCGGGCGAAATCCCGACAAAACTCGCACCGCGCAGGGTATCGGGCCGCGTCGTATAGACCTCGATCCGGTCAAACCCATCCGGTGCATCAATCGTTGAGAACGCGAACTGCAGGCCCCGCGATTTGCCGATCCAGTTCGCCTGCATCAGCTTGACCTTGGCAGGCCAGTCATCCAGCCCGTCGAGCGCGTCCAGCAACTCTTCGGACATATCGCTGATCTTGAAGAACCACTGCGTCAACTCGCGCCGCTCAACCTCCGCGCCCGACCGCCAGCCCTTGCCGTCGATGACCTGCTCGTTGGCCAGAACGGTCATATCGACCGGATCCCAGTTCACCACCGCGTTCTTTCGGTAGACCAGCCCGGCCTCCAGAAAATCGAGAAACAGCGCCTGCTGCTGCCCGTAATATTCAGGATCGCACGTTGCGAACATCCGGCTCCAGTCCAGGCCAAAGCCCAGCGGCTTCATCTGGCTGACCATCGTGTCGATGTTCGAATACGTCCAATCCTTCGGATGCCCACCGCTCGCCATTGCCGCGTTCTCTGCCGGCATACCGAACGCATCGAACCCCATCGGGTGCAGCACGTTGTGCCCGGTCGCCAGCTTGTACCGCGCGATCACGTCACCCATCGTGTAATTGCGCACATGGCCGATATGGATACGGCCCGACGGATACGGAAACATCTCAAGCACGTAGTATTTCGGCTTGTCGTCGCTGCGCACGGCGCGGAACGTCTGATGCTCTTCCCAGGCGGCCTGCCATTTCGGCTCAATGACAGAAGGGTCGTAACGCGACATGGGGCGTGTCCTTAGAAAACAAGCGAGTTGCAGCGGGTGATAGGCCGATGCCACAGGATCGTCCAGACCCACCCGGGCAGATCGTCCGCAGAGAGGGTGACACCAAAGCGACGTAACACCTCCCAAATATGGCCATTAATGCCGTGCAAACGTCTTTCACGCTACCGTCCTGCTGTTCTCAAAAGCCACCAATTGCGCGTTTATGCCCACATTCAATATCCAGGTCCTGACCGAAACTGACCTGCTTGCCAGCGGCGGGACGGTGGGAAGCAACGGCACCTTCGCGACCGCCGGCAGCACCTTCACTTACGACGCCGCAACCATGCCGTGGTTCACAATGCAGATCGTCGACAATGGTGCCGACACCACGACGCTGTCGGGCGATACTGATGGGGTCAACACCGATGGCAGCCCAAACAACGACAACGAGGGCGCAGACGGCGAAACCGGCGCGCTTTACGATCCCGATGGCAACCAGGTCGGTACATTCGGCGCTGTCGCATCTGACCGTTGGGGCGTGCTCGAGGGCAGCGATGGCTCAACTATCTTCATCTACGAGATCGAGAACTTCGACGACATAGATGTCTATGCCTTCAGTGAACCGCTGGTTGACGGTGTCACATACACCAACACGGCGCAGAACTCGCGGGATGCGGATATTCCGTATGCGCAGATGATCTGTCTCGCGCGCGGCACCCAGATCCTGACACCAGGGGGCTACACGCCGATCGAACGCCTAAAAGTCGGGGGGATCGTCGAAACTGTTGATCACGGCCCCCAACCCATCCGCTGGATCGCTAAGTCACAGGCAACATTCAACTCTGATATTGGCGCACCCCAAAAACGCCCGGTCAAAATCCGCGCAGGAACGGCAGGCAACTCACGCGATCTTCTGCTCTCGGCCCAGCATCGTGTAGTGGTCCGCATAAGCACGCCATCAGGACCAAGCGATGTCTTCGCAGTGTCTCGTCACCTGGCCGAAGAATTCGACGGGCGCATCCGTCCTGCCGCAGGCATCCGCTACATTACCTTTTACAATCTGCTGTTCGACAAACACGAGGTGATATTCGCTGACGGTGTTCAAGTGGAAAGCCTCTACCCCGGCCCGCAAACGCGGAATTTCCCCGACCTAGGCTGGTCAGCCGTGTTACAGCACAAATGGCCATCCGTTCTTGCCGCGGACTCGATAGAGGACGTCACACACGCGTACGGTCCTCTCGCCCGACAAGTGCTGAGCAGAAAAACGCTGCGCGCGGCACTGCTCGCAGGGAACCTTTCGTTCCCGGCCACATACGGCCTATCGCAGGCGCGTGCCCACGTGCAGGTTGGCTGAACCCGCGAAACACGGTCTGGCGCTGTTATACATTCCGGTTCCCGGTCCGCAGTGAACGCCCCCGCACGGCTATTGTGACGACAAAAGTAAAGGGGCATACCTAAGCCACAACAGATTTGCGGCAGTGCTTTTGTGAACATCCTCTTCATCCACCAGAATTTTCCCGGCCAGTTCAAACACCTCGCTCCGGCGCTGGCTGCGCGAGGGGATCAGGTGGTGGTGCTCACGCCCAAGGTGAAAGAACCCGCGAAATGGCGCGGCATCAACGTCCTGCCTTACGCGGTCAAAGGCGGTAGCACTCCTGGCATTCACCCGTGGCTCGTGGATTTTGAGACAAAGATCCTGCGTGGCACGGCATGCTACGATGCTGCCCTCGCCCTAAAGGAACGCGGCTTCACGCCCGATATCATCGTGGCGCATCACGGTTGGGGCGAAAGCCTGTTTCTCAAAGACGTCTGGCCCACGGCGCGGCTTGGTCTTTATTGCGAACTGTATCATCGCAGCGGCGGGTCCGACACGAATTTCGATCCCGAGTTTCCCAGCCACACACCGGCATACGATGCGTTACGACTACGCCTGAAGAACCTCAACAACCGACTGCACGAAGAAGTCATGGACGCGGGTCTCAGCCCGACACAATTCCAGGCCGGAACATTTCCCGAGCATTACAGGGATCGTATCACCGTCTGCCATGACGGCATCGACACCGATGTGGTCACAGAAAATCCGGGCGCCCGCCTCGACATAGCCGGCGGCCCGACGCTGACACCCGACAGCGAAGTGATTACCTTCATAAATCGCAATCTGGAGCCTTATCGCGGCTACCATATCTTCATGCGCGCCCTTCCCGAACTTCTGCGCCGCCGACCCAATGCGCAAGTCGTGATATTGGGAGGAAGCGACACCAGCTACGGCGCCAAACCCAAGAATGGAAAAACATGGAAACAGACGTTTTTCGACGAAGTCAGTCCGCAAATCGCCGAAAAGGACTGGGTTCGCGTGCACTATCTCGGTCGCGTTCCTTACGAGACATTCCTCTCTGTCCTGCAAGTCAGTTCAGTCCATGTCTACTTGACTTACCCCTTCGTCCTGTCGTGGTCACTCCTTGAAGCGATGAGCACAAAATGCGCGATTGTCGCGTCGGATACCGCGCCCGTGCACGAGGTCGTCCTTAATGGTGAGACCGGAGTGCTGGTCGACTTCTTCGACGCGTCGGCTATTGCCGAAGCAACATGCGGCCTTCTCGACGCGCCGGAACGGCGCGACATGCTCGGAAACAACGCCCGCCGCTTCGTCAGAGATCGATTTGATCTCAAACGGGTCTGTTTGCCGCGGCAACTGGGGTGGGTCGATGACCTTTTGGAAAGGCGTCCGGTGCGCCAGCCAATGGATTAAGCAGCCTCATCGCATAGGACTCTCGAATTCTCACGTAATTCGAGAACTCTAGAAGGTTGATGCGTCTACAGTACCGGCAAAACGGCTGCGCGAACGACAGTGTCACTCTGCATTACATCTATCAGAGACGGCTATCCTGCTGCCGCAGCTGACGTGCCCGCGAGAGAATGGCATCTTCGACGGCGCGCACCGTCGATGCGCTGGCCGGACCCGACCGGGTCATGAGCGCCACGTTCAACGACCGCGCATCAAGCGCCGGATCGTTGACGAGAATCGTTGCGCGATACGCCCGTCCTCCGCCCGGCGGTGTGCCGAATCCTGTGGTGATCACGCCGGTGAAGGGATCCACTGACTGAACCGGCAAGAAATCCAGGGTCTCAAGAGCGGCATTCCAGATGTACTTGTTGACCGCTCCGACCTGCCCCGCGTCGTTACGGGACCGGAAGTAATCGAACAGCGTCGTCTGCGCCCGATTGGGTCGACGTTCCTCCTGGATTTCATCCATGATTTCACTGGCTGGGCGTGTCTCGACCGGTTCGCGGTTGGAATTCCCGCCAAAAATCCCGCATCCAGAGACAAAAGCGGCAACAAACACGACGGCAAACCCGGTCCTGAAACGTGTCATTTCCATAAGAAACTGCCCTCAACTCTCTGTTTGCCTGCTGCTTTGCATACAAGCCGACGGGTGTTCCGACAAGCCGAACTTGGCCTTTGACCTAAGGCTGTGTTCTATCAGGAAGAAACCCGGGCCCGAGTCTTGTGGCAAATGAGCATCACAGATGGTCAAGTTGCCCGGGCATTGGTCGCACGACTTGCAAAGAACCCCCACCGGGGAGCATAGAAGCCTCAGCTAATCCGGACCTCCGGTTTGGTACGTGCCTTACGAACACATGAGGGAAAAAATGAAAAAGCTTCTTCTTGCTTCCACTGCGCTGGTTGCAACTGCTGGTATCGCAGCAGCGGACGATCCGTCCCACGTTGGTGCGCCGGGCGCCGGTAACATCTCAATCACTGGTTACGCCGAAATCGGTGTCATCGGCGGCGACCGTTACGGTGACGAAGCCCAGTTCCACACAGACATCGACGTCACCTTCTCCATGACAGGTGAGTCCGATGGTGGCCTGGCATTCGGTGCATCCGTCGATCTCGACGAAGCCGTGAAAGCGAACACTTTCGACGCCACCAAGCAGGGCGGCGAAGTTTACTTCCTGGCCTACGGCCCGCTGCGCCTCGACATGGGCGACACTGACGGCGCCTACGACGCTGCTCTGCAGGAAGTCGCTCTGGCCGGTGCATCCATCGCCGACGACGAAACCGAGCACTCGGGCTACAACGGTAACTCCGGCCTCGACGGCACACACGACGGTCAGATCGCTCGCGTGTCGTACTCCATGGCAGGCTTCACAGCTGGTCTGTCGGCAGAGATCGACGACTCCGGCGTTGACGATCCGGTTTGGGGCCTCGGCCTCCGCTATGTCACCGACTTCGGCGGCACCGCAATCGGCATCGGCCTCGGCTACCAGACAGTCGACCGTGACGTTCTGGCAGATGTTGACCTGATGGCCATCAGCCTTGACGCAACCTTCGCAAACGGTTTCCGCGCTGCAATCAACTACGCAGAAGCTGACATCGAAGGTCAGTCCGACAACGGCACATTCATCGGCGTTGGCGTTGGCTACACGATGAACGCTCTGTCCATCGGCGTGAACTACGGTGAGTACGAAGACTGGGCCGTGAACGTTGGCGCAGAAGACGCGTCCGGCTTCGGTATCGCAGCAACCTACGACTTGGGCGGCGGTCTCGCAGCTCACGTTGGTTACGGTTCCAGCGACGACGTTGACGGCATTGGTGCCAACGACGAAGACAGCTACTCCTTCGGTCTGTCGATGAGCTTCTAATTGCTCATAACCAGATTTGGTTAAGGAAAGAGCGGGCCTTGCGCCCGCTCTTTTCTTTTGCGCCAACGGCAAGTAGCAAAGCCCCAAGGGGTGGAAACCATGTCGTCAGGCACTGTCCAGCAGATCAAAACCGAATACGACCGTGCCCTCAGGCTTGCTGGCACGGGTAAGCTCCGTGAAGCCGCGGCACTTCTTGATGGTCTCGCCTTGCAAGCCCCTTCCGCTGCAGAGATCCCCTACAAACGCGCCCAGATCGCTGCGCGCCTCGGTGACCTTGCCGCCTGGTGCCATGCGGCCGACAAGGCGCTTGCCCTGCGTCCAACGGAACCCGCCATTCTGGCAGAAGCCTTGCAGGCGCACCGCACAGCCGGTCACGACACACGCGTTCTTGAACTGATGGATCGCAAGATCGCATCAGACCCGACCGCCGTCGGCCCGCAAGCCGACAAGGCACTGTACCTGCAGCAAATCGGCCAGTTCGACGCGTCGGAAAAGCTGTTTCGGAAGCTCCTGAAAAAGCACCCCAACGATGCCGAGCTATATCGCATGTTCGCCGCCACGATCCGCTTCACATCCAACGATCCCCTGATCGGCGCAATGCGGCGGCTGGCCAAACACCCGAAGCTTTCGCAGCCCGGCAAGATGCACGTGAATTTCGCGCTGGCGAAGGCGATGGAAGACACCAAGCAATCGGCAAAGGTTTTCCCGCATCTCCGTCGCGCCAATGCCGCTCAGGCTGCGCTTTGGCCGGACGATCCGAAGGCGCGGCAGGAAGAATGGCGCGCCGTTGTTGCGGCGCAGGCGGGCATACATTCAATTCCTGACGGAACCGGCACCGACCCGAGCCTGATCTTCGTCACCGGCCTGCCCCGCTCGGGCACCACCCTGGTGGAGCAGATCATCGCCAGCCACAGCCAGGTCCGTGCGGGCGGCGAAATGGCGACCGCGCTCCGCACCGCTTACCAGGTGTTCGGCGCCGGAACGCAGATGAGAGCCCTCGCCACCGAACCCGCCGAAAGCTTAGAGATCTTCGCGTCGAAACTGGCCGAGCAGAACCGTGTTCACGCCGACGCATCCGCACGTTATCTCACCGACAAGTCCATCATGGCCTTTCTGATCTACGGCCTGCTTCACGCCACCCTGCCCGACGCCCGCTTCATCATCGTCCACCGCGACCCGCGCGACATTGCCCTGTCGATCTACAAGAACCACTTCAGCGGCGGCACGCACCGTTATGCCAATGACCTCGCGACGATTGCCGATGTGATCAAGACGTTCCGGGACATCGTCGAACATTGGCGCGCCATACTGCAGGACCGATTTACGGAAATCCGCTACGAGGATCTCGTCGCCGATCCGGACGCACAGTCCCGCGCAGTGATCGCTGCCGCAGGGCTGGAATGGGAGGACCAGTGCCTGAACTTCCACGAGGCGTCCGGCACGATCAAGACACTCAGCCTGCATCAGGTGCGCCAACCGATCTACCAAAGCTCGGCCGCCGCGTGGCGCAGGTACGACACCGAACTTCAACCCTTTTTCGACGCCTGGGGAGACGCACCATGGGACTGACCGAGATCACAGACCGCATCGCAAAAGCCGCACAAGACGCGGATCGCGACCCAGCCGACATCACGCTGATTGCGGTCTCCAAGGTACAACCCAACGAACGCGTGGAGGCCGTCCTCAACGAAGGGCACCGCTCCTTCGGCGAGAACCGCGTGCAGGAAGCGGCGGGAAAATGGCCCGCCTTCCGCGAACGCTTTGAGGGGATCGACCTGCACCTGATCGGACCGCTGCAGACCAACAAAGCGCGCCAGGCGTTCGAGCTTTTCGACGTCATTCACACGCTCGACCGGCCCAAGCTCGCCAAGACCTTCGCGCGGCTCGCACAGGAGACGGGTCACTGCCCGCCGCTTTTCATTCAAGTGAACACGGGCGAGGAGCCACAGAAAGCCGGCATTGCCCCGGACGACACGGACGCTTTCGTCGAAGACTGCCGCGCGCTGGAACTGCCCATTCAGGGACTGATGTGCATTCCACCCATCGACGAAACCCCATCCCTGCATTTCGCACTCTTGCGCAAATTGGCAGACCGCAACGGGCTCAGCCAATTGTCGATGGGCATGAGCGATGATTTCGAACAGGCCATTGCCTTCGGCGCGACCCACATCCGTGTCGGTTCCGCTCTCTTCGGCGCGCGGGTGACAAACGCCCAGTCGACCTGATCTTCTCTGTTTGAAAAATACCTCGGGGGTTTGGGGGCAGAGCCCCCAAGTCTTTTTAAAAATATTCCGGATGCGTCGATGCACCCATGCATAAAGAAAAAGCCCCGGCACGGACCGGGGCTTCGAAAACTCTAGGATCACCGATTGATTAGTGCAGCTTCTGCCCGACTTCGGCAATCGCATCGTCGATGGTCTTGGCAGCATCCGCAGCGCTCATCTGCTTGGCCACAACGTCGCGCGCCGCCTTGATCGCGACGGCAATCGCGCGATCACGGACCTCTTTCACCGCACCGGCCTGCGCCGACGCGATCTGGTCCTCGGCCGCTGCCATCCGGCGAGCGATCGACTTCTCAAGGTCGGCCTTCGCCTGCTCACCGGCAAGCTCGGCCTCTTCCTTCGCATGCGCGATGATACGGTCGGCCTGTTCCTGAACTTCACGCTGCTTGCGCTCGTAGGACGCCAGCAGAGCCTGCGCTTCTTCACGCAGCGACTTCGCTTCGTCCAGCTCGGCCTGAATGCCCTCGGCGCGCTTGTCCAGCATGCCCGTCAGCAGCGGCGGCACCTTGTAGTACAGCAACACCCCGATGAAGACGAGAAAGCCGATGGTCACCACGAAATCGGTGTTAGAGAGCGAGAAGAACGGCTTGTCGCCCGCCGCGAAGGCGGGGCTTGCGATCAGGGCAGTGGCGGCAATGGTCAAGATACGTGTCATATCGCTCACCCCTTCATCTGTGCATCAACGGCGGCGGCCACAGTGGCGTCATCCGCCTGACCACCCAGCGCCGCAACGATGCTGCCAGCGGTGTCTTTCGCCACAGCCTCGACGCTTTCCACGGCCGACGCGCGAATTTCCGAAATAGCTTTTTCGGATTCCGCAGCCTTTGCGGCAATCTCGGCATCCGCCTTGGCGATGGCCTTGTCCAGCTCGGCCTGCATCTCGGCCTTGTTCTTGGCGATGATCTCCTGCGCTTCCGCGCGGGCATCTGCCAGAGCCTTGTTATAGGCCTCTTCGGCCTCCACGGCTTTCTGCTTGAGGTCTTCAGCCGCCGCGAGGTCGTTTGTAATCGTGCCTTGTCGTTCCGCCAGAACCGTCGCGATGCGCGGCAGCGCGATGCGGGACAGGACAAAGTAAATCGCGATGAGCGCGATCAGGAGCCAGAAAATCTGGTTCGGCATCCAGTCGGCGCAAAGCTGCGGCATGCCGATGGCGCTGCCATCCGGGCCCACACATGCGCTGGCTGTACCAGTGGTTTCGGTTGCCATGTCGTCCTCCGTCGGAACTTGTCGTTACATCGGGCGGGCCGCTTGGATGCAGCACCGCCCGCGCGTAAGGATAAAAGTCCGAAGCTTAGACGGCGAACATCAGCAACAGCGACACGAGGAATGCGAAGATCCCCAGCGCTTCTGCGAACGCGATACCGATGAAGAGCGTTGCTGTCTGCGACGCAGCAGCGGACGGGTTGCGCAGGGCCCCTGCGAGATAGTTGCCGGCCACGTTGCCCACCCCGATTGCGGCTGCGCCGGAACCGATTGCTGCCAGGCCTGCGCCGATATGTGCGAGATCGCCTTCCATGTGAATTCTCCTTACGATTGGAAGTTTGCGTTAGGTCGTAGGGCGCGTGAACTCACGCACCCATGCGTTAGTGATGCGGGTGCAGCGCGTCCTTGAGGTACACGCAGGTGAGGATCGTGAACACGTAGGCCTGGATGAAGGACACCAGCACCTCAAGCGCGTAAATCCCGATGATGCCGAAAATCGCCAGAGGCGCGACCGCCGTGATCGCGGCGAAGCCCGCAAACACTTTCAGAACCGCGTGGCCCGCCATGATGTTGCCCGCCAGACGAATGGAGTGGCTCACCGGGCGCACGAAATACGAGATGATCTCGATCACGGCCAATACAGGGCGCAGCGCAAGCGGTGCGGACGACACCCAGAACAGCCCCAGGAACGATGCGCCGTTCTTGACAAACCCCAGAATTGTGACCGCGAAGAACACGCCGAAACCAAGGATGGCTGTCACCGCGATATGCGAGGTCGGAGAGAACGACATCGGGATAAGCGCGAGGAAATTCGAGAAGAGGATGAAGATGAACAGCGTGAAGATATACGGGAAATACTTCACCGCATCCTTGCCGGTCACATCCTCGACCATCTTGTAAATGAATCCGTAGGCCAACTCGGCCACCGACTGCGTGCGCGTCGGCACCGTCGCGCGCTTCGCCGTGCCCAGCACCATCAGTGCAACCACGCATACAACGGCCAGAAGCAGCCAGAATGCCGCGTTTGTGAAGGTGAACATGCCCACTGCGCCGTCGCCGAACATCGGCTTGACGATGAACTGATCCATCGGATGGAAAACCAGACCGCCGCCCTCAGTGCCTTCAGCCATCTTTATCCCTCTCGTCCTGTCCGGCCAGATCGGCCAGCTTCGTCACCTGAAGCTCTTTCGCGGTGCGGATCATCACGTTGATCCCCGCGGCAAAGCCCAGCAATGCAAACAGCACCATGAACCAGGGTTGCGTTCCAAAGACCGCGTCGATCCCGTAGCCGATGCCAAATCCGATCCCAAGACCGGACACCAATTCGATCACCATGCGCCACGCATGTTGCGCCTGGCTGTAGTGTTCCTCCTGATGTGGCTTGTCCGGACCGGCCCCCTTGGCCGCTGCAATCCGCGCTTCCAGCTCTGCCAGTCGCTGCTTCGGATCGTCGTCAGACACGCGCTCCACTCCAGTTGGAACTTTGAGCATGTGCTACGGTGCGGCACGACCCGAGTCAAGGCAGCGCCAGTCAACTGAAAACCTATATTAACAGGTTGATTTCGCTTGTTTATCTCGCAGCACTGAAAGACCCGACCAATCGGTCGCAGCCCCTGTTTCCGCTCACATCGCCCATATCCGTTATTCAACTTTTCGGTTGAGTTTTCGCGCCCGATGCGGCACCTGCACCGAATGGCACAGACCCTTGACACTGTCTTCGCCGCCCTTGCGGACCCGACCCGCCGTCAGATCCTGACGATGCTGCTCGAAGACGACATGGCCGTCACCGACGTGGCAGACCCGTTCGAGATGTCTCTCGCCGCGATCTCGAAACATCTGATGATCCTCGCCAATGCAGGCCTCATCAGCCAGGAAAAACGCGGCCGCGTGAAGTGGTGCAAGCTGGAGCCGGACGCCCTCAAGGACGCCAGCGTCTGGATGCAGGCATTCGGTCAGTTCGAGGCGATCAACCTCGACGCCTTCGAACGCTTTCTCAAAACCGAGAACCTGTCATCAGAGGCCTGACGCCACTCAAGCCGCCAACCCGCGCCCCTTGAGCAGTGCCTCGACCCCCGGCATGCGCCCACGGAACTTGGTGTACAATACATCCGCTTCCTCGGACCCGCCTGCCGAAAGAATGAATTCCTCCAACTTGCCCGCCATCTCGGCATCGAAGGCCCCGCCTGCTTCCTCGAACGCCTCGAAGGCATCCGCGTCCATCACCTCGGACCACATGTAGCTGTAATATCCGGACGAATACCCGTCGCCGGTAAACACATGCGCGAAATGCGGCGTCGCGTGGCGCATCACAATCGCCTCGGGCATCCCGATCTCTGCCAGCACCTTGGCCTGTTCGGTCATCGGATCGGTAGGTGGAGCACCTTCATGGAACGCCAGATCCACCAAAGCCGACGCGACATATTCCACCGTCTGGAAGCCCATGTCATAGGTCGCCGCCGCCAGCACCTTGTCCAGCATCTCCTGCGGCATCGCCTCGCCCGTCTCGGCATGGATCGCAAACTCGCGCAACACCTCCGGCACCTCAAGCCAGTGCTCGTACAACTGGCTCGGCAACTCGACGAAATCCCGTGCGACAGAGGTGCCCGAGATCATGTCATAAGTCACATCCGACAGCATTTGGTGCAGCGCGTGGCCGAACTCGTGGAACAGCGTCCGCGCGTCGTCATATGACAACAGCGCCGGATCACCCTTCGCAAAGTTGCACACATTTACCACGATAGGCGCCTGCACATCCGGGAACTTCCGCTGCGACCGCATCGCCGAACACCACGCGCCCGACCGCTTCGATGACCGCGCGAAATAGTCACCGATGAAGATCGCGACGTGCTGGCCGTCTCGCGTCACCTCCCAGGCCCGTGCATCCGGGTGATAAAGCGGCACGTCCAAGGGCTTGAACGCCAGCCCGAACAGACGCGAGGCGCAGGCAAACGACGCCTCGATCATCTTCTCCAACTGGAAGTACGGCTTCACCTCGCTTTCATCCAAAGCGAATTCCTCACGCCGCCGCGCGTCCGAGTAATACCGCCAGTCCCACGCCTGCAACGGCCCGTTGACACCATCCGCGCGCATCCGCTCTTCCAGAAGCGCTGCATCCTCCAGCGCACGCGCCTTCGCCGGTTGCCACACGTCCATCAGCAACCCGCGCACCGCTTCCGGTGTCTTCGCCATCTCGGTCTCAAGCTTGTAGGACGCGAAATCGTCATAGCCCAAAAGCTGTGCCCGCTCGTGCCGCAACGCCAGGATCTCCGCCGCGATCTCGCGGTTGTCGGTCTCCCCGCCATTCTCCCCGCGCGCGACCCAGGCGCGCCATGCCTCTTCCCGTAACGCGCGGTTTGGGCAGAACTGCAGAAACGGCACGATAACCGACCGCGACAGCGTCAGCACCGGCCCATCGGCTCCACGCTCCTCTCCCGCCGCGCGCACCGCTTGGATCACGAACGCGGGCAAGCCTTCCAATTCAGCTTCCGACAAGGGCCGCTGCCAGTCGCGCTCATCCGCCAAGAGGTTCTGGCCGAACGCCGTTCCCAACGTGGCCAGCCGACCCTTGATCGCCGTCATCCGCGCGTCTTCATCACCCTCAAGCGCCGCTCCCGCCCGCACGAACCCGCGCCGCGTGAGCATCAGCACCCGCGCTTGCTCGTCAGTCAGGTCCATTCCATCGCGCGCCTGCCATACTGCTTCAATCCGCGCAAAAAGCGCCTTGTTCGAATAGATCGCCGCCGAATGCGCCGCGAGCTTCGGCGAGAACTCCCTCATGATCTCTTCCCGCTTCGGGTTCGAATCCGAACCCGCAAGGTTGAAGAACACCCCCAACACGCGGTCCAACTGCCCTCCCGTCCGCATCAAGCCTTCGATCGTATTGGCAAATGTCGGCGGTTCCGAATTGGACGCGACCGCGTCGACCTCCGCCAAATCTTCGGCCATCGCGGCTTCGATCGCAGGCGCAAAATGCGCATCCTCGATGGCGTCGAACGGTGGCAGGGAGAAGGGCGTGTCCCAGGTGGACAAAAGCGGATTGGTCATGGTGATGCGGCTCCTGTTGTTGCCGCAAGAGGTAGCATTCCCACGCCCCGGTGCAACCGGTGACCACATCACATCCGGATCGTCACGATCCCCGTCTTCTGCCCGGTCTCGACATAGCGAAAGGCCTCCACGATGTCCTCCAGCGCATAGCTGCGGTCAAAAACACCGGCGAATGTGCCAGCCCCCAACATCCCTGCGAGCCGCCAGACAAAACCCGGCGCATCATTAGGATACGGAGTGCCCACGCGGCGCGACACCGCGCCCAACAGGATGTTCGACCAAAATGGTCCAAGATCGGTCGCCGAAAACACCCCACCCGGTTTCAACAGACGCCTGCACGCAAACCACGACGTGTGCCCCACGGCATCCATAACCAGATCGAATGTCGGTCCCAGCGCGGTGAAATCCTCCGCTTCGTAATTCACCACCCGATCCGCTCCAAGTCGCGCTGCCAAATCCAGATGACGCGTCCCAACGACCGCCGTCACCTCTGCACCCTGTGCCTTGGCCAGCTGCACCGCAGCCGTGCCAATCGCGCCAGACGCCCCGTAGATCAGACAGCTCTGACCGCTCCGCAAGCCATCGGTGGTGGAACTCGCGTACCATGCGCCCTCACCGACCACAGCCTCGTGGAAGGCGATCTTGTCTGGGATCGGCGCGACGGCCGCTTGGGCACCCACACAAACAAACTCCGCATGGCCGCCAAAGTGGTCTGGCAAAAGCCCGAACACCCGGTCCCCGACGGCATAGCCCGTTACGCCCGCACCCAGCGCATCGACCTCTCCGGCAAAATCCATGCCAAGAATGTGCATCCTGGGCCGAACCCACCCGGTCATCGCCCGCGCAAAGAAAGGATGCGCACGCAGGGTCGCCGTATCCGTCCGCGTGACAGTTGTCGCGCGCACCCGAACGCGCAGCTCTCCGGGTTTCGGCTCCGGGATCGGCACCCGCGTCACGCTCAGGCGCTCCGGCGGGCCATAGCGATCAAATACGGCCGCTTTCATGGTCGTTGGGTCAGACATGACTTAAGTCTATCAGACGCCATCGACCCCACTTTGAGACAGAATAAGTGGTTCAAAAAATGCGACGGAGACCCGGAATGGCGCGTGGTCAGGCCGAAGCGGCAGACCCGCAGACCGGGCAATCCTCCCGCCGCTTGAGCAGGATCTTCCGCGTCTCGCCCCACAATGCGTCGTAGATCAGCATCTCTCCCCGCAGCGCTTGGCCCGCCCCGGTGATCAGCTTGATCGCCTCAACCGCCATCATCGACCCGATGACCCCCGGCAACGGCCCGATCACTCCCGCCTCGGCACAGGACGGAGCAAGCCCCTCTGCCGGAGCCTCGGGGAAGATGCACTGGTAACAGGGCGCGCCTTCCGCTGGATCGAAGACCGAGATCTGGCCTTCCCATTGCGACAACGCGCCAGAGATCAGCGGCTTGCCCAAAGCCACCGCAACGCGGTTCGCCAGGAACCGCGTGTCGAAATTGTCGGTGCCATCCAGCACAAGATCGTAATCCGCAAACAGGTCCGCCGCGATCTCCTCGGTCAGACGCCGATGATACGGCCGCACATCCACATACGGGTTCTGCGCCACAATCGACGCCTGCGCCGAGAACACCTTCGGCATGCCAATAGCGTCATCACGATGGATCACCTGCCGCTGCAGGTTCGCGTTCTCCACCACATCGTCATCGATGACCCCTATCGTGCCCACACCTGCAGCCGCCAGATACTGAAGCGCCGGAGCGCCCAGACCGCCCGCGCCGATCACCAGTACCTTGGCGTCCCGCAAAGCTTTCTGCCCAACTCCGCCGATTTCCCGCAGCACGATATGCCGCGCATAGCGCTCTAGTTCCGCATTGGAAAACGACGCAGGGCGCTGCACCGGAGGCGTCTCTTCGGTTTCCTTCGCGACAGCGCGCCCGCGCAACCCACGGATCACCCGACCATAGACCACCGCAATCGCTGCAAAGACACCAATCAACAGCCAAAGCGCGGCACTGCCTCCAGTCGCCTCACGCAGGGGATGCCCCATCGGCAAGGCGATCTGAACGATCAAAACGCCCACATAGAGCAAGCCGATCATGTAAAGCCGCGCGGACCGGGGCATACGCATCATCGCACCCAGGCCCCAAAGCGCGCCAGCCATCGCAAAGACGACAATCATGACGACACCCCGGTCGATCCGAACCCGCCAGCCCCGCGCTGGGTCGTGGCCAATTCCTCAACCTCCACGAAGACCGCGCGCAGCACCGGCGCGACGATGATCTGCGCAATGCGGTCGCCATGCGCGATCTCGAACGCCGCCTTCCCGGCGTTCATCACGATCACCCCCACAGGCCCGCGATAATCGCTGTCGATGGTGCCGGGTGTGTTCGGGAGCGTGATCCCGTGTTTCAACGCCAGCCCCGAGCGGGGGCGCACCTGCACCTCATATCCTTCGGGAATGGCAAGGCGCAGCCCGGTCGGCACCAGGGCACGCTCGCCGGGAGCGATCACAATCGGCTGGCGATCGGCAAAATTCGCGCGCACATCCGCCCCTGCAGCCCCCGCTGAGGCATAGACAGGCAGACCCAAAGACCGGTCCGCCCCATCGTCCCACATCAGCTCAATCGAGACCACGTCCTGACCTTCTCTTTTTCATAAATATGCAAAATGGTCCGACCGCGCCGTCAGACCAGAGCGTCGGCAATGCGCGCGGCCAGTTGCCGCGCCACCGCGTCCTTGCCCATGCGCGGCCAGGCTTCGGCCCCCGCATCCGTGATCAAGGTGACCGCGTTCTCCGATCCACCCATGATTCCGGTCGACGGAGACACGTCATTCGCCACGATCCAGTCACAGCCCTTGCGCGCGCGTTTCGCCGTGGCATGGGCAACGACGTCGTCGGTCTCCGCCGCAAAGCCCACAACCAGCGCGGGCCGTGCGTCGCCCATCTTGGACACCTCCGCCAGAATGTCGGGGTTTTCCTCGAACTCCAGAACCGGCAACGCGCCCGACTGTTTCTTGATCTTGCTTTGGGATGCGCCAACCACTTTCCAGTCCGCCACCGCCGCCGCGAAGACAGCTGCATCAGCTGGATGAGCTGCCATCACCGCGTCGCGCATCTGGGCGGCGGTCTCGACCCGAACAACCTCGACCCCGTCAGGCGGCGGCACGTCGGCAGGTCCGGTGACAAAGACCACCTCAGCCCCCAGCGCCCGCAACGCCGCGGCAATCGCCGTTCCTTGCGCCCCAGAGGACCGGTTCGCAATATACCGTACCGGATCAATAGGCTCATGGGTCGGCCCCGAGGTCACGATGATCCGTTTGCCCTGAAGCGGCCCTGCCGCCAGCGCACCGACAACCGCGTCGACGATTTCCAAAGGCTCGGCCATGCGCCCCGGCCCGAACTCACCGCAGGCCATATCCCCCTCGTTCGGGCCCACGACAGACACGCCATCGCCGCGCAAAACGGCAAGGTTGCGCTGCGTCGCTGCATGGTCCCACATCCGCACATTCATCGCGGGCGCGATCATCACCGGCGTGTCCGTCGCCAGAAGCAACGTGGTCGCCAGATCATCCGCTTGGCCTGTCGCCATTTTCGCCATCAGATCCGCCGTCGCCGGAGCCACAAGCACAAGATCGGCAACGCGCGACAGTTGAATGTGGCCCATCTCGGCCTCATCCGTGAGGTCGAAGAGATCGGTATAGACCTTCTCTCCCGCAAGCGCCGATACAGACAGCGGCGTCACGAACTGCGCCGCCGCGCGCGTCATGACCGGCGTCACCGCCGCGCCGCGCTCCCGCAGGCGTCTGATAAGGTCGAGGCATTTATACGCCGCGATCCCGCCGCCGATAATCAACAAAACACGCTTGCCGTTTAGCATGAGGCTGTCCCAACTGGTTCCGGCGTCCAGTGTTACGGGCAGGCCACGCAAAACTCAATCAGCGGAACGCCTCGCACGGATCGCCGCGATCCGCAGGCGCGGACGTCTCGACATGATCGAACGTTCCCGACGGTGCGCCCGCCCCCTCTTCGCCCTGCCCCAAGGACGCGATCCGCACCTCCGGCGCCGCTGCTTGCACATAAACCGGCGCGCCCCAGTCCAACCGCGCATGACCGTTGCCCGTGATGACGACCACCGGCGCGCCGTATTGGTCAAGCGCCTGCAACGCAGAGAACGCCAATTCGGCATCGCGCAACCGCTGAATGTCCACCATCACCGGCAGCATATCCGCAGGCATCGCATCACAATGCGCCGCAAGCTGCAGCGCTTCCCGAGCCGCCTGCTGCTCCTCCGGCAAGGGCTTCTCTAGCCCGAACGTCGCCGCATCCCCCCGAAACGCCTCCGCCACACCGGCCTGCATCGCGGCCATTGCCGCTTCGCGCGGCACGGCGGCCCCGAAAAAGGCAGCCTCGGACGCGGCTTCGAAAATCGGGTAATACATCGCGAAATCGGGCCACCCGCTGTCATTCCAGCCCAGCGCGGCCTCCAATGCCACCTCGTCCGCCAAAAGCGCCGGGGTCACCAGATCGGCCTGCGCCTGTGTCAGCATCTCGAACACAACCGCCGTGGGTGCGATCTCGGCAACGTACTCTGCCTGCCGAACGTGATGGGCGGGGTTGTCATGCAACTCGCCTAAGAAGACGATATCCGCCCCATCGAAAATGCCCCCAGCGGCGACAACCGTGGGGGCACAAAATGTGAGGGAAAAAAGAAGTGATCTCATCGCAGGAAGTGATGCACCTCTGGGCTCTGCGCTTCAAGCGACTTGCGGATCTTGGCAAATGCCGCCGCCTCAAGCTGACGCACACGCTCTTTCGACAGACCCAGCTCATTGCCAAGGCTCTCCAGAGTGCGCGCATCCTCACGCAGCTTGCGCTCGCGCACGATGAACCGCTCACGCTCGTTCAACTGGTTCATCGCCATCATCAGCCACTGCCGCAGCTGAGCGAGGTCCAGATCCTCTTCAACGGTCTCTTCCGCCTGCGCGCTGTCGTCTTCCAGCGCATCGATCCACTCGCGCCCTTCATCCTCGGTCGATTGCGTCGCATTCAGCGAATAGTCAGAGCCGGACAAACGTCCTTCCATCATCTCCACGTCATGCAGCGGCACACCGATCTCTTCCGAGATCAGGCGGCGCATTTCGTGCCCTTCCAGTGTCTTGCCTTCCGCCGCAGCTTCACGCTCGAGCCGGGCCTGAACACGACGCATATTGAAGAAGAGGGATTTCTGGGAAGACGTGGACCCGGTGCGCACGATCGACCAGTTGCGCATCACGTAGTCCTGAATGGAGGCCTTGATCCACCAGACCGCGTAGGTAGAGAACCGCACACCACGATCGGGGTCGAACTTGTCAGCGGCTTTCATGAGGCCGAGGCCGGCTTCCTGGATCAGATCGTTCATCGGTGCGCCGTACCGTTTGAACTTGGAGGCCATCGAAATCGCCAATCGCATATAAGCGGTAATCAGGCGGTGCAGCGCCACCTCATCGCGCTGGTCGCGCCACGCATATGCAAGTTGAAGTTCCGTCTCCGCATCCAGCAGTTCTGCTTTCATCGCGCGGCGTGACAGGGTTTGGTCGTTGAACGAGTCCAGTGCCATTGTCGCCCCCTTTCAGGTCTTCCCTCGTACAGACATACGCGCGACGTGCACTTTTAGATCACGCACGAGACGAAAAAAGTTTTCATCCGCACAAAAAATACGATCAGATCGTTCGCTCTGCGTGATGGACTGGCGCACAAATCACAATTGGGACACGGAAAAAACACGCGATACTCTGCGCGGAAACGACATCAGGAAAAAAGGGCGACGCGCCATGACCTACGATCTCTTCATCGGCGACTACGCCTACTCAAGCTGGTCGCTTCGCGGCTGGCTCCTGTTCAAGCAGCTCGGCGTCAAACCCAAGATACACCTGATCGACTTCAATTCCGTAGGCGTCGCGGAACAAATGAAAGACGTTGCCCCGGCACGCACAGTGCCCACCATGCGCACACCCGAAGGCAGCGTGGTCTGGGATTCGCTTGCGATGGCAGAAGAGCTGAACGACCGCTTTCCTGACGGCGGTCTCTGGCCAAAGGATCCGGCCAAACGCGCGCTCGGCCGGTCGCTTGCCGCAGAAATGCACTCAAGCTACGGCGCGCTGCGCAACGAATGCCCGATGAACCTGCGCACCGCCTATGACGCGCCGGCATTGTCCGACGACACGCTGACCGATATCGCGCGCATCGACACGATCTGGTCACATGCGCGCGGTCTCTATCACGAAGATGGCCCGTGGCTGCTCGGCGCCTATTCCATTGCGGATATCATGTTCGCACCCGTTGCAGCGCGGTTTGCCGGATACGATGCGCAGCTGTCCGATATCGCTCAGGCCTATGTCGACACGCATCTGGCCAACACATTCTTCCGACAGTGGCGCACGATGGGCCTCGTCACCGGTGACACCCTGCCCTGGTACGCCAAACCGTTTGCCACGAAACCCTGGCCCGGCCCGACACCGCTTCCGGCGAAAGCGGTCGAGAGCGGGCCGTCCGTCAACACGACTTGCCCGTTCACCGGCGGTCCGGTGCAGTTCTTCCTCGAATTCGACGGGCGCGTTTTCGGGTTCGAAAACCAGCTTTGTCGCGACGAAACAGTCGAAGACCCCGAGGCCTGGCCCGCCTTCATGGAGATGGCGCGCGGGTCCTAGCGCCAAGCTCCTGCGCAGGAGCTTGCACCCGTTTTCCCAAAACGGGTGCCCACCGTCGTTAACCATTTGGCAACCTTGACGGCCCAAAGCTCTGGGCCGAACAAGGACAACGCCGATGGTCGCGCACGCCTACACGGTCGCCTTCGAAGGCGTCGATGCCCGCATGGTCGAAGCCCAATGCGCCGTGACCCCCGGCATGCCCGCCTTTTCGGTCGTCGGTCTTCCCGACAAGGCGGTCTCCGAGTCCCGCGACCGGGTACGCGGCGCGCTCTCCACGCTCCACATCGCGCTGCCGTCGAAACGGATCACTGTGAACCTCTCCCCCGCCGATCTGCCCAAGGAAGGGTCGCATTTCGACCTGCCCATTGCCCTGGCCCTGCTGGCCGAGCTGGAAATCCTGCCTAAGGACGCGGTCGCCCAATCTGTCGCGTTGGGGGAATTGTCACTCGACGGTGACCTCGTCCCGGTGATCGGCGCACTGCCCGCCGCCATGGCCGCCGCCGCCGAGAACCGAACGCTGGTCTGCCCGTCCGCCTCCGGCGCCGAAGCCGCATGGGTCGGCGGTTGCGAGGTGATCGGGGCGAAGGGCCTGCTTGACGTGATCCAACACATGACCGGCCGGACCCCGCTGCCCCCCTGCGAACCTGGCGAGGTCACGCAAGGAACCGTCACCAGCGATATGCGCGACGTGAAGGGGCAGGAACGCGCCAAGCGCGCTCTCGAAATCGCCGCCGCCGGACGACATCACGTCCTGATGGTGGGCACGCCCGGGTCCGGCAAATCCATGCTCGCCGCGCGCCTGCCCGGCATCCTGCCGCCGCTCACCCCGGCCGAAGCGCTGGAAACTTCGATGGTGCATTCGCTCTCTGGCCTGATCGAGGCCGGAGGCATCTCGCGCCACCGCCCGTTTCGGGAACCGCACCACACCGCGTCGATGGCGGCCATCGTCGGTGGCGGGCGCACCGCCAAACCGGGCGAGATCAGCCTGGCACATAACGGTGTCCTTTTCATGGACGAATTCCCGGAGTTTCCCCGCACCGTGCTCGAAACGCTGCGCCAGCCGATCGAAACGGGCGAGGTCATGGTCGCGCGTGCCAATGCACACGTAAAATACCCCTGCCGCTTCATGCTGGTCGCCGCCGCCAACCCGTGCAAATGCGGATATCTCAGCGACCCCGCCCGCGCCTGTTCCCGCGCGCCTGTCTGCGGGGAAGACTATATGGGCCGGATTTCAGGCCCGCTTATGGACCGCTTCGACCTGCGCGTCGACGTCCCCCCGGTCGCCTTCCGCGATCTCGACCTGCCAAGTTCCGGAGCCACCAGCGCGGACATTGCCGCGCGTGTTGCAAACGCGCGAAACATTCAGGCCGAGCGGTTCAAGGATCAGCCCGAGATGTGGCAAAATGCCGATCTCGAGGGCGCGCTGCTTGACCAAACCGTCGCCCTCGGCGAACCGGCCCGGGCGCTGATCACGCAGGCCGCCGACCGGTTCGGCCTATCCGCCCGCGGCTATCACCGCGTCCTGCGCGTGGCGCGCACCATCGCCGATCTCGACGCGGCCGAGACATTGACCCGCGATCACGTCGCCGAAGCGCTGAGCTACCGCTTGCCCAAGAGTGCAACCTGATGACCTCCAGCGCCGAAAACGCGTCCCCGCGTTTCCAACACTCCGTCACCGGAGTGTCTCCCGTGCCTCGCACGGGTACCCCGCGCCGCACGGCGCGGGTCGGCCGGCTACTCAAAGCACACGCGTTCGAAAAACCGGTTACAGCTTCGCTTCAATCGCCAGCCAGATTTTCTCGGCCACGTTGATCCCGTCGAACCGCTCAAGCTCTTGAATCCCCGTGGGCGAGGTCACATTGATCTCGGTCAGGTAGTCGCCGATCACGTCGATCCCGACAAACACCTGCCCCTTCTCCTTCAGGAGCGGCCCGATCCGCGCACAAATCTCCAGATCGCGCTCCGACAATCCGATCTTCTCGGGGCGCCCGCCCACATGCATGTTCGACCGCGTCTCCCCGGCAGCCGGCACGCGGTTGATCGCACCCACCGGGTCGCCATCGACGAGGATCACCCGCTTGTCGCCGTTCGACACGTCGGGCAGGAACTTTTGCACAATCAAGGGCTCCCGCGAAAACCCGGTGAACAGCTCGTGCAGCGAGGTCAGGTTGCGGTCGTTTTCGTCGAGACGAAACACCCCGGCGCCACCATTGCCATAGAGCGGCTTCAGGATCACATCGCCGTAGCGCGCCTTGAACGATTTGATCGTGTCCAGATCCCGCGCAATCATCGTAGGCGGCGTCAGGTCCGGGAAATCGAGAACCAGAAGCTTCTCCGGATAATTCCGCACCCAGAACGGATCGTTCACGACAAGCGCCTTACCCGCCAGCCGGTCCAGCAGATGCGTCGACGTGATGTAATGCATGTCAAACGGGGGATCCTGACGCAGCCAGACCACGTCGAACTCTGCCAGGTCGACCTGCTTTTGCTCCCCCAGATGCACATGGTCGCCCTGCTTGCGCTGGACCGTGAAGTCCGCCCCTCGCGCCAGGACGCGACCTTCATCATAGCACAGATGGTCGGGCCCGTAGAAAAACAGGGAATGCCCGCGCGCCTGGGCTTCCTCGGCCAGCCGAAAGCTGCTGTCGGCATTGATATCCACCGACTGGATTGGGTCCATTTGAAACGCGATTTTCATGGTGTGCCCCTTGCGTGATCTCCGCCGGTAATGGCCGAAGGGCGCTGGACGCGCAAGGGTCCGACGTCAGGCCGCGAGGGGTGCATTTTCGATCGTGCGGACCACCCCCTGGCCATCCACAAGCGCCACGTCGATCCGCACCTCTGTCAAGGAGCCCTTGGGACAGCGATCGAGATAGGCTTCGGCAGAGGCCTGGATACGCTGCATCTGGCGGGCCGACACACGCTGCACTGCACGCGCGTGGGTTTTGCTTTTCTTGACTTCGACAAACACGACGCGGTCGCCTTCGCCCAGGATCAGGTCGATTTCGCCACCCGGACCGCGCCACCGGCTGTGCAATAGCCGTGCGCCGCGTCTGGCATAATACCGCTCGACAAGCCCTTCCGCCGTCAGACCGGCGTGATAGTTCGTCTGCCGTCGCGGTGCCTTTGGCGCAAAAGGCGCGACGCAGACCGGAGCTGCGTCGAAATCAAAGGCAAGCTGGACACCTTGAACCGCGTCAGGATGAAAATCGAATGGCATGTAAACCCTCTCCGAGAATCACCCTAAGCCAAGTCACCTAAGATTCATCTAACGCCATCGCCCTTTGATACGCTTCGCGCCGGGGCACCCCGAATTTTGTGGCAATGTCGCGCGCCGCATCCTTGACCGACATATGGTCCAAGGCCGCTCTCAATGCCGCATCGATATCGGCCTGATCCGCAACGGCACCTTCGCCCCGGTCAATCAACACAACGATTTCGCCCTTCGGCGTCTCCGTGCCGTAGCGTAGGGATAAATCGGCCAAGCTCCCCGCACAACGTTCTTCGAACTTCTTGGTTAACTCCCGGCACACCACCGCGTCCCGCTCCGCGCCCAGAACCTCGGCCGCGTCGCGCAGCATCGCGCCCAATCGCTTGGGAGATTCGTAGAAGATCAGCGTGGCGGGCACGTCCGCCAATTCCGCCAACGCTTTTTTCCGCTTGCCGGACGCGTTCGGCAGAAACCCGGCGAAAAGGAACCGGTCGGACGGCAGTCCGGACAGCGTCAAACCCGCGATCGCCGCCGTCGGCCCGGGTGCCGTGGTGCAGGGGACACCGGCCTCCAGCGCCGCCCGCACCAGGTCGAAGCCGGGGTCGGACACTAGTGGCGTCCCGGCCTCCGACGCGTAGACCACCGATTTCCCATCGGTCAGCGCCGCCATCAACCGGGCGCGCACGTTTGCGCCACTGTGGTCGTGATAGGCCACAAGGGGTCGGTCCCCCAACGCGACGCCATGGATGTCCAGCAACCGCCGCAAGGACCGCGTGTCCTCTGCCGCCAGCACATCCGCGCTGGCTAGAAGGTCGAGCGCCCGCAACGTGATGTCGCGCGCATTGCCCAGGGGCGTGGCCACGAGGTAGAGCCCCGGCGCGATCTCGCGTGTCTGCCAATTCATGTCTGGACCCGCCTTTCGCGTCGTCTATTATCCCGCTCAATCAAAAAGCCGTGCGCGGTCCCGTGCGGCGTACAGGGAGTGTGTGTCATGTTGGCTGTTTTATCCATCCGCCGCAAGCTGTTGCGCAAAGCCGCGGCGGTCGCCGCCTTCATGGGTCTGGCGGCCTGCGACCCGGCCATGATGACAAGCGCTGGCGGCAGCGACGGTCCGCGCGTGAACACCAGCGCGCCGGTTCCGGTCGCCCTTCTGGTGCCGCGCAGCGACAGCAGCGCGGGCAGCGTTGCGCGCAGTCTCGAAAACGCGGCGCGGCTGGCCATTGCCTCGCTCGACGGCGTGCAGATAGACCTGCGCGTCTACGACACCGCCGGGAACCCGCAGCGCGCCGCAGCCCAGGCCGAGACTGCGGTGGCCGAAGGAGCCAAGATCATCCTCGGCCCACTCCGTGGCGAAGCGTCCAATGCCGCCGGCGTGGCCGTGGCGGACAATGGCGTCAATGTGCTGTCCTTCTCGAACAATCCCAGCATCGCGGGCGGCAATGTCTTTATCCTGGGACCGACCTTCCAGAACACGGCGAACCGACTTCTCCGCTATGCCGCGCGTCAGGGCACCGACTCGGTCGTGATCGTCCACCCGCAAAACGTCGAGGGCGAATTCGGCAAGGCCGCCATTCAGACCGCAGCCGCCTCCAGCGGTGTCCGCGTGGCATCCATTCAGTCCTTCCCCTTCTCGCAAGAAGGCGTAACGTCCGCCGTTCCCCGCATCCGCGATGCGGTGTCTTCCTCCGGCGCGGATTCGCTGTTCCTGACCTCCACCGCAGCCGGCGCGCTGCCGATGTTTCTCGATTTGCTCCCGGCAGCAGGTGTCGACCCGGCCACCACGCAATATATGGGCCTCGCCCGATGGGACGTGCCACCGCAGATCCTGTCGATGGCAGGGGCCCAGGGGGGCTACTTCACGCTGACAGACCGGGGGTCCACCAATGCATTCGAAAGCCGCTACCGCGCCCAGTTCAATGCGGACCCGCACCCGCTCGCCGGGCTTGCCTTTGACGGCATTAACGCGATCGGATCCCTGATCCGTCAGGGCCGCTCGGACGCCCTCTCCGGACGCGCGCTGACCCAGGGCTCCGGCTTTCAGGGCGCAACCGGTATCTTCCGCATCCGTCCCGACGGAACCAATGAACGCGGCCTCGCCGTCGCAACCGTGCGCAACAATCAGGTGACCATTCTTGACCCAGCCCCATCCGGCTTCGGCGGCGCAGGCTTCTGATCCTATCGAACCACCCCAAATCTCAGACGCCGCTCCGGCGGCGTCTGACACGTTTGACGATGTCCTCGACGTTCCCGCCCTCACGGCGGCGCTCTGGGACAGCCTGAGCGACGCGCCCGATGAGCGCAGCGTCCGCAAGACCGTTGTCGACGCGCTCAAGACCGCGCAGAAATCCGGGCGGGCGGCGATTGCAAAACGGTTGGAGGACAACCCGCGTGACGCCTTCCCGGTGACCACCGGATACACCTGGCTCACCGATCAGCTCGTCACGATCACCTTCGATATCGTCACCCAGAAGATCCACCGCAACCCCAACCCCACCGAAGGCGAACGCATGGCGGTGCTGGCCGTCGGCGGCTACGGTCGCGGTGAGATGGCACCGTTCTCGGATGTCGATCTGCTCTTCCTGACCCCCTACAAGATCACCGCCTGGGCCGAGAGCGTGATCGAGTCGATGCTCTACATCCTGTGGGACCTGAAGCTGAAAGTCGGTCACTCCTCCCGCACGGTGAAGGATTGCCTGCGTCTCGGCGCCGAGGATTTCACCATCCGCACCGCCATGCTCGAACACAGGTTCCTGTCCGGTCATGAACCTCTGGCACGAGAGCTCGAGACGAAGCTGTGGGATTTCTTCACCGGCACCGAAAGTGAATTCATCGAGGCAAAGCTCGCCGAACGCGACGCGCGCCACGTCAAGCAGGGCCAGCGCTACATGGTCGAGCCGAACGTCAAGGAAGGCAAAGGCGGGTTGCGGGATCTGCAATCCCTGTTCTGGATCGCGAAATACATCCATCACACCGACAACCTGCAGGAACTGGTCCGCATCGGCGTTTTCCGGCCCGATGAATTCGAGACCTTCGTCAAGGCCGAGAACTTCCTCTGGGCCGTCCGATGCCACCTGCACCTCACATCGGGCCGCGCCACCGAACAGCTGACCTTCGACATGCAGGTCGAGGTCGCGGACCGCATGGGCTATGTCGATCGGGGCGGCCGTCGCGCGGTGGAAATCTTCATGCAGGAATTCTTCCGCCACGCCACGTCGGTGGGCGACCTGACGCGCATCTTCCTCACCTCGCTGGAGGCCTCGCAGCAGAAAGATCCGCCGCTTCTCCTGCGTCTCCTGAAACGCGCGCCGAAGATGAAAGAGGGCTACGAGGTGGTGAACAACCGCCTCGCCATCGCTGACGAAAACGCCTTCCTGTCAGACAAGATGAACATGCTGCGCATCTTCGAAGAAGCCCTGCGCACGGGTCTCCTGATCCACGCCGATGCGATGCGCCTCATCAGCGCCAATCTCGATCTCATTGACACCGACATGCGCGAGGACAAGGACGCCCAGCGCATCTTCCTCGATCTGCTGCTGAAACACGGCAACCCCGAACGCGCCCTGCGCCGGATGAACGAACTTGGCGTGCTGTCCGCATTCATACCCGAGTTCGAACCGATCCGGGCGATGATGCAGTTCAACATGTACCACCATTACACGGTGGACGAGCACACGATCCAATGCATCTGGCACCTGTCCGAAATCGAGGCCGGCAATCTCGAAGAAGACCTGCCCGTCGCCAGCACGATCTTGCGCGAAGGCGTCAACCGCAAGGTGCTCTACGTCGCGCTTCTCCTGCACGACATCGGCAAGGGCCGTGACGAGGACCACTCCGTTCTCGGCGCCAAGATTGCCCGCAAGGTCGCCCCGCGCCTTGGCCTGTCGAAGCAGGAATGCGCCACCGTGGAATGGCTCGTGCGCTACCACCTGCTCATGTCCGACATGGCCCAGAAACGCGACATCGCCGACCCGCGCACCGTCCGCGACTTCGCCAAGGCCGTGCAGACGAAAGAGCGGCTGGACCTGCTCTGCGTCCTCACTGTCTGCGACATCCGAGGGGTCGGCCCCGGCACGTGGAACAATTGGAAAGCGGTGCTCATCCGCGCGCTCTACCGACAGACCAAACGCGCCCTTCAGGACGGGATGGAGGCGCTCAATCGCGAAAACCGCGGCACCGAGGCCAAGAAAGCCCTGCGCGACGCGCTCAAAGGCTGGGACGCCAAGGACCTGCGGGTCGAAACCGCGCGACACTACCCGCCCTACTGGCAGGGCCTGCACGTCACCGCACACAAGGTCTTTGCCAGGCTCCTGCGCGATATCAAGGATGACGAGATCAAGATCGACATCCATCCCGACGAAGACCGCGACGCGACCCGGGTCTGCTTTGCGCTGGCCGATCATCCGGGAATTTTTTCACGCCTCGCAGGGGCGGTCGCCCTCGTCGGCGCCAATGTGGTCGACGCGCGCACCTTCACGTCAAAGGATGGCTACGCCACCGCTGCCTTCTGGATTCAGGACAGCGACGGCACCCCCTACGACGCAGAACGCATCCCGCGCCTGCGCGACATGATCTCAAGGACCCTGCGTGGCGATGTCGTCCCCCGGGAAAAGCTGCCGACGCGCGACAAGCTCAAGAAACGCGAACGCGCCTTCAACGTGCCAACCTCGATCACCTTCGACAACGAAGGGTCCGAGATCTACACGATCATCGAAGTCGACACCCGCGACCGCCCCGGCCTGCTCTTCGACCTCACCCGCACCCTGGCCAACGCCAACGTCTACATCGCCTCCGCCGTCATCGCGACCTACGGTGAACAGGTGGTCGATACTTTCTACGTCAAGGACATGTTTGGGTTGAAGTTCCACTCCGAAAACAAGCAAAAGGGTCTCGAAGCCAAACTGCGCGCCGCAATCACCGAAGGAGCCGAGCGCGCGAAGCAATAACCTCTCACGCGTGTCTCGGAGACCCTGATGCTGATAACTTATACGGGCACCAACCCGTTATTCCTTGAACAGTCGTTTTTCGACCTCGACGGCAACCTGCGCGTTGCGGTCACGTCCTTTTCTCCAAACGAAGTCGTGCTCACACATACGGTCTTCACGCAGGCCAATGTGAACGTCACACTGAACGGCACAGGGTTCGCGACGAATGGAAGCGGCGCACTGACTGCTGGCCAGATCACCTCCATCGAATTCGACGGTGTTGGCATTGAGCAGGCGACGGTGACAGACATCAACTGGAGCGCAGCGACGTTCCAAAACGCGTTGTTCGACCTCGAGGAACCGGCTCAATTCTCTCGACTCGCCAGCCTTTTCAACAGCTCTGGCCCGATCACGATCGATGCCACGCGCGGACAGTCCCCCTTCGATCAGGAATTCACTTGGCGCGGCTTCCTGCCCTTGCTCACCCAACCCATCACCTTCATCGGCTCGCAATTCGACGACAGCGTCGAGGGCACATCGGGCAGCGACGTGATCGACACAAGGGGCAGCACCGAAAACGCGGATCGCATCGTCGGCAGCGAAGGGGATGACATTATCCTGTTTTCCCTCCCGGATGGCGCGACAAGCGTCGGGTACATTATTGACTATGACCCCATCGCAGAGCCCGTTGAATTCAATATCAACGGATCGACGAATTCGGGAACCGTGGCGGGGCCAGGCTTTGCCGACACCCTGCAGGGCGTCAGCATCGCACTCGACGCCTATCTTGGTCTCGAAGGCACCAGCGGGGCGGACGTCTACAACATCACCCTGGCACCGGGGCAGGTTGCGGCAGCCATTGGTGGACCCGGGGCCGACGTCTACAACATCGCCGCCGATGGCGGGTTACCAATCTTCGACTTCCAGTTTAACGACGTGGTTGCCGGTGCGTCTGTCAACCTCGCGACCGGCGCCGTCCTGAATGACGGTTTCGGCTTTTCGGAAACCATCAATCTAAGCGGCACACCCGACTTCACGATCCTGCGAACGACCGACCTCGGCGACCTTGTCACCGACGGCCCCGGCGACCACTTGATTCGCCTGTTCGAAGGGAATGACACCGTCTTCGGCAGCCTTTCGGGCGAAGATAGCATCGCTGGTGGCGGCGGAACGGACCTCGTCGCCTTCGATGAGGCCTCACAAGGCAACCTGACCATATTCTTCGAAGACGCGGTCAGCACCGTGATCGACCGAAGCGCGCCGACCGGCAGCATGGCGCTTCTCGGCGTCGAACAGATCGAAACCAATGGGGGCGTTCGCTTCGAAGTCAGCAAACACGACGGCATCAGCACGATCAGTGCCGAAGACCTGACCGCCCTCGCCGAGCTTTACATCGCCTATTTCAACCGGGCCGCCGACGCGCTTGGCCTATCCTTCTGGGCCACGGTCTTCGAAAAGGACGGCTTCTCGCTCCGCGACATCGCGGACCTCTTCTTCACCCAGCCAGAAACCGTGGCGCTCTACAGCGATGTCAGCGACTCCGACTTCGTCCAGGCCGTCTACAACAACGTCTTCGGACGCGACGCCGACCAGGCAGGGCTGACCTTCTGGAGCGCCCAGCTCGCGGCAGGCAACGTCACCGAGAGCGGCTTCATCGTCGATTTCCTCGCCGGTGCCCGCGCCGCGACCGGGTCCTCGGCAGACGTTGCCTATATCGAAAACAAGACCGATATCGGCCTCTATTTCGCGGTTGTGCAGGGGCAAAGCAATGTCACCGCGGCGCGGAACGTGATGGACGCCTTCGACGGCAGCCTCGCCAGCATCGATGAGGCCATCAACCTCGCCGATACCGCCCTCGCCAGCGCAGAGGCATCGGACACCGAACTCCTGCTCCCCGTTATCGGCGTGATCGCCTCCCCCTTCGACCTGGTCTGAAATCCCACGGGGGTTCTGCCAGCGATGGCGCGTGCAAAATCGACCGCGTGCGGAATACGCACGTGGGCAATGTCCACAGTGATCAGGTAACGCACCAAAGCCCGCGCTGGGCGCATTTGGACTCAGGCTGCGCAACGCACAAATGTCTGCTAGGGATCTCCTTGAAATCCGGCGTAGCGAGGAGCTCCAGCTTATGGAACATCATGCGAGCTGCTATTGCGGGCATGTCAAACTCGTCGCCGAGGCCGCACCGAAATGCCGCCGGATGAGAAGGGGAGGTCCGTAAGTGGCCGCCTCTTGAAGGCGAGCCTTTGTGGAACTCGTCGGCAGCCTTCCAGAGTTGGCCGCATCCCAGCAGCCAAATGCTCCGGCTTGCACGAAGTGATGTTCTCTCAACCTGGAACAATCGGCTGGACCGGTTCGTCCTGCGCCTGCATCAAGGCTTCAAATTCCGGCAAGCCCAGAGTGCCCAGCGTTTCGCCATTTGGCCCCAGAATCTCGTAGATCACACCGTCCGTTCCTTTGTTACTAAACCAAGCGATGCACTCTTCGTCCCCTCCGCCTTCGGTGTGCGGTGCGCCGCCGCCGGGTTTTTGGACAAAACTCGCCGTTGGGCGGATTTCGGTCAATTCACCTTCAGAGTCGTAGAGACGCAACTCACCCTGAATGATGAACGTGCTGTAATCTGCGTGATGCTTATGCAGAACGACCTTTTCGTTTGCTGCGAACTTCAGCAGCAAGTCGACGGTTTTGAGATCCCGATCCACGTTAAGAACGTGGTACCAAAGGTGCTCAATGCCCTCCAGCGTGTTCCATTTAATGTTCGATTGATCAAAAGCTGCCGCAACTTGCGTGGCGGCTTTGCTTGCGTTGGCTCCCAAGGCAACCGCCGCAACAGTTGTCCCAATGGTTGCCAGGCCTTCACGGCGTGTAAGTTTGGTCATAGTCTTTCCCTCTCGATGACGTGTCAGGGGTATGTGCACGACGGCAAAAGCAATCCGTGCAGCCGCGTGTCAGACGGGCTGGTGGCGGTTGATGTAGCCCCGCTCAGTACAGTTTTTTTTCGTATTTCCACGCGTCGGCGTCGGGGGTTACGCTGTCGAGATCGAAATCATTGTCGATCAAATGCTGCGCAGACTGATCGCCGAGATCAGCCGCCCGCTGGATTATCTTGCGGCCGAGTTCCTCATCAAAGGTGACACCACGGCCGCGAAGAATATCCAAACCATAGTTGAATGCCCCGATCGAGCTGCCCGCTTCCATTGAGCGGCGGTCCCATTCGGCTGCAGCCGCCGCATCTTCGGGCCCGCCCAGACCATTATCTTCCATCCAGGCCATCCAGGTCATCGCTGGCACATTTCCCTGATCGGCCAGAGTGCTGAAGATCTCCCGCGCCGAGTCATGGTTTCCAGCCTTTGACTCGATGTAGCCGATGAAGCCCAACACCGGATGAGTCTCTCCCTGCCGCATTCGGTCGATATGACTGCAGATCGTGAGCTCTTCTGGATTGTGCGTGCCGTGCGCGTCGGACGTGTGCTTGCCACATTGCCCGACACTCTGTGCAAAGCCGGGGGACGCAAGGGCGGTGAGCAGTGTAATAGTGGGGACAGCCAATAGGTGTATGCGCATCAGGGTCTCGCCTCTCGTTCTGAGTTTCAACTCCGGCCAGCGTTGACCAATCCACTCAGCGGCTGTGCGAATTTTCCGCAAAAACACTGCAAAAAATGTGCAAAATCGTGCCTACAGGAGCCTGTAGCCAACCCCGCGCACGGTTTCGATGACAGGGGCGCGGGATTTGTCCGGATCGAGCTTTTTTCGAAGGTTGATCATGTGCTGATCCAATGCGCGCGAGTTGGGCATAAAATCTCGGCCCCACCCAGCATCATAGAGTTCATCTTTGGTGACAACTTTGCCCTGTCTCGATTTAAGAAACTCGAGCAATCGAAAGTCGCGTGGTGTCAAAGCAACTTCGAGCGTGCCACGGCGTGCGCTGTGGTGTTCTGGCATAAGGACGAGTTGATCGGTCGTGACCGCGGCTTTCCAGGGACGCCAGCTTAACACCAAGCTGAACAATCCCATCGCTGCCAGCAAACCAATCATGACCCGGTTTACACCGTTCAGAGAAACTTGCAGGTCGTTCTGCAGCTCATTTCGATCGTAGATCAGACAAATTCGGGGTGTACTTTGGCAGTAAAGAAGCTCGTTCCCGTCTCGATCATAGGTCGACCACGTTGCTTGAGACGCCTGTGACGTAAGACGTGTGAGAGCCTGCAATTCCTCTACTGACACATCGAACCTTGTTGGCACGTAAATGCCTGGTCCAGGATAAAGAACCGACCCGGTCTCCGACCAAACTACGGCTTTCAAAAGAGCCGGATCTTTGCTCAGCAAAAATCCAACACGATGCGGCTGGCTCCGGACATCAAGAATTGCGCGTGCGTCCGCTGAACTCTTCAAAGAGGCCCGCGCCCAAGGGTCACCACTGACCCATAGATATCCAGCCCCCAAAAGACAGATGAGTCCTGTCACAAAAAGCCAACGTAGCGTCATGGCATCAAAAATGCACGAGTTCGCAGTTTTTGAAATGAGACATTCGTCAAAGCCGACGAGATGCAGTGTTGATTGAAAGGTATGGTCGTCTTTCAAAACAGCCTTTGGCCTTCCTTTCTGACCGGGCGAAAATCCTGCCGCGTCGAACACTTCTACCTTTTGCAAAAAACCTGTAAGCCCGCGGCTCCAGGCGCCTTTCAGCGTCGCTCGCAAACGGCGTCACACCTAGACTTCCGGGTCGGCCAAGGCTGCCTCCCCGCAGTCCCTGATCGCATTGCGCAGCATGTCTTCTTCTTCGATTTTCTGCCGCAGGGCGATATCGCGGAATTTACGGTTTCGTTGCGATGCTTCGAACAAGGCCCGCGCCTCTGTGATCGGAACGAGCCCCGCGACAGGACGGCCCCGTCGCAAGATGGCATATCTCTGCTCGTAGAAGCGCACGTCGTCCAGAACGCGGCTCAGGCTGGATCGCAGGCGGTCCGTGGCGATGTCTTCAAGCGGCGACGAATTGTAGAGGAACATGGAACACCCCGGTGATCTCGCATCGGCAGAACCCTGGGCGCAAAAACTTTCCCGATCCTTACTGAAGCGCGCGGTGGCGGCATGCGGGTCTTCAATTGGGCCGTTCCAGCCACTTTTCGCCAAACGTACGGATTTGGCGTACGAACCGTCTTGTTTCCCCGGGATCCGCCGATTTTCGGCCAGACTCGCCGGATTTCGGTTCAAAATCACCCTTGAGCCGTACGGTCCGAACGGAACTTCCGTACAACGGCCCCTTTTCCAGACCCGAATTCTGCTCTAACCCCGATGCCAACGCGACAGGAGTCCCATGAAACCGATCCGCCTCATATCCGGTGTTGTGACCGTCGGTTTCTGGACCCTGATGAGCCGTATTCTCGGCGTCCTGCGCGAAGTCATGATCCTCGCCCTCATCGGCCCCGGCCCGGTCATGGACGCCTTCGTCGCGGCCTTCCGCCTGCCCAATATGTTCCGCCGTTTCTTCGCCGAAGGTGCCTTCAACGCCTCATTTGTTCCTTTGTTTTCCAAACGGTTAGAGTCCGGCGACCACCCGACCGAATTCGCCACGCAAGCCCTCAGCGGGCTGGCGTTCATCCTCCTGATCCTCAGCGCGCTCGCGATGGTCTTCATGCCAGCACTGGTCTGGGCCACGGCCGGCGGCTTCGGGAGCGACGAACGGTTCGACCTGACCGTCGAATACGGGCGGATCGTCTTCCCCTATATCCTGCTGATTTCGCTAACCGCCCTGTTCTCCGGTGTCCTGAATGCCGCCGGACGCTTCGCCGCCGCTGCGGCAGCGCCGGTGTTCCTCAATATTTTTGTATGTTTTTCAATGGCTTTGGGGGCGTACCTCGGGGGCGAGGTGATCCTTTGGTTGATCTGGGCCATCCCGGTCGCCGGCATCGCCCAACTCGCCCTCGTCTGGATCGCCGCCGACCGCGCCGGGGTCAAGCTCCGCCCCTCCCGTCCCCGCTGGACCCCCGAGATGAAGCGCCTCGTCGTCATCGCCATCCCGGCCGCACTGGCCGGAGGTGTCATGCAGATCAACCTGCTCGTCGGCCAACAGGTCGCGTCGCATTTCGAAAAGGCCGTCGGCTGGCTCTACGCTGCGGACCGGCTTTATCAACTTCCGCTGGGCGTCGTAGGCATCGCGGTCGGCATCGTTCTTTTACCGGACCTTTCGCGACGCCTGAGCGCGCAGGACGACGCGGGAGCCAAACACGCGTTCTCCCGCGCCGGAGAGCTGTCACTCGCGTTGACGATCCCGGCGGCGGTCGCGCTCGTGGTCATCCCGCTGCCCGTGGTCACAGTGCTCTTCGAACGCGGAGCGACCGGTCCCGACGACAGCGCCGCCATTGCCGCCGCGGTTGCGATCTACGGCCTCGGCCTTCCCGCTTTCGTGCTGCAGAAGGTGCTGCAACCGCTGTTCTTTGCCCGGGAGGACACAAAAACGCCGTTCAGGTATGCGGCTTGGGCGATGTTTGTGAACGCGGCGATTGCCATTGGCCTTGCGCCATTCATCGGGTGGATCGCGCCTGCGATTGCGACCACAGTGGCCGGGTGGACGATGGTTTGGATGCTGGGCTATGGCGGACGAAAGCTTGGCGATGTGGCCCGCTTCGACAGCCAGTTCCGCGATCGCATCTGGCGGGTATGTCTTGCCTCTTGCGTCATGGGCGGTGTCCTGTGGATCACCACGTTGCTGCTCGGCCCGTTCTTCGCCGTCACCGGCTTCCGGTTCCTTGCGCTGGCGGTCTTGATCGGGATCGGCATGGTGACCTACGCGGTCGCTGGACAGCTTTTCGGAGCCTTCTCCATGCGCGAATTGCGCGGGGCCTTTCGGCGCGGCGGCTAGTCCCGCTGTCGCAGACGCTCCACCATTCGCGCCCATCCCCCGGGAACCAGGATTGTCGAAAGCGCAAAGCCAAGCGCAAAGCCCGCCAGGTCCGCGACCCATTCTGCGTTGGAGCCGAAGAGCAGCCCGAAGACAAGTTGGATGAACAGCAGAAAGCCGATCAGCGAAAAGGCGCGGATCTGCTTTTCACCCAATTGACCGAGCCGCAGCCAGAGCATGTATGTGAAGCCGCCGATCAATCCATATACCGCCGGAAACGCCCCAATGAGCGGCGTGGGCCGCCCGATCAGCATGGCATAGAGCAAAGCGCCTCCTGCAGCGGACACAAAGAAAATGGCGAGCACTGCGAAACTGCCCATCTCTTCGCCCACCATCTTGCCGAGCGCGAGCAGCATCACCCCGGCGAACAGGGCATGGGTAAAGCTCGCATGCACAAAGGGATAGGTGACCGTGCGCATCACGTGCTCGATCGGCCATCGCCCAGTTTCGCGCATCCATGTGAAGATCTCGGACGAGAACGCATACCGCTCCATCACGCCGATCCGCCAACCCACGGCGTCTGCGCCGCCGACAATCCCCCGCGCGCCAAGGTTCAGCACGGCCTCGATCCCGACTATCACCAGAAACAAGGCGATCACGATGGGGGGAAGGGGATTCACCGGGGGTTCGTTATGTGGCTCGGTCACGGCTCGACCCTTGCTTGACGGCACTCAGGCGCATGGGTAAGGCACCCGCACCACTTTTGCCAGACGGAGTTTTGCCATGTCCGAGGGGGTCCAAACCTCTCCTGCGTTCACGCCGCGTGTGTTCTCGGGGATTCAGCCGTCCGGCGGGCTGACGCTGGGCAATTACCTGGGTGCCATCAAGCGTTTCGTCGAAATGCAGGGCCAAGGGTTCGAGACCATCTACTGCATGGTCGATTTGCACGCGATCACGGTCTGGCAAGACCCGGAGGCGCTCCGGCATCAAACCCGCGAATTGGCGGCGGGGTACATTGCCAGCGGCATCGACCCCGACAAATCGGTCCTCTTCAATCAATCACAGGTCGCTGAACACGCGCAGCTTGCGTGGATCTTCAACTGTGTGGCTCGGATGGGCTGGATGAAGCGGATGACCCAGTGGAAGGACAAGGCCGGCAAGAACCAGGAGAACGCATCTTTGGGGCTGTTTGCCTATCCGGCGCTGATGGCGGCAGACATTCTCTTGTATCATGCGACCCACGTTCCGGTGGGTGAGGACCAGAAACAGCACCTCGAGCTGACCCGCGACATCGCGATGAAGTTCAACCACGATTTCGGCGTTGAGTTCTTCCCCGTCACCGAGCCGGTGATCGAAGGGGCCGCGACGCGCGTCATGTCACTGCGGGATGGGTCGAAAAAGATGTCGAAATCGGACGCCTCGGATGCATCGCGGATCAACATGACGGATGACGCCGACACCATTGCGAAAAAGATCCGTAAAGCCAAAACCGATCCAGACGCGCTGCCGTCGGAAGCAGACGGGCTCGAAAACCGCCCCGAGGCGCGCAACCTGGTGAACATCTATGCGGCCTTGGCCGAGCAATCGGTAGACGCGGTTCTGGCGGATATCGGGGGCAGACCGTTCTCGGAGTTCAAGCCGATGCTGTCCGATCTGGCGGTCGAAAAACTGTCCCCGATCTCGGGCGAGATGGCGCGGCTGATGCAGCAACCGGATGAGATTGATGCGATCTTGGCCAAGGGCGCGGAACGCGCGCGGACCATCGGGGCACCGATCCTGAAGCGCACCTACGACATCGTAGGCATGGTGGGCGCGTAACCAGGATTTAATTGAGATGCGTAAGAAACTTCGTACGAAGTTTCTTGGGGCTGCCCAGTATTTTTTGTTGCGCGGACAGGATCGGCAAGGTGCGCTTGCGACGGGCAAGCGCTGGTGCGCTCTGGACCTTGGGCACGGCTACGCCTAGCTTGCCGCCAACACGAGGGAGGCTTCGATGGCAGTCGGCACCAACATCCGGACCTATTTCAACGGCACGTGGCATGACACTGACGTGCCCGTGATGAACGCCGCCGACCATGGCGCATGGCTGGGCAGCGGCGTGTTTGATGGCGCGCGTTATGTCAACGGCGTTGCACCCGACCTCGATGCGCATTGCGCGCGGGTCAACCGGTCCGCCGAGGCGCTCATGGTCACGCCGACTGTGACCACCGAAGACATGGTTCACATCGTCTGGGAGGGTTTGAAAGCCTATCCGAAAGATGCGGCTGTCTACATCCGCCCGATGTATTGGGCCATTGATGGCGACGCCTCGGCCATTGCGCCGATGGCTGACAAAACCGGCTTCGCCATCTGCCTCGAGGAAATCCCGCTTGCCCCGGATACAGCGTCGGTCACGCTTGGCAAGACCCGCTTCCGCCGACCCGTTCTCGAAGACGCGGTGGTCAACGCCAAGGCGGGATGCCTTTACCCGAACAACGCACGCATGCTGCGCGATGTACGTGCGCGCGGGTTCCAGAACGCGCTGGTGACCGATGCCATGGGCAACGTCGCCGAAAGCGCCACATCGAACGTGTTCATGGTAAAGGATGGCGAGGTGTTCACACCCATCGCCAATGGCACCTTCCTCGCCGGAATCACCCGGTCGCGTCACATGGCCAACCTTCGGGCGGACGGGACACAGGTTCATGAAACCGTGTTGACCTTCGCCGATTTCGAGGATGCAGACGAAGTCTTTCTCTCCGGCAACATGCACAAAGTGACTGCCGTCACGGGCTTTGAAGACACGTCGTATCAGGTCGGCCCGGTCACGCGTCGCGTGCGCGAGATGTATTGGGATTGGGCACATTCCGGATGACGCCAGAACGCTTGACGCAGGCGGATGATGCTACGCTGCAGGCGCTGTCCGATCTTTGCATGCGGTCCAAGGCGTATTGGGGATATGATACTGACTTCATGGAAGCATGCCGCGACGTGCTGCGGATCACGCAAGCGCATCTGGCACAACTCATCGCGGTGATCCGCGACGGTGCGGGCTTTGCAGGGATCGCCGTGGTCGATGTGTCCGGACCGCAAGCGGACCTCGACAAGCTTTTTGTCTGCCCAGATCACATGGGCCGCAGTATCGGCACTGCCCTGATCCACTGGGCCAAGACTGAGGCCCGTCAGGCCGGGCACGCGAAGATGTTGATCGAGTCCGATCCGGCGGCTGCTCCGTTCTACCAAAAACATGGTGCCATCCAGATCGGAGAAGCCCCGTCAGAGGCCATCCCCGGCCGATTTCTGCCCTTGCTTGAGATGCCGACAGACGCTCCATGACCGCGGGCCATGTTCTATTGCGCGACCCTGGTTCCTGCGCCATGATCCGCTGAGGGAGACTTCTGATGCGCAAATTCCTTGTGGTGCTGGACGATAGCCGCGAATGCCTGAACGCCATGCGTTTCGCGGCGATGCGCGCAGCGAATACGGGCGGTGGCGTGACGATCCTGTCGGTCATCCTGCCCGATGAATTCAACCATTGGATCGGCGTCGGAGAGGTGATGCGCGAAGAAGCCCGCGAACGGATTCACGCGCATTTCGAGGTCTTTGCCAAATGGATGCGGGACAAGCAGAACGTTGATCCGGAGCTGGTGATCCGCGAAGGTGAGGCGGTCGCGCAAATCATTGCCCATGTGCAGGAAGACCCCGAAATCGGCGTTCTGGTGCTGGGCGCCAATTCCGACAAGAAGGGCCCTGGGCCTCTTGTCACGCAATTGACCAAGAACGCGGGCAGCTTGCCGATCCCCATCACGATCGTGCCAGGAGAATTGTCGAAAGAGCGGTTGGAAGCGATCACCTGATACGCCCCTTTGCGTTTGTTGGCATCACATGTGATCGTGTCGACGGCAGAAGAAGGAGGGTTTGGTGGCTGTTCTATCGGGTCTCGGCTTCGCGCGTGCGCTACAGAAGCTGTGCCTTGGCGCCAGTCTTCTTGCCGCAACCGTGGCGACCGCCACGGAAAGCGGGTACGTCACGTTGACCCTTGGGAATGAACAGTTTGAATTGCCACTGAACGCAGCCCATAGCGACTGGACCGGATCACCGGGGTTCGCCAAGGTCAGCATCCTGTCGCGGCCGACCGAGGTTGCAACTTGGGAGCGGTTTCAATCCTTGAGGCTGGCCTTCGACCTTTTGCGCACCGGCGCGACAACGCCAGAACTGTCGCTACTTCGGCGACGCGACGATGCCGGGTTCGAACGGTGGTACGGACGGTCAGAGAGTGGCGGCCTGACCGTTGTCATCACGGAGAGATCACTGAACGACACCGAATTGACGGTCAGCGGGAGTTTCACCGGCACATTGGGCCGCAGTGACAATTTCGGGCAGACGATCGACTTGTCTGAACCGATGCCCGTGTCCGGCAGGTTTGAGGTGACACTACTTCCCATTCGATGAATCGCGACGAATGATATCACGCGCTATTTAGAACAGTTCTAATCCTTGACGCTGCATCGGGCACACCGCATATATGGTGTCTCATCAGGAGGTGTTCCCATGTTCATTCAGACTGAATCAACGCCCAACCCGGCCACGCTGAAGTTCCTGCCCGGCCAGACCGTGCTCGACATGGGCACCGCTGATTTTCCCTCGTCCGAGGGGGCATCGGCCTCTCCGCTTGCGACCCGACTTTTCGAGGTCTCCGGCGTCAAGGGCGTGTTCTTCGGCCATGACTTCGTCACGGTCACCAAGGACGACGCGACCGATTGGGACCACCTCAAGCCGTCGCTTCTTGGCGCGATCATGGAGCATTTCCAGTCCGGCGATCCGGTTATGTCCGGCGACGCGCAAGCGCCGTCCGGTCACGCGGATCACAGCGGCGAAGATGCCGAGGTGGTTGGCCAGATCAAGGAATTGCTCGACAGCCGCGTGCGGCCAGCCGTGGCGCAAGACGGTGGCGACATCACGTTTCACGGGTTCGAACGCGGCGTTGTCTATCTGCACATGCAGGGCGCCTGCGCGGGCTGCCCATCGTCAACGCTGACGTTGAAAATGGGCATCGAAAACCTGCTGCGCCACTACATTCCGGAAGTGACCGAGGTGCGCCCGGTTGCCGTCTGACGCATCCGTTCTGACTGGACGGTGCTATTGCGGTGCCGTCACATTTTCGACGACACGACCGCCCCAAACCGTAGCGTACTGCCATTGCAATGACTGCCGTCGAGTGTCCGGCGCGCCGGTCAGCGCGCTGGCGGCTTTTGCGAAGAACGATCTGGTCTGGTCTCCGGAGCTCGGTGCGGGAGTTTCGCACAACGAGGGCGTAAAACGTTGGTTCTGCCAAAGCTGCGGATCACCTTTGGCGGCTTGGTACGCCTACCTACCTGACCAAATCTACGTGCCTGTCGGCCTTTTTGACAACGCGTCCGAATTGGCGCCCGAATCCCATTCACATGGCGGCAGCCAACTGGCTTGGCTTCACATGTCGGATGACCTGCCGCGCAGCGAAGGCAGCAATCGGGATGCGCTGTCGGAAGCTGCGCAAACCCGATGATCCTCGCCTTCGATACGTCAGGGCCAGCGTGCCTTGCCGCCTTGCGCGATCCAGACGGCACAACCGTCACGCGCATCGATGAAATGGCGCGCGGTCAGGCCGAACATCTCATGCCGATGCTCGAAGGCCTGTTGTCTCGGAACAGTGCCACTTGGTCGGATCTCACCCGGATCGGGGTCGGTGTTGGGCCGGGCAACTTCACCGGTATCCGCATTGCGGTCTCGGCGGCACGAGGGTTGGCCTTGGGGCTTGGCGTGCCGGCGATTGGTGTGTCGACACTCGACGCAATCCACCATCTATATCCGACTGCCGTGGCAGCAGTGCCCGCGCCGCGCGACATGCTTTACCTTCAACCGGCTGGTGAAGCCCCGCGACTGGGTCGGGAAGAAGATGCGCACAGCCCCGTCTTCCTGTCCGATCGGCAGAAGCTCATTGCCGCCATCGCGGAATGTGCCGCGATCGCTGATCCGAAAACCGCTGGTCGCCCCAAGCCCCTCTACATCAAACCGGCCGACGCCGCGCCGTCGCGCGACACCGGGCCGGTGATGCTGACGTGACCGCCGAAGACTTCGCTGCGATCGTGGATGCGGCGTATGTCGACATGCGGCCCTGGTCGGCCAAGACCATCACCGAAACACTGGCGCAGCCGCAGACATGCTTTCTTCACCGGGACACGGGCGGATTGATTGCCCGGATCGTCGCGGATGAATGCGAAATCCTCGCTCTGGCCACCGCGCCAGAGGCGCAGCGCTCTGGCGTAGCGTCATCGCTGCTTGCCGACCTGCGCGATCTGGTCGCGAAGAACGGGGTCACGCGCATTTTTCTGGAGGTCGCCGAAGGCAACGCGTCGGCCCGCGCCTTCTACGCCGCGAAGGGATTCGTGCCCATCGGAACGCGCAAGGGCTACTACCGCCTGCGCGATGGCTCAAAGGACGATGCGGTGCTGCTTTCCCTGACTGTCCCGTAAGGTCATCGGCGATTTGCGTGGCACCTGCCGGCGTCTTGGGCAAAAAGCTATTGCCCTTTGCAGGCGCTACGGCCTTAATTGCACGCGATCACATGATCTAAACAAGCGACGCACTCAAGTCGTCGCAGTCCAACAGCTGGGAGCTGAAAATGACCCTTATGACGAAACTTTCCGGCGCTGTCGCAGCACTTGCGCTGACCGCAGGCGCCGTGGCTGCCGAACCCGCGCTGATCTTCGATCTTGGCGGCAAGTTCGACAAGTCCTTTAACGAGGCCGCCTTCAACGGCGCAAAGCGCTGGGCCGAAGAAACCGGCGACTCCTTCCGCGAGATCGAGCTTCAGTCCGAAGCGCAGCGCGAACAGGCGCTCCGCCGCTTTGCAGAGAACGGCAACAACCCCATCGTGATGACCGGCTTTGCCTTCGGCAACGTGTTGGCCGAGGTGGCGCCGGATTATCCCGAGACCAAGTTCGCGATCATCGACATGGTCGTGGACGAGCCGAACGTCCGCTCTGTCGTGTTCAACGAACACGAGGGGTCGTACCTCGTCGGCATGATGGCCGCGATGGCGTCGGAGTCGGGCACCGTTGGCTTCATCGGCGGCATGGACATCCCACTCATCCGCAAATTCGCTTGCGGCTATGCGCAGGGCGTCAAAGCCATCAACCCCGACGCAAACATCGTGGCGAACATGACCGGCACGACCCCGGCAGCATGGAACGACCCGGTAAAAGGCTCTGAGCTGACCAAAGCGCAGATCAGCCAAGGCGCTGATGTTGTCTACGCCGCCGCAGGCGGTACCGGCGTCGGTGTCCTGCAGACCGCAGCGGACGAAGGCATCCTGTCCATTGGTGTGGACAGCAACCAGAATTACCTGCACCCGGGCCAGGTTCTGACCTCGATGATGAAGCGTGTGGACAATGCCGTGTACGAGGCAATGACCGCAGGAACCGATCTTGAAACCGGCATCAACGTGATGGGCATTGCAAACGGCGGTGTCGGCTACGCACTTGATGAGCACAACGCAGAGCTGGTCAGTGCAGAGATGCAAGCAGCCGTCGACGCAGCGTCGGCCCAGATCGCCAGCGGCGAGCTTCAGGTCCACGACTACATGTCCGACGACAGCTGCCCCGCGCTGAGCTTCTGATCCGGCGCTGACAAAAGAACCGGAGCGGCCGGCAACGGCCGCTTCGATTTGCATCGGGCTTCAAGACCCGCAAAAGACAACAGGGACAGCCATGAGCACAGCCGTTGCCGAAGAGTCCGAGATCGATGTCACACAGGTTGCATCCGCGATCGAACTGAAGGGCATTTCGAAAGCCTTTGGTCCTGTCCAAGCCAACAAGAACATCTCGATCAGCGTCAAACCCGGGACGATTCACGGCATCATCGGCGAAAACGGCGCAGGCAAATCGACCCTGATGTCGATCCTTTACGGGTTCTACAAAGCCGACAGCGGCGAGATTTTCATCCACGGAAAGAAGACCGAGATCCCCGACAGCCAGGCCGCGATCCGCGCCGGCATCGGCATGGTTTTCCAGCACTTCAAACTGGTGCAGAACTTCACTGTTCTGGAAAACGTCATCCTCGGCGCCGAAGATGGCCCTCTGCTCCGCCCATCGCTCAACAAGGCGCGCGGCGTGCTCAAGCAACTGGCCGAGGAATATGAGCTTAACGTCGATCCGGACGCCATCGTCGAAAACCTCAGCGTCGGACACCAGCAGCGCGTCGAAATCCTCAAGGCGCTGTATCGTCAGGCCGATATTCTGATCCTGGACGAACCGACCGGCGTTCTGACACCGGCAGAGGCCGACCACCTGTTCCGTATCCTCGACAACCTGCGAGCCGAGGGGAAGACGATCATCCTCATCACGCACAAGCTGCGCGAGATCATGAACGCCACCGACACGGTGTCCGTGATGCGGCGTGGCGAAATGACCGCCACTGTCAAGACGTCCGAGACCAACCCCGAACGGTTGGCCGAGATGATGGTGGGCCGCAAGGTGCTCTTGCACATCGACAAGCAACCGGCCCAACCAAAGGACCCGGTGCTGGAGGTCGAAAACCTGCGCCTGATCGACGACAAGGGTGTCGAGCGTCTGAAAGGCATCTCGTTCCACGTGCGCGCCGGAGAAATCCTGGGCATCGCGGGCGTGGCGGGTAACGGCCAGTCTGATCTGATGCATGTGCTTGGCGGATACGCGAATGCCACCGGTTCGGTACGGGTCAAAGGCCAAGAGATTGATCTCACTGGCGCACATTCGGACGGACAGTCCCGGCGCGCCCGTGGGATCGCGCATGTGCCCGAAGACCGGCACCGGGAAGGTCTCATCATGCCGTTTTCCGCGTGGGAAAACATGATCTTCGGCTACCACCGCGATCCGGCCATTCAGTCCGGCCCGCTGATGAACAACGCGGCGATCAAGGCAGAGGCCGCGGCCAAGATGGATCGCTTCGACGTGCGTCCGCCGAACCCGAAACTGGCCGCGCGCAACTTCTCGGGCGGAAACCAGCAGAAGATCGTGCTCGCCCGTGAAATCGAACGGAACCCCGACATTCTTTTGGTCGGCCAGCCGACACGCGGCGTCGATATCGGGGCCATCGAGTTCATCCACCAACAGATTGTCCGCCTGCGCGATGAAGGCAAAGCCATTCTTCTCGTGTCCGTGGAACTGGACGAGATCCTGTCCCTGTCCGACCGCATCGCCGTGATGTTCGACGGCCAGATCATGGGCGAACGCCTGCCCGAGGAGACGAACGAGAAAGAGCTTGGCCTGCTCATGGCCGGGATCACCGACACCGACTCCGCAAAAATGCCCGAAGCGCCCATGGCGTTTTCGGAGGATGACTTGCAGGAAGTCGCGGAAAACGCCGAAAGCTCCCACCCGGAGCCTGTGACCGAGACTGAGACTGAGACCGGGGAAACAGCTGAAGCGGACCCGATAGAGGCTCAAGACGACACCGAGGCTGCTGAGCCTGCCGAAGAGGCCGCGCACCTTGAGAAAGCTGCGCAGGACGATGCACCGGTCGAGGAGATCAGCACGCCGTCCGCAGAGGCTCCGGAACCCGAGGATGTTCCGCAAACGGATGTGCCCGCGCCAGAGGAAAAGAAGCCGGTCGAAAGCGTGAGCATCGGCGGCTTCAGCGCGACGATCCAGCAAGGCGCGCCGTCCGCTGTCACGGCCAATACCAAGCCAAAAGAGGAACAGGATACGGAGGCGGCACCCCAACAACCCGTCTTCAAGAGCAGAGCAAGACCCAACAAGGAAGGCGACAAAGATGGATAAGATGCCCGGCTGGGCCGACGCGGTCCTTGTCCCCCTGATCTCGCTTATCCTAGCCGCCATCCTGTCGGCCCTCGTGATCATCGGAATCGGTGAAGACCCGATCGCGGCGTTCAACCTGATGGTCGAAGGGGCGCTGATGCGGTCCTCGGGCTGGGGCTACACGCTCTACTACGCGACCAATTTCATCTTCACCGGCCTTGCCGTCGCGGTCGCCTTCCATGCGCGCATGTTCAATATCGGCGGCGAAGGTCAGGCCATGATCGGTGGCCTCGGTGTCGCGCTTGCCTGCCTCTATATTCCGTGGCCCAACTGGTACGTCGCCCTAATCGGGGCGACCGCCTCTGCCGCGCTCTTCGGCGCGATGTGGGCTCTGATCCCGGCCTACCTGCAAGCCAAACGTGGCAGCCACATCGTGATCACGACGATCATGTTCAACTTCATCGCGGCTGCGTTGCTCAATTACGTGCTGGTGAACATTCTGCGTCCGCAAGGCGCGATGGACCCGGCCACAGCCCGTTTCCCCGAAGCGACGCACCTGCCGACATTTCAGGACATGTTCTCCACCGCCGCCGCGCCGATGTTCCGCGGTGCGCCCGCCAACGTGACCTTCTTCCTCGCTCTCCTCATGTGTGTGCTGGTCTGGTTCCTGATTTGGCGCACCCGTCTGGGGTACGAGATCCGCGCCTTTGGCCATTCGGAATCCGCAGCGAAATATGCGGGCATCAGCCCGGTGAAGATCACCGTCGTCGCCATGCTCATCTCCGGTGGGCTGGCGGGTATGATGGCGCTCAACACCACCATGGGCGAGGCCGAACGCCTTGTCATGAACGCCACAGAAGGCGCGGGCTTCATCGGCATCGCGGTCGCTCTCATGGGCCGGTCACACCCGCTCGGTGTGCTACTTGCCGCGCTGCTGTTCGGGTTCCTTTACCAAGGGGGCGCAGAGCTTGCGCTCTGGACCAACATCCCGCGCGAACTGATCGTCGTGATCCAGGCGCTTGTCATCCTTTTCACCGGCGCGCTCGACAACATGGTGCGCATGCCGCTTGAGAAGGTGTTCCTGTCGATGCGACGCGCACCGAAGCCCGACAAGCGGTCGGCGCAAACCGGTCCGGCGGAGTGATGTCGATGCTGGCAGAGTGGCTTCCGAACCTCTTGGCCGGATGGGCGGTGCAGCTGCTTGGCGTGTTGTCCCCCGGACCGGGCGTTGCTCTGATCCTGACGGTCGCGACGACGCAGGGGCGCACGGCAGCCATCACAACCTGCTTCGGGATTGCGACCGGGGCAGTGTGCCTCGTCGCGGCAGCGGTGATCGGGTTGGGTGCACTTGTGGCCGAAGTCGCCTGGGCGATGACCGCGATCAAGCTCATGGGCGCCGCCTATCTGAGCTGGCTGGCCTGGAACGCCTTTGGCCGCGCGGTCTCGCCGCCGCCACCACCATCGGCAAGTTTCTCCGGACTGGCTGACCGCCGCGCCGGAGCCATCGCGCTTGGCGGTTTTGCGATGCAGGTGACGAACCCGAAAGCAATCATGTACTGGCTCGCGGCTGTCGCCGTGGCGAATTTCGCGGCGGCCCCGTGGCCCATCATCCTGATCTTCATCCTCGGCGGTTTCGTCAATTCCTTCGTTGGACACGGTGCCTGGGCTGTGGCCCTGTCCTCGCGCCCGTTCACCGCCCTCTATGCCCGTGGCCGCCGCTGGGTCGAGGCGACCCTTGGCGTGTTCTTCGCCTTCACGGCTTACAAGCTTGCGACGACAAGGATCTGATCCATGGATTTCCTCACTCTGCTTCAGGTCCTCGACAGCACGGTGCGCCTCGCCACGCCGCTCCTGCTGGCCTGCCTCGCCGGTCTCTTCTCTGAACGCGCGGGCGTCTTTGACATTGGCCTCGAAGGCAAGATGCTTGCCGCCGCGTTTTTCTCTGCGGCCATCGCCGCGATCACCGGCGATGTCTGGATGGGACTTGGCGCAGGCATTGCCGCGTCGCTTGCCCTATCCATCGTCCACGGGCTTGCGTCCATCACCTTCCGCGGCAACCAGCTTATCTCTGGCGTTGCGATCAACTTCCTTGCGGCGGGTCTGACAGTTCTCATCGCGCAGGACTGGTTCAGTCAGGGCGGACGCACGCCCTCGCTCATCGGGCAAGGCCGCTTCGGTCCGATCACGCTGCCCGGCGCCGAGGCGCTGTCGGGCGTCCCGGTACTTGGCCCGATCTACGCAGAGCTTATCTCGGGGCACTCGATCCTCGTCTATATCGCCTTCCTCACCGTCCCGCTGACATGGTGGCTCCTGTTCCGCACCCGGTTCGGCCTGCGCCTGCGCGCCGTGGGAGAGGCCCCCGAGGCCGTCGACACGGCCGGTGTCTCGGTGGTCACGCTGCGCTACGTCGCCGTCGGCATTTGCGGTATTCTCTGCGGGATCGCCGGTGCTTACCTGGCCACTGCCCTCCAGGCGGGTTTCGTCAAGGACATGACCGCCGGTCGCGGCTTCATCGCGCTGGCGGCCCTGATCTTTGCCAAGTGGCGCCCGTGGTACGCGCTCTACGCCTGTCTTCTCTTCGGTCTGCTGCAGGCCGTCGCATTGCGGTACCAGAACATCGACCTCGGCGCGTTCGTCGTCCCGGTGCAGTTCATGGACGCCCTGCCCTACATCCTCACGGTCGTGATCCTCGCCGGTTTTGTCGGTAAAGCCATCCCGCCCCGTGCAGGCGGCGAGCCTTACGTGAAAGAGCGCTGAACGAAGATCTCTGGAGTATCCCAGAGGCAAGTTCGGTCTGAGGTGAATACACCATGGCGCAGCGCATGTGCAAAATCGGCATAACGCGGCAACAGGTTACGATGGCGTCCTGAGACGGAGAGTCCCTTGACAAGAAGTCTCCCTCTCGGCTCTCAGACACGGCCTGGGGCGATCACCATGTTTGCTCGAGCTATGCCAAAGACCCAATCATCTAGGATGAAGGGCGACGGTGGTTCCACCATCCCCACAGTCCAAGCAAGATGAGACCGTAAATCAATTCAGGCGAAAGAAGCGCATAAAAGGGGCTAAGGGTGACTTCTGTGGTTTCGGCTGCGCCACCGCCGGATGCACCTGCGCTTTCACGCGTTTTCAACATCGTCTGGTTCAAAGTAACACCGGCATCCCAAAGGCCATGCATGACAATGGAGGGCCAGAGCGAGCCGGTCCAAAGCACCAAGGCACCATAAAGTACACCGCCTCCAGCGGCTGAGATGACCTGCAAAATGGTCACATCAAGAGGTTGGCCACTCACCCAATTCACGAAGTGAAAAGCGCCGAAGACCAAGGCCGCAACCAGCACCGCCGGAATAGCCGGCATCTTCGACCTCAAGCCGTGCAGAAGAACTCCACGAAACAACAGCTCCTCGAAAAATCCCACCACAAGAGCAACGAAACTGGCAAGCCAGATCGCCCGCCATTCAGCAGCCGTCAGCGCGAAATCGTCATCCTGCCGATAAACAGACCAGTAGACCGCCAGCACCATGAGCAGAATCAACGCGATGTAGGGGAGAGTGAGGAGACTGGCACGCCATCCGGGCGCAACACTAAGTCTTGTTTCCCGCGTCCAACCGATGAGGACAACGGCAAACACAAGCACTCCGGCCAATCCGATTTCGGCCCAAAGACCGCCGGCGAAATCAGAAGCGCCTTTTTGCTGTTGTCCGTGCCCGAAAAGCTGCGAAGCATCTACGAAGAAGACGGGTGCAAGAAAGTAAGTCGCGGCGACCAGAAGCAGCAAAACTGCCAAGACCAACGGATGCTCGGCGGCGAAAGCGCGTATGTTCTTCAAGACAGAGTTCCCATTGAAATCGCATGAATCCGGTCTGGCCCACTCAACCGCGCTACCTCGCATTTTGGAATAGGTGACCAGACCCAGCAATCTGAGTCCAGCCGACCGTTCTCCGGCCACATTCGGTTGCGGACGCGTCGTGAGAGGACGTGTCGATACCGACTTTGGCGATCTTCTCGAAATGACAGCAATCGCAGAGGTTGACCCTGTCTAAGCAGCAAGGCTTTCCAACCAACGCAGCTGACCAAATCAGACGGGTACGGTGGGTCGCGCTCATATCAAGCACAGCTCAGAGACAGAAGTCTGGTTAAACAGACCAAAACAAGGCACCCTTCCACTATATACGGAAAAGCCTCTCCAATCGGTCCAGATCGCACTCAAGTGTAAGTCCTTTTTGCACCTGCGGCACCGGATCGCTTGAAACGGATCCGGCGTTGGGTCTAAGGACAAATATGCAAGTATACCTCCCCATCGCCGAGGTCTCGGTCAATGCGTTCCTGCTCCTCGGTCTGGGTGGGATGGTGGGTGTCCTGTCCGGCATGTTTGGCGTCGGCGGCGGGTTCTTGATGACACCGCTCCTTTTCTTCATCGGCATCCCTCCGGCAGTGGCCGTCGCCACCGAGGCGAACCAGATCGTGGCGTCCTCCTTTTCCGGCGTACTGGCACATCTCAGGCGAAAGACGGTCGATCTGAAGATGGGAACGGTGCTGCTGATCGGCGGCCTGATCGGCGCGGCGCTCGGTGTGGGGGTGTTCAACTATCTCAAAAGCCTTGGCCAGGTCGATCTGCTCGTACGACTGTGTTACGTGCTCTTCCTCGGCGTGATCGGCTCGCTCATGTTCATCGAGAGCCTGAACGCGATCCGCAAAACGAAGTCCGGCAAGCCGCCGGCTCGCAAGAAGCACAACTGGGTGCACGGCCTGCCCTTCAAGATGCGTTTCCGCACCTCGGGGCTCTACATCTCTGTCATCCCGCCGGTCCTTGTGGGTGTTCTGGTCGGTATCCTCGCCGCCATCATGGGGGTTGGCGGAGGGTTCATCATGGTCCCCGCGATGATCTATCTTTTGGGGATGCCCACAAAGGTCGTTGTCGGCACCTCGCTCTTCCAGATCATCTTCGTGACCGGCTTCACCACGCTGCTGCATGCCACGACGAACTACACCGTCGACATCGTGCTGGCCGTTCTGCTCTTGGTCGGCGGCGTTGTCGGCGCGCAGATCGGCACCGTGATCGGGGCCAAGCTCAAGGCCGAACAACTCCGCATCTTGCTTGCCCTCATGGTCCTCGCCGTCTGCGGCAAGCTCGCCCTCGATCTGCTGATCCAGCCGGCGGAACTGTTCAGCGTCGGGGCAGAGGGTCACTGATGCGCGCGCTGCTCTTTCTCCTCGCATGCCTCGCGATGCCGCTCAGCGCCGAAGAGGTTGTGCTGGGCCTGAGTCAGGACGAGGTGTCGATCTCAACGAATTTCGACGGATCCGAGATCATCATCTACGGCGCCATCAAGCGCGAGGCCCCGATCCCGCAAGACGACCCGCTTCAGGTCATCGTGACGATTTCCGGCCCACGGGAACCCGTCACCATTCGCCGCAAGGACCGCCGTTTCGGCATCTGGGTCAACACCGAAGGCTTGAGCGTCAGCGCAGCCCCCAGCTTTTACGCGATTGCCACCTCGGGAACCTGGGCAGAAGTGATCAACGAGGCCGACGATCTGCGTCACACCATCTCGATCCCACGAGCGATCCGCTCTGTCGGGGCGTGGAGCCAGGTGGACAAGCCGCAAGAGTTTCTGGATGCCCTGATCCGCATCAAGATGAACGACGGCACCTACGTCCTGAAGGAGAACGCGGTCGATTTGCAGCAATCGACGCTCTTTACCACGGCCATCCGGATGCCCGCGAACCTGACCGAAGGCGACTACGCCACCCGCATCTTCCTCACCCGCGGTGGCAAGGTGATCTCGCGATACGAGACAAGCATCGACGTCCGCAAGGTCGGCCTCGAACGCTGGCTCTTCAACCTGTCGCGCCAGCAGCCGCTGGTGTACGGATTGATGTCTCTCGCCATCGCCATCGCGGCGGGCTGGGGCGCGTCCGCAGCCTTCCGCCTCCTGCGCTCCGGATGACACGCCAGCCCCCGGGAACCCGCGCAGACTACCGCGCCTTCCGCATTCTGCCGACGCGCTGGCAGGACAATGACGAATACGGCCACCTCAACAACGCGACCTACTACGCGCTGTTCGACACCGCGGTAAGCCTCTGGCAAATCGATCAGGGGATAGAGATCCGCGGCCCGAACGCGACAAAGTTCCTCGTCATAGAAAGCGGCTGCCGCTACCACGCCGAGATGGGCTTCCCCGACGTCCTGACGGCCGGTCTGCGCGTTGCCCATATCGGCACTTCCTCGTTCCGCTACGAAATCGCACTTTTCGCGAACGAGGCGGACACCGCCGGGGCCGAAGGCTTTTTCACCCAGGTCCATGTCAATGAGGTCTCGCGCCCGGCCCCGCTCCCGACATCCGTCCGCCACATCCTGGAACAGATCGCACCCTGATCTTCTTCCGGCCTGAAATATCCCCGCCGGAGGCAAATCAAAAAATCTGCGTGTGCGCAGCACACACAATGCGATGACGCTCAGCCGTTTTCGTGGAAGAAGCCGTAGATGCGCTCGGCCAAGGCCTCGCTGACGCCCTCGACCGCCTTCAGGTCCGCCAGGTTCGCCCGGCTCACGGCCTTGGCCGACCCGAAATGCGCCAGTAGCGCCCGCTTGCGTGACGCACCCACACCCTGGATCTCGTCCAGAGGGTTGGCCATCTGTGACTTCGCCCGTTTCGCGCGATGCGTTCCGATGGCAAACCGGTGTGCCTCGTCGCGCAGTCGCTGGATGAAATACAAAACCGGATCGTTGTGGCGCAGCGCAAACGGGCGCGTGCCGATCCTGTGGAACTCTTCCTTGCCCGCATCGCGGTCGACGCCCTTGGCGACACCCACCATCGGCACGTCCTCGACACCGTATTCGGCCATGATCCCGGCCACCGCTGACACTTGCCCGGCCCCGCCGTCAATCAGCAAAAGATCGGGCCACAGACCCTTGTCCCGATCCGGGTCTTCCTTGAGCAATCGCTTGAAGCGCCGGGTCAGCACCTCTTTCATCATGCCGAAATCGTCACCAGGGGTCAGCTCTTCGCCCTTGATGTTGAACTTGCGGTACTGGTTCTTGATGAAGCCTTCCGGCCCCGCCACGATCATCGCGCCAACGGCGTTCGTGCCCTGAATGTGGCTGTTGTCGTAGACTTCGATCCGCTGCGGCGGCGCGTCCAGATCGAAGGCTTCCGCCACGCCACGCAACAGCTTCGCCTGCGTGGCCGTCTCGGCCATCCGCCGCGCCAGCGACTCGCGCGCGTTGCGCAAGGCGCCGTCCACCAGCTCCGACTTCTCGCCGCGCATCGGCACCGCGATCTCGACCTTGCGTCCCAGCTTGTCGGACAACGCCTCGCACATCAGATCGTCGTTTTCGATCGGATGCGACAGAAGGATCAGGCGCGGCGGTTCCTTGGTGTCGTAGAACTGTCCCAGAAAGGCTTCCAGCACCTCGGCTTCTTCCACGTCCGGGCCGACGCGCGGGTAGAAATCTCGGTTTCCCCAGTTCTGGTTCGCCCGGATGAAAAAGACCTGCACGCAGGCCTGCCCCTTTTCGAGATGCAGCGCAATCACGTCCGCTTCGGTCACGCCGCGCGGGTTGATGCCTTGGGCCGTCTGCACCTGCGTCAGTGCGCGGATACGATCCCGCAGCGCGGCGGCGCGTTCGAACTCCATCTCTTCCGACGCCTGCGCCATCTGCTTGGCGAGTGTTTCCTGCACGTTGGTCGACTTGCCCGACAGAAACCGCTGCGCGTCTTTCACGCTCTCGGCATATTCCGCCTCAGAGACTTTCCCGACGCACGGCGCCGAGCAGCGCTTGATCTGGTAGAGCAAACAGGGCCGCGTCCGGCTTTCGAACATCGGGTCCGAGCAGTTGCGCAGCAGGAAGACCTTCTGCAACTGGTTCAGCGTCCGGTTCACGGCGCCCGCACTGGCGAACGGTCCGTAATACGCGCCCTTTTCCTTTTTGGCTCCGCGATGCTTGTGGATCATGGGGAAGGCGTGATCGGTGACGTGGATATTCGGGAAAGACTTGTCGTCGCGCAGCAGCACGTTGTAGCGCGGTTTGAGCTGCTTGATGAGATTCTGTTCCAGCAGCAGCGCTTCGGTTTCCGTCCGCGTTGTCAGGAACATCATCGACGCCGTCTCGGAGATCATCCTCGCAATGCGTCCCGAATGACCCGCCGGGCGTGCGTAATTCGACACCCGCGCCTTGAGGTTGCGCGCCTTGCCGACATACAGCACCCGCGCCTGCGCATCGAGCATCCGGTAGACGCCCGGACTCTGGTCGAGCGTCTTCAGATAGCTCTGAATGCAGGCATGACCTGTCAGGTTTTCTGTATCGGTTTTGTCGGTCATGTCACGATGGATTTACAGTTTTGGCTCGCGTCTGATTCTGGATCACTGGCTGCACAATGTGAACTGGTAGCGCAACCACTAAGGCATCCACGGAATCTGTGGATAACTCTGCGGAGAACTTTCGCTCAGGTGGATTTTTCCATTGTATTCTGGCGGCTTCCCTGAGTTGCCTAATTTTTAGGCACGTATGTAAGTGATTGATATTGAATTGTATTTTTTGAACGTCGCAACAAGTAGCTGAAAACATTAACACTTTTGTAACGGTCTCGTAACGTCAACTTGAGCAGTGCAAAACTTGCACGCGCTGTGCATCATTCGACACCGATCACGTCGGGTGTCTGCCATGCCAGGTGCTGTCCGCCATCCACGCAAAGCAGCTGCCCTGTGACCGCCGGCGCGTCGAGGAAATACCCCAAAGCGCCCGTGATATCAGACGTGTTTGCGCCCCTCTCCAGAACGGTGGCAGCACGTTGTTTCGCGAAATGCTCTTCGCTTTGCCGCCCCCCACGCAGCGTCGGTCCGGGACCGATTGCGTTCACCCGGCACTTCGGCGCCAGCGCCTGTGCCGCGGTCTGCGTGAAGGCCCAGAGACCCATCTTCGCGATGGTATACGTCATGAATTCCGGCGTCAGCTTGCGCACGCGCTGGTCGATCATGTTCACGACCAGACCCTGCGCCACCGGCTCACCCCTGTCATCCGTCTCGGGTTCGGGCAACTGTGCGGCGAGCGCCTGCGTCAGCACAAACGGCGCGCGCAGGTTGCTTTCGAGATGCCGATCCCAGTTCTCCCGCGTTGCCGTTTCGATATTGTCGTATTCGAATATCGACGCGTTGTTGATGAGAACGGTCAGCGGACCACCCAGCCCATCGATGGCGTTTGGCACAAGCGCCTGCGTGTCCGCCTCGCTCAGCAGATCGGCCTGCACCGTACAGGCGGCGCGGCCTTTCGTACGGATCATCTCCGCCACCTCCTCGGCCGCATCGTCCGAGCTTGAGTAATGCACCACAATGTCGAACCCGCGATCCGCGAGGTAAAGCGCCATCGCCCGACCCAGACGTTTTCCCGCACCGGTGACCAAAGCCTTCTTCATCGCACGTCCCTGCCCTTAGATGATGACAAGCGCAATGTAGCCCAGATAAAGCGCCGACAAGATCACACCCCAGATCCGCGTGAGGTCACGGCTCAGGAAGACCAGCGGGAAAATCAGGATCGATGCGCCCAGCATCACCCACAGATCGAACCGCAGGAATTCCGGATCGACCGGAATCGGTGCAATCAGCGAAGCAACCCCGATGATGGCAAGAAGGTTGAACATGTTCGACCCGATCACGTTGCCCAGCGCCACATCCGCCTGACGGCGCAGCGCCGCCATCACCGTGGTGGCCAATTCGGGCAAGGACGTCCCGAGCGCCACAAGGGTCAGACCGATGACGGTATCGCTGACACCGAAGATTTTCGCGATCTGTACAGAGCTGTCGACCAGCAGGTCCGCCCCCAAAGGCAAACCGATCAGACCGAGAAGCAGGAAGAGAATGATCTTCCACCAAGGCATGCTCGGGTCCGCGCCCTCCGGCTCTTCCTCGTCGTCACCCTCGCCGTTCTGAACAGCGCGGCGATGTGCCAGAGCCTCGCGGATCGAGTCCCCCAGGATCACCGCCAGCACCGCCAAAAGCACCAGTCCCGCCCAAAAATCGAAGATGCCGCGAAACGCGAGGCCGATAAACAGCACCGACGCCAACAGCATGATGACATAGCTCTTGCGCGTGTTGCACTGGCTTGTGTGCATGACCGCCAAGAGCGCGGGAACACCTAGGACGAGCAGGATATTGGCAGTGTTGGACCCAACGACATTGCCCAAGGCGATGCCCGGCACATTGTCGAGCGCGGCTTTGATCGAGATCAGAAGCTCTGGCGCAGAGGTGCCGAAGGCGACCACCGTCAGGCTGACGATGAGGGCGGGAATGCCGATCCGAAGTGACAGGTTGACCGCGCCTTTCACCAGCGCGTCGCCTGCAAGCAACAGGATCACCAGCCCGACAGCAACGCCCCCCCAGATCATCAGCATATCAGGATGCCTTCCCCGAACAGGGGCACGGCCCCTTGCCGATGCGGTAGCGTCCGCAATTCGGGCATTTCTTGCTGGCAAGGCGCTTCGCGCCGGGCAGGCGCAGCTTGCCGAACATGGCAAGCACACCCATGAAAATGAGGAAGAGGAAAACGATCTTGGTGATCACGTCTACAGACCGTACCGCGCGAATTCGGCGCGTTCTTCAAGGGCGACAAGCGCATCCTGTGTCAGTTGCGCACCGAAACGGGCAAAGAACGGCCGGCGCTGTTCGTAGCGGCGAAACTGAACCTTGTCTCCGAAACGCTCTTTCATCACCGGGACCAAATGACCAACGGCGTCGGCCAGACCCACGTCGACCGCGTGCTGGCCGATCCAGACTTCTCCTGTGAACAGGTCAGGGTCATCGGCCAGCTTGTCGCCACGGCTGGTTTTGACCTGATTGATGAACGTGTCGTGCAACTGGCCAAGCAACTTGTTCAGACGCGCGACATCCTCTTCGGTTTCGGGCTTGAACGGATCGAGCATAGATTTCGATTTGCCAGCAGTATAGACGCGCCGTTCGATGCCCTGGCGTTGCAGGAACACATGTGCGCCGAAGCTCGCGGAGATGACGCCGATCGAACCGAGGATAGAGCTTTGATCGGCAAAGATCTCATCCGCGGCGCTGGCGATCCAGTATCCGCCGGACGCGGCGACATCTTCGACAAAGGCGTAAACCGGCACTTCGTGCTCTTCGGCCAGGCGCCGGATGCGCGCACCGATCAAAGAGCTTTGCGCGGGGCTCCCCCCGGGAGAGTTGATCTCGAGCGCGACCGCTGCGGGCTTGCCCTTGCGGAACGCCTTCTCCAGCATACCGCGCAAGCTGGCGTCGCTCAGCGTACCGCGCGTGCCTGCCGCAATGGTGCCTTGCAACCGGACCACAGACACGACCGGGTCCGATTTCATAAAGGGGATAAAGCGCTTCATGCAGGCCCATGTAGAATGGCGACCGGGGGCATACAAGGCATGGACGGAAATATGCGGACGGTGTGGGGCGGCTGCCGCCGTTGGCAAAAGGGAGCACACCCTGACCTATTGTTTCGCGCGCGAAACATTTGGACCGGATCGGACCTATTTACTGTTCATTAAGGTTTGACGGCAGGTCAGGTGCGCCGGACTTTGCTTTCCTTCGTCGAGGTGTGCAGGCTGTCGAGCATCTCCAGGCAGAACCGATCCAGCGATTCAACATCGTCCGAATTTGCGATCCAACTACGGTCCAGTTCAAGTGTCCCGACCGCGACGATCTTTTCGGCGATCTCGCTTGGCGTGGTTTCGTCGACACGACCTCCAGCCCAATCATGAAAGGCCGATGAGTACCGGATCACCGCGCCACTGGACGACAGGTCGGTTGTTCCCCCTTCCGCAAAGAATGTCAGACCGTCCCCCATCTCTTCCCCGATAAGTTTGAGCCGTGCTCCGAGACGGTGTTTCAGGATGGCGACGAATACGATAGCGGCGGAGAAGGTGAACTTGTCGACAAGCAATCCAACCCGTCGGTCTTTTGCGCCGTCCGAAATCGCGTCGATCAACGGCATGGTTCGAAGAAAATTGCCGCCCGTGTTTCCTCGAACGTCAACAAGAATGGGGGTGCCGGGGCGCGATCTAACGCGGTCCGCCGCCTCGGACACCGCATTCGATAGATCAATTCCACCGGGATCGAAGAAGCTCGGAAGGACCAACAGCAGACCGCGCTGGCCGAAATCCTTGATCTCCAGAAAGGACTTGGGAAACCAGGAAGCGTCGGCTTTCCCATGCTCGTTTCGCGGGTAGAACACGGACCCAGAAATCCTATTGGCTGTATCCACAACCAGTTCGCTGATCCGTCCCGCCTCATTGCGCACCCGGAATTCGATTGTGTCGTCGCCGGACAAAACACTCAAGCGTTTCAATGCGCTTGGCCAAGCGAAAAGGATCGGCCCGATGACGCGTTTTCGTTGTTTCGTCCCCGCCAGAAACTTATCGGACGCGACTTCGATCTCGCTCACGGGAATACCATTGATGGAAACCAATTCACCTCCAATCGCCTCAGCGAAACCGGACGCGGCATCGAGCAGGCGGACTGAGGTACCGATGGTCACGAACCTCAGAGGGAGAACCGAGATGGCATCGTTCGGGATCAAGCGTGTGTGGCCGTTCGCAGGCAAGGCCAGGAGTCGCATCAGAGAAAGGAGGAATTCGTCCTTCTCGTTCGCGAGCGCATTCTGCCGGGCTACGTTGATGTGACGATCCATGTCCTCGCTTCCGATGTCTCGGAAGCTGGGGTCGGTCGGCAGAACCGCTCTCACAATTTGCTCTAGATCTTGGATCATCGACATACGGCATGTGTATTGGCACGTGCCGAAATGTCCATGACGGGCTCGCTCCGGACATTCGCGCATTAAGAGGTCAGTAAAAGCTCTGCGGGTCGATATCGATGGCCATGCGCAGTTCTCCCTTGAGCTTGAAGGGTGCAACCCAAGCTGCGAGGGCGGGTTGCAGCGCGGTGCCTTTCCGGGCTTTCACAAGCAAGCGGACGCGATGGCGGCCTCGGACGCGGGCAATCGGCGCTGGGGCTGGGCCGAAGACTTGCGCCCCTGCGCGACGGAGCGGCGCGTCGTTTCGGGCGAGCGCGTTGCCGAGGTCGAACACCTCTTGCACGTCCGGTGAGGACAGGATGATCCCGGCGAGACGGCCGTAGGGCGGCACCCCTGCGGCGCGGCGCTCGTCGGCTTCCGCGGCCCAGAAGTTTTTCTCGTCCCCTGACAGGATTGCGCGGATCACGGGGTGTTCGGGCTGGAAGGTCTGCAAGAGCGCCTGCCCAGGCTTATCGGCCCGTCCCGCCCGGCCTGCGACCTGGCGCATGAGTTGAAACGTCCGCTCAGCCGCGCGCAGGTCTGACCCTTGTAGACCCAGATCCGCGTCGATCACGCCAACCAGCGTGAGCAGCGGGAAGTTGTGCCCTTTGGCGACCAGTTGCGTACCGATGATGAGGTCTGCGCCACCTTCGGCGATGGTCTCGATCTCGGCCTTCAGGGCACGAGCGGAGCCGAACATGTCCGAGGACAGCACCGCAAGACGCGCTTCGGGGAAGAGTGTCTGGGCCTCTTCGGCCAAGCGTTCGACGCCCGGGCCGACGGCGGCGAGGCGGTCTTCGGCGTCGCAAGACGGGCATACGGTCGGCAGCGGTTTGGTCTCGCCGCATTGATGGCAGACAAGACGTTTCAGGAAGCGGTGTTCGACCATGCGCGCGTCGCAATGGTCGCAGCCGATCTGGTGGCCGCAGGCGCGGCAGATGGTGACAGGCGCGTAGCCCCGGCGGTTTATGAAGAGGAGCGCCTGTTCCTTGTTGTCGAGCCGTTGCTGCACCGCCCGTTGCAGGGTCGGGCTGATCCAGCTTGACCCCGGAAGCTCTTCGCTGCGCATGTCGATGGCGCGCATTTCGGGCAGGACGGCATCGCCGAAGCGAGAGGTGAGTTCGAGTTTGGTGTACTTGCCGGCCTCCGCATTGGCCCAGGATTCGAGGCTTGGCGTGGCGGAGGCGAGGATCACCTGCGCATCGCAGATCGAGGCGCGCAGCACGGCCATGTCGCGGGCATTGTACAAGACGCCGTCCTCTTGCTTGTAGGATGTGTCGTGCTCTTCATCGACGACGATCAAGCCGAGGTCGCGGAACGGGAGAAACAGGGACGACCGCGCGCCCACGACAAGCTGCGCGCCGCCCTGCGCCGTCATTTTCCAGACGCGGCGGCGTTCCGTAATGGTAACCCCCGAATGCCATTCCGCCGGACGCGCGCCGAACCGGGCCTCGACCCGCGTCAGGAATTCTGCGGTGAGCGCGATCTCGGGCAACAGGACCAGCGCCTGGCGGCCTTGGGACAGACATTCGGCGACAGCTTCGAGATAGACCTCGGTCTTGCCAGAGCCTGTCACGCCTTTCAGGAGTGTCGTGCCGTAGCTTTGGGTCGCAACCGCGGCGCGCAGGATCTGCGAGGCTGTTGCCTGATCGTCGGTGAGTGTCTTTCCCGCATAGGTCGGGTCGAGCGTTGGAAACGGCGTGTCGCGCGGGCTGTCTTCCTCGCGGACGGCGCCCAGCTTGGCAAGGCCCTTGACGACGGACGTGGTCACGCCTGCCGCTTCGGCCAGTTCCTTGAGCGTCAGGGACAGCCCGCCCATGTCGCGCAGCACGTCGAGCACGCGGGTGCGGGCGTCGGTCATGCGGTCGGGGGTGGTGTCGCCCAAACGGTAGATCTTGCGCATCGACGGCGGATCGCCCAGTCCCGGCGCGCGGGTGGCAAGACGCAGCATGGCGGGCATGGGTGTCAGGGTGTAATCACCCGCGCGCGTCAGAAAGGTCATGAGTTCTTCGCGCATCGGCGCGGCATCGAGCACCCGAATGACCGAGCGGATCTTGGATAGGTCGTAGTCCCCGCGCCCGGCGCTCCAGACTACGCCCAGCACCTTGCGCGGACCAAGCGGCACCTCGACAAACGCCCCGATATGGCAGCCGCCCTCGGGCGCGCGGTAGTCGAGCACGCGGTCCAGAGGTTGCGTTGTCAGTACGCCGATCAGAGCGCCTTCATCGAAATAGCTGGCTGTTAGCGCCATCATTCCTGCTTTCGGTGGTTGTTGCACTGGGGTAAAGCGCTGGTTAGGAAAGGCCAACCCATGAGAGGAGCGAGCCCCATGAAATTCTTTGTCGACACTGCTGAAATCGATGCCATCGCCGAGTTGAATGATCTGGGCATGGTGGACGGTGTGACCACCAACCCGTCGCTGATCAAGAAATCCGGACGCGACATCCTGGAAGTGACCAAGGAAATCTGCGATCTCGTCGCTGGTCCGGTATCTGCGGAAGTTGTTGCGCTCAAAGCGGAGGACATGATCACCGAAGGGCGCAAGTTGGCCGAGATCGCGGAAAACATCGCGGTAAAGGTGCCTCTGACCTGGGACGGTCTGAAAGCGTGCAAGACGCTGACGGACGAAGGCAAGATGGTGAACGTGACCCTGTGTTTCAGTGCCAACCAGGCGCTCTTGGCTGCGAAAGCTGGGGCGACGTTTATTTCTCCGTTCATCGGACGGCTGGACGATCTGAACGTGGATGGTCTCGACCTGATCGCCGACATTCGCGAGATCTACGACAATTACGGATTCGAGACGCAGGTTCTTGCGGCATCGATCCGGTCGGCTAATCATATGAGCGAATGCGCCAAGATCGGCGCGGATGTGGCAACGGCCCCTCCGGGCGTGATCAAGGCGATGGCGAACCATGTCCTGACCGACAAGGGTCTGGATCAGTTCGTCAAGGACGCGCAAGCGGCGAACATCAAGATCGTTTGATCTGAGGCGCCCCTGCGCTTCTGCCACAGTTTTCATTCCGGGCCGAAAAAAGGCGCGCATCTTGGCAGCGTCCCTGATAGGTTCGCGCCAAAGACGATACCGAGGATGGCATGAGCAGCCCCCAAATAGACGATACGTTGCGCGAAACGATCATGACGCGCCCCGACATGATTCTCGAAGATCAGGACCTGATGCGCGCTTTGATCGCCGCGAATGAACGCGCCATGGGCGGGAACATCGTGGACCTGCGCGGCATTGCCATGGACCGGCTCGAAGCCCGTCTTGACCGGCTGGAAGACACGCACCGTTCGGTGATCGCGGCGGCCTACGAAAACCTGGCCGGAACCAATCAGGTGCATCGTGCGATCCTGCGTCTGATGGACCCGGTAGAGTTCGAACCATTTCTGAAAGACCTTGGCGGCGACGTGGCCGAAATCCTGCGGGTCGACGTGATCAAACTGGTGCTGGAATCGGTGCAGAACGATGAGGACCCGGCGATCAAGCGGCTGGGGTCAGTTCTGTCGGTCGCGGCACCCGGTTTCATCGACCAGTACCTCACTGCTGGACGGGATGTCCCCGCACGGCAGGTGACATTGCGCCAGATCGAGCGGGGCCAGCCCGAGATTTATGGCGACAAGGCGGATTGGGTCCGGTCCGAGGCGTGTCTGAAGCTCGATTTCGGTCCGGGACGGTTGCCAGGCTTGCTGGTGATGGGCGCGGAAGACCCGCACCAGTTCACGCCGCAGCAAGGCACGGACCTTTTGACGTTCTTCACCGGAGTGTTCGAGCGTCAGATGCGGCGCTGGTTGTCGTGAGCATCGTGATCTCTCCGGCGGCGCGTGACGCTCTGGAGGGATGGCTTGCGGCAAGCCGGGCGTTGAAGGGAACGGCGGAGAATACGCTGACAGCGTATCGGACGGATGTCGTCGATTTCATCACATTCATGACCGAGTACAAAGGCGACGCGCAGGGACTTGCGCCGCTGTCACGGATTGCCGTGACGGACATGCGCGCCTGGATGGCGCAGACACGATCCGGCGGTGCAAGTGCGCGGTCTCTGGCGCGCAAGCTGTCGGCGGTGAAGTCGTTCTATCGCTGGCTGGCCGAACGCGAGGGATTCGAACCGACCGCGGTTTTGTCGACACGCGCGCCAAAGTTCGAGAAGAAGCTTCCCCGTCCTCTGAACGAAGATGCCGCGCGGGCGATGATCGCAACTGTCGGTGAGCAGTCGCAAACAGGCTGGGTCGGTGCACGGGATATGGCGGTGGTGACGCTGCTTTATGGCTGCGGGTTGCGGATATCCGAGGCTTTGGGGTTGATGGGCCGCGACCTTCCCCTGGGCGAGGCGATGCGGATCGTCGGCAAGGGCGGCAAGGAGCGGGTGGTCCCCGTACTACCCGTCGCGCGGCAGGCGGTGGCCACCTATCTGAAGCTCTGCCCGTTCGAGACGGAGACCGACAAACCGGTCTTTCGCGGCGTCCGGGGCGGCGCATTGAACCCAAGGCTCGTGCAGAAAGTCACGGAACAGGCGCGGATGCAATTGGGCCTGCCCGCGACCGCGACACCTCATGCGATGCGGCACAGCTTTGCGACACATCTCTTGTCTGCAGGCGGGGATTTGCGGGCGATCCAGGAATTGCTCGGACATGCCTCCCTGTCGACGACACAGGCCTATACTTCGGTCGACACCGTCCATCTGATGAAGGTCTACGAGGCAACGCATCCCAAATCGGGATAATTGTCCGGATACAATGTTTCCCGGGCGTTTCAAGGTCGGACGTGGCAAGCAAGGTGCGGTTTAAATCCGTGAGATGAGCCATGCATCCAAACCCGACATTTCATAGCCAGGATCATCTTAAGGACATCGCCCTCGTGCGCGACCGAGGGTTCGGCACCTTGGTGATCAACGGCGATCCGGTGCCAAATCTCGCGCATGTGCCGATCCTGATATCCGAGGACGGAACCGAGGTGTTGATCCATCTGGTGCGGGCCAACCCGATTGCCCGTGCCTTGAAAGTGCCCCTGCCCGCCCGCATCGCGGTGTCTGGGCCCGACGGATATATTTCGCCCGATTGGTACGGTGTCGCGGATCAGGTACCGACGTGGAACTACGTAGCGGTGCAGATCACTGGAACGCTGGAGCGGTTGCCGCAAGACGAGATGCGGCGCGTGCTTGATACCCAGTCGGCATTTTACGAAGCGCGGCTGGCACCCAAGACGCCTTGGACGACGGACAAGATGACACCAGAGGTACTGGAAAAAATGATGCGCATGATCGTCCCGTGCCGGATGGCGGTCGCGGACATCTCAGCGACATGGAAGCTGGGACAGAACAAGGACGAAGCAGCCCGTTTGGGAGCGGCGCGTGCGTTGACGGCAGGCATCGGGACGGAGCTTGATGCGCTGTCGGCGCTCATGACAGAGCCGCCCGATTTGTGAGGGGTGTCGGCTTTCCGACGACGGAAAGCCGAGGGTCCGGTGCCGCATCCTTTCACCTGTCGACCGATTGCATTGGCAAATGCCGACCGGAGCACTTAGCTTCACATCAACCATCAGGGAGGCATCATCATGCAACTTCTTCGCGCCGGTCCGTCACCATTTGTTCGCAAGGTTCTGGTGACCTTGCATGAGACAGGTCAGTTTGCGGATGTGGAACAGGTCGATGTGACCGCATCCCCGATTGAGCCGGATTCCAAACTCATCGCTGCGAACCCGGTCGGGAAGATCCCAGCGCTGATCCGCGCCGATGGACCGACGATCTATGACAGCCGGGTGATCTGCCGCTTCCTGGATGCGCGCGCTGACGCCGGGCTCTACCCCGAGCGGCGGCTGTGGGACACGCTGACGCTTGAGGCGACTGCGGACGGGATCATGGATGCGGCAGTGCTCATGGTGTATGAGATGCGGTTCCGACCGGAAGACAAGGTGCATCAGCCCTGGGTCGAGGGGCAGTGGTCAAAGGTCAGCCGCGCGCTCGATGCGTTGAACACACGGTGGATGAGTCACCTGAACGGCCGCATGGATATGGGGCATATCGCGATTGGCTGTGCCCTGGGCTATCTCGATTTCCGGCACGATGCGCGGTCGTGGCGGACGGGGCGCGACACGCTAGCGGCGTGGTACGAGACGTTTTCACAGCGCGACAGCATGGTGGCGACAAAGCCCGAGTGATGACGTGTCGTCCTGTCGCGCCTGACTTGCGCGTTCGCGCGGCCCGGTTTACCGACGCGCAATCTTTTCAGAGGAATCTACCGCGATGCGGATGACCGATACGTTTATCAAGCCGATGCACCCCGAGGGTCGCAAATTCGTGGCGATCTTTGCGGCGGTGACACTGGTGCTCTTCGCGATCGAGGATGTGCTGGGCTGGATCGGCGTCGGCCTGACGGTCTGGTGCTACTACTTCTTCCGCGATCCCGAACGCGTGACGCCCGACGCGCCCGGACTTGTGATCAGCCCGGCGGACGGTGTTGTCTCGCTCATCGAACCGGCGGTGCCGCCGCGCGAGTTGGGGTTGCCGGAGCAGGAGCTGACCCGTGTCAGCGTATTCATGTCGGTCTTCAACTGCCATGTGAACCGCGCGCCAGTGGCGGGCAAAGTCGAAACCATCGCATACAAACCCGGCAAGTTCCTGAACGCGTCGCTCGACAAGGCGAGCGAGGACAACGAGAGGAATTCGCTGGTAATCCGGATGTCGGATGATCGCATCCTGACTGTGACGCAGATCGCGGGACTTGTGGCGCGGCGGATCGTGAGCTTTACGCAGGAAGGCGCGGTTCTGGATCGCGGAGAGCGGTTCGGACTGATCCGTTTTGGATCGCGCCTCGATATTTACCTGCCACAAGGTGTGGAGCCGTCGGTGAAGATCGGCCAGACGATGATCGCGGGCGAGACTGTGATTGCGGATCTTGGCAAATGACCAACGGCAACGGCGATAAGCTGACACTGATCCAGCTGTTGCCGAACATGATCACGGTGACGGCCATCGTGGCCGGGCTGACGGCGATCCGGTTCGGATTGCAGGGGAATTACGAACTTGCGGTGCAACTGATCCTGCTGGCGGCGATCCTCGATGGGGTGGACGGACGCTTGGCCCGCGCGTTGCAGAGCGACAGCAAGATGGGCGCGGAACTCGACTCGCTGGCGGATTTCCTGAACTTCGGCGTGGCTCCGGGGATGCTGCTCTATGTCTGGGCGCTGGATGACACGCGGCAGTTGGGCTGGCTGGCGGTGCTGGTTTACGCAATTTGCGCCGTGACGCGTCTGGCGCGATTCAACGTGGCGCGGAAAGCCGAGAACGGATCGGCGGAAAACGCTTATTTCATGGGAATCCCTTCACCCGCCGGAGCGATCCTTGTGATGCTGCCGATGTATGCGTCTTTCGCCTTTGACAGCGACCAGATCATCTCGGACGTGCTGCTGTCGATTTACATCGCGGGGGTCGGGTTCCTGATGATCGGGCGGTTCCCTGTCTGGTCTTTCAAGACGACGCGGATCAGCCAGCGCCGGGTCAAAGTGTTCCTTGTGGGATTTGCAGCCATCGGCGCGGCAATTGCCATCTACACCTGGATCGCGCTTGTTGTGTTGAGCTTGATCTATATCGGTACGGTGATCTGGATGTTGCCCGGATCACGCCGCGCGCTGGCGCGGGACAAGTAGATCAGAACTTCAGCGTCAGACCGATATTGAGCGCGTTTGTCTTGATGTCGGTCTCGAGATCGCCGCCCTCGGGCAGATCGACCGAGTTCTGCGAATAGGTGAACTGGTATTCACCGAAAACCGCGAAGCGATCATTCAGATCGTAGGTCACGCCGGCCGTCAGGCGCGCTGCCGGACCGGTGAGCTGAAATCCGTATTCCTCGATCCCGGTTGTCGTGTCGATGTCCACATGCGGGATGGCCACGCCGATACCGCCGCCAATGTACGGAGTGATGCTGCCCTCGGCCCACAGACCGGGCCAGCGCTGATACGCATTCACCGTCACGATGTTCAGGCCGTCGGTGAATTCGAGGTCGGAGAACCCGATCTCTTCCTTTTCATCGTCCGGGGCGTAGACCTTGGCGTGGGTGAATTCGAGTCCGAAACCGAGGGTTTCACTTTGCCACCACGTGCCGCGCACACCGTAATAGGGCGGCATCTCGAACGAACGCCCTTCCCACCCGATCAGCGCGTCGAAATCAGCACCTGTTCCGGGGTAGTCGCCACGCACGCGGCTGTGAGGCGCGGTCTGCCAGCCTGTGTAGATCGACAGCTCCATCTCGGCGAGCGCCGGAGAAGCGGTGCCGCCCAGCATCAAAACCCCTGCGAGAATCGCTTTCTTCATCAGACCGACGTCCATTTGACCGTGACGACGCAGCATAGCTGCATTGTTAGCGCTGCGCCTCGCTTTTTGCCGCGACACAGTGGCGCTTATCGCTAACCTAGTTCGTCCAGAGGTGGACGGCTAGGGGGTCGCCCGCTAAATAGCGCCTCGGAGCGCCGCAGGAGTCTGTGGCCGAACCCGAATTCTTGGCCAGACGATCGGCCTCTGTATGGAGAAAACCTCGTGTCCAACGCAGAACACCACGAAGGCACCCGGAGGGACTTCCTTTACTACGCAACCGCTGGTGCGGGCGCTGTTGCAACAGGTGCCGCTGTTTGGCCTCTGGTCAACCAGATGAACCCCTCTGCCGACGTTCTGGCGCTGTCCTCCATTCGTGTGGACGTGTCAGGCGTTTCCGAAGGCACTCAAATTACCGTGAAATGGCTCGGCAAACCGGTGTTTATCCGCCGGCGCACCGCAGAAGAGATCGAAGCAGCGCGCGCTGTCGAGGTTTCGGACCTTGTCGACCCAATTGCACAGAACGAAAATATCGACGCCAGCGCACCCGCGACGGACGAGAACCGCGCGCTTGACGAGTCCGGCGAATGGCTTGTCATGATGGGTGTGTGTACGCACCTTGGCTGCGTGCCGCTGGGCGATGGAGCGGGCGATTACAACGGCTGGTTCTGCCCCTGCCACGGATCGCACTATGACACTTCGGGCCGCATTCGTAGGGGTCCCGCGCCGACGAACCTTCCGGTTCCGCCGGCCGAATTCGTCGACGAAACAACAATCCTGCTGGGATAAGGAGACACGCGAATGTCTGGAATTCCACACGATCATTACGAACCGACGACTGGCGGTGAGAAGTGGCTGCATCGCCGCCTCCCCGTTGTCGGCCTGATGTACGACACCATCATGATCCCCACACCCAAGAACCTGAACTGGATGTGGATCTGGGGGATCGTGCTGACCTTCTGTCTGGCACTGCAGATCATCACCGGCATCGTGCTGGCGATGCATTACACGCCGCATGTCGATCTGGCCTTCGCCTCGGTCGAGCACATCATGCGTAACGTGAACGGTGGCCACATGCTGCGCTACCTGCATCAGAACGGCGCATCGCTGTTCTTTATCGCGGTGTATCTGCACATCTTCCGCGGTCTCTACTACGGGTCTTACAAAGCCCCGCGCGAGATCACGTGGATCATCGGTATGCTGATCTACCTCTTGATGATGGGCACGGCGTTCATGGGCTACGTGCTGCCATGGGGACAGATGTCCTTCTGGGGCGCGACCGTGATTACCGGCCTGTTCGGTGCCATCCCGTTCATCGGTGAGAGCATTCAGACATGGCTGTTGGGCGGACCTGCCGTGGACAACGCCACGCTGAACCGCTTCTTCTCGCTGCACTACCTGCTGCCGTTCGTGATTGCCGGTCTCGTGATCGTGCATATCTGGGCCTTCCACACCACGGGCAACAACAACCCGACCGGTGTCGAAGTGCGCCGCACGTCGAAGGCGGAAGCGGAAAAAGACACGCTGCCCTTCTGGCCCTACTTCGTGATCAAGGACCTCTTTGCTCTGGCGGTAATCCTCGCGGTGTTCTTCGCGGTCGTCGGCTTTATGCCGAACTACCTTGGGCACCCGGACAACTACATCGAGGCCAACCCGCTGGCGACGCCTGCACACATCGTTCCGGAATGGTACTTCCTGCCGTTCTACGCGATCCTGCGCGCGTTCGACACCGAAGTGTGGCTGGTCATCGCGGTCAACTTCCTGACCGGCGGCATCATCGACGCGAAGTTCTTCGGTGTTCTGGCGATGTTCGGTGCGATTGCCGTCATGGCGCTGGCACCGTGGCTGGACACATCGTCCGTCCGTTCTGGCCGCTACCGTCCGATGTTCAAGATGTGGTTCTGGGTCTTCGTGGTGAACTTTGTGGTTCTGACTTGGGTCGGCGCGATGCCTGCTGAAGGCATCTACCCATACATCGCCCTGATCGGCTCCACCTACTGGTTCGCCTACTTCCTCGTGATCCTGCCGCTGCTTGGCGTGCTTGAAAAGCCGCTGCCGCAGCCGGACACCATCGAAGAAGACTTCAAGGCGCATTATGGCAAGTCCTCGGCAACCGATGGCGCACCTGCTGCGACACCGGCCGAGTAAGAAAGGACAAGCACCAATGCTTAAGAAACTTGCCCTAGTGGCGTCCATCGCCATCGCATCGGCTTCCGGCGCGTTTGCCGCCGGAAAGACCGGAGAAGTGACGAATTTCGACTTCTCGTTTGAAGGCGCGTTCGGCACCTACGATCAGGCACAGCTGCAGCGTGGCTTGCAGGTCTACACCCAGATCTGCTCGGCATGTCACGGCTTGCAATACGTGCCGATCCGGACACTGTCCGCCTCGGACGGTCCGGGTATGCCTGAAGATCAGGTCCGCGCCTATGCGGAGCAGAACTACGAAGTCTACGATGAGGCGATCGAGGACTTCCGTCCCGCCACACCCGTCGACCACTTCCCGGCCAACAATGCCGTCGGTGCACCTGACCTGAGCCTTATGGCCAAGGCCCGTGCCGGGTTCTCCGGTCCTTATGGCCTCGGTATCAACCAGTTCTTCAAAGGTATGGGCGGACCCGAGTACATTGCCTCCCTGCTGGCCGGATATACTGGCGAGGAAAAGGAAGAAGCCGGAACGATCCTGTACGAGAACAAGGCGTTCCCGGGCGGCTGGATTTCGATGGCACCGGTCTTCTACGGCGATGACGTGGAATACGCAGACGGCACTGAAGCCACGGTTGAACAGCAGGCGCAGGACGTGGCGGCCTTCCTGATGTGGGCGGCGGAACCGAAGATGATGGCGCGCAAGCAGGCGGGCTTCGTCGGGGTTGTGTTCCTCACCATCCTGTCGGTGTTGCTCTACCTGACCAACAAGCGCATCTGGGCGCCGGTCAAGGCACGCGTGAAAGAATAACTTTCACCGCGAATTCATTGGAAAGCCCCGCCCGTTCGGCGGGGCTTTTTTCGTTGCTGGTGTCATTGCCGCGTCAGGCGCCGCCAAGGTAAGCCTTCAGGCCGGGCGGTGGATTGTCCAGAAGGGTACGGGTGTCCTGCGGCGCGAACACCTGACCATCGTCAACGACAATCGTCTGTGGCGCGAAACGCAGCGCGTCTTTCGGATCATGCGAAACGAGCAGCACCGTGAGGTTCTCGGCCCTCGCGACCTCGGTCACCAAGTCCAGCATTTCGTCCTTGAGCGCAGGCCCCAAGGCGGCGAACGGTTCGTCAAGAAGCAGCACTGGCCGCGCCTGCACCAGAACGCGCGCGAGCGCAGCGCGGCTTTGCTGTCCGCCAGACATCTCGGACAGGCGACGCGGCGCGAAACCGGCAAGTCCCACTTTCGCCAGCACGTTCTCGATCGTGCTGGCATCGTCATTACGCAAGCGACCAGTGACGGGATTCAAAGCCAGTCCGAGGTTCTGGCCGATGGTCAGATGGGGAAACAGGTTGATGTCCTGGAACAAGATGCTGACGGGACGGTCAGCCGGAGCCAAACGCGTGATGTCCCGCTCGGCCCAGTACAATCGCCCGCGTTCCGGCATCCGAAACCCCGCAATCACATCCAGCAAGGTTGATTTGCCGGAACCTGACGCTCCGATGACGGCAATGCGGGCACCGGGCTCTATGCTCAGGCTTGCGTGCAGGTCGAAGGTTCCGGCGCGCACGTGGATATCTTCAAGTCGCAGTGCCAACCCACCCTCCCCGATCAAAGAGCCAGAACAGGCCCAGGCTCAGCAAGAGCAAGAGCAACGCACCGCCTGCCGCCTGCTCCATCCTGTAAGCGCCCATGAGCTGGTACACTTTCAGGGGCAGTGTTGCGCGGTCCGGGTCGGCGAAGAGCGCGATCACCCCGAGATCGCCCATCGACAGCGCCGCCGTGAGCCCCGCGGCAAAGCCAAGCGGCCGTTTGAGACGCGGAAGCAAGACCCAACGCAACCATGCCCATCCGGACAGGCCAACTGCCTGCCGCAACCGTGTATAGTCCGCGCGGATCGCTTCGGTCTCGGGTCGCAGGATGCGCAGCACGAAGGGAAGGCTCACAAACGCATTCACGGTGGCCGTGACATAGAGAGCAAGCTCGAACGGGTTCGCAAAGGGGCGCACGATCAGGAAAAGGCCTATGCCAAGAACGAGTGGCGACAGGGCGATCCCTGCCAAGCCGAGCCATTCTCCCCAGCGGGTGGCCAAGGGCAGCGCCCAGAGCACGCAGAGCGCCGTCGACCCCAGGGCCACCGTGATCGAGTGCCCTGCCGCCTGCCAGACCGACGGTCCAAGCTGTGTGATACCCGTCAGCCCATTGACGGCGACCATCGCGAGCGGTGTCAGAAGGAACAGGGCTGCGATGGTGATCCAGACGGCATCGACGATCCGCGCGCTTGCGTTCGTGCGGTCCCATCTCGGCACAGCGCGGTCAAACGCTTTCGCGGCCACCGGCAAGGATGTGACCCGCAGGGCGATCAGGCCTGCCGTCAAGGCAAGTGCGAGCTGCAGAAGTCCCAGCACAGCGGCGCGGGCCAAATCGAAATCGAAGCGCATCGACTGATAAATGGCCAGTTCCAGTGTCGTCGCGCGTGGACCGCCACCCAATGTCAGGGCGACCGCGAAGGACGAGAGGCAAATCACGAAGATCACCGCAAAGGCACCGGGCACGATCCGCTTCAGCATCGGTGCCTCGATCGCGGACCAAATCGCGCGCCGTCCCATGCCCAGCGTTGCGGCAAGGCGGAATTGTTCCGCCGGAATGGCAAGCCATCCCTGCAGGATAAGCCGCGTGGCCAAGGGGAGATTGAAGAACACATGCGCGAGGAGGACGCCGTGCAAGCCATAGATCTGCAGCTCTGGAAGGCCCAAAGGCTCCAGGACCCGATTGAGCAGTCCAGACTGACCGAACACCGCGAGCAGACCGAGCACCGCGACGATCACCGGCAGGATGAACGGAGCCCCGAGAAGCGCAACCAGAGCCCCGCGCCCGACAAAGCGTCGCCGCGCAAGCGCGCGCGCCACCGGAATGGCGAAGACCACACTCAGCGCCGCAGACAGCGTCGCTTGCAGCAAGGTGAACCGCAGCGCTTGCCAATCGGCGGCGGTGAACCCGGTGAACGCTTCGGCGCGCAGGATCACGGCGGTGACCGGGCCGATCACCAGACCGGCCACGGTCACTGCCGCGATTATTGCGACAAGGCGCGCCGCCATTCCTCAACCGTTTCGTCGCGCAGGGCGGCGGCTTCATCTTCGTCGTAGAACAGCACTTTCTCTGGCAGGTTGAGTTCCTTGAACCCCTCCGGCCATTGCGCCGGATCCAGTCTGGCCGGGAAAGACCAATTCCCGGTGGCGATCATTGTCTGAAACTCTTCAGAAAGCTGGAAAGCAAGAAACTGATCCGCCAAGTCCGGCACATCCGTTCCCGCCACCTTGGCCGACAGCTCGACCATGAAATAATGACCTTCGGGAAAGATCGCCGCCTTCTTGGTACGGTCATCTTCGGCGATGATGTGGTAGGCGGGTGATGTGGTGTAGCTCAGCACCATGTCGGCCTCACCATCGGTGAAGAGACCGTAGCTTTCGGACCATCCCTTGGTCACCGTCAGGATTTTCGGTGCCAGCTGTTCCCACGCGGCTTCGGCGCCATCGCCGTACACCGCCTTCACCCAAAGCACCAAGGCGAGACCCGAGATCGAAGAGCGCGGGTCCTGAATGACGATCTTGAGGTCATCCGGCGCGTTCAGCAGCGCGGCGAAGCTCTCGGGCACATCCGAAATACGCTCTTCGTTGTAAATAAAGGCCGTGTGCCCGTAGTTGAACGGCAGGAACACATCGTCGGTCCACGCCACCGGCAGGGTCAGGGATGAGGTATCCTGCCCATGCGGCGCAAACAGACCGCTTTCGCGCGCCCGCTTGGTCACGTCGGTGTTCAGACCAAAAACGATATCGGCATCGGTCTGTTCCCCTTCGAGCAGGATCCGCGGCAGGAGATCGCCCGGCTTGAACTGCAGGTCACAGTCGCATTGCGCCTCGAACATCTCTTCGATCTTGGGGCCGGGACCCCATTCCGAAACGATGTAATCACCTGCGTAGACGGTCAAAACGGGCTTGTCCTGCGCCACCACCGTGGTGGTCGACGCAATCAATCCCGCAGCAAAGATAAGGGCCGGTTTCATGGCATCCTCCTGTTTTGCGACGAGAGGGCAAAGCAGGAGCGAGTCCAGACCTTCCCTCCGCCGGTGTTAACCGGTTCAGGTTCAACGGGTTCGCAAAGCGCATCTCAGCCAGCGACGCTGGCACCCCGAGGTGGGATGAGAGGTAGACCGTCCCGCCCATCGCTTCAAGGTGAAACGCGTTGTGCTTCTTCGTTTCAAAAATACCTCGGGGGAGGCCGAAGGCCGGGGGCAGCGCCCCCAACCCCCTTGAGGGCCCGCGCACAACGCCCTAGGAAAGCGCGAACAGGAGACCGCCATGAGCCTCAACACATTTGGACATCTCTTCCGCGTCACCACTTGGGGCGAAAGCCACGGGCCGGCGCTTGGCGCGACAGTGGACGGTTGCCCGCCCGGCGTGCTGATTGATGAAAGCATGATCCAGCACTGGCTCGACCGGCGCAAACCCGGACAGAACAAGTATACCACCCAGCGGCGCGAGGCCGATGAAGTGAAGATCCTGTCAGGCGTCTTCGAGGGCCAGACTACCGGCACGCCGATCCAACTGATGATCGAGAATACCGACCAGCGATCAAAAGACTATTCCGACATCATGGACAAATTTCGCCCTGGTCACGCCGACATCACCTACTGGCAAAAGTACGGCATTCGCGACTATCGCGGCGGTGGGCGCTCCTCGGCACGCGAAACGGCGGCACGGGTCGCTGCAGGGGGTCTGGCACGTGAGGCGATCAAGGCAATGGTCCCGGGGGTGCAAATCACCGGCTACATGGTGCAAATGGGGCCACACGGCATCGACCGCGACCGGTTCGACTGGGACGAAGTTGAGAACAACCCCTTCTGGGTGCCGGACGCGAAGGCCGCGACAGAGTGGGCCGACTACCTTGACGGGTTGCGCAAGTCAGGCGAAAGCGTCGGCGCGATCATCGAGGTCGTCGCGCGCGGTGTTCCTGCGGGTCTGGGTGCGCCGATCTACGGCAAACTCGACACCGATCTGGCGGCGGCGATGATGAGCATCAATGCGGTTAAAGGCGTCGAGATTGGTGAAGGCATGGCCTCTGCCACACTCACCGGAACGACCAATGCAGACGAGATTTTCATGGGGCCGGACGGGCCGGAATACAGCTCCAACCACGCAGGTGGCATCTTGGGCGGGATTTCGAACGGGCAGGACATTGTGGTGCGGTTTGCGGTGAAGCCGACCTCGTCCATCCTGTCAACCCGGCGGACCATTACCAAATCCGGCAAAGAGACCGAGATCATCACAAAGGGCCGCCACGATCCGTGCGTCGGCATCCGGGCGGTTCCTGTTGGGGAAGCGATGATGGCCTGTGTGATCCTCGACCATCTTCTCCTGCACCGAGGCCAGATCGGCGAGAACCGCGGGTCAATCGGGTAACAACGGGTCCTACGCCACCTTCTGCTTCGACAGCTGCACGGCGAGAATCCCGGCCGTGATGATGATGACACCAATGATGTCGGTCAGGCCCAGACCCTCGGACAGGATCGCAGCCGCGATGGCCACGCCAAGGAATGGGTTGAGAAAGTGGAACGTCGCGGCCTTGACGGCTCCGATCCGATTGACCAGCCAGAACCAGACCAGCGTCGCAGCCAGCCCCGGGATGAGCGTGGTGTAGGCAAAAGCCAGCACGAGTTTTGTCGACAGAGTGACGTCGATGGTTTCCAGCGCCAATCCGACGGGCCAGAGGACCGCGCTTCCAATAAGCATCTGGAGCCCGACCACCATCATGAAGTTGCCGCCGGAACTGGCATTGCGTAACGCCATCGTCGCGACGGTCAGAGAGATGACCCCCAGCACGCATAGCCCGATGCCAAAAAGATCGGCGCCCGCGTTCAGACGCGCGCCCATGATGATAACGACGCCACAGAACCCGGCGATGAGACCAACCACACCAAGTGACGACATGCGCTGACCGGCAAACAGCCAACCGGCAACGCCAACCAGAAGAGGCATCGACGACGCGATGATCGCGGCCAGAGACGCTTCGATGCGCTGCATCGCAACGAAGTTGAGCCCGAGATACAGCGCGTTCTGGCAGATGCCGAAGATGATCGTCGCCCGCCACTGCGACCGCGTCAGTCGCCAGCTTTGCCCCATCCAGAACGCGATCAGGACAGCCAACGCACCAGAAATCGCAAAGCGCAGTGCCAAGGCCATCAGCGGCGGCGCGTCCGCGACGATGATGCGGGCCGATGTGAAAGCCGAGGACCACATCACCGCAAAGGCAAGACCCATCAGGATTGCGCGTATGTCCATTCTGGGTCTCCGCCTCGATGAATGCGTGCCTGATAGACAGTGCTAGAGGCCAGGGAAAGCCATTGCAATCGACGCAATGTCTTTGGTGGAGCCGTCGAGACAAGCTAGGCTGGCGATGCCGTCCATTTTTTGACGAAGGATTTTAAGATGTCCCAGACTCCCGATTTCAAATTCGACCTTGGCAAGCGCCCATCTTCCCAGCGCCTTGCGACGCAAGAACCAATGCGCATTTTGTTCATGACCGACCTTGGCGCCACATGTGAGTCGCGCCTGAACCATTCGTTGAAGACACGTCCATTGCGGCGCATGGACGTTGATGTATTTGACGATTTCTTGGTCGAAGAACGACCGTACATCAATATCAGCAATCGCGGGTTCGACATTCGGGACATTCACCATTTTCACCCCGACCATCTGTTGTCCGAGCACAGTGATCTCAAAGAGTTGCTTGACCTGCGCCAGTCACTTCGGACACCCACCACATTCGATCATGCCGCCCGCACCGTGCGGGAGCTTCTGTCTTCTGCGCTGCAGAACGCGCCCGACGCTGGTGGGACCGACGAAAGCGACAGCGAAACGATGAACCGTCTTTTTGGCACTCCAACTCAGGGCATGCCCGCCGAGTCCCCCGGCGACCCGCTCAGTCAACTTATCCAAGAGGCTATCGCCGATCACATCGTGCCAAACGACGAACCAAAAGCAGACCCATACATCGCGGCCATCGAGGCGGCCGTTTCCGCGCATCTACGCAGCATCCTGCGTGACACGACCTTCCAGGCAATTGAGGCTGCGTGGCGCGGCCTCGATATGCTGGTGTCACGCATCGACATGGACGAAACTCTGGCATTGCATGTCTGGAATGTTGGCAAATCCGAGGTTCTGGAGGCGATGGGACCGGGAGGTTCGGCCCCGGACGCTTCGGACCTGCACCGGAGGCTTGTGGAGGATCACGCCGACGCTCCTTTCACTTTTATCGTGACAGATTTCAGCTTCGGAGAGCACGACGACGATCAGCGTTTGCTCGGGACACTCGCCGCAATGGCGGGGCGCACCGGAGGTCTCGTGCTGGCCTCACTCTCGCCACATGCTTTCGGGGCGCATAGCTGGGATGTGCTTCTGTCCGCCGAAGCGAACGAGGACAAGTTTATGGCCCTCCGGGACACCCCGCTCGCTGCGCAGATCTGCGCCTTTGCGCCAAGATTTCTCTTGCGGCAACCTTACGGTAAAACGTCCGATCCTCTGGACACGTTCGCATTCGAGGAGCTTGGTAGTGGGAAACCGCAAACCGACAATTTGCTGTGGGGCGCGCCCGCGCTTCTAGGCGCGATCCTGATCGCTCAAGCCTTCGCAATGGACGGGTGGCAGATGCGGTTGAACCAGAGCCTTCAAATCGGTGATCTTCCTTACATCGTGTTCGATGATGCTGGCGAACGGGCAATCTTACCTTGCGCCGAGGTAGCATTCACCGACACCCAGGCAGAACGGCTCTTTGCAAGCGGCATCACACCTGTTTTGGCCATCAAAAACAGCAACGCCGTGCAACTTGCCGCCTTCCGGACATTGGCGACCACGCAAAGTGACATGCTTGGACCGTTCGCTTTGTAATACAAAAAAGCCCCGCCAACGTTGGCGGGGCAAGTTAGAGTGCCGCGGACATTGGCCGCAGGCACCGGCGGTGTTCTGTGAGCTTCAGTCCAATTCGGAGCGGATCTGCTGACGCAGCACGTCGATGGGCACGGTTTTTCCGTCGCGTTTGAAGCACCAATAGGTCCAGCCATTACAGCTTGGCGCGCCTTCGAGATGCGCACCGACCTGATGGATCGATCCCTTGATATCGTTGCCGATCAGCGTGCCATCGGCGCGAACCTTGGCTTTGTGACGCCCATTCATGCTGTGCAGTTCTTCTCCCGGACGCAGCATCCCTCGCTCGACCAATTGCCCGAAGGGCACGCGCGGTTCGGCGCGTTTGCTTGCCGTGACTTCGAGCGACGACTTGTCCAGGCGGCGCACTGCCGCGATCCGCTTTTCGGCGACGGTCCGGTACTTGTCTTCCCGCTCGATCCCGATCCAGTCACGACCCAGCATCTTGGCGACCGCACCAGTGGTGCCCGTGCCAAAAAATGGGTCGAGCACGATATTGCCGGGCTTGGTTGATCCAACGAGAACACGGTGAAGCAAGGCCTGAGGTTTCTGCGTCGGATGCGCCTTCTCGCCGTCCTCATCCTTGAGCCGTTCACCGCCGTTGCAGATCGGCAGCACCCAATCCGAGCGCATCTGAATGCCCTCATTGAGCGCTTTCAGCGCTTCGTAGTTGAACGTGTATTTCGCACCCTCAGATTTCGAGGCCCAGATCATCGTCTCATGCGCGTTGGTAAAGCGCTTGCCGCGAAAATTGGGCATCGGGTTCGACTTGCGCCACACCACATCGTTGAGGATCCAGTAGCCCGCATCCTGCAACGCGGCTCCCACGCGGAAGATGTTGTGATAGGACCCGATCACCCATATCGCACCATCCGGCTTCAACAGCCGCCGCGCCGCCTTCAGCCAATCGCGGGTGAACTGATCATAGGCCGAAAAGCTCGAAAACTGATCCCAATCGTCATCCACCGCATCCACGCGCGAATTGTCGGGGCGGTGCAGATCACCCTTGAGCTGCAGATTATAGGGCGGATCAGCGAAGATCAGATCGACAGATGCGGCGGGCAAGCCGTTCATCACGTCGATGCAATCGCCCTCTAGAATCGTGTTGATCGGCAGCGCATCCGCGCTGTTCGGCTTGGTCATCTTTGTCATTCTCTGCCTATCGTCCCGGCGCGGTTTCTGCGCTCTCGTGATTGGATCAAAAGATGAGTCAAAGCCGATTCGCGGTCAAATTCTTTTTTGAATCAGTGGCTTATGATTTTGTCTTGTCACAAGATGTTGTGTACGGGTTTGAACGAACGTCTATGATGTGGGGTCACCCCGAGATTTCGGAGGGCTTCTTTGTGACACTTCGTCGGATAGCCCTGGTTTGTCTCCCAACCGTAGCCGGGGTACTGTTGCGCCAAATCCCACATGATCGCATCGCGCCTTGTTTTGGCCACAATCGACGCCGCAGCGATGCTGAGCGAGAGGCTGTCGCCCTTGACGATTGCCGTCGCCTGGCAGGTCAGATCGCGAGGGATCAGATTGCCATCGATCAACGCATGATCAGGACCTTGCGACAAAGCCGCGATCGCACGGCACATGGCAAGGTGGCTTGCCCGCAGGATGTTGATCGTGTCGATCTCCTCGACCGATGCGAGGCCCACTCCGACGTCGGCGCAGGACAGGATCTCTTCTGCAAGTGCAGCGCGTGTGGTAGCGCTCAGCTTCTTCGAGTCGTTCAGACCGTCAGGCACGCTGTCCTGCGAAAAGACGACAGCCGCAGCCACCACGGGCCCCGCCAAAGGCCCCCGCCCCGCCTCGTCAACACCGGCAATCCGCGTGACCCCATCGCGCGCGCAGGCGGCTTCGTATTCAAAACTCGGCACCATGCCCACACCATGCCCATCACGCGGCCTATGGCAAGCCAAAGCCCGGCGGGAGACGGTCGTGAACTCCCATTTGAATCGACGGAAGCATTTCGCCGTTTTCCCGCAAAATCACTCTGGACACGACCCACCCCGTCACATAGAACGCCGCCACCCGAACGACGATCGTTCACCCGTGCCCGGGTAGCTCAGGGGTAGAGCAGTGGATTGAAAATCCTCGTGTCGGTGGTTCGATTCCGCCCCCGGGCACCACTTAGCAATATGATATGTTTGTATTTTCTGCGCATGGCTGATCCTCTTTTTGGTCAGGTTTGACGCTTTTCTGCGAAGGTTTGACACTTTCTGCCCGCCTTCGGTTCTCTTCTTCCAGTGTGGCAATGGTCTCGCGGTTCTTGTCGGCAAGGTTCGCGGACCGCGAATAGTGCCGCGCCATGGATGGTGTTTTCTGCCCTAGAAGGTCCGCGATGCGGCGTTCATCCAGCCCCGCCTCGCGCAAAGTCGTGGCGACCGTGTGCCGCAAGCCCTTGAGGGTCAGGCCTTTTTCGATAAGGCCTTCATTCTCAAGGGCGGTCTTGAAGCGGTGCCAAACAGTTGAGAAGCCGTTGTAGGTCCAAGCTTCGCCGCGCGAATTGGAAAGCACAGTCTCGGCCCCATGGTCTGGCATGCGGTGAAGGGCGGCTTGAAGCGTCGGGCTGACCGGAATCGCGACCTCTTCGCCGGTCTTGCCGCGCACGCCCCAAATCGTGCCATCATCAACCTGATCCTTCCGCAGGCGCAGGGCATCCGACGGATCGAGCCCGGTGTTCATCATCAAGGCGAGGGCCACGCGTACGTGGGGCTTGGCTTTGCCCAAGACGGTGTCTCGTTCCTTAATGGTCCAAGGGCGGTTGGCATAGGCGCGGTCGCGCGGGCGGCGCTTGGGGATCACGTCTTTCGCGAAGTTCGCGGAGATTAGCCCTTTCGGGATGTTGTAGCGAAAGACCTCGCTTAGAAGTGTGCGGACCATATTCGCCCGCCGCCAGCCAATCTTCTTCGCGGCCTTGTCGTGGATGCCCGCAATCAAGGGTGTGTCGATCACATGGATCGGCGTGTCGCGGATCGGCTCAAGGAAATCAGCGCATTTACGGTAATCGCGCCGCGTGGCTTCGGCAAGGTTCTGATAGTGCTCGGTTTCGAAGTAGGACTGGATCAACCCACCAAGCGTTCCGGTCTTTGGAGCCTTGGCTCGTTGAGCCTCAGCGATGGCACGGATCGTCTCACATTCTGCAAAGAACTCAGCTGAACCGATAGGCGCATTGGTCAGGTCAACCTTGTGGCCAGTCTCGCGATGATAACATCTCTGCTTCCCGTGCCGGTCCTTGAAAATCTTGAACCCTTTGACCCGCACCTGTGTCATCAAAGGCGGTCCAGAATGGTTTCGCGGGTGTCGGTCACGGAACCCGATTTCACATCATCAATCCAAAGATCGAGATCACGGCGATCCCAGCGCAGCGCACCTTGCATCAACTCCACAGGGCGCACCGGACAAGCGGCCTTGAAATGCTTCACAGGCAAACCGGCATAGCTCGCGGCCTCGGATTGCTTCAGCATGCGCTTATCTACCACGCTGATATTGAGATTGGTCGTCGCCATGGCCTGACACCCCCATCAATTCGCCGCCGAACCCTCGGCCCTTTTGACCTTGGTTGCGTTCTTCTGAAACCGCTCCCAGCCGCTCATCGTCAGCATCTTGGTCTTCGATGAAATCTCCACGAACTCCAGTTTCCCGGTGTTCATGAGTGCGCGAATTTGCGCAGGACTGAGCCCCACGATCTCGCTGAGCTGTTTGGGTGAAAGCAGGCGTTCTTGTTGCAAAATGACCTCCTTCATTGGGGTTGAGCGGAATCGGTTGTTTTGGCGCGGCTGGCATGGTCAGATACAGAAGAACCATAATTGTGCCATTTTTTGCATACTTGTAAAAATTAGCACATCCGTCAACAGGAAGCCGCTTTTGAGGCAAAAAACCACCGATTTGCTCGTTGGCATAGGGGCCAGACTTGCAATCACGCGCAATGAAATCGGACTGTCCCAGTCGGACATGGCCAAGGAAATCGGCGTCTCGCTGCGAGCCTATCATAGCTATGAGAAGGGCGAGCGGGGGCTGCCGATTGAGGCCCTGGTCATGCTCGATGAGAAATTTGGGGCCGATGTGACCTGGATTCTTCTGGGCACGAAAGCTGCGCGCGTGCAGCACGATATCGACGCGCTGGAAGAGTTTGAAACCTCTCTGGATCGTTTCCTGATCGAGCAAGGCATTCGGATCAAAAGCGAGAAGCGCGGGGCCATCGTGGCACGGTGGTATCGGTCTCATATCGATGGGCCGGAGATCAAGATGGAAGACGTTCACACTTGGATCGAATTGTTGAGGGAGTAACAGATGCAAATCACGGAGCTGCCACACTGGCAAAGACAGAAAATGGTCGTGATCGAGCGGCTGCATAATGACCTTGCGCGCTTCACAGCCCCGATCTTTCACATCGTACTGTTCGCCGCAGTTATCTACCTGCCGTGCTTCGCGTTGGTGATGGTTGGCGGCGCTGTGCCCGTTGGGGCGTTGGCCGCGCTGCTGGCGATCTCGACCGTTGCGCTGGTCATTGCGTCACCAGCTTTCGCATTGGCGATCAGCATCGAGGCGTATTTCCAGCGCCAAACAGTGAAGATGCAGCGGCGCTAGGATAAGTTGTCGATTGACAACTTAACTTGAAAGAACTATTTGATGTCTAGAAAGTCGCACAAGTCCAAAGAGATTGAGGCCGTTTTACGTGAGTTGGAGGCCTTGGGTTGGACGGTCACTCTGCGTTCCGGGCGCGGTCATGCTTGGGGCTTGATCCGGTGTCCGAACAATGATCCCGACTGCAGGTGCGGTGAGTTTTGTCAGATGGGTGTCTGGTCCACGCCCCAGAACCCGGGCCGCTTTGCGCGGCAATTGAGAAGCCGGGCGCTAGGTTGCACGAAGCCCGTCAACGCGAACGAAGACGCGCAAGAGGATGAATAAAATGGCAGAAATCGAGTTCGAGTTGATCTTTGCTCTTCCTGAGGGTGAGCATGACGCGTTCGACTTGATGGATGCGGTCTTTGAAGCAGGTTTTGAAGACGCGATTGTCGGTACAGGTGTGCCTGGCATGCTTGGTGTTGCGATGGAAGCAGCGAATGAACGCGCAGAGGATGCAATCCTCAATGCAGCGCGTGCGATTCATAATCATTTGCCCGCGGGCACTGTCTTGAGGGAGGTTCGGCCCGATCTCGTTAGTCTGGCAGATGTGGCCAAGCGTTTGGATGTGACGCGCCAATCCCTGCAAAAGCGTAAGATGCCCCCGCCAAGTCAAGGTGGGCTTTTCCGGATGGAGGAAGTTGCCGTTGTTATTATGGATGCTGCGCTAGGCAAGGGCGGTGGAAAACGCAGAGGGCGTTTCGCAGTCGACAAGGCTGAGAAGTGGCTGAGTGCGGGAAGACCGGCGCGGCGGGTGAATGCGGGCCTTGCCGTTGGCGTGATTGATGGCGCGACACTTGAAGTGGATGAAAGCGCAAGGCATTTCATATACTCCGAGCCAGCACCTTCAGAAAATCGAGCCGAAATTGCTTAAGAACTTTGTGAGGTGGCGGGCGAACCCGTCAGCATTCATTCTCGCTATAGCCTCGGATCTACAGGTTCACTTTCAAGCGCTAGCACAGCGAGAGCGCATTCGTGAACCTTGGACAGTGGCATTCCTTCTACGAACCGATGCAGCCCTTCGAAGCCTAGTTTGGACTCACGCTCTGCCAGCGAAAACTTTCGACCCAAGCCACGCTGTCGCAGCCGCTCAATGTTTTCAGGCAGGTCGTAGTCCGGACCGTAGATTATGCGGAGATAGTCACGTCCACGGACTTTCATTGCCGGCTGAATGAGACCCTTCTCGCCTCGCACAATGAAAGCGTTTGGTTTGAACACCAGACCCTCGCCTCCTTGTGCCGTGTGCGCGAGCCACCACTCTGCAACTGTCTCACGCTGTTTCATGTCGTTGAGATCGATGCGTTTCCATCCAGTCGGTTGGAGGATGGGGTCTGATTTGGCCAGACTCTCGATGGTTGCCATATGCCATGTGTGTGGCTGATCGACGTGCACGCTTCCCTCAGACGCCAGAATGTGGAACGGGGCGACGCGATAGTCATCGATATTGTCAGCGTCCCAGCAATATCCGTCGATGGTCTTGGACATAAGCCTGGCGTTGGAAAGTCTGACTTCGGCCTTGGCGCGTAGTTGCTCTAGCTCTTCTGACTCGGCTTTGCTGGCCAAAGCACCCAACAGCGCAGCGGCCGATTGTTCGGCCGCTGAAACAGTTGGAAGATATTGGCGCTTGAGCAAATCCTGGGCCTTTGCCGACCACGGCATCAATTCGGCATCCAGTAACACCCAATCAGACCCAAGTTGCTTCCAAAGTCCAGACGCACTCATGGCCGCGCTGACCCTTTTGACAATTGCAGCTTCCATCTGTTCGTCTTTGAAGAAAGGCCTCCCTGTTCTCGCAAAGATGACACCTGCTTTACCATCCTCGACACCAAAGCGGGCTTTGGCTGCTTCGGCGGACTTTGTGACAACCAGCAGTGCCCGTGATCCCATGTGCTTTTCTTCGACGACGAGATCGGTGACACCACGGCTGGCATAGTGATCCATCGCTTGCTCTGGCCGTTCCAGAAACGGGCCTTCGGTGGCGGTGGGGCATGCCGCCATTGTCGGCGGCAAGTAGATCAACCAACGCGGATCGACGGCGAAGCGGCTCATGACCTCCAAAGCGGCTAGGCTGTTCTCTTCGGGAATTTGGATCGTGGACTTGAATCGCGTCTCGATCCGCATCTTGGTAGCGTAGTCATCGAAGTACAGAAGTTTGTCATGGTCCTGTTGCGCCGTAAGTGACTGAACGGCATCCAGCGGCTTGGCAGGGACTGCGTACTGGCGCTTTGCAGGCACAGAAACAGTCTCTCGTTCCGGCCATCGAAGGGCGGTAAGTTTGCCGCCAAACACGCAGCCGGTGTCGATGCACATCGTGTGGTTCAACCATTCGGCCTCTGCCATCGGCGTATGGCCAAACACAACATCGGCCTTGCCACGGTAGTCCCTGGCCCATTCAAGCCGCACGGGAAGGCCGAACTCATCCACTTCACCTGTGGTTTCGCCGAACATCGCAAAGTTACGGACATGGCCTGAGCCGCGCCCATGCATCTCTTCCTTGAGGCCTGCATGGGCGATGACCAGCTTTCCGTCCGCTAACCAGGCATGTGACCGCAAGTCCCAGATGAACTCGCTGGCCTGTTTGCGGAACGTATCTGAGGTTTGCTCAAGCTCGGCCACCGTTAGGTCGAGTCCATGGGTCTGCGTCACAGACCGGCCCTTCAGCCACTTGTTCAGTTTGAAGTCGTGGTTGCCGATAACACAGCGGCCCGACCCTTCCTCGCACATCCCCATAACGAGCCGCAGCGCATCCAGGTTGCGTGGGCCGCGATCCGTGATGTCACCTACGAAGAACGCAATCCGCCCTTCGGGATGCCGGGCATGGATCAGCTCTTCTACGCCGGCTTCAAAGGGATCAATTTGGTAGCCCAGAGTTTTGAGAAGTTCGGTCAATTCGTCAAAGCAGCCATGGATATCGCCAATGATATCGAATGGCCCATGATCACCACGGTTGTCCGTCCAAAGAGGCTGACGTTCGATCTGAAGGGCATCAACCTCTTCAGGCGATTTCATGATCTGGACTTGGCGGAAACCCTCTTTCTGCAATCCTCGAAGGCCACGGCGAAGCGCCTTCGAGTGATTACGGGTAACATGCTCTCCAAAGTCGCGGTTCGGACGGTTTTGGTTTCTTTCGTGACAAATCTTGGGGTCGATATCCAAGACCAGCGCCACCGGAAGAGCGTGGTATTTGCGTGCCAGTTGCACCAACTTCGCGCGATCCTCCCGCTTCACAGAAGTTGCGTCGATGACAGTCAGCAAACGCCGCTTCAGTCGGATGGACGCCGTATAGTTCAACAGGTCGAAGGCATCGCCAGTGGCCGCAAGATTGGTCTCGTCGTCAGATACCAGCGCACGGCAGGTATCTGATGAAACGATTTCGGTCTCCAGAAAGTGCTTCTTTGCAAAGCTCGACTTTCCTGACCCGGTGGAGCCGATAAGAACCACCAGGGCAAAATCGGGGATAGTGATTGTGCGCTCGCTCATGTTTTCCACCCGTTCGTCATGATGCGTTGCGCAACTTGAAGATGGCCATCTGCGACGGCCCGCCATGTTGTTCATCGACTGGCCCAAGAGGCGCGAAGTCTACCTCGTAGCCGTTGTCGGAGGCCGCTGCGTTTGCCCAAGTTTCAAACTCGCTCCGTGTCCATTCAAAGCGGTGATCAGGATGCCGAAGCTGGTTCTCTTTCATTGTCTCGAACAGCACATTGTATTCGCGGTTCGGAGTTGTGATGATGATCAAACTGGGACGTGCGTCTGCAAATAGGGATGTGACCAATGCCGAAAGTCGATGTGGTTCAATATGCTCGATCACCTCAACAAGCGTTGCGGCGTCGAAACCTTTCCATCGGCGGTCCCCGTATGTAAGGCTGCCCATTTGCAGCTTCACGCGTTCGGACATTGCATCGCCCGCTTGGTGCAGCCGAAGTTTTCTGTGCGCCATTTCCAGCGTGCGCACTGACGGATCAACGCCAACCATGCGATCAATCCCGCGCTCTTTGATAAGACGGGAAATCAGCTTTCCCTCACCGCATCCCAGATCAAGAACTGTATGGACATTGTTCTGCTTCAGGAGATCGGCGACCGTGTCCAACCGGACGTCATGGAGCCGCAAGGGTTTTTCAAGTTGCTCCTCGGGCTTCAGCTTGGGTGTTTCTTCGTCATCGTCTTCTACCACAGCGGTTTCTTCGAGCCTCGCTAGTGCCAGGTTCGCAAGCGCGCGCCGATGTTTTAAAGCGCGCCGTGTGATCAGCTCTTTCGCCGGGTGGTTGGCCAACCAACCCTCTCCCTTGGCGAGCAGTTTGTCGATCTCTTCCTGCGCCACAAAGTAGTGCTTGAAATTGTCCATCACCGGGATCAGCACATGCATGTGATTGAGAATGTCAGCGAGCCTGAGTTTGGCCTTCAATCGGAGGTCAACGACCATTAGGCCATCGACCGTATCAGGCGACAGGATCGTGTAACCAAGCGGCTCAAACAACGACGTCAACAATTCAGCATCGCCAGCCAATGCAACCGGAAGCACACGAATTTCAAAGTCCAAGGGCCGATCTGCAAGCTCCTGACGATCCTTAGATTTACCCGCCATTGTTTGCGCAAAGGATCGTCCCATTGCCACTGATAAGAATGAATTGGCAACATAGGGGCGGTCATTCACGTACTGCGCCAGCAAGCCTTCGGCCTGCTGGTTTTTGCCGCGAACCAGTCCAACAGGATCAACCTCGAGGTGCAAGACTGCGGTCGTGCGCTGTTCCGACACCTCAGTATAGAAAATGGTGGCGTCGCCAGCAGATGTGCTCTTGGTGTGCACATGATCGGGGTGTTTGTGCAGCAAGAAGCCAAGGTCTCGGGCCGAGTAGCCAGAATCTTCATCTGATAACAATGAAATCTCAATTTGCATTTCGGCAGGCCAATACAATCAGTTTTCCTGCGAGCACTAATTGTCAAACCTGGCAGAAACAAGGTCGCTATTCGTTGAAAGGAAACGAATTCTTTATTAGGCAGGCCGAATTTCGTGCGAAACAGCGACGTTCTCAATGCCTCACCCCCCTCTCCGCATGCGCCTCCTGGCTGTCTAGCTGTCCCTCAATCTCTCGGCGGCGGTCTTCGCTAAGGTCAAGCTCTGCTGCAAGTTCTCTTCCAGCGTCTTGTAGCTCGCCTCGTCGTTCAGCAATCCGCTCAAGGCCTTCATGGATGCGGCTTGTGAACGAATGAGCAAGGTCACGCAGTCTTTCAAGCCAGCCAGCTCTTGCTCGATCCTGCCGGTCGAGCGTGTCTCCAAGGCGGTCAAGTCCTTCGCGGAGGCCTCTGAGGCCGTCACCAACCGCTCGACGCAGGCGAGCAAGTCGCGTTCCAAGGCTGTCAGTTGGGTCATCTAGTCCTCCTCGATCCGTATGCAGGTGACGTGCCGTTCGCCCATTGTGCAGGTCCTGAGCCGCGTCTTCGATGGGTCCAAGATCAGCCATGTCCCCTCGGGCCTTTCGATCCGTGTCAGGCCCAGCTCCGTCAACTCCGAGCGTGTCAGATGCACCGTCCAGAAGAAGCTCGCGGCCATCATCAAGGCGATCCCCGTCAGCACCATCCCAGCGATCAGCCAGGGCGAGATCGTCAGCCAAAGGCGGATCGATCTCAGCTGCGTCTCGAAGATGTTCGCCGTCTCGGTCTGGAAGCGGCGCGTATCGCTCGCGATGGTATGCTGCGCGGCGCCCACAATGTTCTTCAAATCGATCCTGAAGCTCTTGAGCTGGGACGAGATCGAGGCGGCGTGTTCGGCCCGGATCGTGTCGAGCTCCGCGTTCAGCTTCTCGCTCAGCCGGGTCGGCTTGCCAGTCTTCATGGAAAATCTCTCCTTTCAGCCGCCAGCGTTCGCCTGTGTCTTGATCCCGAGCGGTGATGTAGGCCTTGCCGGTGCGCGGCAGGTCGAAGCCCGCGTCGGTAAGGGCATCCACCATGCTCTCCCTATCGGCGATCAGGCCCATGTCGATCTGGTCCTGCAACCAAGCGTGCAACTCGTCGCGGCCTTGGGCGCGGGTCGGGGCCTCGATGGTATCGCGGACCTCTTGCGCCCGCTCCACATCCATCGGATCGGCCCAGCCGTGGCGCTGGTTCATCACGTCCCGCAGGCTGTCATAGGCGTCCTGATAGCCCGGCGGCGCGATGTTGAGGCTCTTGCCCGTCGTCAGCTCCAGGCGCGGCGTGCAGAAATGGAGCTCGACCCGGCCTTCGTGGCGATGGCGGACCCAGAGCACCTCATATTGCTCAGGGTCCAGCCCCGCGAAGGCCAGCCGCTCGAACCCGTCCATAACCTCGGCCTGTTGGTCCTCGGTCGGGTCGTCACTATCCGCAAAGCTGATCACGCCCGCGCGGTAGGTCCACTGGTGGCGGCTGGCGTCGATCAGAGCTTCGGTGCTGTCGGGATTGCCGCGCAAGACCTCGGGCAATGGGTCGCGGGTGGTGATTATGGGCTGGCCGTCGGCATCACGGATCGGGTCGCGGTTACCGTCATAGGTCAGCACGCGCTCGGCGACGAGGTATCCGACCGGCCCTGCGCCCGCGCCCTTGCCGTTGGGGAAGAACTTGATCAGCACCGCCGCGCCTCTTCCAGGAGCTGGGCAAGCTGGCGTTCGATCACGACAAGGCGGCGCGCGACGGTCAGCGTGTCGAGGTCGGTGCGCCCGACCTTCATGGTGTAGTTCAGCCAGCGTGCGATCTGGTTGAGGTTGCCGCCGATGCGCCCGACGGCCAACACGAGCGTTGGATCAACGCGGGGGATGGGCTTGCGGCGGCGGGCCTCGGTCAAGCCAAGAGCCTCGCGTAACAGCGTCGAGGCTGGCAGACCAGCGGCCTCGGCCTTGGCGCGCAACCGCATCTTCTCGGACGCTGTGCAGCGGAAGACGAAGGTCTCGGTCAGCGGCTCTTTAGCGGGGGATTTGCCCGCGCCGGTGGGGTTCGAAGGGGAGGAGTACCGCCCCTCGCAAGCTCCCGTGTCATCGGCGCAGCCGTATGACATGGGTCGCCTTGCTGTTTGCGCTATGGTGGGATCGGTGACGCTCATGATCTGAGGCCTGCCGCCTGAATTTGCGCCTGTGTCACAAGCTCAGCGGCCAGTAATGCGTCGATCTGGCCGGGCGTGATGTGGCGGCAAAGTGGATGCTTATCTGTGACCCAATTCGCCAGGCCTGCCAGCATCTCGGCTTCCTTGACCTTCGCCTCTTCACGGCCCTTTGCGATGTCTTCGACATAGGTGCGCCAGCGTCCCGACTTGAACCAGTTATCCGAGAAACAGACCTTGGAACGGGTGAAACCCGCGCTCTCGGTCGCGTAGGCCTTCACGGCCTGCAACAGGTCCTCAACCTCTGTCCCATCGTCCAAGGCCTCCCTGATCCGTTTGAGACAGTCCGCCTTCCCCCGCACTCGGTCCGGTGGATAGGCCGCCAAAACCTTCTCAGCTTCTTCATCCTCCGCCGCCACGCGCTCGCGCGTAGGTGGTTTATGGATGGTTTTAGGATGGTTTGGGGGCCGTGGTGGCCCCGGTACCCCGGCCACTGTGGCCCCCGTTCCGGGGCCAGTCTGGACGGGGTCCACTGTGGCCCCCGTCTCGATATCGGGTTCTGCGGTCAGCTCCAGGGCCTCGATCCTGGCCAGATCGATCCGGTATACAACCGTGAACCCGTTCTTGCATCCTCGTGCGCCGGTCTCGATCAGGATGCCTTCTTTCAAGAAATCCCGGATCGTCCGCTTAACAGTCGTCTCGCCTAGTTCGGTGTGCCTCTGGATCGTCCCCTTGGAACACCAGATGCCCGACCCATCATCCGAAGCCTTATCCGCCAGAAACATGATGATCTGCTTGCGCGTCGCACTTCCGAACTTCCGTTCGGCGCAGGCATTCGCCACCCGCCAGCTCATCGGATGGCCTCGGGGCCAAGGTTTGACAATTCGTCGCTAAGTGTTTGATGCGCGGTAGTGGGTTTGACAGTTTTTCCGAACCTAAGCGTTTGGGTATTCTCAAAAAGCTTCGGTTTGAAAATCCTCGTGTCGGTGGTTCGATTCCGCCCCCGGGCACCAGTTTTACTAAATTAAAACAATTACTTATCACAGAATGCGCTTGGGTGAATTTTGTCACGTGCCTCGCGGGGTATCACTCGGGTAGCATTTTTCGTCCGATGTACTTGGAGCACCTCAACTGCCAAGCGACGCCGTCAATCTGTGGATGTCTCTTGAACCTACGACTCACCCGGCCTCTAAATCGAACTATTGAGCCATTGTATTCTGTGAGTATGCCGACATGAAAAAAAAAGCAAAGAAACAGAGCCGAAAACCAAAGCCAAAGAGTGATGACCTTTATGACGTGAGCGTCATGAGGATTGCAGAGGACGATCATGAGAAATTCAAAGCGGGGATGCGTAAGAGCGCAAAGGAAGCGATGGAAGCCTTCTCACCAGCTGTTGAAGACTTGTTGGACCTATTCAAGGAAACCTATCCTCCGCACATCATGGCTGCCTTTGCTTCACACTCATTCAGGCAATACGTCGGACCAGACGGCGTAGAGAGTCGAACAGCATTCAACGATGTTCAACAATATCAAGGCGAATTTCTCCAAGCGCTGATGCTATCGGTACCAGCGGCTGAATGGGGTCAGCTACCGGTAACACCTGAGACAGTACAAAAGGTTTTCGACATCATGCCAGCAATCTCATCTGCGTTTTTGGGTGAGAGCATTGTTTCAACGCCCGAAGGCTTGGGCGAAGAAGAGCTGACCATCAGAGGACTACAGCAACGGATCAAGTTCCATACCCAGGGTGTCCGGAATTGGGGATACTTTGAACATGTTGTCCAAACCGTTCGCGATCTGTTGGCCCCCCTAAACGATCAATTTGCTAAGTTTCATCAGTTCAACGGGCAAGAATTGGTCGATGTACTACTTGCGGTCGTGAACGAGTTTGAGAGGCGGCAAAGCGAACACTTCCAAATTCTCAAGAAGGTAGCTCGGGGTAAGAACTACCGTCAAGTCATCAGGCTGTATTTTAAGCATGTACCTGACTTGGAAGGATCAGCAGATGAAATGATCGCTACGATGCCAAAAGGAATGCCAAAAGAACACGCCCTAGCGATGGTGATGTCTCACTTCGACCTGCGGCTCTTCGATCTGGCCGTATTCAGTCCGATGCAAATTGCTGATGTGTCGGGCGTGAACACTGACTCCGTACAGTTGGTTCTGAATGCGATCTCTCTTCTTCCGGGAGTTTTGGCGAGCGAGAAACCTGAGTTTTTCTTTCTTGGAAACCCTGTTTGGGACCGACCGGCAACAAGGCTAGGTGACAACGTTTACTTCGTCCCAATGCCCCAGCTTGCATTTAGTCACGTAAGCAGAATCATTGATCGACTGGCGAAAGAAGCTGGTCTGAAAACAAGTCTAGAGAAGCGACGTGCGGACTTCCTCGAGGAGCAATTGCTGGGCATATTGCAGAAGGCTCTTCCAACTGCGGAGATAAAATCAAGCCTAAAGTGGCAAATCGGCGATGATCAATACGAAACTGATGTGTTGGTTGTACAAGATAGAATTGTATTGATTGCGGAAGCCAAGTCTCATCGCCTGACACCAGAAGGGCTGCGGGGTGCGCCAAAGCGTGTGAAGAGGCACATCTATGACCTAGTCGTCTCTCCATCGCTGCAATCGGCAAGGCTCGAAGGCCTCATTGAAGACGCAAAACAGGGAGATCAGACGGCTCTAGGAATTATCAAAGAACTTGGTATTGACCCTGGTAAGGTAGATCGGGTCATTCGCCTTTCGGTCACTCTGGACGATCTCTCAGTTCTGAGCGCTGCCGAACAAGATTTCAAGAAAATCGGGTGGTTACCTGCAGACCACATGCTTGCGCCAACGATACTAATCACCGATTTGGGCTGCATAGCTGAAATACTGGATAACCCGCTGGTTTTCTATCACTATATGAGCGAACGGTACTACTTCCAGAAGTCGTTTGAGGTGCTTGGAGATGAACTGGACTTCCTAGGGCTATACCTAGTTAGCTGCTTCAATTTGGCGGGGCTACAAGGGGCGGAAATGAGGCTCACACCAACGGGAATGTCCTCGTCTATTGACCACTACTTTGAAAGCCTTCACGCCGGAGTCAGCGTTCGAAAGCCCAAAGTGGAGCTAGGAAAGTACTTTCGCGAGGTTGTGGAACGGCTGGGAGAACGGCAACCGGATGGTTGGACGTCTGTTGGTATGCATCTTCTTTCTTGTGCAGATCCGAAAGAGCAACGGCAACTTGATAAGGACATCGCAAGGCTCAAGTCTATTGTGCGAAAAGAGTATTGTGATCCCGAGCACATTTGCTCAATTCAAATTCACCCACCTGAAGACCGTAAGGCTCTCGTGATACTGCACTTTTTCCCGAAACAATTGGCTGGAAACATGCGTAGAATCGCCAAACAACTGGTCTCAATTGCAATGGATGATAGCGACATCGAAGCCTGTGCTTTGATTTCCCAAAACATTGATAACAGGGCCTCTCCGTTTGAGGCTGCTGCGCTCGCCCTAAAGAACTAATATCAGTTATCAGAGTCGCCTTGACAACTCGCGTTCTGCTACTGACTTCGCCGTCGCGCTTGGCAACGCAGCGCCGAGGTCGAGCCAGTGAACACTGTTGTAGAAACGATGCTCATCGCTATCGACGTACTTCTCGAGTAGAGTTTTTATCCTCGACTTACTCAGTGACTGAACGCAGCGCAAGGCAAAAACTATCCGGCATTCATCATGGCTGCGTTCAAGCTCTCGTAGCAGGATGTCATCACTCAGCTCTTTGAAAACCTTTTGGGGCAATACTGTAAGTAGATTTTTCCTAATCTGGTCATCCAAATCCAAATCAAGCATGTCCGCAATGCGCATTTTGCCTAGAGCGTAAATTGCGTCGGCCTTTTGCCGTGGGAGTTTCGTTCGGCTAATGCTCAACAAGCCCGTGCGATCGGACGGGTAATCTCCAAGGTTCAGAACACGCTCAATATCTTGCCAATTTCCGAACCTAGACAGGTACTTCAGAACATTTTCACTGGCGTCCACCTCGTATTGATCGACAGTCATGCGGACTAGCTCCAGATCGTCGAGCTTTTTAAGATCACAGAGAGCCGAGAGCGTCGCGCTGCAAAGAACTTTTCGATGATAGGGGCCAAGTTTTTCACTGTCTGAGACGACCTTGTTGCTAGCTCCGTAGGCTGACTTAGCTTCTTCAATTTTTCGCTCGAAGTGTTCTTTAAACCCGTCAGAAAGGTTAGCGCGCATTTCGTCCTGCGTAGTTGAGCCAAATCTACGATAAAGAACTGATAGCTCTCGATCCACGAAAGGACCTGCGCCCTCAATCTTTTCGCATAACTCATTTTTTGTGAGCTTTAACAGCCTGTTGACACGATAGGCGTCCAAAAACCTTGTATCGGTTTCGCCTTGATTGAAAAGCCCAAACCCGATGCTGTTTTTCCTTACGGTCAGAACAGATTTCAGTGTCCCCTCTTCCAATGGTTGCCCCAGATCAGCCAGCACTTCAGTTGCAGCAAGCCGGATTTCGTGACTCGAATCTGTCAACAGCTCTGTCGCGGTTTCAGGCGTTAATTCGTTTCGTGAGAAAAGTATCTGGGCTGAGCGGAGCCGCACTGTGTCAGGTTTGGCTCCTAAGCAGCCTTTGAGGGTTTCTGAAGCAAGAGACCGTGGACTTTCAAAGAGATGCTCAACGATTTGGTCATCGACTTTATCAACATCTCGATCACACAACCGCTTTAGCGCTTCGTTAGCGCTAAATTTTGACAAAATCCCAACAATTGCTCCCTCGACCTTGTTCTTGCGATGGGGGGGACAGTTAGAAGAAGCGTCTTCGATAGACGAAATGTCGTCTTGTTGGCCATTTGAGGAAAGAAAAAGTATGGCAGCGTCGAAAACACGGCTATCTGTGTTCTCTTCAAACCAAGTAGTAAGGACGCCGAGCTTGTTAAAATAGCCATCGTGGGTCGGGATGCCCTGATCCAGAAGCCCCAGAATGTGAAGTGCGTTCCTTTTTTCAACGTCAGTGCCAACGGTTGCAAGAATTCTGAGCCGGTAGAACGGGTTATTGCCGAGTTCAGAGTGGGCAACCCAGCGCCAAAGCGGCACGTTTTGATGTTCAAATCCCACTACCCCGCAGTCAAGTAACGCTCGGGTTTCCTGATCCGACAGCTTCGCATCCCGCATGTGTTGGAACACTAGGTTGGCATCATGGTTGCCCAGATAACTGTCATCGTTTCCTGACCTAGAAATGGTATTGCCAATGAGACGAAGTCGCGCCACCTCTTGCGACGATGTTCCTTCCCAGGTTCGAGATCTTTGGATTAGCTCTGACAGGAAGTCTTCGGCGTCTTTTTCAAACAACCTTTCGTCTTGGCTAAGTGGATCTGTTATTGGGTTACTGTCGTTGGGTTCCTTCTTGGATTTCTTATTTTGCTGGACTTGCGTTGTGAGCAGGTCAGTTTCGCGCCAGCCAATTTCTTCAAGCTTTTCCCTGATAACGTCCCTGAAATCTGAAATGCCGGTGAATGGCTTGAAGAAGACTATCTTTTCGTCGATGCACTTTTGTCGAAAATCAAGAACCTTTTTTATTTCCTTCCCCGGCTCCATTCCGCTCGGCACGTCTACTTCTTTGAAATAGATGGCCATGTCTTTCATGTGCCCGCTTTCGATGCGTGCTTTGGACCTTTCATACTCTTCCTCAAACCCTGACGTGTACCCTGAAGGATCGGTGCTCGGCTGCGATCCCCACTTGTTCCAAAGAACACCGATGAAGTAATCACATCTATCCAGATCTTCATTTATTTTACTCTGGGGTCGAACAAATCCGGGAACAGCATTCTCCCACCCCAACAGTTTGAAATGGCACCCCCAACGCTCAGAATGACTTCTATTGACGCTTTCGACGACTTCATGAGCAGCCCGGCGCTCCTCGTCTAAGCCGCCGGGAGAGCCTATGAATACACGAATTATTTTTAGACTGTCCGTCAATAACCTACCTCACTGCCAGTGTTTCCGGCAGGATAGCCAGCGAGCGTATCGACGGCCAGCGGTTTGATTGGGAAAAGCAAGAATTGGAAGGGGTAGCCGTTCTAACCGTTGGCTACCCTTCCTCCGACGATTATAGAAGAGTTACTTAGATGGTTTGGGGCTTGGACTTGTGAGCACGCTCAAAGCCTCCTTCTGCGCCTTCGAGCCTTTCACCCATTGCCACGGTGTGCGCGGTTTCCTCGCCTTCGCCAGTTCGGGGTTCGCCTTGGCATCGCTGGCTGCGGCGCGCAGCTTCTCGCGGGCCTCTCGCGGGTCGATCTTGAATTCCTCGCAAATGGCCTTGAGTGTCACGATATCGGTCATGTCGATCTCCTAGGTTGCTATTGAAGACCGATAAGACGCAAGGTCGGAGCGTGTCAGGGATAACCCTAGTTTGGCTTGAAGATTGCCGAGACGTCCACGCCGAGGGCCTTCGCGATGCGCTCGACCACCAAGATCGACGGGTTGCGCTTCCCAGTTTCGACGCCGCTCAGGTAGGTTTGGTGAATGTCTGCACGATGGGCGACCTCTTCCTGCGAAAGGTCCTTCTCCCTCCTGATCCTTTGGATATTTCTCGAAACGCGCGATTGGACAGACATGCGCGGGATGGCGCATGACGGCTATGCTCTCGACCATAGACTATAAGTCATATTCGACTTAGGCTTTCGGAAGGCCCGAAGTCACTGGCGACATTCAGGAATGCAGGAAGAGGCCGGGGGACGCGCGCCTTCGTGGTTGACTCATAGTCTATCTGACGAAGCGAGAGCCGTGCTTTGGCCCGAGGACCTTCTGCTGCCCGATCATGTCTTGGACTTCATCGACCGAAACGAAATGGCGCATGGCGTTTACGGCTGGTGGTTCGACCAAAGCCTTCCGGTTGCGCCGAGGGACGGGTGCATTGAGCGTGACGGAATGCGCCTTCTCTATGTCGGAATAGCACCGAGCAAATGTAGGTCGATCAATCCCGGCACACGGCCACCTCTCAAACGCAGGTTTCAAAGGGACCACCTGAGACGGGTTCGCGGTTCGACACTGCGCAAGTCTTTGGCAGCATTGCTGCAAAAGGAGCTTGGTCTTGGTTTTCGTCGAGACAAGGGTGGGAAGGTCGGCATGGATCGCCGCCACGAGGAAAGATTATCGGCGTGGATCAATCAACATGCGGCCATTTCCATAACCCAGAACGACGAGCCTTGGAGGCTGGAACAGGAACTGGTCAGGCATGGGCCACCGCTGCCCCTCAACATCGATATGTCCGACCACCCATTCAAGTTAACGCTCAAGGACATGCGACGTGCGCTGGGGCGAACCTGACCTTGCCTGCAATTAACCCCGAAGATCGAGAGCTAAACGCGCGCGCGGCCGCGTTTATTGAGCCAGGAGTGCCGGGGCATGCCTCGGGCATGGTGATCCCGTCGCAATCCCGGCTGGCGCGCTGTGCGCCGCTCTCACGGCGATCTTCCCGGCATCTGCACGGACGCGGTGCATCGGCATAGCTACCCCGGTGGTCTCCCGCGACGGCCCGGGAATTACCCTGACGGACGATGGTCCCCGATCTTATTGCGCTGGCATCGAAACCAGCCAGCGAGGAAATCGGCAATGACGATACGCGCGACATGGGCCTTCAATGGCCAGACGAAAACCATCTTGGGCAACTGGCATCGTCTGTGGTGCCTGCTGTTCGGCCCATTCTACTACCTGTTTAAGGGCATGTTTCTGTGGGCGATCTTGTCGCTGATCACGGCCAACGGCCTGTGGGTCGGCTTCCCGCTGTTCAACCGCGCCATCGTGCTGCGCCACTACCATCGCAAAGGTTGGGTGCAGGGATGAACGCCAGTACCTCCGCCCAAGCAGTATGCCACCCGAGTGGAACCCGGCGCGCTATGCCGAAATCCAGCGCGAATGCGGACTGCATGAAAAGGCTCGGCAATTTGGCTCCGGCTTACGCCCGACAGACTGATAGATAGTCAACGGGTCGGTCCGAGGCGTTCCGCGCGGCGTTGTCAAAGGGCGACCACAGGGGGATGGGGGGAGGCGTTTTTAGACGGCGCGCGCCCTTTGGGCGGACAAGGGGTCATATCGACTGCCGAGATTTTCAGCCCCCAGCCGTTCCGCTGTCCGGTCCAGCGCCGCCTACCGGAAAAGTAAAAGACGGGCCGAAGCCCGCCTCTCATTCGATATAAAAATTGTTGTACACGAATTATTATAACGATCACTCATCGGCGAGGGGTTCGCCGAGTTTCCAGCGAGCGCTTTTCCCTTTGCCGACCTGCACGATCTCGCAGGTTTTCGCCATTTCCGCCCGAAGCGCGTTCAAAGTGCCGACAGATGCAAGGCCCCGGGCTGTCACAGCGCTTTCGACCTTCTCCCACCTGACCGGCTGATCGGATAAAAATTCAAGAATGAACTCTCGCGCGGCGTCGGTGGCTGACGCAGGTCTGCCGACCGAATTTGTCTCGACCCTGCAAACCTCAGCCTCGTTCGCGTCTGAGAATTCGACTGGGTGCAGAATCGGCGTCCCGTCGCGCCCGCCACCGAAACGCTCGAAAATGATCGTCTTGCCGAGCTCGCTGGCATTGGCCTTTCCGTGCGCCAAAGCGAAGCGCGACCGATCCGTCGGGTCCGTACCGTAGAAAAGCGCGGATCGGATGCTGGCGGCAAAGCCGATTGAACCGACAATCCGGAACAGGGGGTGCTCCGCCGACTGCTTGTTCAAGTGACCAATTGCCAGCACCGCACACCCGGCATCCTCGGCGATTTCCGTTAGACGTCCAAGAAACTCGCCCACGTCGTTTTGTCGGTTCATGTCACGCTCGCTACCCATGTAGGCGGTCAGCGTGTCGATCACGACCAGCTTGGGCCGCTCCTGTTCGATGTAGCGCGCCATCGCCTCAAGGTTCTCTGGGGATAGGATTTTGAATCGGGTCATGATTCGGATTTGGCTAATGTCTGCGCCGCTCTCCAACAATCTGGGCAATGTCACCCTTTGCCAATTGTCTTCAGCCGACAGCATCAGCACCTTGCCCTTCGGTGCACATTCATCGGTAAGCGGCCACGGGCCACCTGAGGTCACCGCTGCGATCAGCTTGGTCACCAACAGCGACTTGCCCATACCGGGATTGCCCGCGAGAAGGGTCACGCCGAAAAGAGGAATGTATGGGTAGTAGAGGAACTCCATCGGCAAAGGCTCTGTCGTCTTTGGTGGGCCAAACAATGCCGCCGTATCCTCGACGTAGTTCCCGCTGCTCTGGATGACCGAGCGCAACTCGCTTGGCGACAATGGCGCTTCGGTGAAATCGTCGTTCAAGGCCTCCAGCATGGCTTCAACCGCATCTTCGTCATCGAACCTTCGGCGCAAGAAGCAGGCCGTGCGAAAGAAGAAATCGTTGCGTCCACCACTTTTGATGACGAGGTCTGTTGCCCCCGTTTGCGACCGTTCTTGCCCTTGGTGCATTCGGGCAGATCTGAGCTTGTTCAGGTTTTTCGGCAAAGGGGCTGCACTAGAAGGCGATTGCGAGGAGTAACGATACCGCTTGCCCGTCGGGTGCGTGCTGGGCGGCACCATCACCATCCTGTTTGCGCCGGTCAGGACGTCAATCTCGTCACCTTTGAACGCGCCACCAGAGCATTCGCCTTGGTAGTACAAGTGGTAGCCGCGCCCGGTGAACACCTTGACAGTTGCGTCCAATCCAAGACGCTCCACGGCCGCGCGCCCGTCATCACCATCAACATCGACCACCGTCAGTCCGGCGAGAGATATCGCGAGATTTGCGTCTGGATGTCTGCGCAGAGCTTTCTGAACTAGATCGATGTCGTCAGTTGCACTGTGGACGCCGTTTGGAAAAAACTTGGACAAGGGGTGCTTGCCCGGAGATGCGCAATCCTTCCGTTTGCAGGAGCAACGCCCGCCTTTTCCAATGCCATATGTCAGGACGACCTTCCGCCCGGCACTTATCTGCGCCTTGGCTGCCGTCAGGGTCTTTTGAGAGCGCATCAGTTTTGACACGCGAAATTGTTGTCGCATGGGTCACCTCGTGAATTCTATGGGAGTAGAGGGGGGGACTAGCCCCCCTTGTGTTAGTACTTTGCCCAGAGCCAATCGCCGCCATCGACTTCGACTTCCGAAAAGGCGTCGAACAACACTTCCGCAGTGAATGGGGGAAGGCCGGGGCGATGAATAAGCGAGCCGGGCATGTAGAGCAGATCACTTGTGGAACCATCGATCCGATGTGCCCGAGACAATCCCGCGCCATCAAGCATCTCTGCCATCGCCGCAACTTCCATCGCGAAAGGCAATGGGGCGAGGAACTGAAATGCCGAAACGCCCACGCCCCAGAAAATTGCGGGGCTCGGGAAGTAGTCAAACGGGTGTTCGCCCACAATGGTCCTGAAACCCAATCGGGTTCGGCTCGAACGAACGCCACGTTTCCAAGGTACCGGGTCAAACATGATATTGTGGTCAGAGTAGGCTGCCAAATCAAACAGCACATCTGCCATATCCATGTCTTCAGCCGGGTTCAGGAAGTGCTCTTCCTCGATGTCGCCATGCGGTGACACGGCACAAACTCGCACGCGATTGCTTGGTGAACAGTCGCCCACTTTTTGCAGCAAGATTTCCGCCTCGACGGGCCACCCCTCGGGTTCGGGGTGCTGGTGGTAATAGTGTTGAATCCACCCCTTGTGTATCGACTTTCTCCATCCGTAACCCTCGGATTTGGCCTTGAACTCGGTTTCGGAAAGCAGCACTGAAGGCTGCGTTGAACGCATGGTTTCCATCGGGAAACTCCTTTTTGATGCTTCTGTTTTTTTGCGGAATGCTGGTCAGTACTCGGCGTAGTGCGTCCGAGCACGCTCTTGGTCGCGCTCAGAAAGCCATGCCTGAATCTCTGACATGAACCATGCAACCGTGGTGCCGCCGGGGCGGATTCTACGTGGAAAGCGGCCACGCGCCTCCCAGCGAAGGAGGGTAACATTCGAGACCTTAATGCCCATGCTCCTAAGGTCGTTGCGTGTGGCAAGCGTCTTTTTGAGTGTTTCGTCTGTCATCTTTTTCCCTTTCATGACTAAGGGAACCGGTTCCTGAGACGATCATGACACACGTAGAAAAGTGTTTCATTTCAATTCAATGAACGAAACGGGGTGAGTTTTGGGCGTTTCGTTCACTCGCGCAACGAGTACGAGGCGACTGCCTCTTGAATTTGAGAATTGAGCTTGTCAACGCGACGTTTGGACGAAGCCAATTTCGGATAGTATACCGTCAAAAATGGGTTTGCAGCTTTCCTAATAAATTCCGGGAACGGGCCATCAACGTGCTTTCCAAAAGTTGTCCTTTTGACATGTTCAACGCCGACAAAGCTAATGAATACCTCGGTCATCCCGTTGACAACGATTTGGAGGGACTGGGAATGGGCGGTGCGATTGGGTTGGCCCATCTCATGTTCTGAGTCGCATTCTTTCTTTAGTTCTTCTTTGTCCTTCTTCGTTTTTGGGCTTCGCAACGCCTTCGAGCAGACATTGGAGGTCCAGAATTGCGTTTTGTGTGCGCTCGATGCGATTGCGCATCACAGATGCGGGATAGACTCTAGTCTTGCCCCCACTGTCTTTGATCGAAACGGTCGAAAGGTTGTCGGCAGAATTCTTGAGTTGGTTTATTACCTTTCGCAAAGTGACGTCCAATTCGACCGCCCATTTGTACCTTTGGGACGGAGTTGCCGCACCACCCACAAATCCGAAGGCCGCTACCAGATGTTCAGCGGTAGCCGCCAACTGAAACCGAAGGCTCTGAACGGTATCAGGGTCGAAAATTGCGACAGTGTCTGCGATTTCTTGGCAAGCCTTTTCGGTGTAAAGTTCTGTCCACGGATTTCCGCCCGCAGGATACTTGAAATCGTCACATTCGACCCAGCGATCTGGCGTCGCCACATCCAACAGATTGCGGATCATTCTTGGTCTTTGTGATTTCTTCGATACGGGCATTCCATGTCTCCAATGCCTCGCGCTTTTCGTCGGCGTATGAATAGACATTGTAGATGGCGGCCACGCCGGAGACCACACCCGTCTTGTGGTTCAACAACGCCTCTGTCACGGGCTGGGGAACGCCCATCATCGCCATGTTCGTAGACATCGTGCGGCGCAGGTCGTGAATGATCCACGGTTCCGTGCCTTCGGGCAGCGCCTTGTCGAGCCGTTTTTTTACGCGACCGAAGCCTGACACGGGGGATTTGCCGGTGGTCGTGAATACGTAGTCCGAACCGAGGAACCTCGGCACCCTGCGCAGAACGTCCAACATCGCGTCGGTGATCGGAACGGTGTGCTGCCTTCCGTTCTTGGCGCGCTGCGAAGGCAGGGTCCACAGGCGTTTTTCGAGGTCGATTTCCGACCAGCGCATCTCGGCGACCTCGGCGCGCCTCTGGCCGCTCAGTATCAACAGCTTCATGCAATCCCCGAAAGGATAGCCTTCGGCGTCACAGGCCGTCCACATCGCGCCCAGCTCATCGTCGGTCATCACCCGTTCGCGTGACTTTTCCTTACTTGGCGGTTTCATCCCAGCGATGGGGTTGGCATCGATCATGCCGCGCTCGACGCACCAGCCCATAAGGTGTTTGAGGTGGGCAAGCGCCCGGTTCGCGCTTGTCGGCGCGGATTTGCGGATCAAGTCGCAGGCTTTCACGACATCGGCACGCTTGATCTGGTCGATCTGCTTGTCATGCAGGGTCGTGAACTTCGCCAGCAAGGCTTGCTTTCGCTTCCAGTCGCGGTTGTGAACCATGGCGTACTTCTCCATGTAGTCAGGGATCACCGCGCGGAGCGTGGGTTTTGTTTCGACCTCCAAGCCCGTGCAATCCTCGAAACGACCCGTCTCGATGTCGTAGAGCACCTGTCGCACCCGTTCACGTGCTTCGGCCAGCGACAAGACAGGGAACCGTCCGATGGTCAGCCGCCGCATTTTGCCGTTGATACGCTTGTGCAGGCAGAACGTCTTGGTGCCGGGCGTGCTGATCCGAAGGACGAGGCCCGGCATCAAATCGTCCCGAATATCTAGACGCTTGGACGGATCTGGCTTCTGGCCTTCGATGAACTTGGTGGTGAGTTTGCGTTTCATAAGCCCATGATAAGATGGGCGGACAAGCCACGTCAGGGACAATCCTAGATGCGTTGAGGCGAGATGGCTCGCTCTGAACTAGCGGTCCGGTGAGCTTGGTGCTTTTGGAGGGCTTCAATCGTTGGTTGACGTCGTGTCTATGCGCACGACATTCTTTGGTTGCGTTTCAGAGCATAAGGCAGCGCCAGACGCCGTGTTTCATGTCTGCCAACAACAACCGGCACCAGAGCGATTGGTCTGGGGAAAGCCGAGGCAACTTTGCGCTGGAGAGTGTGATGCCATCTTTGGACCAAACGAATTTGCCAGTGGGCGATCAAGATCGCCTACTGGCAGTCTACGATAACAAAATTGATGTTGAATATCGAGGTGAGCGGTATCTCGTTCGCGATAACGGCGCAGTTTATCGCTTCAATGAATATCGAAAGCGCGCCCGTCCTCTAGACAAAACGTGGACCTTCGGGCGCCAAAACCAGACAACCGGATATCAATATCTTGCAGGTGTCCCCGTTCACCGCATTGTTTGTTCTGCATTCCACGGAGAACCACCCACAGATCAGCACGTGGTGGATCATATTGATACCAACCGAGCGAACAACCGACCGGAGAATTTGCGGTGGCTAACGAGGCTAGAAAACGCTCTAATGAATGAGATCACGGCGCGACGCATCGAACTGGTCTACGGTTCCATCGAAGCCTTCCTAGCCGATCCGTCGAAACTTCAAAGTGAGGCTTCTTACCCAGATGTTTCGTGGATGCGAACCGTATCGAAGGACGAGGCCGCAAAGACAAAGTCACGCTTTGAAGCGTGGGCAGAAAGCGGTTCGATTCCCAGTGGTGGCGCAATTGGCGAATGGTTGTACGGTACTGCTGAACGTGCAGATTTCGAGCCCGACCCTGAAGAGTACGAGTCTCTCACCCCCTCGGTCGTCCAAGTTCGCTGGCGGGTACCAACGGAGTTTCCTGAATGTCCTTCAGAAGTGGCTGACGATGCGCTGGCGCAATATGCGGAAAACCTTGTGTTTGGCAAAGTCTTCGCACGAAACGACATCTATCAAAGCTTGGTAGTTCAGCGGTCTCTTGTCGAAGATGCTTTGATCGTCATGACCCACAATCCCGGCCCCAACGCAATTAAAGATTGGGCAGTCGCACAGATTTTCGTTCGTGGCGAGTTCTTCTACCATCGAAGTGAACATCAGTATTTTTCTTTGCAAGGCGCGCTAAAGACCTTTTGCGAGCTGACCGGGGACAGCTATGAGGACTGTATGGATGACTACTGCTGATTGGACACGGGGATAAAATTTTTGGACATTCGGATTTCCTTTTCAAGCCCTGAGAGTGGGTTTCATTGGTCTGACTTGCTGCCGTACACACCCCATCTTTTGTGGGCACTTTTCTTTGCCTCTGTGTTTTTCATCGTCGGGCCAAGAACCATTAGATCCGCCTTTTCCCGGGCGACAAAGCTAGGGTTCGCCGGGGTTGAGTTGGAGTTGTCAGGGGAGGTGCAGGAGGTTGCAGAAGCAAGGGATATCACACTACCAGCAGGTCTGCGGGATCAATTGGTTCGTCGAATGAAAACTATTGGGCCGATGCTCAGGTCTTCACGAATTCTTTGGATCGATGATAACCCCTCTAACAATATTCCCGAAATCGGTATTCTGCGAAAACTTGGTGTTCTGATTGATTTTGCTAAAACAGATGAAGAAGCGCGAAAGAAAATGGAGGGCGCAATCTACGACATTGTAATCACTGACATGGGACGCGCGAACGACGGAGAAGCTGGGGCAAAGCTGCTTCCAGAGTTACTGTCCTCCATCTCAAGTCCTTTTGTCATTTTTTATGTCGGTGCACAGCGCGATACGCCTTGTGGCGCATTCGGGCTGACTACACGCCCAGATGAACTGCTCAATTTGATACTCGATGCGACAGAAAGGCGTAGGGGCTGATGTATATCCAGAAATGCGTAAAGGGGATTGCCGGTGACCCTTCTGGCCTGATTGGCCTCACACAATCTGAAGCGCAGGAAATCATAAGTCAGGACAATGGCATCATGTCGAATTGGTGGAGAAAGGAGCACCGAATAACTCCGCACATGGTCGCGAACGTGTTGACAGCGCACAATCTGGATCGGCATTTGCACGACTACGAGAATTTCGGTGACGAAACCCCGTTTATCTCTTTGGCCAGTGGTGCAGTTGAAAGAAATACCATCCTTCAACAGAATTTTGCTTACTCTGCCATCGATACTGCTTTGCAGTTTGCCACAGACGACTGGACGAGGCCGGGGGCATTGTTCTTTTGCTGGGTGGCTACGAGCCACTACCCCGCGGTTGAGGTCAGCAATGTTGCGGAGGCGGTACGAGACATAAACATCTACCAAAGATGGTCGCCCTACCAGCTAGAAGGCGAATTAACAGCCAAGGTTCACATACCGTCTAATCAAATCGAGCGGGTTGAATGGTGGGATCCTAGTCATGGCCATTGGCGGCCGCAGCACACGTGGTCGAATCTAAAGTATGTTGAGCCTGATGTCCTGAGCAACATTAGGGAGCTTGTCTGATGCACGAAGAGGGTTTTGGGATCGAACCCGAAAGGCTTCGCAACCGGCTAAAATTTCTAATAGGTCGCGCTGAGGTCCATAACGAGTTCAGGCGGCAGGGTTATGAACATCAAGCGATTGCAGCGACTGCATACCGTGATGCCGCATCGATTGCGCTGCTTCTCGAAGATACCAGCAAAGCCCGTGACCTTCTCCGAAAAGCTGGGAACGGTTTTCTTGAACTTGGGATTATTCATGGCGCTGTACTGCTCGAATTGTCAGGAGGACCAAAAGCCGTTTCTTCGTTATCGGATCATAGTGATCTCCTTGATGGCGTCAGAAGCCAAAAACGTTTGGAAGATGAAGAGGAACGCTTTACACGCCCCCTGGAAAACTCGGCGCGAACGACGACTAGTCAATTGTTCGCACTGTATCAGGTTGAGTGTTTGCGTGATGGGTTGTCCTCAAAAGAAAGCAGCGAGGTTCCGTTTAGGCGAGCACTGGAGCGTCGCGCAGGCTTCCAAGTTGGTGTGACAGGTCTTTCCATTGATAGCTACATGCGAATGGGACAGGAACTTATTAACCCGTTGGAAAGTAAGCTCGGACTTGACCGCCCCTTCGTTTTGCGAAGCGTTGAAACGATTGCAAGTACTCGTTTTGAGGCAATCCAATCCGCAATGAAAGACAGCTATCATTGGCAGCGCATGCTGCGCCCCTCCGCTTTGTTGGATTTCGACACGTTGGTATTGGGCTCTTTAGCGCTGTCTAGCGGCTTTGGTCTTGGCCCATTCGACAGGTTACTTAGCGACGAGGTCCCGTATCTCAGTGCGCCAATACGGGCAGCAAAGCTGCTAAAACAAGGACCTGAGCAAGAACCTCTTAGCACGTACTGATCATTGCGCTTGGGTATCACTGGGGTAGCAACGACAGTGAGCTTGAATGATCCGGCGAGAGACGGGCTGAGACGATCCGCCATTCACAAAGAACAAGATTTTCAATGAGCTACGTTACGGGTTGAGCGCCCCTGAGACAAGTCGCGCAGATCCCATGGCTAATTGAAAATCCTCGTGTCGGTGGTTCGATTCCGCCCCCGGGCACCAAATCACCTCATATTTTTAACGATTTCAATGAGTTAGGTTGCAAAACCGTCCCATCGCTTTCGCGCCTGGGCAAAAGTGGGACATTTTTGTTCGCGAGGTGTTCGCGTTCCTGAGGGTGAATTCGCGCCTTCGGCGGTGTCCCGGGAATTGTGGATTTCCATGGATTAGAGGCCTAGAGGAAGTCGGCTGATCCGACCGCCCAGCCTAGGTCGAGCGGTCTAACGAAACGCAGGATATGCCGTAGCGATCTTCCGCTGTCTGATGCGCCTATCCATTGCGAGCAACTAAGAGAGCTTCGTAAGACCTAAGGTGCGTTCGATTTGCTTGTGCAGGTTCTTCAGCCCCCTTTTTTCGCTGAGCGTCTTCCTTTGGAGATAGCGAGTTGCGGTTCCGAGCGGACATCTATGTCCGACACAGCAAGGGTCAAAATGGGCCTCACAGAGGAGGTTGGCGCCTAGGGCGCGAGGGTGTGAGAGCCGCCAGTGAGCGTCAAGGGCGGCCTTTTTCTGCACCGCCTTTTTTGGGAAGTTCTTCGGCGCGAGCGCAGGCACCATGTGTTTTCCGAGCTGTTTCCCGAGCGCGATTTTCAGAATAATCCGCCCGCATCTTGCGACGCAAACCCCGTGCCGCAGAACGGCTGTTTTCAGGGAAAGACCTGATCGACCGCGACCGCCAGCTTGTCCATCACTTCGCCGATCTGGTCGTCGGATATGATAAACGGCGGAGCCAGAAGAACGTGGTCGCCAAGGTTGCCATCCCGCGTGCCGCGCATCGGATAGCAGATGAGGCCCGCGTCAAACGCAGCCTTCTTGAACTTCCCGGCCGTGTTTCGCGTGGGATCAAAGGGAATCTTGGCCTCGCGGTCTGCGACGAACTCCATCCCGCGAAACAGGCCTCTGCCCCGGATATCGCCGATATGAGGGTGTTGGCCGAAACGATCATGCAATGCTTGCGAAAGCTTTTCGCCTTGTGCTTCGACCCTCGGGATCAACCTGCGCCCCAGCATGGCTTTCACAACAGCAAGTGACGTGGCACAGGCGACCGGATGGCCGAGATACGTGTGACCGTGTTGAAAGAACCCCGACCCATCCGAGATGGCTTGATAAATCTCGTCCGTACAGAGCATCGCGCCAATCGGCTGGTAGCCTGCGCCCAGACCCTTGGCGATACACAGGATATCCGGGGCGATGCCATCGGCGTCACAGGCGAAAAGATGTCCGACCCGGCCCATGCCGCACATGACTTCATCGAGGATCAAGAGCACGCCATACTGGTTACAAATCTCGCGGATGCGTTTGAAGTAACCCTCCACCGCTGGCACTGCACCCATCGTTGCGCCGACGACGGGTTCGGCGACAAACGCAATGACACTGTCGGGGCCGAGCCTCAGGATCTCGTCCTCCAACTCTTGCGCCACGCGCTGCCCGTAATCGAAAGGTGTCTCGTCTGCCGCGCGATCCACGTATTCGTAGCACGGCGCAATATGCGAAACATCCATCAGGATCGGCTCGAACTGCGCGCGGCGCCATGCGTTTCCTCCCGTCGCCAGTGCGCCGAGCGTGTTGCCGTGGTAGCTTTGCCGCCGCGCAATGACGTGGCGCCGTTGCGGCTGACCCTTTTCAAGGAAGTACTGTCGCGCGAGTTTGAGCGCGGACTCCACTGCCTCCGATCCGCCGGATACGAAATACACCCGGTCCAGCGTACCCGGCGCATGCTTGATCAGCAGGTCGGCCAGCTCTTCTGCCGGATCGCTGGTGAAGAACCCCGTGTGCGCGTAGGCGAGGCTTGCCGCTTGATCCTGAATGGCCTGGATAATTTCGGCATCTCCATGGCCAAGGCAGGATACCGCAGCACCGCCTGAGCCATCGAAATACTGCTTACCGCTCTCGTCGAACAAGTAGCACCCTTCGCCGCGCACCGCTTTGACCGGGGGCGCGAGGTTCTGGCGGGGAAAGACGTGGTTCATGGTGGTCACTCTAGGTCAGATGTGAAGCGGTTTCTCTTGCCGATACCACAGGACGGAACCGTTCCAAACAGGAGTCGCTGGCAGACGAGTCAAGGCTGGCGCAGGTCACTGGGCTGGTCCAACACGCCCGAATCGCGTTTTATGTCTGCAGGGACGTGCCAAAAGCTTCGCAGTGACAACGCTTTGCGTGTGCGAAAGCAGATGAACAATCATCACAGGCGTTTCCAACTGACTGGGCCTCTGGCCCATCAACCAACTGGGAGACTCAAATGACCATTCAAAAATTCGCGGCTGGTCTTGTCGCGGCTGCCTCCATCACCTTTGGTGGTGCCGCAATCGCGCAAGACCAGCAGTTTATCTCGATCGGGACCGGCGGCGTGACCGGCGTCTACTATCCAACCGGCGGTGCGATCTGCCGTTTGGTGAACCGCGACCGTAAAGAGCATGGTATACGCTGTGCAGTAGAGTCTACGGGTGGCTCGGTCTATAACATCAACACTATCAAAGCCGGTGAGCTTGAGTTCGGTGTGGCGCAGTCTGACTGGCAATACCACGCGTTTAACGGCACATCCCGCTTTGAGGAAAACCCCTTCCCCGAAATCCGCGCGATGTTCTCGGTCCACCCGGAGCCGTTTACGCTTCTTGTCCGTGGCGACAGCGGCATCACCTCGTTCGAAGAGATCAAAGGCAAGCGTGTGAATGTGGGCAACCCGGGTTCCGGCCAGCGCGCAACGATGGAAGTCGTGATGGATGCGTTCGGCATTGGCATGGACGATCTGGCGCTCGCCACCGAGTACAAAGGGTCCGAAATGGCCAAACAGATCTGCGACGATAACATCGACGCGATGATCTACACCGTCGGCCACCCGGCCGCGGCCATTCAGGAAGCCACCACAACTTGCGACGTGAAACTGGTGTCCGTCACCGGCGCGCCGATTGAAAAGCTTGTTGCCGACAACCCGTTCTACCGCGTGGCGACGATCCCGGGCGGCATGTACGCGGGCAACGATCAGGAAACCACCACCTTCGGTGTGGGCGCGACCTTTGTCACAAAGGAAAGCATCCCGGAAGAAACCGCGTATATCGTGGCCAAAGCCGTAATGTCGAACCTTGATGACTTCCGGGGCCTGCACCCGGCCTTCGCCAACCTCAAGGCCGAGGAAATGGTGAGCGACGGCCTGTCTGCCCCGCTGCATCCGGGTGCCGAGCGCGCGTATAAAGAGCTTGGTCTGATCGACTAAGGTGCGTCTGATGACGATCTGATACGACCAACGCCGGCGCGACACACACTGCGCCGGCGTTTTACCTGAAAACGACGCGAAAATCGCGCAGCAGGGGGACAAAGACATGAGTGAGACACGCACCGCCGAAGACATGGTGGCCGAGGCCGATACAGGCGCACGGCAAGCCGGACCCTTTGCCAACACCCTGATCTTTACACTGTGTATCGCATGGTCCTTGTTTCAGCTTTATATCGCGTCAAAGCTGCCGGGCGTTCTGGCCCAAGCCACCGGCATCGGCATCTTCGCCAACATCGTGGCACAAGCGCGCTTTGTTCACTTGGCCTTTGCCATCGCATTGGCCACCCTCGCCTTTCCGATCTTCGGACACAGAAATCGCATACCGGTTTATGACTGGGTCTTGATGATTGCGGGCGTTTCCGCCTGTCTTTACCTCGTCATTTTCCGCTTCGAGATCGCAGATCGCCCCGGGCTGTGGAGCACCTCTGACATCGTCATGTCCGCCATTGGCATGGCCGTGCTGATGATTGCGGTCTTCCGGTCCCTTGGCCTCCCGTTGGTTATAATCGCTTCGGCCTTCCTCGCTCTGGCCTTTTTCGGCGGTTATTCCCAATGGATCGGCAGCATCACCAACTATGGTGGATCGTCGTTCAGCAAAGCGATGGGACACTATTGGATGCAAACCGAAGGCGTCTTCGGCGTCGCTTTGGGTGTGTCCACGTCCATGATCTTTCTCTTCGTGCTGTTCGGCGCGTTGCTCGAAAAAGCAGGCGGCGGAAACTGGTTCATCAAAGTGGCCATCTCCTTGCTCGGCACCCTGCGTGGCGGGCCTGCAAAGGCGGCGGTGTTGTCGTCAATGATGACCGGTATGATTTCTGGTTCGTCCATCGCCAACACCGTTACAACGGGCACCTTCACCATCCCACTGATGAAGCGCATCGGCTTTTCGTCCGAAAAAGCTGGCGCGGTTGAAGTTGCGTCATCGACCAACGGACAGCTGACCCCACCCGTGATGGGCGCTGCGGCCTTCCTGATGGTCGAATATGTGAACATTCCCTATATCGAAGTCATCAAGCACGCTTTCCTGCCTGCCGTAATTTCCTACATCGCGCTGCTTTACATCGTGCACCTGGAAAGCCTGAAGCTGCGGCTTGAGGGGCTGACTAAACCGGGCCGCCGCATCGGGATCATGATGATCCTGATCCTGTTTCTCACAGGGTTTCTGGCGATGGCCGCAATCACGTTCTTTGTGGTGGCGTTCCGCGCGATGCTTGAACCTGTGATGCCCGGGAACACGGTATATGCGGGTCTTGTATTGCTACTGATCGCGTATCTGGCACTGGTCTACATGGCGTCCAAGTTCCCGGACCTCGTGGTCGATGACCCGAATGCAAAGACCGTCTCGGCTCCGCGTCTGACACCGACGTTTCTGGGCGGCGCGTATTTCGCCCTGCCGATCTTTGTTCTGGTGTGGAACCTGATGGTCCGGACCGAATATCTAGACCGCCTGTCACCGGCGCTGTCAGCCTTCTGGGCCACGATAACGATGATCATCGTCGCGCTGACGCATCGTCCGCTCAAGGCGATGTTCCGGGGTGAATCCGAGTTCGTCAATCAGGCAAAGGCCGGCTTCGTGGACTTCGTCGCAGGACTGGAAAGCGGTGCACGCAACATGATCGGGATCGGTGTCGCAACCGGTGCTGCAGGTATCATCGTGGGGACGATTTCCCTGACCGGCGCACATCAGATCATCGGTCAGGTGATCGAGACCGTGTCCGGCGGGAACCTGATCATCCTGCTGGTGCTGGTGGCGGTCCTGTCACTGATCCTTGGAATGGGTCTGCCGACAACAGCAAACTATATCGTCGTGTCGTCTCTCATGGCGCCCGTCATCGTCTCCGTCGGCGCGCAGTCAGGGCTGATCGTGCCGTTGATCGCGGTGCACCTGTTTGTGTTCTATTTCGGCATCCTTGCTGACGACACACCGCCAGTGGGGCTTGCCGCCTACGCCGCTGCCGCCATTTCGCGAGGCGATCCGATCATGACAGGTGTTCAGGGATTTGCCTACGACATCCGTACTGCACTGCTGCCGTTCATGTTCATCTTCAACACGGACCTTCTGCTTATCGATGTCGGGCCCCTCAAGGCGGTGTTCGTGTTCGTGATCTCGCTCATTGCCATGCTGACCTTCGCGGCGGTGACCCAAGGCTACTTCATTGCGAAAATTCGAAAATGGGAAGGTTTGGTCATGATCCTTGTCGTGTTCATGCTGTTCCGACCAGACTTTTTCTTGGATCAATGGGAAGACAGGTACACTGACTTTACAGGTCCTGCCGCGATCACAGCCATCGAAAATGTACCCGTTGGCACGGACGTCCGCCTTGTCGTGTCCGCACCCGATTTCGACACTGGCATTGTGGGCACCACGACAATCGTCGTCACACCGGACGCGGAAGCCAGTGGCATGGACCGGCTGGGCGCCGTGGGCCTGAGCGTGATGGAAGACGGGGACATGCTGCTCTTGGACGAGCCGTTCCCGGGAACGCCGTTCTTCGAAATCCTCGGCAACGAATACGACTTCTACGGCGACGCGCCTGCACAGATTGTCATGGCGCAGGTCGAAAACGACCGCATGCCGAAAGAGGTGTTCTTTATCCCGGCGTTGCTCCTGCTCCTGATGATCGTTGGTCTGCAAAGCCGCCGCATGACCCAAGCGCCATTTTAAGGAGGGCTGACGATGTTTTCGAAAATTCTGGTCCCGGTCGACCTCTCCATCGCCGAGGAAACGCGGAAGCTTCTGTCGCGCGCCAAGACCCTTTCTGATCAATGGCAGAGTGAGGTGCATGTCGTCTCGGTCATCCCGAACGTCGGGATGCCCATTGTCGGATCCTACATGGACGAAGGGTTTGAGAAGACTGCCAGGTCAGAAACAGAAGCAGAACTGGCCCGCCAGATCGACGCGGCAGGGCTGACAGCCACGGGCCACGTTCTCATTGGCACCGTCTACGACAAGGTCATTGCCCTCGCTAAAGTGCTTGATGTGGACCTGATCCTCATCGCGGCACACCAACCGGATCTGAAGGATTATCTCCTAGGCTCCAACGCCGCCCGTCTCGTGCGCCATTCGGAAAGATCGGTCCTGGTTCTGCGCGATAAAGCACGCGTGGAGTGATTCCGAATTCGGTCACATGCCGACCGCTGGGCGTACGCGCAAATCAGCGCATCAACGACCACGCGTGCGTCCTTTGAATTGGCGGCACCTACAGAAAGTGGTTGTGGTGCCTCGATTCAGAACGGCGCGAACGACGGTCATGGCGCCATTTCGTAGAGACCGCTTGGTTCCCGAAAGACACGACTTGCCCCGCGTCCGATGTTTGATTGTACGCGGCCTTTCACACGAGCCTGCTACTGTGTCCGGAGTGCGGGACGAAACCGTGGTCGACCAATGATGGACGAACAATTGCTTCAGTAGGCACTTGCAACTGATCGGCGCTAAATGACATTCGACTTATGTAGCCAACTTCGAAGGTGTAAATCCGCAAAGCTAATCTGCACAAAAGCCGAAAACGATGCGGCGGCGTTCCGGGGTTAGGTCAATCTATCTCAGAGTAACGGCAGTCATACCTTTATCCTGTTCGTCGAAGGTCCCCAGCAGCCCGAAACGACCTTGGTAATCGGCAACCTTTCCATGGATTTCTTTGATCATCTGGGAGTATCAACCCGCACGAAAGCTATCCACTTCGGGTAGGACCTACCATCAGGCGTAATCATATCTAAAGGCTTGATGCCACCACTCCGGATTTCGATTTCTCGGTTCTTGCACTCGAAGCCTTCGGGTCCAAACCATCTCACGATCCGGACATGATCTGTCTATCGCACCGATGTTGCCAATAAAAAGAAATCCACCGCGCGCACGACATTGGATCGGATGTCCTCTTCGGTGATGACCGCCTTCCTGCCCATCAGCATTTCGACCTGAAAGTTCGCTCTGAACATCGTCGGAAGCAGGGTCGCGGCGGCCTCGATATCGGGGACGTGCAGACGCCCCTCTTTGTGCTGCACTTCAAGCCATTTGCCCAAGGAGCGCTGGAACTGTGCGGGGCCGATCTGCCAAAGCCGCTCTGCGGCTTCCGGCGTTGCGCCGCCGCTCGCGATGAAGTGGCGCAGGACCGCCACGATGTCTGGGTCCAGCATCCGCCGGGTGAACGCTACCCCGACAGCGATCAACCAGTCTCGTGGCGGCAGGTCAGGGTTTGGCGGGGCTTCGGCGATCTTTGCCGTATCGTTGAGAATGGTTTCGACAACTGCTTGGACCAAGCCATCTTTGCCGCCGAACAGGTTATAGATGTTGCGGCGGGATCCGCCTGCCTCTGCGATCACATCGTCAAGCGATGTCCGCTCTACACCGTGCAGGACGAAGGCACGCCTTGCCGCAGCGACCAGCGCGTCGCGTCGCGGTGCCGCGGTTCCTTGCCGGTCAGATGTCTGTTTCTGAACTGTTTGGTTCATTTTCTCGCTTCTTCACCTTGACTTGGTATTTCTCAGTACCATATGGCAGTCAACATGGTATTTATGAATACCCGCAACGTGCAGAATTGGCGCAAAGGAACAGGGCATGTCCGCAAAGACCTTACTTCTCATGGTGACCGTCCTCGCGTTGGCGGCATGCCTGCCCGAAGAGGAAAACGAGGCGACAGAGGATCAGACGCCGGTCAGAACGGTAAGGACCGAGGTTGCGGTGATGGCAGATCCGGTGATCACGCGCAGCTTTCCGGCCGTGCTTGAGCCGCCACAGATCACGCCGCTTGCCTTCGATATTGGCGGGCGGCTTGGCCCGGTTCGGCTGCAAATCGGACAGGCTGTGGCACAAGGCGATGTTCTCGCCACCGTAGAAGCGGCCGATGCGGACCTGCGCCTGCGTCAGACCGAAGCCGCGCTGTCCGAGGCGGAAGTCACCCTTGCAAATGCCTTGGAAGAGGCGGATCGACAGAACCAGTTGTTCCAGCGCAACGTCGCATCCGAAGCCGCGCGGGACCGGGCGCAAACAACTGCGGATCAGGCACGCGCCCGCGTCGAACAGCAGCGCCGCAGCCTTGATCTGGTGCGCGAAACACTTTCGGACACTGAACTGCGCGCGCCATTCGATGGCTTCATCAACAGTGTCGAAGTGCAGAACTTTGGCAGTGTCGCGGCAGGTCAGCCTGTGGTCACGCTGTATCAGGATGAAGGCCTGCAAGCGACGATCCTTGTCAGCTATGAGATTGCATCGAACCTTGAACTGGGTCAGCCAGTCGATGTGCGCCCGGACAATGGCAATCCGACACCGCTGCCCGCAACCGTGACCGAGATTGCCCGCCGCGCGCCCGCCGTATCGTCGTTTCCGGTTGTGGTGACACTGACGGAACCTCGGCCCGATTTGCGGTCCGGGATGGCAGTCGAAGTGCTGATCAACAGCGCTTTGCCTGAAACTCTGCGCGGCGTGTCCCTGCCCTTGGGAGCGCTTGCAACACAGCGTCCCGCTGACCTGTCGACGCCGGGTGCGCGGCGCGCGTCAGTGTTTGTTGTCGCCTCGGATCAGGATGGCGGGCATGTGGTGCAACCCCGTGACGTAACGCTGAGTGCTGTGGTCGAGGGTCGGTTGGTCGTGCGCGACGGGTTGCAAGAAGGCGAGCGGGTTGTGACCGCAGGCGTGCCGTTTCTGGAACCCGGTCAAGCCGTGCGGCTGGAACCCGGTGCGACCAGTGAAAGGCAAACCGACATGGAGGTAAGCCAATGACCTCGCTCACCGGACTTGGACTTTCCCGCAGTCGCGTAACGATCCTCGTGATGATGCTAACGGTCGCCATTGGCCTTGTCTCGTATCTGAACTTCCCAAAGCGCGAAGACCCCGCGATCACCGTGCGCACGGCCATTGTTCTTGCCGCAAACCCGGGCCTGGAACAGGAGCAATTGGAAGAACTGGTCGCCCTGCCACTGGAAGAGGTGGCCCGCGCCATTCCCGGCGTCGATGAGGTGCGCACGCAACTGACCAATGGTGCCGCGATCCTTCAGGTCGACATTGCCGACGCAGTTCCGGAAGGGGACCTCAAGCGCATCTTTGACGAGTTGCGCGATGACGTGGCGGGCATTGCCAACACCTTGCCTGAGGGCACACAAGGCCCGGTCGTCAATTCGGATTTCGGAGACGTGGCCATCGCGACCGTCGCGATCACAGGGGCCGGTTTCTCTCTGCCCGAAATTGAGGAAGCCGCCGAGGACCTGCGCGACAGGCTTTATGCGATGGACGGCATCGCGGCTGCCACGCTCTACGGCACGCAGGACGAGGTGATCGAACTGCGGCTCGACCGGGGGCGGCTCGCGTCTATCAACGGGACGCTCGGCGCAGTGCTGGCGACACTCGAAGGTCAGAACGTACGTTTGCCTGCGGGGTCCGTCGTCAACGGCGACGCGCGCGTGCCGCTTGAAACCTCGGGTGATCTGTCCTCGGTCGCAGAGATCGAAGGCTTGCTGGTCGAGTTGCCAGACCTTGGTTTGATCCGACTGGCGGATGTGGTCGATGTGCGCCGCACGCTGGAAGAGCCCGCATCGGCGCCGGTGTTTCAGGACGGTGCCCCGGCTATCGTTGTGGCCGTCGAGATGGAGGATGGTCAGGACATCACTGCACTTGGCCCTGACCTGCGCGCGCTGGTCGAACGCTTTGTCGCCGACCAACCTATCGGGATCGAAGCGACGTTCAGCACATTTCAGCCCGAGATCGTCGAGGCCAGCGTCAACGGCGCTCTGATCAACATGGCGCAGACCTTTGCGGTTGTGCTGGCTGTCATGTTGCTTTTCCTCGGATGGCGCGAGGCGTTGGTGATCGCCTCGATTGTTCCCTTCGCGGTCAGTTTCGCATTCGCCTTCATGGGCCCGTTCGGGGTAGAACTTCAGCAGGTGTCCATCGCTGCGATCATTATCAGCCTCGGGCTTTTGGTGGATAACGGGCTGGTCATCGTCGAAGACATGGAGCGGCGCATCCGCGCAGGCGAGGCGCGCGAAGACGCGGCCCTTGCTGCGGGGCGGCAATATACGATGCCCCTCCTTATCGCGTCGATCACAACAGTTTCGGCGTTCCTGCCGCTTTTCCTGCTCGACGGCACCGAAGGCCAGTATGGCTATTCGCTGGGCGTTGTTGTGATGCTCATGCTCACCGGCAGCTTCCTGTCGGCGCTCTATCTGCTGCCACGACTGGCCGTATGGATTATCCCTGAACCATCGGACAAAGAAGAGACACGTGGGTTTTTCGACCGGCTCGCCGACGGGTATAGCTGGCTTGTGCACCGGGTTGTGCGCGCGCCGCTAGTTACCCTTGCCCTTGTTGCGGCCACCATTGCGGGTGGCGCGTCGCAGATGCCGCGCGTGGCCAATCAGCTATTCCCGCTGTCCGAACGCGCGCAGATGCTGGCCTATATCGACCTGCCGCGCGGCACTGACATCGGCGTGACAGAAGACGTCGCGCTGCGCTTGTCAGAGTGGCTGACCGAGCAATCCGAGGTGACAGGCACCACGACGTATGTCGGCTCCGGTGGTCCGCGCTTTGTGCTGTCGCTCGATCCGGCCGATACCGACCCAGCTGCGGCGTTCATGATCGTCAACACCACCGATTTCGAAGCATCGACCGAGGTTATCTTCCGCGCCCGCACCCATGTCGCCGCGGCCTTTCCCGAAGCCTCGATCCGCTTCAAACGGCTCGCCATGGGCGGGCGTGAGCCGGGCGTTGACGTGCAGATCAGTGGCCCGGACGCGGATGTGCTGATGGCGGCTGCACTGGAGGTGCGGGCGGCTTTCGCCACCGCGCCGGGCATCGTGCAGAACCGCCACGATTGGGGCGCGCGGCAGCTTGAAGGGCGCATTGAGATCGCGCAGGACCGCTTGCGCGAATACGGTCTGACATCGCGCGACGTGTCGCAAGCGCTTGAGGGTTTCTTTGACGGCCAGCGCATCAGCACCTACCGCGAAGGGGACGAGATGATCCCGATCATCCTGCGCGGCGCGCCCGAGGACCGACTGTCTTACGAGGCCTTGGCAAATGCCGTGATCGAGGCCGAAGGTCAGGTCCTGTCGCTCGACCAGTTCGCGCGCCTCGTGCCCGAGCTTGAGTTCTCGACCATCCGCCGCGTCGATCAACGACGGATGATCACCGTCTCGGCCATCTCGGAAGCCATCACTGCGTTCGAGCTGCTTGACCACGTGCAGCCAACGCTCGACGCCTTGGCCGAAGAGCTGGGCCCGGCCTACACCGTCAACGTGGCGGGAGAGGTCGAAAACTCGGCCGAGGTCCGCCAAAAGCTGGGCGGTGGGTTTCCGGCTGCGCTTACAGTGATGCTTTTGGCGCTTATGGTTCAGTTCAACAGCTTCCGCCGTGTTGGCATCACGCTTTTGTCGGTGCCGCTGGTGATTGCAGGCGTGCCACTCGCGCTTTTGACCTTCGGACAACCGCTCAGCTTTTTCGGGACACTGGGCCTGATCGCGCTGTCGGGGATCATCATCAACAACGCGATTGTTCTGATCGACCAGATCGACATCGAGCGTGAGAAGATGGACCGGGACAAAGCCATCGTCGAAGCGGCCCGCAAACGCTTCCGCCCTATCGTTTTGACATCAATGACCACAGTGCTTGGCCTTGCCCCAATGGCCATTGCTGGCGGTGCACTTTGGGAACCCATGGCCACCCTGATGATGGGCGGGCTTGGCATGGCGTCGTTGCTCGCGCTCTTTTGGGTGCCCGCACTCTACCGCTTGTTCTTTGCCCGAACGGAGGCGGCGCAGGACACCGGTCCGAAAACATTACAGGTGGTAGCGCCCTGAAAGCGAAGTGTTTCAAACCAAACGCGCTCTGCACCACCCAGACACACGCAACAGCGAACATGAAAGGAACTGCCATGCGGACGTCAGGCACAAACAAACGCTCAAATCTCCGGGCGGCATTGCTCATCGCGCTGATCGGAGTGGGGACGTTGATCCAAATGCCGAACCCCATCTCGGCGGAGACGATCCTGAAAAACGGGTATTTCGTCGGCATCGGGGATGGCCAGCGGTTTGACGTTCATTTCAGCGCCGATGGGGCGTTGTTCATCTACAGCGACTTCGGAGACTTCGTGGGCCGGTGGGAGGTGATAGGGACCAACCTGTGCGTCGAATTCGACACCGGACCCCGCGCTGGCCGCAACTGCGAACTCATCTCGCAGGAAGGTCCGATGTCACTCCGCGTCGGGGATCACTTGTTCCTGGCAAAGCTCACCAGCGCCTTGCGTCTGTCTTGATTGGCATTGGTTGCCGAGTGCTGCAGCTAGAACGAAGGCTTCGATAGATACGGCGCGAAAATACCAAGTCGAATATCGTGCTCGCAAAAGATGCGAAGGGACGTTTCGTGGTTTTTCCTCACGGCGGATACTGACGCTTGAGCAATGAACTCCCGCTTCGTCTTTTCGGCGTGTGTTCCCGGCTTTGATCTGCGCCATCTGCTGCGCGGATCTTGCGAGAGCTGAGGGCTTCAGACGAGGCGAAGAATGATGACTGGGAGATTGATCGATAGGGCTGATCAGCCTTAAACATCAAGCGTATGTGGCCCTGGACAGCTCAACTTAAGAGTTGAGACTGTTGGCCCACGCAAGCACAGAAGCCACGACAGATACACCCCGATGCAGCATTTGATGCCATCGCGCTTGATGATATCTGTCATGGTCCGGCGAGCCCTTGTTGAACAAGCCCACCACTATTTCACTTCAGTCCAAGCAGGCCTGCGTGACTAGTTCTCTGCTGCCGGATGGTCTTCCCGCATGAAGCTGTAACGTTCGAGCACTGGCACGACCTGTTTTATCATACACTCCGGCTCTTAACCATTTTTCCGGTTCGCAACGTCCCTCAATGACGCCTTGCCGCCGCGACGACTGTTTTTTGGCCTCTGGCAGCCACTTCCCGACGGAACAAAACCGTCGGATCAGGCGGCTCTTGGTGCTTCTTTCGCTCCGGTCATGAAGGCCACCGCGTCGGACATTGTGTAGTCTTTCGGATCGATCACGCACAGACGTTTGCCAAGGCGGTGAACGTGGATGCGATCTGCGACCTCGAAGACGTGCGGCATGTTGTGACTGATCAGGATAATCGGAATGCCGCGTGATTTCACATCCTGAATGAGCTCTAGAACCTTGCGGCTCTCCTTTACCCCGAGGGCCGCGGTCGGCTCGTCCAGAATGATCACCTTCGATCCGAAGGCAGCCGCCCGCGCGACGGCGACGCCCTGTCGCTGACCGCCCGACAGGGTTTCAACGGCCTGGTTGATGTTCTGGATCGTCATGAGGCCCAGTTCGGACAGCTTGTCCCGGGCCATCTTTTCCATGGCTGCCCGATCCAGTTGGCGCAGGTACTTGCCGCGCCAGCCGGGTTTGCGGATTTCGCGCCCCATGAACATGTTGTCAGCGATCGACAGAGCTGGGGACATCGCCAAAGTCTGGTAGACCGTTTCGATCCCGGCCTCGCGGGCTTCGATCGGTGAGGTGAAGCGGACGTCCTTGCCTTCCAGGGTCACCGTTCCTTCATCAGGCACCACCGCACCGGATACGGCCTTGATCAGCGAACTTTTCCCCGCGCCGTTGTCTCCGATCACCGCAAGGATTTCGCCTGGCATCAGGTCAAAGTCGCAATGATCGAGCGCCGTGACGCGGCCATAGCGTTTGACCAGTCCGCGACCTTTCAAAATCGGTTCCATTATGCTGCTACCTTTCTGATCCACTGGTCCACGGCAACGGCGGCGATGATCAGTACGCCGATGAGGAGGAAGGTCCACTGCGCGTCAGCCCCTGCAAGGCGCAGGCCAAGGGTAAAGACCCCGACAATCAGCGCTCCGAAAAACGTGCCGAGGATCGAACCGCGTCCGCCGAAAAGCGAGATGCCCCCGATCACGACAGCTGTGATGCTTTCGATGTTCAGAAGTTGGCCTGACGTCGGCGAAACGGACCCGATGCGCCCGATCAACGCCCAGCCCGCGAAGGCGCAGATCAGACCGGCCAGCGCGTAGACGGAGATCAGCGTCATCTTGACGTTGACACCCGAGAGTTCAGCCGCTTCCGGGTCATCGCCAACGGCGTAGACGTGCCGTCCCCAAGCCGTGTGTTTGAGCACATAGGCAAGGATCAGAACCAACAAAACCATGAACACCACGCCGAACGTGAACACCGCACCGCCTATGTTGAACTTGGCACCCATGAGTTGCAGCAGCGGCGCCTGTTCTGCGATCTCCTGAGAGCGGATGGTTTCATTCTGGGAATATAGGAAATTCGCCGCCAGAACGATCTGCCACATCCCGAGTGTCACGATGAAGGGCGGAAGCTTCATGCGGGCGATGAGCCAGCCGTTCAACGCGCCGATGGCCGTCCCGAAAGCCAATCCGCAGACCACCGCGACACTGGGCGGCAGCCCGTAGCGAAACGTGAATTGCCCCATGACGACCGAAGAAATCACGGCAATGGCACCAACACTGAGGTCGATGCCCGCCGTCAGAATGACAAGTGATTGCGCAGCTGCAACGATACCGACGATCTGGACCTGTTGCAGGATGAGCGTCAACGCGAAGGGAGAGAAAAACCGGGAGCCGAGTGCCAGCCCGAAAACCACAATCGCGGCCAGCAAGACGATCAACGGCACCAGTGCCGGTGTCGTATGAAGCGCGTGGTGAAACTTCCCGATGAACCCTTTCTCGTGCGTCTCAAAAGACGCGATCTCGGAATTCGCGCTCCCGACAACCGTCTCATAATTGTCTGACTGCGGCATGGGTCACCTCCCCGTTGGCGAGAAATCAAAGACGTTCTGGAAACGGGCAGGAAGATGCCTGCCCGTTTACCGACTATTCAATTGAGATCGCGACCGATCAACCCCAGCAGAGGTTCATGCCCTCATCGGTATCGATGGAGTTGACACCGGCGGCAGGCTGGTCGGTGACCAGTGCGACACCGGTGTCGAAGAAGTCCTTGCCCTCCGTGGCTTCGGGCTTTGTGCCGTCGGCCGCCCAGGCCGCAATTGCTTCGATCCCAAGGGAAGCCATGCGAAGGGGATACTGCTGCGATGTCGCGCCAATGACACCGTCCTTGATGTTCTGGATGCCGGGGCAGCCGCCATCGACCGATACGATCAGAACGTCATTCTCACGCCCAATGGCCTTGAGCGCTTCGTAGGCGCCTGCAGCCGCTGGCTCGTTGATTGTATAGACAACGTTGATCATCGGATCCTTGGCGAGAAGGTTCTCCATCGCGCGCCGACCGCCTTCTTCATTGCCAGCGGTGACATCGTTTCCAACGATCCGCGGATCGTCTTCGTCGCCGTTCACGTTCGGGTCGGCGAGGTCGATGCCGAAGCCTTGCAGAAAGCCTTGGTCACGCAAAACTCCGACCGTCGGCTGGCTGACCGCGAGGTCGAGCAGAGCGATCTTCGCGTTTGCGGCCTCATCACCAAGCGAGGCAGCAGCCCATTGACCGATGAGTTCACCGGCAAGAAAGTTGTCAGTCGCAAAGGTCATGTCCGCCGCATTGATCGGTTCCAGCGGCGTGTCCAGTGCGATGACCAGAATACCGGCATCGCGCGCCTGCTGCACGGCTGGAACGATGGAGGACGTGTCCGAGGCCGTCAAAAGGATACCCTTGGCGCCATTCGCAATGCACGTCTCAATTGCGGCAACCTGTGTTTCATGATCGCCGTCGATTTTGCCGGCGTAGCTGTTGAGGGTGATGCCCAGTTCTTCGGCCTTCGCTGTCGCGCCTTCACGCATTTTGACGAAGAACGGGTTGGTGTCCGTTTTCGTGATGAGGCACGCGCTGACACCATGACTGGCGGCAAAGGCCGCGCCTGACATGGATGCAAGTGCGATGGCCGAACTCAGCAGAAGTTTTTTCATGATTTCCTCCCAGAAATGATCGTTCAGGTGTTGCGTACCGGTGCCGGTACGCGATCCCCACTTGCGCCTCCCGCAGCGGGTTGCCCTTGAAAAGGCCAGACTTCTCTGAGTCTGTCAATAAATAAATAAACTTTATTTATTAATTTAACCCTGCCATAGTTGCCCTGCAATTTCCTCGGAGTATTGTCGCGGAATGGACGGTGGTAAGGTCAGGTCGGCAAGTGGGGGCGTGAACCAAAGCGGTGTTCGCAACCATAACGAACGCCTGCTTTTGTCCCTTTTGCAACGCCGCGGTCCAACGCCCGGCAGCGAGATCGCGCGCCTGACAGGATTGTCCCCGCAGACGGTCTCCGTCATCTTCCGCAAGCTCGAAACGGATGGCTTTCTGCGGCGCGGTGAACCGATGCGCGGAAAGGTCGGCAAGCCCTCCATACCGATGGAACTGTCCCCGGATGGTGTTCTGTCATTCGGGCTCAAGGTCGGTCGGCGCAGTGCGGATCTGCTCTTGCTCGATTTCGTTGGAAACGTGCGGTCTCAGGTCACCACCAACTACGAATACCCTCTCCCTGAAACCGTGTTCGGTTTCCTCGAAGGCGGCTTGGAAACGCTTCTGTCAGAGCTCTCGGACGACGCGCTCGAAAGCCTTTGCGGGATCGGTATCGCCGCACCGTTCGAATTGTGGAAGTGGAACGATCTCATCGGTGCCCCGTCGCAAAAATTTGCAGCTTGGAAAGACGTCGATTTCGCAAAGGCTGTTGGGCAGTTCACTGACCTGCCTGTCTTTGTCATGAACGACGCAACAGCGGCGTGCCGTGCTGAACACCTGTACGGTGAGGCGCATGGGTTTCGCGACTACGCCTATTTCTTCATTGGATCCTTTGTTGGCGGTGGCGTGGTCATCAACGACACTGTGTTTGAGGGCAACCAGGGCAACGCAGGGGCCTTGGGGTCAATGCGCAGCACTGGCCCCCTGGGTGAGAGCCAGCAGTTGATCGACGTGGCCTCGATCCACCTCCTTGAAGGGCGCTTGCAACAGGCAGGGGTCGATCCGCGCTTTCTCTGGGAGCAGCCGCAGGATTGGAGCGGATTATCGAGATACGTGGAGCCATGGATTGGCGAAACCGCGCAAGAGCTGGCCAAGGCCTCACTGTCAGTCTGTGCGGTGATCGACTTCGAGGCAGTCCTGATCGACGGGGCCTTCCCGAAAGCGGTTCGGCAGGAACTTGTGGACCGGGTCCGTCGATACCTCGCCAACCAGGACACGCGCGGCCTCATCCCGCCGCAAATCGAACCGGGCAGTATCGGCGGAAATGCCCGCGCCATAGGCGCCGCAAGCGGTCCGATCTTCGCTCAGTTCCTGTTGAACCGAAACGCCGGTTTGGCGGTTGGTTAGTCGATTTTTTCCTTCGGCATAACACGTCTTGGCAAAACGATCGCAATTATGCCGGAATGGACGCTTGGTTTAGCGTCCCACTGGTGAAAAAGCGCCCCGGAGACGGATCGGCAAAAATTCGATTAGCGACATAGTCACCGACCGCTTGTTTCTCTTAAGGATCGTAGGGGCGAGTGACACCCGTTCGAACGCGAGTTACCAAATTCCACACTGCTATCATACGAAAAAAGACGGAAGCGTGCTTCGCATGAGGCTCAGCCGGAGTTCCAGATAGACGCGTTAGGCTGCACACGAACTCATCCTCACAAGCTGCGTAGGCGGTCAGGTGCTTCGGATGTCCATGTGCGGCCTGCTTCGGCGGTGACGCGCCGCATTGAGATTTCGAACCGGTAAAGCTCTGGGCGGTAGAGAACGCGGATCATTTCGACGGGGCGGTCGTTCTCGTCGCGGACCAGACGGTTCACTTCGATCAGCGGCGAGCCTGCGGGAACGGTCAGGGCGCGGGCGACCTCTGCGTCTGCCACCGTTGCACTGATCGTCTGCGTCGCCGAAGCCACCGGCACACCGGCTTCCTCAAGCAGGAGGAGGAGCGGTGTTTGTGACAGATCCTGTCCTTCGATGCGTTTGCCGATTTCCTCGGGCACGATGGTGACGAGGTACGACATGGGCGCACCGCCCAAAGCGCGCACGCGCACGGCGCGCTGCACGGTCGCCCCCCTTTCTATTTCGAGCGCCTCGGCCACGTCGGGTGTCGCGGGAAGGTAGCGCGAGTCGAGTACGTCTACTGTCGTGGTGCGCCCCATGTGCCCGACATTTTCAAGCAGGCCATCAATCGACGCGGTCATCGCGGGCGGCGTCGACTCGAATGGCAGAACGCGCGTGCCCTTGCCGCGTTCGCGCACGACACGCCCCATCGCGGCCAGTTCATTCAGCGCCCGACGCGCGGTGATGCGCGAGACGCCGAATTCACTGCAGATGGCCGCTTCACCGGGAACCGCATCTCCGGGCAGAAGGGTCCCGGCATTCAACCGGTTTGTCAGGATGACCACGATCTGCCGGTAAAGCGGCACGCCGCTGGCTGTGTCGAGCGGCATTGGTTTTGGTTCAGGCATCGACATTGGAACTGTGACCCATTTCGAGGGATGAGAGAAGTCTATTGCTATAATGATATACTTTAATAACATTATTAAACACAGAAAGGGGGTCGCAGGGTGGATTTGACACGGGAACCAATACTCATCGTGGGCGCGGGGCCGGTTGGGCTTACGCTTGCGTGGCGGCTATCTCAGGCAGGTCTTCCCGTGCAAGTCTTTGAAGCGGAACGCGAAATCGCCGACCAGTTGCGCGCATCGACGTTTCATCCTCCGACGCTTGACCTGTTTGATGAGGGCGGAATCACGGACGAACTGATTGCCGCCGGTCGGATTACTCCCACGTGGCAGATTCGCATGCACACCACCGGAGAGCGCGCGGAATTCGACCTTGCCGTCCTGAGTGACGACACAGCGCATCCCTACAGGTTGCAATGTCCTCAAGCGCGTTTGAGCCGGGCACTGGCCGCACGGCTTCCCAAAAATACGATCCATTTTGGCGCGGCGGTGAGTTCTGTCGCTCAGGATGATGCAGGCGTGTCGATTACGGTGAATGGAGAGACCGTGCGCGGGAGTGTCCTGATTGGTTGCGACGGGGCCCGCAGTCTGGTGCGCAGCGCGATCGGCGCGGAATTCGAAGGCGCGACCTACCCGGAAAACACGATCCTTGTCACCACGCATTTCCCGTTCGAAGAGCACCTGAGCGAATTGTCGGGCGTGAATTACATCTGGAAGCCGGGCGGGACATATTCCCTGTTACGTTTGCCGGACCTTTGGCGCATTTCATTGCACCCGACCGAAGGGCAGACGCCCGAAGAGGCGTTGGAGGACGCATCTATTCGCGCCCAGACCCGGGAAGTGCTGCCGCAGGCGGGCGATATCGACATAGTGGAAAAGCGGATCTACCGGATCCATCGGCGCGTCGCCACGCGATACCGGAAGGATCGGAAATTTATCGCCGGAGATGCGGCCCATCTCAACAGCCCGAAGGGCGGGATGGGCATGAATGGCGGCATCCATGATGCATGGTGCTTGGCAGATCTGCTGATCGAGGTCGCCAACGGCGCGGATCCTGTGCGGCTTGAGACCTATGAAGCGCGGCGCAGGCCCATCGCCCGCGACGACATCGTGGCGCAGGCCGATAAGAACCGTGCCCGGATGAACACCACCAACGAGGATGAACGTTACGCTTACTTGAAGAGCTTGCAGGAGATTGCGGCAGACCCTGAGAAAGCCCGCGCGTTCCTGTTGCGCTCGTCAATGATCGAAGGGCTCCGGCGGTCGGAGGCCTTGGCGTGAGCGGCGCTTTGGCCATTCTTGGCGGGTGCGGCGGCATCGGGCGCGTCCTGGTCGCCGAGGCGACGCGCGCGGGGTACGACGTGCATGTGATCGACCTGCCAAAGTCGATCGAGGCGCATCCTCCGGGTGTTCCGGCGCATCCCGCGGATGCGACGTCGGTGGCGGATCTGGAGCGTGCTGCCGAAAAGTTGCCGTCCGGTCTTGTGGGATTGGTCAATTTGTCCGGCTTCATGGCAGAGAGCCGTCCGGTCACCGAGACTGAGCCCGACCTTTGGGATGAGGTGCTGACCGGGAACCTGACCGCAAGCTACAACGCCGCACGCGCATTTCATTCCAAGCTGGGAAAGACCGCATCGCTGGTGATGACGGGATCCGGTCTTGGGCATTTCGCCCGGCCCGGTTACGGACCATATGCAGTTGCCAAGGCCGGGATCGCCGCACTGACGCGGCAGCTGGCATTGGAGTTGGCGCCCGATATCCGGGTAAACGCCGTGGCGCCGTCGGCTGTTGACACCGCATTTCTGCGCGGTGGCACTGGACGGTCCGACGAAAACGCCGAAACACGGTTGGACCTGGACGCCTATGCCCGTGCCATCCCCCTTGGGCGGATCGCCGAGCCGAAGGATGTGACGGGTCCAATTCTTTTTCTCTTGTCGGACGCGTCTCGGTATATGACCGGACAGGTGCTCCACGTGAATGGGGGCACGTTTATGCCATGACCGAACATCCGCGCTTTGACGTTCCGATCACACCGCCTGAACGCGTGACAGGTTGGGCCGGGGATCGTGCCACGCCGGGTGGTGGGCCGGACCTGCCGGTATTTTACCCGGCATCCGGCCAGCAAATCTCGGTGCTGGTCGAAGACGATGCCGATGCTGTCGATGTGGCTGTCACCACCGCCCGCCGGGCGTTTGATACCGGACCTTGGCCCGGACTTTCCACAGCCGAAAGGACTGCGGTTCTGGAGCGGTGCGGACAGGTGATCCGCGATCACGCCGACGAGCTGGCACGGCTGGAATGTGCCGCAACGGGCCTTCTCTTGCGCGAGTTGCGAGAGAGACACATGGTCCGTGCGGCCTATAATTTCCGGTTCTTCGCCGACTACATCAGCCAGCGCGCGGGCGAGAGGTACGATCAGACGCCCGGGTATCTGACAACTGTCGTGCGCGAACCGGTTGGGGTGGCGGCGTTGATCGCACCGTGGAACGCACCGGTGGCTCTGGCGACGATGAAGATTGCTGCGGCGCTTTCGTTTGGGAATACCTGTGTCTTGAAGCCGTCCGAGCAGACGCCCCTTGCACTGGCGAGGTTGGTGGAATTGTTGCAAGACGTCCTGCCAGAGGGTGTGTTGAACCTGGTGAACGGGCGTGGGCCGGTGACGGGCGCAGCCCTTGTTGCCCATCCGGGTGTCGATCTGGTCAGTTTTACCGGTGGGACCGAGACCGGGCGCGCGATCATGTCGACAGCGGGTCAGCGACTGGTGCCCTGCACGATGGAACTGGGCGGCAAATCGGCCAACGTGATCTTCGCCAACGCCGATCTTGATCGCGCTCTTGATGGGGCGCTTCTGGGCATCTTTTCGAACAATGGACAGCAGTGCCTTGCCGGATCGCGAATACTGGTGGAGCGGTCGATCTTTGACGATTTCGTCGGACGTTTCATCGACCGCGCGCAGCAGATCCGCGTGGGTGATCCGACGCTTGCTGAAACCGAGCTTGGCCCGCTGGCATCCCATCCGCACATGATGCGGGTGCTGGGGTTCGTCGATACGGCCCGCGCAGACGGCGGCGCTCTATTGACGGGCGGCGTGCGACGCGACGACCTTGGGGAAGGGTACTTCGTGGCACCGACCGCAGTCACTGTGCCCGGCAACGATGCGCGCACGGCGCAGGATGAGATATTCGGACCATTCGCGACCTTCCTCCCATTCGACACGGTCGAAGACGCAGCCACAATTGCCAACGACACGCAGTTCGGCCTCGTGTCGTACGTCTGGTCGGACCACCTGCCCACAGTCATGACCATGACAGAGCGTCTGCGCTCGGGAGTTGTGTGGGTGAACACGCCGATGATGCGCGAACTGCGCGCGCCGTTCGGCGGCTACAAGAACTCGGGTGTGGGTCGCGAAGGCGGCGCGGCTTGCGAGGCATTCTACACCGAGGAAAAAACCGTCACCCTGCCCAAAACCCCGCCACCCCTTCGGCGGCTCGGAGACACGGGCGGATAACCCGACAAGGAGCATGCGATGAAGCATTTCAAGACACTACTGGCCGCTGCGGCGGTTACACTCGCGGGGCTACCGGCAACCGCCCAGGAGCTTGTGAAAATCGGTACATTCGTGCCGGAACAATCGGTGGGCGTTGCCCGCGTCATCAAACCCTGGATGGAGGCCGTCAGCGCCGAAACCGACAGTGTCCAACTGCAGGGGTTTTGGGGCGGTACGCTAGGCAAGTCGCCTTTCAAACAGTTTGAACTGGTGCAGAATGGGGTGATGGATGTCAGCTGGGTCTTGCCTTCGTACACAGCCGGGCAGTTTCCGGAAATGGGTGTGTTCGAATTGCCCTTCCTGTTCCGCACCGCTGAAGAAGCCAGCATCGTCGGCTGGAAGCTGCACGAACAGGGTCTTTTGACCGGCTTTGATGGCGTGCATGTCATCGGTTTCTTTGCCGCCGAGCCGAACGCGCTTTTCATGAAGACCAAGGTCGACGATCTGTCCGGACTTGGGAACATGAAAATCCGCGCAGTGGGCGGCATTCACGCCTCTTGGCTGGAAAGCCTTGGCGCGGCGTCCGAAACGCTCAGTTCCGCCGAAATGAACGAAGCGCTTAACCGGGGCACGCTGGACGGCGCTGTGCAGGGTTGGACCGGGATGCGGACGTTCAAGTCCTTGCCGCTGGTCGATCAGGCACACGCGGTCCCCGCGGGTGCGATCCCGTTCCTGCTGCTTATGAACCAGTCCAAATGGGACGCCCTTCCGGCAGAGGCGCAGGACAAGATCATGATGCACGGAGGCATGGCGATGGCCGAGATGGGCGGAGGCGCTTACACAGCTGTCGGTGAAGAGATCCGTGCCGGTGTTGTGGACGAAGGCCGGATCGAGATCGTTGAGTATTCCGAAGAGCAACTGGCGCAGTGGACTGAGGCGGCGCAGGGAGTTCATCAGGCCTGGATCGAAGCAACACCGAACGGGCAGGCCGTCTACGATGCGGCCGTTGCGGCATTGACCGAGTTGCGCGGGTCCATGTGATGACGCCCACTGCCACGGCCCGGCAACTTGACCGCATCACACAGGCGGTGGCCCTGATCGGCTTTGCCGGGCTGGTGGCCGTGGCGTTCCTCATTTTCTACGACGGCGGGGCGCGCTACCTGAACGCGCCGCGCATTCACGGGCTCAAGGATTACGGCGAAGTGGTGTATCCCCTCGTGATCGCCAGTTGCTTTCCGGCTGGCCTGCTGCGTCAGACCAACGTCACGGTTCGTGTCTTTGGCAAAGTCGGCGGTGGCCGGCTGAACGCCTGGCTAGAGACGTTCGCGGCCTTTGTCGTGCTTGTCTTTTTTGCCATTCTCGCGTGGCAGTTCGTCAAACTGACCGGCAAATACTTTGATGCAGGCCGAACCACGCGCACCATCGGTATTCCTTTGGGGCCTTGGTGGTGGGTCACAACGGCTATCATGGCAACCTGTGTGCCGGTGCAACTTTATGTTTTTCTCAGCTGGCTTAGGGCTGCGGTGTTTGGCAGTTCTGCCGGCCATGAAGGTCTGTCGCAGGCCGAGCTTGAGACTTTGGGCGGGAGCAGCTGATGGTCGCCGATCCCTTGACGACCGGGCTTCTGGGTCTGGCGGCGATGTTCGTTCTGATCGTTCTGCAGGTTCCCGTGGGCATCGCGATGGGTGTCGTCGGTGTGGTTGGCACCGGTCTGATCATCGGGTTCGAACCTGCGCTGACCCTTCTGGCCACAGAACCGTCATCCGCCATGTCCGCCGAAGGGTTGGCGGTGATCGCGCTCTTCTTGCTGATGGGCAACCTCGCCCATGCAGGGGGATTGTCGGACGAGCTTTACCGTCTGGCCTATGCGTTTCTCGGCCACCGCAGAGGTGGTTTGATCTTTGCCACCATCGGAGCCTGCGCCGGGTTCGGTGCGATCTGCGGCTCGTCGGTGGCGACGGCTGCGACCATGGCGCGGATTGCGCTGCCACAGATGATAGAACGTGGCTATGCACGGTCGCTTGCGGCAGGCGCTATTGCATCAGGCGGCACGCTGGGGATGATCGTTCCGCCCTCGGTCGTGATGATCCTCTATGCAATCCTCACCGAAAACTCGATCATCACCCTGTTCCTCGCGGCTGTGGTGCCCGGGCTGCTGGCGGTGGTTTTCTACTTTGTCGCCATCGCCGTGGTCGTGCGGCTGTATCCCGAAACCGCGCCGCGTGGAGAGCGGTTGAGCTGGGGCCAGCGCCGCAGGGAAACCCGGAACAGCTGGGCCGTCGTTTTGCTGGCGGTCTCTGTCTCGGGCGGCATCTATTCCGGCATCTTCACGGTCACAGAAGCCGCAGCGGTCGGCGCGTCGATGGCGTTGATCATCTCACTGGTGCGCCGCCGCCTGACCGGCAAAAGCTTTCTTGCGAGCCTTGGCGACACGGCGTCGAATACCGGTCTCATCTTCGTGATCATCATCGGCGCCTCTGTCTTTTCCTATTTCGCCACGCTCTCTGGTTTGCCCGCCGCCATCGTGGCCTGGATCGAAGCGATGGGTCTGCCGCCGCTTGCTGTTATTGCGCTTTTGATGGTGTTTTTCCTGATCCTCGGCTCGATCTTCGACACGATTGCCGCGATGGTTCTGACATTGCCGTTCGTGTACCCGCTGGTGATCGGGCTTGGCTATGACCCGATCTGGTGGGGCGTCGTCAATATCGTGGTGATCGAACTGGGCATGATCACGCCGCCCATCGGGATCAACGTGTTTGTGCTACACGGTATGGCGCGTGATCTGCCATTGCGGACCATCTTTCGCGGAGTGACGCCGTTCCTTCTGGCCGATCTCGTGCGGTTGATCGTGCTGATCCTCTTTCCGGCGCTCAGCCTCTGGCTGCCTGGTGTGATGGGCTGGCTGTAATGGGGGTGGAATACGGTCGGGCTGGTCTTTGGGGTGTGCTCACACCGCAGGCGAACACGACGGTCGAGCCGGAACTGTGGGCGTTGCTGCCGCCGGGGCAGTCCCTGATCAACGCCCGGTTGGTGTCGACGCGACCGACCATCGAGGAACGCCTGGTCGATTACACCACGCGGTTTGAGGAAACGGCAAAGCGTTTCGCCAATGCGCCCGTCACCTGTATCGCAGCGGCTTGCACCGGGGCATCCTATCTCATCGGCGCGGACCGCGAGGCCGAGATCGTGGGCGAGATGCAATCGCGCTTTGGCGTGCCGTTTCTGACAGCCGCGCTTGCCACGGTTGCCGCATTGCGCGCGATGAAGGCCAAGCGGATTGCGTTGCTGACCCCGTATCCCGAGACCCTGAACAAGCCATGCATCCCCTATTGGGAAAGCTTTGGCTTTGATGTGGTGGCCAAGGCCGGTCCAGCATTGGAAAGCGCCGCGTTCCACCCGATCTATGCAATGGCAGGTTCAGGGGTCTTTGCGTCCTATCAGGAGTTGTCCGACACCGAGGCGGACGCGGTTCTGATGCTTGGAACCGGTATGGCGACCCTAGGGCCGATCCTGGAAGGCTTGGACAAAGGTCTTAAACCAGCGGTGTCTTGCAACCTCGCATTAGCCTGGGCCGCGGCGCAACAAAACTCGTGGGACTCGCTAAGAGAAGACTCGTTCGGGGACTGGCGCAAAGCCATTCACTGGCGCCAGCGTTACCAAGCACTGTTCCCAGAGCAAAATTGAAAGCCTGATCTAACCGAAACGCGGGTCGGAAAAACTTCTGTCCTTGAAGAATTCATAACCATTGCCCGTTGCCCAAAACAATTGGCAACTCAAGCGTCGGCGGCACGTATCATATGCGCGGCACCTTATAGTGGGCGCTGAATCGTCACGAAGTGAGTGACCACTCCTTCTTCGTTCCTGACAGGGCGGAATTCGCATTCGTGGAGGAAGCTTGTTCCATCTTTCCGGTAATTGGTGATTGTTACCGTCCCGGATGTCCCGGTTTCGATGAGATGTCGGAATTGGGCGACGGCGTCCGGTTCGGTGTCCGGGCCTTGCAGGAAATTCATGTTGCGGCCCAGCGCTTCGCTGGGTGCATAGCCGGTGTGCGCCTCAAACGCGTCCGAGGCGTAGATGACAACGTTGCCGGGTGCGGCGAGGCAGATCACGGCTGAATTTGACTTGGCATTTTGACCAAGCTCGGTCTCAAGGTTTTCGTCTACGAAATCTTCGAAGGTTTGCTCAGGGGAACTCATACTTACTTCTCGTGGGCTGAGACGATGGCTTCAACAAGCTGCACGAGGCGCAGCTTTTCATCTGTGTCGGTCAGTCGGACGAAAGAGCTGACAAGCCGTGCCAGCATGTCTGCCTCTTTCGGCAAATCCGACGACGTGTCTGCGGTGTTGCGATCGGGTTGATCTACGGGGAGGATCGAATTGACGTGCACGCCATAGAAGTCCGCGAGAGCGATCAGGTAGGTCAGGTTACACTTGCTCTGTGCGTCTTCGTACTTCTGGTACTGTTGCGGGCTGACATTGATCGTTCTTGCGACCTCTGCCTGTGTCAGGCCCCGCGCGGTGCGCAGTTCGCGCAAGCGACGGCCAAGAAAGGCATAAACGTCTGCGTGCACGGTGTCTGAGTATGCTTGGGCCATATCCTCACTCTTTTATTCGGCAGGTCGGTAGTCTGTGCCTCATTCGCGAGTTAACGAAACGACCGTCATGCGCAACCCGTACTATGTGATCGGTCCAATCGGATTTGAAGAATAATGACGGTTGGCTGCTAAAAATCCGAGATTCGCGGAAATCGAGGTGATGTTTTTGCCACTAGACCATGCTCCACCCTCAAATTTTTGATGCATTTCTAGTTTTTCGAGATCCGTCGGCCTGGGTTGGCCGAGATTTTAAGTATCTGAAATACATCTATTTAGTAGCGTTGAGCGCAGAATGTGGCGAGCGTGACCGTGCTTTCTCCTTAAGGATGCCGGTTTGGCTCCCTGCTTTTGCCTCATTGTTCGCCATTCTCTCAATTAACGAGAAACAACTCTCGATTTATGAGGAAATGGATATGTCTGTTGCCTTGCTAGAACGGCAAGCCATGGAATGCCCAAGCGAAACCTTGGCGCCCGGCTGCATACTTCTCGACGGCGAGTACGCCATCACAGAGCTGTTGAGCTGGGGCGGCTTCGGCATCACATACCTGGCCACCGACGCGCGTGATCGGGTTGTGATCATCAAGGAATGTTATCCGCGCTCATTCTGTGGTCGGGACGGCTTGACCGTTGTTCCGAACGATGAAGCCTCCGCCGCCATCCTCGATGCCACGCTATGTGTCTTCCTTCAGGACGCGCGATCCATTGCGAAGGTACAGCATCGCAATATTGCGGCCGTCGAGCGTATCTTCGAAGAGAACGCGACCGCGTATGTCGTGCTCGAATTCATCGATGGGTATGATCTTCTCGAGGTGATCGAACAGAGCCATGCACGGCCCGATCCGGATGAGGTCCGCGACCTGCTCAGGAAAACCCTGGCCGCACTTGGCAAGGTGCATGAGGCCGGGCTTTTGCATCGCGACATTGCGCCGGAAAACATCATTGTCACTGGGGCGAACGAACCCGTGCTGATCGACTTTGGCGCGACGCTCAAAACATTGGCGCGTATCGCGGCCTCACCCGCGGAATTGCCGAACGCGAAGAGCGCATATACCCCTCTCGAATTCTTCGTGTCGGGCAGCAAGCACGACCCGGCGGGTGATTTCTATGCACTTGCCGCCACCTTTTATCATCTCATCACCGGCGAACTGCCCGCTGATTGCCGTTCCCGCATGTCAGCGCATCTGGGCGGCAAACCCGACCCCTACGTCCCGCTCAGCAAACTGACGGATGAATTCGATACGGCGTTTTGCAACGCCCTCGATTGCGCCTTGTCACTTCTCCCGAAAGATCGTGTCCGATCTGCGGAGGAATGGCGACGTATCCTCTAGTCCAACACCTCACCTTCCCCCCACCCCCCTTAAGACCTTGCGCATCGCGCACATCCAATGGAGTTCAAAATGTCCAATCTCATGTCCCGCTTGAAGCGCTCTGCCCAGAGTGCAGCCCTTCTCGCCTCGGCATCGCTGGTACCGACCGTCGCATCTGCCGGCGAAGTTGCCCTGAAATCCGCTGACGGCACCGTCAACCTCACAGGCGAATTCGTCGAATTCACCGATGACTACTACGTGATCCGCACCGCACTTGGTGAGTTGCGGATCTCCGCGGCGCGTGTCCGTTGTGAAGGCGATGCGTGCCCGACCTTTGATACTGAAAGCGCCGATCTCCAGTTTGCCGGGTCGGACGCGATGGGCGTCGGCCTGATGCCGCTGCTTCTGTCCGGCTATGCCTCCTACCTTGATGCGGAAGCATCAATCGTTGAGACCGCGCAGGAAGGTCAGCTTCTGGCAGATTTCATCAGCGATGGCGGCTTCGGCGATGAGATCGGCAGCTACCTCGTGACGGCCACATCCACTGATGATGCGTTCTCTGCTCTGATGAGCGGCGAGGCACAGATCGGCATGGCATCGCGTCGCATCGTTCCGGATGAAGCCCGTGCCCTGAAAGCCGAAGGTGCCGGGAACATGATCGACCCGAACCAAGAGCACATCATCGCGGTCGACAGCGTCGTTGTCATCACACACCCGTCCAATCCCGTGAGCCAGATCACGATGGAACAGATGCGCGAAATCTATGCTGGCCGCATTTCGAACTGGAGCGAGCTTGGCGGTGAAGACATGCCAATCCAGGTGATCAGCCGCGCAAAGGATTCAGGCGCACGCGCAACCTTCGAGGCATCAATTTTTGAGGACCTTGAAGTGGTCCACTCGGAATCCGAGATCATTGCCGCAAGCAACAACGAAATGGCGGCGCTGGTAAACGAAAATCCGGCGGCTATCGGGTTCGTGCCTTACGCGTTCCAGCGTGGTGCAAAACCGATGAGCCTCGTGAACGCCTGTGGCATCGTTTCCGAGCCTGACGCGTTCTCGGCCAAGACGGAAGAATACCCGCTCGAGCGCCGTCTTTACTTCTACAACCGTGCCGACACCAACAACCAGTTGGCCGACGACTTCCTGAAGTATGCGCTGTCCGAAGATGCGGATGGTGTTATCGCAAAAGCCGGATTTATCGACCTTGGCATCAAGCGTCGTCCGCAGAGCATGGAAGGCCAGCGTGCACGCATGCTTCTCGATCCAAATGCCGACGCTTACGAAGCTGGCGTGATGCGTGAAATGCTGGGCCAGATGGTGGACTACGATCGCCTGTCCACAACATTCCGCTTCCGCACCGGCTCTTCACGTCTGGACGAACGCGGTGTGATCGACATGCAGCGCTTGGTCGACTTCCTCGAAGATCAGCCGGAAGGTACGAAAATCGTATTCGTTGGCTTTACCGATGACGTGGGTGCGTTCGACAGCAACCGCGCGCTGTCCAAAAACCGTGCAGCCGCCGTTGCAGATACGTTGCGCGAAACGGCAGGTGATCGCATCGCTCACGTGGAAATCGAAGCCGCCGGCTTTGGCGAAGTTGCACCGGCTGCTTGTAACGCGACCGAAAAGGGCCGCTCGATCAACCGCCGCGTCGAGGTGTGGATCGAAGCCGGTATGCAGGGCTAGGGTGCCGACCGGCGTCTAATAACGGCGCCGGTCCCCCACTTTTTCGCATTCGAATTCAGCAAGGCCGCGAGCGGCATGATCAAACGCGCCCGCTTCACGGCAAAACCATGAGAAAACCAATGTCCCTAGCAGCAGAAAAAAGCCCTTCTTTCGACCTTTCAAAAGTGGTCAAAAACAAGCTGACAGCAGTCACTTTCGTCGGCGCTCTGTTCTCAACCGCGGAAGTCCGCGCGAGCGACAACACTGAAGGCTCGGCAGAAATCATCCTCGCGCAACTGGTCGACGACATCGGCGCCGCCGAGCGTGTCGAAGCCGCGGATGAACTTCGCATTGTCTCGCAGGAAGCCTCTTCCGCCGCGTGTTACCTCTTCAGCGGTATAGAGCCCGAAGAAAGCCGCCGCCTGGTTATCGAGTCGCGCGACATCTTCGAAAGAAACCTGGACGCGCTCCTGAACGGCAATCCTTCGATGAACATCATCGGTGCAGAGACTCGCCGCAAAACCATCGCCGAATTGGAGAGCCTTCGGGCGATCTGGACCCCGGTGTCGGAAGCACTTGCGGCTTTGCTGGAAGACGCGAACGATGCCGACGCTGTTGGAGTGGTCAAGGCAAACAGCAAACTGCTATATGAGAAGACGAACTATCTCGTCAGCGTGATTTCCGGCGAATACTCCAATCCGGCAGAACTGCTGCAAGTCGACGCGCTCATGCTCGACATTGTTGGCCGCCAGGGGATGTACACGCAGAAGATCGCCAAAAACGCCTGCAAGGTGTGGAACGGTGAAGAGGTCGAAACGTCGACCCAGGAACTGACCGGCGCAATCGAGATATTCGAGACGTCTTTGAACGCTCTTCTCCACGGCATGCCCGAAGCGGGTCTGAAAGCAGCGCCGACGCCCGAGATCATCGACGGTCTGTCAGGTGTGATCAGCGATTGGGCGGAGACGCGCACACTGGTCGACACGCTTCTCGCCAGCGGCGCTTTGGCTGGTGACGAACAGACCGCACTGTTCAACCGCATGAATGACAAGATGTACCAGCTGAAAAAGATCACGCACGATTACGCGCTCTATTCAAAGCACAAGTACGACTAAGCGCCGTTTGCTGATGTCACCCTACTTGTCTCCAACACGAATTGGACCACTGAAATGAAACACCACCACCTACTTATTGCTGCGGCATGTGCCACGGGCATAACAGCCCCGGCCTTTGCCGAAACCAGCGCCGCACCACTCGGGCTTGACGGTGAGGCAGAGCTCATCGATGCCGCTGCCACCTTTGCCGAAGATACGGGGAGCGCAGAACGTATAGAGTCTGCAGAGATGCTTCGTACCTACACTCAGGAAGTCGCCGCTGCCGCTTGTTTTCTGTACAACGACATCGACCAAACCCTGAGCAGCAAGCTCATGACCGAAGCACGCGCCGGTTTTGACAAGCACATTGACGCTCTTCTGAACGGAAACGAAGAGCTTGGGATCATCGGCGGTGAAGAGCGTCGGAAAACCATCGTTCAACTCGAGGATATCCGCACGGCTTGGGGCCCGATCGCGACGGCCACCGACACCTTGCTCTCAAAGCACGATGACGATGCTGCGGTCAGTGTCATTAAAAGTGGAAACATGCCGCTTTTCGAAATGACCAACAAGCTCGTGAGCGAAATGGAAGGGCAGTATTCGGACCCAGCCGTCCTGATGCAGTCCGATGTGCTGACGCTCGAGATCGTCGGGCGCCAGGCGACGATGACTCAGATGATTGCCAAGAATGCCTGCAAGATCTTCTCCGGCAACCAGTCCGAAGATGTTCGAGCCGAGTTGAAGCAGTCAATGGAGCTTTACGAAGTGTCCCTGAATGCCCTCATCAACGGCATGCCAGAAGTCGGGATCGCGCCGGCGCCAACCGAAGAGATCGAGACAGCCCTTAATGGCGTTTTGAGTGACTGGCAAAAGATGCGCCCGACGTTCGATACCCTTCTCGAAACCGGAGCAATGGAACGAGATACGCAAGTTGAAATTTTTCAGCACATGGCAAGTGAAATGTACGAGCTGGAAGATATCACACACAAGTACACAATTTTTTCAAAGCATTGACGTGATGCGAATGAAATTGCGCCGGGTTTCCCCGGCGCAATTCTGTGCGAAATCATTACAAATATGATTTTCGAAATACCATCGACACTTTTACAATTTCAATGCAAGCCAATTTTGCCTAGAGGCGAATGGCCAAGAATATTTGACAAGGTATTGCCATAATTGGTGAGGCCGATCCTCTAAGTCTTTTGCAACTGAGAGTTTGAACTTACCTCTAAGCTCGAGTTTGGCAGAGTTGCCAAATCTCAAAGCCGCTCTTCTAGGAAATTTTCCGTCTTTTGATCTCTAATTCAATAGTTTGGAAGCGACCCACCATTGATCTATCCACTGCTCAACTGACCTTGCCGACCGATGGCGTTTGGCTGCTATTCTCACGCAACCATCTCAACACTTTTCTCTTGCTGTCGCAGAAACACCTGAACAATGACAATGTTTTGTCGTGTTCTCATTTTAATTGAATCATGGTTACGCAATGTGAGCGGTCAACTGAATACTTCTTGAAAAGAGATGAAAATGGGTAATGCGAAGCAGAAAGAGTACGAAGGTCACGAGAGTTATCTCGATGAGCTTGCTCCGGGAACTGAATTGCTTCAGGGGCAATATCGAATCGTCAAGTTTTTGAATTCAGGTGGCTTTGGAATTACCTATCTGGCCTCCGATAGCCTGGATAGAAAAGTCGTCATCAAGGAGTGTTTTCCGTCTTCGTTCTGCAACCGCTCCCGTACGATTGTGAAAGCGCGGTCGCGCGCTCACTCGCAAGAGCTGCGCTCTGTCGTCCAGCTCTTCGTCCAAGAAGCCCGCAGCCTCGCAAAGCTCAACCATCCAAACATCGTGGGCGTGCACCAGGTTTTCGAAGACAATGAAACGGCCTACATGGTCCTTGATTTCGTCGAAGGGCGCGATCTTCTCGATACGCTCGAAGACCCGAACCACGGCCTCAACGCCGCGCAGATCAAGGGCATCCTGAAGGATGTGCTTGGCGCCGTGCAGTTCATCCACGACCAGGACATTCTGCATCGCGATATCTCGCCCGATAACATCCTGCTCGACGCTGATTTGCGCCCGGTTCTGATTGATTTCGGTGCGGCACGTGAAGAAGCAACCAAGAAGAGCCGTATTCTTTCAGCGATGCGGGTCGTCAAGGACGGGTATTCCCCACAGGAATTCTACGTTCAGGGGAGCGCCCAATCCCCGTCCAGCGATCTCTATGCTCTTGGTGCCACATTCTATCACCTGATCAGCGGAGAAATCCCGCCCAACAGTCAGGCCCGTCTGGCCGCAATCGCCGCCGGTGACGCGGACCCGTACGAGCCGCTGGTTGGCCGTATCAAAGGGTTCGAAAACAAGTTTCTTGCCGCCATCGACAAATCACTGGGAATTCTGCCCAAGGATCGTGTTCAGTCCGCCGAGGAATGGCTCGACATCATGGAAGGTGGCCGTCGCAAGTCGCGTGTCGTCACACAGCAGGTCCCGATCTCCTCTGCAGCCGCAGCGACCGCCGAGTCGGAGAAACGTTCAAAGCTGGTTCCTCTGATGGGCTCCGTGGCCGTCATTGCTATCCTCGCAGTAGGCGGGCTGGCAGTAACAGGGCAACTTTCCATGCCGGGTGATGCACCCTCGGTTTCCGAGGTGCGGACTGCAGCACCTGCTGCAACGGTTGAGACAGAGGTCGCAGACGGGTCCAACCCGGAAGTCGCCAGTGTCACGGAAACACCTCAGCTTGCCGCTGTTTCTGAAACGCCTGTGCAAGAGACCGTCATCGCGCAGACAGAAGACGTCGTGACGGTTGCACAGCCGGAGGAAGAGGCTCAGATCGAAAGCGCTGCCGCCGATATTCCGGCTGCGGGTGGCACTCTGAACGCACCCGAGGACAACACGGTCACGGACGCGGCAACAGACAGCGTTGTTGCGGAAACCTTGGTCGAGCAACAACCCGTCGAGCTCTCACGCGTTGCGCCGACGGTCGAATTTGTCGACGTGCCGCAGTTGACCCAAATTGAAGAGACAACGGAAACGCCGTTGTCGGCCATCACACCCATCGCGCCGCTTGACATTGTCGTTGCGGATGCACTGGTGATCCCTCCGGCGACGGGTGGCGAAACAGCTCCTGTTCTCGATCCCCTGGACGAAAGCCAGCGCCAGGCTGCGTTGGAACAAGTCACGCCGGAACCTTCGGTAGAGATCGCGTCGTCGGAAAGCACCGCAGCGACCATTGAGACAGAGACGGCAGCAATTGCAGTTGAAGATGCTCCGATTTCCGCTGACGAGCTCAATACCTCTGTGCAGACAACGTTCCGCGTCGATCTGCCGTTCGTTGGAGAAGACGGATCAAATGTCATCCGCGAGGCCGCAATCGTGTCCCCGGTTTGGGTTCGTCCCGGTGCGCGTGTCCTCGAAGTCAACGGTGTCGCGGTTTCTCAGATCTCCGATATCGACACCCTAGCCGAAGGTATCGCACAGGCGGGTCAAGAAAGCATCGCTTTGGAATTCACGGTGCTCTCCGCCGATGAAACCACGACGTCGACACATGATTGGACAGTTCCCGTTCTGCATGACACGGCACTTCCAAATGGCACGGTCTTTCAAACCCGTCTGATTGACGGTGAGCCGCGAACGACCGTGAAGGCGGTACCGAGCGCCGAGAGCGAGTTGCAGGTTGGTGATGAGATCGTCGCCTATGTGCCGACTTCGGAAAAGATCGGGGATCAAGACAGCTTGCGCCGCATCCTGTCCCGCGAATTGGCACAAGGCACCGAACAACTCAGCTTCGCAGTGACGCGTGACGGGCAAATGTGGGTCGTGTCGATGACCCATGCCGAAGGCATGTAATTCCGACGAAGTGAGCGAGAAGAAAGGCAGATCCATGAAATTTATCAGAGACATGATGTCCCGCAAATCCAAGTCGGCAGCAACTGCGTCAGATGACGCCCCTGCCTTTGACAAGGTGGCTGGACGCACCGAAGCAGATACACAGCCGGCCGTTGACCACACATCCGAGGTGCATCGCACAGCGAAAATCAAAGTTGTCGACGAACTGCCGAAGGCGCAGAAATCCGAAGAGACAACCACTTCCACAGGTGACAGCGACGGCGTTCTCGCCAAAGCCCGTGCAATGGTCGCAGAGGACGCGCCGAAGCCTGCGGTGAACATATGGGACATCGAAGACGAGAACGAGACAGAGCCAATGGCTATGCCTGCGCCGTCTGCTTCTGCAAATAGGCGTCGTCGCAACCAGACGCGAGTGCTCGGGTTCGATAGCAGCGCGTCCGATGTGGTTTCCCTGTTTGACGAAGCGCCGAAAGCAAAAGCTGCAGAGCGCACGCGCTTTCCGGTCGGCTGGATTCTGGTGGCCGAAGGTCCCGGGCGCGGTGAGTGTTTCACGCTCGAGGCAGGTATGTCGCAAATCGGACGCGGAGAAGACCAGGCGATCCAGCTTGATTTCGGCGACAACTCCATCTCGCGCAGCAATCACGCGGCAGTCGTCTACGACACCGAAACGCACAGTTTCATGCTCGGTCACGGCGGCAAGAAAAACATAGTCCGTTTGAACGGGCAGCCGGTCATCTCGAACGAGACGCTCAAGGCGGGCGACAAGATCAAGATCGGCGAGACTGTATTGTACTTCGTTCCCCTGTGCTCGGAGAGCTTCAACTGGTCTGACAACGACAATTCTGAGGAGAACGATGATGTGGCGATCGCCTAAACCAAGATTCGATGTGGCGTCAGCGATTTGCCTCGGCGGTCGCGACTATCAGGAAGACGCGATCGTCACCGACTTTCCGTTTGGAACGGACACCGGTGTCGTTGTTCTTGCCGATGGAATGGGCGGACACGCAGCCGGCGATGTAGCCTCCAAGCTCATCGTGACGGAAGTCTTCAGTGAATTGAAGTTCCAAAGCGCGAACTTCGTTCAGCAAGAGCGGCATATTCCCGACCTGATGGGAAAGGCCGCCTCTGACGCGAATTCATCGGTACGCGACTACATCCGGTCGAATCCGAAGACTCGCGGTATGGGCGCGACACTTGTCTCGCTCATTCTGGTCGAAAACCGGATGTTCTGGTTGTCGATCGGCGACAGCCCGCTCTACCACCTTCGCTCCGGGAAACTGCAGCAGCTTAACGAAGATCATTCCATGGCGCCTCAAATCGACTTCATGGCGAAGCAGGGCTTGATCGACGAGGAAGCGGCGAAAAACCACCCGGATCGCAACTGTCTGACGTCGGTTCTGATCGGCGAGAATGTCGCGCGGACAGATTGCCCACGGACGCCATTCGAGCTGAGGGTCGGCGACATTGTGGTCGTTTCGAGCGATGGTTTGCAGTATCTCGAAGAGGCCAAGATCCAGAAAATCCTACAGCGCTACCGCCGTCGCAGCAGCGCAGAGATTGCAGGCTACCTGCTCGAAGCCATCGAAGCCCTGGCAGATCCGGATCAGGACAACGTGTCCCTTGCGGTGATCAAGCTGAACCACAACACACCGATGGAACGGGTGATTGCGCCAAAACCTGTCGACGCGGTTACGGACCACGGGGCCAAGGTAACGCGTGTGGTCAGCTTGGACACTGCAAAGAAGACTGACGAGGTGGCCAACACAGTAAGCGGCCCAACTGATCAGATCGTTTCGGCAAAATCCGGCGGTGAGGAAAACGTCCTTAAAGTCGTAGCTGGAGGCAAGTGATGTCGGCTGAGGGCATAGCACAGGAAAGCCAGAGAAACCTGATCGAAGCGCTCGAGTCCGGACAGTTGTCCGATGCTCTTGTGGCGCAAGGTCAGGACATTCTCGCGCGCATGCAATCTGTGCTTCGCCTTTCGGTCCTTGGTCTTCCCGGGTCGGGCAAGTCTACGTTGTTGAATCTTCTTTTGGGATCACGCGTGATCCCTGAAGGAGTACGGTTGCCAACGCTGAAGATGCAGTACGGCGAGGCACCCAGCGCGAAGTGCACCCTTGCTGACGGAAGCGTCGAAACGTTGAACCACGCCGACTTCGACGCCATTTCGCACTTTCAACCCGCGTTCGTCGACGTGTCGATGCCTCTGCCTGCGCTGAGCAAACTCTCTTTGATGGAAGTGGTTGCCGGAGACGACCCCACCGAACAGCAGCGCGCGGTCGCGTGGGCAGCCAAGCGGTCAGATATCGCGCTCTGGTGCACTACGAATCCAACTCCGCTGGACCAGCAGCTCTGGGCACTCTTGCCAGACCGGCTACTGGATCATTCGTTCTTGATGGTGACCAAGGCCGAAACTGCATCACATGCAAGTCGCATCGACCACGCAAGGAAGATCGGAGAAGAGCTTTTCTTCCAGGCCCTTCCGATCGACGCAGTCGCAGCCGTCGACGCACGAAAGCCGGATGGGACCGTCGACAAAGAGGCGCTGCGCGCCTCCGGCGGCATGGCTCTGATATCAGCGATCCTGCGCGAAGTGGAAAACGGCCAGCGCGCGGCGTCTGACGCGGCTGATGTATTCCTGCGCCAGGTAGATTTTGATCCGACCCGCGTTGCGCAACGCCACATCGAACGCGTGGAGCCAGTATCCACGGCAACCACAAACGAAGCGGTGGCGACGCCAATTGAAGCGCCGACCCCGGTGGCAACGCACTCTTCCAGCAGCAATGTTCCCGATCCGCAGACGTCTATGGGCCCCGCGGCGCGAGCAGCGTGTGCACAGGTCGTAGACCAGCTTGTCGCCGAGGGAGCGGCGCTTGCCGATAGGCTGGCAAGCAACCAGATCACCGACAATGATGTTGTCGAGGTTTCAGTCGACACCGTGACATGGATTGCCGAATACCTCGCCGAGGCCGCCGTTGCGAACGACACCGCCATGCAGCGCACCTGCGAATTGGCGAACGGTGCTGCCGATCTGGTTCAACTCATCCAGCTTGAGAAGGGCGATGATGTCGCGCTCGATGCGCTGAGCCTGATGATCCAACTGAAACAGGAGTTGCAGGCCGAACTCGCCGCGTGAGTTCGCGGAGTGTGTCGATGTTGACCAGTATGAAGAACCCAATGCCCCGCAGCCTCGAAGCCTTGACCGAGTAGCCACTGAACGGGCGGCACGTCGCCGCCGAAACCTGACGAGTAAACAAAGGAGGACAGCATGAGAGCGGAATGCATTCGCGTCGAAGCAAGTGAACCCGTGGCCGCCGATCTTTCCGGGACGCGCCAGGGGATCAAGCGCGGTTTCTCGCAACGTGGTATGGGCAGTCTCCTTGAGCTCAAGGACGATCTTTTCGACGTCCAGCATTCTATTGAGGATCTCAAAAGCTTTGGCGGTGCCGAGGTCGCGAAAAAGGCTGAAAAGCTCATCCGCTCTCTCAAGGATTTCAAACCTTCGATCACGATGATCGGTCAGATCAAGTCGGGCAAAACCTCTCTGGTCAACGCGATGGTCGGGATGCCTGATCTTCTTCCTGCCGATGTGAACCCGTGGACTTCTGTGGTCACGTCTCTGCATCTGAACACGCCGTTGAAAGACGACGATCCACGGGCATCCTTCCAGTTCTTCGACCAGGACGAGTGGGAACACCTTGTCGAAAAAGGCGGACGGCTTGGTGAACTGTCCAGCCGTGCAGGCGCCGATGAAGAGACCCAGAAAGTGCGTGAGCAGGTTCTGGAAATGCGCGAGAAGTCGAAAGCCAGACTGGGCCGGAAGTTCGAGCTATTGCTTGGCCAGACGCACAATTACAAATACCTTGATGACGCGCTGGTCCAACGGTACGTCTGCATGGGGGACGATTTCGGCGATCCCGAAATGCACGATCCCCAGGGCCAATTCGCCGACATCACGAAATCGGCGGATTTGTTCCTTAATGCACCGGGCATTCCGATCCCGATGTGTATCCGAGACACGCCCGGCGTGAACGACACGTTCATGATGCGCGAACAGGTGACAATCAACGCGTTGCGCAGCAGCCGTATATGCGTGGTCGTCCTTTCTGCGACGCAGGCTCTGAACTCGGTCGATCTCGGGTTGATCCGATTGATCGCGAACGTGAAGTCCCGAGAAGTGATCATCTTCGTCAACCGCATTGACGAATTGGCGAACCCGGCAACGGAAGTTCAGGAAATCGAGGAATCCATTCACCGGACTCTGGCAGAGCACAATGGCCCCGCAAATCTGAAGGTTCTTTTCGGATCCGCGTATTGGGGAAACATGGCCCTGAAAGATGAAGTCGATCACATTGTTCCAGACAGCGCCGCAGCACTGGAAGACTATGCTGGCGGTCTTGGACAGCCTGACGCGCCGCAAAGCGCTGCGGGCGTTTGGGAGATGTCCGGAATACCACAGCTGTTTACCGAGATCGGCGATCGCGTCGTCGCGGGCGAGGGCAGGGAAATTCTAAGCTCCGTTCGTCGCCGGGCACTCAACCACCTTCAGGGTCTTCAGGCATCGTGCTCGGTGGTCTCGCTTCGGCTAGACGATACGGAGCTCGAAATGATGGACTCCGATACGCTGGCGCAAACACTTGAACAGAACGAAGAGCGTTTGATTTCGGAACTCGACCGCAAGCTCAATGAGCTGTTCCAAAGCTACGAGCAACGTGTCGATCAGGCGCACAAGCGGTTCCTCGATCGTGCGGTGGAGTCGCTGTTGCACCACCTAGAACGCAAAGGTCAGGAAGAGCTTTGGCAGTATTCACCTGATGGTCTGCGCGTCCTGCTGCGGTCCAGCTACCACATGCTGAGCCGCAAGGCGGAAAAGGCAACGCGGGAAGTGTTTTCAACCGGGTCTGCATCGATCACGGAAACCTACCAGAACATGCTTTCGGTCACATTGGACGGCTTCAAGGTCACACCGCCGGAAGCACCGTCCTTCCCGCCGCCAGCCACATTGGGTCAGACCATTGCCCTGGATATGCAGACCTCGTGGTGGTCTGGTTGGTGGCAGCGCCGCAAAGGGTATCGGTCTTACGCGGACGAGTTCCACAAGCTGATCGAGGCAGAAACCGCGCCGATGATCACGGATATGAAGGTCACCCAGACCGAAGATATTCGCAAGATTGCCATCGCGGAACTGACCGAGTTTCTGGCCGAGCAGCGCAGCATTCTTACGGACGTCAGTCAGAAGTCGCTCATTTCACGGGATGAGTTGAACAACCTCTTCGGAATCACGGAACAACAGGAACGTGACGCACTGTTCGAAATCCTATTCGAGGAATTCGCCGTCGACGACCTCGTGCTCGAAGAAGAGGATAGTCGTCCCAAGCGTCCGGCGCGCCCTACGCGACCGGTTGCCATCACTGAAGTAACCCAGCCTGGAGACCAGGAATGACACCGGTAAACCGCAAACCACGTATTGCTTTGATGGGCGAATTCAGCGCGGGCAAAAGCACACTTTCAAACCTTCTTTTGGGCGCACGGCCGCTCCCCCAGAAAGTGACGGCGACGCGTCTGTCTCCGGTGTGGATGTCCATGGGCACGGGCGATCCGTACCGTGTCGATGTCGATGGCACCGAAGAACCAGTGTCGTTGGACAGGTTGGATGAGATCCCGGTGGATACCACACGGGTGATCCGCCTATTTTTCGAGGCGGAAATCCTGAACCTTTGTGATCTCATCGATTTTCCGGGCATCTCCGATCCCAACATGGCGTCCCAAGTATGGGAGCGGATGCTGGACGAAGTTGATGCCATCGTTTGGTGCACCCACGCGACACAAGCCTGGCGGCAATCCGAAGCTTCGGTCTGGAACACCATCCCCGAGGCTGTTCGTGCGAACTCGATCCTTCTGGTGACGAAGTTCGACAAGCTCACGACAGAGCGGGACGGACAACGCGTTTTGGCGCGTCTTGCAAAGGAAACGGAAGGCTTGTTCGCGGCCACCTTCCCAATCTCCTTGACGTCGGCCCTTGCCGCCGGGGATGATTATGCTGCGTTCGAAGCAAGCGGCGGCATCGCGTTTCTGGAGCATCTGCTGCAACTGATCGAAACGCTGTCAGAGACGACCGCCGATACCGAACAGAGCGTTTTCGCGAGCCACGCAACGCTTCCCGCACCAAGACCAGATGTGACAAGCGTTCGCGATTTGAAACCTGCGATGCCGGTTGAGCTCGAGGAAGAGTACAGCCCAGCCGATGAAGCCACCCAGGATCATGAGACGGAAGTCGCGTCACAAGAGGTGACAGGCCAATCCGAAGATACTGCCCAGCCCAAGCGTATCGTTCCGCGTCGCGTGCGCCCCAAAGGGAGCCCGTCTCCCCGGCCCGGTCCGGGCAGGCGTATGAAGTCAGGAGGTTTCATGGAAACGTCGTCGCCCACGCTCGAATCCGCCGCCCGCGCGATATCGACGAAAGCGTCCAGACTTCGGTCGATCTTCCAGGAATCGCCGGTTCCCGCAGAAGACTGACCTGCACAGCCTCGTCTATTGTTCTCGATGGGACTTTTGTTGTCATTTCGAATGCCTTACTGAAGAAGAAGGGCAACAATGGGGTATGTAAGGCATGGTTCGACAGGCACTGGATGCTGTCTGTGAGACATTCGACGGGTGCGAGACGCTCGCATATGCCGATTTGTCGACCAATCTTGTCCTCGCCACGAACACAACGACCCGCGAAACTCAGGACAGCCTGAACACGCTTTGTGCGGAAGCGACGCTGCTGCTCGACGGCGGAGGTGTCGCGGTGGTCGGAACGCAGTCCGGCTTCCGCATCTTTCTCAGGGACGGAGACACCTCGACCGATGGGTTGATTGGCCTGTGTAACCTGACATCCGACGTCGCACGACTTGTGCCGGCCGCTCAACGCTGCCTCGCCCAGATCGCGTCGGGAGACTGATGCATGACTGACAAGGACACGCTGGCCCGCAAGCTAAATGCGTTGACGTCGCAGGACACGTTCGACGGCAAAGCGTTGCACCTCGGTCGCTCCGGCGAACCGGACAGCCTCGCACGTCTCCTGCAGGGCATCGACGACACGATGCTTGAACGAGACGCCGTTTTCTCTGTCGGAGATATTTCCGCGACCCTGCGGATCAGCGGGAAACGGGTGCATAAGCTGGTTGCTGCCTCCGACGACCTGAACGCGCCAACAGAGGTGCTGAACGTACCCCTCCGCAGTGAGGAGCCAGAGACCATCACGCGTCTCGGTGAGGTGCTGAAGGCCTTGGTTGAAAAAGACGGTATCCTAAAGATCGAACGCCGCCTCGTTCAGGGCGCGCCCGAGAAAACTGGATCTGGCGTCGGAATCCAAGTGCTCTCCGATCACTGGAACGCCGATCCTGCGCCGCGAGTCGCCGCTCCCATGGATCACTTTCTTGAGCACGTCGCGCCGCATGCAACGACGCTGATCGCCCTGACCGACGGTGAGATCGAAACAGTCACCGGCGACGATACCGCGATCGTGCAGTTGCAAGAGGTTCTTGGCCCTGATTGGCAGTCTTTCGAAGACGAACATGCCCGCTTTCTGGCGTCGGACCAAAACATAAACATGCGCATATTGGATCGATTTGGGCCGAACGGGCAGTCGCTGCTCTTCAGTGTCATCGACAATCGCCAATGCATCGCCTTGGTCGGCACTGATGCAGTTCCGCAAATCGTTGCGGCATGGGCGAGTTCTTTGCGATAGGCAAAATGCGTTCGACGCACCTGTAAAAGCGTCTTGGAGCTAGGTCGATTTCTCAAGCCAGATCAGAGCAATCAGGCAATCAGGCTCAAACCATAGATGAATGGCATACACGATAGTTCGAAAAAATACCTTATTAAACGCTTCTAGGACAAATACATCTTCCCTCTTCAGCACACTCGGCTGCGAATAACGGGGTGTCATCCAAGGCAGTTCACGAGAAACAGACTGCAGGATTAGAACACGCGACCTTGGGATCGCGACTTTAGGGCAAAAGCAAAAAGAAAATCAGCCAACGCCAAGTCGGGAAGCCTGCCTGATTTTACGCCAGACACCCACATTTCAGGTGCAATATTGTGCATCTTACTTGATCCGGCTGGTGTGGCAGGTTGGTTTTTCGTGACTCGGATGGCTTTGAAAACATGCTGGGGCGAGCAGCGCATCTAGGGTTCCGCCTCATTCGTTGTTGTGAGGGACTGGTCCGAGAGATGCCGCCGCTGCGGCAAATTCCGCGCGGTACACGGCGGGGCAAAATCCCGGGAGAGCACTGCAGAATGGGTTGTCCGATCTCTCAAGTTCCGCCTCGGGTGCCCTGACACCTGTCCATGGCGGAACGATGCGAGAAGGGGAAATCCCATGTCTGCACTTCGTCATTTCGCGATTGGCGCTGCCGCGCTGTCGATGAGCCTGAGCACACCAGCCTTGGCGCAGGAAAAAACCGACTTCCGTGTCGCGTGGTCGATCTATGTCGGCTGGATGCCGTGGGGCTATCTTGAAGAGTCCGGCATAATGGACAAATGGGCCGAGAAATACGGCATCGATGTCGAGATCGTTCAGATAAACGATTATGTGGAGTCGATCAACCAATACACTGCCGGTGCCTTTGATGGTGTGTCGGCAACGAACATGGACACACTGTCCATTCCGGCTGGCGGGGGCGTGGACACCACAGCCCTGATCGTCGGTGATTTCTCGAACGGCAACGATGCGGTCATCCTCAAGGGCGAGGGCGATTTGGCAAGCCTCGAAGGCAAGCCGGTCAATCTGGTGGAGTTGTCCGTATCTCACTACCTGCTGGCCCTCGCGCTCGATAGCGTCGGTCTGCGCGAAGCGGATCTTGCCAGTGTGATCAACACCTCCGACGCCGACATGATCGCCGCATTCCAGACCGACGATGTTGAGGCGGTGGTCACCTGGAACCCGCTCGTGTCAACCATCCTCGAAGACCCGAACGCCACGAAACTCTTCGACAGCTCTGACATCCCGGGTGAGATCATCGACCTGATGGTCGTGAATACCGAAACGCTTGAAGCCAACCCCGATTTTGGCAAGGCGATGGTCGGCGCATGGTACGAGGTGATGGCGCTCATGGCAGCAGGTGACGAGGCGGTCCTGACGGCGATGGCAGAAGCCTCGGGCACGGACCTTGACGGGTACAAGGCACAGCTCGACTCGACGGAGATGTTCTACGACCCGGCGGACGCTGTCGCCTTCACGCAAAGTGCGGACCTGCCGGCAACGATGGTGAGCGTGGCCGAATTCCTGTTCGACAAGGGCATCCTTGGAGAAGGAGCGCCGTCGGCGGATTTTGTCGGGATCGCCTATCCAGACGGGTCCACCACCGGAGATCCGAACAACGTGCAGTTCCGGTTCGACACCACCTACATGCAAATGGCGGCTGACGGGGCGTTGTAAAGGCGCGCTGCGGGCCGGAAGCGATGAGACTGATCAATCGCCAGCCGGGTGTTGCGCTCAAGGCAGCGCTCATGGCTTTGCCTTTTGTTCTGACGTTCGTCGCTTACTGGATAGGTTCGGAGATCCGTCTGGCGGAGAACCCGTCCGACAAGCTTCTGCCCGCACCGTCTACCATCGCCGCGACGGCGGAACGGCTGTTCACAGAACCAGACCGGCGCTCCGACCGTATCCTGCTTTGGCACGACACAGCCGCAAGCCTGATGCGGTTGTTTCTGGGTGTCGGCATCTCTGCACTGCTGGCCACGATCCTTGGCGTTCTGATCGGGCTTCTGCCGCACGTGCGGGCGACACTAGCGGGGTTCGTGGCTGTGGTGTCGATGATCCCGCCGCTGGCCATCCTACCGATCCTTTTCATCGTGTTCGGCCTTGGAGAACTGTCCAAGGTGGTTTTAATTATCGTCGGTATCCTGCCGTTTCTCATTCGGGACCAGAGCCAGCGCGTTCTCGACATCCCGCGCGAGATGATCGTAAAGGCCGAAACGCTTGGGGCGTCGTCACTCGTCATCGCGCTGCGCGTGGTCCTGCCTCAGCTGCTTCCACGTCTCATTCAGTCTGTCCGCCTGTCACTTGGCCCCGCGTGGCTGTTTCTGATCGCGGCCGAGGCGATCGCGTCGGAGGTCGGGCTGGGCTATCGCATCTTCCTCGTCCGCCGCTTCCTCGCGATGGATGTGATCCTGACCTACGTGCTCTGGATCACGCTTCTGGCCTTTCTGATGGACCTCGCCCTGCGCACCTTGTCTCGCAAGGCGTTTCCATGGACGGAGGCCAGCCTGTGAGCTTTGTCACTGCCGAAAACATCTTCCAGTCTTACGGCGCACGCCCGATCCTCGAACGGGTTAACGTGACCGTCGACGAGGGTGAATTTATCTCGATCGTCGGCGCGTCCGGCTGTGGCAAATCCACCTTTCTGCGGCTGCTTCTTGCGCAAGAACGTCCAACCCGCGGCGAGATCCGCATCGCCGGTGCGCCGCCTGCAGTGGAGCCGGGCCTCGACCGGGGCGTGGTGTTCCAGAAATACTCTGTTTTTCCCCACATGACCGTCCGCGAGAACATCGTTGCCGGTGAAAGCTTCCGCACCACGTGGGGCGTTTTCTCGGGGGCGCACAAGAAAGCCGCGCGTGACCGAGCCGACGACACCCTTGCCCGCATCGGCCTCGACCATGTGGCCGACCAATACCCGGCAACGCTTTCCGGCGGGATGCAACAACGCCTTGCCATCGGTCAGGCACTGGCCGCGAAACCGCGCATCCTGCTCTTGGACGAACCGTTTGGCGCGCTTGATCCGGGCACGCGACTTTCGATGCACGACTTCCTGACCGAGTTGCGCGCCGAGACACGCATGACTGTGTTCATGGTCACGCATGACCTCGAAGAGGGGTTCAAGCTGGGCGACCGCGTTCTCGTCTTCGATAAACCGCGCTGGGATCCCACCGATCCGAATGCCTATGGCGCGACCATCACCTACGATTTTGACGCCCGCGATGGCGGCATCCCGTTCCAACGTATTGAGGAGGACACCCATGTACTTCGCCCCGCCTGACCGAACGCGGTCCCATCACCCCGCCGATCAGCGACATGATGCGCGCCGGTTCCACCATCCTGACCTGACCAAGCTGCAAGGCTGGCGGTCGATGAAGGCCGAAGCTGACCTGCCCGAAGGCCGCTGGGACGAAGAACGTCGCTGGGCGCTGCGCATGGGTCTGACCGGGGCTGACAGCATCGAGGACAAGTCGATCCCCACTTTCGCGCGCGGGGAACTGCCGCATTACGCCGGGATCAACACCTTCCTCAAAGCCCCTTACGCAGAAGACGTGACAGAGGTGAAAGACTATGACGCCACCGTTCTTGGGATCCCGTTTGACGGCGGCACAACCTACCGCCCCGGTACCCGCTTCGGCCCTCAGGGCCTGCGCAAGATCAGCGCGCTTTATACGCCGTACAATTACGAGATGGGTGTCGACCTTCGCGAACAGATGACGCTCTGCGATGCGGGCGACGTGTTCACGATCCCGGCCAATCTTGAAAAGAGCTTCGATCAGATCAGCCGCGCGGTCAGCCACGTGTTTTCGTCCGGGTCGCTGCCGATCATGATCGGGGGGGACCATTCCATTGGGTTTCCCTGTGTGCGTGGGATTGCGGAATGCACGTCAAAGAAAATCGGTATCGTGCATTTCGACCGGCACGCGGACATTCAGGAAAAAGATCTGGACGAGCGCATGCACACAACTCCGTGGTTCCATTCGACCAACCTGCCCAATGTACCCGCTAAGAACCTCGTGCAGGTCGGTATCGGCGGCTGGCAGGTTCCGCGCGAGGCGGTGAAGGTCGCGCGCGAACGCGAGACCAACATCATCACCATGTCCGACATGGAAAAGATGGGCATCGACAAGACCGCCGAGATGGCGCTTGAGATGGCGTGGGACGGGGTGGACATGGTCTACATGTCCTTCGACATCGACAGTATCGACTGCGGGTTCGTGCCCGGGACCGGCTGGCCCGAACCGGGTGGGTTCCTGCCGCGCGAGGCCCTGGCGCTGGCGTCCAAGGTCGCGGCAGAAGGCATCTGCGGCATGGAATTGGTCGAGGTTTCACCGCCCTACGACACATCCGACATCACCGCCCTGATGGGTACTCGTGTGATCGTCGATGTGCTGGGAAGCCTCGTCGCGTCCGGCAACCTTGGCAAGCACAAGGCTCATATCGACAAGCCCGTCACCATCCCGCACGGAGAATTCCAAGGAAAGCGCTGGTCCAATGCCACATGACATCGTGAACGGCCATATCGGCCACAATCACAGCCACGACCATCTGCACAGCCATCTGCCATCCGAGGATGAGGCAGCCGAGCTTCAGGTCCTCGCGACCCAGTTCATCGATGGCTTTATCCAAGCCGCCGACAAAATGTCTTACCTCCGCTTGGCCGGAGTTCCCCTAGAACTCGACTCTCCCTGCGGCGGACCGACACTGAAGCTCGTCGATGTAAGCCTTACCACAGAATGGCAGGTCGGAACCGCCTCGCCTTCATTCGGATCGCGTGAATTGAGCTACCTGCCCTATCCTGGTGAAATGGTGACAGAGCGTACCAATATGAGCTTCGTTTACGTTTCACTCGACTCCAAGGACGTTTTGGACCTGCGCACCTTCTTGCACAGGAAGCACTCTCATACGCCTTAGTGGCGTGCGCCTTTTCCCAACACTGACCCCGCCTTCAAGCCGTTTGGCCAATGCGATTAGTCGAACATATCGGGCTGATCTTCGGTCAACTGATTCCAGATCGTCTGGAAGTGAAGCCACCCGATGTAATCGCTGCCGACGTGTTCACGGCTGTAGCGGGCGCGGTCATCGGGGATGCGGATCGGGTCGATCCCGCTGGCCGCGATTGCCAGTTGTTGCTGGCAGCATCGTTCGAGGGCGATGAACCAGAATGCGGCGCTGTCGATGGAGTGGCGTGAGGCGGTGAGCAAGCCGTGGTTCTGATGCAGCGCGGCTTTGACGCCTTTGAATGCCTTTGCGACGTCCGACCCTGCGTGGTTTTCAACCGCGACTTGCCCGCCCTGTTCACCTATGACCACGTGATCTTCGAAGAAGGCGCAGGCGTCCTGCGTGATGGGGTCGATCGGTCGGCCCGTTGCGCACCATGCGGTGCCATAGGTGGTGTGCGCGTGGCACATGGCGATGATGTCGGGATGTTCTTCGTGGACGTTGGCGTGCAGCACGAAACCCGCGCGGTTCACGGCATAGTCGCCTTCGATCACGGTGCCTTCATGATCGACGAGGATCAGGTTCGACATCTTCACCTTGTCGAAATGCACGCACATCGGGTTGGTCCAGTAGAGCTCTGGGCGTTCCGGATCGCGCACGGTCAGGTGTCCGGCAAAGCCGTAGTCAAACCCTTGAAGCGCGAAGGCGCGGCAGGCCGCGACGAGGCGCTCTTTGCGATACTGACGTTCTTCGGCCAAAGACGCGAATTCCGGAATTTCAGGAAAGATCAGCCCTTCCTGTTCAGGCTGGTAAATCGAAACGCGGTTACCAAGATCAAGCATCGCTCTGATCGCCCCCTTAAAGCTGTATATGAGATACGCCATATCGCGAAATGCGCCCGGCGTCACGTGCCGCACGCCCCCGGTGGATGCCGGGGGCGCGTGAGGTTCAGATGTTCTGCGCGCTCATTTCGCGGGCGATGTGATCCGCCTGACGGATGGCCAGCGCCACGATGGTGAGCGTCGGGTTTTCCGCAGCACCTGTGGTGAATTGCGATCCGTCCGAGATGAACAGGTTCGCAATGTCATGCGTCTGGCCCCACTTGTTGACCACCCCGTCGCGTGCATTTGCTGACATCCGGTTGGTGCCAAGGTTATGCGTCGACGGATAAGGCGGGGTCGGGAACGTGCGGGTTGCGCCCACCGCCTCGTAGATCGCCTGACCCTGCTTGTAGGCATGGTTGCGCATCGCGATGTCGTTCGGATGGTCGTCGAAATGTACGTTTGCCACCGGCAGACCGAACTGATCCTTCACGTCATGGTTCAGCGTCACGCGGTTGGTTTCCTGTGGCATGTCTTCGCCGACAATCCACATCCCAGCCATGTTCTCGTACTGGTCAAGCGCCGAGGTGAACTCGCGGCCCCAGCCACCCGGATCAAGGAAAGCCGCCATAAAGGGCAGACCCAGCGACAGGGTTTCTAACTCGTAGCCGCCGACAAAGCCACGCGACGGATCATGCTTGGCTTCATCCTGAATGATGCCGGCCATCGTCGTGCCGCGCCACATCTTCACCGGTTTGTCGAACACACCGTAGACGGACCCGGTCATGTGCCGCATGTAGTTGCGCCCGACCTGACCCGAGCTGTTGGCGAGACCATCCGGGAACATCGCCGAGGCCGAGTTCAAAAGCAGACGGGGGCTTTCGAAGGAGTTGCCCGCAACGCAGACAATCCGCGCTTTCTGCATCTGCAGAGTGCCATCCGCGTCGTAATACTCGACCCCTGTGACCTTCCCCGCATCGTTATGCAGGATGCGCGCCACGTGGCTTTGTGGCCGCACTTCAAGATTGCCGGTTGCTTCACCTTCGGGGATGTCGACATAGCCCGCCGACCACTTCGCGCCCCACTTGCAGCCCTGGAAGCAGAAGCCGGTCTGCTGGCAGGGGATGCGGTCGCCGTCGTCACGCGTCTGGATCGCCATGCGGCCGGTGTGAACTTCGTCATAGCCCAGCGCCTTGGCGCCTTTCTCGAACACGAGGTAGTTGTTGCTACCGGGAAGGCCGGGACGATTGCCGGTACGGGTCACGCCCAGCTTGTCTTCCGCCTTGGTGTACCACGGTGCCATCTCTTCGGCGTCGATCGGCCAGTCGAGTAAAGACGCGCCCTGCACGTTGCCGTAGGTGGTCGCGGCTTTCCACTCATGCTCTTGGAACCGCAGAGACGCGCCCGCCCAATGCTGTGTCGTGCCGCCAACGGATTTCACGATCCATGCGGGAAGACCGGAAAAGTCCTTCGCCACGCGCCAGTCGCCCGACGTCGTGCGCGGGTCGAGCCAGGCAAGCTGACCAAAGCTTTCCCACTCGTCGTTGATGAAATCCTCGGGCAGATGGCGACCGCCCGCTTCCAGCGCGACGACGCTTACGCCTTTCTGGGCCAACTCATTGGCCAGCACACCGCCGCCCGCACCGGTGCCGATGATGACGACCACGTTGTCGTCGTTCAGATCAAATGGAGCTGCCATAAGTCTGTCCTCCCTTATGGCTCAAAGCCAGTTGATGTCGTTGAAACCGCGGTCGATATAGCCGCCCTGGCTAAAGCTCTCGCCCTCGTAGCCAAAGATCGGCCAGACCGCTTTCTGGTTGTAAAGGCCCGTCACCAGACCGCCGCGGATCTGCTGGAAGAAAGCGCTATCCTCCATGCCGCGCAGGATATCGACGCGATCGCGCTCCCATCCGATGGCGAGGTAGCTATCAAAGCCTTTGCCCTGCGCCGCAGCGTCCAACGCTGCGATCCCCGCCTCGATAGCGTCTGCCGCGTCGGCGGTGTCGTAGCCCTTCACTGCAAGCACATAGTACTCGTCGGCCACCTGATCGTGCGGATAGATATCGCGTGCCATCTGCACGAGCGTCGCCATGGTTTCCGGCTGTAGCGCCGCGGTTTCCATTGCCCAGGCTCCGTTCGGCGCTGCCAAGAAGCCTGCGCCAACGACAAATGATGCGCCCGCGGCGGTTGCGCGCGACAACAACTGGCGTCGCGTCATCCCTTTGGGATTTGCTGTATCGGACATCGCTGTTCCTCCCTGTGATGTCATTTGAAACGGCCACCGCGCTCGAGCACCTCGATCTGGTACCCGTCAGGGTCGGCCACGAAGAAAAACCGCGCGATGACGTCACCTGCGGGTGCGAATTCCACGAGTTTTCTTGGAGACAAGCCTGCGGCTTCGAAGCGCGCATGTTCTGCATCGAGATCGGCAACCGAAACGGCAAGATGGCCATATCCGTTGCCCAGATCGTATGGCTCCGACTGGCCTTTGTTCACGGTCAGTTCAAGCTCGAACTCGGTTTCCGGATTGCTGAGATAGATCAGTGTGAAATCCGGAAAATCGAGCCGGTCCGCAACTTTCAGGCCGAACGCCGTGTCGTAGAACTGAACCGACCGGTCCTCATCAAGAACCCGGATCATCGAATGGATTTGCTTGGCCAAAGTGCGCTCCTGCAATCAAGTGTCGTTGATGGCAGGGTAGCGAGGGTCAAAAGCGACCGGGTAGTATGCCTTTACTACCCGCGCAGTTTTTTCGCGGATATCTTTCGCCTTACTCGGCCGCGATTGCCGAGGCGTGACGGGTGTCAGAAAGTTCCATGAATTTCAGGCACGCACAGCGCAGGAGGGACGTAAAATTGGACGGCTCGCCACGGCGCTCCAGCACTTCGGAGTGCAGTGTCGAGATGAAAATCGGTGTTGTCACCCCATCGCGCGCAGCAATGTCGTCGAGTGTTCGCCAGAACGCGTTCTCGAGTCGAATCGACGTGCTTTGGCCATTCAGACGAAGGCGCCGCGTCGTGCAGGTGTATCGTTCGGGATCCTGTCCCGCGAAAACTTCACACATCGGTACCTCCCATTCGTCTGATGTGAGACTGTCGAATTTCGTATACGAAATGTGACATTGAGTCTAGAACCAACGAGAAAATGATGATCAGAGTTGCGATCAGGGAGGCCGTTGATGGACGCAATCGAGCAGCCAAAATCGCTGACGGAACAAACCCATGACATTCTGCTGAATGCGATATGTTCAGGAGAATTCGAACCGGGCGAGCGATTGAACCAGGATGATATCGCGGCACGACTCAAGGTGTCGCGCCAGCCGGTCAACAGCGCGATATCGGTTCTCAAGGCGAACGGATTCGTCGAAGATACCGGACGCCGCGGTGTGGTCGTCTCACAGATCAGCGTCGATCATTTCCTGTCGATCTACGAATTCCGAAGCGCAGTTGAGCCATTCGCGGTCCGCCTTGCCCATGAACGCAAACCCCCGGACGCCGCACAGCAGGCGCAGGCCATGCTGAAGCGCGGCTGGGACGCGGTGAAATCACGGGATGCACGAACTCAGATCGAGGTCGATTTCGAATTTCACACGATGATTTACCGATGGTCTGGCAATTCCACCATCTTGGAATCCATGCGCACAAACTGGCACCACATCCGACGATCAATGGGCGTCGTCCTGCGCCAGGGCGTCGCCTCTTCGACATCATGGGAGGAGCATGAGAAAGTCATCGATGCATTAATGCGGGATGATGTGGAGACGGCGGCACGGGACATGAAAGCGCATATTGAAAATGCCCAATGCAAGACTCTGACACTTCTCTCACAAAGCTAAAGCGACCAGCGCTTACACTGGGTCTGATCAATAGGTTGTGGACAATTCCTGAGGTCTGCAGACCGCTACTTTATACGGCGCGTTCAAGATACGCTGCAGCGCGTGCAGGGGTTGAGATTTCTGGATAATCTTTCTCCGGAATGTCTATGCCTAGCCGCTCGTGCAGCGCGGTAACGAGATTGAGCACATCCATGGAATCGAGTTCGAGATCGTCTTGGATATGATCTTCAGGACTAACATCGGCGGCTTCGATATCGGGCGCGACACGTATCAATTCTTCAAGGAAGATCGCACCATAGTCTTTTTCTGTCATAATCCCTCCGGCGATTGCACGGCATCTTCAAATGCTGCGATGAAGCGCGCGACCTGACGGCCATCACTGACCCTGTGATCAGCAGACACCGTCAACGTCACCACATGTCTTGGGACGACTTCTCCATCGACAACCCAAGGTCTCAAATGCGGCGCACCAAGACCGACAAGTGCCACTTGCGGTGGAAAGATGACACCCGTCATTTCTTCGGCACCCGTTTCCCCCAAGCTTGAGATTGTGATGGTTCCCATCGTCATCTCCGAACTCCGCAGCCGCCCAGCGCGTGCCCTTGCAACAAGGTCGCGCATTCCGGACATCGTATCTTCAAGCGTCATGGTGGCTACGTCCATCAAGGCCGGCGCGACCAAGCCGCCACCGCGAAGTGCAACTGCAATTCCAGGATTCACGATCTTAGAAGGCTTGAACCCCTCTTCGTCCGTGTAGTGACCATTCATAACCGGAACCTTCGCGGCTGCGAGAGCCGTGGCACGAACGAACAGCGCTCCTAGAAGCATGCGCCTGTCGGGTGAGAGCGTCGCGTTTCGGGCTTCAAGAAAGCGGATCGCGGCCTCCACATCAATCGTTTCGGACAGGTAGAAATGCGGGATTGTCTGTTTCGACCGGGTCATTGCGGCGGCAATGGCTTTGCGCATTTCTTCAAAAGGCGAACCTGAGGATTTTTGCTTCTTGGTCTTCGGTTCTCTTGGCGCCACCGTGCCTTCAACATCCCCCAACACGATGACCCCGCCAGGTCCGCTGCCTGCTAGGGTCGCTAGATCAATACCCAGTTCATGCGCTCGAACGCGCGCTGCCGGCGAGGCCAAGGGAGCCGAAGCGAGCGCTGGTGCCGGCGCAGCGGTGTGTGTTGGTTTCTCCGCTTGCGGAGGTGCCGGAGGCTCGACGTGTGGTTTCTCACTACCCGCTTCCAAGATGGCCTCTTCACCCTGCTTCAGAATGACCGCGAGTGGAGCACCGACGGGAAGTTCTCGTCCCAATTCCGCCTTCAGTTCTGCGACGATGCCTTCTTCGAATGTCTCGATTTCGATCGCGCCCTTCTGAGTTTCAACAACTGCAACGATGTCGCCGCGCTTAACGGTGTCTCCCGGTTTGACACTCCATTCAACCAGCGTGCCCGCTTCCATGTCAGCGCCAAGAGAAGGCATTCTAAAAACACTCATCTCAACGCCCCAACTGAGCCTTGGCTGCCATGATGATCGAAGGCACTTGGGGGATTGCAGCGTCTTCTAAGTGCTTTGGATACGGGATGGGGACCTCCTCGGCGCAAACCCGACCCACGGGTCCATCCAACGACCAGAGGTTTTGCTCCATTATCCGCGCTGAGATTTCTGCGGCCAAGGATCCGCTTCGCCAGCCTTCGTCGATAATCACCGCGCGCCGCGTCTTGGCGACTGACGCCATGATTGTCGCGTCATCGAGTGGCCGCAGCGTACGCAAGTCGACGACTTCGGCATTGATCCCATCCGCTTCCAAGGCTTCGGCAGCCTCCAGTGTCTTGAAAAGCGATCCGCCGTAGGTGATGAGGCTGACATCAGTCCCTTCGCGCCTCACACACGCGCGGGAAATATCGACTGCACCGGCATTGGCATCAATCAGCCCCGTACGATTGTAGAGCATCACGTTCTCAAAGATCAGAACTGGATCGGGATCTTCCAGCGCAGACCAGAGCATGCCGCGGGCATCCTCAACAGTAGCGGGCGCCAGTACTTTCAATCCAGGGATATGGGCGTACCAGCCCTCGAGGCTGTGCGAATGTTGGGCCGCGAGTTGCTTTCCGGCACCTGTCGCCATTCGAATGACAAGCGGGACTCCGAATTGTCCTCCCGACATATGGCGAATAGTGGCCGCCGTATTCATGATCTGGTCCAATGCCAGAAGCGAAAAATTCACTGTCATCAACTCAACGATCGGTCGCAGCCCCGCTGCAGCGGCACCGATGCCTGCGCCCGTAAAACCGGACTCTGATAGAGGCGTGTCACGGATGCGATCCTCCCCGAACTCCTCCATAAGACCCTTGGTGACCGCGTAGCAGCCACCGTAGGCACCCACATCTTCGCCCATCAGAAACACGCGATCATCGCGGATCATGGCATCCCGAATGGCCTGCTTGACGGCCTCGCGATAGGTGGTCTCGACCATTTCACCAGAAGGTGCGATCGGTTCGACTGCGGAGTTCTGCGGACCGAGAACGTGTTTTGTCAGATCCTCGACCGGCTCCCAAGTTCCCGCTTCGGCATAGTCGACCGCCTCGGCGATTTCAGCATCGATACGCGCCTCGATGTCTTGCACATCACTGTCGTGGATCAATTCGTTGTCGAGAAGCCAGCCTTGAAATCTCACGATAGGCCCTTTTTCGCGCCAGGTCTCGATCTCGGCCTTCTCGCGATAAAGCTGGGCGTCGAACATTGAATGCGCCCTGAACCTGTACGTCTTGCATTCGAGGAAATACGGACGTCCCGTCTCTCGTATCGTCGCCAATGCCCTTCGGGTCGCCGCTTCGACTGTGACCACGTCCATGCCGTCTATCGCCTCGGAAACGATATTGTAGGATGCGGCTTTGGCACGAATGTCTGTCTGAGACTCGTATCGCGATATTGCCGTGCCCATGGCATAGCCGTTATTCTCGCAGATGAAGAGGACCGGCAAATCCCATAATTCGGCGAGATTGAGGGTCTCATGAAACTCCCCTTCTGCCACCGCGCCATCGCCGAAGAAACAGGCCGTCACGCGGTCTTCGCCGGTCATTTTGTCGGCAAGTGCAAGCCCGCCGGCGAGCGGTAATCCACCACCGACAATCGCATTGCCACCGTAGAATTCGGTATCGGCATCAAAGAGATGCATCGAACCGCCACGACCGCCGGAACACCCCTCCGCCTTGCCATACATTTCGGCCATGACGGTTGTCATCGGTACGCCCCGAACAAGTGCATGACCGTGTTCGCGGTACGTGGCGACGATCCGATCCGTGTCACGCAGAACCGGGATCACGCCCGCCGCAATCGCTTCTTCCCCGTCGTATAGGTGAAGGAAACCTCGGATTTTCTCCTGAGTGTACAGCTCGGCACACTTGTCTTCGAATTTCCGGACACGGATCATGTGAGCCAGCAGGTCCAGGACATGCGTCCGGTCGAGATGGGGTTTATCGATCACGGTCATGTCTCATCGGTCTCCAACGTGGAAATGTCACCTTCCGGAAGCCCCAACTCTCGCGCCTTCAGCAGCCGTCGCATGATTTTTCCGGATCGCGTTTTGGGCAGTGTGTTGCGGAAGACAATCTGCCTTGGGGCGACAGCAGGCCCAAGCTTCTTGCGTGCGTGGCCACGGATGGACTGTTCCAACGCGTCATCAGGATCAAATCCAGGGTTGAGCGTGACATATGCTTTGACACGTTCGCCAGCGGTCTCATCTGGAACGCCGATTACGCCAGCTTCGGCCACTGCTTCGTGTTCGATCAAAACACTTTCGACTTCGAAAGGACCGATCAGATGACCAGAGGTCTTGATCAAATCATCGGCTCGACCGACGAACCAGAAATACCCTTCTGTATCCCGCATCGCGAGGTCGCCTGAGAGGTACCAGCCATCCTTGAAGCACTTCTGGTAACGCGCCGCTTCGTTCAAATACGCGCGCATCATAGACGGCCATCCTGGCCGCAAGGCCAGCTCGCCGATTTCCCCGTCACCAAGTTCCGCGAATCCGTCTTCGGTCTCGGACACAATGGCCGCTTCGATCCCGGGCAAAGGTTTGCCCATGGAACCGGGCCGCACCTCGGCACCAGGTCTATTGGCAATCATGATCCCGCCGGTTTCGGTTTGCCACCAATTGTCGTGGAACGGCTGTCCAAAGACTTCCTGACTCCAAATGACAGCTTCGGGGTTCAACGGCTCACCAACACTGGCAAGGAAGTCGAGTGACGAGAAATCGTAATTTGCGGCCGCCTCGTTACCCGCGCGCATCATCATCCGAATTGCCGTTGGCGCGGAGTACCAGACCTCGACGCGTTCTTTTTCAATAATGCTGTACCAGCGATCGAGATCGAACTCCGCTTCGTCAACTATCATAGTCACACGATTCACCAAGGGCGAAATAATGCCGTAGGTCGTGCCGGTGACCCAACCCGGATCGGCAGTGCACCAGTAGATCGTACCAGGCGTCAGGCGCAGCGCGTAAGAGCCGGAGAACGCGTGATAGATCACAGCGTTATGGACATGCACGGCTCCTTTCGGTTTTCCGGTTGTGCCCGATGTAAAGTGGATGAGCGCCGGATCTTCCGGTGCGGTCTTCACCGTTTCGAATGTCGGATTGGCGGCGGCCATAGAAGGCCCGAGTGCCACGCAATCGTCAGGGGCACCTTCGCCAACAATCAGAACAAGCTGCAACGTGGGAATTTCCGACCGCCATTTGGCGATCTTTCGCTTGTAGATAGACGCCGTTGTCACAAGCACCTTCGCGTCACCAATCTCCATACGGGTGCGGATCGGTTCTGGACCAAAGGCCGAAAAAAGCGGCGTGAAGATCAACCCAGCTTTTAGCGTGCCCAGCGCGGTTGCATATAGCTCTGGGACGCGCCCCATCAGGGCAAAGACGCTATCACCCTTTGAAAGCCCGTGCGCCGTCAACACGTGGGCAAAGCGCGACGCCAACTCACTGAGGTCAGAATAGCTTAGGTCCTGCTTGGAGCCATCTTTTCCGAGCCATCTAATCGCGATTTGATCTCCGTGGCCTTGAGCGACATGACGATCCAACGCTTCGTGCGCGATGTTGATCCCGCCCTGCCACCCGTCAATCAGATTTCGAGCACCCTCCCAAGGGTCGTCACTTGTGTTGGAAGTCTTAGGTGCGGCACCGGTGTCGGCATACTCTCCGACACCTGACGCGAGAGTATCGCTATCCTGTGTCATTGGTCTCTCCTCCCGCGAGCAGTGTGCGCGTCGGAGGGAAATGTTAAAATGACTCAGGTCAAGTCACCGTCGGTGCCTCAAATCGCCAAGTTGGTGAGAGCCGCATCAACCCTCCTTGGCCAGTACGAAGTCGTGTTCGACGAGGTAGAATGGACCGCCGAAGCCGGCTTCGGCGATGGCCGCTTGGTCGTCGATCAGTTCGAATTTCGCCATGAGGCTTTCTTTGACGCCGAACACGGCATCGGAGTGGATGTAGGGGTCGGCGGGGTCGAAGATGTGGGTCGTCAGGCTTTCGAAACCATCAGCTTCCAGGATGTAGTGGAAATGCGCCGGTCGGTAGGGGTGACGCCCGAGCGACCGAAGCAGTTTGCCGACCGGTCCGTCATCGGGGATCGGATAGAATTTGGGCTTCACTGCCTTGAAATGATAACTGCCATCCGCGCCTGTACGGAACACGCCGCGCAAGTTGAAGTCCGGCTGAATGCCCTTCTGCTGCACGTCGTAGAAGCCCTCGTCGTTGGCCTGCCAGACGTCGATCTTGGTGCCGCTGATCGGATTTCCGTCGACATCCAAGATACGGCCGCGCACCAGCATCGGTTCGCCTTTCCCGTCGAGACAGATATTGGTGCCCATCGGAAGCTCGGGAGCATCCTCCACGTGGAACGGACCAAGCACGGTGCTTTCGGAGGCCCCGGACGGTTTGCGGTTGTTGATCGCATCGACAAGCATCGACACGCCCATCACGTCCGACAGCAAAATGAATTCCTGTCGCCAGTCGTTGCACATGTGACCCGTCTCCGTCAGGAACATGATGGTCTTGAACCACTCCTCCTGCGACGGCTCCATCTCCTTCACGGCAGCGTGGATGTGCTTGACGAGGATGTTCACGCAATCCCGCAGCCGTTCGTTTTCCGCATTTGCATTGCGCGCCGCAACGACGTCTGCGCTGTTCTCTTCGGTGAAATATCCGCTTTCGTGTGGTGCCACCATTGCTCTTACTCCGCTGCAATCGCTGAGGCGTCGCTGCGCCCGAGGACAGAGGCCAAGACCCGGCGCAATTCGCCTTCGGGGTCGCCCACCATCTCTTCGGCGCGCCACGCCACGTGTTGGTCGGGGCGGACAAGAAGGCACCCGGTATCCCCAATTTCCCGTGCGCGAGCCCAGTCACCGGTGTGATCGACGAACGGCCTGCGGGGGCCAATGATATGCACCCGGATTGGCAAGCTGAACTCAGCGCCGACCGTTTTTGCGGCTCGCTCCCACGCTTCACCACCGATACCGGTCAGGATGGTAAATTGCCCCTGCCCGCAAAGATCGAGCGTCGAATGCTTGTCGCCAGTGTCGTGTTCGAACACCCAGACATGCGGAATCCGCGCTCCGGGCCATGTGGTGGGCTGATAATGCAATTCCGCATCCAGTTCGAAAGCGGGTTCCATCTGTCCGTCGGTGACCACAGCGTCCGATTTGTAGCGCTGGTTCATCTCGACACCGTGGGCGTCGAATTCGTACTTCTTGAACGCAATCGCCTCGCGGATCGCTTCCCGCTGCTTCTCGGCTTCGGGACCCGCGTCGCAGCGCGCATCCATGTTGGCCTGGATTTTTTCGTGGTCGGTGCCGCCTGTCATGCCCAGGCTCTCGAAGATCGGTCCGAATTCACCAATCGACTGGTTGGCCCGGGTGACGATTTGCTTGGCCACGGGCGCACGCTCGACCGAGTACGTGTCGAGGAGGCTCTGATCCGCCTGCCCCTTGATCACCGCCGCGAATTTCCAGGCGAGGTTGAACCCATCTTGTATGGATGTATTCGATCCAAGCCCGTTCGACGGTGGATGCCGGTGTGCAGCATCGCCCATGATGAACACACGATCCTTCTGCATGTGGGTCGCGTACATGTTGTTTACAGTCCAGGTGTTGGCGCTGAGGAGTTCGATCTCCAGTTCCGGATCTCCGACAAGCTGCCGGGCCACCTGAGTTGCCATGGCTTCATCGACGACGGGCGCCGGTTCGTTGATGTCGTATCCCCAGACGATCAGCCACTCGTTCCAAGGGCGCACCATCCGGACAAGACCCATGCCAATACCGCCCACATCCGAACCGGGTTGCATGACCCAGTAGAGAACGGACGGGCGGTGTGCGACATATTTGGACAGATCGGCGCGGAAGACGATGTTCATCGACCCGCCAACACCCATCTGACCTTCGAAAGGAAGGCCCGCCTGCTCTGCCACAAGCGAGTTGCCGCCATCAGCGCCGACGAGGAATTTTGACCGGATGGTAAAATCTCGACCGGACAGGCGATCCCGGCAGGTTGTGGTCACGCCTTCGGCGTCCTGTTCGTGACTGAGATATTCCGTCGACATGCGCGCCTGTGTCCCGCGTCGGCATGCGGTGCCGAACAGGATCGGTTCCATGAACGTCTGTGGCAGGTCATTCATCATCGTCGGGCTTGAAAGCAGGTGTTCCGCCTTGGACAGCGGATGATTGCCCCAGCTTTTCATCCGCCCGATCTCTTCCCCGGCAAGGCTTTCACAAAAGACGTTCTCGCCCATGAGGTCCTGATGGGCGGCGTGCATGTACGCTTCGGCCTCGACCTCCTTGCCGAGGTCCCGCAGCACCTCCATGGTGCGCTGGTTGGTGATATGCGCCCGCGGTGTGTTGGCGAGCCAGCGATAGCGGTTGATCGCCATGTTTTCGATGCCATAGGACGACAGGAGCGCCGCTGTCACAGACCCGGCAGGTCCCGTCCCGATAATCAGAACGTCTGTTTCAATCTCAGCCATGTCTTACTCCTCTCCAAGCGTTCCACCGCTCAACCGCCGCCGGACGGGGAAGAGCTGAATTCCGGTCTTGTCTGAAATCAGGCCCCACACGCCTCGTGGGGCAAAAAGCATCACGACGATCCCGATGATGCCAAGCGTGAACAGGTACCACGTTCCGTAATCGGCAAGCAGCGCTTGCAGCAGGAAGAAGATAATCACGCCGATGATCGGCCCTTCGATGGTGCCAATCCCGCCGATGATGACGATGAAAAGCACATAAGCTGTCCAATCGGTCACGCTGAACGCCGCATCGGGACTGATCCGCGCCTTCTGGACGTAGATCAATGCGCCCGCCAATCCGGTGCCGAAGGCAGACGTGAGAAAGACCAACCACTTCATCCGCCCAGCATCGACGCCCACCGACTTGGCCGCCTCCGGGTTGTCGCGCACCGCCGACAGCGCAAGACCGCGCTTCGACCGCAAGAGCCAATAGATGCCCGCAATCGTCGCCGCCGCCAAAAGCAGCGCGAGCCAATACGTCAGGATGTCCCGCGCCGCCGAATTGCGCACGTCGAGCATCCCTGCGATCCATTCCGTCGCCCACATCTCGCGCGTTGCGCTGCGTGGCAAGGACGTGCCGGTGCCACCGCCCAGCGCTTTCACCTGCGCCATGATAAGCCGCATGACCTCGGCGATGACCCAGGTGCCGATGGCGAAATACGGTCCTTGAAGACGGAACGCGAAAAAGGCCGTCGGAATCGCCACGAGGAACGCTGCGACGCCGCCAAGCAGGATTGCCGGGATCGGATCCATTCCGGCAAGGATGACGCCGCCGAACATCGCGTAGGCCCCCATGCCCACAAACGCCTGTTGGCCGATGCTGACAAGTCCGCCGTAACCCGCCAAGAGGTTCCAGAATTGCGCCAGAACCAGCATGGTCAGGATGAAGAAGAGGTCCTGGATCAAGCCGCGTCCGGCAAAGAAGGGCACCATGACGAGCACGAGAAACAGGATGACCGCACCCGTCGCGGCGATCCGTGACGCGGTGGTGTGGGTCGTGACGACGTAGCGTGGCGTGGTGGATATATCGCTCATCAGTCAACGGCCCTAGGAAAGAGGCCGCGCGGGCGGACGAGAAGCACAAGCAGGAACGCGACATGCCCCGCGAGGATCTGCCACTCCGGATTGATCGCCGCGCCGATGGTTTGCGAAACACCGATGATGACGCCTCCCGCAAGCGTACCCCATAGGCTGCCCAACCCTCCTATGATGACAGCCTGAAATGCATAGATCAGGCGCGCGGGGCCAATGTTCGGATCGAAGTTCGCTCGCATCCCCAGATACAGCGCGGCCAATGTGACGACGAGCATTGCGATAGCGGTGGCTGTGGCGAAGACGTGCCCGGGCTTGATCCCCATCAGGCTTGCGGTGACCGGGTCATCGGACGTCGCGCGGAACGCCCGTCCAAGGGATGTGCGATAGAAGAGCTGGTTCAAACCAATGATGACCGCAATCGCCGACGCGAAGGTCAGCAACGGGAGGACACCAATATTCAGCGCGCCGATCTCGAGCGAACTTGTCGAAATCGCCCCCGTCGGCAACCGCTGGCTGTCTGCCGAAAACCCTTCGAGCAGGGCGTTTTGCAGTGCAATCGACAGACCGAACGTGACCAGCAGCGGCGGCAGGATATCCGACCCCAAGGTGCGGTTGAGAAGGTATTTCTGCAGCACCCACCCAATGCCGAACATGACGGGTGCCGCAACCGCAGCGGCCAGAAACGGTGGCAGTCCAAGGACAGTGACAAGCACTAGGATAAGATACGCCGCCATCACGATCAGATCGCCATGCGCGAGGTTGACCAGCCGCATGATGCCAAAAACAAGGCTCAGCCCGGCCGCAAAAAGCGCGTATAGCCCACCAAGCAGCACACCCTGGACAACGGTGTCGACCCAGATCATGCGCTCACTCCAAAATAGGCGTTGTGAATGTCATCGCGGCTGAGCGTGTCTGGCGTGCCTTCGAGCGTGACGCGACCTTCCATCATGCAGTAGACACGGTCGGCCACTTTCATCGCCTGACCGATATCCTGCTCCACCACGATCAGGCTCGCACCGCTTTCCTGGATTTTCGGAACCGCAGCGTAGATGTCCTTGATGACCACAGGCGCAAGGCCAAGGCTGATTTCATCGCAAAGAAGCACTTTCGGGTTCGACATCAGTGCCCGTCCAATGGCCACCATCTGCTGCTGCCCCCCGGAGAGCGCCGTGCCCGGACTGTTCCTGCGCTCCCTCAGGATTGGAAACAGGTCGTAGATCGTCTCAAGCGTCCAATGGCCGTCGACCTTGCGACCGTAGGTGCCGATCAGGAGGTTCTCTTCCACGGAAAGCGACGGAAAAAGCCGTCGTCCTTCCGGAACCATCGCAAGGCCGAGCGGCATGACGTCTTCCGCACTCAGGCCTCCGATCGCGGTGCCATCCAGCCGGATCATGTCTGGTGCGTTTTGCAGCACACCAGAGAGCGACCGCATCAGCGTCGTCTTGCCCGCCCCATTCGCGCCGATGATCGCGACGGTCTCACCCTGCTCCAGGCGAATATCCACGCCGAACAGGGCTTGGAAATCGCCGTAATGCGCCGTGAGGCCGGATGTCTCGAGAAGCGCCATCAGACCTCGATCCCCAGATAGATCTCTTTGACTTCCGGACGGGACATGATGTCTTCGGGATCGCCAATTCCGATGATCTTGCCAAAATCGAGCACGAGAAGCCGTTCAACCACGCTGGTCAGCGCGTGCAAGACGTGCTCGATCCAGATGATCGTTACGCCGCGCGCGTGAACCGATCTGATCGTGTCGATCAACGCCACGCATTCCGCGTCCGTCAGCCCGCCCGCGATCTCGTCCAGCAGAAGGAGTTTCGGATCGGTCGCGAGCGCGCGCGCCATTTCCAGCCGCTTGCGTTGCAAGAGCGACAAACCACCAGCGGGTTTGTTGGCCACAGGCAGAAGCTCCGTCTGCTCCAGGATCCGCGCGCAATCGGCCTCGACCTCGTGTTCGTCCAAGGCCCGGCCATGCGACGCCGCGACGAGCAAGTTCTCAAACACCGTCAGGTGATCGAACGGCTGCGGGATCTGGAACGACCGGCCCACACCGGCAAAGCAGCGCTGCATCGCAGGAACGCGCGTGACGTCCTGATCCTGGAACCGGATTGTGCCTGCATCAGCTGTCAGGTTTCCGGTGATCAGGTTGAACAGCGTCGACTTTCCCGCACCGTTCGGGCCGATAATGCCCAACGCCTGTCCCTCGGGCACCTCAAAGCTCACATCGTCAGTGACCTTCAGGGACCCAAAGCTCTTAGAGACGGTTTTGAGGGATAGGATCGACATGTCAGGAGACTTCTTTTGCCAATGGAAGGGTGCCCGGGACGGCCCTAGAACCGCCCCGGCCGCTTGGGAGCTCGATCAGCTGATTTCTTCCATTGCTCCACCCGTCGGGATGTTTGGCGCACTCGAATTGTCAACGATGACAAGGTCATAGCCACCACCGTCGCGCAGCCGCCATTGGCCGCCGACGAGCGGTGTCTTGGCGACATTGGCAGCGGCGAAAGGTGGCAGACCTGCACCATCGAATGCAATCCGACCCACAATGCTTTCCAGCTGCGACGCCGCAATCGCTTCGGCGACGGCGTCCGCATCGCCGGAGTCCGTGACCCGCCCCATCACATCCGCCGCCATTTCAAACAGCGCGTGAACAAATCCAATCGGTTGGGTCCATTGCCGCCCGGTTGCCGCGGTGAAACCGCCGGCCAAGTCAGCAGAGCTTTCGCCGGTGAGAGACGAATTGAACGGGTGAGACGGAGACCACCACACCTCGGAACTGAGGTTATGACCGGTGTCGCCCAACGCTTCGACCGCCTGAGGGAAGAGGATCGCCTTCCCGATGGAGGCCGCCTTGGGTGTGAAGCCCTGCTGCTTGGCCTGCGTCCAGAAGGTGGTGAAATCCGGCGGGATCGGCACGCCTGTGACAATCTCCACATTGCTTTGTTTGAAGGCGTTGATTTGCGCAGAGAAGTCGTCGGTCAGGTTCTGGTACCGCCCGGGATCGGACAGCGTATAGCCCTGATCCGCCAGCACCGGCGGGAAGCCAACGACCGGGTCGCCCCACGCATTGCCGTCGCCATCGTTCGGGTAGAGCGCCCCAACGGATTTGTTGGTGTCGAGCTGATTCCACATGGCCGTGAAGACCCCGATGATGTCCTCAAGCCCCCAGAAGAAGTGGTAGGAATAGTAGAACCGCTCCCAGCTTGACGGATCGCCCGGGTTGCCTTGCTGTCCGATAAACCAGGGCTGCCAAGGTGCGACCGTCGAAATGCAGGGCACTTCCTCGGCTTCACATGTGGTCGTGACGGGGTTGGTAGTCTCGGGCGTCGAAGCGACAAGCATCATGTCAATCTCGTCATCCACGATTAGCTCGCCTGCCACATCCGCAGCGCGGTTCGGATTGGACTGGCTGTCCTTGACGATCACTTCAAAATTTGCGCCCACTTCTGAATTTGCAAATCCGTTCAGGATGTACTGATCGGCCTCGGAAAACGCGGCGAGCGGACCCGATTGAGGACTGACATAACCGAGCCTGATCTTCGCCCCCTGCGCAATCGCCGGGGCGGCCAAACCGCTCGCGGCAAGCGTGAAACCTGCTGCGCTTGATGTCTTCAGTAGATTGCGTCTTGTGATCATGTCTCGTCCTCCCAAACGATGTTCTGATGCTCAGGGCTGTGGCGCAGTGCCGTCCCATGCGCGCTGCAGCAGGGCCCGGATGCCGTCTTGCGTGATGTCTCGCGGATTCCAGTACGGGTTTTGCGCGGCCAAGGCCGCCACTCTGTCGAGGTCTGTTTCGGCAACGCCAAGCGCCTGCAAAGACGTCGGCGCGCCAAGTGACGTGGCGAAATTCCATAGCGCCTCACCCGGCTCTTCGGCACCGAACATCTTGGCAACGGGTGCCAGCTCCGTCTGTGCAGCGGGCCAGTTATAGGATGTGGCGTGCGGAAGAATGATGGCATGGGTTTCGGCATGCGGCAGGTTCAGAGCGCCGCCTAAAGTGTGGCAAAGCTTGTGGTGCAAGGCCATTCCCACTTGACCCAACACGGTTCCACAGGCCCACGCGCCTTTCTGCGTCTCTTCACGCGCGTGCAAATCCGACGGATCTTCCAGAACCGCTGGCAAACCCTCGTGAAACGCCTTCAATCCCTGCACCGCAAGCGCATCTGTGGCCTCAGTGCGATCCTTGGCGTAAAGCGCCTCGACCGCGTGCGCCATCGCGTTGATCGCGCTGGTGACAGTCATCGGCACTGGCAAAGTTGTGACCAGTTCGGGGTCGTAAAGCACCACGTCTGGCCGCAGCTTCGGGTCACTCATCGTGGACTTCACACCGTTTTCGGTCTGGCCAAGGATCGGTGTGCATTCGCTTCCGGCGTAGGTCGTCGGAAGGGCGATCTGGACCAGCGGAGCGCGCAAGGCGAGTGCTTTTCCAAGACCAATGGTAGAGCCGCCTCCGGCAGAAAGAACCGCATCCGCGCCGGCCTCATTGAGGTGCTGCAACGCCTCTTCCGTGATATCCGTTGGCGTGTGCATCGCGGCCTTTGAGAAGATCCCGGCCGCGGAGCCGCCAAGGGTCTCGGCCAGTTCCAGCCCAAGGTCCGATTGATGCGGCGTCGTCAGGATCAGAACGCGTATCGCGCCAGCTTGGGCCGCATATTTCCGCACGTGATGGCGGAGGCCAGCCCCGAAGGCGACGGTCTGATCGATGCCCTGAATGTCGCTATCCAACACGTCGTGATTCCTTTCGCTGACCGTCAGCATTGCATCACGCACGTTGCGTATTGATCGAATTATGGGCGGTCTTTATAACGCTGCGTTATGAAACTCGATCCGCGACACCTTGAGATGCTTTTTGCGATTGTCGAAAAGGGCGGACTTACCGAAGGCGCGGCCCTACTGGGCAAATCGCAACCCAGTCTCAGCCGGTCTTTGGCGATCCTCGAAGACAGGGTGGGTGCCGCGCTATTCGAACCTGATCGGCGACCCTTGCGCCCGACAGAACTCGGACAAGCGCTGGCTGCCGAGGGCCGGAAAGTCTTTTTGGCGGGCAAGGCGAGCGCCGATATCCTGTCCCGTTATCAAGGCGGCATGACGGGCGCCGTGCGTGTCGGCGGCACCCCATTTTTTCTGGACGGCGTCATCTCAGGCATGATCGCCGCCTTTCACTTCAAACATCCGGATGTGAGGATCGACCAGATCTACGGCTACGCCAATGATCTTCTGCCGCGTCTGGAGGATGGGTCACTGGACCTTGCGATCCTCCCGATGCGGGCGTCATCGATCCCACAGGGCTTTTCATTCGAGCAGATTCTGCCCGGTCGGAATGTCATCGCCTGCCGCGCCGGTCACCCACTTGCCCGCCGCAGCGCGGTGAAGCTGACGGATATTGGTCAATACCCCTGGATCGCGCCTCCCGCTGACAGCCCGCTCTACCAGGACCTTCGCAACGTCCTAAAGGAGATCGGCATCAAGGACTTCAAAGTGAGCTTCACGGGCGGATCACTCAGCGCGACGGTGAGCATCCTGACCGGATCGGACGCTTTGACGGTCCTTCCCTTCTCTGTGGTCTTCATGATGCGCCAGCAGCGCGCGGTGAGCGCACTCTCGATCCGCATCGGTGATCCCGACCGTCACTTGGGTGTTCTGCGCCACGACGGTCTCAAACTCAGTCCAGCCGCCAATCGTGTCCGCAACCACATCCGCAGCGAATTCGAAACACTCGCTACGAGCATCACCCGGGTCAGTCAAAGCACGGTGTGGAGACCGTAGGGACGTTTCCAAAAACCGCACCCGCGCTGTCAAAGTCGACGTGGATGCGGAAACCGGCGCGCGCGTCAGGCCCGGGCCGGCCGCAAAGTGCCCCTGCACTCACCGAACCCGATGCGGTGGTCTGCAGCAACCGCTGCGCCCCGCAAGGTGACCGTATCCCCGTCTTCCAGAAACGTGCGCGTTTCGCCCGTTGTCAGGCTCAGCGGCTGCTGGCCAGACCAGCTCAACTCGAGCAGACTACCGCGGCTGTCCTCCCTCGGCCCCGAGATCGTACCCGACCCAAGCAGGTCTCCGACCCGCATCGGGCACCCGCTTGAAGCGTGATGCGCAAGCTGTTGCGCCGCCGAATAATACATCTGGCTGTAGTTTGTGCGTGAGATCACGGTCTCCGCTCGCGCCATCGGTGCAAGGCCAACTTCCAACTTGATGTCATAAAGCATCGGACCAGCATCCCGAAGGTGCGGAAGAAGCGCCTTCTCACGCGCGGGTGTGGAGGTGCGAAACGGCTCAAGCGCGTCTTTGGTAACAATCCACGGGCTGATCGTGGTCGCCGTCGCCTTGGCCTGAAACGGGCCAAGCGGTTGGTATTCCCACGCCTGGATGTCTCGCGCGGACCAGTCGTTTAGAAGCACGTAGCCGAAAATCATGTCATCGGCCTGTTGCACAGACACAGGGCCCGATGACGGTTGCCCGACAATCGCGCCCAGCTCCAGTTCGAAATCAAACCGCTCCGACGGGGCGAAGACCGGCATCTCCTCGTCCGGGCGTTTCAGCTGTCCATGCGGTCGAACGATATCGGTACCGCTGACGACGACGGAAGACGCACGACCGTTGTATCCGATAGGCATGTGCAGCCAGTTGGGCGGCAGGGCGTTTTCCGGACCTCGGAAGAGACTGCCGACGTTGAACGCATGATGGCGAGAGGAGTAGAAATCGGTGTATTCGGTGACCGTAAAAGGCAGTTCCAGCCGTGCTGTCTCCAGTGGCGAAAGATAGGGGGCGAGCCTCTCCTTCTGATCGGAGCCAGCGCTTAGAGCCCCGGACAGGTAGTCTCGAAACGACTGCCACGTCTTCGGACCAAGCGCCATGAAATCGTTCCACACACCGCTTCGAAACACCTCTTCCGGCAGGTCCAGAAAACCGTCTTTGGCCATCGCGGTCACGTCGAGGGCCTGATCTCCAATCGCCACGCAGGCGTGCAACTGACCGCTTTCGTGACGCATCGTGCCATATGGCAGATTGTTGAGCGGAAAGTCCGTCTCGGGCGTATTGGCAGACGCGACCCAGGAGTCGAGGCGACCTGTCATGAAGACGCGCCTTGAATGGCTTTCCTGAGAGTCATCGTCATCAAGATCACTTCTTCCCGGGCGTCCCGTCGAACTTCTTTTCGAGGTCCGACCAGCAGTCGATGTAATCGTCCTGCAGAGGTGCTTCCTTGCCAGCGAATGCTGTCAGGTGCTGCGGGAAGCGGGTTTCGAACATGAAGGACATCGTGTTGTCGAGTTTGTCGGGCCCGAGGTTGGCGTTTGAGGCTTTCTCGAACGCCTCCCGATCCGGCCCGTGCGGCAGCATCATGTTGTGCAAGCTCATCCCGCCGGGGACAAAGCCCTGCGGTTTGGCATCGTATTGGCCGTAGATGTTGCCCATCAGTTCGGACATGACGTTCTTGTGGTACCAGGGCGGGCGGAACGTGTCCTCCATCACCATCCAGCGTTCGCGGAACAGGACGAAGTCGATGTTCGCGGTGCCGGCTTGTCCCGATGGCGCCGTCAGGACAGTGAAGATCGACGGGTCGGGATGGTCGAACAGGATCGCGCCGACCGGGCAGTAGTTCCGCAAGTCGTACTTCACCGGTGCATAGTTGCCGTGCCACGCGACAACATCGAGAGGTGAGTGTCCGATCTTTGTCTCGTGGAACTGTCCGCACCATTTGATCGTGACCGTTGACGGCACCTCGCGATCCTCGAACGCGGCAACTGGTGTTTTGAAGTCACGCCGATTGGCCATGCAGTTGGCCCCGATGGGTCCACGACCCGGAAGTTCGAATTTCTGACCGTAGTTTTCGCACACGAACCCGCGCGCCGGACCGTCGAGCACTTCGACGCGGTAGAGCAGACCACGGGGGAGGATCGCGATCTCTTTCGGCTCCAGATCGATGATCCCCAACTCCGTCGCAAAGCGCAGCTTGCCCTCCTGCGGCACGACAAGAAGCTCGCTGTCCGCCGAGTAGAAATAGCTGTCCACCATGCTCTTGGTGACAAGATAGATATGGCTCGCCATGCCAACCTGCGTATTGACGTCGCCCGCCGTCGTCATCGTGCGCATGCCAGTCAGCCACGTCAGCGGCTCCTCGGTGAACGGCACCGGATCCCAACGGTACTGGCCAAGGCTTGTCACATCCTCGACCACATGCGGCGCGGATTTCCAGTATGGCAGATCAATGCGGGTATAGCGGTGCGAATGCTTCACCGACGGACGGATGCGGTAGCACCATGTGCGTTCGTTCTGGTGCGACGGCGCGGTGAATGCCGTCCCGCTCAATTGCTCTCCGTAGAGGCCGTAGTTGCACTTCTGCGGGCTGTTCATCCCTTGTGGCAGCGCGCCCGGCAAAGCTTCGGTCTCGAAGTCGTTGCCGAAGCCCGGCATGTATCCCGGCGTCGTCAGGGTTCCGTCCGCCTGCACCATCGGTTGGATGTTCAAGTCATTCATCTGGCGTCTCCGTTTTGGGACAGGGGCTGCGCCCGCAATGCTCAGGCGACCGCAGCTTCAAGGGCCGCCTTCAATACGTCCCGGTCTCCAATGTGATTGGCAAGGATGAGAACGAGCCGCGCATTTATGGCATCACTCTCGTCCTTCGATTTGCCTTCGTGGATGGCAAGCAGGTCTTCGTAGAAATCGTCAGGGCCATCGATATTGGGCTTCAGGTTGAGCGCGGACATCAGTCAACCTCCTTCGCCAGAGCGCGGCGGAGACCGGCGCGAACAGTGGCCTCGTCAAATTTGGTCATGCGCAGCGCCACATGTTGATCCGGGCGGATGAGGTAGACCGCAGTATCGGCATCCCCAAGGTAGCGGCCCGCAATGTGGCCTGCAGTATCATCCGCCGCGCTGACCGAGAAACCTTTGACCGCGACGCCGCCATCCTCCAATTGCGATGGAACCGATGTATTGATCCCCAGCAGGACGAACTCGTCCCCCAGATGGTCAAGCAGATACCCGCTTTGGAAGGGCGCATCGGGACATGGTGCACCCGGGCGTGTGCGCAGCGGGCCACCGGGCAGGCCATCCTCGGAATTGAGCGGCGAGCCATCGTATACGCAAGGCACCGACAAACGACCGGAATTTACGAGCGGACGCGCAAACTCATATTTCTCGCTTAGGTGCAGAACCGCGTCGCGGAAAAGGCGGCTCGTCTCGGATTTCGGCGTGATGAAATCGGTAGAGCGGGTGGAATTACTGATGTTCTCGTCGGCCCCGTGGATGCGTTCGCGGTCATAGCTGTCAAGTAGCGCCTCGGGCGCCTTCCCCGCGATCACAAGGCCGAGTTTCCAACCAAGGTTGTCGACGTCCTGCATCCCCGAATTGGCCCCGCGCGCACCAAATGGCGACACCTGATGCGCTGCATCTCCCGCGAAGATGACATGCCCGTGGCGGAACTTGTCCATCCGCATGCACTGGAACGTGTAAATTGATGACCAGACCAGCTCATACTCGACGTCAGGCCCCAGCATCGCATCCAGCCGCGCGCGAATGTTGTCTTCCTTCAACTCCTCGACGCGGTCCACGTCCCATCCGATCTGGAAATCGACACGCCACACATCGTCCGGCTGCTTGTGCAAGAGCGTCGACGCGCCTGCCGATTTGAACGGCGGATCGAACCAGAACCAGCGTTCGGTTGGGAAGCTATCGTTGATCATACGGATGTCTGCGATCAGGAAGCTGTCCTGAAAGACCCGACCTTTGAAGTCGAGGCCCATCATCGACCGTAACGGAGAATTCGCACCGTCACAGCCAATCAGCCAATCGGCTTCGATCGTGTAAGGCCCATCCGGCGTGAGAATGTTGAGGACCGTGTGGTCGTCCTTCACGTCGACACTCTCGACCCGGTTCTTGCCTCGGATCTCGATCGGCGCGCCTTGCGCCTGCAACGCGCGCACTTCGTCGATCATGAACTGTTCGAAATACGGCTGCTGCATGTTGATGAAGGCGGGAAACTTGTGGCCGTCTTCAGGCAGCAGGTTGAACTCGAACACCTTGCGGTCATCGTGGAACACTTTGCCGAGGTTCCACACCACGCCTTTGTCCAGCATCGGCTGCGCGCAGCCATAGCGGTCCGCGATCTCGAGGCTGCGTTTGGCAAAGCAGATGGCACGGCTGCCCATGCCAACACCCTCGTGGTCGTCCAGCACGACAACCGGAATGCCCTGCCGCCCAAGATCAAGCGCGGTGGCGACGCCGATAGGACCGCCGCCCATCACAACGACCGGATGGCGCACGGGTATCGACGCGTCCTGATCTGCGGACCTTTCGTACGGATAGGCTTTGAAAGCCAGCTTGTAGCGTTCGTCGAACATGGGTCTCCTCCCGACCGCGATGTTATCCCTGAAGTTGCTCCCACATCTCGATGTCGCGCTTGTCCGTCCAGATGCGCGGCGTGTCGATCCCGCGCGCTTCGTCGTAGGCGCGAGAGACGTTGAACGGCAGGCAATGCTCGTAGATCGCGTAATCCGCAAATTTCGGATCACATTCCGCACGCACGGCGTCCCAGGCGTCTTTCAAACTGCCGCCGCGTGCCGCGACCTTGGCCGCCGGGCGATAGGTGCTGTCGACAAAATCACGCGTGTTGACGAGCGCCGCGTTGACCATCTCTTTTCCCACCAGCGCATCGCCGCGACCGGGCGCGATGGCATCGACGTCGAAGGCCGCGATGTTGTCCAGCGTCGTACCCCAATCGCCGAAATGCCCGTCGCCGCAATAACAGGCGGAGTGGTATTCAACGATATCGCCGGTGAACATCACGTTCTGATCCGGCACATGGATCACGATGTCCCCCGCCGTATGCGCGCGGCCCAGATGCATCAGGTCCACCCGGCGATTGCCAAGATACACCGTCATCCGGTCGTGGAAGGTGGTTGTTGGCCATGTCAGGCCGGGAATGCTCTCATGGCCTTCGAACAGACGCGGAAAGCGCTGAAACTCACTGTCCCAATCCTCTTGGCCGCGCTCTGCCACCATCGCGCGGGCTGTGTCGCTCATGATGATCTGGTCGGCACCATACGCCGACGCGCCAAGCACGCGGACCGCGTGGTAGTGGGTCAGCACGAGATGGCTGATCGGCTTGTCGGTGACCTCACGGACCTTTTCGATCACCTTGGCCGCCAACCGGGGCGTCGCCTGCGCCTCAACGATCATGACACTGTCGTCGCCAATAATAACGCCGGAATTCGGGTCGCCCTCTGCCGTGAAGGCCCAGAGCCCATCGCCCACCTCCGTGAAGCTGATGGTCTTTTCCGACATGTCACCCTGCGATGCGAATGCCTTCGCCATAGTGCCTCCCCATGCATCGTCTGGTCTGGTCCAAAAGGAATAGACTCATTTCATTTGCAACAATTTTCGTTGCATACGCAACGAAAGTCAATGTAGGCCGGAAGACAGCGTTTTCGATGGCGAGGCCGATCATGTCACCCAAGGACTTCGACCTGACCCAGTTCCTGCCGTACCGGCTGGCCGTCCTGTCCGAACGGGTGAGCAAGGCGTTGTCGACCGTCTACACCGATCCCTACGACCTGACCGTGTCCGACTGGCGCGTCCTCGTGCACACGGCGAATGAAGGGGCAGTGTCCGTCCGCGAGATCCATCGCACCGTGAACCTCGAAAAGCCTCGCGTCAGCCGATCCGTGTCCCGTCTGGTTGCACTCGGTCACCTTGAAAAGGTCACCGACCGCGCCGACAAGCGGCTGGTCAAAATCTCGCTCACTGCGCAGGGACGCGCGATCCTTGACGACATTTTGCCGAAGGCTCTGGCGTTCGAAGACAGCCTGACTAGCGTGGTCTCCAAAGAAGAACTGGCGCAGGTTCTGGCGATCGCCGAACGCCTGCACGCGCGATTGGACGAGATGCGGGCAGACCCGGATCAGCGCCCGATGGCGTAGGCCTGCATCAGGCGCGGTGTGGCCGCCGCGCTCAGGCGACCGTCCGGTTCCCGCATCGCTGCCGTCAGACGCCCGATGGCCCACGGCTCGGACACGGTCACGATGTGCCCCCGCGCGCGAAGCTCTTCGATCACGGCATCGCCGACATTCGGCTCGATCATCATCTCACCCGGCTTGGCCTGACGCGGATAGAACGAGCTTTGGAAATGCATGGAATGGAACAGTGGACGATCGATCCCTTCCTGCTGCCCCATTCCGAAATGCACGAAGCGCAGGAACCAGATCAGCTGCCATTGATCCTGCTGATCGCCGCCCGGTGTGCCGAACGCGATTTGTCGTCCGTCCTTTTCAGCGAGGCTCGGGGTGAGCGTCGTCCGAGGGCGGCGCTTCGGGGCAAGAGACGTGGGTAGACCCTCGTCCAGCCAGAACATCTGCGCGCGCGAATTGAGTGGGAAACCCAGCCCCGGGATGACTGGATTGCTTTGCAGCCAGCCCCCGGACGGCGTGGCCGACACCATATTCCCCCACCGGTCAATAATATCGAGATGGACCGTATCGCCGCGCTTGTCCGTCAGATGCGCCATCGTTGGTTCCTGCGCCGCCACTGCGCCAACCCCGAAATCCCGCTGAGCGCGTTCGACATAGGCGTCCGCCTGCGCCTCGAATCCCGGCACGTGTCCGGGCCGGTGTTCGTGCGAAGCCGTGTCCGTGATGAGCTTGCGACGCTCCGCATTATAAGCGTCACTCAACAGCACATCCATCGGCACTTCGCTGAAATCCGGGTCGCCATAATAGGCCTCGCGATCCGAGTAAGCGAGCTTGATGGCTTCGATGACGGTATGGATGAACTCCGCACCGTTCGGGTCCATGGACCCAAGATCGATCCCCTTCAGGATGGCAAGTGCCTGCAAAAGCACCGGACCCTGAGACCAAGGATGTGTCTTGTGTACGGTCCACCCATGATAATCGTACGACAGCGGTTCTTCATATGTCGCCTGCCACTCCGCCATGTCCTTGGGTGAGAGCACGGCGGAATGCTTGGCATCGGACACATCCATCACATGCGCGTCCTTCAGATAATCGAAGATCGCGTCGGCCACGAAACCCTCGCACCACGCTTTGCGGGCCGCATCGATCTGGGCCTCGCGCGTGTCGCCGTCGGATGAGGCAAGCCGATCGTATGTTGCGGCGAGGTCCGGGTTCCTGAAGAGGCTATGCGCTTCCGGGGCTTTTCCGTCTGGCAACCAGACCTGCGCCGAAGTCGGCCATTCCTCTTTCAGGAAGTCGGCCAATCCAGCGATGGCATTCGCCACACGCGGAAGCATGGGGTGACCGTCGCGGGCGTAGTCGATGGCGGGTTGCATCACCTCACGCAGCGACATCGTGCCATGATCGCGCAGCATCAGCATCCAACCGTCGAACGCGCCGGGCACAACCGTCGCCAAAAGCCCCGAGCCCGGGATCAGCGTCAAGCCCTCGGCCTTGTAATGCGCAATCGTGGCGGCTTCGGGGGCCACACCCTGCGCGCACAGCACCGAGACCTCGTCTGTTTCCGCAGAATAGAACACCGCTGGCATATCACCTGCCGGGCCGTTCAAATTCGGTTCGACCACCTGCAAGGTCAAGCCGGTCGCAACCGCCGCGTCAAAAGCGTTGCCGCCTTTTTCGAGGATGCTCATTCCGACCGCCGAGGCCAGCCAATGCGTCGAAGTCACGACGCCGAAAGTGCCTCGGATATCTGGACGGGTTGTGAAGTCGGTCATGCACTGTCCTGTCAGTTTATGGTCTGTTTCGGCCTAACCTGCGCCTGAGACCGGGCCTGTCAATGCGTATGAGCACTGCGCATCGGCGAATCTCTCAACCATGCAGCGCGTCAGAACCGGCGGTTTTCCGCTTTGGCTCTACGACGAAAGTGTTAGCCCAAACCGTCGCGTTACAACGGACGGTTTACAGGTCACCCGAGTCGCGCGCAGACTAATGTCAGACATTTAAACCGAATCCCTTTTTGGGACGGGAAACAAGCGCCGTGCCGGGAAGGCCGATGTGCCCCGGAAAGGCCCCGATAAGGCGCGCTATTAAGCCCCACAAAAGAGGGCAACATTCATCCAAGGGAGGACAAGTGATGAATTTGAGACCAGACCCGACGTTTTACGCGTCACCCAAGATCGCGATGCAAGCCCCGGTGGAGAACTTCGCCTTCACCGTGATGCTCAGCCCGGACGGCTCCCAAGAAGACGGCATCGCCGTGGTCGATGTGAACCCGAAGTCGGATACCTATGGCCAGATCGTGCATCAGGTGATCGTGCCTTACAAAGGCGACGAGTTTCACCATTTCGGCTGGAACGCCTGCTCGTCAGCCTTGTCACCACTCACCGGCCACGCCTTTCTCGAACGCCGCTATCTGATTGTTCCCGGCATCCGGTCGAGCCGCGTTTACATCATCGATGTGAAAGAGCCGCTTGAGGCGAAGATCCACAAGATCATCGAACCGGAGGAGATTTTCGAGAAGACAGGTTATTCCCGTCCGCACACGATCCATTGCGGCCCAGAGGGGATCTATGTCTCGACCCTTGGCGGCGGCGGAAAAGATGGCACCGATGGTCCTCCGGGGATCTTCATCATGGATTGCGAAACCTTCGAGGTGATCGGCCAGTACGAGATGGACCGTGGCCCGCAGGACAAGCACTACGATTTCTGGTGGAACCTGCCGCAGGACTACATGGTCAGTTCGGAATGGGGTTTGCCGCCCCAGTTTGAAAACGGTTTGGTGGCCGAGGATCTGCTGTCCAACAAGTACGGCCACTCCATCCATTTCTGGGACCTGCGCGCGCGAAAGAACATTCAGACCATCGACCTGGGTGAGAACCACCAGATGGCGCTCGAGATCCGCCCCGCGCATGATCCGAAGAAATCTTATGGCTTCTGTGGTGTCGTCGTCGACACGACAAACCTTCAAGGTGCGATCTTCACCTGGTGGCGTGACGATGACGGGAAGTGGCAGGCGAAGAAGACAATCACCATCGATCCGCGCCCCGAAAAGGCCGATAACCTGCCCCCGCTTCTGCAAGGTTTCGAAGCTGTGCCGCCCCTTGTGACGGATATCGACCTCAGCCTCGATGACAAGTATCTCTACGTTGCGTGCTGGGGCTTGGGCGAGATGCATCAATATGACGTGTCCGACCCGATGAACCCAGTGCTTGCCGGCAAGGTCGAGGTGGGCGGCATCGCCCGCGGGACACCGCATCCGAATGGCAAGCCCTTCGTCTACGGCCCGCAGATGGTCGAGATCAGCCGTGACGGCAAACGGGTCTACTGGACGAACTCGCTTTACTCGACATGGGATGACCAGTTCTACCCGAACGATGAAGGCGGGCAGATGGTGATGGCCCGCGTCGGTGAAAACGGCGGGCTGGAGCTTGATCCGGATTTCTACATCGACTTCCCCAAGGGTTATCGCAGCCACCAGATCCGTCTTGAAGGTGGTGACTGTTCAACGGACAGCTTCTGTTATCCGTCGGCCTAAATGGGCATAGAAGACCTGTCGGTAGCGGCCCTTTGGTGGGCCGTTATCATTTCCGGGTTCTATCACGGAGTGAACCCCGGCATGGGCTGGCCCTTGGCCGTGTCCGCCGCTTTGATGGAGCGCGATCACCGCGCGCTTCCCAAAGCGCTTGGGCTTCTTGCGCTCGGGCATTTCCTGTCCATGCTGGCGATCCTTCTACCGTTCTCCGTGATGCTGTTCCTGGTCGACTGGGAATTGCAGATACGCATGGGCGCTGGCCTGATTGTGGTTGCGATGGGTATCTACCTTCTGGTCAATCGTCGCCACCCCCGGTTCCTTGCCCGCGTCCACCCGGCGCGCTTGGCGCTCTGGTCGTTCCTTGCAGCGCTGGCGCATGGGGCCGGTTTGATGCTGGTACCGATCTTTCTGGGCATTTGCGGCTTTGAACAGCAGGACGTCGGCCACGAGGCGGCTCAGACACTGATGACAAGCAACATCCGCCTCGCCTTTCTGGTGGCCGCAGTTCACACCGTCGCCATGACCTCGGCCGGTGCCGTCATCGCGGTCTTCATCTATCTCTGGCTGGGTTTGAAGTTCCTCTCGAAAACATGGCTGAACCTTGATGTGGTCTGGGCGCTCAGCCTTGTTTGTGTTGGTTTCTTTGGGATCTATTCGGCGCTTTACGGTCACTGATCCGCAAATTGGCACGTTTCATGGTTGAGCCTGCCACAACCGCGCGGAACACTCGCGGATATGACGAATCCTCCCGACCTTGTCGTGTTCTCTGACCTCGATGGTACGCTTCTGGACCACGAAACGTACGATTGGTCGCCAGCAAAACCCGCTCTTCATCGGCTGGCGCAAATTGGGTGTCCGGTTGTTTTGACCAGCAGTAAGACCGCCGCAGAGATAGTCGTCCTGCAGCAAGCGATGGGTCTTTCTGACTATCCCGCAATCGTCGAGAACGGAGCAGGTGTGATTGGTCTGCCGGGGCAGGACGACATTGCGGAGGACTACGAAAAGGTCCGCCAGATGCTCGATGCCATTCCACCGTCTCTCAGAAAGCATTTCACAGGGTTCGGCGATATGTCCGCGGATGAGATCGCCACGCTGACCGGCCTCTCACCGGACGCTGCCCGGCTTGCCATGAAGCGGGATTTCTCGGAGCCGGGGCTTTGGACAGGGCACGACGCGGCAAAAGATGCGTTTCTCGCGGCGATCCAAGAGCAGGGACTGACAGCCACACAAGGCGGACGATTTCTCACCCTGTCGTTCGGTGCGACGAAGGCGGATGGCATGGCGCGCGTGCTTGCGCGTTACAAACCGAAACACAGCATCGCACTGGGGGATGCGCCGAACGATATTGCGATGCTCGAGGCGGCGGAATTCGGAGTGATTGTCGCCAATCCTCATCGTGACCCCCTGCCCCACCTCAAAGGCGAAGCCGAAGGGCGCATCAGCCGCACCCGGGACGCTGGTCCCCATGGCTGGAACACGGCAGTATGCGCCCTGCTGTACCAGCTTGGCTTGACGACGGGAACACACGCAAATGGTTGATTTTCATCAGAACGGGAACATCGCGACCCTGCACAATCTGCGCACCCGTTCCTTGGCCGAAATGACCTATGAGTTGGAGACCTTTGCGCAGACGCGAAAGATGTCGCTGATCCTGCCCTGTCTCTATTCCGAGCTAGAAACCGACGCGATGCCGCGCATCCTGAAAGAGCTGTCGAACGTCACCTACCTGCATCGCATTATCATCGGCCTGGACCGTGCGACCGAAGAGCAGTTCCGCCACGCGCGCACCTTTTTCGAGGGTCTGAACCAGAACCACATCGTGATCTGGAACGATAGCCCGCGGATGCTGGCGCTTGGCAATCGGCTGGAGCAGATGGGCCTCCTGCCAGCCGAACAGGGCAAGGGCAAGAACGTGTGGTCCTCCATCGGATATCTGATCGGTTGCCAGGACAGCGCCGTCATGGCGATCCACGATTGCGATATCCTGACCTACACGAACGAAATGCTGGCGCGTCTGGTCTATCCGGTGGCCAACCCGACCTTCCCGTATCAGGTTGCCAAAGGCTATTATGCGCGGATCGGCGCAAACAAGCTGAACGGCAGGGTGACGCGGCTTTTGGTGAGTCCGCTGCTCATTGCGCTGAAGCGCGTGATCGGGGATCGCGATTACCTCGATTACCTGCGCAGTTTCCGCTATCCGCTGTCAGGCGAGTTCGCGATGCGGACCAATATCCTTCCCGACTTGCGCATTCCGTCTGATTGGGGTCTGGAAATCGGCGTTCTGTCCGAAGCGTGGCGAAACCTTGCGCCCAAAGCGGTGTGCCAAGTGGAAATCGCCGATGGCTACGATCACAAACATCAGTTGCTCAGCCCCGAAGACGCGGCCACTGGCCTCAATCGGATGTCGACAGACATCTGCAAAGCGATCTTCCGCAAGCTTGCAGCCGATGGCACGATCTTCACGACCAACACATTCCGCACGCTGAAAGCCACGTACTATCGCAGTGCGCTCGACTTGCTTGACGCCTATTACAGTGACGCCCAAATGAACGGTCTCAGCATCGACCGCCACGCCGAAGAGCAATCCATTGAGCTTTTTGCCAATAACATCATGCGCGCCGGACAGACCTTCCTCGACAATCCGCACGAGACGCCGTTTATCGCCACGTGGAACCGCGTGCATGCCGCCGACCCGTATTTCATCCGCGATATGCAGGCCGCCGCAGCGGCGGATACAGAAGACTTTCAATGATCGGTATTGCTGATCCAACGGCACTGATACGGGGCCAGAACGATTTCGTCTCCGGTCATCGCTTCGTCTGACAACAGATCCCGCCAGTCCTCGTCCTCAATCAGATTGAGGGCGCTGAGAGGGATCGTCACCGTATCAGCGCTCACGTTATGGAGTGCGAAGATCGACTGCCTCCGATCCAGGCTCTGACGCCAGAGACCGAACACCCGGTTGTCGCCTGTGTGAACGGTGAACTGCGTGGCGTTCGGGTGGAACGCCGCCTGCTTCTTCCGGGCACGCAAGCGGTCAGAGATGCTTTTGAGCACCCGGGCATGGACGGTTTCGCTGTCTTCGAGTTTTGAGCGCAAATCTTCGTAGTCCCAGCGATGCCGGTTGATGGCCCGGTTCATGCCGCGCCGCTCGACGGCTTCCGTGTCATTCGGCGTGGCCAGAAGCGAATGAATGTAAAACGCCGGAATGCCCTCGAGCGACATGACGATTGTCTGCGAACAAAGAAACCGTTCGATATGGTGCGCGTCCGGACCATCGAAGGTCTGGCTGAGTGCTTCGAAGAATGTGCAGTTCAGTTCATAAGGCGCTTCGCCACCGTCCGGGAGCGCGCGCATGGAAACGAGGCCGCCCACCTTTCTGACCGTGTCGATCATCGCGACCTGGTCTTCCGCCGACAGCAATCCTTCGGCCGGGCGCATACCGATACCGTCATGGCTGGCCGTGAAGTTGAGATAGGCACAGCCCAACGGCGCGGGCGGCATAGAGCGTTGCCACCGGTTCAGATGCGTCGCCGTGCCAGAAAGAAGCGCGTGCAGGATCAGAGGTGGCAACGGGAAGTTGTAAATGACATGCGCTTCATCCCGCTTGCCGAAATAGCTGAGGTTCTCTGCCTTCGGTACGTTGGTTTCCGTCAAAAGCACGATCGGCTCTTGCGCGTAGTCGCACAGCAATCGGATGAGTTTTACGATGGCATGGGTTTGCGGCAGGTGGATCGATGGCGACCCGACCTCTTTCCACAGGAACGCAACCGCATCGAGGCGAATGATTTGAACGCCGTTGTCGATATGTGTGCGAATGGTGCGCAGGAATTCCAGCAGCACCTCCGGGTTCCGGAAATCGAGATCGATCTGGTCATGGCTGAATGTGCACCAGACGTGGCGCGGGCCATCTTTGGTCTCGACCTTCTGCAACAGCGGCGTGGTGCGCGGGCGCACGACCATGCTCAGATCATCACTAGGATCCGCTTCGAAGAAGAATTTGTCGTAGGGCGGTTGGCCCTGCCGGTAGGCGTTGAACCAGTTGCCCTGGCTCGACACGTGATTCAGCACGAGGTCCGACATCAGCTTGAACTCATCGGCAATGCGATTGATGTCGGCCCAATCGCCCAGCTGTGGGTTGACCGACAGGTAGTCTGTCACCGCAAATCCGTCGTCCGAGGTGAACGGAAAGAACGGCAGGATGTGCACCCCGTTGACGACGCCTTTGAGGTATCGGCGCAGAAAATCGTTTAGCAAGTCCAATGGCTTGTGTGTGCCGTCGACCAGTGAGTTGCCGTAGGTGATCAAAAGCGCATCGCCCTGTGACCAAAGCGCGTTCCCCGGTGGCCTGCCTCGCTTGCGACGATGCGTGCCTTCCGGCCAGAACGCTTCGATGATCTTGCTTGCCAGAATATCCGCGTCGAAATCCGGGTAAATCTCGCTCACGCGTGATGCCAAGGCGCGGCTCAACGCAGGAGATTTTTCTTTGGTCAGAGTATCTTGGGCCATCCCGTAACCAAGCATGCCTTTCGCAGATTTTCAAATAGTCCGACGTTCCGGGCGATGCAAAGCAACCGAGTCAGAGCCACTGCCCGCGTTTTCAGCAAGCCACGAAACATCTGTCGCCGGGAATGCGGCAATTTGGAAGTGCCCAATGGCCGCCCCGTGTTGACCGGTTGCATTCTACTTGTCCGTCGTTTGCGCGGCCTCGACTGTTTTGACCATCTCTCTCACTTGCAGCGCCGCATTCAGACTGGAAGGCGTTCCGCAGGACCATTCTGCAGAGCTTTGAAGGATCGGGACCCCATCGATGGCCGGGTGCTGTGTGACTTCCTCAGATCGGGAATGGCCATTGTAAGACGGCGATCCAATCAGGAAGTCCGGCTCAAGGAGCACCACTTGTTCCAATGACAGACGCCCACCGCCCTGCATACCAAGTTCAACTGACAGGTTTCGCGCGCCGCCATGGGTCAGGATATCGTGGCTGAGTGTCCCGGCGCCCAAGGCATAACCGTTTGGATAATAGAACGCGGCCAATGGGCCTGGGCCGTCAGTCAGTCGATATTGCGCGAGCTCTTCTGCAAACGTTTGCGCCAAGGCCTCCGCGCGGTCTTCTTGCGCCAACGCCTGCCCCATCAGGCGCAGATGGTCGGGAATTTGATCCAGCCGCGTGATGCTGGAAACCTGTAAGACCTCCACGCCGATAGCGCGCAGCATGGTGACGAGCGCTGGGTCGGTCCACTCGCTGGCGACGACCAGATCGGGCTGTTGCATGGCAATCGCTTCGGCGTTGCCTGCTGTCTTGGGAAAGTCCTTCGCCCGGGCCGCCATGGCAGAGCTGAAGGGATCATCGGCCAGTCTGGAGAGTGAAAGGATTTGCGCGTTGTCTGCCAGAAGCAAGACGTACTGGTCCGTACACACGTTGACGGACACGACCTTCGGCAGGTCAGAGGCGCTGGCCACCGTGGCGGCCAGCGTCGTGATGATGAGCGTCAGGAGACGCCGCATGGATCAGAACGTAGTTTCAATGCCAAAACGGATCGTACGCTCTGGCGCATTGAAGCCACGGACGGTTTCGTAGCTGGTATCGGCCAGGTTATCGATTGCGCCGTAGACGCTCAGAGTGTCGTTGAAGGCGTACCGCGCCGACACGTCGACCACTGTGTAATCATCCAACGGTGTCGGGGTTCCGAATCCGTCGAGAATGTCGGCGACCCGCGTGACAGTGATCCCTGCTTGCAGGCGATCCGTGACGTCCGCTTCCAGAGCCAGCGAAAGATCATGGCGCGGCACGCGGATGAGGCGATCACCGTCAGTGTCGGCATCGGTCAGGGTATAGGCTCCCGAGAACCGAAGGCGATCCGTGACATCATAAGCCCCGCTCAGTTCAAGACCGCGGGTCCGCGTCACGCCGTCAAGCTGGGTGTAACAGCCAAAAGTTTGCGACGGCAGACAATTCGGGGACGTGCCAAAACCGATGAGATCGTCAATCTCGGTCCAAAAGACCGTTGCCCGAACAAATCCGCGGTCGCCGTAATCATGCTCGATCCCAAGATCGATGCTGCGGCTGCTTTCCGGATCAAGCGTCCCGCTTCCGGCGAAAGGACCGAACCGTTCATAGAGGGACGGCGCGCGATATCCTGTTCCAATGGAAGCTCGCAGCAAGGTGGTGTCGTTCAACTGGTATGACAGCGCCGCACGACCGGACAGCTGCCCGTCGAAATCCGAATAATCGTCGTAGCGCAATGTCACAGACAGTTCCAATGCGTCGTTCGGCGTTGTCTTGATTTCCCCGAAAATGGCAGAGTTCTCGGCATCATATTCCGCACCGTCGAGGGATGACCGCTCCTCTGTCCAATCCGCGCCGAAGGCCAGTGCAACGGTTGGCGAAATCTCTCCCCGCGCCAGATAAGCGGCCGTGTCACGCTCGCCGGTAAACTCCTGCGTAAAACCACCCGCGTCGAAGCGTTCGGTTTCATAGCGGCTGAAAGACAGCTCGTGCGTCCACGCGCCGGTTTGGAATTCGCCGAACACGCGCGCCCCGCGCCGGGTTTCGTCCAATTCACCGGAGTTATCGGAGGTCGAGCGGTCGAATTCGTTGCTGCTGTCCGCCCACAGTCCGGCGATCCCGACGCGGATGTCATCGCTGATCTGGTACGCAGCGAAAAGGTTGGCCGAGCTTTCCTCGAACCCATCATCTTCGTCGTCGTCCACACGCGAAGAGAAGCCTTCGGACGTGATCCGGCCAAGGCTCAGCGCAAGTTCGGCGCGGTCATCAAGATAGCCAAAGCTCAATCGGCCTGCGTAAGTTTCGAAACTTCCGATTTCCGCACCGGCGCGTCCCGAAAAGCCATCGACCTCCGGCCGCCAGGTCTCAACCTCGATCACGCCCGCAATCGCGTCCGACCCGTAGATCGCCGATTGTGTGCCCTTGATCACGGCAACGCGGTCCAGCGCACCGGTGGTAAGGTTTCCGAAGTTGAAGCGGGTCTGGGTAATCGACGGGTCGGTCACGTCAATGCCGTCGATGCGGACGCCGATATACGCATCGGCGAGCCCGCGAATACGCACGGCGGATTGCGACCCAAGACCTCCGTTCGACGCGACAGAGACACCCGGCACCGCGTCAAGCGCTGCGACGCTGCCCAGGCCTTCGGTCGTCAGTTCATCGCTTTCGACGACGTCGATTGTGGCGCCGGTGGTTTCAAGATTGGTCGGAAGCAGTCCACCGAAGACGACAATGTCATCAAGTTCGATCACGGTTCCCCCGTCTTGCGCGGCCACGAAAGATGGCGCGACCAGCGTCGTGCAGAGAAGGAGTTTTGAAGTAAGGCGTACCATATAGGTTATTCCCAGCCTTGACCGACGCGACGCGCCGGAGTTTGAAACGAATCTGGGACATGTCCTTGCCCGCAGACGGTGATGGACACCACTGCGGACGTGCCGCCGCCCGAACGCGCCCCGCGCCCAGACTGGGTGTTGGCCAACGGCAGGTCTCCTGACTTGCGGGTCTTCGCTTTGCTGGCCTTCCCAACACCGTCTATGGCGCCAGTGGCATATGCAGCATCGCTCACCGCTCACAGTTGCGGGGGCAGTCGCGGATTTTCTGGCAATTGCCAAAGCACCGCGTTCCCTTTTCACCAAACGCTTTTTCAAACGCCCGGACCGAAAGCACGGTCATCTGCACCCTGATCCCGGATTCGGTCAATAGAAGAACGACTTGCGCTCGAGAGGCAGATCGCCACGGGACCTCAAACGTCCAAAACTGCGACAATTGACAAAAATACTCGGGATTGCATTCTTGATAAAAATCATCAACTAATATCCTTGCGAATCCCAGCCACCTGCTTTGGCAGCACAGCCCGGATGCTAAAAAGGATCGTCCGATGGTTTGGTTGAAAACACTATTCGCCGACACGTGCTGCTGGAAAGAGGCGCTCTATACCGGGTTCTGCCAAGAGTGCGCGGCGGAGATGAACATAGAAACACTCGCTGACCTTCGTGGAGGCGAAACATGAACGCCATGAACCGCGAACAGCCCATCCCTGCACCGCAAGCGCTGCATGATGACATTCCGACATACGACGCGCGCGTCCTGATTTCGAACGGTGCGCAGGCCAAGATCGTCCTCGACGGGCAGGTCTACACACTGCGCATCACGCGCGCTGGCAAGTTGATCCTGACAAAATGAAGATGGAGCGTGATATCCGTGGCGCCATGGCGGTCGGTCAGCTGGCGGAGGTCTCTGCCTGGGAGGCAGAGCTCATCCTCAACATGCGCCTTTGGCAAGATGGCCCGACCGGGCAGGCGCAGGTCTGGAGTGCCTATGCACGGGCTTTCAGACCGGGCGATGCGCGACACCGGCTGCGAGATTTCGAAAGGCTGCTTTCGGTGATCGAGGCAAACATGCTGCGCCCCTTACTTCGTCACGGCGTCGCGTGCCGCTGCGTGGGGTCGGACGAAGCAATTTTCGCCAATCTTGTCCGGTTTGCCAGCAACGGCGAACTGCACGAGGCGACACTCATTGCGACCCTTCTTGTACGCCCTGCACATGCAGAGCATGTCGCGCTTTTGGCCGGTGAGGTGGGAGTCGCCACCCGTGAGTTGGCCAAAGAGCACAACACCGCTCGAGACGGCCTTACCGCCGCTTCGCTTCGACTGCACTGAAAATACGCGGGCCCGGCAACGCACGAACGAGGAACCTATGGCAAAAGTCCCAAGCCCCTGCATCGACGTCTGTAAATTCAAACGCGCCGGGCATTGCATCGGGTGTTCGATGACGAAGGCACAGAAGTCGCTCTTCAAAGAGTTGAAGAAAGACAAGCACCGCCTTGCCTTCATCGACATGCTGCGCAGTCAGCAGGCCGATTTGGGCAAGTATACCCACTGGGACGCGGCTTATGCCAAGAAGCTCAAAAAGAAGAAGATCAAGCTGGTCTGGGACAAGGACAAGGCAGCCTGACATGTAAAAGGCGGCGCTTTCGCACCGCCCTTTTCTTTGATGTGAGATCTCTTAGCGCAAATGCGCCCGCAGGAACCATGCGAACTTTTCGTGCTCCTGACCGCGCGCAATGCACAGGTCTTCGGTCAGCGTATCGCCGTGTTCGGCCGCCAATTCACCCGCCCCCGCAAGCGTCGCCGCCAACGTTTCCTGAGCTTCTTTCAACGTCTTGATCATTTCTTCCGCCGACGCATGGCCGTCATGTTCGACCACCTTCGATCGTTTGATCATGCCTGCGAGCGTACCTTCTGCATGCGCATCCAGAGCCTTGACCCGCTCGGCCAAATCATCCTGCGCCACAAAGTGGTCTTCGTAGATTTTCTGGAACAGTTCGTGCAACGGGCCGAACGCCATCCCGGTTACATTCCAATGAAAGTTCTGCGCCATCATCGTTGTGACTGCCGTTTCGGCCACACACTGGTTGAGCGCATCTGCAATCTGTTTCTGAGCATCTGTGGACATGGACATCGCTGTTTCGGTCATGTCGCCCTCCGTATCGGTTAAACTATCGCTGGCTGGCATTGGGCTGGCTCGCTTGGAACTATAAATACGTCTTCCGAAACGCTTGCCAAGAGCTTTTTAGAATAATTCTAAATCAGATCGAAATGCTCAACTATAGCGGCCATGAGAAACCCGCAGTGACGCCGCGCATGAGGATGAACCCGCGACCGTAGAAGGAAGTCCGTACTTGTCCTGTCCTCTCGAGCAATGGCCTTTGCCAAGCCAAGCAACCAAGTCTCGTCAAAGGAAATCTCGTCTTCGCCTGGGGCATGCAAGACGGGCATCATGCCAAGCGCTTGTGACAGACTGCGCATCAGGGTTTCCGCGTATGAGGTCAACGACACTGTGTTGTCGCAAGACAGAACCGCGCACGCCTTGAACAGATCCGCTCGTGCCTTGATGCGACACTGGCGACCAACAAGCCTTAGGGTGTTCAGAAGCCGGCGTTCTTCTGCATCGACGACGCGACCGGTGTCATGCCAGCCGCGGCCAGTGTCCACATGGATGGCAACCGTCATTATCGACTTCCCGAATTGAGCCACACGCCTCTCCCACGGCAAATTCCCGACAAAGATAATCAGGATTATAGTCTAAACCATGCGACATGTTTTCGTAAAAGACCCTCGGATGGGATTCGCCTGATCGTTAGTTGAGAGTGCTGGTCACGCGTTGATACGAGGTACGCATAATGGAGCGAACCATTCCGGATTGGTCCGGTTACGCCTCAGAATTAATTTCCGACAGTTTTAGTCAGAAAGTCTTGCAGTGATATTTGAATCGTGTAACTGACTCTTTTTATAAGATTTACGCCACACGGAGGATTCCATGTCTGTTCTCTCGAAAACATCCGCTCTTGCCGTCATCGCCAGCACCTTTGTGGGTTCGGCGGTCTACGCCAATGGCGACTTGAACCTGTACTCGTCCCGCCACTACGACACGGACGAACGGCTTTACTCGGACTTTACCGACGCGACCGGGATCACGATCAATCGGATCGAAGGCAATGCGGACGAGCTGATCGCGCGCATGCAAGCCGAAGGTGCCAACAGTCCCGTTGATGTATTCCTGACGGTGGACACGGTGCGTCTTGCACGCGCCAAAAGCCTTGGTCTGCTTCAGTCCATTGAAAGCGATGTGATCGAGGCGAGCGTACCGTCCTATCTGCAGGACGATGACAACCAATGGTTCGGTTTCTCTCAGCGCGCGCGCATTCTGTTCTATGACAAGACCGATGTCACCAATCCGCCAAAGACATATCAGGACCTTGCAAACCCCGAATACGAGGGCAAAGTCTGCATTCGCTCCTCCACCAATGTCTACACCCAGAACATCACGGCAGCGCTGATCGCGCATCTGGGCAAGGACGCGGTGCAGGATTGGGCCAACGGGGTCGTCAACAACTTCGCGCGCGATCCCCAGGGCGGCGATACCGATCAGCTGCGCGGCATTGCGTCGGGTGAATGCGATATCGCGATGTCCAATACCTATTACTACGCACGCGCCCTGCGCAAAGGCGACAGCACAATGACCGCCGAGGACCTTGAAAACATCGGCTGGGTCTTCCCGAACCAGAACGATATCGGCGCGCACATGAACATCTCGGGTGGCGGCGTTGCCGCAAACGCGCCAAACCGCGAAAACGCGATCAAGTTCCTGGAATACCTCGCGTCCGAACAGGCACAGGAATACTTCTCGGCAGGCAACGATGAATATCCGGCTGTTCCGGGTGTCGGCCTGTCACCCTCCGTCGCGGCGCTGGGCATCTTCCGTCCCGACACCATCGACCTGTCTGATATCGCCGAGAATATCGACGCGGCGGTCGAGGTGTTGAACGCCGCAGAGTGGGAATAAGCCCGATCGAAATATAGAAGGCGGGTTTAGACCCGCCTTTTTTCTGGACTACCTGTCCCGCCGCATTGTCCGGCACAGAAGAATGACCGGCAGCAATCCAACCGCGACGATCACAAGGCTGGGCACTCCGGCGCCTTCAAGCCGTTCGTCGGACGCAAGCCGATAAGCCTGTACCGCCAGCGTGTCGAAATTGAACGGGCGCATGATAAGCGTCGCAGGCAGTTCCTTCATCACATCCACAAATACGATCAGCAGTGCAGTCAGCAGGCTGGGCCGTAACAGCGGAAAATGCACCCGTCGCACCAGCCCCCACTCGCTCTGCCCCAACACGCGTGCCGCCGCATCCATGTTCGGATTGATGATCGCCGCCCCGCCTTCGTATGCCCCGATGGCCGCCGCCAGAAAGCGGATCATGTAGGCGCAGACAAGCAACCAGATCGATCCGGTGAACAACAACCCCGTGGAGATGTCGAACCTCTCGCGCATGAATGCGTCCAGCGTATTATCGAAATAGGCGAACGGAACCAGGAGGCCGACTGCGATCACGCCACCCGGCACCGCATAGCCCATCCGCCCGATGTAGAGCGCGATCGTGGCAAAAACCGACTTTGTATTGCGCGCCAGACTTCCGAATAGAATGGCCACCGACACGGTGATCACTGCCGCGCAAACACCAAGGATGACGGAATTGCGCAGGAAGTGGAGGTAACGCGGGCTCAGCAGGTCTTGCCCTGAGCCGACGGCCATGTCCGCCAACATGATGACGGGAAGAAAACAGCCCAGAAACGCTGGCAGAAAGCAGACGAGAAACGCCAGGACACCGCGCCGACCGCGCAAGGTGACACGCGGCATGTGTTCGAACTTTCGACCAAAGGCATAACGCGCCTCACCCCGATTGATCCGCTCGAGGATGGCAAGCAGCAAAGCGAAAGTCAGCAACGCCAAAGACAACTGCGCTGCGGCGGCACGGTCCGCAAAGCTGATCCAACTCGAATAGATGCCCACGGCAAAGGTCTGCACACCGAAATAAGACACAGTGCCAAAATCGGCGATGGTCTCCATGCCCACCAACATGGCGCCCGAGGCAATCGCGGGCCGCGCCATGGGTAATGAGACGCGCCAAAAAGCCCCCAACCGTGACTGACCAAGCGATTGCGCCGCATAGAATGTTGACGCGCTCTGCGACGCAAACGCGGCCCGCGCCAGAAGATAGACGTAAGGATACAGGACCAGCGTCAGCATGACGACGGCGCCTCCCAAGGACCGAACCTCGGGAAACCAGTAGTCTCGCGGCCCCCAGCCCATCACGGAGCGCAGGGTGGATTGCACGATCCCCGGATGATCCAGAACGTGGGTATAGGCATAGGCCAACACGTAAGCCGGAAACGCGAGCGGCAAGACCAGCGCGATCTCCAGAAGACGTCGCCCCCGGAACTCGGTGGTGGTCACCAGCCATGCAGTGGTCGTCCCGATGATCGTGCTGAAAGCGACAACAAACAGCAACAGCAGCGCAGTCGTGCGCGTGTAGCGCCCCAGCACCGACTCCGCGAGAGACTGCAACGTCTCCGTCGACCCCATGACCGCCGCTATGAGGACGCTGATATGCGGCATCACGCAGATCGCCGCAGCAATCCCAGCCGCAACCCATGGCAGACGCGCGCGCCATGATTGATGGGTTTCCATCGGCTGAAGTGTCGCTTCGGTCATAACTAAACCGTCCGCCTCAAAACGCGCCTTTTTACCTTACAGCATCACTAAGGTAAGTTACCCGCGATAGCACCTCCAATTCAGGAAGGAAACACGGGTCAACTTCACATTGCATTTGACGAATTTGTGACATTCCGCCGACAACACGACAGCATCATGCAGGTAACGGGCACAACGTTTGGCGTGAACAAATCTCGGAATTGGTTGCGGGGGTAGGATTTGAACCTACGACCTTCAGGTTATGAGCCTGACGAGCTACCGGGCTGCTCCACCCCGCGACAGTTGTCATCGTTTTATTGAGAGATACGTTTTTGATTTGTGTATTGTATTGACACTTACTAGGTTTGGCGATGACCTACTCTCCCACGTCTTGAGACGCAGTACCATTGGCGCGACGGCACTTAACGGCCGGGTTCGGAATGGAGCCGGGTGTTTTGCTCGTGCTATGATCACCAAACCGAGAAAGTGTCAACGACGCACCTTTGGATCGTCGGGTGGCAGGCAGGGTGTTTTGTTCACAGAATGCCCGATGCCACACCGTCGTCGTCTGGGTGCGTCGGATAAATCAACTTGTCACACCGCAGGTGTGAGCGGCGGCAGGCAGGGTATCGCGCAGCGATGCCAAGGCTGAGCATCTTTGATGCCAGCGAGTTCCCGCACCGTTCGAATGTTTGGTGCGACGTATGTTGTCCAAGTCAGGCACAGCGTTTTGGTGCTTTTGATCTTGGTTCCAGTGCGTCGCGCTCTGACTTTAGCGCGCCGGTTTTATTATTACTGGATCAAATCAAGCCTATCGGGCCATTAGTA
>NZ_FQXC01000013.1 GCF_900129875.1 Marivita hallyeonensis | reverse complement strand
GAGATGGTGATGCCGGGTGACAACCTGAAGTTCGACGTCGAACTGATCGCGCCGATCGCCATGGAAGAAGGCCTCCGCTTCGCCATCCGCGAAGGTGGCCGCACCGTCGGCTCCGGCGTCGTCTCCAAAATCGTCGCGTAACGCGGTCGACATCTGACTGAGAAAAGGGCCACCCAGTGCGGTGGCCCTTTTGCTTTTCGGTGAAGGTCGTCCTCATTTCCGACGATCTCGCCGTTCCGGCGGTCGGACTGTCGGGCGTAAGCCTGCCATCGCGAAGCCCGCATTTTTCGCCTCCGGGTGTTTGTCCCCCGAAAAAAGTGCCAACAGAATGTCGCAGGCTGCATATGCAGCAATCACGCTGCGGCCGCGAAAGAAAGGACAAAAAACCCTGTAGAAGCAAGCGCACCGCGTTTTCGGTATGCCGCTGTGTGCCGGTTCAGTATACCGTGGTGTTCCTTTAAGTATCTAATTTTATTTGATTTTATTGTAAAAATTGCCATCTTTGATCGAGTTATCAGGGAGGGCCTTATGGATCAGTTGAACGTGATTGCCTGGCAAGGGCGAACGGAAAACAACGCGGGTCTGGTGTCTCAACAAACCGCCGCACAGCTGCACGCAACGCTTGGATCGCGCGAGGAACCCGCGCCGATCAATGGTGATCCGCTCCCACCGCTTTGGCATTGGTGTGGCTTTCCCCCGCTCGCCCCGATGGAGGAACTCGGTCCGGACGGCCACCCACGCCTTGGATCCTTCCTGCCTCCGATCCGGCTTGATCGCCGCATGTGGGCCGGTGGCGCGTTGCGGTTTCACGCGCCTCTGCATGTGGGTGAACCGCTTCAGCGCCGCTCTGTAGTGCGCGGCATCACGGAGAAGGACGGCGCGTCCGGACCGATGGTGTTCGTCACGGTCGACCACGCCATCTACGGCGAGCGAGGTCTGGCGATCGAAGAACGGCAGGACATTGTCTACCTGCCCATCCCCGATAGCTACACACCGCCGAAACCGCGGCAGATGCCCGAAACCCCGAATGCGACCAACACGGTGCCGATGCCCGAGACGCTCTTGTTTCGCTATTCCGCGCTGACGTTCAACGCGCATCGCATCCATTATGACAAAGCATACGCCAAGGATATCGAACACTATCCCGGCCTCGTCGTGCACGGGCCGTTGCAGGCGACGCTTCTGATGCAGCTGGCCGTTGAGAAGGCCGGGCGTACGCCGGAGGATTTCCACTTTCGCGGTGTGCACCCGATGTTCGCGGGAACGGACCTTGATCTGGCGGCGGTCGAGGACGACGGCGCCCTGGCGCTTTTCTCGGGGCAGGACGGTCATCAGGGCATGCAGGCAACGGCAATCTTCGGAGGCACGGCATGACCATTCTCAAAGGTATGCGCGTTGTCGAGGGATCGGCTTTCGTGGCGGTTCCACTGGCAGGAATGACGCTGGCACAGATGGGGGCCGAAGTGATCCGGTTCGATCGTCTGGGCGGCGGGCTCGACGCAAAGCGATGGCCGGTGGCACCTGACGGGCAGAGCCTGTTCTGGGCCGGTCTGAACAAGGGCAAGAAGTCGATTGCCATCGACATGAAAAGCCCCGAAGGGCGCGAGTTGATTACCCGGATCATCACGGCGCCGGGTGACGATGCAGGATTGTTTATCACAAACCTGCGGGTCAGGGGTTGGATGGATCACGAAACGCTGTCGAAAGAGCGGGAAGACCTGATCACGGTGACGCTCACCGGCGACCGGCACGGGCGGCCTCAGGTGGATTACACCGTGAACCCGTCGCTTGGTATTCCGCATATGACCGGGCCCGAAAGTGGCGATCCGGTCGCGCATGCGTTGCCGGCCTGGGACATTGCGGCGGGTAACATGGTGGTGTCCGCGCTGTTGGCGGCAGAGAGGCACCGGCTGCGCACCGGACGTGGGCAGGATGTGGAGTTCTCGCTCAAGGACGCGGCGGCGGCGACCATCGGGCATCTTGGAATGATCGCTGAGGCTACGCTCACCGGGACGTCGCGCCCACGAGCAGGCAACGCCTTGTATGGCGCCTATGGGCAGGATTTCGTCTGTGGCGATGGCCAGCGCGTGATGGTCATCGGCCTGACGGAACGGCAATGGCGCGGCATCGTCAAGGCGACGGACAGCGCCGAGGCGATGGATTTGCTGGCCTCTGCAACAGCGAGCGATCTGAGCGATGAGGGCACGCGTTGGCGGTTGCGGCATCAGATCACCGCGATCCTCGCTCCTTGGTTTGCCGTGCGCACCTTGGCACAAGTGGCGCAGGTGTTCGATGAGAGTGGCCTGACTTGGGCGCCCTTCCGCAGCCTGTCGGAAGCGTTGCGCGAAGATCCGGACCTGTCGGAAGACAATCCGATGTTTACCTCGATGCTGCACCCCGGCGTCGGCCGCTATCCGGTGCCATCGTCGCCCGTGACATATTCCGACTTTGCGCGGGAGCTGCCGGGTCAGGCCCCCGCGCTCGGGGCGCATACCGAAGAGATCCTGTCGGATGTGGCACGTCTCGACGACACAGAGATCGCGCGGTTGTTTGACACGGGTGTGGTGACTCAAGCCGGGCGCGAAGACGCGCGGGACGCGGCCTGATTGACGATCGCGGGCTGATGTTTATCGGAATACATTGAAGGCCGCCCTGTTTTGGGCGGCCTTTTCATCGTCCGCGACGTCTCAGGTGGTGTGAGGCGTCGCGGGATTTGGTGTACGGGCGTTTGGGCCCGTGGGGTGGCTCACTTGACGAGAGCCTGGACGAGGGCGCGCTTTTCGCCTTCGCTGTCACCGGAGTGGATGACGGACAGGATGGTGTTCACCTCGGCGTCGGTCAGGGTCGAGACGTCGACGCCCGGTGCGTAGGTGCCGATTTCGGCGGTCACCGATGCGGAGGCCGCAAAGGCGGTGAGGACGAGGGCGGAAGCTGTGATGAGCGTTTTCATTTTCTTAAGTCCTTTCGTGTCAGTGTGTGGTTACTGCAGAAGCGCCTGAACGGTGGCGCGCTTTTCGCTTTCGCTGTCACCGGAATGGATGACGGACAGCAGCGTGTTGACCTCTGCCTGGCTCAGCTGGCTGATGTCGGCATTCGGCGCGTAGCTCTGGATGGCCGTCGTATCGACGGAGGCGGATGCGGCACCGGCCAGGGCGGTCAGGGCGAGGGCGGTTGTGGCGATGAGGGTTTTCATGGGGTTGGTCCTTTCGGGATATGTGTGATCGGGGAGGGGGTTACTTGACGAGCGCCTGAATGGTGGCGCGCTTTTCGCCTTCGCTGTCGCCGGAATGGATGATCGACAGGATGGTGTTGACCTCTGCGTCGGTCAGGGTCGAGACATCGACGCCCGGTGCGTAGGTGCCGATTTCGGACGTGTCGACGGCTGCGGTTGCGGCGAAGGCCGTGAGGGCGAGAGCGGTTGTTGCGATGAGGGTCTTCATGGGTTTGGTCCTTTCAGTTGTGTCTGTGCTGCGTCCTGTGACGCGGTGAGTTGTGTATGTCGTGCCGAACTGTCTGTCCGACACCCTCCAAGCTAGGGGCGGGACCGGGGCCTTTGAACTCACAGCTCGTGCACAGTGGCTCTCGCAAATGTGGACTTGACGGAAGGGGGTCGCGATCAGGGGCTGCGCGGGGGTGCACAGCCATGGTGCGGGTCAGGAAATGCAGGGTGTTGCGGGGTGTGTCGGACAGTTGGAATTGACACCGCGGCGTGACGCGGCTCACGCTGCGTCAAGTGTCCTGCGACATATCAACAAAACGTGTTTGCCGCCGCGGGGCGCATTGTTTCACCCACCGCACGCAGACGCGAGCCGCCGTGCCCGACGGCGTGAGCGATGTGACAGGGTTGAGAGGGGTGGACGCGTGTGGTCCCGCTTGCGGCAGAGGACCATGGTTGCGCATTATTCGGCCGCCCGCCCCCAGGCGGAGGCCCGGCTACGGCCCGACATTGTCGATGGAACTGCTCAGCGGACCTGTTTGGCCAACGGACGGTGGTGGGTCGGACATGTCTGTCCGGCCTACGCGCATAGGGGATGCAAATGTCTACACCAAGCGTCTCCGAATTGATCCGGTCAGACCTAAAAGAAATACGCCTGTAAATGTACAAGATTGAAACCTGACCTAACGCTATACACCGGACGAACCGCTCAACCCGATCCCGGTGCAAAACTGAGACGAATAACCGTCAATCGCTGCGTACTTCGACGGCGCCACGATTTTCTTTCATTCCCTTGGTAGAGGGCCTTGATTTCGGATAAGGCTTGGAATACGCGTCTCAGCGGCGTTAGGGGTATAGCTCAGTTGGTAGAGCGACGGTCTCCAAAACCGTAGGTCCCGGGTTCGAGCCCTGGTGCCCCTGCCACTCTCCACGTTTTCGAATGACGCGACGCTTTCACAGCGGATGGTATGCGCAAAAAACGAAAAAGGGCCGCCTAGAAGGCGACCCTTTCGATAAAGATTTGGTATCTTAGCTACCAGCGATTGCTTCGATCTGGCCTGCGATCTCACCGCGCGATGCGCCGCTGTGAATCACGCTAAGAATGCTCTGGACGTCCGACTCCGACAGTGCATCGACATCAACATTCGGCGCGTAGTTGGTGATCATCATGCGCTGACCTGCAGTGATGTCCGCGTTCATCTCGGTCATGGAGTTCTCGTCCGTCAGGATCGCCTGCACGCGCTCGGATTTGACGCCTTCGCTGTCACCACCATACGTGATGGCCAGTGCGGCCTGAGCTTGTGCCGGTGTGACGTCTGTCCAGTCGAAGCCCGGCGCGTACTGCTCGAGGCGCATCAGTTCTGCGTCGCTCAGCATCTCAAACGAACCGGCGTTTGCATCGGTTTCCAGTGCGCGCAGCTTGGCGATTTTTTCGCCGCGGCTGTCGCCGGAGGTCACGATACCGTAGGCGGTCTGGAGTTCGGCTTCGGTCAGATTGGATGTTTCAATGCCCGGTGCAAAGCGCTCGATCTGCTGGATCTGTTCGTCGGTTGCGGCCATTGCAGCTGTGCCAAGAGTTGTCACGAGTGCGGTTGCAATCATCATGCGTTTCATTGTGTTCACCTTTCCGGCCCGAAAGCCTATTTGGATCAATTTGGTCTTCTCAGTGCCAGACGACCTCTTGCCGCCGGCTCTGGGAGATGAACTGCATCAGGCCGCTTGCGTTCCGCGAAAAATCAGAAAATTCGAACACATCATTGTGAGAGAGCTGCAGGGAACTTTTTCCCGTTTTGCGACATCGCGCGTTCCTTATAACTTGGCTGATTTCGGCCATCTCGGCGGGGTTGCTTGAATTGTTCCCGTGGCTTCGCTAGATGCTCAGCAACGGCAATCAGCAACCGAGACATTTCTCATGGCAACGACCAATCCCCTTCAGTTCATTCAGCAGGTTCGTGCTGAAGTGGCCAAGATCGTCTGGCCGACGCGGCGCGAAGTGCTTCTGACGACGGTGATGGTCTTCATCATGGCGGCGTTGACGGCCGTGTTTTTCGCATTGGTGGATCTTTTGATCCGCAGCGGGCTGCAGGGGTTGCTGAACCTGTTCGGATAAACCGGCATTGAAACGGGTCCGCCGCTCGGCTCTTGAAATAGGCAGTCGAAGGCGGTAACCCACGCATCAAGACGGAATGAGGCGTGCATCGATTCGAGTTGCACGCCGCTTTTTTATTCCGGGGCTGGCATCGAAGCGGTGACGGCGACAGGTAATCTTTCGGTTGCAGGGCCGAACAATCAAGGGGTTTGGGACCAGATGGCGAAGCGGTGGTACTCGGTCAGCGTTCTTTCGAATTTCGAAAAGAAGATCGCTGAACAGATCCTTCAGGCTGTGGAAGAGCAGGGCCTGCAGGACGAAATCGAGGAAGTGCTGGTCCCGACCGAAGAGGTCATCGAGATCCGGCGCGGCAAGAAGGTGACCGCAGAGCGTCGGTTCATGCCCGGATACGTGCTTGTTCGGATGGAGATGTCGGACAAGGGCTATCACCTGATCAACTCAATCAACCGCGTCACCGGATTTCTTGGTCCGCAAGGTCGACCGATGCCGATGCGCGATGCCGAGGTGCAGGCGATCCTGGGTCGTGTGGCCGAAGGCGAAGATGCACCGCGTCAGCTCATCCATTTCGAGGTGGGCGAGAAGGTCAAGGTCAACGACGGTCCGTTCGAGGATTTCGACGGAATGATCGAGGAAGTGGACGACGACAACCAGCGCCTGAAAGTGTCGGTTGTTATCTTTGGCCGGGAAACCCCGGTCGAGTTGGAATACACGCAGGTGACGAAGCAGTCGTGACCTGAGTGGAGGCGGTTTATCCCGCCGAACGAGGAGTGGGAGGCGAGGGCATCGCGATGCCCGGACCGCACCACACAACATGAGTGACCGAAGGGCGCGCCCCGAGGTCGTTGGAAAAGGAGAGGCCAGATGGCCAAGAAACTTGCTGGCAAGATGAAGCTGCAGATCCCTGCAGGTCAAGCCAACCCAAGCCCCCCCGTGGGCCCTGCGCTGGGTCAGCGCGGCATCAACATCATGGAATTCTGCAAGGCGTTCAACGCCAAGACGCAGGACATGGAACAGGGTGCACCGTGCCCGACCGAGATCACCTATTACCAGGACAAGTCCTTCACGATGAACATCAAGACGCCGCCCGCGTCTTATTATCTGAAGAAGGCCGCCGGTCTGAAGCCCGTGGGCAAGCGCAACCGTCCGCGCGGTGCGGAGAACCCCGGTCGCGAGACCGTGGCGTCCGTGACTGTCGCGCAGGTGCGTGAGATCGCGGAAGCGAAGATGAAGGACCTCAACGCAACCGACGTTGAAGGCGCAATGCAGATCATCCTGGGCTCCGCCCGGTCCATGGGCATCGAGGTGAAGTAAGATGGCAAAGCTTGGAAAACGCACCCGCGCTGCTCGTGAAGCCTTTGCAGGCAAAGAGAATGTTACGGTCGAAGAGGCGGTGGCTCTGGTCAAGGGAAATGCAAACGCGAAGTTCGACGAGTCGGTTGAGATCGCGATGAACCTTGGTGTCGACCCGCGCCACGCAGATCAGATGGTCCGCGGCACGGTCAACCTGCCGAACGGCACGGGCAAGACAGTGCGTGTGGCCGTGTTCGCCCGTGGTCCGAAGGCCGATGAGGCGAAGGAAGCCGGTGCCGATATCGTTGGTGCAGAGGACCTGATGGAAACCGTGCAGTCCGGCAAGATCGAGTTCGAGCGCTGCATCGCGACCCCGGACATGATGCCGATCGTTGGTCGTCTGGGCAAGGTGCTGGGCCCGCGCAACCTGATGCCGAACCCGAAGATCGGCACCGTGACCATGGACGTCAAGGAAGCGGTCGAAGCGGCGAAAGGTGGTCAGGTGCAGTTCAAGGCCGAGAAGGCCGGCGTTGTGCATGCTGGCATCGGCAAGGCCTCCTTTGACGAGGCAAAGCTGGTCGAGAACGTGAAAGCGTTTGTCGAGGCCGTCGCCAAGGCGAAGCCGTCAGGCTCAAAAGGCACCTACATGAAGAAGATCGCCCTCAGCTCGACCATGGGTCCAGGCGTGTCGATCTCTGTGGATGACGCCGCCAGCCAGTAAGGCCAAGCGCGGAAGATTTCGGAAGGCGGGTCAGCGATGGCCCGCCTTTTTTCTGCCACTGTTTTTCCGTAATTCGCCCATTCGTCTGCCGACATCTGTCCGTAGTTCGATGGCGGACCACATAAAGATGAATAGGGGCAGTGCCATGTGGTGCGGAATTGCGTTGACGACTGTGGTTGTGTTGGCTGCCACCACCGTGCAGGCCGAGGAAGCGGTTAGGCTACTTTCGTTTATGTCCAACAAGGATCGTGGATGGGTGGTTGAACAACCAGAGTCGTGGCAGGCGCAACGGCTTCGCGATTTAGCGGCCTGTCGCGGTAATGCGCCAGCGTTGACGCGGGAAGGTGCGGATGCATGGCGTCAGGCCTTTGAGGCTCGCGTCATCCAGATGACCAAATCCGAAGCAGAACGGCGGCTTAAATCTTTTGATCTGAATGGGGACGGACAAATCCTTGGGCCGGAGGCCCTTCCAGATGAGGTCGACCTTCAAATCGCGCGCCGCGACTATGATGCCAATTACGACAGGGAGGTTACGACCGCGGAAATCGAGGCTTATGCGCAAGAAATGCTTGGCGAACAGGCGCGTTACCTCAACGGATGCCACGACTTGTTCGCGCTTGATGTCGACCAGGACGGTGCTTTGGCGCCCGAAGAGATCGAAGAGATTGCAGCGATCGTTTCAGCGGCTGTGCGTGGTCCGCAAAGCTGCGTTCTGCCGAAGATCGACTACACGCCGGACGTGCCGCGGGTCTTTGCAGTTGGCAAAGGGGTGCAGAATGTGGACGGTATACCCGAAGTCGAGATTGTGTCGCAGAACGACAATGTGATTCCTTATGTCGTGTTTTCGGAAACGCCGGTTGTGTGGCGGTTCAAGGCGGATTCGAAGCGTGTACAGGTGTTCATCGTGGCCGGAGAGTTCATAGCCGTTGAGGGCGTGCCGTCTGAAAAAGTCATTGCCGTGCCGAAGTCGGATTGTACGCAATTTCGCGCGGTAGAAAGCACGTCGCCCGAGGGGTATCTGGCTGCGGCGCGGATTGGGCATGCGCTGGGGCGCGTTCGGCCAACCTACGATGCGCTTGTCGAAGCAGATCGCATGCCGTCGCGATACGCGAGACGGCAGTAGCCGCGGAAGAAACCACAAATTCCTTTTGTCAGTCATGGAGCATTAAAATGCCTGACAAGGAACCATTTTGCGAAATAAGAGGAATGTGCTAGCGTTCGGCGGCGCACGACCGAAACCGTGCCGATTTGCTGTCCAGAGGGGTTGGCAAACGGTTGCGTGCGTACTATCCCGACCGTTGCAAGCCACCGCGTGATTCGTCTCGCGGTTTTTTGCATTACGTCCGAGACGGTGGGTTAAGGCCAAATCCTTAATAATTCCTGCCCGAGGCGGTAGCAGACCGACATGCCAAGGCTCACCCGTTGAGCGCTGGGCGGGTTTGGCGCCGCAAAAGAAGCGGACCAAAACCGCCGGAGCGATCCGGTACCACTGAGCCGGGGGAGACATCCCCCAAACTGGAGTAAACCTGTGGATAGAGCCCAAAAAGAGAAAGTGGTCGAGGAACTCGGCCAGATCTTCGAAAGCTCTGGCGTCGTTGTGGTTGCCCACTACGAAGGTCTCACAGTTGCCGAGATGCAGGATCTCCGGGGTCGCGCACGCGATGCCGGCAGTTCCGTTCGTGTCGCCAAGAACCGTCTGGCCAAGATCGCCCTTGAAGGAAAGCCCTGCGAAAGCATCGCTGAATTCCTGTCGGGCATGACGGTCCTCACCTATTCCGAAGACCCCGTGGCAGCTGCCAAGGTGGTCGAGGACTTCGCCAAGGAGAACAAGAAGTTCGAAATCCTTGGCGGTGCGATGGGTGAGACCGCACTTGACCGGGCTGGTGTTGAAGCCGTGTCCAAGATGCCGTCGCGCGAGGAGCTTATTGCTACCATCGCAGGCATGATTGGCGCACCGGCCTCCAACATCGCGGGCGCCATCGGCGCACCTGCATCGAACATCGCCTCGATCCTTTCGACCATCGAAGAGAAAGCGGCGTAAGGCACCTGAAATACCTCGTGGGGTTGTAACCCTGACGTTGGAACACATTTAGATAGGAAAGTCACAATGGCTGATCTGAAAAAACTGGCAGAAGAGATCGTTGGTCTGACGCTTCTCGAAGCACAAGAACTGAAAACAATCCTGAAGGACGAGTACGGCATCGAGCCCGCAGCAGGCGGCGCAGTGATGATGGCGGGTCCGGCTGGCGGCGACGCCGGTGGCGCGGCTGCTGAAGAGCAGACCGAATTCGACGTCATCCTGAAGTCGGCGGGCGCATCCAAGATCAACGTGATCAAGGAAGTCCGCGGCATCACCGGCCTGGGTCTGAAAGAAGCCAAGGAACTGGTCGAAGCAGGCGGCAAGGCTGTCAAAGAGCAGGTTTCCAAGGACGAAGCCGAAGAGATCAAAGGCAAGCTGGAAGCAGCTGGCGCCGAGGTCGAGCTCAAGTAATCGCTCATCGGTCCCCGCGGGCCCTCTTTGCGAAGAGGTCTCGGACAGGGACCGGCGAGCATCTTAAGAAAGGCTGGGCACGGGAAATCCGTGCCCAGCCGCTCCCGTCTTAGAAAGACCCTTTCAAATCCGGGGTTTTTCTTAGGCAGGATCCAAAGATCGGGTGGTGTGCAGTGGGTATGCGCGCCGAGAATTGATCGGATTTTGTCGTCTCTATTGGGCAGACCGCCGGGGCCCGACGGCGTGACGCTCAGCTGAGAAAAGGTGATATCGACAATGGCGCAAAGCTTCATTGGCCAGAAACGTCTTCGTAAATACTACGGTAAAATTCGTGAGGTTCTGGAGATGCCGAACCTCATCGAGGTTCAGAAATCCTCTTACGACCTCTTCCTGAAATCCGGCGACCAGCCCGACCCGCTTGATGGCGAAGGCATCAAGGGCGTGTTCCAGTCGGTCTTTCCGATCAAGGACTTCAATGAAACCAGCGTGCTGGAATTCGTCAGCTACGAGCTGGAGAAGCCGAAATACGACGTCGAGGAATGTCAGCAGCGTGACATGACCTACAGCGCACCGTTGAAGGTGAAGCTGCGTCTGATCGTGTTCGATATTGACGAAGACACTGGCGCGAAGTCGGTCAAGGATATCAAGGAACAGGACGTGTTCATGGGCGATATGCCCCTAATGACACCGAATGGCACCTTTGTGGTGAACGGCACGGAGCGCGTGATCGTGTCTCAGATGCACCGCAGCCCTGGCGTCTTCTTCGATCACGACAAAGGCAAAACGCACAGCTCGGGTAAGCTGCTCTTTGCCTGCCGGATCATTCCCTATCGCGGGTCGTGGCTCGATTTCGAGTTCGACGCGAAGGACCTCGTGTTCGCGCGTATCGACCGCCGCCGCAAGCTGCCGGTCACAACGTTGCTTTACGCGCTGGGTCTGGATCAGGAATCCATTATGGATGCCTATTACGACACCGTGACCTACACGCTGCGTAAAGGCGAAGGCTGGGAGACCAAGTTCTTCCCCGAGCGGGTGCGCGGCACGCGACCGGCGTTTGATCTGGTCGATGCGGCCACCGGTGAGGTTTTCGCTGAAGCAGGCAAGAAGGTCACGCCGCGCGCGGTCAAGAAGATCATCGACGAGGGCAAGATCACCGATCTTCTTCTGCCGTTCGAGCAGATCGTCGGCAAGTTCGTTGCCAAAGACATCATCAACGAAGAAACCGGCGCGATCTATGTCGAGGCCGGAGATGAATTGACTTGGACCGTCGACAAGGACGGTGCAGTCACGGGTGGCAGCCTGAAAGAGCTGATGGATGCGGGTATCACCGAGATTCCGGTACTCGACATCGATAACGTCACCGTCGGCCCGTACATGCGCAACACCATGGCGAACGACAAGAACATGAACCGCGAAACCGCGCTCATGGACATCTATCGCGTCATGCGCCCGGGCGAGCCGCCCACCGTCGAGGCGGCGTCGGCGCTGTTCGACACACTGTTCTTCGACTCCGAGCGTTATGACCTGTCTGCTGTGGGTCGTGTGAAGATGAATATGCGTCTTGCTTTGGACAAGCCGGATACCCAGCGCACACTCGACCGTGAGGACATTGTCGCCTGTGTGAAGGCGCTGGTGGAATTGCGTGACGGCAAGGGCGACATCGACGATATCGACCACCTCGGCAACCGCCGGGTGCGCTCGGTCGGCGAATTGATGGAAAACCAGTATCGCGTCGGGCTGCTTCGTATGGAGCGCGCGATCAAGGAACGCATGTCCTCGGTCGAGATCGACACGGTGATGCCGCAGGACCTGATCAACGCGAAACCGGCGGCGGCGGCTGTGCGTGAATTCTTCGGCTCTTCGCAGCTGTCGCAGTTCATGGACCAGACCAACCCGCTGTCCGAAGTGACACACAAGCGGCGTCTCTCGGCGCTTGGACCGGGTGGTCTGACACGTGAGCGTGCGGGCTTTGAGGTGCGCGACGTACACGCAACCCACTACGGTCGCATGTGCCCGATTGAAACGCCGGAAGGCCCGAACATCGGTCTCATCAACTCGCTGGCGACCTTTGCCCGTGTGAACAAGTATGGCTTCATCGAGACACCGTATCGCAAGGTCGAGAACGGCCATGTGACGGATGAAGTGCAGTACATGTCCGCGACCGAGGAACAGCGTCATACCGTGGCGCAGGCAAACGCGACGCTGGACGAAAACGGCAAGTTCGTGAACGAGTTCGTCAACACCCGCCAGTCGGGTGAATACACGCTCGCGCCGAACGAAAGCGTTGATTTGATTGACGTTTCTCCGAAGCAGCTGGTCTCTGTTGCGGCCTCTCTCATTCCGTTCCTCGAAAACGACGACGCGAACCGCGCCCTGATGGGGTCGAACATGCAGCGTCAGGCGGTTCCGACATTGCGGTCGGAAGCACCGCTCGTGGGTACGGGGATCGAAGGCGTTGTGGCACGCGACTCGGGCGCGGCCATCATGGCGAAGCGCGCAGGCGTGATCGACCAGGTGGACGCGACACGTATCGTTGTGCGGGCGACCGAAGACCTCGAACTGGGTGACGCGGGCGTGGACATCTACCGTCTGCGCAAGTTCCAGCGGTCGAACCAGAACACCTGCATCAACCAGCGTCCGCTTGTGACGGTGGGTCAGACCGTGACCAAGGGTGAGGTGATCGCCGATGGTCCGTCGACTGACATGGGGGAACTGGCGCTCGGCAAGAACGTGATCGTCGCTTTCATGCCGTGGAACGGGTACAACTACGAGGACTCGATCCTGATTTCCGAGCGGATCGCGCGGGACGACGTGTTCACCTCTGTCCACATCGAGGAATTCGAAGTGGCGGCGCGGGACACGAAGCTTGGTCCGGAAGAGATCACACGTGACATTCCGAACGTCGGCGAAGAAGCGCTGCGCAACCTCGACGAGGCGGGCATCGTTTACATCGGCGCGGATGTGGAGCCGGGCGACATTCTTGTCGGTAAGATCACACCGAAGGGCGAGAGCCCGATGACGCCGGAAGAAAAACTCCTCCGTGCGATCTTTGGTGAGAAAGCGTCTGACGTGCGGGATACGTCGCTGCGGGTCAAGCCGGGCGATTTCGGTACCGTTGTGGAAGTCCGCGTCTTCAACCGTCACGGCGTCGAGAAAGACGAACGTGCGCTGCAGATCGAGCGTGAGGAAGTCGAACGTCTGGCTCGTGACCGGGACGACGAATTGGCGATCCTCGACCGCAACATCTACGCGCGTCTGAAGGACCTGATCCTTGGCAAGGTGGCTGTCAAAGGCCCGAAAGGTATCAAGTCCAACAGCCAGATCACCGAGGAACTGCTCGAGTCACTGACCCGTGGTCAGTGGTGGCAGCTGGCGTTGGAAGACGAAGACGATGCCAAGATCATGGAAGCCCTGAACGAGCAGTATGAGGCGCAGAAGCGTGCGCTGGATGCCCGTTTTGAAGACAAGGTCGAAAAGGTCCGTCGCGGTGACGATCTGCCCCCGGGCGTGATGAAGATGGTCAAGGTGTTCGTCGCGGTGAAGCGAAAGCTGCAGCCGGGCGATAAGATGGCCGGTCGTCACGGCAACAAGGGTGTGATCTCGAAAGTGGTGCCGATGGAGGACATGCCGTTCCTCGCGGATGGGACCCCGGTCGATTTCTGTCTGAACCCGCTGGGCGTGCCGTCGCGTATGAACGTCGGTCAGATCCTTGAAACCCACATGGGCTGGGCCGCACGTGGTCTGGGTGTGAAGATCGACGAGGCGCTGCAGGACTACCGTCGCTCCGGCGACTTGACTCCGGTGCGCGAAGCGATGCGGATCGCCTATGGCGACGATGTCTACGAGGAAGGCCTCAAGGACATGGACGAGGATCAGCTTGTCGAAGCGGCCAGCAACGTCACGCACGGTGTGCCGATCGCGACACCGGTCTTTGACGGTGCCAAGGAAGCGGACGTCAACGATGCGTTGGTGCGGGCTGGGTTTGACACCTCGGGTCAGTCGATTCTGTTCGACGGTCGTTCGGGTGAGCAGTTCGCACGCCCTGTGACCGTGGGTGTGAAGTACCTGCTCAAGCTGCACCACCTGGTCGACGACAAGATCCACGCGCGCTCGACCGGGCCGTACTCGCTTGTGACCCAGCAGCCGCTGGGTGGTAAGGCGCAGTTTGGTGGTCAGCGCTTCGGTGAGATGGAAGTCTGGGCGTTGGAAGCGTACGGCGCGGCCTACACGCTTCAGGAAATGCTCACCGTCAAGTCGGACGACGTGGCGGGCCGGACCAAGGTCTATGAAAGCATCGTCAAGGGTGAGGACAACTTCGAGGCCGGTGTGCCGGAGAGCTTCAACGTTCTCGTGAAGGAAGTCCGCGGCCTCGGCCTGAACATGGAACTCCTGGATGCGGAGGAGGATGAGTAACCGCCAAAGGCTCATCCGGTAGGTTGGACAGTTTTGTCCGACCTACACCTCCCCCCAATTCAAGGATTTGAAAATGAACCAGGAACTCACAAACAACCCGTTCAACCCCGTCGCGCCGCCCAAGGTGTTCGACGAAATCAAGGTCTCTCTCGCCTCGCCAGAGCGTATTCTGTCGTGGTCTTTCGGCGAGATCAAGAAGCCTGAAACCATCAACTACCGGACGTTCAAACCCGAGCGTGACGGTCTTTTCTGTGCGCGTATCTTTGGCCCGATCAAGGATTACGAATGCCTTTGCGGCAAGTACAAGCGCATGAAGTATCGCGGCGTTGTCTGCGAAAAATGCGGTGTGGAAGTCACGCTGCAGAAGGTCCGTCGTGAGCGGATGGGCCATATCGAACTGGCGGCGCCCTGCGCCCATATCTGGTTCCTCAAGTCGCTGCCGTCGCGCATCGGCCTGATGCTGGACATGACGCTGCGCGATCTGGAACGCATCCTCTACTTTGAAAACTACGTCGTGATCGAGCCGGGTCTGACCGACCTGACTTACGGCCAGTTGATGACCGAAGAAGAGTTCATGGACGCGCAAGACGTCTATGGCATGGACGCATTCACCGCCAATATCGGTGCCGAAGCGATCCGCGAGATGCTCGCCAATATCGACCTTGAAGCCGAGGCCGAGCAGCTGCGCGCGGACCTCAAGGAAGCGACAGGCGAGTTGAAGCCCAAGAAGATCATCAAGCGCCTCAAGGTGGTTGAGTCTTTCCTTGAATCAGGCAACCGGCCCGAGTGGATGGTCCTGACCGTAATCCCCGTGATCCCGCCAGAATTGCGTCCGCTGGTGCCGCTGGATGGCGGTCGCTTTGCGACGTCTGACCTCAACGACCTTTACCGTCGCGTGATCAACCGCAACAACCGCCTCAAGCGTCTGATCGAACTGCGCGCGCCTGACATCATCGTCCGTAACGAAAAGCGGATGTTGCAGGAATCCGTTGACGCCCTGTTCGACAACGGCCGTCGTGGTCGTGTGATCACGGGTGCCAACAAGCGTCCGCTGAAGTCTCTGTCTGACATGCTGAAAGGCAAGCAGGGTCGCTTCCGTCAGAACCTTTTGGGTAAGCGCGTCGACTTCTCGGGCCGTTCGGTGATTGTGACGGGTCCGGAACTCAAGCTGCACCAGTGCGGTTTGCCGAAAAAGATGGCGCTCGAACTGTTCAAGCCGTTCATCTATTCGCGGCTTGAGGCGAAGGGTCTGTCGTCCACCGTCAAGCAGGCGAAGAAGCTGGTCGAAAAGGAACGTCCCGAAGTGTGGGATATCCTCGATGAGGTCATTCGTGAGCACCCGGTTCTTCTGAACCGTGCGCCGACGCTGCACCGTTTGGGCATCCAGGCGTTCGAGCCGGTGCTCATCGAAGGTAAAGCAATCCAGCTGCACCCGCTCGTTTGTTCGGCCTTTAACGCTGACTTCGACGGTGACCAGATGGCGGTCCACGTGCCGCTCTCGTTGGAAGCGCAGTTGGAAGCCCGCGTGCTGATGATGTCGACGAACAACGTTCTGTCGCCGGCCAACGGCGCGCCGATCATCGTGCCGTCGCAGGACATGATCCTCGGCCTCTACTACACCTCCATCATGCGCGAAGGCATGAAGGGTGAAGGCATGATCTTCGGGTCGGTCGAGGAAGTGGAACACGCGCTCAACGCGGGCGAAGTGCATCTGCACGCCAAAATCGAATGCCGGGTCAAGCAGATCGATGATGAGGGCAATGAAATCACCAAGCGTTACGAGACCACACCGGGTCGTGTACGCCTTGGTGCGCTTCTGCCTCTGAATGCGAAGGCGCCGTTTGATCTCGTGAACACGCTTCTGCGGAAGAAAGACGTGCAGAAAGTCATCGACACCGTCTACCGCTATTGCGGCCAGAAGGAGTCGGTCATCTTCTGTGACCAGATCATGTCCATGGGCTTCAAGGAAGCGTTCCGTGCGGGCATTTCCTTTGGCAAGGACGACATGGTCATTCCCGAAACCAAATGGCCGATCGTGGAGGAAACCCGCGAGCAGGTGAAGGATTTCGAGCAGCAGTACATGGACGGTCTGATCACTCAGGGCGAAAAGTACAACAAGGTGGTCGATGCCTGGTCGAAGTGTAACGACAAGGTCACCGAGGCCATGATGTCCACCATCTCGGCCGAGCAGAGGGACGAAAACGGCGCTGTTGCCGAGCCAAACTCGGTCTACATGATGGCGCACTCCGGTGCCCGTGGCTCGGTTACGCAGATGAAGCAGCTGGGCGGGATGCGCGGCCTGATGGCGAAGCCGAATGGCGACATCATCGAGACGCCGATCATCTCGAACTTCAAGGAAGGTCTGACCGTTCTTGAATACTTCAACTCGACTCACGGCGCCCGGAAGGGTCTTTCGGACACCGCTCTGAAGACGGCGAACTCGGGTTATCTGACCCGTCGTCTGGTGGACGTGGCGCAGGACTGCATCGTGCGCATGCATGATTGTGGCACCGAGCGTGCGATCACGGCTGAAGCGGCCGTGAACGACGGTGAGGTTGTTGCGTCGCTTGCCGAGCGGATCCTGGGCCGTGTTTCTGCGGATGACGTTCTGAAGCCGGGTACGGACGAAGTTCTTCTTCGTGCGGGTCAGCTGATCGACGAACGCATGTCGGATGCGATCGAAGAAGCGGGCGTTGCCTCGATGCGTATCCGGTCGCCGCTGACCTGTGAGGCGGAAGAGGGCGTCTGCGCGATGTGCTACGGTCGTGACCTTGCACGCGGTACGATGGTGAACACGGGCGAAGCCGTGGGCATTATCGCGGCGCAGTCCATCGGTGAACCGGGCACACAGCTGACGATGCGGACCTTCCACATCGGCGGCGTGGCGCAAGGTGGTCAGCAGTCGTTCCAGGAAGCCAGCCAGGAGGGAAAGGTCGAATTCGACAACGCCTCCACACTGGAAAACTCGGCTGGTGAAACACTCGTCATGGGCCGCAACATGAAGTTGCGGATCATGGATGAGCACGGCGTCGAGCGGGCCAGCCACAAGCTGGGCTACGGCACGAAGCTCTTTGTCAAAGAGGGTGACAGCATTGCCCGTGGCGACAAGCTCTTCGAGTGGGACCCCTATACGCTGCCAATCATCGCCGAGAAGGATGGTATCGCCAAGCATGTCGACCTCACCGCAGGTGTGGCCGTTCGTGACGAGACCGATGATGCGACGGGCATGACCCAGAAGATCGTTATCGACTGGCGGGCCGCGCCCAAGGGCAATGAGCTCAAGCCGGAAATCATCCTCATGGATGAAGATGGCGAACCGCTGCGCAACGAGGCCGGCAACCCGATCACCTACCCGATGTCGGTCGACGCAATTCTGTCGGTCGAGGACGGTCAGGATGTGAAGGCTGGTGACGTCGTCGCACGTATCCCGCGGGAAGGCGCCAAGACCAAGGACATCACCGGTGGTCTGCCGCGTGTGGCCGAACTCTTTGAGGCACGTCGCCCCAAGGATCACGCCATCATTGCGGAAATCGACGGCTATGTCCGGTTCGGCAAGGACTACAAGAACAAGCGTCGCATCTCGATCGAGCCTGCGGATGACAGCCTTGAGCCCGTGGAATACATGGTGCCGAAGGGCAAGCATATCCCGGTGGTCGAAGGTGATTTCGTCCAGAAGGGCGATTACATCATGGACGGCAATCCAGCGCCGCATGACATCCTGTCCATCATGGGTGTCGAGGCATTGGCCAACTACATGATCGACGAAGTTCAGGACGTCTATCGCCTGCAGGGTGTGAAGATCAACGACAAGCATGTCGAAGTGATCGTGCGCCAGATGCTGCAGAAGTGGGAAATCCTCGACAGCGGGGACACCACGCTTCTGAAGGGTGAACACGTGGACAAGGCCGAGTTCGACCTTGCCAACGAGAAAGCCGAAAAGAAGGGTGGCCGTCCTGCACAGGGCGAACCGATCCTCTTGGGCATCACCAAGGCGTCCTTGCAAACGCGCAGCTTCATCTCGGCCGCGTCGTTCCAGGAGACCACGCGCGTGCTGACAGAGGCATCGGTTCAGGGCAAGAAGGACAAGCTTGTTGGCCTGAAAGAGAACGTGATCGTGGGTCGTCTGATCCCGGCAGGCACCGGTGGCGCGACCCAGAAGGTCCGCCGCATCGCGCAGGAGCGCGACAACGTGGTGATCGAAGCGCGCCGCGAAGAGGCCGAAGCCGCAGCCGCACTGGCGGCTCCGGACGACGTGGTCGGTGGCGACGAGTTCGACAACATCATCGTCGACACGCCGGAAAGCCGCGAGTAAGTCTCGCAATAAATCAAAAATGAAAACCCCCGCTGGTCAGCGGGGGTTTTCGTATTTGAGGGTGTCAACTGCAGCTTCGAGCCCATACCTACCAATCGCATTGACACAGAATTTGGATTAAGCGCTGATAGATCATGATTACGCAGCGTGGCCAATCGCTAGCTTCTCAAATGGAAAGCAAAGTCGTCGACTGGCGGCTTGCACTAGAGTGTTTGCAAAGTTCCAACATTTTCGAGCAGGGAGTGGCTTTCGAGGTCTTCACTGGAGAACCCCGCGACGAGGTCGTTCCCAAGGTTCCTGAAAGCACCGATGTTCCGGTGTTGCTTTTTGACTATCTACTGAAATGCATTGAAGAAGACGTATCGCCCGAACAAGAGGAGCAGTATGAAGGCTATGTCCATGATAAAGGCGGTGCATTTCTAGCCCTTCGGGTGCCCTTGGACCCCGCTTGGAAGAAGTTCAATCGCGAACTGACTGAAGAAAGGTACTTTGGGCGCCTCGCAGATTTTTTAAAGAAGCATTCAAGCCAATATCAAAAAGAGGTGCCAACACATGTCTTTGAAGCTTGGTCGCCGCGACAAAAGCCGTTCTCTAAAATCATGAAGTCGTGGAAAAGCGATGCACTGCTGAAAGCCTACGTCGAGGATTTAGAGGAAATCTTCCAAATGACGTTCTGAGCTTGCCTCGTCTCGCGCCGAAAGCAGAATTTTTGAACGTCCGCTTCGTCCGCATTGCAGACATTGAGAGCGAAGTGTCGCTTTATCCTCTGGTTGCGCCTCGTCAGGCCGTTTGAGGACGCAGGCCGCCCATTTGCTGCTCTGAGACGCGCGCGGCGACGATCAGGGCGATTACCCAGCCGCTCGACACGGCCACAGCGATGCCGAGCCAGACGCCCCAGACTTCGAAATCCAGAACGGCGATGAACACCCAGATGAAGAAAGCGACGCCGAAGCCCTGCCGGTAGATGCTGATCCAGAGCGTGTAGATCGGCTTTTTCAGGGCTTGCAGAAGCGAGTTGATCGAGAAGAGCATCATGTAGATCGGGAACAGGAAGCCGTCGACCAGCAGATAACTCGCTCCAACTCGGATCACGTCGGGGTCGTCGGTGAAGGGGCGCATGAAATACTGGCCTCCGAACCACAAAAGCGGCATGGCGATGATCGAGATGGCGAAGCCGATCTTCCAGCAAAAGAACACCGCGTCGCGCACGCGGTCGTAGTCCTTGGCACCGTAATTCTGCCCGGCAATCGGCAGAAGCGCCCCTGTCATGCCGAGGACCGGGAGGAGCAGGATCTGTTCGATCCGCAACGCGACGCCGTAGGCCGCAATGGCATGTTCGCCGAACCCCTTGAGCGCGAATTGGACGACGAAACCGGATACGAACATCACGATCAACGCGGTGCTGGCTGGCGCCATCTGTTCGGCAATGGCCTTGAAGCAGTGGCGGTCGGGGATGAATTCGCTGCGTTTGACACGATCCATCAGGTCGAGATTGAAAATGCGGGTCATCAGGAACAGCATCACACCGGTCTGACTGACGATGGTGGCAACCGCGATCCCGTCTAGGCCGAGGCCCCCCCAAGTACCGGGAATGCCGAACATGAAAAGCGGGTTCAGCCCGATATTGGCGAAGAAGGCCACCATTAGCGCACGCTGCATCGACCGCGTGTCACCATGGGCCTGAAGGATGCCATTGCCGCCATAGGCCAATAGGAAGCCGGGCAATGCGAGGATGAGAAACCGGAAGTAGCTAAGCGCCGCGTCCCGGTATCCGCCGGGTTCCGATACAAGCGCGATGAGGTACGGGCCGCCGATATAGCCAATGACCATCAGAATGCCGGTGGCGATCACTCCAAAGCTGAGGCCCTGCGCCGCCAGTTCCCGCGCCACGCGGGTGTTCTTTTCACCCTTGGCGTTGCTGACCAGCGCGCTGAGCCCCGATCCAAGGCCGAAACCGATGGACATCAGGATGAAAAACGCCTGAAAGCCGATGGACAGACCCGCCTGCGCTTCGGTCGACAATTGGCCGGCGTAGAAGACGTCGACAACGTTGTAGAGCGTCGAGAACAGCATGCCGAGCGCTGCCGGAATGGCGAGGTTGATGTAGTGGGAGAGCATCGACCCGGTGGTCAGATCGTCGTTTGCTTTAACTGCCACAGGCCGTCCTTTTCCTGATCGACACTGCAACGTCGCGAGGCCGATCCATCCGCGATACACGGGAACGTCGTGGTTCGAAAGAAAAATACCGGTGTCGCTTTTGGCGTGGAGGGTCGGTCGTGCCTGCTGTAGATCGCGGCTATGTCTCGACTTTCCGACAACATGCGCGGCGCACTGCTGATGTGCCTGGCGATGGCTGCCTTCACCTTTGGTGACGCGGCGATCAAGGCGACCGGTGGTGACTTGCCCCTATCGCAGCTGCTGGTGATCCGTGGGGTTCTTGCGTCTGCGGCACTGTTTGCGATGGCGTGGTACTTCAAAGGGCTGAGGCTGGCGCTGCCGCGCCGGGATTGGCTGTTGATTGCCCTTCGCGGGATCAGCGAAGCGGCTGCGGCGTACTTTTTCCTCACTGCGTTGTTGGCGATGCCATTGGCGAACGTGACGGCGCTGTTGCAGATGTTGCCGCTGACGGTGACCTTGGGCGGCGCAATCGTCTTTCGCGAAGCCGTGGGCTGGCGGCGCTGGACCGCGATCGCCATCGGGTTTTGCGGGATGCTTTTGATCGTCCGTCCGGGAACAGAGGGTTTCACAGCCGCATCGGTCTACGCATTGTGCGCCGTTCTGGCCGTCACCGTCCGGGACTTGGTGACCCGTCGCATCTCGGCGGCGGCCCCGTCGCTCACCGTTACGCTGGTGTCTTCGATCATGGTGACCGTCTTCGCTGCAGGATGGTCGTTCGGGCAAGACTGGGTCGCACTCACGCCGCGGCTGACAGGCCTCGTATTGCTGGCGACCACTTTCATCATCGGCGCTTACTTGTGCAGCGTGATGGTCATGCGCGTCGGTGAGGTGAGTTTCGTGGCCCCGTTCCGCTACACCGGTCTTGTCTGGGCGCTCATTCTGGGCTTCGTGATTTTCGGAGAGTGGCCCGAGCCGCTGACATTGATCGGCGCGGCGATCATCGTTGCCACGGGCGTGTTCAGCCTGTTGCGCGAGGCGCGGTTGAAGCGACGGGTGCGAAAGCCGCTTGCACCGCGTCAGCCGTAAGCGCGAAGCGGCGGTTCAGCGTTTCGACGTGATCCAGCGTCGGGGCGAAGAATTCGGGCGTGGCAAGTTTGCCGTGTTGGCGCGAGTCATTGCCCGTATGCTGTGCTCTCAGGAACATCGGTTGATCGGTGAATGTGACCGTTGGCATGAAGCGATTGATGCGGCTGTGGGCAAAATTCATCAGGCTTTGCTTGATACCCCCTTGAACCGCAACGGCCTGTGCCACGCCCAGATAAGGCGTCACCGTCTCGGCAATCTCGAACCGCGCGACGTCGGACGCGCGCAGCGTGTAGCCCCGGTTCCAGTCGAAGCCGACAAGCCTATTGTCCTGCAAAAGCGGCGCGCAGTCAGCCGCGGCTTTCTTGAGACGGGCGACGAAATCGACAGCCAACGCGTCGTCGTCATCGTGCCGGACCTGCAGGCATGGTTTGTTGATATGCTTGCGGGCGGCGTTCAGAACTGACTGGCAGACTTGCCGATGTGGACCCGGCTCTTTGGCCACGACACGGGCTTGCGGCATATCGCTGAGCAGGGCATCCAATCGCTGGCGGTAGATGTCGGGGAGGCAGGTGCCGGTCAAAATGACGAAACTGAAATCCGGGTCGGTTTGTGCCTTGAGCCCCGGTAGGCAAAAGTGTTCGAACAGGGCAAAGCGGAGCGCCATGCGGTCTGGATCATAAAGGTAGGTCCGGCGGTCCGACACCGTGTCGTGATCAACCTGAAACCCGCCCTCTGCCGGGTAGGAAAACCGACACAATATGATGGTTTGCATGGAACACCGGCCCTGTCTGCCACGTCACGTCTTCGAATTCGATCATGCAGTGACAGGGCAAGGCACACAAGCGCCGGGGCGCTGTTGACACGGGGTCCGACTCTGCATATACGCGCGCCTAATTCGGCGGGGTTAATGCCCCATCTGCCGATTTACAGGACTGGAGCGGTCAAGATCCGGGCGCAGGCCCCGATCCTCTGGAAATGCACCGTATCGCTTCCAAAAGACGGAAGCGGATGCGGTATTTTGCGTCGTTTTTGTACGATCCGGCGCTTTTGAACAGGGTCTCGCGGACGCGCGGGGCTTTTACGTAACCCGCACGGGTCACCCCGTGCACCACATATGTGAGCTACACGGGGAAAGAACCGGAATGCCAACGATCCAACAGCTGATCCGCAAGCCGCGGCAGCCGAAAATCAAGCGCTCGAAGTCGCAGCACCTTGAGCAGTGCCCGCAGAAGCGGGGCGTATGCACGCGCGTCTACACAACCACACCGAAGAAGCCGAACTCGGCGATGCGGAAAGTGGCCAAGGTCCGCCTGACCAATGGCTACGAAGTCATCTCCTACATCCCGGGTGAAAGCCACAACCTGCAGGAACACTCGGTTGTTCTGATCCGTGGTGGTCGTGTGAAAGACCTTCCCGGTGTGCGCTATCACATCCTGCGTGGTGTTCTGGATACCCAGGGCGTCAAGGACCGGAAGCAGCGCCGTTCGAAGTATGGCGCGAAGCGTCCGAAGTAAGAGGAAAAACAGATGTCTCGTCGTCACGCCGCAGAAAAACGCGAAGTCCTGCCCGACGCCAAGTATGGCGACCGGGTTCTGACCAAGTTCATGAACAACCTGATGATCGACGGCAAGAAGTCGGTCGCGGAGCGCATCGTCTACAACGCCCTGGATCGCGTTGAAAACAAGGTGAAGCGCGCGCCGGTGGAAATCTTCCACGAGGCGTTGGACAACATCAAGCCGTCGGTCGAGGTTCGCTCCCGCCGGGTTGGTGGTGCGACCTACCAGGTGCCCGTCGAAGTCCGCCCCGAGCGTCGCGAAGCGCTGGCGATCCGCTGGCTTATCAACGCGAGCCGGTCGCGCAACGAGAACACGATGGAAGAGCGCCTTGCCGGTGAACTTCTGGACGCTGTGAACTCGCGCGGCTCCGCTGTCAAAAAGCGGGAAGACACTCACAAGATGGCCGACGCGAACAAAGCGTTCAGCCATTACCGCTGGTAATAGGAGCCAAACACAATGGCACGCGATTATCCCCTCGACCGCTACCGGAACTTCGGGATCATGGCGCATATCGATGCAGGCAAAACCACCTGCTCCGAGCGCATCCTGTATTACACCGGCAAGTCGCACAACATCGGCGAAGTGCACGATGGTGCCGCCACCATGGACTGGATGGAGCAGGAGCAGGAACGTGGCATCACGATCACGTCCGCTGCGACAACCACCTTCTGGGAGCGTACCGAGGACGGCGAAACCGCCGACACACCGAAGCACCGCCTGAACATCATCGACACGCCCGGCCACGTGGACTTCACCATCGAAGTCGAGCGCTCTCTGGCGGTTCTCGACGGTGCGGTGTGCGTTCTCGACGCCAACGCAGGTGTTGAGCCGCAGACCGAAACGGTGTGGCGTCAGGCTGATCGCTACAAGGTTCCGCGTATCGTCTTCGTCAACAAGATGGACAAGATCGGCGCAGACTTCTTCAACTGCGTCAACATGATCGAAGATCGCACCGGCGCGCGTGCCGTGCCAGTCGGTATCCCGATCGGCGCGGAGAACGAGCTTGAAGGTCTGATCGACCTCGTGACCATGGAAGAGTGGCTGTGGCAGGGTGAAGATCTCGGCGCAAGCTGGGTCAAAGCCCCGATCCGCGACAGCCTCAAGGACATGGCTGAAGAGTGGCGCGGCAAGATGATCGAAGCGGCCGTCGAAGAAGACGACGACGCGATGATGGAATACCTCGAAGGCAACGAGCCCGACATCCCGACATTGCGCGCTTTGCTGCGCAAGGGCACGCTGGCGCTGCATTTCGTACCGGTTCTGGGTGGCTCCGCGTTCAAGAACAAGGGTGTTCAGCCGCTGCTTAACGCCGTGATCGACTACCTGCCGAGCCCGCTCGACGTGGTCGACTACATGGGCTTCAAGCCGGGCGACGAAAACGAAGAGCGGAACATCGCACGTCGTGCGGACGACAACATGCCGTTCGCCGGTCTGGCGTTCAAGATCATGAACGACCCGTTCGTGGGCTCGTTGACCTTCACACGCATCTACTCGGGTGTGATGAACAAGGGCGACAGCATCCTGAACTCCACCAAGGGCAAGAAAGAGCGCATCGGTCGTATGATGATGATGCACTCCAACAACCGTGAAGAAATCGAAGAAGCGTTCGCGGGCGACATCATAGCGCTGGCGGGTCTCAAGGACACCACCACCGGTGACACGCTCTGTGCGCAGAACGATCCGGTCGTGCTTGAAACGATGACGTTCCCCGACCCGGTGATCGAGATCGCGGTTGAGCCGAAGACCAAAGGCGACCAGGAGAAGATGTCTCAGGGTCTGGCACGTCTGGCGGCAGAGGACCCGTCCTTCCGCGTGGAAACTGACCTCGAAAGCGGCCAGACCATCATGAAGGGCATGGGCGAACTGCACCTCGACATTCTCGTCGATCGTCTGAAGCGTGAGTTCAAGGTCGAAGCGAACATCGGTGCGCCGCAGGTGGCCTATCGTGAAACGATCGGTCACGAAGTCGAACACACCTACACCCACAAGAAGCAGTCGGGTGGTTCGGGTCAGTTCGCCGAAGTGAAGTTGATCATTTCGCCGACCGAGCCGGGCGAAGGGTATTCGTTCGAGAGCCGCATCGTCGGTGGTGCCGTTCCGAAGGAATACATCCCCGGTGTCGAAAAGGGCATCAAGTCGGTCATGGACTCCGGTCCTCTGGCGGGCTTCCCGGTGATCGACTTCAAGGTGGCGCTGATCGACGGTAAGTTCCACGACGTGGACTCCAGCGTTCTCGCCTTCGAAATCGCGGCTCGGATGGGCATGCGCGAAGGTATGAAGAAAGCCGGTGCAAAGCTTCTCGAACCGATCATGAAGGTCGAAGTCGTGACACCGGAAGACTATACCGGTGGCATCATCGGTGACCTGACATCGCGTCGGGGCCAGGTGACAGGACAAGAACCGCGCGGCAACGCCGTTGCGATCAACGCGATGGTTCCGCTTGCCAACATGTTCGGCTACATCAACACGCTGCGCTCCATGTCTTCGGGCCGCGCGCAGTTCACGATGCAGTTCGATCATTACGATCCGGTGCCGCAGAACATCTCGGAAGAGATTCAGTCGAAATACGCATAACGGGATGCCGGGCAAATGCCCGGCCTACCCATAACCTGTAGGCCGGGCTCTAGCCCGGCGCCCGAAAAGACAAGGAGGCCATACAATGGCAAAGGAAAAGTTTGAGCGCGGCAAGCCGCACTGCAACATTGGCACGATTGGTCACGTTGACCACGGCAAGACGACGCTGACGGCGGCGAT
>NZ_FQXC01000014.1 GCF_900129875.1 Marivita hallyeonensis | reverse complement strand
TGGCCCGCAAGACACAGAAATTCGATATCCATCAGGAGATCACCACCCGCATCGTCGATGCGATCGAAACCGCCGGAGACTTCCGGCTTCCCTGGATCACAAACAAAGGCGGCAGCTTCGAGCGTCCTGTCAACATCGCATCTAAGAACCCCTACAACGGCATCAATGTCCTGAGCCTTTGGGTATCCGCCTTGGCCTGCGAGTTTCCTTCCAATGTCTGGGGCACGTATCGCCAGTGGCAGGAGAAAGGCTGCCAGGTGCGCAAAGGCGAAAAAGCCTCGCTCGTCGTCTTCTATAAGACCTTCGAAGTCGAAGACGTCAATGAAGAAACCGGTGAGGCTGAGGCGGGTGAGCGCATGATGGCCCGCGCAAGCCGCGTCTTCAACGCCGCCCAGGTGGAAGGTTTCGAGGTAGTCGCTGAGGACCTTCCAGAAGAACCCACGTTCGATCCGATCCAACGCGCGGAAGACTTCGCGCGCACCACGGGCGCACAGATCGAAGAGGGGGGCGACAAGGCATGTTTCATCCCGTCCCTGGACGTGATCCGCATGCCGGAGCGTCGTCGCTTCACAGGAACCGAAACCACGACCCCGGCCGAGGGCTTCTATTCAACGCTTGCGCACGAGCTGGTGCACTGGTCGGGCGCAGAAAAACGGCTCGCCCGCGATCTCTCAGGTCGCTTTGGTGATGAATCCTATGCGATGGAAGAGCTCATCGCCGAGCTTGGTGCCGCATTCATCTGTGCTGATCTCGGGATCGCGCCCGAGCCGCGTGATGATCATGCGTGCTATATCAAGAACTGGCTGCGCGTCCTGAAGAACGACAAGAAAGCGATCTTCAGCGCTGCTGCCAAGGCATCTCAGGCATCGGCCTGGCTCCTCGCTCACGAGGACAGTGCGGCATGAGCCGCACCTATTTTTGCTCGCCCTTGGTCTTCATGAAAGGCGCGTTGCATGCAAGCCGTCACGCCGTTCATGAAAGGGCGCTTCGACCCCTTCGGGGTGTAAGGCAGATACCGGGGAAAAACGTGTCAAAACCTCTGGGGTTTCGCCCAGGGTTTGTGCAACGTCTAAGTCATTGATTTCAGGTGAGCAGGGTAGGGTGGTCAGAACCCCTCGTTTTGGGAATCTTAATATTCCAATCTCAGTTTGCATAGCTTCGCGAAACCCAGGTAAAAGCCTGAACGAGCCGTTTAGTTTTTTTCCAAATCTCAAGAGCGTTCAAGTGCGACAACTATGGGTAAGCATAATTGGTTGGATAGATAGCCATCAAACAGAACGGCGAGTTGTTGTCGTTTGCGCGATTGTTGGTGTACTTTTCGCTTTGGCAAGCGGTATTTACAGCTTTGTCTACCCGGGAACCAGCACATCAATAGCTGCTGATACGCAACGCACGGCTGGAGCGGCTGAACAGATTGCCGAAGAAGCCTCCGCACTTCGAGAAGATGTAGAACAAGGATTTCAAAGCACGTTAGCAGCAACGGAAAACTTGTCGGAGGCAACCTTGCAAGGAAAGCGTGAGGTGAGCCAAGACCCAGTTACCCAGCTAGCCAACTGGGGCTATCAGATGGGTCAGTTTGAGAGTTCGGAAGCGCTATTTGTTCGTGTTCTGGTAGATGGAAATCCAAGCGTAATCCGCACGGCGTTGAATGCAAACGTGACGATTTCACCAACTCTTTTTCTAGATTATCAGATGCCAGAAGAGGTGTACCCTGATCTAGCGGCGCATCAAAATTGGCGTGGAAATGACCTCTGTACTTCTACAGAAATCCTTAAATTAGACCTCGTTCAATTAGAAAAGAAACATCCGAAGAACTTTGAATTCTTAGAAAAATACTGCTCCGATGCTGTTCATGCGATTGCTCTCTATGAGAAACAACGGAAGAGGGAAATAGAGGAAGAAAAGAAGAGAGCTGAGGAGTTCCGACTTGCACAGATTAAGCTTGAGCGTGAAATGCAAGAGAAGAGGGAACGGGAGCTAAAGAAAGAGCGAAGGGCAGCGGAAAAGGCTATTAAACCAATAATTGACGATTGTTTGAAATATTACAATAGTCAACCATACCGCCGCGAAGTTGAAGCAGCATTAGTAGCGTATATTGAAACTGGTTTTTCAGTTTGGGAGCCTAAAGATATTAAGGATTACAGGTTTCCATCTCTTCCAAGTGGAATATATGTAAAGGAATGGGACATCAGCTCGTACGCATCGCCCTTTTCATGGTTGCGTAGCTATGCACAAGGAGGCCATCTCGTTGTCCGCGATGGCAAGCTGAGTTTTGGAAAAAGCACGAGAATAACATCTGTCGATCATGCTTACAAAAATACGATAGGCCATCTTGCGAATTATTTGTGTAATTTGGTCAGTGCTAAAGTGCTTGAATAGCAGGTCCCGTGGCTCAAATTACCATAAAACGCATTATAGGTCAAATATGCTGACCTACTTTGCTGTTGCGTCGAGCTTCTCTGCTAGAAAGATCGCCCCAATCATGTGCAGAGGTAAGATGATAAAAACTGCGATGAGAGTATAAGATACTTGAGCGAAATAGCTGAAGTCGTAGCATTGCAGTATCCTTGATACTAGGTTTATTGCCACCATAACAGCTGGTAGCCAAACAATTATGAGGGTGGTCCAGATGATTTCGCCTAGTCCGCCCAATTTTTTGATCACGTAGTGTTCAACTGAAAACACCCTTGCAAATAATAACTGAACTAAAGCTACCGCGCACCCGGCAATAAAAAACACAAAGTATATCGTTAAGAACTCGGATACTGTTTCATTGGGGAACGTCACGCTCCCGTGACAGCTTCCAAATTTGAAGAATACAATTCGACTAAAGAAATCTGAGATCGTGCTTCCATTCACCTCGATACCTAACAGCTGACAAACGCCGCACACCATGAGAATTCCGTCTACTGCCAAAAAGGTAGACTTGAGAAAATTCCGAAATGTCCCCTGGCGTAGCAGAGTTGGTTTTGAAAGCTTCAAATTTAGCAATCCTTGGGGATCAGCAGCACCTGCTGCTGTGTAATCGCCTCACCCAGTGAGATGAAAAATGCGTCAAGCGAAGTCGGGATTCTCGTCGCGCTGTTGAGCGTCGCATCGGCCAAGCCATCAAGGGCGCGTTCGTTGTAGTCGCCGACCCAGAAGACAAAGGTGCTCGCGGTCTTTGCCTGTATGGCATCTTCCAGGCTGTAAGGCCCAGAGCCTACCCCATCTGTGACGATCACGATCGTCTTCTGAATCGAGGTGACTGAATCGATTTCTCGGTAGGCTTGGATCAGGGGGCTGAAGAAATCTGTCCCACCATCTGCGGTGAGGCTTGCAACCCCTGACACTGCGGATCGGCATGCTTCGTAGTTGCGCGTGTGATCGCGGAACGAACTGTTGAAGCTTGTTACTTGGCAAATGCCATTCGGCGGCATGATCGACAGGAACCGCGAAACCACGTCTTTGACGACGGGCATGTGGCCGGACATGCTCCCAGATCGGTCGATCAAAACGTGAGTGGCGACCACGCTTCGATCAGTCCCAATTTGCTCCACGTCGAAGCATCGGTTGCTTCCGTCCAGGCCATGAGCGCTAATGTCCGATGCATCCAAAGCGCGATGGCGACCATCGCTATTAATGAAGGACACCGCAGCTTCAATGCCGTCGTCGGTTTCGATCCAGTTGTTGATCGTGACGCGCGCGACATTTGGGTTTGAAGTGCCGACGATAAACTCGCCTTCCTGTTCGATGTTGTAAGATTGAACAGGTGCACCATCTTCTGCTTCCAGTCGCTTCTTGCCAACAAAGAATTCTTGTCTGAAGCCCCCTGACAGATCGACCTCGAATTCGATGTTGCCGCGATTGTCTGAACCACCAATGACTTGAACATCGCCCGTTTCATCGTCTGGCTTCACGATGGTGACCTGAGACCAGGCAGGGCTCGCCATCAGAACGATGCTGGCAACCAGTGAGAGCGCTCTCATTGCTGGACTGCTTCTATGATCTTTTGCCTGGTCGTGGTCTCTCCTCGCAGAGAAAAGGCAACGCCTTGTGCGTTCATGGTTTCAACCAAGCCGGAGCGCTCAAAGTAGTCAGCCCATACAGACGCCTGCCCTTCTTCTGCCCACATAAGCTCTAGTCGCGACAGTTCGGGACGAACAAGCGAGCGAAGGTCAATCGTTTGCGGGACAGGTTGAGGCAGGACAATTCGGGCGTCCTTGCAGGGTGCGCCCGTTGGTATCAGGGACGAGAAAATGTAGATTTCCACGTTGTCCGTCGGTGTTCTGGATATGTGTTGCCTTACCCGATCAAGCGCCGTGCCCAGCTCGTTGCATCCGTCTGCGACGTGCTGAATTTCAGGCTGAACCAATAGGCTGAAGGAGTTTTGGAGATTGGGCGCAGGACCTTCCCAGACGGTCCGTGGATTCTGGGTTGTTACGATATGGACCTGCGCATCGCGCCCCGCGCTTCCCCGCAGCTCCTTGGCAAAAAGTAACATCCAGGCGGCCTGAAATTTTATGGCTTCTTCGGGATTTTGCAGGGTTGCGCTGTTGTCGATCACAATCTGGATCAGCTTGTTGGCTTCGGCCCGTGCAGCCGAGCCACTGGTGATCGCGAATGCACAGATCGCCAAAGTGAGAAGAATGGCTTTTTTCACTGCTATGCCTCCACACCGAGATCATAGTTTTCAAGAACCTCATCCGCTGTCAGCCACGCCACGATCCCGTTGAGGAACATAAGCATCACCGTGAAGGCGACGGAAATCCACTCTTTGTCTTCTTCGGCCACTCGGCCTGAGAGATCGACGCCAAGGCTTTGCAGGATATCGTCTTGAAACTGATTTTCAGAGGCTAGGAATGCCAAGCGCTCGGTCAGAAGCGAATATTCCACAAACAAGACGATGCCGTAGGCAGCCATCGCGATGAAAAAAAATGTAATACGCCTTTGGCTAGACCTTGAGAACCCGACACTTTGAATTGCCTGAAGGCTCAAGAAAAATGCGATCGCTGTCACGACCGTGGCAACGCCCATGAGTGTGGCCAAGAAAGTTTGAAGGTTCATGTCGTAGAGGGCACTGGTCTCCCAGAAGATCGCGAACCGCACGACCGGGTTTTCCCCCAGGACGCCAGGGTTGGCGCTGATGGAGTCTGTATAGATGATGGCATGGATTAAGATCAGAGCGCACTCGGCTAGTACAAAGAATATCAGTCTCAAAAAAACGCTCCGAACAGTTATTGATGTCGATGGCGACCGTCACCCTTGGGAGAAATGCTGCATCACGTAATGCAGAGCATTTTGGATTTCTGAAGCTCTTGCAACACCATAGATCGTCGCGACCCGTTTTCTTTTCACGCCATGGATGAAATTCAGGTTCTGTGATCGGTTTTCGTAGGGGTGCGCTCGTCTGCCGTCGCGTACCTTGTCAGTGGGCGAAATCTCGAAAGTCTGGCTTTCTGCATAGGGATAGGATCGTCCGCGAACCACAACGCGGTCAGGGTAGAATTTAACCGACGTTTTTCTCCCGAAGATGCTTGTATAGAGACCGGTTGAGAGGTCGAAGAACGACAAGACCCGCCCGAGGATCAACCAGCAGAAATGAAAGACGATCCAGGAAAAGTAGGTGGCCAAGCTCAAGAACATGAGCCAGAGGCCGTTTCTGCCTGCGTTTGGTGATCCAAGTGCAAGATCGGCGATGAAGCCCATGGGCAAAGTGTAAACCGAGTAGACCCACGGCATGTATCTTTGAGCCAGGTTAGTGTGGGCCAGGGCCGTACCGTCTGTGTAGGCTTGAGCGGCATCCGCAAAGAAGCACAAACCGAACAGGACGCCGAGTGCCCTGATCAAGAAGTCGAAAAGGATGCCCGCTTGCGGCGACGCAGATGCAAACGACACTCGAAGGTGATTGCGACGCTTATGGACCCTAACCGAACGCGGAAGCTCTGATCGGAGGATTGTTGGGAGATCAGCGCTCCCGGTCATCCGATGGGTCTTTTTCGTTGTCAGACTTGCCGGTCATTTTGTGTGACTTCGAGTAAAATCGGTCAACTTCTTTGTCCCCGGTTTCCCGAAAATTCATACTCTTTTTATTCTCGTCAGCGCTCTTTTCTTTGGTGCGCTCCGGTTTGGTTGCGGTCAATGCTTCTTGGCTGGGTCGATTGACGGACCCGCTCCCAAGCCCAAGGGATGGTGCCGTGCCGAGATGACCGCGCGGCGCTCGATCGCCACGAGATGCATCGCGTGGTTTGAAGTCTCTCCCAGTGTTGTCTTTAACCTGGTCTTTGCGATCTTTGTCGTCGGGCATCTTTGGCTCCGCGATGAATTATTGGCAGTTATCTTGACGGCTATGGCTTCAAGGGCGGCAACCAGGAAGGACGAGGAAGGCCATCCTCTTCCCGGCTTTCGTAAGCATAGTATAGCCAGCTTTGCAGGGCATCTCCGAGAGGAACATTCCCTCGCTCGCGGTCGCAGTTTTTGATGTAGTCATCCATGTCCGAGCCGATTGATATGAGCCAATCCAGATAATCCCAATGAAGTTTCGGCATGACGATGCTTTCCTTTTGTCCGAAAGCATTCACGACGAAGCGACCCAACAACTCGTGTGGATCGCCTATATAAACTTCAGCGTGAACGTCTGCTAAGCCCATGTAATAAGTATAGTTATTTTTTAGTGGCTTGCGCAAATTTCGAACGATCTTGCCGTTATAGCCGGTCTCAGGCTCGAAGTATCGGATACGGCTCGCGACAATGGGCGGATGTCCTTGATAGATGAGAAGCTGACGTCGATGGGTATCGTCTCGATCAAACAATGTGCGTGCTTCATGGACGGCCAGGAGATCGACCGACTGAGTTGATGATGTCAGCCCGCGTTCGCCCGCGTCTCGACCCTTTGAGGTGATATCTCTTCTTGATTTGATCGAGGCGGCATACTTGCCCGACAGCTCTGACATGTATTTCAGTGTCGTCAGATCGCTGTTGCCGAAGAACTGAACGACGGCTGCGTTGCCGATGAATGTTTCCCATCGTTCATTGTAGAGCGCTTTGAGTTGGGTGAGGTCTTGCACGATCGGCCAAAGACGCACACCGAAACCCGCGAGCTGCCCCGCCGCTGTTTCAAGTTGGGGCATGTAGCCGAGCACCGGAAACTCATCGAGGCAGAAGAGTACGGGCGCTTCTTGTTCGACTTGCTCCGTCCGTTCCATGGCTTTGAGGGCCAGATCGACAAACAGGCGCAGCCATCGGCTGCATATCCGCATATAGCCTGCCGGAAGGCACAGGTAGATGCTGGCTCCTTCTGCTGCGGTCTTCAGGACATCGAGATCAGGAATTGTTCTGGCAAAGGTGCCTTCGGTCAAAACCGATCGCATCCGAGGTAGATCAAGGAAGGATGTCTGCCGACGGGCAGAAGATAAGATCGAGTCGCGCTCTTTGGGCGGTTTTTCATCGAGCTCTAAGGCTGCTGCTTTGGCGACATTGTGTGCGCCATGGTTGCAGAGCATCTCGAACAGAAGGCCCTTAATCCCGTCGGGTGGCGGTCCATCCTTCCAGAGGTCAGAATTGGCATCCAAGTCTTCCACAGGAATGAACCGCTCATCAATGTCAGCCCCAAAGGAAAGCAAGTCTCGCACGGTGCACAGATTTCTTTTGCTGCCATACCTTGGAAAGGTTGCGACATGCAGGATCAGCCCTTGGAGAAACCGCTTTGCGCTTTCATCCCAGTGTGGATCATTGCCGCTCTGGATGACTAAGGCGTCGGCAATCAAGTCCGCGTCTTCGACCAGAGTGTCGGGGTTCGACATCATCGCAAGGGGATTGAAGCTTGCAAGCAGACCCGCCTCTTCGACTTCTTTGGAAGCTTTTCCAAATGGATCGAGAACGAACACGGCTTGACCAAAATCGCTCGCGCGCCGCAGTGCGGTTAGATTGGCAAGTTCCGCTTTTGGGTCAGCGATCAATGCCGATCCTCGATAGTCAAGCAGGTTTGGCACGATCATCGACACCGATTTGCCTGCGCGACTACCTGCGACGGTCAGAAGATGACGATCTTCTCCACGCGGCCGATCTGGCGATCTCGGAATTGTCCCGATCGCGGTGCCGTTCATCGTCCCAAGAAACATTTGCCCAGGATCGCGCTCGGGTTCGTACCTCAGTGTCTGCGTTACGAATTCGGCACTTGCCCATTGTGCCGATGGCATTTCCAGCTTTTCAGACGTTTGGTCACGGGGCGCGCGTATACCGCGCGGCATCGTTGAGATGACATCGACCCTTGCATCAGGTTTTGTCGCTTTTTTCCTGTCACCGGATTTTCGTCTGAACACCTGTCACTCTCTCACTGCGCTACTTCAGATTGTCTTGGCGCGCAGAGCCGGTCAAGCGATCCCGCCGGAGCTGAAGGCGACGAGGACAGCGCTTGAGGGGGTCGCAGCGCCCTACCCTTTCGCCTGCCCTGTTTGATCGCATCAAACGGGGCTGCCCCCCGGCGAGGGATTTTTTCGCCCGTCAGGGCGTCTTCCTTTGACGGATCGGAGCCCGTCCATTCCAGCCATCGTTTTGCGTTCTATCGGATGCGCCGCGTGACGCAGCGGAGCTGCTCGCGTCAATGGCCTGCCCGCTCCGTTCGCTGCGCTCCCGTGTTGGCCATGACCCGCAAGCTTCAAGCGATCCGAGTCTCCGACCGCAACGGCTGGAATGAACCAGCCCGAACACGAAAGGAGACTTTTCATGACAAACTCAAACCCAAACCGCCCGCTTTACCGCGTGACGTTTTCGCGGATCACCGGACAGGACGATCAAGGCCGCGACGAGCTCGCCCGTCCCAAGGAGATTGGTGCCGTCTGGCCTCGCAAGGGCGGCAAGACCGGCGGCATTCTTCAGCTCGACATCATCCCGATCGAGCTGACGCAACGCCAGGGCGTGATCTTCCTCGTCCCTGCGGACGGGAAAGATCAAGGAGGTGCGCAATGAGCACCTCCCCTACCCTCGCGCAGATCAACGATGCGTTCCGCGCGCGCATTGGCGTCCCCACATTCGGGGACGCCATACCCGGCCGGTTCGTCTTCACCCAGAGCATACAGGCGCTCTCGCCTGAAGCCCAGATCGAGCTCTGGGTCCTGGTGCGAGACTTCGATGACTTCAGCGAAGACAACGACCCCTACGGCGAGCACGACTTCGGCGCGATCGAGCACCCGGAAGCGGGCACCGTGTTCTGGAAGATCGACTATTACGATCCGACCCTGAGCATCGGCAGCGAGGACCCGCTCGATCTATCGAAGACGTGCCGCGTCCTCACCGTCCTCCTGGCGGAGGAATGGTGATGACCGAGCATCGCACGATCCAATGGGAAGGCCGGGGCATCCGGCTTTCCTACACGCCGCGATGGGCGACGCAGATCGACCATGTCGAGATGCACGCCCTCGATGGCGCGCCGCTTCCCGTGACGGAGACCGGCTACCGGTCGCACTTCTTCGGACCCGTCGATCCCGTCCTGACGATGGACGAGGTGGAGGTGATGATGCGCGACTGGCTGGACAGTGAAGCAGCCAAACCCGCGTGGCAGGAACACCTGAAATCCGCGCAACAGCTCAGCCTCTTTTGAGGCTGAGTTCGCCGCCAGGCGAACAGGCAAATCCCACCGTCTCAAAATACTGGCAAACGTATGGTCGTTATGGTAAAACTTCACAATAAAGAGAGTAGCCAGATATGTTTTTGTGTCACGAATTGAAAATTCGCTTGGACAAAAACGCGGCTCAATGAGCCGATCTGGTCAGGGTTAGGGGGGTCTCTTCCCACCCCCCTCCTGAACCAAAACCCCAGGGCTGAAGCCGCGTGCGAGGCACACGGCTGGCCAAAGGTGCCAGAGGATCGTGACCCGATCCCGCACCTTCGGCCCCTGCCCCACCCGGCAAGCGAGGCGCTTGCGTAGAGAGGAGCGATGGCACGACCGAAGAAACCGACGAATGACAAGCGCGCGCAATGGATCAAGGCGCGCGTCTCGCCTGCCGAGCACGCAGAAATTCTTCTGCGCGCGGCTGAGGCGAGCTTGTCGTCGTCAGAGTTTCTTCGCCGTTCCGCCCTCTCCACCGAGGTGGTGGTGCAGAAGGGCGCACGGGCTGATTTCGAGACGATCGATCAGCTTCGCCGGATCGGGGTCAATCTCAACCAGCTTGCGCGCGTGGCCAACAAGACCGGCTACATGCCGGACGGCCTTGAGGAGGCGTTGGCCAAGGTGGATCAGCTCCTCGACAGGATGATCGAGCTATGATCCCCCGCGTCGGACCAGGCGGCTCCTCCTTCCAAGGTGCAGGGCTCTATTATCTGCACGATAAGGACGCCCTGACCTCCGAGCGCGTGGCGTTCACCCATACGCTCAACACCCACACCGACAGTCCCGACCGGTCGCTGAAGTTGATGGCGTGGACGGCGCTGCATCAGCGTGAGCTGAAGCAGGCGGCGGGGGTGGTTGCCACGGGACGGAAGCTTGAAAAGCCCGTCTATACCTACAGCCTTGCCTGGGCGCAGGACGAGACCCCTTCCCGCGAGGAAATGGTCCGCGCTGCGCAGGACAGCCTGAAGGCGCTCGGGATGGAGGATCGACAGGCGGTGCTCGTGTCGCACAACGACACGCAGCACCCGCATATCCATGTGATCCTCAATCGGGTTCACCCTGAGCATGGCCGTGCCGCCAGTACGTCGAAAGACCATTTGAAGCTTTCGAAATGGGCGGAAGCCTATGAGCGCGACCAGGGGAAAATCCGCGTTCATGCGCGGGTGAACCACAATGCGCGGCGTGATCGGGGGCAGTTCGTCAAGAACGAGAACATCACGCGCGAGGAATATGATTGGGTCAAGCAGCATCGCTCGCTTGATCCTGAGGCCATCAGGGACGCCAGGAGCTCCCGACAGGCCAATGAGGCGTCCGAGCTAAGAAACCGCCTTACACGCCGCCAGAGCGCCCTGGAGGCGTCTCTACGGCGCGAATACGCCAAACCCCGCGCCAAGCTCGACAAGGAGATCAGCGCGCTTGAAGAGCGGATTGGCAAGAAAGGGCTGTTTCGGGCGGTGGTGCGCAAGCTTTTCGGGGCTGAAAAACGCGACCAGACCCAACTGGCCAGCCTGACTGCATCGCGGAAGGCGATCGAGGCGCGGATGGCCGAGCGCCGCGATGCGCTGAAACAGGACTATGCCCGCGACTGGGAAAAGATGGAGCGCAGGCACGCGGCTGAGCGGATACGCGATGAGCGCATGATTGAGCGCAAACGCTCCGAAGGCTCACGCGGTCGATCGGGCGAGGTGGCGCGGAAATCCTTCCGTGTGCGCGCCAATGCCGAAACCGCACAGCACGCCCCTGCCCCATCGGAACGCGACCGCATGGCCAAAGCGCTGTCTGACGCCGCACGCAAGGCCGAGTCTGAAGGCGACGGCAAGACACGGGAGGTTTCGGACAAACGGCTTGAACGGGCCAAGCGCCGCGCTGAAGGCGCGAAGCGCAGCCGCAGCCGTCCGAGGAACCGTGATCATGACAAGGGTTATGAGCGGGAGTAGCCGACAGATACCATCTAGTTATCTGGTAGCTACTAGATAGCTATCTGTTAGCTTGTTGATATCTTCAAGATATCATTGGCTAGCCGTTAGCTATCAGGTATCCTTTGTAAAAAACACAAAGGAGGCCGAGCATGCCCGTCATTTCATTTGCCAACCCCAAAGGGGGCGCAGGCAAAACCACCACCGCGCTTCTGCTTGCCAGTGAGCTGGCCAGCAAAGGGGCGCAAGTCACCATCATCGATGCCGATCCGGAAAAATGGATATCCCAATGGGGGGCCATGCCCGGAAAACCCGACAACATCGAAATCATCAGCGAGGTCACGGAAGATGGCATTGTCGATCTGATCGAAGAGGCATCAGGCCGCGCGCAGTTTGTTGTCGTGGATTTGGAAGGGACGGCCAGTCTCATGGTCGCCAATGCCATCGGCATGTCCGATCTGGTCATGATCCCAACGCAAGGCTCTTCGATGGACGCCAAGGGCGGGGCGAAGACCATCCGGCTCATCCGCAACCAGGAACGCATGGCACGCCGCGCCATCCCGCATGCGGTTGTGCTGACGCGCACCAGTGCGGCCGTCACGTCGCGCGCCTTGCGCAACGTGCAAGAACAGCTTTGGAAGGCTGGAATCGAAGTTTTCGAGACAGCCATCGTCGAACGCGCCGCGTTTCGTGATCTCTTCGACTATGGCGGATCACTGGCTGATCTGGACCCCGCCCAAGTCAGCAATGTCGAAAAAGCCCGCATCAACGCCCAGCAATTCACCGGCGAAGTGCTGGCCAGACTGCGCGCCGCTGAGCAAATGGCGGAGGCGGTGTGACATGACAAAAGAACGCGCAAGCCTTGGATTTGACGACGAGCTCGATGCTTTCAACCCGAGCGAATGGTCGCCCCGCAAACCAAAATCCGCCAATGATCGCCCGAAACCAGAGGCCGCGCGGCAAATTGCGCAAGCCTCAGGCTTTCAGAGCCGCGAGCCGGTCAAGGAAAAGGCTGTCAACACGCAGCGCAGAAGGCGGACAGGGCGCAATGCCCAATTTAACATCAAGGCCAAACCAGAGACCATCGACGCGTTCTGCGCTATCGCTGACGGGCAGGGGTGGGGCTTGGGAGAAACCCTCGAATATGCCGTGGCGCTTCTGAACGAGAAGTATGGCGCGCGCTAAATGTGAGGAATTCGGGGAAGCAACAGACCCTGTTTTTCAGCCCCAATTTGGCATTGAAACTAAAGGGTTTTTGCCGTTCCCACCGAACAGCGCAGGCGTCTAAATGTGAAGAATTCGGGGAACTGTGAATGAATTCTCGTTTTCTCTTTCACAGTTTGGCCGACTGATTTACACTAGATATCGTGAGTGAAGCTGCCAAACATACCACACCTTTGCGTGTTCTTGACCTGACCCCTCGACGGGATCAGGCATCCAAGCCTGCCGAGCTGATCCAGATCACCGGCCATCAGGCTTTGACGCTCAATGCTAGACGCTCGATCACGATCCTTTGGCACAATGCCCACATGCAGGGCGTGGAAGAGGGCAGGGACTACACGATCGAGATCGATGATTTGAAGCCCGACGACCACAAGGGCTATGAAATGGTCGAAGAGGCGATCATCGCGCTCATGCAGACCATTTTGACCGTCAAGCTTGCTGACGGTCGAACCCGCCGCGTTCAGTTCCTAGGCGGTAATGATCTGGATGATCCAGACCGTCCCGCCGGGGTGCTCAATTACAGTTTCGATAAACGCTTGGTGGAAATCCTCAAGGATTCCGCCATTTGGGGCAAGATTGCCTTGCCCGTTCTCATGGCGTTTACGTCCAAATATGCCGTGAGCCTCTATGAAAACGTGGCGCAATGGACCGGCCTCAATCGCAAAATCTACCAGGATTTTACCCTTGAAGACTTCCGCTCCATGATGGGGGTCGAAGACGGCAAATACCCGGCCTTTGGTGCGCTCAACAAGCATGTCATCAAGCCTGTGATCATGGAGATCAATGCACTCGCGCCCTTCAACGTGTCGATCCTGCCCGTCAAGACCGGCAAGAAGGTGACGCGTATCAGGGTAGGGTGGTGGTCAAAGACCAAGGACGAGATCAACGAAGCCTGGAAGGAAGTGCACCGGCCCAAGATTGGCCGAAAGGCACGCATCTCCAATCAAGCTGTCACCGTCTTCGAGCCTAGCCCGAGCGAGAACCGCATCGTGCGAAATGACCAAGCCCTCAAAGACGCGCGCAAAGACATCTGACGTGTCTTTGCCCGAAGTTTTCACACTTGCCCGAAAACCTCACATTTGGCGCAGCCTGTGGATAACTTTCCCCGAAAACCTAACTTTATCGACCCGAATATCTCACAATAAACCCCGAATATCTCACATTACGCCCCGAAAACCTCACCGGAGTCCCCGAATCCTTCACATTATCCAAGCTAACCTATTGGACTAGCGTCGAAATTCAGCCTTGAATCTTAGAATCTTGAATCAAGAATATAATAGAACGGTTTTAGGGCGGCTCACGCCGCCGCATTGGCATCGGCCGTGAGGCCGATAACCATCATGCGCCCCTTCGCCCCGTTGGGGCGAACCCGCGCCCCCCGCCACAAATAAGGCTTCAGGACTCACCAAAAGCAGAACCGCTTGTCGGAAGCGCCGCCCTTGCTTTAATCGAGCCCTAAGACCATCAAGAACCCCGTTTCAAGGGGTGGGTGCTCGCCATGCTCAGATGCTTACGCATCCTGCGCGTGGCTCCGCTCCCGCGTACCGCGCCCTTGAAACAGGAACCTTGCTGTTCTTTTTTCGGGCTCAAGCAAGGGACGGCTCCGAAAGCAGATCAACTTTCATCTTCTGGATCAGGCTCCGATAAAACGGGCGTTGCATGCAATCATGCGGTTTATTGGACATCCCTTCGACCCCTCCGGGGTGTAAGGCAGATACCGGGGAACATTAACTATCCACAACAAACATATACCATATATGGTGTTGATCTTGACTTCGAATGTCGACATGTCGACTGTAGTTCAAACAACAGGAGGAGCCTACGATGGCAGATTCTAATGTTACTCCGCGAAAAATCGTTGGTTTTTCAATGGCCCCCAAAATGGCTGTAGAAGTGAAGGCTGAGGCTGCTCGCCGAGAGTTATCACTTCGCAAGCTTTTTGAGGAAATGTGGGAGATGTACCAGGAGAAGAATAAGCCCTAATGGCAGTAAATCTTGATAAACCACAGAACTGGAAGACCGATATCGCTGCATCGGTTGATATGTATAATAAATGGTTCATGACCTTTGCGCCAAAAGCTTTTCGCGCAACCCGAGTAAAAACCACCAAAAACGTTGAAGAAGCACTCGAGCAAACATCTAATCTCACAGACATCAAGCCCGAAACGCTGAAAGCGTGGCCAGGTGTTTTGCCAACCCTGCGTATGGCGACTTGTCCGCCAATTGCGGTTGATCGGCTTGTTGGTCTCTCAGGAGCATCCAAAAATCTGGTCAAAAAGCTTGAAGAAGGATCACTTCCGCCTCGCATGGTTGAAGCTGATTTAAACTCGGATTTGGACAAGATCGGAGACATTATTGAGAAGATGGCCGATCCTGACATTTTTGTTTGGTTAGGCCGAACAAATCCTGCGACGAAAGAAGAAGTACATCGCGCAGCAACGATCGTTGCAGATCGGCTCTGCGGTGCCGTCGCCAATCCCATCATCCGCAACGCTCAGGAACAGCGCCAGCTTGCTTACATGGCGAAGTGGCTTGATGCGCGTGGGTATACGAAGCTGCCAGATAAACACGATTTCGATTTCAGAAGTATGCCCCCCGGGACGTATTCCTTCCGCATGAATGTTCCGGTAGGCGATCTGGACGGAGGCCGCACAGTTAACATCCCCGTGGATGCTGTGATAAAGCGGCTTTCGGCTGCCGAGGGGGACTTTCCGTTATTGGTCGAGGCAAAGTCAGCAGGAGATTTTACCAACACCAACAAACGTCGCAAAGAAGAAGCTCAGAAGGTCAATCAGCTCCACGCCACGTATGGCAAGGATGTAGAGTTTATTCTGTTTCTGTGTGGCTACTTTGATAGCGGTTATCTCGGGTACGAAGCCGCTGAGGGCATTGATTGGGTGTGGGAGCACCGCATCGACGATCTTCAGGAGTTCGCCTTATGACACGTAAGATCGACATTGAAGCCCTGGAAGAACAGCGCCTTGGCCTGCAAGCGCAGCTCGACGGCGGTAAAACCGCCGAAGACCGCAACCGCATGGGACAGTTTGCGACCCCGACGGCTCTTGCCCGTGAAATCCTCGTTCATGGCATCCGCCTTCTGTCTGAAGATGAAAAGATTAGATTTTTTGATCCCGGCATCGGCACCGGCTCATTTTATTCCGCGTTGCGGGCAGTTGTGTCCGAAGAACGTATCGAGAGCGCGCAGGGTTTCGAGATTGACCCGCACTATGGCGTGCCCGCCAAGGCACTTTGGCAGGATACGCCACTAATGATCCATGCCGAGGACTTCACCAAGTCTACGCCGAAGGGGCAGGGCGCAAACCTTCTGATCTGCAATCCTCCCTATGTCCGGCATCATCACTTGGACAGCGCGCAGAAGGCCGCTCTGCAACAGCGTACAGAAGAGGCATGCGGTGTTAAGATCAACGGTCTGTCCGGCCTATATTGCTATTTCATGGGGCTATCGCATCCCTTCATGGCTGAAGACGGCATCGCTGCCTGGCTCATCCCAAGCGAATTCATGGGTGTGAACTATGGTCGGATGCTCAAGCGCTACCTTCTCGAAAAGGTCACGCTGCTACAAATCCACCGCTATGATCCCCAAGACGTGCAGTTTGACGATGCGCTTGTGTCCTCTGCCGTGGTTTGGATCAAGAACACGCCGCCTCCCGCAGATCATGCGGTTACCTTTTCTTATGGGGGCACGCTCGCAAAGCCCGCGCTATCGCGCGAGGTTGCCGCGACCGAGCTTGCCCATGAGCCCAAATGGACACGTTACCCCCAGGCTGACAAAGCCTCACAACGCGTCGGGATCTCGCTAGGCGAACTGTTCGATATCAAGCGTGGCCTGGCCACTGGCGACAACAGTTTTTTCATCATGGATCGCGCCCAGATTGAAGAGCGCGGCTTGCCGATGGAGTGTTTTACGCCGGTTCTACCTGGCTCACGCTACCTGCCCGAAGACGAGATCAAATCCGACGCAGAAGGCTTGCCGCTGATCGACAAGCAGCTTTTTTTACTTGATACCCGTTTGCCCGAAGATGAGATCGCGCGGAACTACCCGGCCCTCGCCGCCTACCTTGCCACTGGCAAGAAGGGAGAGAAGGCCGTTGCCGATCGTTATCTTTGCCGATCGCGCAAACCTTGGTACATCCAAGAGAACCGCCCCGCTGCGCCTATAATCTGCACTTACATGGGCCGGAGTAGGGCAGGCGGCAAGCCCTTCCGCTTCATCCTGAACCGGTCGGATGCTACCGCCTGCAACACCTATCTATTGCTCTACCCCAAGCCGTTCCTAGCAAAAGCCGCCGAAAAGAATCCGGCGATCATGCGTACCGCCTGGGAGTTTTTGAACGAGATCGACCCGGACGAGCTGCTAGGGCATGGCCGCGTATATGGTGGCGGTCTGCACAAGTTGGAACCGAAGGAGCTGCGCGGCTTTCCGGCGGCAGACCTGATCGCCCGCCTGCCGGAGATCAAGCCGTTACACCAGCAGCTCGGCTTGTTCGATAAGGCAGTCGCTTGAAAGGGTACATCGAGGAATACAGTTGAGGTGCAGTATGAAGTTAAAATCATTTCAGGTTCGGGAATTCAGAAGCGTCTGGGACTCTGGGCTTATCGAGATTGACGACAAGCAGACATGCCTTGTTGGCAAGAATGAAGCCGGGAAGACTGCCCTTTTGACGGCGCTATACCGCACTAATCCAATTATTTTCGATGATGCTGTTTTCGACGAAACCTATGATTACCCAAAGCGAGAGGTCGAAGATTACAGATTCGATGTGGAAAACGGCGATAGGGACGAGGCGATTGTAGTTACCTGTCATTATGCGCTTGAAGACGATGATTTAGAGCGCGTGACGGATGTTTTCGGGAAAAAAATACTGAAAACAAACACGTTCCGGCGAGACACCTACTACGGCAAGCGCAACAGCCGGTTTATTCTCAGCGTCGATGAAGGGGCCGCTAGGAAGCATCTTGCAACAGACCCGAATCTACCGGACCCGCTGGCCGATACTTTGAGAGCAGCTTCTGACTGGGAATCTTTTTCTGCCGGTCTGGCCGAAGCAGAGCAGACAGAGGCTGTGACAGGGCTAAAAGCCTTGGTGGCAAAGATTCAGGAGAAGGGCTTGGCATCGTATGTCTTCAACAGTCTGATCTGGCCGCACGCCCCTAAATACCTGTATTTTGACGAATATTACCAAATGCAGGGTATGGAGAACTTGAACGCTCTCATCCAGAGGGAAGAAGCAGGGAATCTAAGAGAGTCGGATCATCCGCTTCTTGGACTTATAAATCTGGCGCGCCTCGATCACCGTGAACTGGTGACGACAAAAACAACGGCAGAGTTGAAGAACAAGCTACAGGGGGCTGGTAACCACCTGACGCGACGCATCATCAAATACTGGTCGCAGAACCAGCACATACAGATGCTGTTCGATGTTCGAGACGCGAAGCCGGAAGACCCGGAGGGAATGCGCGAAGGCATTAACATCTGGGGGGAAGTATACGACAACGTGCATTGGGCGAGCACGCCGCTCAGCTCACGGTCGAGGGGCTTTGTCTGGTTCTTCTCTTTCCTGGCATGGTACGAAGACATCAAACGCCAGAAACAGAATGTTGTGCTCTTACTGGACGAGCCGGGCATGTCTCTTCATGGGCGCGCGCAAGGCGATCTCTTGCAGTACTTCAAGGAAGAACTGACCAAGCATCAGCTTATTTATTCTACGCATTCACCGTTCATGGTTGATTCCAACCATTTTGACCGCGTGCGTATCGTCCAGGATCGTGGGATCGATGCAAAGGAGCCGCTTCCGAAGGAAGAAGACGGTACGAAGGTGCTGACCAACGTATTCGATGCGACAGATGATAGCCTGTTCCCGCTGCAAGGCGCGTTAGGCTACGAGATACAGCAAACGCTGTTCATCGGTCCAAATTCGTTGATTGTGGAAGGACCGGCAGACCTGTTGTTTCTCACCACGGTATCGAGCGAGCTAGAACGCGAAGGCCGTATTGGACTATCCGATAAGTGGGTTATCACCCCCGTAGGAGGGTGCGGCAAGGTTCCGACATTTGTTGCGCTTCTGGCCCCGCAGAAAGGCATGAACCTGGCAACCTTACTCGATATCGAGGAAAAAGATCGGCCCCAAATCGAAGACCTGTACAAGAAAAAGCTGCTGAAGAAAAAGAACGTTCTGACATATGCAGATTTTCTCGATCAGGACACGGGTGATGTTGAAGACATGTTTGATCGTGATTTTTACGTCAACCTTGTGAACCAAGAGTTTGGCCAGCAGCTTAAAGCCCCCATTGATCCGGGTGCGCTCAATGACAAGAAGCCCAGAGTTCTCAAGGCGATTGACGAACACCTTGAAAAACAACCTTTGAAATCTGGGTCATTCAGCCATTACCGCCCGGCGCGGTATTTGTCAGAGCATATTGGCGACCTTTGGGAGAGCATGTCGGACGAAGCAAAAGGGCGTTTTGAAGAAGCATTCAAAGCGCTCAACGACTTGCTGAAGTAGACATACTGGCAACCACAAAAGGCGCACACAGCACCAGTAGAGAAAGGCGCAAAATGAGCGAAGACGATGGAAAAGACCCTCTTGAGGGGTTCCACTTCGATGATTTCGACGAAGATACGAAAACCCTTTCGATCCGAGTCCACAAGTATGTGCTCGATCACCCCGACCAGAAGGATGCACTCTTGACGAAGGTCGCGGAAATTTTGGAATTTGGTGATGAGATCGACCAGGTCAAGGTAACGAAACGGTGATCATTCGCCTGTCAGTTAAGGGCGACTCGGATGCAAGCGAGTTTCTCCTTCGCGAGAAACTCGCTCGAACGATCGATAGCTAAAGGTCAGACTACGGCTTTCGTTCGCCGCTAACCACAGCGCCTGAATGCACACGAACCGACATGGTGTCCGACTTATCAATGATTTTGCCGGAAATGACACCGCGAACGTCAACCTCCGCTCCCGACGAGATCAAGTTGCCGCCAACTGTTCCGTTGATGGCGACGGTCGCGCCTAATTCGGCAATGACATCTGATGTCACCGTACCGTTCAGCTCGCAATGAACACCTGTCGGGATCGTGAGCGAACCTACGACCAATCCGGTGATTTTTTCGTCTGAATTGAGGATGCAGTCACCCTCGATTTTTTCATTCATCATTTGGCAAACCTCTGATGCCTTCGGCTGCGTTCTACTCGAATAGCGTCTCTGAGCCTAGCGTGCATAAATCAAGAAATCTGCACGCCTACGGACGTTCGCTGCGCGGCGTATAATGGTCACACTGTCCTGATTTTCTGCCGTTTTTTTATGGCATAGATGTCGGCTTCTGTGGTCTTGCGATAGCGAAACAACGATCCCAAATCAGCAGGCCAAGAAGTTTTCTCCATGCTTAAGCGAAGAGATTCGAAGCAAGTCGTCACCGTCGACTAGAACCCCTCTTCTCGCTAGGAGAGCTCTAAGCAAAGCCCAATCGTCTTTGCCAAATTCAACAGCATTTTTCTTCGCGGCCAGGGATAAGATTTCAAGCGCACTCTCGATGTCGGAGACACGATTGAGAGACACGAGCAGGTCAATGTCTTTTGGCGAGAAGCCAAACGCTCTGAAGGATATGGAAAGTGGAACCTTTAGCGAGTATCTCGGTGCGTCGATAAAGAGCCGGTGCTTCAGAAATGGCGGGATGGGAACCTTCCCTTTTCTGACAACAAGGATGTTATTCCTTCCGCTCTCAATCGAATTGGCGAGCGCTTCCGACAGTTCGTTTTTGCACCAATTGGACTCTGCCGACGCTGCACTGAGAATGATGCAGAAGAAACTCGCAGAATTGATGCCTTGCCCAATTCGTTCAATGAGAGAGTCACCAACAGATAGTTCCCACGCATCGAACCAAGGGCCAACCCCCATTGCTTCCAGGTGTAGCGCTAGCTTTCGCACGTAGTGCTTATCTTTGCTGCTATGGCAAAGGAAAACTTCTCTCTTGTTTGGTTGAGCGGCCACCTGGTCAGCTCCTTAAACTTTTTGATACCACAACCGGTACATAGTGATGGTAGCTGACACGTAGTTCTTTTGAAAGATGGGCCGGTTCCCTCAACGTTGCTATTTTTTGCACGCAACTTTTGCACGCAGTAAGTGCTTGAAATGAAAGAGACGGTCGAGGCGTTCATAATTCGTGATTTTTGCACGCGACGATCGATCCTTGAGCGTGATCGCAAACCGTACAATGTCATCATCTATGATGGCCTTATCATTAGGCGGGCGATCGCAAAGTTGACGGCATCGATATTTTTCAATGTCGAGTGGTGATTGATCGATGAGCGCGGACGTGCTTCCTAGTCGATGTTTTAGGGGACGAACACGTCATTCATCGCAACTTACTGATCGAACAAGCCAGGATTGGGGCGCATCGAAAAAAATATTTCGCCTGATTTTTCTTATTCAGACCCAAGTTTTGGCGCGTTTCATGGCTATTGATGCCCATGAAACATGAGGGATCGGAACCATGCGGAACAGAACTTACATCTTGGCCTCAGCCTTGATCCTCGGGATTGCCGGATCAGCGGGAGCATCATCGGAGCCGAGTCTTTCGAGATACAAAGAATGTCTCTTCCAAGTAAGTGTCTACGGTTCAATCGTCTCGACGTTACGCGATCAAGGCCACGAGATTGACTTCAATGAGGTGGAACGTGCGCACAACTTTGTCGATTTTCTTGTTACCTACGGAATCAATGAATACGGCGCAAAGAAAGCGAAAGTAGTGTCTGAAGAAATCGGTGGACCGCTATGGATGAATAGAGCCCGTGAGCTTGGCAAGATGTTCGCTCGTGACGGCATAGAGACCGGGATTGCAAGGATGGACGTCCGTATTCGCGAGTGCGAGGTGATCTGGGACCAATCATAAGAATTTGATCGTCCAGAACCTACAGCTTTCAAGAGACAGCAAAAACCAAGACTTATGCACACCTTTCTTGATCCAATGATATCAATCGCTTGGAGCGTGCAGAAATCGCGTTCATAATGCCTGCATGACTTCTATCGGCTACGCGCGCGTTTCCACTTCCGGCCAGACCCTCGATGCTCAGCTAGAACAGCTTGGCGCGGCAGGGTGCGATCCCGTGTTCAAGGAGACGATGAGCGGGGCGCGGAGTGATCGGCCCGAGCTGAGGAAAGCCTTGGCCACGCTCTCCGACGGGGATGTGCTGGTGGTCACGCGTCTCGATCGGTTGGCCAGGTCAACGCGTGATCTTCTGGATATCGTCCACGAGATCGAAACCAAGGGCGCGAAGTTGAAGGCGCTTGCGGATTCATGGGCGGACACCACCACGCCCACCGGTAAACTCATTCTCACTGTCCTGGGCGGTCTTGCAGAATTCGAGCGATCCTTGATTGCCGAGCGCACCGCCGAGGGCCGCGAACGTGCCAAACGGGCCGGGCGCAGGCTTGGTAGACCCCCAAAGCTTTCTCAGTATCAGCGCGACGTGGTGTTCAAGATGCGTCGTGAGGGACAGGACAACGCTGAGATCGCCCGCGTTCTCGGGGTCTCCCGCTCGACGGTTTCCCGCATCAAGTGACGTCAGCGCCGCCGATCCCCTGATATTTGAATAGCTTCTTCGTGTCCGCTTTGCGGGGCACGCTTCTCCTGTTCTCGCCAAGAGTTTTGAGCGCGTCAGTCACGGCCTTTTTCTGGGCATCCCTGGCAGACCCCCTCAGCCCTCGCAACGGCATACGCCGTCTTTTCGCTTTGCCCGCCCCTACGGGGTGCCAGGGCTGTTTGGTCCTGCCTCACCGGTCGCCATCAGGCCGCGACAGTCGCGGCTTTCAAACGGCGAAAGGAGAAAGCTCATGGCCCGCAAGACACAGAAATTCGATATCCATCAGGAGATCACCACCCGCATCGTCGATGCGATCGAAACCGCCGGAGACT
>NZ_FQXC01000019.1 GCF_900129875.1 Marivita hallyeonensis | reverse complement strand
GTCAGCCAGCCCGCTGAAATGAATGCCGAAGATCCCCTTTTCGTTCTCTACACATCGGGCTCCACCGGGCAGCCCAAGGGGGTTGTGCACTCAAGTGGTGGATATTTGGTTTACGCCGCCCTCACCCATGAGGTCGTGTTCGATTACCACGATGGCGACGTCTACTGGTGCACCGCCGATGTGGGCTGGGTGACCGGGCATTCCTACATTGTTTACGGGCCCTTGGCGAACGGTGCGACCACCGTGATGTTCGAAGGCGTGCCGACCTATCCGGATGCCTCGCGTTTTTGGCAAGTTTGCGAAAAACACAAGGTAAATCAGTTCTACACCGCCCCGACAGCCATTCGCGCTTTGATGGGCCAGGGTAACGAATTCGCAACCAAATGCGATCTAAGTTCCTTGCGAATCCTCGGCACGGTGGGCGAGCCCATTAATCCCGAGGCGTGGAACTGGTACAATGACATCATCGGTGGCGGCCGCTGCCCCATCGTGGATACGTGGTGGCAGACCGAAACCGGCGGGCACCTGCTGACCCCGCTTCCGGGCGCGCATGCGACGAAGCCCGGCGCGGCGATGAAGCCGTTCTTCGGGGTGCAGCCCGTGGTGCTCGACCCGCAATCGGGGGAGGAGATTCACTCCGTCCCGACCGAGGGCGTTCTGGCGCTGAAAGACAGCTGGCCGGGGCAAATGCGCACCGTCTGGGGCGATCACGAGCGGTTCGAGAAGACCTACTTCTCGGACTACAAGGGTTATTACTTCTCGGGCGACGGCTGCAAGCGCGACGCCGACGGGGATTACTGGATCACCGGCCGCGTGGACGACGTGATCAACGTCTCGGGCCACCGCATGGGCACGGCGGAAGTGGAGTCGGCGCTGGTGGCGCATGCCAAGGTGGCCGAGGCCGCCGTGGTGGGCTACCCGCACGAGATCAAGGGCCAGGGCATCTACTGCTATGTTACCCTGATGAACGGGGTGGAGCCGTCGGATGAACTCACCAAGGAGCTGCGCACCTGGGTCCGCACCGAGATCGGCCCGATCGCCAGCCCGGACCTCATCCAATGGGCTCCCGGCCTACCCAAAACCCGCTCCGGCAAGATCATGCGCCGCATCCTGCGCAAGATCGCCGAAAACGACTACGGCGCCCTCGGCGACACCTCAACACTCGCCGACCC
>NZ_FQXC01000015.1:0-2500 GCF_900129875.1 Marivita hallyeonensis | reverse complement strand
GGGACACGTGAAATCCTGTCTGAAGATCGGAGGACCACCTTCGAAGGCTAAGTACTCCTTACTGACCGATAGTGAACCAGTACCGTGAGGGAAAGGTGAAAAGCACCCCGACGAGGGGAGTGAAACAGTACCTGAAACCGAACGCCTACAATCAGTCGGAGGTTCTTTACGAACTGACGGCGTACCTTTTGTATAATGGGTCATCGACTTGGTCTATCTAGCAAGCTTAAGCCGTTAGGTGTAGGCGCAGCGAAAGCGAGTCTTAATAGGGCGCATGAGTTAGATGGATCAGACCCGAAACCGAGTGATCTAGGCATGGCCAGGTTGAAGGTTGGGTAACACCAACTGGAGGACCGAACCCACATCCGTTGAAAAGGATCGGGATGAGCTGTGCCTAGGGGTGAAAGGCCAATCAAACTCGGAGATAGCTGGTTCTCTGCGAAATCTATTTAGGTAGAGCGTCATCCGAATACCCCGGGGGGTAGAGCACTGGATGGGTAATGGGGCCCCACAGGCTTACTGATCCTAACCAAACTCCGAATACCCGGGAGTACTAGATGGCAGACACACTGCGGATGCTAACGTCCGTAGTGGAGAGGGAAACAACCCTGACCGACAGCTAAGGCCCCCAATTCATGGCTAAGTGGGAAAGCAGGTGGGACGACCAAAACAACCAGGAGGTTGGCTTAGAAGCAGCCATCCTTTAAAGATAGCGTAACAGCTCACTGGTCTAAACAAGTTGTCCTGCGGCGAAGATGTAACGGGGCTCAAGCCATGAGCCGAAGCTTCGGATGCACATAGTGCATGGTAGCAGAGCGTAGTGTGACATAGTTCCATGTCTCTTTAGCCTTCTTCGGAAGGTTTTGGAGACAAGGAGCTTACTGTGAAGCGGGCGCGTGAGCGATCCCGTGGAGTGATCACTAGCGAGAATGATGACATGAGTAGCGACAAAGAGTGTGAGAGACACTCTCGCCGAAAGTCCAAGGGTTCCTGCTTAAAGCTAATCTGAGCAGGGTAAGCCGGCCCCTAAGCCGAGGCCGAAAGGCGTAGGCGATGGGAACCAGGTTAATATTCCTGGGCCAGATGGAAGTGACGGATCGTGAAGGTTGTTCCTCCTTATCGGATTGGAGGGGCCGCTGATCGGTTCCTGGAAATAGCTCCATCATGAGACCGTACCCTAAACCGACACAGGTGGACTGGTAGAGAATACCAAGGCGCTTGAGAGAACGATGTTGAAGGAACTCGGCAAAATACCTCCGTAAGTTCGCGAGAAGGAGGCCCGGTTCCTAGGCAACTAGGGGCTGGGGGCACAAACCAGGGGGTGGCGACTGTTTATTAAAAACACAGGGCTCTGCGAAGTCGCAAGACGACGTATAGGGTCTGACGCCTGCCCGGTGCCTGAAGGTTAAAAGGAGGGGTGAGAGCTCTGAATTGAAGCCCAGGTAAACGGCGGCCGTAACTATAACGGTCCTAAGGTAGCGAAATTCCTTGTCGGGTAAGTTCCGACCTGCACGAATGGCGTAACGACTTCCCCGCTGTCTCCAACATCGACTCAGCGAAATTGAATTGCCTGTCAAGATGCAGGCTTCCCGCGGTTAGACGGAAAGACCCCGTGCACCTTTACTACAGCTTCGCACTGGCATCAGGACTGCAATGTGCAGGATAGGTGGTGGGCTTTGAAGCCGGGACGCCAGTCTCGGTGGAGCCGCCCTTGAGATACCACCCTTTGCATTCTTGATGTCTAACCGCGGTCCGTTATCCGGATCCGGGACCCTGCGTGGCGGGTAGTTTGACTGGGGCGGTCGCCTCCTAAAGCGTAACGGAGGCGCGCGAAGGTTGGCTCAGAGCGGTCGGAAATCGCTCGTTGAGTGCAATGGCAGAAGCCAGCCTGACTGCGAGACTGACAAGTCGAGCAGAGTCGAAAGACGGCCATAGTGATCCGGTGGTCCCAAGTGGGAGGGCCATCGCTCAACGGATAAAAGGTACGCCGGGGATAACAGGCTGATACTGCCCAAGAGTCCATATCGACGGCAGTGTTTGGCACCTCGATGTCGGCTCATCTCATCCTGGGGCTGGAGCAGGTCCCAAGGGTACGGCTGTTCGCCGTTTAAAGAGGTACGTGAGCTGGGTTTAGAACGTCGTGAGACAGTTCGGTCCCTATCTGCCGTGGGTGTAGGATACTTGAGAGGAGTTGCCCCTAGTACGAGAGGACCGGGGTGAACGATCCACTGGTGGACCTGTTGTGGCGCCAGCCGCAGTGCAGGGTAGCTATGATCGGACAGGATAACCGCTGAAGGCATCTAAGCGGGAAGCCCCCCTCAAAACAAGGTATCCCTGAGGGCCGTGGTAGACCACCACGTCGATAGGCCGGAGGTGTAAGCGCAGCAATGCGTTCAGCTGACCGGTACTAATGGCCCGATAGGCTTGATTTGATCCAGTAATAATAAAACCGGCGCGCTAAAGTCAGAGCGCGACGCACTGGAACCAAGATCAAAAGCAC
>NZ_FQXC01000016.1 GCF_900129875.1 Marivita hallyeonensis | reverse complement strand
CACTTCAGAGGCCGGACACATGACTGCACCCGATCAGGCGTTCCAAAGCTTAGAATTCACTCACAGTAAACGGGGCATCCACACACGTTTTATGTTGATTTTATGCCGTTATGATCCGTTTGTCCAAGCGCCCTTGGGGTCCGCCACACTTTGCGATAGACCCGGCTGTCAAGCGAAACTGTGACGGCGGGAAATGAGATGACGGAGCGCTGTGAATGACGGACACGGCCCGAACAATCGGGACAGCCTCTCTCTGGGTGGTGACCTCGTATTTCAATCCTGCAAAATATCGTCAGCGCTACGAGAATTTTCAGACCTTCCGCAAGCATCTGTCAGTTCCCCTTCTGGTGGTCGAATTAGAACGAAACGGTGCGTTCGAATTGTCATCTTCTGACGCGGATCAGGTGATCCAACTGACGGGGGAAGATCGGCTGTGGCAAAAAGAGAATCTGCTCAATATCGCGATTTCCCGGCTTCCGTCGGAGGTTGAATTCGTCGCTTGGGTCGATTGCGATGTCGTGTTTTCGAACCCGGACTGGCCAAGGCTTACGACCGAGCGTCTGGCAGCGGACAGTGGCTTGGTGCAGCTTTTCGAGACCGTGCATCACCTCACCAAAGAGACGACGCAATCCGCGCAATCGCTCGAAGATCTGCTGAAGGCCGGTCCCTTCTTCTCACAATCCAGTTTCGCGGCTGGCGCGACCGATCGGGACGCATTTCTGACGGCACGTGTGCGTGAACGTGACCCGAACAGAGCGAAGCGAAGCACCCCGCATCCGCGCGCGCGGATTGCAAGCGGGATCGCCTGGGCGGCGCGGCGCGCAGAGATCGACGCTTGTGGACTGTATGAGGGCGCAATTCTCGGGAGCGGTGATGTGCTTCTTGCGTGCGCGATGCGCGACTGGCTCGATGGCCTCCTGGACATCGAGTACCATGGCGGATGTCTGAGGGCGGATGTGAATGCTTGGGCGCATCGCTTGCGTGCAAGTGTGGGTCAGTCGCTCAATGTGATTGACAACACCGTCTGTCACCTGTGGCACGGGGATTTCGAGAACCGACATTACCGTGAGCGGCAAACGATTCTTGTCGAGCATAATTATGACCCAAGCCACGATATTCGCCGTGCGGAGAATGGGACGCTCGAGTGGGTTGATCCGACCAGCGCCCTTGCGCGTGATGTGGCCGCCTACTTCCCGATGCGCCGTGAAGACGGGTGACGCGATCCGGTCCCGGCGTCCGCCGGTGACATCACGTTCAGCGATTATCTCGAACCCATGAGGCGTAAAGGGGTCTCCAGTGGCAGATGATACGACAAACAGTTTGCATGGTGGTGCGTGCAAGCACACACCCTACTCCAGCCGCATCACATAACACCCGTACTATGCGAAAATAAATTATAATTAAAACATTGATCTAGTAGACTTTCCCTTTTGTGCTGAATGATTTGTTCGAGCCTAGTACTAGCAGCGGGATCAGATAAGATGCTTTTGACTAATGGTGAGGTGCTTCCCGGTGAACCGATGGATAAGTGTTCTTTTAGCAGTCATTTGTGCAAGTGTGTCGGGCTTTGTTTATGAAGCTAATGTCAATTCAGGGCATTCACCATTTAGCCGATATCATGTGGGAGCCACTTCTGGGTTTGCCGCAGGCATTTGGGCTTGGAATATCTTTTCAAGAATGGGGCAGTCTTGGTGGCAAGACCTACTTTGGATTTGTGCCGCATTTCCCCTCGTAGGTGCGCTTGCTGGCGCTTTGATCGGGTTCGGACACCCGATTGGCATCATAGCAGGCGTTCAGGTTGCACTTCGTCTCCCACAGATGTTCCCCGAAATAATAGTGCCAGTCTATCTTGTTGGGGCTGTAGCAGCCTTCATCCTGCCTCGAAAAAAGTTCCAATTTTTTGGTGAATGATTGCGCCAGCTTTCCTAAAACGGTGGTTTCTGGAATTTCCTAAAACGTACGAGTTTTGGCTGACTAAAGAGATCATTCGATAGCTCGAACCACTGAATTCCAAAGGGCAACGATGCGTTCATCTTCGAGGCCACGCATACGCTTGTGCAGTTCTCTTTCGAACGAACCGCGTGTCACTCTTGATGAAATGACGGCCTGAGCGAAAGCATCAATCGCATCTTCATCGTGTTCCATCTGAGCTAACGCGATACCTCTTTCAAGGTGGATAATTGAGCCTTTTGCCCGTTCGATAGGGAATATCTTGAACGGTTCGGCTGCGGTCAGGGAGATGTTGCAGAAGCGAAGCTTTTTCTCACCTTGATATCGGTCTTGGCGGCAGGCCCCAGCCATAAGCCCTGCGGTCATTAGCGTTAGCCAAATGCACAAGAAGACCGAAATGAAAATTGCTTTGGCCCATGTCTTGCGGCTTCCTTCGTGTGTCTTGTCCGCATGCTCCATGCTCCATGCTCCATGCTCCATGCTTCAAGGTAACACGAACATCTCAAGATCGAGAACTCTTCCAAAAAATTCTGGCCAAAACCAATGCGGCTAAAACGACCGATTTAGGTGAAAAACTCGACCTACTACATCTTGTACTTGACCTGCGTGAGCTTTCTCAACCCGCTGTAATCGCGGTCAAAGGTAGTGTTTTTG
>NZ_FQXC01000017.1 GCF_900129875.1 Marivita hallyeonensis | reverse complement strand
GATACCGGTGAAAAACTCCGCCTGATCAGATGAGGCCATGTATCTTAGCGAACGGGTCCCAGTCTTTGTCCTCGTGCCAATCATACTCGCTCCACATCGCGACTTTTTCGGCTGTCTCCCGATCATGCATCAGCGCGATTGCACCCAGAGCCATATCCATCCCGGCTGAGACACCGGAAGAGGTGATGAACTTGCCATCCTCGACCCATCGAGCTTGCTTCACCCAATCGACCTTCGGGTATTGGTCCGCGATTTTGGTGAAGGCCGCTTTGTTCGTCGTTGCGCGCCGCCCGTCCAGAACTCCCGCACCGGCAAGAAGTAAACTGCCGGTACACACACTCAGGACATACTCCGCCGATTCCGACACGGTTCTGATCCAATCCAAGAGAGCCGTGTTGCTCACCTCTCGGCGTGTTCCCATGCCTCCGGGAACGAACAGGACATCAAAGCGATCTGCATCTTTGAATGTCACGTCCGGATTGGCGCGCACCTGCTGATTGCTTGCAACGGGTTCAGAGGTCTCTGCGACCAGTTGGAGGTCAAAGTAATCTTTGAGCAAGCCGAACATCTCAAGCGGCCCGAACAGATCGAGCAGCTCAAAGCCCGGAAAGACCAGCGCCCCGACGCGTCGCATAGCAGTCACCTATAGTTCTGTCTCAATTATTTACCTGCATGCTATCGGTGGCCAATCCCTTGATCCACCTCCAAATCACTGATTCACTTGCCATATTGGCGGGGAGGATAACAGCAATGATGGGACGGCTGGAGACGCAAGAGAACCTGTTCTATCGGTTCCGGATCGAGGATCACGTACCGCAGGACCACCTTTTACGTCGGATCGACTGGCTGTTGGACTTTGACGAGATCCGGCGGGAACTGGCAGCTCTCTACAGCCACACAGGCCGACCGTCCGTCGATCCTGAGTTGATGCTGCGCATGCTGCTGATCGGTTATCTGTACGGTATCCGATCCGAACGGCGTTTGGTCGAGGAAGTCCATCTCAATCTGGCTTATCGGTGGTTTTGCAAGTTGGGCCTGGAAGGCCGAGTGCCGGATCGGTCGACTTTTTCCAAGAACCGCCACGGGCGCTTCGCGGATGGCGATGTGCTGCGCCGTCTGTTCGAGAGCGTCGTTGAGAAGTGCATCGGCTTCGGAATAGTGGGTGGGACGGACGCGGCCATCGACGGCAGCACCATCGAGGCAGATGCCAATAGGGATCGCAAAGATGGACCCGACGCGGTTCAGAAAGTCTGGTCGCACAAGGATCAAGTGCAGCGCCCGGTCGCTGACTATTTGGACAAACTGGCGGAGGCCGACGGCGCAGCACAATCCAGCCCCAAGAAGAAACCACCCAAGTACATCTCGGAGACCGACCCGGAAGCGGCATGGTCGCTGAAGGATGGCCCTGGTCGCTTCAGCTACGAGACCAACTATCTGGTCGATACCGATCATGGCATCATCATGGATGTCGAGGCGACGCCCGCCCGGCTCAGCCAAGAGATCGTTGCGGCCAAGACCATGTTGGTTCGCAGCTGGGAACGGCATGACTTTCAACCAGATCGCGTAGCTGCTGATGGATCATACGGCACTGGCCCATTCCTCGCCTGGCTCCTTAAGCGCAAGGTTGCGCCGCATGTGCCGGTGCTGGATCGTCAGCACCAGACCAATGGCAAGTACGACATCAGCCATTTCCAATATGACCCGGAGCGTGACAGTTACACTTGCCTTGAGGGGCACGAGATGCCGTTGCGCCGGATCAGAAAAGATGACCGGATCAAAAGCTACTTTGCTGGGAAAGACACTTGCGGCGCATGTCCGATCAAGAAGGCCTGCACGGATGCGCCATTTCGAACCGTCACGCGCCACATGGACGAAGAGGCGCGTCAGACAGCCCGCGATCTGCGCAATACGGCCGCCTATGACGAGAGCCGACGACGACGAAAGAAAGTCGAGATGTTGTTCGCCCACCTGAAACGGCATCTCGGCTTCAAACGCCTCCGGCTCCGAGGCCTCAAAGGAGCCAACGAAGAATTCCTCCTCGCCGCAACCGCCCAGAACCTAAAACGTCTTGCCAAAATGGTTCCATGTTAAGGATCAGAGCCGCTCTCTAAGCCAACAGCCAAAAACACTACCTTTGACCGCGATTACAGCGGGTTGAGAAAGCTCACGCAGGTCAAGTACAAGATGTAGTAGGTCGAGTTTTTCACCTAAATCG
>NZ_FQXC01000018.1 GCF_900129875.1 Marivita hallyeonensis | reverse complement strand
ACATAAAACGTGTGTGGATGCCCCGTTTACTGTGAGTGAATTCTAAGCTTTGGAACGCCTGATCGGGTGCAGTCATGTGTCCGGCCTCTGAAGTGCCGCAACACAGGCGGCGGGCCCTTATGGAGATGCGAGGCGCGGGTCCCAATCACATTAACGGGCTCGAAGGCCGCCGTTTTATCCTGGTTTGTCCGCTGCCGATCTCATGATCGTCGTGTTCCGTAACTTGTCCTTCGTCCTCTCAGTCCTGCCGGTATCCTGACTGCGCCGACTTAGGCGGCAGCCCGAATGTCATAGTCGCACCCTTTGGTGAGCATTGCCCAAAGACGTCGTGCCATCCGATTGGCCAAGGCAACCGCCACCACCATGCGCGGTCGTTTTGCAAGCATACGGGCGAGCCATGGGTCATCGCAATGGCCTTTGCGTTCGCTCGCACTTATGACGGACATAGCTCCAACGATCAGGAGCTTTCGCACGTCACGCTGACCCATTTTCGTGATCCGCCCAAGCCGATCCTTACCGCCTGTTGAATGTTGTCGCGGCACTAATCCCAGCCAGGCCGCAAAATCCCGACCCTTGCGAAAATTCTCTGTCGGTGGACAAAAGGCCTGAACGGCCATGGCTGTCATGGGTCCAATGCCAGGCATGGTTTGCATGCGTCGCGCTCTTTCGTTTCGCAACGCGCCTTTCTTGATCTTCACATCGAGGGCGGTGACCTCAGTATCGATGCTCTCGATCTGGCGCAGATACGCTTCCACGATGTTTGCGACGTCCAAAGGAGCAGCGTCCAATTCGGTCCGGCATCTTGATGCGAAGGCGTGTCCGTTGCGCCGTTGCTGGGGCAAGATTATCCCGTACTCCGCCAGATGTGCCCGTACCGCGTTGACCAATTGAGTGCGTTGCCGCACGAAAAGTTCGCGCGTGCGAAAGAGCACCGCCTGCGCTTGCTGGTCTTCGTCCTTCACCGCAACAGTTCGGATTGAGGGTCGGGACGCCGCTTCGGCAATCGCTTCTGCGTCGATGGCATCGTTCTTGTGCCGCTTAACAAATGGTTTGACGTAGAGCGGTGGGATCAAGCGCACGTCATGACCGGCAGCGCGGGCCATGCGTCCCCAGTGGTGAGCCGAGCTGCATGCTTCCATGGCAACGATGCAAGGCGGCAGGTCTGACAGCATTTTCTGGAACTGAGATCGGGTCAGTTTCTTCCTGAAGATAACATAACCATCATTATCAGCGCCGCATGCCGCGAACGTTCGCTTGGCCAAATCTACGCCTAAAATATGAAGCTCTGACATTGGTTTCCCTCCTTCTTTCTAAACCGAGTCCATTATGAAACGGCAGGAGGGGCATCCAATCCATCACATTAT
>NZ_FQXC01000020.1 GCF_900129875.1 Marivita hallyeonensis | reverse complement strand
CCTTCGCGGATGGCGAAGCGGAGGCCTTCTTCCATGGCGATCGGCGCGATCAGTTCGACGTCGAACTTCAGGTTGTCACCCGGCATCACCATCTCGGTGCCCGACGGCAGCGTCACGGTGCCGGTCACGTCGGTCGTGCGGAAGTAGAACTGCGGACGGTAGTTCGCGAAGAACGGCGTGTGACGGCCGCCTTCTTCCTTGGTCAGGATGTAGACCTCGGCTTCGAACTTCGTGTGCGGGGTCACCGAACCCGGCTTGCAGAGCACCTGTCCGCGCTCAACGCCTTCGCGGTCCACACCGCGCAGGAGTGCGCCGATGTTGTCGCCCGCTTCACCGCGGTCCAAGAGCTTGCGGAACATTTCCACGCCCGTGCAGGTCGTCTTGGTGGTGTCGCGGATGCCGACGATCTCGATCTCGTCGCCCACGTTGATCACGCCACGCTCGACACGACCGGTCACAACCGTACCACGACCCGAGATCGAGAACACGTCTTCGATCGGCATCAGGAACGGCTGGTCCACGGCACGCTCGGGCTGCGGGATGTAGTCATCCACCGCCTGCATCAGTTCGCGGATCTTGTTCTCGCCGATTTCCGGGTCACGGCCTTCCATCGCCGCAAGCGCGGAGCCCGCCACGATCGGAATGTCGTCGCCCGGGAAGTCGTACTCGGAAAGCAGTTCGCGGATTTCCATCTCGACGAGCTCGAGCAGCTCCTCGTCGTCGACCTGGTCCACCTTGTTCATGAACACGACCATGGCGGGGATACCCACCTGACGGCCCAGCAGGATGTGCTCGCGGGTCTGCGGCATCGGGCCGTCGGCTGCGTTCACAACCAGGATCGCGCCGTCCATCTGCGCCGCACCGGTGATCATGTTCTTCACGTAGTCGGCGTGGCCGGGGCAGTCGACGTGGGCGTAGTGACGCGCGTCGGTCTCGTATTCCACGTGCGCGGTCGAAATGGTGATACCACGGGCCTTTTCTTCCGGTGCACCGTCGATCTGGTCATACGCCTTGAAGTCGCCAAAGTACTTCGTGATCGCCGCCGTCAGCGTCGTCTTGCCGTGGTCAACGTGACCAATCGTGCCAATGTTGCAGTGCGGCTTGCCGCGCTCAAACTTTTCCTTTGCCAT